>DAOKZR010000004.1:318873-392377 GCA_035325525.1 Hyphomicrobium sp. | reverse complement strand
CGGGCATGGGTGGCATGGGCGGTATGTCGGGCATGGGCGGCATGAGCGGCATGTCGGGCATGGGCGGCATGGGCGGTATGTCGGGCATGGGTGGCATGAGCGGCATGTCGGGCATGGCCGGCAGTCCTGGCCCGGGCTGGGTTTGCGCCGAGTGGACTCACAATCCGCAGGGCATGTCTGGCATGGGCGGCATGGGTGGCATGGGCGGCATGTCCGGCGACAAAGCCAACGAAGGGGCGAAGGACGAAAAGGGCAAGTGACGCGCCCATTCGCCTGGGAAGAGGTCGGCCGGTACCCCGGTCGACCTGCCCGCCATCACCCCGCGGCATTCCCGAAGCCAGCCGGGGCACACAATTTCCAGAATGGAGAGCAGCTACGATGAGTGGCAGGTACGCGCGCAACACAAAGCCGAAGCCAAGCTATATTCGGGCCGCGACGCCTCTCGTCGTGCTCTTTATCGGGCTGCTGCTCTCGCAATCACTCGCGGTGCCCGGCGGATCGGATGCCGCCGCGCGGCGTTCTGGTCTTGTTGCGGGGACGGCGAGCGCGGCAACTGCCGATAAAGCCGATAAGAAGGCGAAGCCCAAGACGCAAGATCAGCCCGAGAGTCAGGCGACGCTCGATGCGCTGGCGGCGATCACCGATTACAACGCCGCACGCTGGCATCCGCTGCATTTCAAGCCCGCGATTACCGCCGCCACGAACGAGCAGTGTCTGGCCTGCCACCGCGAGATCCTCGACAGCAAGCCGCGCGAGAAATCGCTGGCGGGTGTTGCGGCCAGTCAATCCGTTGCCTGGTATCAGACGCTCGACACCTATGAGGGCGAGCAGATGACCTTCCACGCCCGTCATCTCGATTCGCCGTTCGCGATCAAGGTGATGAACCTCAAGTGCACCTTCTGCCACCAGGGCAACGATCCGCGCGAGGAAGCGCCTGGAGCGAGCGCTACTGCGGGGCCCGCCACATTCACCCTGCGTAAGATGGTGGAGCCATCCAAGACCTGCCTGCTGTGTCACGGCAAATTCCCCGGGCAGTTTATGGGATTCGACGAGCAGCCGTGGCACGCCCTGCGGGAAGGGATGGAGACGCCCGAGGCGCCGAACGGATGCCTCAGCTGCCATGCAGACCAATTCCGCACCGTGCGGCACAACGTCAATTATCTGAAGGCGGCCGCCATCGAGGACGACGCAAAGATCAACGCGGATACGTGCTTTGGCTGCCACGGCGGTCGCGCGTGGTATCGCATCAGCTTTCCCTATCCGCGCCACGCCTGGCCCGGGATGGACCCTGCTGTTCCCGACTGGGCCAAGGATCGGCCGACGCAATCGGCGCCGGAGCATCTCGTCGGCGTGAAATAATTCAAATCGAGTTCGACTGAGGCGGAGGCGCTCATGATGAAAACGAAGAAGATCGCGGCGGTGGCGGGCGCGGCATTTTTGGCGCTGATCGCATCCGGATGCTCGGAGCAGAAACCGGGAGACGGCAGCAAGCCGACACCTGCGGCCGGGCCGCAGGAAGGCGCCCAACAAGGAACGGGCGGCACAGCGGCCGACAAGCCGGCCTCGCCCAACCCGTGAGAGTTGGTCGCGAGAGCTTGGCCGCAGTATCGCCGGCATGAATTGCAGTGCGGCGCGCACCTCGGCGTGCGCGTTGCGGAACGGGTCGATGGAGGCGAGAAATGACCGATCCTAGGAAGGCAGGCTCTTGGCACACCGAGTCCTGGAGATCCGCGATCAATCCCAACCGGCGCGACGTGCTGAGGTCGGCGGCGGCGGGCGTGACGGTGGCGGCCCTCGCCCAGGGCAGCGGGTCGCGGCCCGCACGAGCCTTCGCTTACGAGCCTTATCCCAGGGATGACGAACTGACTACTGTCGTCACGAGCTGCGCGCACAATTGCGGCTCGCGCCACATGCTGGTCGCACACAAGAAGGGCGACGTCATCGTCCGGCTTTCCACCGACGACGGCCGCTACCAGGAGGGCGGCGCCTTCGGAAAAGATACTGAGGAAGAGCCGCAGGTGCGCGCATGCCTGCGCGGCCGCTCATACAGGGCTAGGCTCTATTCTCCAGAACGGCTGCTCTATCCGATGAAGCGGATCGGCAAGCGCGGAGAGGCGAAGTTCAAGCGCGTGTCGTGGGACGAAGCCCTGGGCGAGATCGCCGAGAGAATGGTGTATCTGAAGGAGAAATACGGCCCCACCGCATTGCTGGACCAGAGCTACGCGGGGGCCTCCTACGGCGTCCTGCACAAGTCCGACCAGATCGAGGGCCTGCTTGCGCGCTTTCTTGGCATGTTCGGTTGCCGGACGAGTTCGTGGTCGGTGCCGTCCTACCAGGGAACGACGTTCTCCTCGCGCATGACATTCGGCACGATCGAAGACGGCAACGAGGACGACGCGTTCGCCCATTCGAAACTGATCATCATGTGGGGGTGGAATCCCGCCTACACCTTCCATGGCGGAAACACGTTCTACTATATGCGGCTCGCCAAGCAGCGCGGCTGCAAGTTCGTGCTCGTCGATCCGCAGTACACCGACAGCGCGGCCGTCTACGACGCGTGGTGGATTCCCATCAAGCCGAATACGGACGCGGCGATGCTCGCGGCCATGGCGCATCACATCTTCGCCAACGATCTCCACGACCAGCAGTTCATCGACAAGTTCGTGCTGGGCATGGACAGCGGGACGATGCCCGACTGGGCAAAGGACCGGGAAAGCTTCAGGGACTATATTTTCGGCACGCGCGACGGGCAGCCCAAGACACCGGAATGGGCCGAGCCGATCTGTGGCGTGAAGGCCAGCGACATCAAGAAACTGGCGGAGATGTACGCGACGACCAAGCCCGCCGCGCTCAAGGCGTCCTGGTCGCCCGGGCGCAACGCCTACGGCGAGCAGTACAACCGCATGGCCGCCGCGGTGCAGGCGATGACGGGCAACATCGGGGTGCTCGGCGGCAGTTCGGAGGGTGTTGGCAAGGCGTTCCATTCCGAGGCCGTTGCCTATCCCTACGACGAGTTCGCCAACGTCTGGTTCTGTGCGATCAAGTCGGACCGGTGGGCGCACTGTGTGCTCAACTATCCCAACGTCAAGCGCGAGGAGATCGGCTGCTGGCCGCGCTCGGACAATCTCGACGGCATGATCCCCAACATTCGCGGCATCTTCTGGCAGGGCTCGGATTGGATCAATCAGCTCACCAACATCAACAAGGAGATCAACGCCATCCGCAAGCTGGAGGCGGAGGGCGAGCGCGAAAGCCTGCTCGTGTGCATGGACTCGACGATCACACCTACCGGCATCTGGGCGGACTTCCTTCTTCCGATCGCGACGCATTTCGAGCGGCACGATGTGGCGCTGCCCTGGTACAAGGGGCATTACTACATCCATCGCCCGAGGGTCATCGCGCCGATGGGCGAGTCGAAAACCGACTTCCAGGTGTTCACGGAACTCGCCTACCGTCTGGGGTTCGGGCCGCGTTTCAACCCGCGCGCCTCGCGCGAGTACTTCTTGAACGACGACGACACTGACGAGGCCTATCTTTCGGCCTGGTGGCGCGACCGGGTGATGGGGCACCAGAGCGTGACGATGAGCTGGGAGGAGTTCAAGAAGCGCGGCGTCTACAAGTTTAAGCTCGCCCGCCCGCATGTCGCCTTCCAGGACCAGATCGAAAAGGGGACTCCGTTCCAGACGCCGTCGGGCAGGATCGAGATCTTCTCTACCGTTCTTGGCGGCATCACCGACTGGACGAAGACGCAGTACGGTTACGAGATTCCGGCCATTCCCAAATGGATTGAACCCTGGGAGAGCCTCAACAGCTCCAAGACGAAGGACTATCCTTTCCATCTCATCAGCCCGCATCCGCGCCATCGCACGCACTCGATCTTCAACAACATCGGTTGGCTGAGGGAGACCTACCAGCAGGAGCTGACCCTGAATGCCTCCGATGCGCAAAAGCTAGGGGTGAAGACGGGCGACACGGTCGAGGTGTGGAACGAGCGAGGGCGATGCGTCGTGCCGACCTATGTCACCGAGCGATGCATGCCGGGGGTAGCGGTGCTGCACGAGGGCGCGTGGATGGATCTCGACGAGAACGGGGTCGACAGGGCCGGCAATCCCGATTTCCTCACGCTCGACGAGCCGAGTCCCGCGGGGGCATTCGCCTACAACACGGTGCTCGTCAACGTGAAGAAAACCGAACTGCAGCATCGGCCGGGATGGGACCAGCTCGCCACAGCGCGCAGCCACGTCTTCCGTCGCGATCTCTAGAGCGTTTCGTGAAAATCGCACGAACGGCTCTGCCCATTTGTTTTGTCGCGCTTCTTGTCGGAAAACCGGTTCCCGTTTTTTGCGAAAAGCGCTCTAGCCCGAAGGTAGGAGCAATCCATGGCCCAGCCCACGGACAAGGCCAAGATCAAGGAAGCGGTCAAGCGTCGCAAACGCGAGGTCTACGAGCCGGTCAAGCCGCAGATGCAGCTCGGCTTCATTCACAACAACGTCGACTGCATCGGCTGCCGGGCGTGTGAGATCGCCTGCAAGGACAAGAACGGACTGGCGCCCGGCCCGCGCTTCCGGCGCGTCGCCTATGTGGAGGGCGGTACGTTTCCCGACGTCTACGCCTACAAGGTCAACATGTCGTGCAACCACTGCGCGGAACCGGCATGCTTGCCGACCTGCCCGACGGGAGCCATCTACAAGCGCCCGAAGGACGGCATCGTCGACATTGACTCCAGTTTGTGCATCGGCTGCCGGCGCTGTGAAGCGGCATGCCCCTTCGGCGCGCCCCAGTTCATCCCCGAGCTGAACATCGTATCCAAGTGCAACATGTGCGTCGACGAGATCGAGGCGGGCCGCAAACCCTATTGCGTCATGGCCTGCATGATGCGCGTTCTCGATATCGGTCCGATCGACGAACTGCGCGAGGGCACCTATCAGACCAAGGCGCGTGGACCCAACGACTTCATCGTCAGTCAGGTGCAGTCGATGGCCGATCCGGAACTCACGCATCCTTCCATCGTTTTCGTTCCGCATAGCAAGGGTGTGGTGAAATGAGTGCCTTATCGGGGAAGGAGAAACTCCAACAGACCGAGCAGGCCGGCCCGGACGTGTGCGCCTTCGCCAATGCGGTCGCAGGCGATCTGGAGCTTTTGGCGCTGCTGCATGACAAGGAGCCCTCCGCCGAGGTTGTCGGCGCGGTGCAGGCGGGGCCGGTTCAAGATCAACTTGGCCTCGTACTCGTGCAGGATGCCGGACTTGCCGCACTGGAAGCCTTGTGGCTGGCGGCGAACGCCCTGCCGCGGCCGGTGACGCATGCTGCGCTCGATGACTTGGCAGCAGGCTATGCCGATGTCTACCTGAACCATACCTACCGGGCGGCGCCGACGGAATCCGTTTGGCTCACCGATGAAGGACTCGAGCGGCAGGAGCCGATGCTGCAGGTGCGCGCCTTCTACCGCCGGCACAAGCTCAAGGTGGCCGACGCCGCCAACCGGCCCGATGATCATCTGGTGCTGCAACTGCGCTTCATCGCGCATTTGCTGAGGGGCGAGGATGCGGCCGGAGCTGATCTCAGCACCCCTGATCTCAGCGCCGCGGCGCGGTTCATGGACGAGCATATATTGAAGTGGGCCAGCCTGCACGCGCGCCGCCTGATGGTGGCCCGTGCGCCCGATTGGTATGCCGCCCTGTCACTCGTCACGTCGAGCTACCTTGACGAAGTCCGCGATCACCTGACCGCGTTGACCGGCATCGAGAGGCCCCGCACGGAGGCTGTAGCAGCCAAACCGGATGCCGCATGCGCGGCAGATTCCGAACGGCCCTATGTTCCGGGTGTCGCGCCGTCCTGGTGAAACAACGACGGACACGTGCATGACCGACGAACATCCAGGCGAAGCAACGGGTGCGAGTACGACAGGGAGCGCGCGCAGCGGGCAATTGCCCGCATTCGACGGCGAGCGCTGTGTGCACGGACTTCTCGCGTCCGCCACGTGCCGGGCCTGCGTCGAGGCTTGTCCACGTAATGCCATCATGCTGACCGACAGCGCGCTCGGTCTGGACGCGGAGGCGTGCGACGGTTGCGGCTTGTGCCGTCCGGCATGTCCGGAGGATGCCATTTCCCTGGAGGGCGTTCGCCTCGAGCCGCTTGTCGATCGTAGTGCGGGTGTGGCGCTGTGGGGTTGCCGGCAGGACGGGCTCATTGATGGTCCGGGCGCCGTGCCCTGCCTGCATGCGCTGGGTGATCGCGATCTTGCCGCACTCGACGCTCTTGGTGTGGACGTGGTGCTGACCTCCTGTGCCGGGTGCTCGTCGTGCCCTCAAGACCGCTTTTGGAGCTTCGAAGGGGCGCTGGCGCGCTGGTCGGCGATGCGGGCCTCCCGGCTCGAGCCGCAACCGCAACACGAACGGCTGAGCCTGAGTGCGTGGCGGCGCGCACAGCTTTCGATGCGGCGGCAGGCAGATGACATAGATCAAGGGCGAAGGGCGCTGTTCAGGTCCATTCTGGCTGCAACCAGCGCGGAACTGCCTGCGAGGGGACAGCAGGCGCACCTGCCGGAAGGGGCCGTCCATCGCTTCGTCCCCTCGCTCGACGAGGGCGCTTGTGTGGGTTGCGATGCGTGCAGCCGTGTCTGTCCGCACGGCGCCATCAGATTGGAGGGATGCGCCCCGACGCAGTGGTATGCCCTGTCGGCGGAACGGTGCACGGGGTGCGGTCTGTGCAGGGATGTGTGCGAATTCGGCGCGGTGATGATCGCGCAGATGCAGCCTCAGGCGCAAAAGAGGATGCTATTGATCGACTCCAAATGCGACAAGTGCGGCGCGCCCTTCCACCTTCCGCGCTCGCATGGTGCAGAAAGTCACGAGCAGATCGCGACCGTCTGCCGGATCTGCGCGGTCGCCCACAAGCCCGGCTGCCTCTTTCAAGTGCAGAGATAGCTGCGGGCAGGGAGAGCTTGCGTATCATGGACGATTGCGCTCATCGCAACGCCGATGCGGCGGCCGCCGGTGCATCCGGGCGCCTGAGCCGTAAGGTTCTCACCGGCCTTGCGCTCGTTCTTGCGCTCGCCTCGATCGTGTTTCTTGCCCTGTTCGTGGAAACCTACCGCGCCAGGCTCAGCGCCGAACGGGGCGGTGCCTCCGAACAGGTGAGCCGCCTTCTCCAGGTTTCGCTCGAGAACGCCATGCTGAAGCGCGACCTGCCCGGATTGCAGGAGATCGTCAGCCGGCTGGGAACGCAGCCAGGCATCACGAGCGTGATGATCGTCAATCCGCAGCGTCAGGTGAGGTTCGCCAGTGACAGGGCAAGGCTCGGCGACACGCTGTCGTTCGCGGAGCTTGGCTGCGCCGACTGTGCGACAGACCCCGGGCGGCGGATCGCGGCCTCGACGCGTCTGGCCGCAGCGGCCGCAGGCGGCGAGGTGCTGCGCAGCGTCAATCCGATAGCCAACCGCCAGCCTTGCGAGATGTGCCACGGCGCGGCGAGCGTGAAACCTGTCAACGGCGTTCTCGTCGTCGACCAAGAGGCCGCCGGTATCCGGAGCGAAGCCTTGCAGGCGGCGGCGGCCATGAGCGGGGCCGGCCTATTGGTGCTGCTCGCCGGCCTTGCGACGGTGTGGATCTACATGAAGCGCAACGTGCTGACGCCGATCATGGCGCTCGATCAGGCGAGCCGGGCGCTGGCTTGCGGAGATCTGCGCTCACGGGTGGCGATCGCTCCCGGAGCAGAGGACGAACTCGTTGCGCTCTGCCGCAATTTCAACGGTATGGCCGACAAGATCGAGAGCGGCGTGCGCGAGGTCCGCGAGCAGGAGACGTTTCTGAAGGCGCTGATTGACACCGTGCCCGACGCCGTGCGCGTGATCGACGAAAACTATACTGTCGTCTTGGCCAATCGCGCGTACGCGCATCAAAGCGGGGCGGACCTCGACAGGCTCATCGGTGTGCCGTGTTACCTGACCCATGGCCGCGGCGAGCCTTGCCTGCCGGCGCTGGAGACGTGCCCCTTCCATGCCATTATGGAAGATGGCATGCCGATCAAATACCTTCATGAGCATGTCCGCGCGGATGGAACGAGGCTTCGCGTCGAGACGACGGCTGGGCGACTGATGTTCGAAAGAGACGGCCGCCGCCGGGTTCTGATCATCGAGGCTATTCGCGATTTCGAACAGCAGATCCGCGACTCGCATGAACAACGCCTGTCGGAGATCGGTCAACTCGCGGCGGGCGTGGCGCACGAAATCTACAATCCGCTGGCCTCGGTTCGTCTCGGCCTGCAGGCCGTCCTACGGCACGCGGCGCCCGGCGCGAAGTTGGACGGGGAAGCGGTCAGCTATCTCGGCATGGTTGACGGCGAGATCGACAAATGCATCAGCATCACGAAAAGACTGCTGGACTTGAGCCACGTTCCCTCGGCCAGCCTCCAACTCGTATCGTTTTCGGTGATCGTGCCTGAGGTCATCTCGCTTCTTCGTTACGAAGCCGAGCAAAGCAAAATCACGCTCGTCATGGATCTGGGCAGTGAGGATCTGCGGGTGCTGGCCACCGACGCGGAATTGCGCATGCTCGTGCTCAATCTTGCCCAGAACGCATTTCACGCCATGTCCAAGGGCGGAACGCTCAAGATCACAGGCCGGCACAAGTACGCAAATGTTGTTGTTGCCTTTACCGATACGGGCGCGGGCATCGCGCCGGACGTCTTGCCGCATATCTTCCAGCCATTCTTCAGCGAGCGCGCCGACGGCGTGCAGGGCACCGGTCTTGGACTTACGATCTGCAAGGCTATCGCCACGCGCTACCAGGGACGCATCGAGGTCGAGAGCCGGCCGGGGCATGGGGCGACGTTCACGCTCGTGTTCCCCCGGGCAGAGGGGTATGAGGCGCAGTCATGATACTTGAAGCCGACAAGAAGACCATCCTCGTCGTCGAAGACGATGCAGTACTGAAGACGCTCATTTCGCGCCAGTTGCAGGAAATCGGCTTTCGCGTGGTGACGGCGTCGAGTTGGCGCGAGACGGAGGCCGTGCTGGCGAAGACGGAACCGCATCTGATCATCCTCGATATGCGGCTGCCCGACGTCAATGGCATGGAGGTGATCGGTTCACTGGCCGAGGATCACGCCGTAATCGTACTGACGGCCTACGCCTCGATCCAGAATGCCGTCCAGGCGATGCGCAACGGAGCCGTCGCTTACCTTTCCAAGCCGACCAACCTCGACGAGCTGGAGCTCGAGGTCAAACGCGCTCTGGAAAACGTCGAACTGCGCCGCAACTATGAGTTCGTGCGCGACAGCGAGAAGGCCAAACGGCAGAGCCTCATGGTCGGCGAGAGCCGGTCCCTGCGCGAACTCGACCGGCTGATCGACGCGGTGGCGCCGGCTCCCACCACCGTGCTTCTGGAAGGCGAAAGCGGCGTGGGAAAGGAACTGGCCGCGCGCGAGATCCACGAGCGCAGCCCGCGCAAAGCTCACAACTACGTCGTGCTCGACTGTTGCACGCTGCACGAGAACCTGTTCGAATCGGAACTCTTTGGTCATGAGAAGGGCGCCTTCACCGGGGCGATCGCCCAAAAGCGCGGCCTGATCGAGGCGGCCGACGGCGGTACGCTTTTCCTCGACGAGATCGGGGAAATTTCGCAGGCGGCGCAGGCCAAGCTTCTTCGTGTGATCGAAACGCGCCAGTTCCGGCGGGTGGGCGGGGTCAAGGATCTGACGGCCGACGCGCGCATCGTGGCGGCGACCAATCGCGATCTTGCGGCGATGGTTCAGGAGGGGCGGTTTCGCGCCGATCTCTATTACCGGCTGAGCGCCTTCGCCATCTGCGTGCCGCCCTTGCGCGAACGGCGCGAGGATATCGTCATCCTGGCGCGGCACTTCCTGGTAAAGCACAACTTTTCGCGGCGCCTGAAGAAGGAGCTGTCGCGGGGGGCGGAGCAGGCTCTGGTGGCTTACGATTGGCCGGGGAACGTGCGCGAGCTGCGTAACGTGATGGAAAGGGCGGTGATCCTGTCGGGCCCTGAGCCGGTGATCCACCCGCGGCACCTTGGGCTGCCCACCGAACCTGGCGGGACATCGGGGGAGATCCGGCTCGCCTTCGATCATGAGCCGGAGCTGGAAGAACTGCGGCGGCGCTACGTGCAGATGCTCCACGAGAAATACTCTGGCCACCGCGCGCGATTGGCCGGGGCGCTCGGCATCTCCGAACGTAACCTGTATCGGTTGCTGCACAGGTACGGGCTCGCGTGACGCACCCGGCTGACCTTCGAACCTTTGCCCGTTTCCTCCTGGAGTTGCGAAAGACGCTGGCGCTCGATGAGGCGTTCGACGGCTTCCTTGTTCGCTATGGGGGCAGTGGGACGCCCTTTTCTGCAAAAGCCACGTTCTTTCGAAATGCCCATCATTGGTGGTAGGGTTGACGCACGGCCGGTGAATGGCCATCAGGAGAGAAGCAATTTCAGCGCGGTCTGGAAGCAATGAGGATGAACTCTTGAGGACGACCGCTCAAATCCTCCGCGACTATCGCGGGCCTGCCCTCTTCAGCTTCGGTTTTCGCCCTTTCTTTCTTCTCGCCTCCATCTGGGCGGCGCTGGCGATGCCTCTTTGGATTTTGCCCATGCTCGGTGTCGGCGATGGCTTGGGAATCGTCCTTACCCGCGACTGGCATGTACACGAGATGCTGTTTGGCTATACCGGCGCCGTCATCGTCGGTTACATGACCATTGCTGGAGCGAACTGGACCGGACACTATCCCGTTGCGGGGCGGCCCATTGTCCTCCTCGTCGCCCTGTGGATCGCGGGGCGGGCGGCGATGCTGGCGTATCGCGCCCTTGGACCCATGGCTGCGTTCATCGATGCAGCCTTCCTCATCGTGTTCGCACTCGCCCTTTGGCGCGAGCAGGTTGCAGCCAGCAACTGGCGCAGCCTCGCGCCCTGCATTGTCATAACTCTACTCGCCATCGCCAATGTCTGCTTTCACGCGCGTATGATCGCGCCGGAACTGGGCGCGGTATCGGAGCGCATGACGGTTGGCCTCATCACGTTCCTCATCGCCCTGATGGGGGGCCGCCTGGTGCCGAGCTTCACCCGCAACTGGATGGCCCAACGCAAGATCAAGCCCGATCCGGCACCTTATGGCCGCTTCGACCAAGCCGCGCTGGGTGTGGCCGCAGTCGGACTGGCGTCATGGGTGCTCCAGCCCTTTGCGCCACTCAGCGGCGCCTTGCTCATCGCCGCCGGCGCGGGCCTTCTTGTCCGCCTTCTGCGTTGGAGAGGATGGATCGCGGTCCGTGACGGCATGGTGTTCATCCTTCACCTTGCCTACTTTTGGTGCGCAATCGGTCTAGCGCTGCTTGGTGCTTCGATCCTGCTGCCGGCCGACGTGCCCGAAACCGCAGCGATCCATGCGCTGACCACAGGAGCGATCGGCGTCATGACCTTGGCAGTGATGACACGCACCAGTTGCAGCCATACCGGACGCGAACGCCGCGCCGATGCCGCCACACTGGTCATCTACGCCCTGGCCAATGCCGCGGCGATGATCCGCGTGCTCGCTCCGTTCGCGATCGCGATCCATCTGGAGCTTCTCGCGCTCTCCACCGCCTGCTGGTCGCTCGCCTTCGGACTGTTCGCGCTGGCCTATGGTCCGATGCTCATCGGGCCCTGGCGCCGGCAAACCTGATGCGCAAGCGGTTTGGAGGCACCACGTGCGGGGGGTAATCGTGAGAAAAGGCAAGGGATGGTATGGGGCGTTCACTCTCCTCGTCGTGGTTTCCTCCGTCGCGGTCTACGCCGTCACCGGGCAGGATGCGCTGGGCGCCGCCGGGCGATTCCTATGGAACGGAGTTGCCCTTGCCGCCAACGCTGCTATTCGCACGGGCGGCAGTCTGCTGGGTTTCCTGGCGCGCGGCATCGGCCTGCGCCGTATGTCACGGCTGGTGTCCGCGGCGACGGCGGTAGGCATCGGCTACGCGGCCAGCGTTGTCGTCAGCGACACCGCCGTGGGCCGCGCCCGAGGATGGCGCGGCAAGCTGCAGGTTGCCACTCGGCGCGCGCGTGAGCTGTGGCATGACCTTCCGCTCGTTGTGAAACTGCTCGTCGTTGCGGGATTGATCGCGAGCCAGATCTACCTGCATTTTCTGCTCGTCGTCTTTCCGATCGCCTTCCTGGTGCCGGTGGTTCGCAGACTGTGGGTGCGGACGGCGGATGTGCTGCTGGGATCCTGGTACTGGAAAACGTTCGGCGCCCCCCATCGTGCGCTCGTCGCGGCGATGAAGAGATTTCCGCCGGTGAGGATCATGACGCAAGGAGCCCGGCTCCAGCGCTTGCGCTACCTCTATGCGTGGCGATTGTGGAGGTACGATCCCCGCTACCGGGATCCGGCGGGCAACACCCGCCGCGTCAGCCTGGCGGAGCCGTTGCGATTGTGGTTGCGCGGGGAGTTGGATGGCTATGTCGGGCGTCCGCTGTTGTCGGGCGGGCGGCGCCAGCAGCCACCGGCGCCGGTTTGAAACTGCATGTGCACGGGCGGTGCGCGTTCTATCGGGAACGCGAACGCTACCAAATTCGCTCCATCAGGTGGTTCTCCTGGTCGAGGCGATCGATCTCGACTCCCGTGAAGTCGTTGCGTGAGACCACCCCACATATACGTCCCTCGGAAACGACCGGGACGTGTCTGAAGCCGCAGTCATTCATGAGGCGCAGGGCATCTATGGCGTGGTTCTGAGGAGCCATGGTGGCTGGATCGGACGTCATCGCCATCGCGAGGCGGGCGCCGGCGGCGTCCTTTGCCTTTGCCAGCACACGCACCGCATCACGTCCCGTGAATATGCCCTTCAGGCGCTGTCTCTTGTCGGCGACGAGAGCAGATCCCGTCTTGCGCTCCGACATCAGCCGGCAGGCCTCGGCCACCTTGTGGTCGACGGAAAGAATTAGGGGCTGTTGCTGCTCGATGATCGCTGAAAGTGTCCGGTTGGCTTCGGACGGTGTCTGACTGACGTTGTTCCAGCGGTATTCCTCGAACTCCATTCCCTTGAAGTCGGCTCGAGATACGACGCCGAGAATCTTGCCGTCTTGCGTCACGGGTACATGCCGAAACCCGCCCTGGATCATCGCTCGCAGGGCGTCCGCGGCGCGGCCTTGCGGCGGCGATGTAACGGGATTGGGCGTCATGGCTTGCGAAAGTGGGGCTGCGGCGGCGGCGGCGGTATTGCCCAGTAGGCGCACCGCATCGCGGCCGGTGAATATGCCGACTAGCCGGTCTTGATCGTCAACGACGAGGACCGACCCCGCGCGGCGCTGCCACATGGCCTGACAAGCTGTTCGAACCAGTTCGCCGTCCCGCAGAACGAGCGGCTTCTGATCTCTGACGAGGTAGATCAGTCGTCGATTTGTCATGGTCTCCAACCGGTGTGTCAAACGCTCATGAACTGTATGTCACGCTGCCAATGGTATTATCATATTGTCCATGACATCGGTCACTTCTGCAATGCGGTCCCTTCCCGGTTGCCCTTCCCCATTTACCGTGCCGGGCGCAGTTCATCCCGGGCCGAAGGGCCATCCGCGTTATCGGGCGCACGGGCGAGGGTCGGTTCATCCTGATGAAAGCAGGCCGCGCGCCTCGAGTTTGAACGCGCAAAGCGTGCGCTCCAATTGCCCCTCGCGCGGCGCGACCCACGAAAGCAGGTTTGCAAGCCGGCGTAGCTCGCCCGCGCGCTTCCAAAGGCCGGCCATCTGCTGCACAACGCGCTCATGATCGCTGGCGCGCACGCACTCCTGGCTCCGGCGGATGCAGATGCCCAGGCACTGTTGCGGTGCTTCGATATGGCCGCAGGAGCGGCAGAGCCACACGGCCACACGCTCGGCTGCGTCGGCAGGGCGCTCCTGCGAGGCAGCTGGAATTGTCCGAAGGCACTCGCGCGCCTGCTGCTGAAGTGACCGGAAGGTTTCTGCGGCATCCGGCGGGTTTGCGGGAACGCCGGCGACTTGCCGCACCAACGCCGTCAAGCGTTCGGCGCACTCCGAAATCTGCTCCAGCGCCTCGAGCATCGCGGCGTGCTCGATGACGCCGACGACCGGCAGCGGCTCGTACCGGCAACTGCCGGTACACTCTTCTGCGTTCCCCATGGCGCCGCATCCGATGCATCGCCATAAGACGATCGTCTCGGTGATAGGGATTTCGCCGCTCATACGCTGCTCAGCGACGCGGGCTCAGCGCCAATAGCCGTTCGCCGCGGCGATCGTGCCGAAATTCGCCGCAACGACGTGAGACGATGCAATCAGCGCCTCGGCATCCTCGGCGTAGTCCTCGCGCAGCTTCGCGCGTACATCGGCAGACGGCTGGGTGTACTTCACCGCCATGCGCGACAGCTTGAGCGCGAGTTCGAAGCCCTCCTGAGGCGTCGCAGTGATGAGACTAGGCAGCCAAGTTTCCTGCGAGGTCATGGAATTCTCCCGTTCTGCTCATGCAAATAGCGGCGGCCAGGCACATCGCCCGGCATGCCCGCCTAGTCTTCCTCAATTCATGCTCCACGCGCAAGGCTGATGCGCGTAGGCGATCTGCGTTCTACTCGAATCGCGGGAACAGGATGTTGTTTTCGAGATGGATGTGCTCTGTGAGATCGGTCACGAGCTTCTCCACGCCCGCATAAAGCGCCTGCCATGAGCGGCACGCGTCTTCCGGCAAGTCGAAGTCGTGGCAGCACGCTTGCAACGCGTGAATGATACGCGCTTGCCCATCATGCTCGTGCCGCATCACCTTGATGGGAGCAAACAACGTGCCCCGGTAGCCGGAGCGAATGGCGGGAAAGATGATCTGCTCCTCCTTCTGCATGTGCTCCTCGAGTTCCTGCTGGGCCGCCTCCAAGACGTCGGCGAGCCCAGCCGGAACAGCCTCGTGGGCTCTGTGCACGGCCTCGACCCGCCGGGCCAGCCGTGTGAGTTCCGGCAGTTCTCGCCGATGGACATCGTGGTAGCGCGCGACGATGTGGTCGACGAGCGCAACGGGGTCATCAGGCACGTCGGGGGATGCCTGCGCCAGTTCGGCAAGTTCGGCGCGGAGCACTTCCGGTTTGACGCCGCGCGATTGCGCCGCTTCGTCGAGGGGAACATTGCCACCGCAACAGAAATCAATCTTATGTCTTCGGAAGATCGCAGTCGCGCCAGCGAGTGTGGCGGCGATTTCACCCACTGTCCGATCGTGTGCGAACAATTCGTTCATCGTGCTCTCCATGTTGGATGTATTCAAGGACGACGCAGCGCCGACTGCACCGGAAGATCGCCCGCGTCGATCGCCGTCCGCCGGATCAGGCGCCCGTCACCGTCGACGATGAGCCGGAGGCGCCGGGCCTTATGGAAGAACGTCAGCCTATGGTGTCCGGCGTCCTGCTCGATGCCGCGCTCGCATCGGCTGGTTACCGCCCCTGTGCGCATCAATCCGAGCAGTTCTTCGAGCGGCACATCGAGCCCATGGGCAATGAGTTCGGCCGGAACTTCGAAGTCGCCGTCAACCATGGCAATCTGCATCGAGCAATACTCCCGCTGGACGCCCTAAAGAGGTATTTAAAATGTATGTATAGTCCAATCCGCCCGGCTTGGCGAGGGCAAACTCCACAGACCGGCCGTGTTCCCGGCCGTATTCACCGACATGTGTTCACCGGCGCCGGAAGGGTCGGATTTCTGCACCCCGCGTCGTGCGAGCGCCATGCATGGCCGAATGCCGGCGGCAACTCACGCTCACGCCAGGACTTGATCTTGTGAGACGCAGACTTGAGAGCTTCAGCGAGGTGTTGGGCAACAAAATGCCCCGCGCTACCACCTCAAGAGCCGGCGCCCTGCAAGGGCGCCCGCCACCGCGACAAATGTGATGCCGATGGGGTACCAGATGCTGACGAACAGCGGGCTGTCGTCGGAGCAATGGGTCGCGTAGAGGGTAGCGCCGATAGCGGCGGCCAATAGTCCTCCCGCAGCACCCGCGATTGCCGGACTGGACGGCGCACCCTGGCGCAACGCGTAGAAAATCGCGATGAGCGGCGCCAGTGAGAGAACCGGGATCATGGTCATGCAGGCGAGCCAATTGGACCCGCGCGCATGGATCAGCCAGCGATCGCTGGGTAGCGCGTTCAACTCCATGACCACGGCCACCGCCAGAGCGCCGATTGGAATGGCAAATGCCCACGCCACGGTTTTCCCCGCGCCGTCCGGACGCGCCAGCCGCCGGGTCAGCAGGAAGGCGCACGCCGCGACGGCGATCGTAAAGAACAGCTTGAAGTCAAAGCGCGCAGAGTTCGCCAGAACCCAGGCGAAGTCCGGCCGCAGCCCGAGAAGTCCGCAGAAGACGACGGAACCCGCCAGCGCGCCCGCGCCTAGCGCCCGGGTGATCGTCTGTCCGATCGGCCTCTGGATGCTCGCATTGTCGGCCACCACGGCCCGGATGACATCTTCCGTCTTCATGGGTTTGGCTTTTGTTGGTAGGTGTCGGCGAGCGACTTGAGGCTCCGGTGCAACTGCACGCGGACGGCGACCTCGCTCATGCCGAGCCGGCCGGCGACTTCCCGGGCGCTCTGGCCATCGATGGCGATGGATTTAACGATGTCGCGCGCCCTGCCAGTCAAGCCATCGAGAACGCGGGCGGCGTCATAGGCATTGATGGCATCGTCCTGGCCCGGGGCTTCGAGGATTTCGAGCAATCCGTCGATGGGAACCTCCGGCCGGCGGCCGCGGCGGCGGATTTCGTCGATCATCTTGTTGCGGGCGATGGCAATGATCCACGGCCCTATCGGCTTGGTCTGGTCCCAGGTATGCCGCTTCATATGTATCGCCAAAATGACCTCTTGAACCACGTCTTCGGCATCCGAGCCGGCAATGTCCGTCGCGCCAAGTCCGCGCCGGACGATCGCTCGAAGGGCTCTCGACACATCGGTAAGAAAGCTCCGGTAGGAGCCATCATCCCCATTCATGGCCGCACGCATGAGTTGCGACCATTCGCTGTCACGCATGCGGTTGCTCAAGCCGGGTTGCCTTTCCATTCCATGTTCGTCGGATGCGGTCGAACCGTTACATGTGGCAATTGCGGGGTTTTGCGGGGCGCTGTGGGCGAGGCCGGCAGGGCGAGGCAATGCCGGGGACCGGACATGCCCGTTTTTTTACACGCCCACGCGCGCGCGATCCAGTCGATAGGACTTTCCGTTGCGGGGCCAAGGACCGCCCCTGGTCATTGACAGGCGACAGCAACCCAGAGAATGGCGACGTACGTTAAGCCGTGGAGAAGCTGGTCGAGGCCGAGGGCCCACCAGAACGGCGTGTCGTGGGAGGTCCAGCCGTTACGCTTGACGGCCTGGTCTTTCAACCAGTCCAGATGATAGTGAATTACAAATTCGCCAGCCAAGATCCCCAAAGCAAGCCGAGCGCCGAGCGCGGGAAACAGCAAGAGTGCGGGGGCGGTCAGGACGACGTGCGTCAGGCAGTGGGTAAACCCGCCGAGCGCGCCGTAGATACCCTTGGTTTGGCGCTGATAGGCGGTCTGCAGCAAAAAGTCAGCCACCGCGTGCTTCGCGAGGAGGTAGGCCATTGCCGCCAGAATGAGGTTTGCTTCGGTCACGATCGTCGTCCCGCACAAGGTCAAGCTCGGTACTCTCGCAACGCCCTGTGCTCAAAGGACAGCCAAAACCGGCCGGCGCAAAGTCGCCCCGAGTCCTGGCCCCAAAGTCCGCTGGCGCGCGTTAAACATCAGGTTCAGCCCATCGGTTTGAACAGTGCTGTTCCCCAGGGAACAGGTCCAGAGGGCATACCGAAATGCCGCAGGGGTGGAGCGAGTCGGCGCCCTCAAGGCGATGAACAGATCGCGCGCTCCAGTACCATGATGTCGCCGCCGATGTAGCGATGGCTAGCGGGTTGTTGGATGGCCTCGGGCATCTTGCCGGGGAACCGTGCGCGGTAGGCGATGGCCCAGCCGTAACCCGACTTGACGGGACGCTGCTGGGCAACGCCAGCCAGCCTATCGAAGATTGCTGGATCGGCGAGACCTCGCACGGTCAGGGCAAGCAGGCGGTGCAAGGCCCCCTCGCGCAGGGAATACCAGTCTTCGCCGCGCTGGGTCGCGATCTCCGCCATCACGACGAGCGGCTCGGCAGCAAATGCGTGATAATGGAGCGCGCGTCCTTTGCGCGCCAACTCCAGCGGCAGCGTGCCTTCGGGCGTGATGTCGGCGAGAGCGTCCTGGAAGATTGCTCTTGCTTCCTGCCAACGCTTGGCATCGTTGGCCGCCGTTGCGACGCCGGCTTGCGCAAGTCCGAACCAGTACCAGTGATTGTTGCGCTTCACCGTCTTGTCGTCGAAGGCCGCCCGCGCCGCGTCGGCCCATCTGGCAAGCCAAGCCTCGATGGCGGCGCGCTCCTGCGGCCCTGCCCATTTGCGAACTTTAACATAGGCCAGCGCGGTTCCGGCCAAATCCCACCGTCGCTGAGCCTCCGCCTGCTTTGAACTCATCTTGCCGAGATAAGCGCCGCCATCGGCCCATCCCTTCAGCCATGCGAGAGCACAGGCGGCAGCGTCATGGGCGCCGGAGGGCTGTTGCCAGGCGCGGTCGGCGTACTTGGTGATGAATCCGACGAATGCGGCGAGCGGCGCGGTTTGTGCCTCATACGCTTCCATGCGCGCCGGTTCGACGATAGAGCCGGCGCTGTCGCCATAATAGCGTTCGATAGCGAGATCGACGACCGGGTTGGGTATCGGCGGACATGTCCGGGCATGTGCCGGGACGGTGACTGCCAGCAGTCCGCCGGCGAGCATTGCGAAAGCGGTAGACAACTGCCGGGCAGCCCCCGGCAGCGTCGCGTTCGAGGCAATCAGGCCAGGCGTTGCGCTTTTGCAATTCATGAGACGTGAAGCCTTCATTGGGTGGAAAGCCGGCACAATGGTTTCACTGTGGATCGCTCAAGATGTCCTGGTAGATGTGCATGACGCCCTTTGGATCGCGCACCGCGAAACGGCCGCCGCCCAGGTCCGTCACATTGGCTTCGATTTCTACCTTCCCATATCCGCCAGGAATATCGAGCACGTACGTGGGGAGCGCGACGCCTGACAGACGCGTGCGCAAATCGCGCATCAACGCCTTGCCTTCGGGAATGCTCGTTCGCAGGTGGGAAGTGCCCGGCGCGAGATCGCCATGGTGCAGATAGTAAGGCTTGATAGCGCATTCCACCAGCGCGCGCATGAGAGCTTCCATCGTATCGGCGGTGTCGTTGACGCCTTTGAGCAGGACCGTCTGGCTGAGCAGGCCGATCCCGGCCGCATCGAGCCGCGCGAGGGCCGCGCGCGCGGGTGGCGTCAACTCGCGCGGATGATTGGTGTGAACGGCAAGGAGCGTGCGTTTCCCGGCGGTACGCATCGCTTCAACGAGTTCAGGCATGATGCGGCCGGGATCGACGACCGGCACGCGCGAGTGCCAACGCACGATCCTGACATGGGCAATTTCCGCCAAGGCGGCGGTGACGTTCGCGATGCGCCGGGGCGACAGAACCAGCGGATCGCCGCCGGTGACGATTACCTCCCAGATTTCGCGTTGGGCGGCGATGTATTCGAGCGCACGCCGAAGCTCGCGGGCCGAGAGCGCCTGCCCCAGATCCGGACCGACCATTTCGCGCCTGAAACAGAAGCGGCAATAGACCGGACAGATGTGTGCGAGTTTCAGCAGCACGCGGTCCTTGTAGCGATGAACGATGCCGGGCACCGGCGTATGCGGGTGATCGCCGATCGGATCGGCGCGTTCCTGGGGCAGCGTATCAAGCTCACGAATGTCCGGCACGAACTGCCGCGCTATGGGGTCGCTGGGGTTGTCGCGATCCATGAGTTCAGCCATGGCCGGAGTGATGGCGATTGCGTAGCGCTCCCCGACGCGCGCGAGCGCGTCGCGCGTATCGTGAGTTGAAATTCCGGCATCGGCGATATCGGCCGGAGTTCGAAGCGTGCGCTCCAGGCTCATTGCGGCGGCCATTCATCGGTGTCGTGATCGGGGTGCTGGCAGGACACGATCCTGTCGAGGAACGGCGCCGCCTCAGCATCGTCGAACGTGTGCCGGCCAGGTAGGGATGCGATGCGGTCGGCATAGGGAAGTTTGCTCTCGACGCCGAACTGGACGATGGGTTCGATATTCTCCGGATGATCGAAGGCTCCGATGGCGAGCGCCACGCCGTCGGGCGCTTCGTAGGAAAGCGGCGTGCCGCACTTGGCGCAGAAGCCGCGTTCGACGAAGTTCGACGATCTGAAGCGCGCAGGCGCCCCGCGTGTCCAGGTCAGCTTTGCTCCTCCAGTCGACACCAACGGCGCGTAAACGCCTCCGAACGCCTTCTGGCACATGCGGCAATGGCAGACCGAGGCAGTGCCAAGCGCACCTTCGAGGCGAAAGCGGACCGCCCCGCATTGGCATCCGCCGGTGTGGATTTCCATGGACAATCGCCCTCCGTTCGATCCGCTCTGCGAAGCAACACCCAAAAAGTGACGTGTGCAACTCACCTACTTGCCGATAGTGGGCATGGGGGTCCAAATCACCTGATCGACATTGGCCGCGCCCACCGCCAGCATGACGAGACGGTCAAAGCCGAGCGCACAACCCGTCGATGGTGGCATGTGCGCGACCGCGGCCAGAAAGTCTTCGTCGATGGGGTAGCGCTCACCATAGATCGCCTCGCGGTCGTCCATCCATTTCTCGAAGCGTTGGCGCAGCGCGCGAGGGTCCGTCAGTTCGCCGAAGCCGTTGGCGATTTCGACGCCGCACACATACAGTTCGAAGCGTTCGGCGACATGCGAATTCCCGGGCCGGGGACGCGCGAGAGCAGCCTCATGAATGGGGTACTCGCACAGGATCGACGGATGGAATTTTCCGAGCTCGGGCTCGATGGCTTCCGTCAACACCTTGGAGAAGATGTCGCCCCAGCTGTCATCGTCGGAAATCCCATATCCGCGCTGCTCGGCGAATGCGGCGAGCGCGCCGCGATCAACTCCTGCGGCATGGACGCTATGGTCGAGCGGTATGCCGGCGTATTGTGCGAAGGCGTCATAGACGGTCAGGATATCGTACGGCTTCATGACATCGCAGGTGCGCTCGCGCCAGCGCCAAAGCGCACGCCCCGCCTGGGCGGCTGCGATTTGCAGGATCTGCGCGCAGTCCTCCCACAGCGCCTCATAAGGCGCGCCGGCGCGATACCATTCCAACATCATGAATTCGGGCGCGTGCAGCGGGCCGCGCTCGCGGTTGCGGAAGGTGGGGGCGAAGGTGAAGATCTTTTCCTCGCCGGCCGCCAAGAGCTTCTTCATGGCGAACTCGGGCGAGGTGTGCAGGTAGAGATCGCGCCGCGACAGATCGGTCCCGGTCAGCTCGGTCTTGAAGGCGTGCAGATGCGTTTCGTTGCCGGGTGAGACCTGCAGGCATCCGGCGTCGACTTCCGTGAACCCTTGGGCCTCGAACCAGGCGCGAATTGCGCCCCTTATCCGCCCCCTGGCGGCCAGAAAGGGCCTGCGGTCGGCGTGGCGGCCGTGATCCCACCACGCGGAGGGGCCATTTTCTCGTTTATTCATCGGTAGTTTGCAGACGCTTGGGTTCTAGAGCATTGGCCGCACTTGGCCTTCTCGTGCGAAGCGGGTATGAAGCCGCCAGAATTCCATTCCATCGCGGTGCCGTCCAGGGCCAAGTCAGGTCTCGCCAAGTCAGGTCCCGCCAAGTCAGGTCCGGCGCCCATTAGCCAATGAACGGAGACCACCTCGTGGTGAAGGTTATCGCAAGCTCGGTCCGCAAAGGCAACGTCCTGGATCTCGACGGCAAACTCGCAGTCGTGATGCACGCCGAGAACATTCATCCGGGCAAGGGCACACCCGTCACGCACCTGGAGATGCGCCGCATCGCCGACGGCGTGAAGGTGACCGAGCGCTACCGCACAACCGATCAGGTCGAACGCGCGTTCCTGGACGAGAAAGACTACAATTATTTGTACGAAGACGAAATGGGTTACAATTTCATGCAGCCCGAAACCTTCGATCAGATCACCATCCCCAAGGACGTCGTGGGCGATCAGGCCCAGTGGCTTCAGGAAGGCATGACCTGCCTCGTCTCCATGCACGAGGGCGTGCCGATCGCCATCGAGTTGCCCGCCCGCGTGACACTCGAGATCGTGGAGGCCGACCCGGTCGTCAAAGGCCAGACGGCATCCTCGTCCTACAAGCCTGCAAAGCTTTCCAACGGTGCGCGCGTCATGGTGCCGCCCCACATCGGCGCCGGGACTCGCGTCGTGATCATGACGGCCGACGGCTCGTACGTTGAGCGTGCCAAGGACTGAGCCGGTTACGGCGGCACCAGGACACGGCCTTGGTGGGAGGGGCGCGACGTCAATCGCGCCCTTTTTGCCATGCTCGCGAATGAGCCTGCGAATGGGAATGCGAGGTTTTTACTCTAGTGCGGAATGTCGGACCATTAACCTTGCGCGCATGGCACAAGCGATAACGGCTTGCGGCGCGCGCGGGAGCGGCCCGTCAGCATTGGTCCCGGTAAGGATAGACGAGACGTGAACATCCTTGGATTGGTTTATACATCTCATGACTCGGGGCTCGCGCTGCTGAGCGACGGCAAGCCGAACATTATTCTTGAGGAAGAGCGCTTCAATCGGATCAAGCACACGCTGAAGTATCCGCGCATGGCGCTGGATACGGTCTTCGGGCCCGGCGGCTTCATGCGTCTCGAGGATATTGATACGATCACCTGCCCCTGGGACATGAAGCGGATTCGTCGTGCGTTGCTGGGAGCGGTGTTCGGCGATCTGCCCGCCAGCCTCAATCTGTTGCGCCCGCAAGCCCACCGCACGCATACGGTCGGCCTGCTCAATGTTCCAAATCGCCTGAAGCTCGGCCTGTGGCGCCAATTCGGCCTGCGAAGGCTGCCTCCCATCGTGCAGGTGGGCCACCACGAGAGCCATGCGGCGGTGTTCTTCGTATCGCCCTTCGAAGAGGCGACGGTTCTGGTTGCCGACGGTTATGGCGACGACGGTGCGACGAGCGCCTGGACGGGTGCGGGCAACCGCCTTCAGCGCCAGTGGTCGGATCCGATGTTCGACAGCCTGGGCATGCTCTACACCTGCGTGTCCGAGCACCTGGGCTTTCCCTTCTTCCAGGAAGGCACCGTGATGGCGCTCGCCGCGTTGGGCGGCCCGGCCTACAAGGACAAGTTCGGCGAATTGATCCGCCTGCTGCCGCAAGGGCGCATCCAGATCAACAAGGACCTGATCAATTATCCCACCCACGGCCTCATCGAGCCCTTCAAGCCGCGCTTTTACGAGGTGTTCGGTCCGCGCCGCAAATCCAACGCGCCGCTCACCGCTCATCACCACGATATCGCCTGGGCGCTCCAGCATTGGACGGAAGAAGCGCTGCTGCACGTGACGCGCGAGCTTTACCGCGTGCACAAGAACAAGAACCTCGTCATCTCGGGAGGCGTCGCGCTCAACTGCGTCGCCAATGCGCGCATTTTGCGCGAGACTGATTTCGAGCGCGTGTGGGTGCCGCCGGTTGCTTCCGACACGGGCGTATGTTTCGGGTCGGCGCTTTATCACTGGCATCACACGCTCGGCAACACGCGCGGCTTCGAACTGACGCACGCCTTCTACGGCAAGGCGTATCCGGACGGCGAAATCGTGAAGGCGCTGAACGAAGCGGGCCTCAAGTACGAGCGCATGGAGGAGGGCGCGCTGCTGAAGCGCGTCGCGCAGGACCTTGCCGACATGAAAATCGTGGGTTGGTTCCAGGGCCGCGCCGAAATCGGGCCGCGCGCTCTGGGCAACCGCTCGATCCTGTCGTCGGCCACCACCAACAAGATGAAGGATCTCATCAACGCGCGCATCAAGCACCGCGAGGCGTTTCGCCCGTTTGCGCCGGTGGTGCTGCTAGAGCGGTTGGGGGAGTTTTTCGAGTACTCCCATCCCGATCCCTTCATGACGGTTGCACCGATGATCCGCAAGGACAAGGTGGCACTGATCCCAGCCGCAGCCCATGTCGATGGCACGGGCCGCATCCAGACCATCGATCGCAAGGCAAATCCGCGCTACTACGGCGTCATCGAGGAGTACGCCAAGCTGACGGGCATTCCCGTCATATTGAACACGAGCTTCAATCGTCAGGAGCCGGTAGTGAATGGGCCGGCCGAGGCGATATCCTGCTATCTGCGCACCGACATGGATCGGCTGGTGCTGGGCGATTACTACGTTTCAGATCGCAACGAGGCGGCAATCGCGCGCGCGTTCGAGAAGTTCAAAAAGAGCGCTTGAAGGTGCGGACTTGAGAAGCAAAAGAGGCCGCGCAAGTCCACGGCCTCTTTTTTGGTGCCGGGCCGAAGTGGCGCGCGTCTTGTCGGAAAACCGGTTCCAGACTTTTCCGGCAAAGCGCTCCAGTCCGATCAATCCTCGCAGCGCGCTTCGTACTTGTCGCAGGCCCACTCCTGGCCGTCTTCGCACTTGTCCAGAAGGCGGGCACACGAATTGCGGCCCCGGCGCTCGCGCTCGTTTGCGCGTGCGGCGCCCGAAATGATCGCCATGGTCGCCAAGCCGGCGGCAACGCCAATGGCGACATTGCGCCCGGTACGCCTGCCGGCCTCGGCATCCGAATGGAAGGAGGTCATGCCAAGGCCGAAGGCGCAAAGCGCCATCAGAACCATCGATAGCAGTCTCATGAGAGTTTCCCTCGTGCTTCAGGTTCGCAATCGCCGGCAGTGAAGGCTGGACCGCAAGTGAAAGCCGGGACGCAGCCGCAGCGAAATCCGTTGAATTATTAAATGCTAGCACCTAGGCGCCGTTTGACCATCCGAAAATGACCTCAAGGTTGCCTTTTTCTGTCTGCGGACGATGAAATGGCACACTTAGGGCGCGCGGGGTCTGGTTTCGCGCTCAGTGAAGATCAACCTCTGGTACAGGGCGCACAACCCTGGCATCAGGTAGGCGGGCAGCAACGAGGAGAAGATCGTGCGCCCAGTCACCTCGTCGCCCGTAAGATACGGATTCGTGGCGATCGCCAGGCCAAACGCAGCCAAGGCGATTGCCCCCGCGCCAAGCACGAGCGATGCGGTATCGAAGACGGGATTTCGTTTGGTGAAATTCATGCGCGCAAGCCCAAATGACATCAAGATGGCGGCCAGCGCCGTCAACCCCGCCTCGACATGTTCAACCGCGGGCCGCAGGATGTCGCCGTCATGCATGAACTGGCGGATCTGGAAGAATGCGAGCAGCGCGGCAAACGAAACCGCCAGGGTGTCGCAGATACGCACCGCGGTCGTTGAACTCTCATCGCGCTCGAGCAACCGGGCCGATTGCCAGAATGCAACTGCGGGAACGCCGTAGCCGATCAGCAGCCAGTTGAGGATGGGCGTCGAGCCTACGCCGCCTTCGCCCACGATTCGCGGCTCCCAGGCCAGGCGCGCGGCCACGATCGCGCCCAGCCCGGCCACGACGGGGCGCAGAAGGGGCAGGTCGCGCAAGCAGGCGACATAAGAGGCGCCGAGCGCGGTCAGCGCGATCGCAACCGTGAGATAGCCGCGCGAAAGGCTGACGGTCATGGCGAACGCCAGCGCGGCAATGGCGGCGGCTGCGAACGCTCCGGCTGCAAAGTGGTGTGCGGGAGCCGCGTTGTCGCGATCCGCCTTGTCGAATTGTGCGGCGATCACGGCGAACGCAGCCGCCAGCGACGTACCACACAGAGCGAACGCGATGGAGGTATCGAATTGCGTGACGCGCAGGTACGCGAGGATGAGCGCAAGCAGCGGGGGGAGCGTTGCAGCGCCGGAGTAGATTGCAGCGATCGGCGCCTTGAGCAGCGGTCCGCGCCAGAGGCGGTAGGCGGCAACTGCCGCAGGTAGCAGCGTCCACAGCGCCGATGCGGTCAGGTAACTTGTTACGTTGTCGGGCAGCCGCAGCACGCGCGCCGCGTAGGGCGCAAGCAACGTGCGGTCGGGCGGCAGGTAAAGGCCGGGCCAAAGCGACAGACCGACCAGAGCTACCGCGCCGCCAAGCATCATGGCAGCGGCGGCCGGTGGCGCCAGCCAACCAGTCAGGGTGAGCACTACGAGAGCGGCGAGCAGCGTCGGGGACCATTGCCGGGACGAGAATGGAACGGCCGACAAATACGTCATGACCAGAAAAGCGACGGCGGCCAGCGCGCACAGCGCGAACGGATCGGGTGAAGCATCGCAGTCGCGGCGGCTGGCGTTGGGCTCATAGGCAAGAAAGAAGGCGGCAAGCACGAGCTGCGCCAGAACATGCGCCATCGTGGCCGTCGTGTTGGAGCTGGAACCGGCCGCGCCATCGCTTGCGGCGCCCAGGATCATGCCCAAACCCCAGCCGAGTGCGCCCGCAATTGTGCAAGCTGCAAGCCACTGCCAGCCGCGTATGCGCGACAGCATATAGGCTGCGCCGGCCACAGCCGCGAAGTAGAGAGCAAGCGGCCAAAAACCCGGCGTTGCCGAAGAAACGAGCGCGGGTGCGAGGAAAGAGCCGGCCAGTCCCAGTCCGGCGAGCGCGGGGCCGTGCAGCGCCGAGGCCAGCAAGGTGAGGATGCCCGTTGCGCCCAACAGAACGAACGCGGCGGCCGGGCCGATGAAGCCGTAGAGCGCATGGGCGGCATAGAGCGTGCCGAAGGCGACGATGGTTCCCGCCGCCGTCAGCACGCTTGGAATGTGCGCTGGTGCGAAGGCCTCGGTGGGGGGCGGCCAAGCGATGTCATGACGGCGCATCCACTCTCCGGCAACGATCAATCCGCAGGCGAGCAGCACGCCCAGCCCAACGCGCACGCCGGGGCCGATGAGGACCTGCTTCGATGGAATAGCGCACCAGAAAAAGACCGCCGGCGGCGAGGGCCGCGCCGCCCGCCCATACGACCCAGCGGGTGCCCAGCCGCTCCTCGAGGCTACCGCGCTCGGGGCGCTGTGGAGGCTCCGCCGGCGCCTCTTGTGGCCGCACGCCGCGCGTACCTGCTGCGACGGCCGGTACGCTGGGAGCGGCGGCTGTTCGAGGCTGCGTGGGTCCAGAGGCGGCCTCGGCTTTTGGCGCCTGGGGCGGCGGGACGGCAGCCAACGCCGGCGGGGGCGCAGGTTCAGGCGCCGGGGAAGAAGGCTGCTGTTGGGCCGCGGCCCGTTCCTCGCGCTTGCCTGGCGGCGGGGCGCCCGCCGCGCGCAAGCCTGAAAAATCATCGCGCAGGCGGTCAATCGCCCGCTCTATATGCGCAATGCGCGCGGTGAGTTCCCCGATGCGCCTGCGCGCCGCGAGCGACATGACCAGCGCGGCGATCAGTAAGATCGAGCTCACGAAGCCACCGAGCAACATGCAATCATACCCTGCATTGCGGCTGGGGCCGGCGGCCGCGGACCGGTCAGGCGTCGATCGCCTTTTTGACTTCGAAGACCTCCATGATGCGACAGCCCCGGTGAGGGCCGTCGACCACGAAGGTCCACTTTCCTTCCGTGAACGTGTCACACATCTTCACGCCCTTGACGAGGATCCAGTGGCCTTCCTTGCCCTTGTGAATCGCCAGGATGTAGTAGGCCCAGGCGTTGCGCGGCTTCTGCATCCACGTCCAGACGGTCGGGCGTTCCTTGCGCGCCTTGTTGAGATAGGTTTCCTTGAGCACCATCCGGTAGCCGAAATGGGCAAGCGCTGCCGCCACTTCGTCGGAATAGGTTCCCCGGACGATGGGCTTGCGGCCCTCGGGAATATCCCGGCCCGCCCGGATGACGTCCTCGATTCGGGAAATGCCGAACCCGGTAATTGCGGACAGCACGTAGGGGCCGCAGAAGGCCACCCGGCCCGTGTCGTTCGTGACGGAATTGAGGCTCGATGCCGGCCGCCCGGCGCTCACGGGGTCGTCCATGATGAAAGCACCCTTGCGCGAAACGATGATGAGACCGACATGCTGATGGTCTATCGTTAGCGAAACGTTAACGCGCGGCCAGCGCTGGCCTCATTGGGAGAAACGGACCTTGAACGTCTCTTTCCTTCAGGAAATGATGAACACCTTGGCCGAGCAGAGCCGCGCGCTGCTGCCCAAGTCGCTGTTCGGATCGGGCGATGAGGACAACATCGAGGTGCTGGCGCGCGCCCTCATGTCAGGGCGTGGCGAGGCATCCGGCGTTGCCATAGCCCGCCAGCTTCTGAACCGGCTGAAAACAGCCACCGCTGAAGAACGCCGGCGTTTTTTCTCGTATCTGGCGGAGGATCTGCAACCCGACGCGGAGAAAGTACGTGCTGCGGCGGAAGCCTATCTGGCCCACCCGGACGCTTCGACGTTGCAGGCGCTGCATCAGGCGACGGTCAGCCCGCGGCGCGAGTTCTTCCGCCGGCTCAACCTTGCGCCGGGTGCGACCGCCCAGATCGTCGCCTTGCGCCATGACCTGTTGCGCCTGCCCAAATCCGATCCTGCGATCCCGATCATCGATGCGGATCTGCAGCGCCTGCTGCAGACCTGGTTCAACCGCGGGTTCCTGGTTCTGCGAAGTATCGATTGGCAGACGCCGGCAGCGATCCTGGAGAAAATCATCGCCTATGAAGCCGTGCATGAAATCAAGGGCTGGGACGATCTGCGCCGCAGGCTCGATCCGTCGGACCGGCGCTGCTTCGCCTTCTTCCATCCCTCGCTGGTCGACGAACCGCTGATCTTCGTCGAGGTCGCGTTGGCGAGCGACGTGCCGGATGCCATCGAGCCGCTGCTCCAAGCGCGTCGCGGGTTGGCCGACGACGCGCCGACGACTGCGGTCTTCTATTCCATATCGAACTGTCAGGATGGCCTGAAAGGGATCTCGTTCGGAAATTTCCTGCTCAAGCAGGTTGTGGAGGAACTCGTGCGCGAGTTGCCCTCGCTGAAGACGTTCGTGACGCTCTCGCCTGCTCCGCATTTTGCCCGCTGGCTCGATCGCGCCATCGCGAGCGGCGACGCCACTCTCATCACGCCCCAGGAGCGCGAGATCCTGGGCGTGCTGCGGGATCCGCGCTGGGTTGAGGTGGCGCGCGACCTAGGGGCTCAAGCCGCACCGTTGAAAGCGGCGCTGCTGCAACTTGCCGCCCATTATTTCCTCATGGCCAAGTCCGCCGACCAGCGGCCCGTCGATCCGGTGGCGCGTTTTCATCTGGGCAATGGCGCTCGCATCGAGCGAATCAACTGGCTGGCCGATACGTCCGAGAAGGGCTTGCGCGAGGCGCACGGCCTGATGGTCAATTACCGCTACGAACTCTCCGAAATCGAAAAGAACCACGAAGCTTATGCGGCAGACGGGACGGTTGCGGCCGCGCGCGCCGTTCGCGTGCTGCTCAAGGCTCCGGCCAAGCAAAAAGCGCCGGCTTCGCCCGAGCGCGAGGCGCTGCCGGCCAGCGAGGGTTCGCTGGCACTCACCGCGCGCAAGGGCAAGGATCTGCTGCGCCGTTGAGGGCATTGAAATCCGGCACGGGCATCCGCGTCGAACCCTTGTGCTGGCCTGTGAGGCATGCACTATGCGCAACCATGCAACCCCCAAGGGCGTTCCTGCCTGACCGATTGAGTTCTTCAGAGGCCTGCCATGCGTTACGGTGACGACGATCGCGAAAGCACGAATGTTGAGGATCGCCGCGGCGAAGGCGGGTTCGGCGGCCGGGGCATTCGGATTCCCATCGGCGGGGGCGGCGGCGTCAGCCTGACGACGTTACTCATCATCGGCGCCATCATGATGTTCATGGGCATCAACCCGCTCGACGTTCTGCTGGGACCGCAGGACGGCGGGCAGATCAACATGCCCCAGTTGCCGCGTGCGGAACGCCAGCAGCCCGCCGGGCGCACGCAGGTCGACATTCCCGGATTGCCGGGCTCGCGCAACACCACCGCGAACGCACCCCTAAGCCAAGACGACATGAAGGTCTTCATTTCGCGCGTGCTCGCCGACACAGAAGACGTCTGGACGCGCGTGTTCAAGAGTTTCGGACAGACCTACAGGGAGCCGCCTCTGGTGCTGTTCACGGGCTATACACGGACGGCTTGCGGGGCGGGCCAGGCGGCCATGGGACCCTTCTATTGTCCGCTCGACCAGAAGGTTTACATCGATCTGTCATTCTATGAGCAGATGAAGCGTCAGTTCAATGCAGGCGGCGACTTCGCGCAGGCTTACGTCGTGGCGCATGAGGTCGGCCATCATGTCCAGTACCTGCTCGGGATCGCCGATAAGGTTCAAGAACTGAAAAGCCGCGTTGACGAGGCCACCGCCAATCAGATTCAGGTGCGCATGGAGCTGCAGGCCGACTGTCTTGCGGGCGTCTGGGCCAATCTCAACGATCAGATGAAGAAGCGGCTCGAGGCGGGCGACGTCGAGGAGGCGCTCAACGCCGCAACCCAGATCGGCGATGACATGATCCAGCGGAAGATGACAGGACGCGTCGTGCCGGATGCTTTCACGCACGGCACCTCAAAACAGCGCGTGCGCTGGTTCAGCGAGGGTTTGAAGTCGGGCCGCATGGAGGCCTGCGATACGTTCAATACGTCCGATCTGTGATGTCGGCCGCTCATCCGGCGGGGCGTGACACGCACGGCCCTGCCAGTGTAGGCTGTGGTATGCATGTGCGCAGGGCTTGATCATAATCAGCGCAGAAGTGGACGCTTCCCAATAGGCTTCCACGGCGCTGGCGGTTTCTCGCCGTCACGCGCGCATCGCGGCCAGGATTACCGGGAGCCTGCAATGACCAGAAACATGTCGAATCTCGATCGTGCGCTGCGCCTGATCCTCGGCGTTGTGCTTATCGCGCTGGCGCTAGGCCTCCATGATGTGGCGAATGCACCCGCGTCCGGTATCTGGTGGGGTTGGCTCGGCATCATCCCGCTGGCAACGGCCCTCATCGGATGGTGCCCCCTCTATCGCCTGCTCGGCATCAGCACCTGCAAGAAAGCAAATTGAGCACGGCAAGCGGTGTCCGGCCGATAGCGCGCCGCCGGCACTGCGCCGGCGCGCGGCTGAGCCACGGCTCTCAGCCATCAATCGAGTGATGGTCCCTCGGAGATGGGCTCCTTAGAAGATGACCCTCAGAGCGAGGCGCCCATGTAGTCACCGACGGTGCACGGCACGTTCCTGGCGGCAAGGGCCTTGCAGAGGCGCTGTGCCTCGCTGCGGGATTGGATCGGACCGGCGATGAGATCATAGGTTGGATGATCGACGTCGCCGCGGGCGACATAGCGCGGCTGCAGGTTCTTCAGCGTGTCCCCGTGCCGGTCGGATAACAGGCTCCAGCTCAAGCGCAGGGAGTCGATTGAAGCACCCGACGAAATCTGCAGTCCGACGGGTGGCGTGGCGGGCTGGACCACGGCGGCGCCGAAGTCGATCGGGCCGGCAGGGATCTCCATCGTCTTGGGTTTTGCCCCTGCAGGCTTGACTGCAGTTTTCCCGCTGGCCTTTGCCGCCTGGGATACGCTGCCCGTTTCCATGGCGCTTTGTTCAGCAGGCTCGCTGCCGGCGGGTTGGGCGTTTACGAGCTTGGGTTGCTCGGGCGAGCCGATTTTGGGCGCCGTTGCAGCCGGCGCTGCCGGAGGTGCGGGAGAATTGGATGCTGTTGCCCCACGCTGGCCGAGGTCGCCGCCGGCTTCCGGCTCAGAGGCATCGAGTGTTTCTCGGGAAGTCTGCGCAAGCCGCTGCTCCAATGCCATGAGCTGCGCGTTCATCGCCTTGGCCCGGTCCGCCGAAGTCGCAATTTCGGTCTTTACTTTCGACAGCTCGAGTTGGACTTGCGCCATGCTTTCCTTCAACCCAGATACGTCGCTGACGAGCCGCGCGGCGACGCGCTGCCCCTGGTCGGATTGCGGATCGGTGATATAGGCGGCGGTTGGCGCCAAGTCGTCGAGCAGGGCGGGGGCGAGCAGCATGGTGCCCATGTAGGCCGCCGCCAGCAGCCCGAGCATGGACCACACGACGACCTTGGGCGTGAAAAGAGGCCGCTTGGCCAGGGGGATGATGGGCGTAGAGGTCTCAGGGTCAGGGATCGGCCCGGAGGCGAAATTGGCCAGCGAGTGGTTTGCTGGCGTATACGAGGCTGCTGCCATGTGGGCCCCAGCGGCGGGCGCGTTGGTCCCGGCCGACGCCGCCGAAGCGGCTTGGTGGGCTGGATAGGAGGAGGCCGGATAGGGCTGTCCTGGGCGGGTAGCATACGTCGCGGTCATAACAGAGCTATCCTGTAATCTTGTAGACAATCGCCGCCTGTCGAATGTCTAGGGGCGAATGAAAAAATCACGCATGATGATTCGGAACTAATGATGATCGTGGCCGAGGGGGCGGAACGGGGCAATGGTCCGCCTGCGCGTGCGCGCGCGAAGCTGTGGATGACGTCCCTGTGGACACGGGCTGAAAGCCGGGCAATTCAGGCGCAAAGTGCTTCCTCCCTGCGCTTCGGGTCCGTACGTGACGGTGCCGCCCGGGCCCACGCCCCTTGCCCAATGACGGCCCCCGGGGCTATGCGTGCACGCCACAAAGCCCGGCGTATCATGATCGAGTGCCAAACCCGATATCAGGACTGACGATGACAGCCTCCCCGCTCCTTTCCATCGTGCTGGCTGCCGGCAAAGGCACCCGCATGAAGTCGGCGCTGCCCAAGGTCCTGCACAAGGTCGCTGGGCGTACCATGCTGGGCCACGTTCTGGCACTCGCCGAGGATGCTGGCAGCGAACGCCTTGCAGTCGTTGTGGGCCCGGATATGAGTACCGTCGACGAGGCGGCGAAGGCCGCGGCGCCCAAGGCGCAGGTTTTCCTCCAACCCACTCAGCAGGGCACGGCCGACGCCGTGCTCGCCGCCCGCCAAGCGCTCGATGCGCATTGCGGCGATGTGCTGGTGCTGTATGCAGATACGCCTCTGATCCGGCCGCAGACCATCGCGCGGATGCGCACGCGCCTGGACCTGGGCGCGGCGGTCGTGGTGCTGGGATTTCGCACGGCCAACCCCGCAGGCTATGGCCGCCTGATCACCGACCGCAAGGATGAACTGATCGCCATTCGCGAGGATAAGGATGCAACCGAAGCGGAGCGCCGCATCGAACTGTGCAATTCAGGTGTGATCGCATTTCGCGTGCCGGCACTCTCGGCGCTGCTATCGCGGATCGGCAACGCCAACGCCAAGGGCGAGTACTACCTGACCGACGCCATCGAACTAGCGCGTGCGGACGGCCTTTCGGGCGCCGTGGTGGAATGCGACGAGGACGAGGTCTTGGGCGTCAACGCTCGCGATCAGCTTGCGGCCGCCGAGGCTATCTGGCAGGCGCGCCGGCGCGGCGAGTTGATGCAGGAGGGCGTGACCATGATCGCGCCCGAGACCGTTTACCTCTCCTTCGATACACAGATCGCATGCGATGTGATCATCGAGCCCAACGTATTCTTCGGGACCGGTGTCAGCATCGCGGAAGGCGCCGAGATCAAGGCCAACAGCTATCTTGAGGGCGCGAATATCGGCGCGGGTGCGCGCGTGGGGCCGTTCGCGCGGTTGCGGCCGGGCGCCAGGCTCGGCGAGAAAGTTCATATCGGGAACTTCGTCGAGGTAAAGAACACAACCCTGGCCGCAGGCGCCAAGGCCAATCACCTGTCCTACCTGGGCGATGGCATCGTCGGGCCAAAGGCGAACATCGGCGCTGGCACGATTTTCTGTAACTATGACGGTTTCAACAAAGCACGCACGGAGGTCGCAGAGGGCGCTTTCATCGGTTCGAACTCGTCGCTGGTGGCCCCGGTGAGGATCGGCGCGGGCGCCTATGTCGGCTCCGGCAGCGTGATAACGAAGGATGTCGCGGCGGGCAGTCTGGCCTTGGAACGATCGGCCCAGGAGGAACGCCCCGGCTGGGCGGAGAAATTCCGGACCATGATGGCGCGCCGAAAGGCCAAGTCTTAATCGAGCACGCTTTTTGCAACGCTTTTATTGGTGTCCCTCATTTGCCCCAACCCGCGATTAGAGGCGTCATCGTGAAACATTCTGTGAGTTGAGCGGCCCGTTAACCTCGTTACCCTTCCGCGTCGAGTCGGAGGACGAGTGCCGACACCACGAGATTAGCGCACGAGGGTTCAACAGAATGTGTGGAATTGTTGGTATTCTGGGCAAGTCGGCGGTGGCGACCGACCTGGTAGACGCGCTGCGCCGGCTCGAGTACCGCGGCTATGATTCCGCCGGTATCGCCACTGTGGAATCCGGCCATCTGGAGCGCCGCCGCGCGGAAGGGAAACTCAACAACCTCGAGAAGCGGCTACTGACGGAGCCTCTTGAAGGACGCACCGGCATCGGGCACACGCGCTGGGCGACCCACGGCCGCCCGACTGAGCGCAATGCGCATCCGCACATGACGGCGGAAGTCTCGGTCGTCCATAATGGGATTATCGAAAACTTCCGCGATTTGCGCGCCGATCTCGAAAAGAAGGGGTATGTGTTCGATACCGACACCGACACCGAAGCGGTCGTCCATCTCATCACCCATCACATGCATCAGGGGCTGTCGCCGGTGGAGGCGGTGCGCGCCGCGCTGGGCGAACTCCAGGGCGCCTTCGCCCTCGGAATCATTTTCGCCGGCCACGACGATCTCATGATCGCCGCCCGCCAGGGTTCGCCCTTGGCCATCGGGCATGGCACGGGCGAGATGTACCTTGGCAGCGACGCAATCGCGCTTGCGCCGTTCACCGACACGATTACCTATCTCGATGAGGGCGACTGGGCCGTCATGCGCCGCTCAGGCGTGGAGATCTACGACCGCGCGGGCAACCGGGTGGATCGTCCAATGGTCAAATCCGTCGCGAGTTCCCTTCTGGTCGACAAGGGCAATCACCGCCACTTCATGGCCAAGGAGATTCATGAGCAGCCCGAGGTCATCTCGCACACGCTGGCCAACTACATCGACATGGCGGCGGGCATGGTGCGCTTCCCTGATCTGGGCGTCGACCTGGCCAAGATCACGCGCGTGACGGTCTCGGCTTGCGGCACGGCCTATTATGCTGGTCTGGTGGGCAAGTATTGGATCGAACAGATCGCACGCGTTCCCGTCGAGATCGATATCGCTTCGGAGTTGCGTTACCGCGAGGCGCCGCTGCCGGAGGGCGGCCTTGCCGTTTTCGTGTCGCAGTCGGGTGAGACGGCGGACACGCTCGCCACGTTGCGTTATTGCAAGGCGAACGGACAGCGGATCGCATCCATCGTCAATGTGCGCACCTCCACAATCGCGCGCGAGTCCGATGCGGCGCTTCCGACCCTGGCGGGTCCTGAGATCGGCGTCGCGTCGACCAAGGCCTTTACCTGCCAGCTTTCCGTGCTCGCCTGCCTCGCTCTGGCGCTCGGCAGGGCGCGCGGCGCCATCAGCGAGGCCAAAGAGCAGGAAATCGTCCAGGCTCTCATGGAGGTGCCGCGGCATATCTCCTCAATCATACGGAACGAGCAGCAGTTCGACGCCATCGCGCAGGAACTGTCCAAGGCGCGTGACGTGCTCTACCTGGGCCGGGGGACGTCCTACGCCATTGCGCTCGAGGGTGCATTGAAGCTCAAGGAAATTTCCTACATCCACGCGGAGGGTTATGCGGCGGGCGAACTCAAGCACGGCCCCATCGCGCTTATCGACGAGAACGTGCCCGTGATCGTCGTGGCGCCCGAGGACTCGCTCTTCGATAAGACGGTTTCCAACATGCAGGAAGTCGCCGCACGAGGTGGAAAAATCATTCTAATTTCGGATGCGCCAGCGGAGAAAGTTTCCTGTAATCTGGCGGCACACATCCAGATGCCCGCCGCGGCGAGCTTCACCAGCCCGCTGATCTATGCCGTGCCCACTCAGCTTTTAGCATATCACACCGCGGTCGTGATGGGGACCGACGTGGATCAGCCGCGCAACCTGGCCAAATCCGTGACAGTGGAATAGCGGGGAAAAGACGGATACTCCAAGGCCCTAGATTTGCCTACATGACGCGCATGCTCTAGCACTAATGCGGTAGTGAGGGCGTCAAGGGTAACCGGTATTTGGGGGAAGGATCCGGGCTTATGAGCATTCTGACGCGATGCGCGCCGAAAACGGCGCTGGCCGCGCTCATGGCGTTGGCCATGTTTTCATTGAACCACAATGAGGCTGAGGCCGCTTCCAAAAAGGCGGCCGCTACTCAAGGCCAGGATGCGGCGAACGCGGCCGCCAAGAAGTCGTACGAGGGTGGCGTCAAGGCTTACCAGGGCGGGCGCTACCAGAACGCCGTCGATCAATTGGGCAGCGCCCTGCGCGGCGGCGGATTGAGCAGCGCGGAAATGGCGCGCGGTCTCTATTACCGTGGCCTGTCCTACAGGCGGCTCAACAAGCCGGGCCTTGCCATTTCGGATTTGACGAGTGCGCTATGGCTCAAGAACGGGCTTAGCGATGACGAGCGCAAAGCCGCAAGCGCCGAGCGCGCCGAAGCCTACAAGGCGGCCGGGCTCGGGGATGGCAACAGCGGAGCCGATCGCGTTGCAGCCGCCGATCCCAAGAGCGAAACACCCACGCCCGCCGCAGCGTCATCGGCCTCTTCCACGCCCGCGGACGCTGCCGCGCCGGCAACGCAGCACACATCGATCGCGCCCGCGGCGGCCGCCGGCGGCGTGCCTCAGCCTCTGACCATGGGCGCTGAAACGGCCGCTGTGCCGCCCCCGCCTACCACCGCGCGCCAGACCACAAGCACGATCGATCAAAGTGCAGCCCTGCAAGAGATGGCGCCGGCGAGCGGGGCGGCGCAGCCCATGTTCAACGCTGCGCCTTCCGGAGGCAACAACGAGGCAAGCCAAACGACCTCGCCCGGAGGAGGAAACGCAATCGCCGGCTTCTTCTCCAATCTCTTTTCGGGCGGATCGGCTTCGTCCGCTCCGTCGGCCGAGCCGTCGCCCAATGGCGTCACGACGGCTTCGACGTCCCAGGGCATGTCGCAGACGTCGAGTTGGTCGGATAGCACGTCCCTGACACGGGGATCGGCCAAGCCGGCGCCGGCATCGTCGCCGGCATCGAAGAAGCCGGTGACAGCCGTCAGCGCACCGGCGCCGCAAAAAGCAGTCAAGGCTGCGGCTAAGGGCGGCAAATACAAACTGCACATTGCTGCGTTGCGTTCTCGTGCCGCCGCGGAGGCTCTCGCGCAAAAGCTGATGCAGGAGCATGCCGGAGACTTCCACGACCGGCAACCCTCGGTCGACGAAGCCGTCATCGGCTCCATGGGGACGTTCTACCGCGTCCGGGTCGGATCCTATCAGACGGCCGACGAGCCCCGAGGGCTTTGCAACGCGCTGCGCAATAGTGGATATGATTGTCTTGTCGTAAGCAACTGAGGCCGACCGCTTGGCGCGGTGTGCCCCCAGGACCGCATAATGAGCGCGCAGCCGCCGAAGTCACCAAAGTCAGCCGAGCGCGACCGGAGCGAGGCGCAGCTCACTGCGGGCTTGAAACGGCTCGCGCGCGACGATGGGTCGGCAGGGTTGCACCTGGGCGCGCGCATGCGCAACGCCTTCCTGACCGGCCTTCTCATCGTCGGACCGGTGACGATCACGCTCTACATCATGTGGTGGCTGATCAATTGGGTGGACGCCTGGATCAAGCCGCTGCTGCCGACGCACTACAACCCTGACACCTATCTCCCGTTTCCGCTGCCCGGCCTGGGCCTGCTGGTCGCCATCCTCGGGCTCACGATCATCGGTGCGCTGGCCGCAAACTTGTTGGGCCGCTCTCTCGTTTCCACGGGTGAGTTGATGCTGGGCCAGATGCCGATCGTGCGCAACGTGTACTCGGCCATCAAGCAGATTTTCGAAAGCGTCATTACCAGCGCCGGGCCTAATCAGAGCTTCCAGAAGGTGGGCCTCATCGAGTTCCCTTCCAAAGGCTTATGGTCTCTCGTCTTCGTCACGGGCGAGACGTCGGGTGAGATCGTCGACGCGAAGCCGGGTGGCGAGAGCGATCTGCTGACCGTGTTCATGCCGACCGGCATCGTGCCGCCGACGGGGTTCATCTGTTTCGTGCCGCGTCGCGACGTCATGTTGTTGTCGATGACGGCGGAGGATGCGGCCAAGGTCGTCTTGTCGGCGGGCATCGTGATGCCGGACCCCGCAGCCAAGCTCAAGGAGCTTTCGGCAAAGGAGGCTTCTGGCAGCCGCGCCGCGCGCATGTTCAATATGCCCGGCTTCAATGCGCCAGGCGCCGACAAGTCGAAGAAGAGCTGAGAACGACGCGCGCCAGAGCGCCCCCAGACCGCCCCTAGGCGTTCTTGCGAAAAAGTGGGCACCGGTTTTCCTGCCAGAAGTACAAATAGAACGAATGGGCGGAGCCGGTTGCGCGGATCCGCACGCAACGACTCAAGACCCAGTTCCGATGCGGCAGCGTGCGTCAGGGGTTGCCCGCCGTTTTCGTCATCTCGTCAAGTGCAAGCAGGGAATGCGCATAGGCGCCACCCGCTCGCATCTCGGCCGCGACCCAGATCGCTTCCAGCAGTTCCTTCTCGGATGCGCCATGACGCAGCGCCGCCTTGGTGTGGCCCTTGATGCAATACGGGCATTGGGTGACGTGCGCCACCGCCACGGCGATGATTTGCTTCATCTTGGCCGGTAGTGCGCCGTCCGAAAACACGGTCTTGCTGAACGCCTGGAAGGCCTGCTCAGCGTCCGGTGTCAATTCGCGGCGCTTTTGCGCCAGTTCACGCGTCGACGACGGATACATGCTTTCGGACATCGCTTTGTTCTCCTCTTGATGCAGTCTTATGACTCTGGCGTTGCCGGCGCACGACCGTCGCGTGCGCGCGGTTGGTAGCTTCCGGCCGGACTTCGGAACGCGATCGCCAACCTGTTCCAGCCATTGATGGCGATCACCGCCAGAGTGAGATCGACGAGTTCCTTCTCGGAAAAGTGCTGCCGCAGCTCCGCGTAGAGTGCATCGTCGATCCGGTTCTCGGAAATGCGCGTGACTGCTTCTGTCCAGGCCAGCGCCGCACGCTCGCGCGCGCTGAAGAAGGGAGTTTCCCGCCAGGCCGCCAGCGCGTACAGACGTTGCTCGGATTCGCCGGCCGCCCTCGCATCTTTGGTATGCATGTCGAGACAATAGGCGCAGCCATTGATCTGGGATGCGCGTGTTCTCACCAGTTCAAGCAGTGAATGCGCAAGGCCGCACCCACTCACATAAGCACTGAGTTGCCGAATTGCGGCAAAACCGTCCGGTGATGATTTCGAATAGTCTATTCTCTGTTCCATGGCGTTTCTTCGTGCCCATCCAAAACGGGCCGCGGGCCTGACCCTGCGCGCCGGGGCGGCCATTTCCGGTCTTGCCGGCTAACACTAACGTAGTGCGTTTGCGCGTTTGTTCCATCTTTCAGCCCAACGGCGGGTTTGCAGCCGCGAGGGCTGCAATCGACGGCGGAGCGGCGGACGGTCGTCGCGTTATCATCGCATCCGACCCGTCCGCCGCTTGTGCGCGTCGTGATCGTATCAGGCGACGCCGCCCGTTGCCGGAACCACGGCGAAGGCGCGGCCGACGCCGGCAATCCGCTCGCGCGCCTCCAGCGAACTCAGGAAGCGCCAGACGAACAATAGCGTGACCAGCAACAGGCCTGGATAGCCGACCCCCGCCATCATATAGGGGAAGGTGAAGCTGCCCTGGCGCACGGCCTCCAGGTTGAAGCTGAGCAGGCCCAGCGTGATGATGGCGCCGAACACCCACATGGCGAGCAACCACAGGCCGGCCTCCCAGCCCGTCATCCAGCGGCTCCATCGTGACGGCGCGCGGGCGGCGGCCATCGCTTCGGGGACGTTGGAAACAGGACTGCGGCGGTAACCCAGCGTGAGCAGGTCGAACACCAGCAGGCACACTCCGACCGCGAACACCAAGCCGAAGATCGGCACCATGATTTTGGTGACCTGCATCGCAGGCGCCACGTCGCCGCCAAACCAGTCCAGTCCCAGCGTGCGATAGACGAAAACCTGGATCGTTCCCCCGATCGCGAATGCGAAGCCGAGCCCGAGCATGCCGGTGAACACCAGCCAGAACGCGAGCTTTCCGGCGCGCTGGTCGAAGTGCTCGATGCCGCGCATGATCGGCACGACATAGTAGGCCGCCGCCAAGCCGAGCATGCCGAAGGTGCCGAACAATGCCAGATGGGCGTGGCTCAGCGTCACCCACGTGCCGTGCGACCACACATTGGTCAGCGCGAAGGTCATGGTGAAGCCTAGGATTCCGGCGCCGACCTGCTCCAGGACGACCGAACCGAGCAGGAAGGAGAAGGCCGGGAGGTTGGCGACCGGTTTTCCGTCCTGATGGGCGTCAAGGTAGATGTGCCAGAAGCAGAAGATCAGTGGCAGCGGCTCGAGCGCGCTGAACAGCGATCCCCAGAATTGCCAGAACTCAGGAGTGCCGATCCAGAAATAGTGATGCGCGTTGCCCAAGAGACCCGACAGCCACACGAGCGTGACGCCCCAGAACACCGCATAGCCCACCGCCTTGACGTCTGCCTTGAACATCAAGACGAGGAGAAAGCCGACCAGCGAGATGTGGATCACCTCCCAGACGCCCTCGACCCAGTAATGGACCACGTACCATCGAAAGTATTCCTGCAGATCGAGCCGTTCGACGAAGAACATGCCGAACACCCATACGGCCGTCAGCGCGAGCACGCCCAGGCCGAGGCCCCAATGGATCTCGTTCCACTTCGACACCGGCGGGAAGCTGCGCAGGACGACGTAGCACAGGATCGCGAAGCCGATCAGGATCACCACGTCCGCGATGCGACCGGCTTCCAGGTACTCAAGGCCCTCCTGAAGCATGGGTTGGCCCATCCACCAGCCGGCGACGCCTTTCTGAGCCAGCGTCTGGGTGAAGATATTCCAGACCACCACGGCGATGAGCGCGTAGAACAGGAACTTAATCAGCCAAGGCGCCGCCAACTCGCGCTTCGACAGAAGCGGGCCGATGTACAGAATGGTGGCGATAAAACCCGACAGCACCCAAAAGATGCCGAGATTGGTGTGCTCGGCGCGTGCAACGTTGAAGTTGAACGTGCCGGCGAGCAGCGTCGGGTCGATATGCTGAGCTGCGACCAGCAACCCGAACGAAGTCTGCAAGAAAAACAGCACCAGCATCAGCAGGAAGAAGCGCAGGCTGAGACGCTGGGTCTCGTACTCGATCCGGATCATGGTTTGCGTCCCTCCAGGCTTCGGATGTAGGCGACGATGGCGGCCACCTGACCGGCATCGAGCATTTCGGCGAAGGAGGGCATGGCTCCCGCCTGGTAACCCGCAACGATCTTGGCGTCGGGCTTGAGAATCGATTCCGTGAGGTAAGCGTCGTCCGCGGTCACGCTCGAGCCGCCGGCGAGTTCGACCGTCGAGCCGTAGAGGCCGCCCCAGCCGGGCCCGACGAGCTTCTCGCCGGTCGGCGCGTGGCAAGCGGTGCAGCCGTTATCCCTTGCGAGCTTCTCGCCAAGCTCGGCCTGAGACTTGGGCTGGACAGCCGCGACCGGCGCCGCTGCCGGAGCGGCGGCGGCCTGCTGTGCAGTTACCGCAACCGGCTTTGCCTGCGGGAAGCTGAGTCCGTTCACCTTCGGAACGGGTGGCCAGCCTTCGGTGTTCATTTCCGAAGTGTACTTGAGGAAGGCGATCAACTGACCGGCCTCGTCGCGGCTGAGCGGCAGGTTCGGCATGTTCGAAGGGTGACCGCCGCGCCGGTTGATGCGCTCGGCGGCATCTGGATATTTCTCCAGATAGGCCTCGATGGTATCGACTCCGGCTTCGGCGGCGACACCCTTGTTTTGCAATTGCAGCCGCACTGCGCCCATTGTCGGCCAGCTTCCCGCGGAGGGCAGGAAAGCTTCGATCCAGGCAGGGCCGGCCTTGCCATAGAGTTTTGTCAGGTCAGGCCCGAAATAAGCCCCGTTGCCGACGATGGTATGACAGCCCATGCAATTATAGGCTTGGAAAACCCGCTTTCCAGACACCGCGTCGTGCCCGGCGTAAGTCACCGTCGATGGAACGGTCTGCCCCCGCGAGGGCAGGAACGAGACAGCCGAGAGAGAGATGAAGATCGCTGCCATGAGACCAAGAGCGATCAGTGCCCTGCGCCGCTTCAGTCCTTCTTCACACGGCTGACCCTTGACGCAGCTCATGATCGCGCCTCCTCGTCCGTCGATGCGCTAGGGTTGGCGGCCGAGGCTCGCTCCAATGCGTCATGCTCGAACAGCGTCGCAAGGCTGCGAAAGAAGACGATGAAGACGTAAACTGCGAGACAGAAGCCTACGGCGAAATAGATCAGCCACATGCGGGGAGATTCCGCCCAGTAGCCGAAATCCCGCCAATAGGGCCAGGACAATGCGAGGCTCGCCGCGCTGGCAAGCACTGCGAGCCAAAACCTTATGATCCGATGTGCTGACATGCCCCCTCCGCCCGATGGTGGGAATTCCTCGAAACCTGTCGTGTCATGGCCCGGCCCCTGGAACGCAAAGGGAGCGGGTCTTGAACTAGCATTTCAAATGCAAATTATAAACGAACGAATTTGCATTGTAAATACCAATTCGCTATCACGGTTTGGAGATCGCAAGTCGAGGACCGCCAATGCGCCTTTCTGTTTTTACCGACTACGGACTGCGCGTGCTCATGCGGCTTGCCTACGATCCGCAGGCAACGCTGACCACCAGTGGCATCGCCGACGAACTGCATATCCCCTACAACCACCTGACAAAGGTGGTGCAGGATTTGGCGCGCGTGGGTTTCGTGCGCACCCAGCGAGGCGCCGGTGGCGGCATTCGCCTGGGGCGGGCGCCACAGTCCATCACGCTTGGTGAAGTCGTACGCCTGCTCGAGCAGCGTTACGCCAAAGTCGAATGTTTTCGAAGTGACGGCGGCGCCTGCCTCCTCACGCCGAATTGCCGCTTCAAGCAGAAGCTTGCGGCGGCGGAGGAAATTTTCATCGCGGAACTCGACAAGACGACCCTGGCGGAATGCGCTCATCCCGGACCCTCGCTCACCCGGCGATAGTTGCCCTGATCGGCCATCACGCCCCAGGCCGGCGAGGACGCAGGTGAACACCGTAGGCTAGGTTCTTTATCTGACCGCCCAATTCCGGCCGCCCGATTTGCCGCTGCGGCCTCCACGGGCGGCGCCGCTTGAAGGCTGCGATTCATCGATTTGGAGGCGGCAGGATCGAAACCGCAAGACGGCGGGCGCAAAACCATGGCAAAAGATCCAGCGCTGTGCGCCGGCGCGCGTGATCCTCATCGCGCCGCGAGGCGGGTGGCGCGATCCGATACGCATCCCGAAATACATGCTGACCAGGCGAAATGACACCCGAGCAATCCCAGTCTCAATCCGAGTCGTCCTCGCGCGCGCCGAGCCCTACGAGGCCGGCCCGCATGGAAGCGCTTGCCGTGCTGCCCGTGTTCTACAAGCTGGCCGGACGCCGCGCCGTGCTCGCGGGCGGCAGCGAGGCGGCTGCGTGGAAGGCGGAGCTGCTTTCGGCGGCTGGCGCTGAGGTCCACGTGTATGCGAGCGAACTGTCGAGCGAGATGCGGGCGGTCGCCGAGACGCCGCCGTCCGGCGCCGTCCACCTTGTCGAACGCGACTGGGTGACCGACGACCTTGGGGGCGCAGCCATCGCCATCGGCGCCATCGCGGATGCCCAGGAGGGGTTGGCATTCGCCAACGCGGCGCGTCTGCACGGCGTACCCGTCAACGTCGTCGACCGTCCTGAACTGTGCCAGTTCCAGTTCGGCTCCATTGTGAACCGCTCGCCTCTGGTCGTTGCGATCTCCACCGATGGCGGCGCGCCTGTTTTCGGCCAGGCGATCCGCTCGCGCCTGGAAGCCTTGCTGCCTGCAGGCTTCAAGCGTTGGGCGCAGGCGGCCAAGCTCTGGCGGCGCGAAGGTGAGCGACTGGGCGCGACCATTGCCGAGCGCCGCCGCTTCTGGGAGCTGTTCACGCAGACAGCCCTTGCACGCGCCGAGGAGCCGCCGGTGCAGCAGGATCTCGAGCAATTGATCGAGGAGGCCGCACGCGCGCGTGAAGGCAATCCGGGCGGCGGATTCGTCTCGCTGGTCGGCGCCGGACCGGGCGACCCGGAACTCCTGACGTTGCGCGCGGTGCGCGCGCTGCGTAACGCCGACGTTATTCTTTACGACGATCTCGTCAGCGCCCCCGTGCTGGAATTTGCCCGGCGCGAGGCGCGGCGCGTCCTGGTTGGCAAGACGGGCTATGGGCCCGCTTGCAAGCAGACGGAGATCAACGCGCTCATGGTTGCGCTCGCCAAGGAGGGCAACCGCGTGGTGCGCTTGAAGTCGGGCGATCCGATGATCTTCGGCCGGGGAGGCGAAGAACTCGACATTCTGCGCGACATGGGCGTTGGCTTCGAGGTGATCCCAGGCATTTCCGCCGTCCAGGCGGCGGCCGCGAGCCTGAATGTTTCGCTCACCCATCGCGACCATGCCAAGCGGCTGCAGCTTGTCACCGGCCATTCGCGCGAGGGCAGGCTGCCTGCGACGCTCGACTGGCGCGCGCTGGCCGACCGGGGCGCGACCACAGCCGTCTACATGGCGCAGCGGACGCTGGCGGAACTATCGGAAAAACTCATTGCCGCTGGGATGCCGCCCGGTACCCCCGCGGTTGCGGCGTTCAACCTCACGCGCGAGGATGCGCGCAATGTCTCCGGTACGATCGCGAGCCTGCCGGGTCTTCTGGCGAGCGCAGGCATCAGCGGGCCCTGCCTGGTTCTGATCGGCGAAGTGCTTCGCGCTGCCACTCCCGGCGGCCAGCAGGGTGTGGACCGGGGCTTGGTTAATCCGCCTGCCTGAGCCCCTGGTGATTTTTCGCTGGCGGGGAAAGGTGCCTAAAGCGGCGCTTTCGGGCAACACTCGCCATTAAAAATTCGCATCATTCGCGCTAATGGACGGGCCAAATACAAACCGGGCTCCGCTTGGGTTGCCATCGGGGTTTGGCTATAGTCTTGTGCGTCCGGGTTCGGGGGCTCATGACGGCAGGTTGGAGCGGGCCGGCGGGGGTGCGCGGTGCACTCGGACGGGCGGCTGAACATCAGCCGCGGGGGCATGTCCTGGCCCCGCAAGTCCTATGAGTCGCGAGTCCCGTGAGTCCTGGCCCCGTGAGTCCTGGTCCCGTGAACCTGGACCTGCGAAGGGCGCGTTGGGAGTGACAGTTCGCATGCGGTGCAATCCGTCCTATTGGCTGCTGGGATTGATCCCCATTGCGTTGCTGAGCTGGCTTGCCGTCCAGTTCGAGCATGAAGGCATCGAAGCCGACCTTGGACGGCGTGCGCAAGGGTCGCTTGCGCGAAAGGGCATGAACTGGGCGGTGCCGATCTTCGCGGGGCGCGACGGTGCGCTGACCGGCCGGGCCAACGACGACAGCGAACCCAGCCGCGCCATCGCCGCCATGCGCGATACCTGGGGCGTGCGCACCGTCATCAACCGTTCGGCCCTGCTCGAGCAGATCGACCGCTATCTGTGGTCGGCCTCCTGGCGCGACGGCAAGGCGGTGCTTTCGGGCTACGCGCCAAACGAGGAGACGCGCGGGGAGATCCTGGCGCTGGCGCGTGCCCGCTTCCCCAAGGTGGAAGTCATCGACGAGATGAAATTGGCGCGCGGCTCGCCGGACAAGGGCCCATGGATGAGCGGCATCGCCTTCGGGCTGCAGCAGCTCGCGCAGTTGAAGCGCGGAACGCTCGACATGGAGCTGCTGGATATGTCCATTGCGGGCGAGGCGCCGACGTCGCCCATCTACAAGAGCGTGCGCAATGCGCTTCTCACGATGCCCAATGGCGTCAAGCTTGCCTCGGAGAAAATAACGCCGCCCATCGCCAACCCGTTCGTGTGGAATGCGCAGAATACCTCGTCGCGGCTGACCATGGGCGGCTATGTGCCTAACGAGCGGCTGCGCGAGCAGCTTTTTGCACACGCCAAGACGCTGTTCCCGCGCTCGGCGCTCATCGACCGCACCGAGATCGCCGACGGCGCGCCTGACGGCTGGGCGCGCGCGGCCGAGACTGCGTTGACGCAACTCGCCAGCCTCAAGGCGGGCGCGGCCGACATCAAGGCGCGCGACATGACCTTCCAGGGCGAAGCGGCCGATGCCGCAACGGCCAGCGCCGTGCGCAAGGCGCTGCGGCTCGACGTGCCGCGCACATTCAAGCTCACCGAGCAGATCCGCTATCCCGAGCAGCAGGCGCCGGCAGCGCCCGGCAATTATCAGATGTCGATTGCCGCCGATGGCACGGCCGTCGAGGTGAGCGGCTACATCCCGAACGATCAAGCGCGCGCGGCCCTGATCGAACTCGTCAAGGCGCGCTATCCTGGCCGCCCGGTGACCGACAAGCTGCAGATCCTGCAGGGCGCGCCCGAAGGCTGGCAGGAATGCATCGTTGCCGGGTTGAACGCCCTGCCGCGCCTCAAGTCCGGCCGTGCGCTGCTCAACGACCGCAAACTGCTGGTATCAGGTACGACCGACGACTTTGCCGTGGCCCAGGGCGTACCCGCCGACGTCAAGGCGGGCGCCGGCCAGTCGTGCGAGACCAGCACCGACATCAAGTTCACCGGACAGATCAACACGAATCTGTCCTGGCACGCCGAGCACGGCCGTGACGGTTCGCTGGTGCTCGCGGGCGACATTCCCGACGAGGCCAGCCGGTCGATCCTGATGAACGCGTCCCAGAAGCTTTTTGCGAACGCGAAGATCGTCGATCAGATGCACGTCGTTGCCTCGCCGATGGAGCCTTGGAACAAGGTCGCGGTGCGTGGGCTCGAGCAGTTGGCGCGGCTGATGCGAGGCACCGTCTCACTGGTTCGCACGCAATTGTCGCTGACGGGCGCGACCGACAGCAGCCAGACCGCGCAGGACGTGCGCGTGGCTCTGCAACATGGGCTCCCGCCCGGCTACACGACGGCCGACAAGATCGAGGTGGTGCGCAAAATCGAGATCATCGCAGAAGCCGACCGGTGCCAGGATTTGATGCGGCAGACGGCGGCTGGCGGCATAATCAATTTTGATCGCGCCAAGGCGGATCTCACGGCCGACAGCTCCGACACGCTGAGCGCGCTGGCGGAGGTCGCCAATGCCTGCCCGGATTTCCGCATCGAGATCGAAGGCCACACCGACTCGGAAGGCACTGACGAGCGCAACCAGCGGCTATCGGATCGGCGGGCGCAAGCCGTGGCCGATTTCCTGGTGCGGGCCGGCGTGGATCGGGGCCGGCTTACGGCCATCGGGTATGGCGCCAGCCGCCCGGTCGCCGACAACAATACTGCCGAAGGGCGCGCCCGTAACCGCCGCATCGAGTTCACCGTCAGGAGCAAATAGACGTCATGGATTATCTGTTCTTACGGCTCATCTGGTGGGTCTTGCTGGCATTCGTCCTGGGTCTTGCTGCGGGTTGGATTTCCTGCGGGCGGGAGGAGGAGAACTGATGCGGCGGCCAGTGGGAGCGCATGTGGGAGCGCAAGTCTGAGATGTTGGCGAGCGGTGGAGTTGGACGGGTATGACGTATTTGCTGCTCCAGACTTTTGTGTTGCTGCTGGCGAGCTACTTCGCCGGCGCGTTTCTCGCTTGCCTCGTCAAGCGCACGTTGAAGTCGCCGCGCGCCGCATACGCCGCCACCGAGCCCGTGCGGATGCAACTGCCGCTGCCGGCACCCATTCCGGTGCGCGCGCCTGCGCCGCCGCCGCATTTCAAATCTCGGGAATATGAGCTCGTTCAGCCCAAGATCGACATTCTTCCGCGTCCCGAGCCACGCCCGGCACCGGCGGCTCTGGATACCGACCGCTTCGAACGTACGCTGGCCAATGCGGTCTTGCCGGATACCACGCCGCGCAAGATGATCGTCGAGATCCGTCCGCAGGTGCTGCAGCCCGCGACGGCGCGCGGTCCAGGAGCCGACAAGCCGCTGCCCAAGCCGGAACCCAAACCGGCGTCCGCCCCGCAAGTCGCCAAGCCCGCGCCTGCCGAGGCTCCCGCGCGGGTGCAGACGTCCACCCCCGTTGTGGCCAAGAGTCAGCCCGTTGCGCCGCCTGCCGCCGCGTCAGCGCCCGCGGGCGGCGGCGCATCCGCCACCGCTTCAGCTACTGCATCGGCCGCTGCTGCGGCGGTCGCGGCAGCCAAGTCCGCGGCCGATATCGTGAAGCCGTCTGCGCCAGCGCCGTCTCCAGATGCATCCAAGACCACTCAACCGTTGCAGAGCGTAACCGCCCAGCTTGAACCTCAGTCTGGACCTCAGCCTGAACCCAAGCCTGAACCTCAAACGAGTGCCGCACCCAGGGCTACGCCGAAGTCCACGCCGGCGGCTGCGCAAACATCACCGCCACCGGTTCCCGCGGTTGCGCTGACGGCTGCGCCCGCGCATGCGGAGCAGGCCCCCGTTTCCGCCGTTTCGATACCCGCCAAAAACGATGGCGATGATTTCCTGCGTATCCGCGCCATCGATGAGGGCCTCACGCGCAAACTGCATGCCAAGGGCGTCAGGAAATTCGAAGACATCGCGCGCTGGACGCCGGCCGATGCGGAACGGATCGGCGAGGAACTCGGGTGCCCGGGCCGGATCGACCGCGAGCAGTGGATCGAGCAGGCCCAGATTCTCGCCAAGGGCGGTGAGACCTATTATTCGCGCAACCGCGCCAGCCTCCTCCAGCAGGCAGCCACGTCCGCTAGTCCCGCTTCCGTCAGCGCGCAGCAGCCGCCGCCGGACAACGGCGCACCACCAGCGTCTGCAGCCTCGTCATCCCCCCCGATGCCGGGTCTGAGCGCGGCGGCCGCCGCAGCCGCAGCCGCCGCCACGACCTTGACGAGCAAACCGGCACCGGCCGAGGCAAAACCCGTCGAGCAACCCAAGACAGCGGACGCGCCAAAGGCTGCGCAAGCGCCAAAGCCCGAGGACGCACCAAAGCCCGAGCAACCGCGGCAGGAACCATCGCAGCCGACGATGAGCGCATCCGCGCCTACGCCAGAGCCGGCGCCGGGACCGCCAGGCTCGGCTGCGCCGGGACCAACCCAAGCGCCAGCGCCGGCTGGGTCTCCTGCACAGCGCTCGGTTGCCGAGATGGCAGCCGCGGCGGCGGCCGCCATGGCGGCCGCATCAGCCAGCGTTACGCGCGGAATGCGTCCGATCGAGCCGATTTCGCCGCTGTCCAAAGTCGATCCCAACGTCTTGCGTCCGGCGCGTCTGGTGGATGCTATCAAGGAGCAGGAGAGCAAAGAGCGAGACGGCAAGGATCAAGACGGCAGGCGCACCGGCGACGGATTGCGCACGCTGCGATCCGGCGCGCCGCCAAGCGATCTCGCGCCGGAGGACTTCGACGATCTCAAGCGCGTGCGCGGTATCGGCGTGCTGATCGAGAAGCGTCTTAATGCGCTCGGCGTCACCTCTTATGAAGAGATCGCCAACTGGACGGCTGAGGATATCGAACGCATCAGCGAGCAACTCGACTTCAAGGGCCGGATCGAGCGCGAGAACTGGGTGGAGCAGGCGCGCATCCTTGCAAGCGGCGGGCACACGGAGTTCTCGCGCCGCGTGGACAAGGGCGACGTCGAGTCGAGCAAGAGCTGATCACAAAGCGCGCGCCGCCGGGTGCGCTCAGGCCGCGGCAGAGGCGCGGGCGCGATGGCTGGCGTCAGTCCCGGCGAAAAACGATGCGATGGCCGCGATAGTGGGCGCATCCCAAAGAAGTGGCGCATGACCCTCGCCGGGCACGGTGTGGGACGAGCAATTGGGATGTCTGCGCGTCATCTCATCGACGGTGGCTTGCGACAGCAGATCCGAGTTGGCGCCACGCACGACGAGCACGGGCGCATTCTTGAGCGCTGCGAATTGCGGCCACAGCTGCGGCATCGGCCCATCCAGCATTGAAAAGCCTCTCGCAATCTTGGCGTCATAGCCCGGAGCGGGCCGTCCGTTTCTATCGTTGAAGAGCTGGCGGGCGAAGGCTTCCGCCTCCTCGCCTTTCAGGGTGGGAAAGTCACGGCTCATCAATTCGCCGACCGTGCGCGCAGCATCACTCCAGGATTTCGGCAACGGCGTGCGTCCGACATAGCCCGCGATGCGCATCAGGCCTTGGGTCTCGATGACGGGCCCGATGTCATTGAGCACCGCCGCGCCGATGCGCGTGGGCTGAGCGGCCGCCATCACCATGGTGATCAGCCCGCCGCGAGAGGTGCCGATGATCCCGCAGTCGGTCAACTCCATCATCGTCATGAAGTCGAGCACGTCCTGCATTTCATTGGGAACGGTGTAGTTCTTCCAGTTGCCGTCGTGCTCGGAGAGGCCGCGCCCGCGCGTATCGAGCGTGTAGACGTCGCGAGGCGCGGCAGCGTCGGCTGCAAGAGCTCCGGCGATGCGGTGGAAATCGCGGCTGTTGCGTGTCAATCCGGCAAGGCACAGCACCGGGCGCGTCTTGCCGGGGCGCGCGGCCGGATAGTGGCGCGCATATAAGCGCAATCCGTCGCGCACGGTGAAGTAGATGTCTTTGAAGGCGGCGGGTGCGTCGCTCATCGTCCAGCATGCCTTTGGCGTTTTGATTCGATCCTTATCGAAGCGCACTATAGCGCCTTGTGCGCCGGTGGGGCGGCGCACTTCAAGGAAGTGCCGTAGAACTCCCGGCTAGCCTTCCGAGGCGGACGATCCGCCGTCCTCGTCGCGGTTCTCCCGGTCATCGGTCTTGGCTGGCACCTTGGCTGAGCCGCGGGCACGCTCGAGATCCTTGTCGATCTGCAGCGCGGCCGCGCCGTTGCCAATGCGCGCGCGATAGATCTGGATATTGGACAATACCTTGGTGACGTACTCGCGCGTTTCCGTAATCGGGATGCGCTCGATCCAATCGATGGGATCGATCTTGGGGCTGCGCGGATCGCCGAACTCCCGGACCCACTGGCGCGCGCGTCCAGGCCCGGCGTTATAGCCCGCCAGTCCCAGGACATAAGAGCCGTCGAACTCCTCCATGCGGTCTGCGATGTAGGCCGATGCGATCATGGCGTTATAGGAGGGATCCTTCAGAAGCCGGGGGATGTCGCACTTGATCTTGTAGTCGCGGCAGACATGCTTGGCAGTGACGGTCATGACTTGCAGCAGGCCCTTGGCGCCCGCGCCCGACACCGTCGTGGTGTCGAATTCCGTCTCCTGGCGCGCGATACCAAGCAGGAACGGCAACTCAGGCGGCGTGCGCAGCGGTTTGTAGGCCGGGAACACGTGAACCGGGTAGCCATAAGTGATGAGGTTCTGTCCCCGCGCGATGGCCGATTTGGCGATCCGCAAGGACATCTGCGTATCGCCGATCGCCTCCGCAAGATAGGCAATCATGCCCGCCTCTTCTTCCGTCGGCAGGCCGATACGCAGGGAGGTGAGGAAGCCGCGTGTGTAGCCGCGCGACAGTCCCGCCTTGCGGGCAAGAACGACGGCTTTGACGGCATCGAGACTGTTGAAGCGCGCGATCTGTTGCGCGCTCGGCCGCTTGGGCGGGGTGATGTCGATGCGCGTGCGCCCAGGATCGAGCTTCTTCATGGCGAGAAGCCCATGGAAAGTGTCGTTCTCCTTGGCGGCCTGCTGATAGTACTTGCGCGCGGCGTCTGCTTCGTTGCGCGCTTCGCTGACCCGGCCAAGCCAGTAGGCGGCCTTGGCGCGGCTGAGCGGTCCGTCGGCCGCTTTCGCCAATGCCTCGAAATGCTTCAAGGCCGTGTCCGGCTTGTTGAGGTAGCGAAAGGCAATCCACCCTGCCATGAAGGTCTGCTCCTTGAGCGGGTTGACGCTCAGCGGACCTGCCTCCTTCGTCAATTCGTAGGCGAGCTGATATTTGTCGTCCTTGAGGGCGTTGTAGGCGAGTTGACGGCGCTCTGCCCACCATTCGTCGATTTCCGGAATCTTTTGCGGGTCCGGCTTGTACGACAGGATGATCTTGGCAGCGTCCTCGGTCTTGCCCGCCTTGCGCAGGAGTTGCGCGCGGTGATAGGCGAGCCCCGTGTCGCCGGGATCGGCCGGCAGCGCCGCCATGAGCGCGGACGCATTGGCCGCCTTGTTGAAGACCGCAAGCCGCGCAATCGCCTTCTTGCGTTCAGGCTCGGAGAGCAGGGGAACGATACGCTTTGCGAACGCGGCGCGGTCCTTGCGGTTGTCCGCCCAGCGGACGTCGTCGGTCGTCAGCCGATCGAAGCGCCACTTATGATCCTTTTCCGACAGCAGGCTGGAGAAGCGCTGCAGAAAGCCCGTCTCGAGCGTCGAGGGGATCGGAAACTCGCGCCACGCCTTCGCCGCCAGTTTGCGAGCCTCCTCCTTGTCACCTTCGGCGAGATAGGCGGATGCGAGCGCGGCAAGCCCAAGTCCGGTCTGGGGCTGGTTTTCCTTGAAGAACTGCTTGATCGACGCCGCGCTGCCGCCTTGCGTAAAAAGCTGCTCCTCCATGCGCTGCGTCAGCACGGAGCGCTCGGGCCACAGAGGGTTGGCCTTCAGGAACTCGCGGTACTCGGCCGGATCGCCGTAGCCATAACGAAGGCGCACCCAGTCGAGCAGCTTCAAGGCGACGGGATCGGTGATCTCGGCCTTGAGTTCGATGAAGCGCACCATGTTGGCTTTGGCGACGGAGGAAACCGCCTCCTTGATCCGCGCGGCATCCTCGGCCGAAGGCGTGTAGGTGCGCACGGGTGCGAGGGCAGCGTCGAGCGCCGCGATGTGTGCAGCTTCCTCCTTGAGCCGTACCGCGGCAGGAATTTCGTTGTTTGCCGGCGGCACCGCGGCGACCGCCTCGGTCGCGCGCGCCGGAAGGGCAAGATGGGCGAGCAGGCAAGCCCCGAGAAGAAGCGCGCCGGGATAAGCCCAGGCCGCCCGGTGCACGGAGTGCACGGCGTAGCTAACCCAATGAGCGTTTCTTACCCAGCGAAAGGGCCGGACCGGTCCTTGCGGAGGCGCTTTGGCCCTGCGGCATGGGCCAGCTTGCGGCGCGCAAGCGTAGCGCCTAATGTCGCGTCGAATTCTCCGGTCCATCCTGCACCTCTTAAGCACCATTAAGCGGCGTGCAGCGGGCTGGCGCAAGCGCTTTGGACGATTTGGTTACAAGCCCCCTGCGGCAAGACCATGGCCCGCACCCATGGCCCGCAGGCAAGGCTTCAACCCGGCGGTCCGATGTGCAACCCATGAGATGTGACACACCGCCGGCACGCCCGCGCAAAACACGCAAGGTTCGACCATGTTCCAAGGATCGCTCACGGCTCTCATTACGCCTTTCAGGAATGGCGCCCTCGATGAAGCCGCATTCGCCCGCATCGTCGAGTGGCAGATCACCGAAGGAATCCACGGCTTGGTTCCGGTCGGCACGACCGGCGAGAGCCCGACGCTCGACCACGACGAGCACAAGCGCGTGATCGAGATTTGCGTCGAGACCGCCAGGAAGCGCGTGCCCGTCATGGCGGGCACGGGATCGAACGCGACGGACGAGGCTGTCGAACTGTCGCAATATGCGCAGAAGGTGGGCGCCGACGCCGTGCTCATCGTCACGCCTTACTACAACAAGCCCAATCAGGATGGGCTGTTCCAACACTTCAAGGCCATCAACGATGCGATCGATATCCCGATCTACATCTACAACATTCCCAGCCGGTCGGTCGTCGACATGTCGGTCGACACCATGGCGCGCTGCGTGAGGGAATTGAAGAACGTGGCGGGTGTGAAGGACGCCACCGCCAACCTCGCGCGCCCCTCCCAGCAGCGTACTGCATGCGGGGAGAAATTCTGTCAGCTCTCGGGCGAGGACGCGACGGCGCTGGGCTTCATGGCGCACGGCGGCCACGGCGTCATCTCGGTTGCCTCGAATGCCGCGCCGCGCCTGGTGTCTCAAATGCAGAGCGCGCTGCTCAAGGGTGACTTCAAGGCAGGCCTTGCGATGCAGGACCGCCTGATGCCGCTATTCGAGGTCATGTTCTGCGAAACGAACCCGGCGCCCGCCAAGTACGCGGTTTCAAGGCTCGGCCTATGTACGGCGGAGATGCGGCTGCCCATGGTGCCGCTGTCGGAGCACAGCAAGAAGGCGATCGACGCCGTCCTGAAGGATCTCGGCCTCATCGAGGCGAAGGCGGCGGAATAAGAACCGATCCTGTCTGCCGCCGGCAGACGATGGCCGCAAGTGCGGAGCAGCAATAACCGATATGGCCTCCAAGAGAGACGACGGATCGACGCTCATTGCGGAGAACCGCAAGGCGCGCCACGAATACTTCATCACCGATAGCTGGGAGGCGGGCATCGCGCTGCTGGGCTCGGAGGTGAAGTCTCTGCGCGTGGGGCAGTCGAACATCACGGAAAGCTACGCGTCCTTCGAGGACGGCGGGCTTTGGCTGATCAATGCGTACATTGCCGAATACAAGGGTGCGGCGTTGTTCCAGCACGAACCGCGGCGCAAACGTAAGCTGCTGCTGCACGCAGGCGAACTCAAGAAGATGAAACTCGCCATCGAGCGCAAGGGTATGACGCTGGTGCCGCTCGAGCTGTATTTCAACGCGAAAGGCATAGCCAAGCTCAAGATCGGTTTGGCGGAAGGCAAGAAGCTGCACGACAAACGCGAGGACGCCGCCAAGCGCGATTGGAATCGCCAGAAGGCGCGGTTGATGCGAGAGAAGGGCTGATGGCGGCTTTCAGGCCGCCCATCGTTGCGCACAATATTGAACGATGAGCTGAGCGAGGTGCTCGCGTGGCAAGAAACGAATCCAATGCGGCCGGTTGGCCCTGGCCCGCGCCCGAGGACGATGGCGCTGCAAAGCACATTATTCCGGGTACCCGGCTTCCCGATGTGGCGTTAGGGGCCACACGGGGCGCCGCCGTCAATCTGGCGCGCTATCAGGAACGCGCGATCGTTTTCGTCTATCCCTTCGCAGGAACGCCCGGTGAGCCCAATCCGCCCCATTGGGACGAGATCGCAGGCGCCCACGGATCGACGGCCGAGGCGGAGGGCTTTCGCGATTGCTATGCGGCGTTCCGCGTGCGTGGTTACGAGGTCTTTGGTTTGAGCACGCAGGAGAGCGCCGTTCAGCAGGCGTTCGCAACGCGCGCTGGGCTGCCCTATCTGCTGTTGAGCGACAAACATCTGGCCGTCGCCGATGCGCTCGAACTGCCCAGGTTCGAGACCGGTGGCGTGACCTATCTGACGCGCCTGACGCTGGTGGTGCGCAACGGGGTGATCTACCGCTGCATCTATCCCGTGCATCCGCCCGACATGCATGCCGCCTCGCTCTTGTCGGAACTGGCTTGAGCGTCCAGACGCGCGCCAGGCACGGCCTATCCGCACGCCAGAAGCATTCTTGCTGACGCCCGGCCGATGATGATCAGCCAGCGTCGATCTCTTGCCGGATGGCTGCAAATACCGACCGGAACATCTCGGGGGTCAGGCGGCCGGTATTGGTGTTGTAACGCGAGCAGTGGAAGCTGTCGTAGAGCACGCCGTTGGCGCCAAGGTCGTGACGGGCGCCGTGCGCAAAGGGATATTGCGCCTTCCTCAGACCCAAGGCTGCCAGAGCCTGGTCGTGGGCGACGCGCCCCAGAGCGAGCACGACCCTCAGGCGCGCAAGTGCGGCAAGGCGCGCCGAAAAGTAGATGCGGCAGGTGGTGATCTCCGCGGGCGTCGGCCTGTTCTCGGGCGGTGCGCAGCGCACCGCATTGGTGATCATGGCGTCGCGCAATTGCAGACCGTCGCCGGGGTCCGCTTTGTAAGCGCCGCTGGCAAAGCCGAATTCGAGCAGCGTCCGATAGAGCAACTCACCGGCATAGTCCCCGGTGAACGGGCGTCCCGTTCGATTGGCCCCGGAGCGCCCCGGCGCAAGGCCAACGATCAGAAGTCGCGCGTTCGCATCGCCAAAGGAGGGGACGGCACCGTTGAACCATGAAGGCTCTGCCTTGGCGTTCGCCTTGCGATAGGCAACCAGACGCGGACACAAGGAACAGGCCGCGGGCGCTTCCGGCGGCGACGCCCTCGCGGATGCAGCACGAATAGGATCAATGGCGGATCGGCGTGCGGGCGTGCGCTTCATTCTCGGCCCGGGTGAAAAGTTGGCAGGAGGACACATCGCGGGAGGACATATGGGCCCTTATCTCACACAACGGCCAAGGTGCACACAGCTGGCATCACGCACGGCACCCAAGAGTGGCAGCGAAAAAATCAACGCCGCGACCCTTGGGGATCGCGGCGCCCATCCACGGAGTGGATAACGGCGGGAGCGTTCAGACCTCTTCGGCCAGATCGTCATCGTGGAAATTTTCGCGAGGCAAGCCATGATTTCCATTGCCGCGCGGCGCATAGCTGCGCACGTCGCGCTGGGACCGCGCCGCCGGATCACGGCAGATCTGCGATTCCAGATCGGCAAGATCGATGAACTGATCGGCCTGCCGGCGCAGTTCGTCGGCGACCATAGGCGGCTGGGTTTGAAGCGTTGAAATGATGGAAACGCGCTTGCCTTTCTGCTGGAGCGCGCTGACCAAGGAGCGGAAGTCGCCATCTCCCGAGAATAGGACGATGTGATCGAGCGTATCGGCCAGACGCATTGCATCGACGGCCAACTCGATATCCATGTTGCCCTTCACCTTGCGGCGGCCCGTGCTGTCGGTGAACTCCTTGGTCGGCTTGGTGACCATGGTGAAGCCGTTGTAGTCGAGCCAGTCGATCAGCGGTCTGATGGAGGAGTATTCCTGCTCTTCGGCCAGGGCCGTATAGTAAAGCGCACGAACGAGCTGCCCCTTGTTGCGGAAAAAAGCAAGCAGGCGCTTGTAGTCGATGTCGAATCCCAGCGATTTCGCCGTTGCGTAGAGATTGGCGCCATCGATGAAGAGCGCGATGCGCTCGGAGCTGTAAAAGTGCATGCACTATACCTATGGTCAGCTGGTAGTAAAGATAAGGGCGGCGCCGGGCCCTATATCTTGACTTGGATCAAGCTCCCACCAAAGTGGCTGGACCGAGACTCATCAGTCGGAACTATTTATGCTTGTGAGGATACACGCAACAAACCCCTTTGGCGAGATAAGTGAATTGTGCACGGTCACATAAATTTCTGATAATCTTGCTGAATTGCCAGAAAATCAAGAACTTAGTCAGGGTAGGTCGCTTTTATGGCCGCACAGGCAATGCTTGCCAAAGATTTCAGAGCGTGCGATAAATGTCACGAAATAGCTTGAAGCTGAACGCCGCGCGGTCGATGGAACGCATGTCGGCGATTTTTTGCGTCAGGAAGTCCGGTAGCTTTGCCGAAATCGATCGGTGCGCGCTGCCCTCAACAGCAAGGACGACACGCTTATGGCCCGCGTCACCGTCGAAGATTGCGTCGACAAGATCCCCAACCGTTTCGAACTCGTCTTGCTGGCCGCGCACCGTGCCCGCTCGATTGCCAACGGCAGCGCCATCACGATCCAGCCGGACGACGACAAAAATCCGGTTATCGCGCTGCGCGAGATCGCTGAACGCACCATCGCGCCCGACGATATGAAGGAAGGCCTCATCAACTCGATCCAGAAGAATACCGAGGTTGACGAGCCGGAAGCCGTCGCCGCACCCTTGCTGCCGGCCGAGCGCCGCGGACCGATGCTGGGTCGCGACGACATGTCGAGCGATACCCAGGTCGACGTCATGACCGAAGAGCAGTTGCTGCGCGGCCTGGAAAGCATGACCCCGCTGGAGCCCTCGGCCAACATCGGCTCGGGAGGCGGACCGCGCGAGCGCGACCGCGATCCTCGTGATCGCGGCCGGTGATCGAACCGCGATGGGGTTTGGTTTGCCGAGAGACGTGTCGAGAGAATTATCGGCTGGGCGCGACTTCGCGCCCTTTCGTTTATGCAGGGCAATCGGTTAGGTTCTAGGTCCGCTTCCAAGGAGAGCGGCCGGCAATGATGCGGCAGTACGAACTCGTCGAACGAGTTCTCAAATATGATCCCAAGGCCGACGAGGCGCTGCTCAACCGCGCCTATGTCTATGCCATGAAGGCACATGGCCACCAGAAGCGGGCCTCCGGCGCGCCGTATTTTTCCCACCCCCTGGAAGTCGCCGCCATCTTGACCGAGCTGAAGCTCGACGATGCGACGGTTGCCACCGCGCTGCTGCACGACGTCATCGAGGATACGGATGCCACCCGCGCCGAGATCGACCAGATGTTCGGGCCTGAAATCGGCGGCCTGGTGGACGGTCTGACCAAGATCAAGCGGCTCGATCTGGCATCCAAGAAGGCCGAGCAGGCGGAGAACTTCCGAAAACTCCTGATTGCCATCTCGAGCGACATCCGCGTGCTGCTGGTCAAGCTCGCCGACCGCCTCCACAACATGCGCACGCTCGAACACATGAAGCCAGAGAGCCGCCAGCGCAACTCCGAGGAGACGCTCGACATCTATGCGCCGCTCGCCGGGCTCATGGGTATGCAGACGCTGCGCGAAGAGCTGGAGGATCATGCATTTCGCTGGCTGCATCCGCAGGCCTACGAGGCAGTGACGGAAAAGCTGCAGGAACTGCGGGCGCGCAACAAGGGACTGGTGGAAGAGATCCGTCAGGCTCTCGCACGCAAGCTCGCGGATGCCGGGATCAAGGCCGAAACGACCGGCCGGGAGAAGAAGCCCTACGCCATCTGGAGCAAGATGGAGCACAAGCAGATCAGCCTGGAGCAGCTGTCCGACATTTTCGCATTCCGTGTGATCGTCGACTCCATAGACGATTGCTACAGGGTGCTGGGCATCGTCCACACCACCTGGAGCACCGTGCCGGGACGCTTCAAGGATTATATTTCCGCACCCAAGCGCAACAACTATCAGTCGATTCACACCACGGTTTATGGTCCCCGCCACCAGCGCGTGGAGCTACAGATTCGCACCCACGAAATGCATCGCGTCGCCGAGTTAGGCATTGCGGCGCACTCTCTTTACAAGGAGACCGTGCGAACGGTCGCGGGCAACAAACGCATCAACGGGGCCGGCGGGCTCGTCCCGGGCGACGACTACGGTCCTTATGGCCATCTGCGCGCCATGATCAACACGGTGCTTCAAGCGGAAAACCCCGAAGAGTTTCTCGAGCACACGAAGCTCGAGCTGTTTCACGATCAGGTTTTCTGCTTCACCCCCAAGGGCCGGCTTATCGCGCTGCCCCGCGGCGCCACGCCCCTCGACTTCGCGTATGCCGTACATACCGATATCGGCAACGAGGCGGTGGCTGCGTTCATCAATGGGCGCCACGTACCTATCGACACGCGGCTTCGCAACGGCGACGAAGTCGTCATCGAAACGTCCAAGACGCACGTTCGTCCGGCGCAATGGGAGGCCTTCGCCGTCACGGGGCGCGCGCGCGCTGCAATACGTCGCGCAGCCCGGGAAGCGGAGCGCAAGCGCTATGTCGCGCTCGGGCGGCAATTGCTCGTTGCGGCGATGGCCAACGCCAAGCTGACCTACTCGGACGAGAAGCTGAGAGCGATTCTACCCAAGCTCAACGCCAAGACCCTCGAGGAGGCGCTGGCGGCGGCAGGGCGCAACGAGGGTGCGCTGGAAGATGCGCTGAAGCACCTCATTCCCGCGCTTGAAAAAGGCGAGGACACCTACCGGCCGGTGCACAAGTTCGGCCGCGCCAAGGGCGAGGACGGCTGGTTCAACATCGACAAGGTCATGAGCCTCAAGTTCCGCGCTGGCGAGCACGATGCCATGAGGGTTCTGGCGGCGGGCGGCGGGGAGAACGTGCCGGTCCAATTCGAACCCGGCGGCGCGATTCCGGGCGACCGCATCGTGGGCGTTCTGAGCCCGGGTGTGGGGATCCGGATTTTTCAGATTCATTCCCCGCGCCTCAAGGAATTCGAGCATGAGGGTTGGATCGACGTCACGTGGGATGTCGACCCGGCCCGGCCGGAGCGTTTTCCCGCACACTTGTCGGTGACGGCCGTCAACGCGCCCGGCTCGCTGGCTGGAATCGCCGCGGTGATCGGCGCGACGGGCGGTAATATCGAAAACCTCAGGATGGTGCGGAAAGCGGCGGATTTTACCGAGATGCGCATTGTGATTGAGGTCTTCGACCTTGTTCACCTCAATAGAATCATTGCCGGATTGCGGGCCAAGCCGATCGTTTCCAAGGTGGAACGGCTGTTCGAATAGGCTATACTACTTATGCGGGAAAGGTGCGCAGGACGGCGATGGCCGGTCATCGCGGCGCCGCTAGGAACTACGCACGTGCACGACGACACGCCAGTCTCGCTCAGCCCGGTCGCGCCGTCCGTCTCGTCCCGAGGCAGGCCGCGCGCGAGTAGGTTGATGCGGCGGCTTGCGTACGCGTGGCGCTGCCTGATGCGTCTGCGCGCCACACCGCATGAGATCGCGTTGGGCTGCGCGGCGGGTGTCTTTGCCGCCTTCACGCCCTTCGTAGGTCTTCAGATCCTGCTCGCAGTGGCGTTGGCATTGGTACTTCGCGTCAACGTCGCGGCGGCCGTGCTCGGCACATTTGCGGGTAATCCGTTGAGTTGGCCCGCCATCTGGGCGGCCTCCTACGTTGCGGGCGCCTGGGTCCTGGGGCTCGATCCGGCCGTCTCCGCCGAGCATGTCAGCCAGAGCGCCGCCGTGCTGGCGGCGGCGGCTGCCGATCCCAACCCGGTGGCGCTGGACGCAGCTGCCACGACTTTGCGACCCCACGTCTTGCCGATGCTGATGGGGAGCCTGCTCGTGGGGCTGGCCGCTGCCGTGCTCAGCTATTATCCGACCCGGCGGGCCGTCAGCAGGTTCCAGGGCCGCAGACGGATGGTGCCTTGAGCGCCTCAAGCGCGGCAAGGCAAGAGAGAGCGCTTGCCGGAAAAGCGGCAACCGGTTTTCCGGGCGCAAGCGCAGCAAGGCGAGAGAGAGCTTGCCGCAAACTTGTCGCGCTCGCCGGCACATCTCCCCGTGCGGATCGATGCCAGGGCCGCGCGGCGTGGGTAGGTAGCCGTTCGTCAAGGATTGCATACAGTTAACAAGCGCCCGACCGGATTTTCGGTTTATGATGGCGTGCTTTGGAAGCCGTAGTTCGAGAGACTGGAAACATGCGTTCGCGCCAAGCGACCTCCCCCTTGCGCCTCGGCGTGAACATCGACCATGTGGCAACATTGCGAAATGCACGCGGCGGGCGTCATCCCGATCCTTTACGCGCGGCGCATCTGGCTATCGACGGAGGCGCCGACGGCATCACGGCGCATCTGCGCGAGGATCGCCGGCATATCTCGGATGACGACATCACGCGGCTCAAGAACGAACTGACGCGGCCGCTCAATCTGGAAATGGCCGCGACTCCCGAAATGCTTGCCATTGCCCTGCGTCATGTCCCCAATGCTTGCTGCCTGGTGCCCGAGCGGCGCGAAGAGCGCACGACCGAGGGCGGACTCGATGTCGTCGGGCAGCGGGACATGCTCAGGCCGTTCGTGGCGAGATTGAAGGGCGCCGGAATTCGCGTTTCATTGTTCATCGAGCCCGACCTCGCGGCAATCGAGGCCAGCGCCGCGGTTGGTGCGAACATCGTAGAACTGCACACCGGACGCTACTGCCACATGGCCCTCGACAACGACGCGGCCGGCCTTGCCAGCGAGTTGGCCCGCCACGCGGCAGGTGCTCGCGCGGCCCGCGCGGCCGGGCTGGAAGTCCACGCCGGACACGGGCTCACCTACAATACGGTCCAGCCAATCGCGCGCCTTGCGGAGATCGTGGAACTCAATATCGGCCACTTCATCATCGGCGAAGCCATCTTCGGAGGTTTGCCGGCCGCCGTGCGCCGCATGCGGATATTGATGGACGAAGCCCGCCAGCATCCGGCTGCGTCCGCCGTGGCGAGCGCAGGTGGCGCAGCATGATCATCGGCATCGGAAACGACGTGTGCGATATCCGCCGGATCGAGAAGACGCTCGAGCGATTCGGCGACCGGTTCCTCGACAAGGTGTTCACGCCCGAGGAGTGCCGCAAGGCGTTCACGCGCGCCCATCCGGCGCGCACGCTCGCCAAACGCTTCGCGGCCAAAGAGGCGTTGTCCAAGGCGCTTGGAACGGGCTTTCGCTCAGGCGTTCACATGAAGGATATCGGTGTGGTGAATTCGGCCTCAGGCAGACCGACGCTGGCGCTTTCGAGGGGCGCCGCCAAGCGCCTGGAAAGCCTCATACCACCTGGCTACAGCGCACGCATCGACGTGACGCTGACCGACGAATATCCGATTGCCGAAGCCGTCGTGATCGTTTCCGCTCTGCCTGACAAGGGACCGGCGCGATGAGGGCGCGGGGCTACATGCGCGCGTCTGCGGCACGTGCGGCCAAGTCTCTCAGCGCGCAGCTCCAACGCCCTGATTTTGTTGGATCACGCCCGCAAGAAAGGTCGTTCAGATTGCACGCGGCGGTCAAAGTCGCTATAGCCGGGCAGGAAAAAACCACGCCCCGGCTTGCGCCGTTTCAGGCGTTTTTTGGGAGCATGGGATGAGCGTCGTGGCAAGATCAGAACGTTCCAGCTGGCTGGAAACAGCCATCATCATCGCAGAGGCGCTCGCGATCGCCATGTTCGTGCGCGTTTTTCTTTATCAACCCTTCAATATCCCGTCGGGCTCGATGAAGAACACGCTGCTGGTCGGCGATTACCTGTTCGTTTCGAAGCTCTCCTACGGCTATTCGAAATACTCCTTCCCGCGCAGCGCGGACGTCTGCATTCCCTTCACCAACACATGCACGGCGTTTCGCATTCTGCCCGATTTCATTCCGAGCGGGCGTATCTTCGCCGCCGATCCCAAGCGCGGCGATGTGGCGGTGTTTCGCAAACCTTCCGACGACGAGACCGACTACATCAAGCGCGTCATCGGCCTGCCGGGCGACAGGATCCAGATGAAGGGCGGCGTCCTCTATATCAACGGTACTGCCGTGCCGAAGAAGAAGATTGGCACGGTGCGCACCCGCGAGAGTTCGCGCTTCTCGCTGGTGAACACTGACGTCTATGAAGAGACGCTGCCGAACGGCGTGACTTATGACGTCCTGGACTTCGAGCCCGATGGCGTTTTCGACAACACCGCGGAGTACGTGGTTCCCGCAGGCCACTATTTCATGATGGGCGACAACCGCGATAATTCCTCGGACAGCCGCGACATGTCTCCAGGTGGCGTGGGCTATGTGCCCTTGGAGAATTTCATCGGCCGTGCGGAGATCATCTTCTTCTCGGCAAAGGTCGACGAGCCTGGTGCGTTTCGCTGGTCTGCACCATGGACGTGGCCGTTCGACATCCGCTGGAACAGGCTCTTGAAGCTCGTGCGGTAGAATTGCGGGTTGCCCCATGCTTCGTGCGCGCAAGTTCAAGGATCTGGAAAAAAAGCTCGGACACCGGTTCAAGGATTCCAGTCTCATCGAGCGGGCGCTGACGCATGCCAGCGTGCGCGGCGGCAAAGCGGATCGCGGGGATAACGAGCGGCTCGAATTCATCGGCGATCGCGTTCTGGGCCTTGCCATCGCGGAGGTGCTCAGCGCCCAGCATCCCGATGCGACGGAGGGTGAGCTTGCCAGGCGCTATAACCGTTTGGTGCGCGGGGAGGCGTGCGCGCGCGCGGCGCGCGGCATCGATCTCGGCCAGCACCTGATTTTGTCGGAGAGCGAAGCCGACAGCGGCGGCCGCGAAAAGACGACCATTCTTGCCGACGCGGTCGAGGCGGTCCTTGGTGCGGTGTTCCTCGATGCGGGGTTCGACAAGGCGCGCGCTGTCGTGCACAAGCTCTGGCATCCGCTGTCGGACAACGTTCCGGAAGTGACCGTCGATGCCAAATCGCAACTTCAGGAATGGGCGCAAGGCCAGGGGCTCGCATTGCCCAAGTATACGGTCGTCGCGCGCCAGGGGCCGGATCACGCGCCGCATTTTACGGCGGAAGTCATGATTTCGGGCAAGGCGCCGGCGCGCGGCGAAGGCGCTTCCAAGCGCATCGCGGAACAGGCGGCGGCCCGGGCGCTTCTCAAGCGTGAAGGCGTACCTGGAAGGCACGCCGATGTCTGAGTCCCCAAGCCGATCGCCGCGTTGCGGCTTCATTGCGATATTGGGCAGCCCCAACGCAGGCAAGTCCACGCTAGCCAACACGTTGGTCGGCACAAAGGTTTCGATCGTTTCGCACAAGGTGCAGACGACGCGGGTTCCCGTGCGCGGCATCGTGATGGAGGGCGCCAGCCAGCTCGTACTGACGGATACGCCCGGCATCTTTCAGCCCAAGCGCGCGCTGGACCGCGCCATGGTGGAGGCCGCATGGCAGCGGGCGGCCGACTCCGACGCGCTGCTGCTCGTGATCGACGCAGCCAAGGGTCTCGATGATGACACGCTCAATATCCTGTCGCGCATCAAGGATCAGCCCGTCAGGAAGATCGCGGTGCTTAACAAGGTCGATCGCATCGAGGACAAGTCGCGCCTTCTGGCGCTGACGGCCGAGCTGACCAAGCACGCCGATTTCAACAAGGTCTTCATGATTTCCGCGCTCGACGGGCGTGGCGTCGATGATCTGCGCCGCTACCTCGCCGCAATCGTGCCAGAAGGACCGTGGCACTATCCCCCCGATGATGTCAGCGATCTGCCGCTGCGGATGCTTGCCGCTGAAATCACGCGTGAGCGCATCTATCATTGGCTCCACGACGAGTTGCCTTACGCGATCACCGTCGAGACGGATAGCTGGAAGCAGCTCAAGGATGGTTCTGTCCGCATCGAGCAGACGATATACGTGGAGCGGGAAGGCCAGCGCAGCATCGTGCTCGGCAAGGGCGGCGCAACGGTCAAGAAGATCTCCATGGAATCCCGCAAGGAGATAAGCGAGATCGTGGAGGCGCCGGTGCATCTTTTCTTGTTCGTCAAGGTGCGCGAGAATTGGGGCAGCGATCCGGAGCGCTACCGCGAGATGGGACTCGATTTTCCCAAGACCAAGTAGCCGGTGACGGGATGCGCACGAACGGGATGACGATCTGCTTGGCCGGGCCGGGCATGGCGTTGGGCGTGTTCTGCACTTCGCTTCCCGCGCCGGCCGCCGTGCGCATGTGCCATGCGCCGGTGTCGAGCGGGATCGTTCACGCACCTAGCCAGCGTGAGGCCAAGACGCGGGCGCTCGCGCAGTGGCGTGCCGGGGCGGCAAAGACGGGCGATGGCTTTGACTCCTGGCGGTTGGCGGCGCAAAAAAGCCTGGAATGCTTCCGGGCGCAGGAGAGCGTTGCCTGCATCGCGTCGGGCCAGCCCTGCATCATCGTGCAGAACCCGAAGCGGCTGCCTGCGATCAAGGACACCCGGGGGCGTTCGATTTAGAGCCATTTTCGCGTTTCGTGGAATCGCGGAAAAGTGGCTCGGGTCATCTGCATATTCGCGCTTCTGGCCGGAAAAACCGGTTCCTGCTTTTCGGGCAAGCGCTCAGGCAAAACCCGGTTGGCGCGGCTATCGCGGCAACGATCGATCCGGTGTACATCCCATTCGATGCAATGGACGGACGAAGCAATCGTACTCTCGGTACGCCCTCACGGCGAGACGGCGGCGGTGGCGGAGCTGTTTACGCGTTCCCATGGGCGCCACCTCGGCCTCGTGCATGGGGGACGCTCGCGCAGGCTGCGCCCGGTGCTTCAGACCGGCAATCAGGTGCACGCCACATGGAAGGCGCGCCTTGCCGATCAACTGGGGCATGTTTCACTGGAGCTGTCGCGCCCCTTCGCCGCCGATGCGATGGATCACCCGCTTGCGCTCTCAGGCTTGTCGAGCATGGCAGCCTTGATGCGGCTGCTGCCGGAGCGCGATCCCCATCCCTCGCTCTACGAGGTGACGTTGTTCGTGCTGGGTTTTCTCAATGACGCCACCGTGTGGCCGGCGCTTTATGTGCGCTGGGAGTTGGCGCTGCTTGAAGAGCTGGGTTTCGGCCTGGACCTGACGCAATGCGCCGCGACGGGGGGTAACGATCAGCTCATCTACGTGTCGCCGAAGTCGGGGCGGGCGGTATCCGCATCGGCCGGCGAACCCTACAAGGACAAGTTGCTTGCCTTGCCGGGATTCCTGGCTCGCTCCAGCGGCGCCCATGCGCGCACGGGCGACATCCGCGACGGTCTTGCGCTGACGGGCTACTTCCTCAATGCACGCGTGCTCTCCCAGCGTGGAGAAACGATGCCCGAAGTGCGCCTGCGGCTGGCGGAGCGGCTCGGCCGCGCCTGAGAGCTTTCAAATCGCACCCTTGCCGCCGGCGCGCGCTCCCATTTCGAAAGGCGCCCTGACGCCCTGACGCCCTGACGTGTCTTGTCGCGGTTCTTTTGGGAAAGGGCTCTGGGGCGGCGGCATTGGCGGGCCGCGCCCCAAAGTTCGTGTGGGAGCGGCAAGGCAGAACTTGAGCGGGGGCCGCGCTCGGGGTAAACGCCCCTTCCATGAGCGAAAAACCGATTCTGCCCGGCCCGGGCCCCATCGAGGGCGTGGAACTGAAGACGGCGCTTGAAGAGCGTTATCTGGCCTATGCCCTGTCCACCATCATGCACCGTGCGCTGCCCGACGTGCGCGACGGCTTGAAGCCCGTGCACCGGCGCATCCTGTACGCCATGCGCGAATTGCGCCTCGATCCTGCGGGCAGCTATCTCAAGTGCGCCAAGATCGTCGGCGAGGTCATGGGCGACTTCCACCCTCATGGCAACCAGGCGATCTACGACGCGCTTGCGCGTCTGGCCCAGGATTTCGCCGTGCGCTATCCGCTGGTCGACGGCCAGGGCAACTTCGGCAATATCGACGGTGATAACCCCGCCGCCGAGCGCTACACCGAAGCGCGCATGACCCACGTTGCCGCCGACATCCTCGAAGGCATCGACGAGGACACGGTCGATTTCCGCCCCAACTACGACGGTCGCGTCGAGGAGCCGGTGGTGCTCCCGGCCGCGTTCCCGAACCTGCTGGCGAATGGTTCGGCCGGCATCGCCGTCGGCATGGCCACGAACATTCCGCCCCACAACGTGGATGAACTGTGCGCGGGCCTGCTGCATCTGGTCAAACATCCCAATGCGACGATCGAAAAGCTGGTCGAACTGATCCCGGGCCCGGACTTTCCGACGGGCGGCGTGATCGTGGAGACGCGCGAGGCCATTCTCGAAGCCTACAAGACGGGGCGTGGCGGTTTCCGCCTGCGCGCGAAATGGACGAAGGAGGATACGGGGCGCGGCGGTTACCAGATTGTCATCACCGAAATCCCCTATCAGGTGCAGAAGGCGAAGCTGATCGAGAAGATTGCCGAGCTGATGGCGGAAAAGAAGCTGCCGCTGCTGGGCGACATTCGCGATGAAAGCGCCGAGGAGGTCCGCCTCATCCTCGAGCCCAAGAGCCGCACCGTCGATGCTGTGCTGCTCATGGAGAGCCTGTTTCGCGTGACGGAGCTCGAAGTCCGCTTCGGCCTCAACATGAACGTGCTGTCGGGCGGACAGATTCCCAATGTGCTGTCGCTGCGCGAGGTTCTCTCGCAGTGGCTTGAGCATCGCATCGAAGTCCTGGTGCGCCGCTCTCAGCATCGTCTGAAGAAAATCGAGCATCGCCTCGAAGTTCTCGACGGCTATCTTATCGCCTACCTCAACATCGACGAGGTGATCCGTATCGTCCGCCACGAGGACGATCCGAAGGTCAGGCTGATGACGAAGTTCAAGTTGTCGGAGGTTCAGGCGGACGCAATCCTGAACCTGCGCCTGCGGTCGTTGTCGAAGCTCGAAGAGATCGAGATCAGGGCCGAGCACGACAAGCTGTCCAAGGAGCGCCGCGAACTCAAGCAGCTCTTGAAGTCGGAGGAACTGCAATGGGAGCGGATTTCCGATGAAATCAAACAGACGCGCGAGCGCTACTCCAAGAAGACCGCGCTGGGGCGCAGGCGCACGACGTTCTCGGATGCGCCCGATGTCGAGGTCGACCTGGATGCAGCGCTGGTCGAAAAGGAGCCCATCACCGTCATCCTGTCCGCGAAGGGCTGGATCCGCACCTTGAAAGGACACCAGGACGATCTGGCCAAAGTCGATTTCAAGCAGGGCGACGCATTGAAGACCGCGCTGCAGGCCTACACCACGGACAAGCTGATCCTGTTTGCGACGAACGGGCGTTTCTTCACGCTGGAAGCCGGTCAGCTTCCGGGTGGGCGCGGACATGGGGAGCCGGTGCGCTTGATGGTCGATCTGGAGGAGAACCACGACTTCGTGGAGATCTTCGCGCATAATCCTTCGCGCAAGCTGCTGGTCGCCTCGTCGGGTGGCTACGGCTTCATCGTGCCAGAGGAGGAAGTCGTTGCCTCCACACGCAAGGGCAAGCAGATCCTCAACGTCTCGGAGCCCGAGGAAGCCGCCGTCTGTGTGCCCGTCGAAGGCGATCACGTCGCCACTATCGGGGAGAACCGCAAGATGCTCGTGTTCAGGCTCGACGAGGTCAACGAGATGTCGCGCGGCAAGGGTGTGATTTTGCAGCGCTTCAAGGACGGCGGCTTATCGGACATTCGCTGCTTCAAGAAGTCCGGAGGCTTGACGTGGCGCGACAGCGCGGGCCGCGAGTTCTCGCTATCATGGAGTGAGCTGAAGGAATGGGTCGGCGAGCGCGCCCAGGCGGGCCGCATGGCCCCCAAGGGCTTCCCCCGCTCCAACAAGTTCGGCTCAGCCTTCTGATCGAGACTGAGGCGTCCTGCGTGGCGTGCGTGATACGGTTGCGCGCGCCAAAAGGGGGCCTTCAGGCTTTACCCAGAGTTAGGCCGTTCGAGCCGCTTGCGGCTGACGGTGGCGCCGGTTACGACTTGCGCCATGGGGAGAAAAAGCGACAGACGGGGAGGAAGGATGCGCTGGCGACAGCGCGCGGCGCTGTGCGTGGCGCTGTTGCTCATGCCCGTGGCCGCGATCTTGCTCATGCCCGCGCTCGCGCAGGAGGGCCCGCAAACTCCCGCCCGGGACGCGACAGCCGCCGGCTCACCCGAAAAGCCCTGCGGGAAGGCGGATTTCGAAGCTGTCGTCGAAGAAGCTGCCGGCACACTGCGCGATATGAACAACAAGAACAAGCCGGCGATGCAGGAAAAGCTGCGTCAACTGAAGGATAAGCGAGGCTGGACGCACGATCAGTTCATGCGCGAGGCCGCGCCGTTCGTGCGTGACGAGAAGATCGCGGAGTTCGACCGGCACACGGAAGAGCTGCTGGATGCGATCGCCAGCATGGGGCAGGAAGGCGCCAGCGCCAAGAAGCCGGACTGCGCGCTGATGTTGGAGCTTCGCGCGCGCATGACGGTTCTGGTGGCGACACAGACCGCCAAGTGGGGTTACATGTTCAACAAGATCGATACGGAACTGAAGAAGTAGCCGCGGGAAGGACGCCTCGTGCGTACCACTCGTGCGCACCGGGGCAGACGGCCTGCCGCGGGGCCACGCGCTAGCGGGCGAAGTCGTTGATGAGGCTTGGAGCGATCGTGACGAGTGATGCGGACACCACCACGCCGGGCCGCAAATCGAGCGTCGCGGAAGTCCTTCTCGTCTTCCTGCGCCTCGGACTGACGTCGTTCGGCGGCCCGGTCGCTCACCTCGGCTACTTCCGCGAGGAATTCGTGACGCGCCGCAAATGGCTGGATGAACGCGCCTATGCCGATCTCGTCGCGCTGTGCCAGTTCCTTCCGGGGCCGGCCAGCAGCCAGGTTGGCTTGGCGGTCGGACTTTCGCGCGCTGGTTATGCCGGCGCGCTTGCCGCCTGGACAGGGTTCACGCTTCCCTCTGCGGTTGCACTGGTCCTGTTCGCCTGGGGCGTCTCGGCCTGGAGCGGTGCGGCGGCGAGCCCGTGGATCCACGGCCTTAAGGTTGCCGCTGTGGCCGTCGTTGCGCAGGCCGTGCTCGGCATGATGCGCGCCCTGGCGCCCGACAGAGGGCGCGCGACACTGGCGGTTGCAGCTGCGATCGTCGTTCTGGGCTTTCCAACCGCTTGGGGGCAGGTCGGCGCAATCGTATTGGGCGGCCTCGCCGGTTTGACCTTGCTCCCGAGGCCCGAGATACCTGCCGACCACCCCGTCATGCCTTTGTGCGTCACCCGCACGGCGGGTTGGGTCGCAATCGCCTTGTTCCTCGCGCTCCTGACCGGCCTTCCGCTCCTGGCGGCGGGTACGGGTGACAAGACGGTGGCGTTGGCCGACTCGTTCTACCGCACAGGCTCGCTGGTGTTCGGTGGCGGTCACGTGGTCCTGCCCTTGCTGCAGGCCGAAATGGTGCCGCGGGGCTGGGTAGGCAACGACGCGTTTCTCGCCGGTTACGGAGCAGCCCAAGCCGTTCCGGGTCCGCTATTCTCGTTCGCCGCATATCTCGGCGCCGTGATCGGCGGACGGTGGACGGCGGCGCTGTGCCTCGTGGCCGTGTTCGCGCCGTCCTTCCTCTTGGTCGTTGGCGTGCTGCCCTTCTGGGAGGAGTTGCGCAGCCGGGTCTGGGCGCGATCGGCGCTGCGCGGCGTGAATGCAGCGGTCGTCGGACTGCTTCTGGCTGCGCTCTATCATCCCGTGTGGACGGCCGGCATCACCGGCGCGAGCGACTTCGCCATCGCAATCTCCGCCTTCCTGGCCCTGTTCATGTGGCGTGCCCCGCCCTGGCTGGTGGTGATGGCGTGCGCCCTTGCCGCGGGAGGCGTCGCCACGCTGGGGGACCGAGCCGCGGACTTCGCGCCAGCGCGCTCCTTACTGCGCGTCCTCGACGCGCTCCCATTGCTCGGGTCCTAGCCGTTCCTGGGGCATGAAACGCGACTTGTAGCCCATCTTGTCGGAGCCCTCGATCCAATAGCCCAGATAGAGATAGGGCAGGCCCAGCCGTCGCGTGAATGCGGCGTGCTCCAGGATCATGTAGGTGCCCAGACTGAGGGAAGGATCGATGGGATCATAGTAGCTGTAGACCATCGAGATGCCGTCCGACAGCCGGTCGCACAAGGCGGCGGCTTTGAGCGGCCACTTCTCGATGTCGAGGTCATCGGCGCCTTCAGGTTTCTCGCGGTATTCGGTGAGGAAAGTGTTGATGACGCTGTCTTCCACCATCATGCGGTAGTCGAGCACGCTCATGTCTGCCATGCCGCCGTCGTTGTGCCGGGCGTCGATGTAGGACCTGAACAGCCGGTACTGCTCCGAGGTGGGCTGCGGTGCGATCCGCCGTGCGATGAGCCGGCGGTTCTTGGCGCGAATGCGCCGCATGGTGCGGTTGGGCTCGAACTCGTCGACGAGGACGCGCACCGACACGCAGGCTTGGCAGCCCTCGCAGTAGGGAACGTATGCAATATTCTGGCTGCGGCGAAAACCGGTGGTGAGCAATCGATCGATCAGCTCGGGCGGCTTGTCGTGCGTGAGGTGGGTGAAGAGTTTTCGCTCCAACCGTCCGGGAAGGTAGGGGCAGGGCTGCGGGGCGGTGACGTAGAATTCAGGAAACTTCTTCTGCTGCTCCGTCATTCGCTTTCCGTCCCGTGCCGGGTGTGCCCGGCCGCCATCGGGTGGATCGAGTTGGGCGGCATGGGCGTGCTCTGTCGAGGCGCAGAGCGTCACGGCATGATAATGTGAGCCACGAGGCGTAATCAAGATGTTCGCGCAACGCTCAGGCCCTTAAAGGCGGACGATGCGGCTCGCGGGTTCACGTTAGAGCCAACTTGTGAATGAAATTCACTCTCCGGCCGCGATGGGCCTTGCAGAAAACGAAAACCTGATGCCCGGCTTTGCAAGTAACCCGAGCGTCCCTGGCTGGCTGGCGCAACTCGCGGCGCGTTGAAAGACCTGCGAGCTTTGCAGAAAACGTCCGAGCGAGCCTAACGGCGCAGCGGCGTTGCGATCCTGGCGCTGTACGGGAGGCTGGTCAGCATCTGCCGGGCCATTGGGATGGCTCCATTGGCTATGGCAAGCGAGCATGACGGCGCTCGAGGCTCAGATCGAGACGCGCCAAAGGGAAGCCGCGCGCCTTCGTGCGATCTGCACGAAACGGAAAAATGGCACTAGGAGCGCTTGCCGTCGGATCCGAGTTTGGGCGTCGACCATGCAGCGGCGGCCGGGGGCGGAGTTGCCGTGCGTTTGGGGGTGGACGGCAATGAGGCAGCGCTCGGGTCTGTGGGACCGGCGGCGGCCGCCGGGGGGGCTGCGCCGCCACGCCGGCGTACCGACGAGTCCTGAGGCGATCCCTCTCCGCCTGCGAGCACGGGCGGTGTGGTGGCGGTGCGCGGCGGACTGGGCCGGACGGACGGAACGGGCGCTTGCTCTTCGGGTGTTTGGGGTCGGGAAGTGTCCTGGCTCCGACCGCCGCGGCGCAACTCGGCGAATGCGGAGGCGCGCCCGAGCGCGTAAGCACCCCAGACCAGCGCGCAGACGAGTATGAGCAACACCAGAGCCCAAACCATGTCCATGATAATTCTCCCATGCGGCAGCGGTCAAAGCGGCGATCGAAGTGTAAAGCGGTTCGGCGGCGCTGGAAACGGAGCCTGACGCGAAAGGTGATCGAGGCCCCCTGCGCGCTCGACGAGCGCGAGGTGTGAGCGTGCCACTGAGCGCGGCGTTTAGGGTTCGGGTGCGCCTTGGAGCGGCGCCGTTCCGCCGCCGGGGTTGAGCCGGCCGAGGCGGCGGATCGGCCAGAGCAGGAAGTCCTCACGTTTGACGAGTTTGCGGACGCGCCCAGCCTTGCCGGGTCCGGCAAAACCGTTGCCGCAGAGGCCGCGGCACGCCCATGGATCGCCCCGGGCTGGAACTGCAACACCAGCCTAAACACACCCCTAAGTTGAAGCGCCAGCCTGAGTTGCGGCGGGGTGATCCGTTATCGGGCTCGTTCAGCCTTTCGAAGCTGTGATGTGCGACTGAGGTCCGCGTGCGGCCTCGTCCGCGAACGCATAAAGGCAACAGGCCGCGCCGATGCCTATCGTCATGATGAACAGCCAAAGCGCAGAGCGCCTGGCCAACCAGCCGATTGTGAGATGCGGAGTTGCAGAATGCGTATCGGTCGCCGGAGCCGGAGACGAAGCCATGTGCCCTCTAATGTCAGTGAAGCCGTCAGTGAAGCCGTGATTGCCGCAAACAGCCCGGCGCCGATTGCACCCGAAATTGTGGCTCTTACAAGTGCGATTGCTGTCCGCAGCGAGAATCTGGAGCTAAGTGTGTCGTGACCGCCGCGCCCCCTGTCGGCCCATCCCGACCATCGTGATTCACTCAGGCACAATCAAGGCACTGCAAAGCAACACGCCGCGACAAATGGTGTTTTGAGCGTGATCCAGGCACTCCGTGTGGCCGCCAGGATCTTGTGCGATCAATTCGACTTACTTTAAGTTGTCTCCAAGACTTGGAAGCAAAAAACGAAGATCGAGGACACGCCCCTGCAAAACTGGGCTGCTCAAGCCGAGTGGCTCGCTTCTCACGCGCGGGGTGCTTTATGATTGAACTTGTGGTTGCAGTCTGCCTGGTTGACCATCCGTCCCAGTGCAAGGACGTCTACCTGAACTTCGAAGGCTCCAGCGTCACGCCGCAACAGTGCATGATGAATGGGCAGATCGAGATGGCCAAGTGGATCGGCGAGCATCCCAACTGGATTATCAAGAAATGGCGCTGCGGCATTGCCGGCCAGACGGCCAGGATCTGAACTCCAAGATCTGA
>DAOKZR010000004.1:0-318773 GCA_035325525.1 Hyphomicrobium sp. | reverse complement strand
AATGGCGCTGCGGCATTGCCGGCCAGACGGCCAGGATCTGAACTCCAAGATCTGAACTCCAGGCTCTGAACTGGCAAGAAACGTCTTGCCCGGTTGACAGCAAGGGGCGTCGTGCCCTCCTTGGCGGACTGATCCGCCAAGTGAAGGGGACGATTCAATGTCTGAGACACCAGATCACAAATTTGCAACGCTCGCCGTTCATGCGGGAGCCGCTCCCGATCCGGCAACGGGCGCCCGGGCCACGCCGATTTATCAGACCACGTCGTTCGTTTTCCAGGACACGGATCACGCTGCCCAGCTCTTCGCCCTGCAAGCGTTCGGAAACATATACACACGCATCACCAACCCGACCCAAGCAGTGCTCGAGGGGCGCATCGCGGCACTGGAGGGCGGCGCCGCGGGGTTGGCCGTCGCTTCGGGCCATTCCGCTCAGTTCCTGACATTCCACACCCTCTTGGAACCTGGCGACGAGTTCGTCGCCGGCCGCCAGCTCTACGGCGGCTCCATCAACCAGTTCAATCATTCCTTCAAGAAGTTCGACTGGCGCGTGGTATGGGCCGATTCCTTCGACCCCGCATCCTTCGAGCGCGCCATCACGCCAAGGACGCGCGCAATCTTCATCGAAAGCATCGCGAACCCCGGCGGGATCGTGGTCGACATCGAGGCCATTTCCGCGGTGGCGAAGAAGGCGGGCCTGCCGCTCATCGTCGACAACACGCTGGCCTCACCCTATCTGTGCCGCCCGAAGGATTTCGGCGCCGACATCGTCGTTCACAGCCTCACCAAGTTCATCGGCGGCCACGGGAACTCGATCGGCGGTGTAATCGTCGACTGCGGTACGTTCGACTGGATCGGAAGCAAGCACCGCTACCAGACCCTCGTTGAGCCCAACGCATCGTATGGCGGCATGGTTTTCGCCGAGGTGTTCGGCAACATGGCGTTCGCCATCGCCGCGCGGGTCATGGGCTTGCGCGACATCGGGCCGGCGATCTCGCCCTTCAACGCGTTCCTGCTACTGACCGGCGTTGAAACGCTGCCGCTGCGCATGCAGCGTCATTCGGACAACGCGCTCGCCGTCGCACGCTTCCTCAAGGATCATCCCAAGGTGGCCTGGGTGAACTATGCCGGCCTGCCGGGCAACGAAAGCTATGAGCGGCACAAGAAGATTTGCCCCAAGGGCGCGGGTGCGGTGTTCACATTCGGGCTGAAGGGCGGTTATGAAGCGGGCGTCAAGCTTGCGTCGTCGCTGAAGCTGTTCTCGCTGCTGGCCAACTTCGGCGACACGCGCAGCCTGGTCATTCATCCGGCCTCCACGACCCACCGCCAGCTGACCGACGAGCAGCGCGTGGCGGCTGGCGCGGGGCCCGATGTGGTGCGCCTGTCGGTCGGCATCGAGGACGAGGCGGATATTATTGCGGATCTGGCCCGGGCGCTGGACGCGCTCTGATCGAAACGGCAAAGAGGGACGTCACGGCAATGAAATACCAGCTCGTTCTGCAGTTCCAGGGCGATGATGAGGAGACGCTCGAAAAGGTGGTCGCTTTGGAGGATCAGCTTATCGAGGAGTTGGGAGGGTCCACGCTTGCTGAGGTCGATGGCCACGAGGAAGGCGACGGCTCTATCTACGTTCTGATCGAGACCAAGAACCCAAGCAAGCTGTGGGAGCGCATCGAACCGGTGGTCGAAGCGGCCGCCTCCAACGATCTGGAGGCAACCGCGGTGGCTTACCGCGAGCGCGACAGCGATGACTACACGGTGCTCTGGCCGGCGGATTACGAGGGCGAATTCGAGGTCGTATGATCTGCGCCCGGTCCCCGTCCGCCAGATGGGCCGATCGGCCGGCATTTGAACACGAAACGGCGTACCAACACGAAAGCCAAGATCCGGTTCTAGGGAGGTTCGAGACATGCGAAGTTTTTTCCTCGCGGCTTTGCTGGGCAGCGTGGCGGCAGGCAGCGCCGCCGCGGCCGACCGCAAGGCGTTTTGTCCGGAGGGGCCCGCGACGATTACGGGCACAATCGGATTGAACCGGCTGTTTCAAGCGCCCGATTATTGGGTCGGCCAGTCCGAGCCCTGCCGCATCCACCTCATCGAACTCGATGCGCCGGATGCGACGTGCGTTGAAGGCGCCACGTTCTCCGTCACCGGCAAAGTCGAATACGTGAAGGAGGACGGCGAGATCAGCCTCGTGCAGATCGTCAAACCCGAAAAGCTGACCTGCGAGAAAAAGTAGGCCGTCTCTCGCGCCCGATAATGTAGGCGCCGCCCTCTGGCGGGACATCACGGGACGATGACGGAAACGGTGCGACGGCCTTTGCGGCCCCGCGGCAGTCTCGCAACGGGTCCAGAGTCATTTTCGCATTTCGTGGAAACCGCGCGGCCCAACGGTTTCGTTCTGTCGCGCTGCTCGTCGGAAAACCGGCTCCCGGTTTGCCGAACAGCGCGTCTAACGCGCCTTCACGTAGCTTCCCGGCGCGTCTTCGATCACGCCCAGCTTTGCGCCGGGCTCGCGCGCGGGGATTTTGCCGCCGGAGCGCGTGTTCAGCCACTTGATCCAGTAGGGCCACCAGGAGCCGGGATGCTCCTTTGCGCTGGCGATCCACTCGGAAAGTTCAGCCGCGTCGTCGCTTCCGGCCGTCCAGTACTGATACTTGACCTTGTCCGGCGGATTGACAACGCCTGCAATGTGTCCCGAGCCTGCGAGAATGAATTCGACTGGGCCGCCGAACATTTTCGAACCGCGATAAACCGACGCTGCCGGGGCGATGTGATCCTCGCGCGTGGCCACCTCCAGGACGGGCAGCTTGATCAAGCCCAAATCGAGCTTGGTGCCCGCGATCGTCATGTCGCCGCGCGCGAGACGGTTCTCATTATAGAACTCGCGCAGATAGAACTTGTGATTGGCGGCTGCCATGCGCGTGGAATCCTGGTTCCAGTACAGCAGGTCGAACGGAAACGGCTTCTTGCCCAGCATGTAGTTGTTGACGATGTAGGGCCAGATGAGATCACGCGGACGCATCATGTTGAAGACGTTGGCCATGCGCGAGCCGTCGAGGAATCCGCGCTGCGTCATCAGTTCGTCGAGCGAGGCGAGCTGATTGTCGTCGGTGAACAAAAGCAAATCGCCCGCCAGCGAGAAATCGACCTGCGTGGTGAGCAGCGTGGCGCTCTCAAAGGGCTCCTGGCCGCGCTTGGCGAGGTAGGCGAGGGTGGTGGACAGCGCCGTGCCGCCGACACAGTAGCCCAGGACGTTGATCTTCTCCTGGCCCGTCTCCTGGCTGACGGCATGCGTGGCCGACAGGATGCCTTCGAGCATGTAGTCCTCGAAGGTCGCGTCCGCGAGTTGCTCGCTGGGGTTCACCCACGAGATGACAAAGACCGTGAACCCTTGATCGACGACGTACTTGATGAAGCTCTTTTGTGCGGTCAGATCGAGAATGTAGAACTTGTTGATCCACGGCGGCACCATCAGCAGCGGGCGTTCACGCACCTGCTTGGTGGTTGGCGAGTATTGGATGAGCTGCAGCAGGCGGTTCTGGAACACGATCTTGCCGGGGGTCGTCGCAAGGTTCTTTCCCAGCTCGAATGCCGACGTGTCCGTCTGGCTGATGCGCATGAGATCGCTGGAACGCTCCATGTCCTGCGCGAGCAGCCTGGCGCCTTCCACGAGGTTGGCGGCATTGGTGCGGAAGGTCTCGCGCAGCACCTCCGGGTTGGTGGCAAGGAAGTTGGACGGCGCAAAGGCGCTTGTGAGCTGGCGCAGGTAGAATTCGGCGCGGTGGCGGTCACGCTCGGTGAGCCCTTGGGTCTGCGCAAGCCGGTCTTCGGCCCATTTACAGGCGAGCAGGTAGGCCTGTTTGCAGAAATCGAAGAACGGATTGGTCGTCCATTCCGGATCCTTGAAGCGGTTGTCGCCCGGCGCTGGCTCGATCAGCGGCGGCGCCTGAAGCCCGAACATGCGCTGGGCCACGTTGTTCCACAACTCGCCGAATAGCCGGAAGAACTCTCCTTGCGCTTCGGCAAATCGCGTGGGATCGGACAACCAGGCGCGCATCAGCTCGCCGATGGTCTGCGTCGCGGCTGAAAGCTCGCTGGCGGGCGAATAAGGGCCGCTCGTCGCGTCGGGCCGCTCCGTCAGACGCATCAAGGCTTGGCTGCCGACCTCGTAGGCCCTGAGGAGATTGGTGGCGAATTCCTCGGGATTGGGAATGAGGTAGTTGGACAGAAATTTCAGGGAGTCTGGAATTTCCTGCTGCATCGTCGGACGCGTTCCTCGAAGGGATTGTTTTCTTTGGCCGCTTCGCCAAAACGGACGGCGGCTGACGGATAGACCGGATCTGTAAGACTGCCGTCGCAGCGCGGAGCAATCAAGTAAAACCGGCGCGTTACTGCCAAAGATACGGCTAGAGATAGGGTTCGCGCACGTTTTCTTCACGCCTGCGCGCGCCCATTTGCCCCGCCGCTTCTATCGCGGTCTCACGCCCCTCCCATGCCGCTCCCCGGCCGCTTTTGCCCTGGCGCACGATGACGCACTGCACAAAGAGCCGCGAACGCGCGATTGAGCGCTGGAAACGCTGGACCTGCCCCTGGACGCGGGAGCCGGTGGGGGCGTAAAGAACTCAGCCAGGCGGCGGTTGCGGGTTCGCGGGGCGCGAAACCGTTGCGAGGTCTTACTGAAGGCGCACTGTTTGCGGTGCGAGAGAACCGGGCTTTGAGCGAAGAATTTCACCGTATCAAAAGGTTGCCGCCTTACGTTTTCGCCGAGGTGAACCGCCTGAAGGCCGATGCGCGCGCCCGCGGCGCCGACATCATAGACCTTGGCATGGGCAACCCGGACATGCCCACGCCAAAGCATATCGTCGACAAGCTGATTGAGACGGTCAACAAGCCGCGCACGCATCGCTACTCCGCCTCCAAGGGCATTCCTGGCCTGCGCCGCGCGCAGGCCGCCTACTACGAGCGCCGTTTCGGGGTGAAAATCGATCCCGACACGGAAGTCGTGGCCACGCTGGGCTCCAAGGAAGGGTTCGCCAACATGGCTCAGGCGATTACCGCGCCGGGCGATGTAGTGCTCGTACCCAACCCCACCTATCCCATCCATACGTTCGGCTTCATCATCGCGGGAGCCTCGATCCGGCATCTGCCGGCAAGCAACGGGCCGGACTTCCTGCGCGCCATCGAACACGCGGTACAGCATTCGATCCCCAAACCCCTGGCGGCGGTCGTCTCGTTCCCGTCCAATCCCACCGCGATGGTGGCGGATCTCGACTTCTACAAGGACGTCGTCGCGCTCGCCAAGAAGCTCGGCATCTTCGTGCTGTCGGACGTCGCATATGCGGAACTCTACTTCGATGGCAAGCCGCCCCCCTCCATCCTGCAGGTGCCGGGCGCCAAGGACATCGCTGTCGAGTTCACGTCGCTGTCCAAAACCTACAACATGCCCGGCTGGCGCATGGGCTTTGCCGTGGGTAACGAGCAGCTCATCGCGGCGCTGGGCCGGGTGAAGTCCTATCTCGACTATGGGGCCTTCACGCCGGTACAGGTGGCGGCCGCCGCCGCCCTCAACGGCCCGCAGGATTGCGTGGAGGAAATCCGCTCCATGTATCATCATCGCCGCGACGTGCTGGTGGAGAGCTTCGGGCGCGCGGGTCTTCCTATTCCGCCGCCACCGGCCACCATGTTCGCCTGGGCGCCCATTCCGGAAGCCTTCCGGCATCTGGGATCGGTGGGCTTTGCCAAGCTGCTCATCGAGAAGGCGGATGTCGCCGTTTCGCCGGGCGTTGGCTTTGGCGAATACGGGGAGGGCTTCATTCGCGTGGCGTTGGTGGAAAACGAGCACCGCATCAGGCAGGCTGCGCGTTCCATCAAGAAATTCCTCACAGAGTATGCGGAAGGGAAAGACAACATCGTTCCCCTTCCTGAAAGGGCCAGCCGGTAGTCACATCTCCATGAAAGAACCTCTTAAAATCGGCATTGCCGGCCTCGGAACCGTCGGCGGTGGACTGCTCGAATTGCTCGCGACGCATGGCGGCTGGCTCGGCGACATCGCAGGCCGCCCCATCGAGGTCACGGGCGTGGCGGCCAAATCGCGGGCCGAGCAGAAGGGACCGGTCGCCGAAAAGGCGAAGTGGTTCCCGGACGCCGTGGCGCTCGCCAAAGACCCGTCCAACTCCGTGTTCGTCGAGTTGATCGGCGGCGACAGCGGCATCGCGAAGGCTTGCGTCGAGGCCGCACTCGACGCCGGCAAGCACGTCGTCACGGCCAACAAGGCGCTGCTGGCCAAGCACGGCGTCGATCTGGCGCGGCGTGCTGAGAAGGCGGGTGTCTCGCTGAACTTCGAGGCGGCTGTCGCGGGCGGCATCCCCATCATCAAGACGCTGCGCGAGGCGCTGGGCGCCAACGAGGTGACGCGCGTCTATGGCATTCTCAACGGCACCTGCAACTACATCCTGACCAAAATGCAGTCGGAGAAATTGCCGTTCGCCGACGTGCTGAAGGAGGCGCAGGCCAAGGGCTACGCGGAGGCCGATCCCACCTTCGACATCGGCGGTTTCGATACCGCACACAAGCTGGCGCTGCTGACGAGCCTGGCCTTCTCGACGCGCGTCGCGCTCGATGAAATACACGTCGAAGGCATAGAGAATGTCACAGCCGAGGACATTGAGGCGGCGGACAGCCTTGGCTATCGCATCAAGCTGCTGGGCGTTGCCGCGCAGACCGAAAAGGGTATCCTGGCGCGCGTATCGCCCTGCCTCGTCTACAAGGACTCTGCCATCGCGGAAGTCTCCGGCGTCACCAACGCCGTGGCCATCGACGCCGATTTCTCCGGCACCATCCTGCTCGTTGGCGCGGGCGCCGGCGGGCGGGCGACAGCGTCTGCGGTCGCAAGCGACATTCTCGATATTGCGCGTGGCACGACCCTGCCGCCCTTCGTTCTGCCGACAAGCGCGCTGCGCGCGCACAAGGCAGCGCCCCTCGATGCGCATTACGGTTCCTACTACGTGCGCCTGTCGCTGGAAGACAAGCCCGGCATGATGGCGGCAATCGCGACGCGCATGGGAGATCGCGGCATCTCGCTGGAAAGCATCGTTCAGCACCGGCCCGTCGCGCCTCACGTGCCCGGCGCGACGCCAGTGCCTGCTTCCAAGGCTCCGGTGTCGGTCATCATCATCACTCACGAGACGACCGAAGAGGCCATGCGCAAGGCTTTGGAAACCATCGTTGCGGACGGCAAGGTTACCCAGCGGCCGCAGGTCATACGGATCGAGGAGCTTTGAGGTTTGGCCCGAATGCCCGGTCCGATTGATCCGAGGCGCTTGCCGGTACGGGCCAGGGTGAGTTAAGGCCCCTTTCTATGAGGGTTATGCAGATGATCGGGACGGGACGAGCGTGCGCGCGACCCGGCCGTGCCGAAGCGCAGGATGCGAGGGATTGAGCGAGATGAACAAGGAACATGTGGGCAACGGTGGTGGTCTTGAACGCGTTCTCGTGCTCGAGGTTGCGCGCGTGACGGAAGCGGCCGCAATTGCGGCGGCACGCCTGCGCGGCCGCGGCAATGAGAAGGCCGCCGACAAGGCCGCTGTGGACGCCATGCGCCGGGAACTTGGCCGCGTCTCCATCAACGGCACAGTCGTCATCGGCGAAGGCGAGATGGACGAGGCGCCGATGCTGTACATCGGTGAGAAGGTCGGTACGGGCGAGGGGCCGGAGGTCGATATTGCCGTCGATCCGCTGGAAGGCACGACCATCTGCGCCAAGGCCATGCCGAATGCGCTGGCTGTGCTCGCCATCTCCGAGCGCGGCGGTCTGCTGCATGCGCCTGACATGTACATGAACAAGATCGCCATCGGTCCAGGCTATCCCGATGGCGTCGTCGATCTCGATGCGACACCGGCCGACAATCTCAATGCGCTCGCCAAGGCCAAAGGCGTGCAGGTCCACGAGATCACCGCCTGCATTCTCGATCGTCCGCGCCATGCTGAACTCATCAAGGCCGTGCGCGAAACCGGCGCGGCTGTGCAACTCATCCCCGATGGCGACATCGCCGGCGTGATCTGGACGACCGACCCGGCAGAAACCGGCATCGACATCTACATGGGCTCGGGCGGCGCGCCCGAAGGGGTGCTCGCGGCGGCCGCCTTGCGCTGCATCGGCGGCCAGATCCAGGGCCGCCTGACGCCGCTCAAGGAGGAAGAGCGCATTCGCGCGGCCAAGATGGGGATCACCGACATCAACCGCAAATTCACCCTCGAGGACATGGCTTCGGGCGACGTCGTTTTCTCCGCGACGGGCGTGACGGACGGCTCACTCCTCGACGGCGTGCGCTTCCGCGGCGATTTCGCGGAGACCGAGACGGTCGTCATGCGCTCCAAGACGGGCACCGTTCGCCGCATCAAGACGAACTTCCGCAACATCGGCTCGCGCTTTATCGGCTAGAGCCGCCGGCGTTCCCCGGCCGATCTGGATTGCAGGTGCGTTCCTTGGCGCGCTGGAGGCGGCCGAGCGCGGCGCCCGTCGCGGCCCACGCCAGGGCCAACCCCGCGCCGATCGACATGGCCGCCGCGGGATGACCCGCGAGCATGTCGAGCCCAGCCTTGATCCATCCCCCGACGGCATCGCCGCCGCGATAGACGACAGTATCAATGAAGTTTTTCGCCTTGTATTTCTCTTCGGGGCGAAGCACCGTGTAGAGCATTTCGCGCGCGGGCCGCACGAGGGCGTATTCGCCGACGCGACGGGCGACCATCACGCCAGCCAGAACCGCGAACACCGGTGAAAAAGCCAGCCACAGGAAGCCGGCAGCCATGGCGAGCGGCACTGCCGTGAGCAGAACGCCGATGCCCAGCGACTTGGCGATGCGGCCCGTGAGAAATAGCTGGATGAGGATCGTCGCCGTCTGAACGGCGGTGTCGATCATGCCGAAAACCTGCGTCTGGCGCGTGCGGTCGGGAAAGGTCTCGGCTACGAGGCGCGCTTGCTCGAAGTAGAGGAATGTGCTGACGACGGCGAGCAGGACCACGAATGCGCAGATGAGCAGCAGGTAGCCGGAGGCAAGCACTTCCGTGGCGCCCGCAAAGGCATTGCCCCCCAGCGGTCTTGTGCGGTCGCTCGGCGTTTGCTCCGCAAGGGGATTGCGATCGCGCCAGCGCTGCAAAGCTTCTCCGCACAGTGCGCTGATCCCCAGCAGCAGGGCGCTCGATAGCATCAGGCCGGCATGACCAAGCGGCGCAACCAGCAGTGTGCCGAGGATCGGGCCGGTCAATCCGCCCAGGCTTGCGCCGGCGGCGATGATGGCGAACAGCCGCTTGCCCTGTGCAACGGGCAGCAGATCCGCAAGCACGCTCCAGGCGAGTGATATGGCGAGCAGGTTGAAGACCGATAGCCAGACGTAGAACGCGCGCGCGACCCAGATATCGTCGGGATTGTGCAGGAAGCTCGCCGCGAAGGCGGCAAGGTTGAGAATGAAGAAGCCGTAAGTCCAAGGCAGAATGCGCCGCCGGCGCGCGCGGGATGCCAGCCATCCAAACAGCGGCAAGGCGATCAGCGTCGCAACGAACGTGGCGCTGAATAGCCACTGCAGCTTGTCGATGCCGCCAGCCAGACCCATGGTCTCGCGCACCGGGCGCAGCATGAAGTATCCGGTAAACAGGAAGAAGAACATCGCGGCTCCCGCCGTGACGGCGGGAGCCTCATCGCTCGTGACGTCGAAGGCTGCTGCGAGACGGCCGTGGATCGGGCGGCCAATTTGCGATGGCATGGATGGGGCCTCAACCGGCCGCTTCAATGAGGGAGGCGCGCTGGCGATCCGTCAAGGGCTCGCCCGCGCCGGCATGGAGGTTGTCGCTTTGGCGCTCGGGCTTGCCGGTGGCGGGAATTACCGCCGTGACAGCCGGGTTGGACAGTGCAAAGCGCAGGAATGCCTGGGCCCAGGATGTGATGCCGGCCCCGGCGGTCCATGCCGGTAAAGGCTTGCCTTTGACGCGCGCGAACAACTTGCCGTCCTCGAACGACCGGTTGATGAGTACGCCGACGCCAAGGTCCTGGGCCAGCGGGAGCAGGCGCTTTTCCGCGCCCCGCGAGACTACGGAATAATTGATCTGAAGGAAGTCGGGCTTTTCCTTTTCGATCACTTGGGCGAGCGCATCGTGCGATGATTCCAAGTAGTGCGTGACGCCGGTGTAACGGGTCCTTCCCTCGGACTTCAGTTCACGGATGAGTGCCAGTTGCGTATCGAGGTCGCCGAGGTTGTGAACCTGCAGCAGTTCGACGTGGTCTGTCATGAGGCGCCTCAGCGACTGATCGAATTGAGCCATCCCCTCTTGGCGTCCGTGCACGCCCGACAACTTGGTTGCGATCCAGGCGTCGGGCCGCAGGCTCTGCTCCGCGAGCAGCGCGCCGAGCCGGTCCTCGGCGACGCCGTAGGTTGGCGCGGTGTCTATCACCCGCCCGCCACCCGCGAAGAAACGGCGGATCACCTCGCGCAGCGCCTCGTATTCTGGCGACCCATCGGCAACCTCGAAGCTGCCGGACGTTCCCATGCCGATCACGGGAAGCTTCTCACCCGTGCCGGGGATGCTGCGATATCCCATCCAGGATGGCGGTGGAGTTGCAACGCCGCCGGCCGCTTGTGCGGCGTCTGGACGAGCGATGAACCTGGACATAGACGAGGCTGCCAGCGTGGCTGCGGCTGTTGCCTGTAGGAATTCCCGGCGGGTTGGCACGCGCTCCTCCTGAGCATGGAAGGTTCCCCTGGCGCCAGCCTAAAGCAGTCCCGCGTTGGCAGATAGGGTTCCTATGCATAAGCTGAAAGGCCGGCGCGGCCAGTGCGTCCACCGCGCGGCGCGTGGGCACGATCTATCGGCGCGTTCGGGCCGTCATTTCTTGTGACGGGCGATCAGCCGCATGAAAGCCCCGACGCGCTCGGCGTCCTGATATTCCAGCCACCGGATGATTTTTCCATCGCGGAACGAGGCAATAACGCGCACGACCCCGTCGATGGTTTCGCGGCTCTGGCGGTGCTGGAATGCATAGTCGATCTGGGTGCGCACGCCTTCTTCGCAGGGGAGCACCTTGCGCAGCGCAAATCGCGTGACCCTGAAAGCGTCAAACAGCTCTTGGAGCCGCCGGCGGATGCCCTCCCTGCCACTAAAGCCGTTTCGGTCGGCGTGAAAACAACAGCCTCGGCATCGTGATCAAAGTAGACCAATGCTGCTTCGACGTCTTCCAGAGCGATGGTTGTGACGAGGGCCTCAAGGATCCCTTCTTCGTCTGCGATAAAAATGGCCGTGCCTCGGTAACTTGAAATCGTGGTTCAAAATCAACGGCCGGGTCCATAGCACAAAACCCGGCTGTGGGCAGCAGGGCAAGCGCCATGCAGCAGAGTGCGAATCGTCCTAGAGCCATTTCCGCGTTCAGGAGAATCGCGCAAAGCGGCTATACTAATTTGTTTTGTCGCGCTTCTTGTCGGAAGTCCGTTTGCCGCTTTTCCGACAAGCGCCCAGGGGTGTTGCCGGAGGGATGGTCATGGGTGCTCTTCGAGAGCCGTTAGGGGAAAATGCCACGCCGGAGGTCATGCCATTCCTTGGCGTGGCGAAATCCGCCAAGGGGTTGACGTGGCGCGAGCGGCTGTCTGAAGAGTTGCGCCCCGTCGCTGTGGCGATCGCGCAACGCCATGGCCTGCCTGAACTGATGGGGCGGGTTCTGGCCGCTCGCGGTTCGACTCTCGAAGATGTGGCGTTGTTTCTCGATCCCACGATCAAGGCCCTGATGCCCGACCCCAGCGTGCTACGCGGCATGGACAAGGCTGCCATGCGCCTTGCGGACGCCATCGAGGCGGGCACGCCGGTTGCCGTTTTCGGCGACTATGACGTCGACGGAGCGTGCTCCAGTGCGCTGCTGGCCCGGTTCCTCGCCTACCACGATGCGCAATCGCGCATCTACATTCCCGATCGCATCTTTGAAGGCTATGGCCCGAACGCTGCCGCCATCGAGCAGCTCGTCAACGAAGGCGCCGGTCTCATCGTCACGGTCGACTGCGGTACGACGAGCTTCGCGCCGCTCGCCGTCGCCAGGGAGCTCGGCGCGGACGTGCTCGTCATCGACCATCATCAGGCCGACGAGCAACTTCCCGATGTGCACGCACTGGTCAATCCCAATCGCCAGGATGACGTCTCCGGCTTGGGGCATCTTTGCGCCGCCGGCGTGGTATTCATGGTTCTGGTGGCCGTGACACGTACGCTGCGCGCGCGCAATTACTATGCCGGGCGGGCGGCGCCCGATCTGCTGGGGCTTCTCGACCTCGTGGCGCTTGCCACCGTCGCGGACGTCGTTCCGTTGACGGGGCTCAACCGGGCCTATGTCAAGAAGGGGCTGGCGGTGATGCACCAGCGGGAGAACGCCGGGCTGCGTGCGCTCGCGGACGCCGCTGCGCTGACGCAGGCTCCCACGCCTTATCACCTGGGCTTCATCCTTGGTCCGCGCATCAACGCAGGCGGCCGCATCGGAGAAGCAAGCCTTGGCGCCAGGCTGCTCTCGACCGGCGATGAGATCGAAGCGCAGCGCATCGCGCAACTGCTCGACCGGCTTAACAAGGAGCGTAAGGACATCGAGACGGCGATGCTCGAGGAGGCGCTCGGGCTCGGCGAGGCGCAGGTGACAGGCGATGCGCAGCGGCCGATCGTGCTTGTAGGTTCGCATGCCTTTCACAAAGGCATTGTCGGGCTCGTGGCGAGCCGGTTGACAGAACGTTTCCGCCGTCCCTCGTGCGTCATCGCATGGGAGAAGGCGGGCGAGGGCACGGACGACGAGGGGACGGGCTCGCTGCGCTCGGTACCGGGCGTGGATCTGGGTGCTGCCGTGCGTGCGGCGGTTTCGGAAGGGCTTCTGGTGAAGGGCGGCGGTCATGCGATGGCCGCGGGACTTACCGTGAAGCGTGCGAATTTCGCGGCCCTTGAAGTTTTTCTGGCCAAGGCGCTGAGTGAAGCGACGCGACAAGTGCGCCTGTCCGCGACGCTCGGCGTGGATGCAGCCCTGCTTGCGTCGGGCGCAAACGACGATCTGTTAAACCTGGTCGAGCGCGCAGGCCCCTTCGGGCAAGGCAATCCTCAACCGCGTTTCGTATTCCCTTCCCATCGGGTGAAGTTCGCCAAGATCGTCGGCGACGCTCATATCCGGTTGATGCTGGAAGCCCAGGACGGGGCGCGGCTCGAGGCGATTGCCTTCCGGGCCGCCGGGCAGCCCCTTGGCGAGATGCTGCTCAACGCGGGCGGCATGCCGCTGCATGTTGCAGGGCACCTGCGGCGCGACACCTGGGGCGGGCGATCGCGAATCGAGCTTTCCATCGACGACGCCGCCGACCCGCGCAGTTGCGACTAAGTTCATGAATTTTCGAGCGGTTCACCCTGTCGCAGGGAGCGAGCCGCCGCGCCGCTTGCCAGCTTGCCCAAAGCTGCCTATAGGAACGCTCTCCGGCACGCCGCGCGGGCACGCTCCCTTCGTCTATCGGTTAGGACGTCAGATTTTCAATCTGAAAAGACGGGTTCGACTCCCGTAGGGAGCGCCATTTCGAACCAAGTCTTTGGCGCAAAAACCTCTTCGCCAGTTCAGCAACCTACGGCCGCTGCGGTAATATTGAGCGGTGGTATCAGGGGCTGTTCTTGGGCGTCGTTCGAAACAAAACGCAGGCCCCTTTTACGCTCGCGAGAAGGTGCCGGCGAGGAACTCGAAGAGGCGCGTTGCCGTTTAGTTGTTGCACGCGTGCGCATTCGAGAATGCAGCGGGCGTGCGCCGCATTTCACATTTCTTACGGCCGTGAGCGTGGGCGCCATAGACCTCGTGGCCACGTGCGGAAGTACTGGTATTCTTGACGTGCGTGGCGGCTGCAATTAGCGGTCAAGAACAGCGCAGCATTCAGCGGCCTGTTTTTTGCGCATCTTCAAGGACTGCAAGATCCTAGCCGGGATTAAGGCCCGGAATCGAGCATGAACAAACCGCTTTGGGCTCCCACGCCAGCACGCGTGTCGTCGAGCAACTTCGCGCGCTTCCGGGAATTCGTTGCCCCGCGCGCCGGCTCCATGAGCTTTGAAGCCTTGCACGAATGGAGCGTAACACACCCGGAAGACTTCTGGTCAGAGCTTTGGGATTTCGCGGGCGTCATCGGAGACAAGGGCAAGAAGCCTTGGCTCACGGAGGCCGGAAAGATGCCTGGGGCAAGGTTCTTCCCGTCCGGCAGGTTGAACTACGCCGAGAATCTCTTGCGCTACGCAGACGATGACCAGGAACTGGTCTTTTGGGGCGAAGACAAGGTCAAATCCAGGCTGCGAGGGCCAGACCTTCGCGATGGCGTCGCGCGTATCCAGCGCTTTCTGAAAGCCCGCGGCGTGGGTGCAGGCGATCGCGTCGCCGCCATCATGCCGAATATGCCTCAGTCGATCGTGGCCATGCTGGGCGCCGCGTCGATCGGCGCCGTTTGGTCGTCCTGCTCGCCCGACTTCGGCGTGCAGGGATTGCTCGATCGTTTCAGCCAGATCGATCCGAAAATCCTCTTCGTCTGCGACGGCTACCGATATAATGGCAAGCCGATCGACATCACAGGCAAGATCGCGGCGATCCTGACCAAGCTTCCGACGATCGAGCACGTCGTCGTCGCGGGGTATGCGGGGGATGCGGCGGACACGGCGGTACGATTGAAAAGGGAGGCGGGAGACGCCGGCGTGTCCACGTGGCGCGAGGCCCTGTCGTCTCCAGAGCCGGCTGCGCTGGAATTCGAAGCGTTCCCCTTCAATCATCCACTTTTCATACTCTTTTCCTCGGGAACGACGGGGGCGCCCAAGTGCATCGTGCATGGTGCGGGCGGCCTGCTGCTGAAGCATCTGAGCGAACAGATCCTGCATTGCGATCTCAAGCCGAGGGACCGGCTTTTCTACTTCAGCACGTTGGGATGGATGATGTGGAACTGGCTGGTATCGGGCATGGCCAGCGGCGCGTCCCTTCTACTCTTCGACGGCTCTCCGACATATCCGGACGCCGAAATTCTCTGGCGCCTGGCCGAGCACGAAAGCTGCACGCATTTCGGCACGTCGGCCAAATATATCGACACGCTCAATAAGCTCGGGTTTGGGCCAGGGCACGGCTATGACCTATCGGCGCTCCGCTGCGTGATGTCGACGGGTTCTCCGCTCTCGCCGGAGGGCTTCGACTACATCTATGACGCGATCAAAGCAGACGTTCACCTCGCGTCCATCTCGGGCGGCACCGACATCTGCGGATGCTTCGTGCTCGGCAATCCTACGCGCCCGGTTTGGCGCGGGGAAATTCAGGGGCCTGCAATCGGACTTTGGCCCGACGTCGCCGACGATGAGGGACGTCACATGAAAAGCGGCAAGGGCGAACTCGTGTGCCGGGCGCCGTTTCCCTCCATGCCGGCCGGCTTCTGGAAGGATGACGATGGGGCGCGATACCGCGCTGCCTATTTCGAGCGATTTCCCGGCCTATGGCACCACGGCGATTTTGCCGAGTGGACGGACAACGGCGGGATGATCATCCACGGGCGTTCAGATGCCACCCTCAATCCGGGCGGTGTGCGCATCGGCACGGCGGAAATCTATCGAATCGTCGAGACCATCCCGCAGATCCAGGAGGCCGTCACCATCGGCCAGGAATGGCAGGGCGACGTGCGCGTCTTGCTGTTCGTGGTCATGAGGCAGGGCGCGATGCTCGACGACGGCCTCATCAAGCAGATCAAGGCCCGCATCAGGGAGGGAGCCTCGCCTCGGCATGTGCCGGCACTGGTCGTCCCTGTCAGCGACATCCCAAGAACCCGTTCGGGCAAAATATCGGAACTCGCCGTGCGCGAGACCGTCATGGGGCGCACCGTGAATAATACCGAGGCGCTTGCCAATCCAGAAGCCCTCGAACAATTCAAGTTCGAAGTCTGGTCACGTTCCCAGTCTGCCGCCTGAGGCCGGGCGCGGCATCGTCAGGCAAGCTGAACCAGGAAATCAGACCAGGATCAGGCTCGCAACGCTCGCTTAGCTGGAGTTAATGGCGCCGCGTCCACAGCAGCGCGCCAAATGCTCGGCCAGTCCGTGCGCGAGGGTCAGCCCCAACGCAAACGGTTCATTTGTTCGTCGCGTCGATCGCGCTCCCGCTTGTGCATGCGGCGCAGGTGGCTTGCCGCCAGACAGAGGACGAGCACGACAGCAACAGTGATGATCTCGATCGTATCCATGGCCAGACATCTAGGCAGGCGTGATGGCGCAACAACGGCGGCAGCCTAGCCTTGCGGTCGCCCGCTGCGGGAATGATCGCGCGTATGGTCAATGAAGGGTTATCGAGCGTGCCTTGTTGATATGCAAAGCGGCCGAGGCTGATGCGCCCGGCCGCCTTCCAAAACCTATTCTGATCGGCTGAGGCCGGAGCGCTTTTCGCAAGGTTAAACATCAATTTTCCATCAAGAAGCGCGTCATCACGAGAGCCGTTTGCGCGATTTGCACGAACGGCGAAAATGGCTCCAGCTAGCCGCGGTCGAGGCTGGCCAGGGCCGCAGCGCGGCCCTTGAGCCAATGACCGGCCTGCACCGGCCACGCCGAATAATCGAGCGCGCCGTCGGACAACGCCGCCTGTGCGTGCAGCGGCCATTGCGGATTGGCGAGAGCCTCTCTGCCGATCGCCACCAGATCGGCGCGGCCGTTGTCCACGATGTCTGCGGCTTCCTCGGGCTTGGTGATGAGGCCCACCGCCATCGTCTTGATGCTTGCGCGCTCGCGGATCGCCTGCGCATAGGGAACCTGATGCATGGGGCCGAAGGGAGCATTGTAGCTTCGCCCGACGCCGCCTGAGGATGTGTCGATCACCTCGACGCCGAGCTTGCCGGCCGCCTTGGCGAACACGATGCTGTCGTCCAGCGTCCAGCCGCCCTCCACGCCGTCGATCGCCGAGATGCGCACGAAGAGCGGCTTGTCCTGCGGCCACACCGCGCGAGCGGCCTCAATGGTTTCCAACGCAAAGCGCATACGGTTCTCCAGGCTGCCGCCGTAACTGTCCGTGCGCTTGTTGGCGATGGGCGAGAGAAACTCGTTCATGAGGTAGCCGTGGGCGCAATGGATTTCGACGATGCTGAAGCCCGCAGCATTGGCGCGGCGCGTGGCCGCCACGAACGCTTCGCGAATTCGATCGATGCCGGCCTGGTCGAGTTCTTCGGGCACTAGCCATCCATCGTTGTGGGGGATGGCGCTGGGCGCATAAGTCCTCCAGGGGGCTTCGGCGCGCTCGATGAGATCCTGGGCGGTCATCGCGGCGTCGCCCTCCCAGGGACGCTGTGCGGAGCCCTTGCGTCCTGCGTGACCAAGCTGGATGGCGGGCACGGCGCCGTGCCCTTTCAAGAACGCCGCGATGTGCGCGAGCGGAACCATCTGCTCGTCGTTCCACAGTCCCAGATCGCCATGCGTGATGCGGCCTTCCGGGCTGACCGCGGTCGCTTCGACCGTCACGGTGCCGAAGCCCCCCAAAGCGAAGCGCGCCAAGTGCGCAAAGTGCCAATCGTTGGCTATGCCCAGGCCTGCAGAATATTGGCACATCGGCGAAACGACGAGGCGGTTGCGGGCCGTTATGGACCGCAGCGTGATGGGCGTAAACAGCTTGGGAAGAGCTTTCATGGTCAATATCTCTGATGTGGTGGCGGAGAGAAAGATCGAACAAACCCGAGCTTATAGCGGCGTCAGGAATCCTGCCGCGTCAAGTCGTGGGGTCAGATCGCCGCACGCACAAAGTTGAATGCGCAGCGGCAATGCTGCGCTGCGTTCGTCAGTGCAGCACATGCTTGATAGGGGAGGATAGCGGAGGCTTGAATAACGCGCCAAATGCGCGATATGGAAGACGGGGGGGTGAATTCAATCGCTGGCCAACGACGAATTTTCCGCTGTTGACTTCGCGAGACCGGAAAGGGCGCAACCTTCCGGCTGCGCCCCGTAAAGAAGGGTAAGTTTACGCGGCGCGGCGAACCAAACCGATCAGGAATAACAGGATTACCGCGCCGATGGTGGCTGAAATGATCGTGCCGACGATGTCGCCGCCTGTGAACAGGCCCAAACGCGGCAGCAGCCAGCCGGCAAGGAAAGCGCCGACGATCCCGACGACGATATTTCCAGCCAGGCCGAACCCGTAGCCCTTTACGATGAGCCCTGCGAGAAATCCGGCTATGGCGCCGATTATCAGCCAGATGATGAGTGCTTCAATAGGCATGGACCTTCCCCTTATGTTGTACAGTCGCAATGGATTTCACTCAAGCAGAGCTGAGCGCCGCAGCGGTCGGGTCCTGTTGCGGCTCTCCGCTCCGATATCGGAGAAATGCTTCTACGTCGCATACGGTTCCGCAAAGCAACACTTAACATGATTTGCGAGTTTGCGCTGGCCTTGCGCGGGGCTGGCGCAACAATTTACCTTCCGGGTGGCCCGATCTCGCCGGCTGATTTGTCCTCGCGAAGGGCGCGAAAGGTGGCGTGGCGGATCAGATTGTCGGCGGTCCAGGCGCGGTATTCGATTTGCCCGACGAGCTCGGGTTCGACCCAGACGACGTCACGCGACTGATCCCGCGTCAGTTTCTGTGCGAACGGAGAGCGGGTGCGCGCCAGCCGTTGCAGCTCCTTCCACAGGGATCGGGCTGTTGCGCGCGAAAAACCGGTTCCGACCCGGCCCGCATAAACGAAGGCGCCGCGGTCGAAATAGCCAAGCAGCAGGGCGCCGACGGCGTCTTCCATCGCGGACGATTGCGTATACCCGCCGATGACGAACTCGTCGGTGAGGATGCACTTTATTTTCAGCCAGTCGTCGTGCCTGCCCGACCTGTAGGATCTGTCGGCGCGTTTGGAGACGATGCCTTCAAGTCCGAGCTTGCAGACTTCCGCCAAAAGGGTGGCTCCGTCTTCTTCGAAGTGCTGGCTGAAGCGCAAATGGGAGACTTTGGGAAGCTTGGTGAGGAGGGTGGCGAGCAACTCCTTGCGGCCCGGCAGAGGGAGCGGCCTCGTGTCGTGGCCGTTGAGGAACAGCAGGTCGAAGGCGTAAAACAGCATCTTCTGCGAACGGCCGCCCTTCAGTTCGTCGACCAGCAATGTGAAGCTCGACGCGCCCTTGCCGTCCTGGACGACCACCTCGCCGTCGATGAGCGTGTCGTGGACCCGAAGCCGCTCGAATTCATGTGTCAGCGCGCCAAAACGCCCGGTCCAGTCAAGACCGTTGCGCGTCATGAAAGTGATTTCGCCATCCTGGCCGATGCGCGCCTGTACCCGGTAGCCGTCGTATTTGATTTCATGGACCCAGTTCGGGCCGGCGGGTGGGGATCGCGTCAGTTTCGCCAGGGCGGGCTTTATGAAACGGGGAACGCAGGCGCGCTTTGCCCGGGACGGCGGGAGCCTCATCGCGCCGCGCCTATCAGTTTGCGGATTGCGCTCTTGAGCGGAGCGGCGGCGTCCGCGTAGCCGTCCCAAGCCCTCGATCTGGCCAGCAGCGGGCGCGCAGTGCGGATGTCGAAGCGCCTTGGGTCGAGACCCGGGCGCACCTGCCCCCAATCCAACGGCATCGAAACCGGAGCGCCCGGACGCGCGCGCGGCGACATCGGGGCAACGGCGGTCGCCTTGGCGTCGTTGCGCAGGTAGTCGAGAAAAATACGGCCCCGCCGCAGCCGCATCGTCATCTTGGTCAGGTAACGGTCCGGGCTGTCGTCGGCCATTTGCGCGCAAATGGCATGTGCGAACGTCTTTGCCTCCTTCCAACCCAGTCCGTCCTGAACGCTAGCTTGAAGCGGCGTGACGACGTGCAGGCCCTTTCCACCCGTCGTCTTGCAAAAAGCGTTCAGCCCGACCGAGTTGAGCCGCTCGCGCAGGTCGTGCGCCGCCGCGATGACAGCGTCGAAGGCGACATCGCTCGCAGGGTCGAGATCGAACACAAGCCGGCCGGGCAGCGCAGGTTCGAAAGGGGCGCAGTTCCAGGGATGAAATTCGAGGGCAGCGAGTTGCGCCATGGAAACCAGCGCGTCCACGGTGTCGATCTGGAGATAAGGCGCGCGATCGCCTGGAACCGTGACGCGCGCGACCGCCTCGGGAAGACCTTGCATGACGTGGCGCTGGAAGAACTGTTCGTGGGCGATGCCGTCGGGCGCGCGGATGACCGAACAGGGGCGCCCCTCCAGATGTGCAACCATCCAGGGGCCGACGCTTGCCAGGTACTGGACGAACTCCCTTTTTGTGACCGCGGCGCTGCCTTCATGTTCCGGCCACAGGATCTTGCCGGGATTTGAAATGACGGCGCCGGCGATGGTGTTGCCCGACCAGGCCGCCTGGCGGATGTCTGCGGTGCGCACGGCTTTGACCGGGGTTTGCTTCTGGCGGCGGCTGCGCGATGGGAGATCGCCGGTTGCTGCGTTGGCGGCCTGCGAGCGCCAGACGGCATCGGCTCTGGCAGCCGCGCCTGCCTCGAGCATGAACGGTGCTGGACCATCGCCCTTGCCGGCAGCGATCTGGCCCATCGTGCGGCGGGAGGCCACCGAGCGGTCTTTTTTCAACAGCGCGTCATCGTCACCGGGTTTGGCCCATTCGTCCCGATGCTTGATGAGGAGCCAATTGGTGTGCGCCGATCCGGCACGATCGTGCTTGATGCGCACCAGCACGTAGCCCCCCTTCAGCTTTTCGCCTGCGATATTGAATTTGAGTTCGCCCCTGGCAAGCGCGTCCGCCGCGTTCTCCTCACCGATCGCAGACCAGTACCCCCGGTCCCAGATCATCACTGTTCCCCCGCCATATTCGCCCTTGGGGATGGTGCCTTCGAAATCCCCGTAGGCGAGGGGATGATCCTCCACCTCGACGGCGAGGCGCTTGTCGCCCGGGTCGCGCGAGGGGCCGCGCGTGACCGCCCATGATCTCAAGACGCCATCGACCTCGAGCCGCAAATCATAGTGAAGCCGCGTCGCGTCATGCTTTTGGACCACGAAGCGCGGATACTCGGCGCGAGGCACCATGCCAGCGCCGCGCGGCTCTGAGGTTTTCTCAAAGTTTCTCTTGGCTTCGTACTGGGCGAGCGATTTCGGCATTTTCGTGCTTTCGCCACCCCTGGCTGAGGCTATTTGCGTCTGCGGCGCTTATGCGAGGTCTTTTGGGCCCTTCCGCCGGGCGTGGCGCGGAGCGGCATCGTTGGCGGCGACGGTGCGTGCGCTCTTAGTGAAGGCATCGGCTAACGTGAGCGGGCGGTCGTGTTTCTTCAGGTACTCGCGCAACGCATCGCCCGCCAATTCGTTCACCGTGACGCCGCGGTCGCGCGCAAGCATGTCGAGCGCAGCAGCCACCCGGGAATCGAGCAAAATGAGCTTGCGTCGCACGCGAGGTTCCGCGGCCATGGCGCACCTCACGCGGACTTCTTGGTCTTGGACGATTTACGCTTGGCAGCCGCTTTCATGTTTTTCTCAACCTTCTTGCCGCCCGCCGCTGTCTGCTGGCCGATGGAGCGCTTCAAGGCTTCCATCAGATCGACGACGTTGGCGCCCTTGGGCCGCGCTTCTTCGTGCGGGGCGACGATCTTGCGGCCCTTGAGTTTCTCCTGCACGAGTTCCTTCAGGGCGGCCCGGTAGTGATTAACGTACTTTTCGGGTGCGAACGGCGCGGCCTTCTTGCCGATGAGTTGAACGGCCAGATCGATCATCTCCTTGTCGGGTTTGAGCGCGGGGACTTCGTCGAAATAGTCGGCCGGGTCGCGCAGTTCCTCCGCGTAGCGCAGCATCTCCATGATGAGCCCATCCTCGAGGGGGGAAATGGCGACCAGCCACTCGCGTCCCCCGATGGTGACTTGCGCAAGACCGACCTTGTCCGATTTGCGCAGCGCCTCCCGGATCACCACATATCCTTCGGCAGCCAGATCGTCGGCAGGCGTGATGAAGTAGGGACGCTCGTAGTAGCGATAGTCGATGTCCTCGGGATCGACGAACTGCACCAGATCGATCGTCTTCTTGCTTTCGAGCTTGACCGCGTCGATCTCTTCGGGCTCAAGCGTCACGTAGGTGTCGTCATCCACCTCGTAACCCTTGACGATGTCCGCATTGTCTATCTTGCCGATGCCCGGTACGACCTCCTCGTAGTTCACACGGCGGCCGGACGGTTTGTGAATCTGCCGGAAGTTGATCTCGGCGGCCGATTCAACGGCGTTGTAGATTTCGACGCCGATGGAGACGAGGCTGAGCCGGAGAAAGCCTTTCCAGTACGCGCGGGCTTTTTTTTTGGGCATGGCGCAACCCCTGGTACGCTGGGAGACGGTGCACACAATATATGCGCATTTGCGCGTGCCTTCATCCCTGATGTAGCAGGAAATGTCGCACGGATGGCTCGCTCGTCTGCGAAACCTACGTTTCGCGCACGTCAACCCTGTCCAGGTTCACAACACCGATGAACGGCGTTGAGTTCCAACTCATGACTTCTCCAGCACCTTACCGTCCTTGGCCTCTTGGGTTAACGCCAGCGCCACGGCGACGGCGGGCGCACATCGCGTAGCCCACGCGCGATGCTCGATTGGCGCGCCGATCAATCCGCCGAACGTTATTGCCGAGAAGCCAAGCCTCCGCGCGACCGCCTCGGCGACGGATGCGCCTATGCCTGCTGCAGCGACACCCGAGATCGTCAGGCCCGGCCGCGAAAGGACTTGAAGCGCGCCATCGCAGATGGAGCGGATCTGGCGTTCCCGCACGTAGGTGGCGGCGGCCTGCCAGACGGGCAGGTGGCGTTCTTCTCCGTCACGGCCGAAGCCGCGTGCGAAGCGGCGCAGGCTATCGGGCAAGGACTTGCTGCGGCCGTCTGCCGTTGCGTGATTGTCGATACCCTCGGGCAGTTCGCCAAGCAGGCGGCGCACATCAGCCATGGTCGCGAACGTATCGCGCGCCAAAGTCTGCCAGGTTCCCAGCAGCGGCGCACGGGTCGTGACCGAGGGGACGGGCGTGCGTGTGAAGCCTGTATAGACGAGCTCGCCGGTCTGCAGCCGTTCAGCGTCGCTCAGGCCTTGCGGGCGGTCGCACGGGATGATGTCGGTGGTCGTCGAACCCATGTCGATGAGGAGCACGCCGGGTCTGCGTGCGCTGACCGCTTTGGCGCTCGCAAGAAAGTTCGCCGACGACACGCTTGCCGGATCGTGCAAGGCCTCCTCCAGGTCTCCAAATCCCTTAAGGCCCATGAAGTAGGACGCTGCGCTGCCGAATGCTTCGGCCAGGCGCTGCAGCAGGATCATGGCGCCCTCATCCCTGGAGGGGAAGATCTCGGTCAGTTCCGCCGTCATGGTGATTGCAACGCGTGCAGCATCGTCGGTCATCGTGCGCAACTCGCGCAACATGGCGTCCAATCTATCCAGGCCGAGCCATAGCGGACATGCCAACTGGCGTACCTCGGTAATCTGGCCATTTTCAAGCCGCGCGGCTTTTACATGCGCCCCGCCGACATCAAGTCCGACGACAATACCCATTGCTCGAATGCGCTCCCCTGCTGCTGTTCGTGATACACGAGACTGCGTAGGAGGCAATCGCCATGGAAGTCATACCCGTCATAGACGTTGCGCGTGGCGAAGTCGTGCGTGGCGTCAAGGGCGACCGGGCAGGGTACAAGAAAATCGTTACGCCGCTGGCGCAGAGCGCCGAGCCTGCCGCCGTCGCCCGCGCGCTCATGGGCCTTTTTCCTTTCCGCAAGATATACGTAGCCGATCTCGACGGGATAGAGGGACGGGGACGGAATGTGCACCTGGTGCCGACCCTGTCGGCCGCCTTGGGGCAGGCGGAAATCTGGATCGATGCCGGCGTTACCTCGCCCAAGGCCGCTCGCGCCGTGCTGGCGGCGCCCGTCGCAACGCTGATCGTAGGCTCAGAAAGCATCGAGCGCGTGTCGGAGTTCACGGGCATCGCCGCGGAAAGTCCGCAAAGGACCATCCTGTCTTTGGATTTCCACGCAGACGAGTTCATGGGCCCACGGCGCCTGCTTGAGGATCCGAGCCTGTGGCCGGGCAGGGTTATCATCATGACGCTCGGGCGCGTGGGCAGCGGCGCGGGCCCCGACATTGCGCGCGTCAGCGAGGCAATCGGGCGCGCGGGGCGGCGCAAGATCTATGCAGCGGGCGGCGTTCGCGACGCAGATGATCTGGCCGCGCTGAAGGCCGCCGGCGCTGCAGGCGTGCTGGTGGCAAGCGCGTTGCATTCGGGCAAGATCACCGCGGCGCAGTTGCGGCGGATGGCGGGGCGATAGCAGGAGCGCCGGCGGGGTTGGCGCCAATCGATCGGGATGGAAAACGTGCGGCCGCTCGATGATGTGTTCGACGACTTGAAGCGCTCTGCGTTCCGGCAACGGTTCGCGCTGGGGCTGCGGGAGCGGGCCTACATTGCCGGCAAGGGGCTCGTGAGCGTGCGCCGGCACGCAGCGGACTTCGTTGCAGCGAGGCTCGCCCCGGCCCACCCCAAGAACGACGGCAAGCAGACGCCGATGCGCGGCCATCCCGTGTTCATAGCCCAACACGCCACCGCGACATGCTGCAGGGGGTGCCTTGAAAAATGGCACGCCATCCCGGCCGGACGGGCTTTGAGCGAGGCGGAGATCGCCCACGTTCTTGCGGCGATCGACCGCTGGATCGCCCAGCAGGAGGGGCAAGAGCAGCCCGGCGGCCCGGTCGTCGGGCCGCAGTTGCGCGCAAAGAAAACCGGCCGGTAAACCTGAGGTCTACCGGCCGGAAAAGTTTGGTCTTTGCAGTCTTGGTCTTGGGCAGGTCGAGCAGGTCTTCCTGCCGTGTCAGCCGCTATAACGGCCCGATAAGAATCTACCCAATCGCTGCAGCAGACCCCCCTTCATTGGAGGGGCAGTGTCATGTTTGTTGTCGCCCTGCTGCGGACGGTTTCCGCTTCAAGTCTTCGCACCGAAGGGGTGAGAGACCGAGTTGCGCTGAGCGGTAGCCTCGGCGGCGGTCGGCTTGCCGGCAACGGCGCGAGCGAGGGCTTCCTTCGTGGCGCGGTAGTTGTAGTCCTGGATCTTCGCGTCGTCGGCGGCTTCCCAGTGGATGAACACGCCAACACAGATGTAGAGGTCATCGGCTTCCGCTGCGGGGATCACGCCTTCAGCGACCGAGTCCTGAACGGCCTTGGCGACGCCATACTGAGCAGGTCCGAACATCTGAACGGCCTGGCGAGCGTCCTTGATGGTGACCTTGTTGTAAAGGATCGTGTTGGGCTTGCAGGGCAGGTTCGGCGCGATGACAGCGAGGAGCGACGTGAAGCCGTCCTTGTTGTTGGTCAGGCTGTTGCAGAACGCAACTTCAGCGGCCGAGCCGCGCGGACCGACGATGAGGTCGATGTGCGCAACTTCGTTGCCGTCGCCGACGAGCGACTCGCCAACCATGACTTTGTTGATCTTGGCCATAAGGGGGGTTCCTCCCACGAATATAACAATACGAGCAACAACGCTCCCCCGTCGATTTGCCGGGACTTCGCTGTACTGCTCTTTCTAGCGATGCCTCGCCCGCGTGTTATTCCAACGAAAAGCGTGCGCTCATCGAAGGAAACCATCGGACCAGTATCGTGCCTTGCGGACACGGCCATCTATTAGCCTCAGGTCGGCAGTCTCGACAAGTACTTAAGTAGGTCGCTGCGACGTGTTCACGGTTGTTTCTCTTTGGTCAGACTTTGGGCAAAGATTGTGGCCACGACGAAATCGGCCGTGGTGCCAGGATTGTAGCCGTGTTCCTTGAGCTGACTATCGAATTCCAAAAGCGCATCGAAGGACTTAAGTGAGGCAACAGGTCGCCATAAAGGCTCCAGTTCGCGCGCCCGCTCTTGCACCTGGGCCGCGGCATCGCGCCCCCATTTGCGCGCAATATGACTATCGGGAAAGGCTGCAAGGAGCGTCATATGCAACGCGGTGACGGCGAGGTCCGGCCGCTCGCCTGTCGCCTGCGCGGCTTCCAGCGCGGGCAGTGCTAAATCGAATACATCGGAATACGCAGTGACATAGGCATTGGCGATGCGGTCGCGGTCTGCGGCCAGATACATCGCCTCGATCAAGGTCATGCGCGGATTGGCGATGCTGACGTCGCCTTTCTCCACTTTGCCCAGTCCCGCCGGATTCGCCAGCCGGATGGCCGCGAACGCGGCATCCGCATCGTCTTCGTCCAGTTGCGAAAGAAGGATCGCAAGCCTGCGGCGCAAGCCGACGTCGAACGTCACCTCCTGGGCAGCCTTGGCCAGAGGGACCGAGAGCAGCACGATGCCGAGGTTGGTATTGACGCCGGTTATCGAAAAGCTTGACTGGGTGGCGCGCAGGATGCGTTGGCCGACGCTGAGGTCCCCATCCGCTATAAACGGCGCGGCGGCATCGGAGGCACGCTCGAAGGTCGAAACCTCCATGCCGTGCCCGGCGCCGTAGATATGAACATTGCCGGGCTTCAATGCCGTGAGTTCGGCTTGGCAGGCGCGCAAGAACGCGGATTGCACCGTCTCGCGTGTCCTCGGCCGGTTCATCGCGCGGCCGCCCTGTGCGCGTTGAGCGTGATGAGGAAATCGTGGGCGATGGCTTCGGCGATGTCGACGTCGGCGACACTCTGCAATCCGCGCCAGGCGGGATTGGAGTTCACTTCCAGAACCTGAAGCTGGCCGGAGGGCGTGCGGATCAGGTCGATGCCTGCATAGTCGGCGTCGACGGCGCGCATGGCGGCCATGGAGATCTCGGTCATCTCCCTATCGGGCGCCAGCGCGCGTGCCCTGCCGCCCTGATGAATATTGGTGACCCATGTCGTGCCCTGGCGGGTCATGGCGGCGACGATGCGGTGGCGCGTGGCAAGCACGCGCCAATCCTCGAACAGCCCGTTATTGGGCGCCACGTAATCCTGCATGTAATACATGTGGTCGACCGCATCACCGGGAGGAAGCTCCCCTTGGCTGTGAATGAGGCCGATGCCTTTGCCCTGGCTGCCGAACAGGGGCTTCAAGACGAGTGTACGGTCGAGATCCTGCGTGTACTCACGGGCATGGATTTCCGTCTCGACGACCCGCGTGCGCGGCGTGGGAATGCCGGCCTTGTGCAGCAGGAACGTCGTCTGAGATTTGTCCACGCACCGTTCGATGACACGCGCGTCGTTCCAAACGCGCACCCCGCTTTCGCGCAAGGCGTGCAGCAGGCCGAGGCGGAAGGTGATCTGCTCCAGCGTGCCGGCCGAGATCGAGCGCACGAACACGCCGTCGGGTAAGCGTCCGGCAAACCCGGGAATATCGATGCCGCTCTCGAGGCCCGTGTCGAACGCGCAGTGCGGCAGCGAGGAAACGGTTACTTTCGCGCCGCATGCCTTGAGCGTGCGCACGATGCGCCTGGCATGCCACTCGCCGCGGCCCTCTTCGATGAGCAACGCCAAGTGCAGCCCTGCGCCGTCGGGCGCGGGCTGCTGTCTTGGCGGGGAAGTAAGCTCACTTGAAGCTGGCATCGACGATCTCGGGGGCAATCTTGCCGGCATGGAAGGACGCGCCGGTGTCGACGTTGGAGACGATCACCTGGGCGGGCGAGAACAGCATCGGGTCGATCTTATAGAAGTCGCCGTTCACTTCAGAGAAGATATCGGCGAAGGGTTTGCCGTAGGCGCTGGAAGAGGAGGAGGGCAGACCTTCGGCCAGCTTCCTGGCGTCGGGATCCGAGCCTTTGACGAACAGGTGGATGCGCCCGCCGTATATGATGGCATCGTTGGTGCGGCCCATGGCCTTGACGAAATCTGGGAACGGCGGGGCGATCGGGCAGGTTCCGGCGCCATCAAGGATGTTTTCGAGCGGGAAGTGCAATTCGTGCGCCTTGTGAATGGCGACTTCCAGAACGCGCGCGGCGATCTGCACGGTGCCTGCGAGGCTCCAGGTCGGCGCAAAGAGGATCGTCAGGCCCGAAGGTGCGATGCCGCAGGCTTCGGCTACTTTCCTCGCGACGGCCTCTGGCGGGGCCTTGTCGCCTTCGATGACGAGCGCGCCCGCGTTGCCGGCGTCGGCGTAGCCTAGCTCCTTGTAAAGCTCTTCCACGCGCGACAGCGCTCGCGCAGGACCCGAGCCGAGCGCGAAGAAACCGCTGGCGTCATCCGTGATCGTCCAGCCGGCGTACTGCGAGCCAAGGCAGGAAATGACCGGATTGGTGGAATGCACGACGACGCCCAGCGGCCAGTTGGGACACGGCGACGACTTGGTGATCTGTACGCTCCCGATCCCGCCCATACAGACTTCACCGAGGCGGCGGCCGGCTTCCAGGCAGCCCGGCACGGTCGCGCCAAGATCGATCAGGCGTTCGCCCGCGCTGCCCTTGGAGACAGCGACACGCAAAGCGACGGCATCGGCTGCAATCTGATCGACGATTTTGCCAGCGAGTGCGTTAACGCTGGGGGCCGGCGCTCCGGCGGTGGTGGCCTGCATGGGCTTGTCTCCTCAGGTCTTGTTTTGAAACATTGTGTAGACGAGGTCTGCGAGTGTTGAAAGGCGTGCGCGCACCAGCGCTTCGGCCTCTTGAGCGCTTGCGCCATCGGCGCGGACGGTCGCGATGGGCTGCTCGGCCGCAATTGCGCTGCCCGGCATCGGCCGGTCCGAAACCCACTCGGGCCAATCGATGTCGGCGGCCCTCAGAGCGCCGCGGTCGGCGTAGAGCAGGGCGCAGGCGCGCGATTGCACGTTGGGAAGTTCGCGCTCCTGCCAGAGACCTTTGCCCAATCCCGCCTCGACCTGTGCGCGAAACAGATTGCCCTTGAGGTCGTCGAAGACGTCGAGCGTGGCGCCGGGGCGTGGGTTGACCTCCAGCAGGTAAGCGGCGCCGTCACTGACGATGAAGTCGAATGAGACGAGCCCGACGGGATCGAGCAATTCGATGAGGGTGGCCGCGGCGGCCACCATCTGTTGCTCGTGGGGCGCCTCGGCGTAGTCGGAGATTGCCGCGCCGCCGTAGCGGAACGGCCGGCGCGCGCTGGGGTTCACCCACTGGCGCGAAAACTCCATCGCGACACCGCCTTGGGCGGCGATCGCCAGCAGCGACATGGGATCACCCTGAAGACGATGCTGGAAGTAGTGGCGCGCGTGGGGTTTGCGCAAGGCCGTCAGGTCGCGGATGTGCGCGCCGCCCGCCGCGCCCGCGCGCTTGGCGATCCATCCATCCCGGCGCTCCGGGAGTTCGAGCGACGTTTGAGGATGCGCGATGCCAAGCTGTTTGAGAAGCGGGAAGAAGCGCCCGGGATCTTTCAGCTCGGCTACGGTCTGCGCCCTGGTGCCCAAAAGCCGGTAACGCTTGTCCAGGCTGTCGATGAGTTTGGGCCGATCCTCGAAGCCCGAGCCCACGACGATGCCGATCGGCCTATTGCCGGCTTGGGCGATGAGGCCGTCGATGGCGGCAAACAGGGACTTGGCAGAAAAGCCGGTGCGCACGGCGCCGGGCAATTGTGCGTAGTGTTCCGCGGCTTCGCGCGTATCGGCGTCGCCGAACGCGTCGACGACGAGTGGCGCAAAGCCGGCGCGGCGCGCGGACTGGGCCAGCGCGCGTCCGGAGAATGCGGCAATCAGGACCGTTTCGCCTGTCATCGCTATAGCTGTTTCGCCCTGGAGCATATTTCGCGCTTCGTGAAAATCGCGAACCGGCGCCAGCGGAGGCTTAAAGCTGCATGGCCGGACAGGGTCCGGCCATGCTTTGAAAGGTTGGCCTTGAAAATGCGGCGCCCGTTTCTTGCGGCGCCCGTTCGCGGCGCCCGTTCGGGGCGCTCAGGCGAGGCCGGTCAGCTCTTTTGCCTTCGCGTAAGCGTGGCGGAAGTCGAGGATCAGCGGCTTGTCGGAGGTCAGCATCTGCTTGAAGAGGCCAGATTCCGTCTTGTACTTGATGTCGCCGATCGCCAGGGCGCCGACGCCGAGCGCCGAGCTGTCGGGCAGCGCTGCGCCATCCATGAACAGGTCCATGCCGTCCACGCCCGGGGGCGGCACTGCGTTGACGTCGGCGACGATGAGAAGCTTCTTGGCGATCTCCTTGTCGGCCTTCGAGACCACCTGCACGCCGGCTGCCGCAGCGGCGAAAATCACTTCGGCGTTTGCGATAATGTCGCGCTTCTGTTCGGGCGTTTCGCCTGCAACCGGTTCCAGATCGACGCCGAAGCGCTCCTTGGAGACGGCCGCGCTCTTGATCACGCGGTCCACGCCGCGATGGGCGACGAGGCGAACCTTGGCGCCTTCCAGCGCGGCGATGATCGAAGACGCGAAGCCCACGACGCCGGTGGCGCCGAACACGGTCACGGTAACGTCCTTCCAGCTCTTGTTGAGCTTGGTCTTCAATTGGCGCTCGACGCATGCGACCATGGCGGCCGCCGTCGTGAACGAGCCCGCGGGATCGGCGAACACCGAGCATTCGAATGGCGGCACCATGGCCTTCTTGGCGGCGTCTAGCATGTCCAGCGCCATGATGGCGTCCTTGCCGCCGACGAAGAATCCGGTGCGGATGCCGTAGTCCGGCGGGCGCGAGAAGATGGCGTCCTGGATAAGCGGGGTCACGTCCGCGATCTCGACGTTGGTATAGGGCACAATCACCTTGAAGCCAGCATCGGTGGCCATGTTCACGTCGAAGGGGCTCACGTGCTTGCGCGGGTCGAGCATATGCAGAATGGGCGTGGCGTCGCTCATAACGTCTTCTATCTCCCGAATTTTTTCGCTTATCAGGTCGGATGGATGCTGGCGCCCGCGTTGCGTCCGCGTGCGATGACGATTTCAAGTCCGTCCGCTTTAGCCTCTTGGACTAAAGAATGATAGAGGCGTTCTGCCGCTTCCTGATCGTCGACGAAGGCAAACCCGGTCGGCCCCCAAGAGCTCTGTCCGAGACCCGTGGCGCCCATCTCGCCCATGCGTTTGACGAGCTTGCCGACCGACGGGCTGGTCCAGGGGCTTCCGCCCTGGGCCTTTGCGAAATGGCCGCCCACGATCTGCTGGATTTCCGTCAACGCGCCTCCGAAGGACACAAGATCGAACTCTTTCAGTCCCGGTACGAGCTTCATGAGCACGAGCCTGCAGATATGGGCGGCTGCCGTCTCGGGGAATATGGGAAGCGCCTTGAAGGCCTGGCTTTCAGCTTCGCCCGAAACGCCGGCACGGCGGGGATCGAGGATCAGGAGCACGCGCCAATGATCCGGGAAATCGGTCCGCAACGTCAGGGGTGGGGCCTCATCGCGCGCGCCGCGTCCGCCGTCGACGAGAAAGCCGCCGTCGACGAACGCCGCCAGCCCGATCCCCGAGCGCGCGCCGCGCTCGCCAAGCTGAGCAAGGCCGTAGGGCGTGAGCGGCCGGTCCTCCAGCCGCGCAACCGCAGCGCCGATCGCCAAGGCCAGTTGCGTGCCCGATCCCAGGCCGGCGTGCGCTGGAATAGCTTCTTGCATCGTCACCGCGTAAGCATTGCCGGGGCGGCCGGCAAAGCGCCCCAGCAGATGCAACGCACGGTCGCTTTCCGGCCCGTGGGCCGAGTGATGAGGGGCGGGCTGGATCTGGAGACGGGTTTGCGGCTGGTCTACGGCCAGCCCGATGCTGCCGAAGCGGCGGCCGAGTGAACCGTTGAGATCGAGGAATCCAAGGTGAAGCCGTGCGGGCGCACTCACGGTGAGGCCGGATGTCTTCGCATTCCTCAAGTTCAATCTATCGGTCCTTTGCGTCACGGGTCTTTTTGGATCGAGGCCGGATCGGGATCAGTTTTTCCTGGCGGAGCGCACCGAGGTAGGGTCTATTCGGGCCAGTGTCCAGCAAAGCCTGTGCGAGGGCAAGATATGACCAAAGAACGCGAAATCCCGATGCCCGAGGCTGAGGCCGAGGCGTGGCTCAAAGCCAATCTCCCGTCCTGGCGGCTGGAGGGCGGTTGGATCAAACGCACATACAAGACAGCGAGCTGGAAGGGGACGTTGATGGTAATCAACACCGTCGGCCATCTCGCCGAAGCCGCCTGGCACCATCCCGACATCACGGCGTCCTATGCTTGGGTCGAGGTCCGGCTGGTGACGCACAGCGCCAAAGGCATCACGGCCAAGGACCTCGAGCTTGCGCGCAAGATCGAGGACGTGGTCACTTGGCAACCGGGCAAGGAAGGCAAGGGCCTGGAAGGAACGCCCCAAGGCGACATGCGCTTTGCCTACATCAAGTATGACTGACCGGCTGGTTCTCTCAAAGGACGAGCGTCCCTTCGATGCTGCAATAGGCTTGGGGTCGAACGTCGGCGACAAGCGCGCCAACATTGCCCGGGCCATCAAGCTTCTGACCGCCAGGGGCGATATCGTGCTGGTTGGACGCTCGCGTGACTACCGGTCGGCACCTTGGGGCGTGTTGGAGCAGGACTGGTTCGTCAACGCGGTCATCACGGTGGCGACGGGGCTGGGTGCGCGCGATCTCCTGGCGCGCTGCCAGGATGTGGAAACCCAGATGGGACGCGTGCGCCTGAATAGGTGGGGGCCCCGCCTGATAGACGTGGACGTGCTGACGTACCGGGACCAACACATCGACGATGACGGTCTCATCGTGCCCCATCCTTTCATCGCGGAGCGAAGCTTCGTGCTCGTGCCGCTGCGCGAGGTGGCGCCGACCCTCAGGATCGGCGGGGAGAGTCTTGACGCCTTGATCGGGCGGATCGATATGAGCGACCTTGCTGCGTTGTGAGCCCGATCGGGATTGCAAACGTGCAAAAGAAAACGCCGCGGGTTTGCGCGCCGCGGCGTTGCGTGTCGAGGTGCCTATCGGGCGAATTACTTCGCGCCGGGGCTCTGGCTCTTGAGATATTCATACAGGTTGTCGCGATCTTCCTCGCTCTTGAGGCCCATGAACACCATCTTGTTGCCGGGCACGACCTTGCGCGGGTCCTCGATGTAGTCCTTGAAGGTCTTCTCGTCCCAGGTGAGGCCCGAGTTCTTCATGGCTTCCGAGTAATTGAAGCCCTCGGCGGTTCCAGCCTTGCGGCCGATCACGCCATCAAGGTGCGGGCCAACGGCGTTCTTGGCACCCGGGCCAATCTGGTGGCAGGCCTTGCACTTGTTGAAGACAACCTTGCCGGCTTCAGCATCAGCAGCGGAAGCCGCAACCGGCATTGCAGCGGCCATCGCGGCCGCCAGAACCCACTTGCGCATCGTGTGTTTCCTCTCGTTTCGCCAAACTTTGCACTCAGGTAGAGCACCAAACTTCTTAGACTAGCCCGGCGATCTTGACAGCCTTTTTATGAACTTTGGCTGAACCAATTGCCGCACCGAGGCGGAACATATGTCAGCCTAAATTCTTGACATTAGGACAGCAATCTTGCCGCGCAAGCTGCCGGAGCCGGATGCGTTGCGGCAAAATTCATTCGTGTGCTTTGGAGGCTCCCCCGACCCGCCGGTAGATGAAGGGCGGCGGTTCGGCCTCCGCGCTCTCGCGCTCGGCGGCCGCGACAAACGCCTCATGGTAGGGCGAAAACTTGCAGGCAGGGTCCGTATTCGCCGGATCGCCGGTGAACGCCATGGCCTGGCAGCGGCAGCCTCCGAAGTCGATTTCGGCGCGCGGGCAGCTCCTGCAGGGCTCCTTCATCCAGCTGGTGCCGCGGTAGGCCTGGAAGGCTTGGCCGTTGAGCCAGATGTCGGCGAGCTTGCGGTCGCGCACATTGTCGAACTGGAGCCCTGGCACCGTCTCGGCGGCGTGGCAAGGCAGAACCTTGCCGGACGGCGTGATGTTCATGACGCCACGGCCCCAGCCGCCCATGCAGGGCTTGGGCGTCTTGGCGTAATAGTCCGGAACGACGAAGTCGAACACCAGGATGCCTTTGAGCCGCTCCTTGGCCTCTTCGACGATGTGCGCGCTCTTCATGAACTCCTCGCGCGTCGGCATCAGCGCCGCGCGGTTTTTCAGAGCCCAAGCGTAATACTGAATATTGGCGACCTCGAGCCGCTCCGCGCCCATCTCGACGGCAAAGTCGATGATGTTGGGCAGGTTCTTGATGTTGTGGCGATGGATGGGCGCGTTGATCGTGAGCGGCATGTCGAGTTCGCGCACCCAGATCGCTAATTGGCGCTTCTTGGCGAAGCCACCCTTGTAGGCCGAAATCCGCTCGGCATTCTCCTCGTCGACGTCCTGGATCGACAGCTGGACGTGATCGAGGCCGAGATCCTTGAGCCTCTTGAGGCGGTCGCGCGGCAGCGTCACGCCCGCAGTAATGAGGTTCGTATAAAGACCGGCCTTGGCGGCAACTTCGACGATGTCTTCCAGGTCCTGGCGCACGGTCGGCTCACCGCCGGAAAGATGGATTTGCAGAATGCCCAGCTCGCCCGCCTGACGCATGACGTCCTGCCACTGCGCCGTCGTCATCTCGGACTTGATCCGCTCCAGCTCGAGTGGATTGGAGCAGTAGGGACACTGCAGCGGGCAGCGATGAGTCAGCTCCGCCAGCAGGCCGACGGGTGCGCGGGGACACTGGGGTGCAGCGACGGCTTCTCCGAATTCTTCAAGCGGTGCGATCTCATTCATCTGGGCCGGACTCCGATCAGGCTTTCACGACACCTTTGTCCGAAAGCTCCTGCAACATGGATATGGTGTCTTTGAGGATGTCTTGCAGCGGTGCGTTGTATTCACTTGCTAGCATATTCGCGATGCTCTCGACGCTCGTCGCGCCATCACAACGCTTCAAGATTTCGACAGAGATCTCGTCGGGCTCGAACACGCGCTCGGGCGCAAGAATGAGCCAGCGCCCGCGTCCGGCGTCGTGACGCAACTTGATGTGGTTGGGGAGCGAGGGTTTGGACCCCAGAGCGATGATCGTGCGGGTGCGCGTGGCCGATTGCGGTGTCGTCTCGGTCATATCGGATCAAGCCTCCGGCCTGAAAGCGCCGGGCGGAATGTTGCCGGCAACGTAGGCGTTATAGAGCGCATCGAGCTGCACCCACAAAACATTGCACTTGAACCTGACGGCATCCACGCACGCTTCCTGCTCGTCGCGCGTCTTGGCGTGATCCAGGACGTAATTGAGCGCGAACTCGCTGTCGCGCGGGGCCTGCGTGAGGCGGCGCTTGAAATAGGCCATCACGCTGTCGTCGATGAAGTCGTAGTTCTCCAGCATCCCCGAGATACGCTCCTTGTGGATCTTGGGAGCGAAAAGTTCCGTGAGCGAGGAGGCGACGGCCACGGTCAAAGGCTGCTCGCGCACGAACGTCACATAGCTTTCGACGGCGAAGATGGTGGCTGCGAGTGCGCCGCGGCGCGAGATCACGTATTCGCGGTCGAGGCCCAGGCCGTCCGTCAGAACGAGCCAGCGTTCGATGCCGCCGGGCTCCTCGGGCGGCAAACCGTCGTGGTCGTGGATACGGCGCAGCCATTCGCGGCGCAGTTCGCGGTCGTGCACGCGCGAAACAAGCGCGGCGTCCTTGCGCGGCACGGCCGCCTGATAGCAATAGCGGTTCAGAGCCCATGCCTGAACCTGACCCTTATTGAGCTTGCCGCCATGCAGCATGTGATGGAAGGGGTGAAGATCGTGATAGCGCTCGGGCCCCACGGCCCGGATGTGGGCTTCGAACTCCGGGCGCGTCCACATGGGTTGCTCGGCGCGCGCGGCCGCGCCTTTCTGTTCCAGGCTGATTGCGCTCATAGGCGGACCTCCATTCCATCGTAGCCGACTTCCCAGCCGGCGCTCTCGATGTCCTTGCGGGCTTGCGAGTTTTCATCCAGCGCCGGGTTTGAATTGTTGATGTGGACGTAGATACGCCGCTTGATGCCAAGCGGCTTGAAGACTTCCAGGGAGCCCTCGGGTCCCGACATGGAGATATGTCCCATGCGCTGGCCGGTCTTCTGCATCAGGCCCTGATCGATCATCTCGTTGTCGGTGAAGAGGGTGCCGTCGAAGAAGATGAGCTCGGCGCCCTTGATCTTCTTAGCCAGCGGCGCATCCACTTCGGCGCAGCCTGGAACGTAGAAGAACGACTTACCCGTCTTGTCGTCGGTGATCTCAAGGCCGATCGTATCGCCGTCACGGCTGCCGTAGTTGGTATCCTCTCCGCCCTTTTCCAGAAAGAGCGCGATCTTGCCGGAAACCGCGAACGCTTCCACCGTCAGGCCCAGATCGGCGCCGTCGCCCGTTAGCTCGATCTTCTCGCCGAGCGGCAGGGTTATGCGAGGCACGATATCTTGGGCGCACACGTCGAAGATGGAATTTGCCTTGATCGTCGCGAGCACACGATCGGAGCCGTAGATCGAAAAGGGCTGGCGCTCGCGCAGATTAATGAGGCCGACGATGTGATCGACGTCGGCGTTGGTGAGCACGGCCGCTTTGATCGGGCTGTTGCGCAGCGGTCCCGTCTTATCGGGATGCAGTTCTGGGTTGTCGGCGATCTGCTGGCGCAGATCGGGCGAGGCATTGAGCAAAACCCAATTGCGCCCGTCCGCCGAGACCGCCAGGGAGGATTGCGTGCGCGCCCTGTAGCCGGGCTTGCCTGCACGAACGGCAGAGGAGTGGATGCCGTTGCAGTTCCACTGCGGGAAACCGCCTCCCGCCCCGGAGCCGAGAATTTTGATGATCATTTGGATAGCCAAATCCGATGCGGCTGCACCGGCCGGACCGGAGTCGCCGAGTGCCTGAACCGGGAGTGCCTGAAATGGGAGAGCCTGAAATGACTGCGGCGGCCGATGACGAACATCGACCGCCGCGCCGGAAACTCACGGTTTGCGTGAGTCCGAGAGCATCACGCTTAGATGACGTCGATCTCGGCGGGGAGGTAGCTCGTCACTTCGAGGCCAACTTCCTGCTCACGAACTTCGGGCTTCGACCAGGTCTTCATGTGGTTTCCTCCAATTTCAAAAAAGCTGCCGTCTCAGACCCAAACCCAGACTCAAGCTGGTCGGGGATCGACCCTGGGGCAGACACATTCTCCGTGTGCCGGCCCACTCTGCGGATCGATCTCGAGAAGTCAAGATCCATCCGTCTCGAAATCTTTAGATCACGAAAGGGACCCGCCGGGCAACTCAAGGCGCTTCACGTCTACGTGTGTAAGTATGTGCGATCTCTATGTAATTTTGTATCATTACACTTTGCGCGGATCACGGGCGGAAGGCTTCACGCAAAGCCGGCGCGACCAATGAGACATCGGATGATCCGATAACGTTGCAATGACCCGGCGACGATGTCCCGGAAGGGCCGTCAGGCGCCAGCCTTGCGCGATAGAGGAGGCTGCGCCGGCTAAGGTATTCGGCTGGCGTCGCCGGTACGGTCGGGACCCGAAAGGGCGCTGCCGTCTCCGAAAGCGGCAATAAGAAGAAATATTGTACCTACGAGTGCCTATAATTGGATTTACATACTATTGATAGGGTCCAATGTTCGTGATATTTGAAAAATAATTCCCTGTCAGCGACTGGGTGTTGCGCCTTGAGCCATTTGACGGGGCGGCAAATTCTCTGCTGCCCGGACAGCTGTGCGTCGAGGCGCGCAAGAACGAGGGGGCGGTTTTCGCGTGATGGCGTGTGCGCTGCCCATTGGAGAGATCCGTGACGACTATTCCATTGTTGCCGAAGAACGCGCCGTTTACGGCTGAAGACATCGACACCTTGAATAAGGTCGTCGCCAAATCGACACCCCTGCAGCGCAGTTGGCTGTCGGGCTTCTTTGCGGGCTTCGAGGCCGCGCAAGGCGCCGGCGCCGTTGCACCTGTGGCTCCGCCCAAGCCGCGTACGCCGCTCACGATCCTCTATGCGAGCGAGAGCGGCAACGCCGAGGGGTTGGCGATGAAGGCCAAGAAGGCCGCCGCCAAGCACGGCTTCGAGGCCAAGATCTACGACATGGCGGACGCCGACATGGCGCTGCTTGGCAAGGCCAAGAACATCGTCGTTTATGCTGCAACCTGGGGCGAGGGCGATCCGCCCAGCCGCGCCGCCGATTTCTATCAGGGACTCATGGGCGATAACGCGCCGCGGCTCGACGGCGTTCGCTTCGCCGTTCTGGCGCTGGGCGATACCGCGTATGCGCAATTCTGCGAAGCCGGCAAGCGCATCGATGCCCGGCTGGAGGCGCTGGGCGGCATCCGCGCCGCCGACCGCGTCGATTGCGACCTCGATTTCGCCAAGCAGGCCGCGGATTGGACGGATAAGGCGCTCTCCAAGTTGGCGCCCGCTGACACCGGCGGCGGGGCGACCGTGGTCCACGTCGATTTCAAAGGCGCCGCCGCGGCCGGCGAGGATGATGACACCGAACCGGCCTTCACTGCCGAGAGCCCGTTGGAGGCGGAGATCTCGACTCTCATCAATCTCAACGGCACTGGCTCAACGCGTGAGACCTGGCACGTCGAGTTCGCGACCGAAGATCCGGCCTTCACTTACGCGCCGGGCGATGCCATCGGCATTCTGCCTGAGAACGATCCTGTCCTCGTCCATCAGCTTCTGGAGGCGACGGGTCTGTCATCGGATGGGGCGCTGTCGGCAAAAATTCAGAAGTCCTACGACGTCACCACGCTATCGAAGCCGCTGGTTGAAAATTACGCCAGGCTGACGGGCCGCGCCGACGTCAAGGCGTTGCTGGAGGGCGATGCCCTGGCACGCTTTGCCGCCGACCGGCAACTCATCGATCTGTTCGAGACCCATCGGGAAACTTTGAATGCCGAGCAGCTTCTGTCGCTGCTGCGTCCGCTGCCGGGCAGACTCTATTCGGTTGCTTCAAGCATCAAGGCGCATCCGGGCGAAGCGCATCTCACGGTTGGCACGGTGCGCTGGCAAAGCCATGGCAAGATGCGCAAGGGCGTTGCCTCGACCTACCTTGCCGACCGGCGCAAGCCCGGCGCCAGCGCGCGGATCTACGTCAAGCCGAACCGGCACTTCCGGCTCCCCGCGGACGGCGGTATGCCCATCATCATGATCGGCGCGGGTACCGGCGTTGCACCCTACCGCGGCTTCGTGGAAGAGCGCGCGGAGACGGGCGCCACCGGCAAGAGCTGGCTCTTCTTTGGTGAGCGCAACTTCACCAACGACTTCCTCTATCAGCTCGAATGGCAGGACCATCTGGCATCGGGCGCCTTGTCCAACATCGACGTCGCCTTCTCGCGCGACCAGCCTGAGAAGATCTACGTGCAGCATCGCTTGTGGGAGCGCCGCGCGGACCTGCAGCGCTGGATCGGGGACGGGGCGCACATCTACGTGTGCGGCGACGAGAAAGGCATGGCCAAGGACGTGGACGCAGCGCTCGTCAAGATCCTTGCCGAGAATGCGCAGGGCGATGAAGAGGCCGGCAAAGCCAAGCTGAAAGAACTCGCCAAGGCCGGCCGCTATCAGCGCGACGTCTATTAAAGGCCATCACGTCCCCCGCTGGGGGAGACCTGGATGAGCGGACAAACTTGTTCCGCCCATCCCGCGACCCTTCCGAGCGAAGGGGCAAACGACCTCAGGACACGTCAAGACATGACCGAAAAGCGCTCAAGGAACGAGTTCGTCAAGGAAGCCAGCCGCCAGCTTCGCGGCACGCTGGCCGAAGAGATCAAGGTTCAATCCACCGGAAGCATCGTGGAGGAGGATACCCAGATCCTCAAGTTCCACGGATCCTACCTGCAGGATGATCGCGACGTTCGCGCCGAACGCGCAAAAAAGAAGCTCGAGAAGGCCTACATCTTCATGTTGCGCTTGCGCATTCCCGGCGGGGTGCTCACGGCCAAGCAATGGATCGCGCTCGACGGCATCGCCACCACCTACGCGAACAACTCGATGCGCCTGACGACGCGCGAGACGTTCCAGTATCATGGCGTCATTAAGTCGAACCTGAAGCGCACGATGCAGGCCATCAACAAGGCCGCGCTCGACACCCGTGCGGCGTGCGGCGACGTCAACCGCAACGTGATGACGGTGTCCAATCCCTATCTTTCAAAGGCGAACAAGCAAGCCTACGAGCTGGGCCTTGCCGTCAGCGCACACCTTCTGCCCAAGACCGGCGCCTATCACGAGATCTGGCTCGATGGGGAGAAGGTCGAGGAGGCTTCGCGGTCGGCCAAGAAGAACGAGGAGCCCTTCTACGGAGTCCATTACCTGCCGCGCAAGTTCAAGATCGTGTTTGCGGTCCCGCCGAGCAACGACGTGGACGTTTTTGCCCATGACCTCGGCTTCATCGCCATCATCGAGAAGGGCGAGATCGCCGGCTGGAACGTGACGGTGGGCGGAGGCATGGGCATGACGCACGGTGACACCAATACCTTCCCGCGCACCGGTGACCTCATGGCGTTTTGCACGCCCGATCAGGTCATAAAGGTTGCCGAATGCGTGATGACCACGCAGCGTGACTGGGGCAATCGCGAGAACCGCGCCCGCGCGCGCCTGAAATACACTATCGAAGACAAGGGGTTGGAGAACTTCCGTACCGAGGTCGAGAATCGCTGCGGCTTCAAGCTCGGTGAACCTCGCCCCTTCAAGTTCGAGGGCACGAGCGACGTGCTTGGATGGCGGCAGGGCGAGGACAAGAACTGGAACCTTACCTTGTTCATCGAGAACGGACGCATCAAGGACGTCGAAGGGCGCGCGCTCAAGAAGGCGCTGCGCGAGATCGCGGATCTGGGCATTTGCGAGTTCATCGCCACGGCCAATCAGAACGTGACGATGGCGAAGGTCGCCGCCAAGTCGAAGGCGAAGATCGAAGGCATTCTGAAAGCCAATGGCGTTTCGCTCGAGGTTTCCTCGCGGCTGCGGGCCAATGCCATGGCGTGCGTGGCGCTGCCAACCTGCGGCCTCGCCCTGGCCGAAAGCGAGCGCTACCTGCCGAGCCTCATCACCAAGTTGGAAGACAGCCTCGACAAGGCCGGCTTGCGCCAAGAGGATATCGTCATACGCATGACGGGCTGCCCTAACGGATGCGCACGGCCCTATCTCGCCGAGATCGGCTTTGCGGGCCGCAATCCAGGTCTCTACAACATGTACCTGGGCGCGGCGTTCGACGGTTCGCGCCTGTCGAAGCTCTACGCGCAAGACGTGAACGAGGAGCGGATCCTGGCGCTTCTGGACCCCATCTTCAAAGCCTATGCCAAGGACCGCAAGGATGGCGAGCACTTCGGCGATTTCTGCATCCGTGCGGGTTATGTAAACCCGACGACGGTCAGTAATCAGTTCCACGCGGACGTCAAACTCGCCTCATTATGAGCTGCACGAAGGCCTCTACTCCCTGGAAGGCATTCTGGCGCTGTGGCGCGCTTGCCGCTTTTCCCACGAGCGCTCTCGTTCCCGACAAGCGCTCTGGGGCTACTCACCGCGTCTGCGGCCCATGAACGCGAGCCTCTCGAGCAGGTGGGTATCCTGCTCGTTCTTGATCAGCGCGCCCGCAAGCGGGGGAACGAGTTTGCGCGGATCGCTTTCGCGCAGCAGCGCAGGATCGATGTCCTCATTCAGGAGCAGCTTCAGCCAATCAAGAAGCTCGGACGTCGACGGTTTTTTCTTTAGGCCCGGCACATCGCGCAACTCGTAGAACACGCGCAGCGCCTCCTGCACGAGACGGCCCTTGAGTCCCGGAAAATGCACCTCCACGATGCGCGCCATGGTCTCGGCATCGGGGAACTTGATGAAATGGAAGAAGCAACGGCGCAGGAAGGCGTCGGGCAGTTCTTTTTCATTGTTGGACGTGATCATCACGATCGGGCGGTTCCTGGCCTTGATCGTTTCGCCGGTCTCGTAGACGAAGAACTCCATGCGATCGAGCTCCTGGAGCAGGTCGTTTGGAAACTCGATGTCGGCCTTGTCGATCTCGTCGATGAGCAGCACGGGACGCTGATCGCGCACAAAGGCGTCCCACAGCTTGCCGCGCTTGATGTAGTTGGCGATGTCCTTGACGCGCGCATCGCCGAGCTGGCCATCGCGCAGTCGCGAAACGGCGTCATACTCATAGAGGCCCTGCTGGGCTTTGGTCGTCGATTTGATATGCCATTCGATCAAGGGAACGCCGAGCGCGCCCGCCACCTCGGCGGCAAGCACCGACTTGCCCGTGCCCGGCTCGCCCTTGATGAGCAGGGGCCTTTGCAGCGTGATCGCGGCGTTGACGGCGATTTTCAGATCGTCGGTCGCGACGTAGCTCTTGGTGCCTTCGAATTGCATGGGATGTGGCCTCGGGTTTAGGGCGCGTTCTGGGGCAGCGGGTCTTCCAGCCAGAAGCGCGATGAAACAAAGAGCGTTTTTTGGAAACAGCGGGAACCGGCTTTCCGATCACAAGCGCGACAGAACAAACGCGTAGAGCCATTCCACGAAACGTGCAAATGACCCACGAAACACGCAAATGGCTCTAGTAAGCTTCCCGCCGCAAGAGAACGGAGCATCGCGCCGCGCCGGGAGTGGCGGCTGGCGCAGCGCGCCTGAACGTCATGGGGGCTGAATGGGCCTTGGCAAGAAACGAAAGCGCCGCTCCTTGTGTGGGCCAAGGAGCGGCGCTTCGGGCGGCCTGACAGAAGCCCACCCGAGAGGCGCAACCGGCTTAGGCCCATGTCCGCCTCCGGTGTGGGCTGGGGGGCGGGGCGGACTTGCGCGTGGCTCGATTGCGCCAGTCTTCTTTGTTCACGTCTCGTCTGGATCTGCGGGTGCTGCGGGCCTCATGGGAGCGGAGTCCGTGCGCAATCAGAAAGAGAGTGATATTCAAAGAACAACCTTAGAGTGCATCAAACAGGTTAACACCGCGTTAAGGCTATGGAGAAATTTGCCCCTTCGCACTGCGTTCGGTGGGGCGAGCTTTGCCTCTTTCCGGCTAAGATATTGTCACAGTTACGTTATCTAGCACGGATAAGGCATGGAATCGCGTTCCCCAGCTTGACAGGAAGCCCGCCCCGCCTAAATACGGTGCGGCCTTGTTGGCGGGGACACGAGTCGCACATTCGGGAGATCCATTTGCCCGGCGCCCTGGCTGTCAAGAATGGCGCACGTGGCCTCATGGGAGGCAGACGATGAGCAAGAAGCAAAACGCAAGATCCGGCGCCAAGTCTGGCTCCACTGGGTCTGGCTCCACTGGCGGCCGGAGCGCATCGGCTCCTGCCAGGACCCCTGCTGCCGGCAAACAGTCCGGCAAGCCTGCGGCCACATCGGCCAAGCCGGCGGCAAAGGCCGCTCCTAAAGCGGCGGCCGCTAAACCCGGCAGAACCAGCAGGACATCTAAGGCTGCGCCATCGGCCAAAGCCAAGTCGCCCGCGAAGCCGGCGGCCGCCGCAAAGGCAGTCCCGGCTTCCAAAGCAGCTGCGGGAGGGGTAAAGACCCCCGCACGCACCCTAGCGGTGTCGAAGTCCGGGCAATCGAAGAAAACCGAAGGGGGACAGAAAAAGATGGCTGCTCGCGCCAAGGTTTCGGAGATTGTGGTGCCGCCAGACTACCGGCCCTCGGAGGACGAGCCCTTCATGAACGAGATGCACCGCGCGTACTTTCGCAAGCGGCTTCTCGAATGGAAGGATGAAATACTGCGCCAGACGCGCGAGACGCTCGCCATTCTGCATGAGGACTCCACGCAGCACGCCGACCTCGCCGATCGCGCGACCTCCGAAACCGATCGCGCCACGGAATTGCGCACGCGTGACCGTCAGCGCAAGCTGATCGCCAAGATCGACGCTGCCCTGGCGCGCATCGAGGACGGCTCATACGGCTATTGCGAGGAGACCGGCGAACCGATCGGCTTGAAGCGCCTCGATGCCCGTCCGATCGCAACCTTGTCGCTCGAGGCCCAGGAACGCCACGAGCGCCGCGAACGGGTCTACCGCGAGGAGTAGCACGCAGCGCTCGCGCGGCGTGTCCATGGACGCCGTGCGACGTCGCAATTTGCTACGGATTTTCACGCCGCCTTAACCTGGGCGCCGCATGCTGGCGATAGCCCGCAGCCCGGCGCCGTTCGCCGGGCCCGGCCCGGTTGTCGTCCCCGCGCTGTCGCGGGCTGGTCAAGGATGTGCTCCCCGTGTCTCGTATCAAGTTGTGTCTGCGAATTTCGGCGGGCGTGCTGGGCGCCCTGGTTGCCCTCAGTCCGCCGGCAAGCGCACTCGGCCCTGACGCCTACGCGATAGCGAGCGTAAAGCCGGACGCCCCGGATGCCGCTGTGCGGGCGACAGGCAAGAAGGCCGCGCGCGCCAGCGGGTTCGTCACAACCGCGACCCGCAAGTTGGATCTGAGCAAGTTGGATATTGCCGACTTCGGCGACGTTGCGCGCTGATAAGGCTGCTTGCCGCCCGGCCTCCTGCTTGCGGTAACAAAAAGCCGCCGCGGGCGTTATGCTGTGCCCAACGCACAAAAACCGATGGAGGAATCCGATGACCAACATGAACTGGCATGCCGGGCGCGCGTTCGCCGCTGCGCTCGCGTGTGTGCTGCCGGCTAGCGCCGCACGGGCCGAGCCCGCGTCAATGACTTTCTTCGTCACGAGCGCCGGGCCGGGCGACGGCGCCAATCTCGGTGGCCTTGCGGGTGCGGATGCTCACTGCAAGAAGCTGGCGGACACGGCCGGGGCGGGACAACATATCTGGCGCGCCTATCTCAGCGCGAGCGCCGCGGGCGGTGGGGCCGCCGTCAATGCGCGCGACCGCATCGGCAACGGTCCCTGGACCAACGCCAACGGCGTTGTCATCGCAGCCAGCGTCGAGGATCTTCATAGCGCCAACAACAAGCTGTCGAAGGAGACGGCCGTCGACGAAAACGGTAACGTAATCTCGGGACGTGGCGACAAGCCTAACCGACACGACATCCTCACCGGGTCGCAGGCCGATGGCGCCGCGTTTGCGGGTGATGAAGACAAAACCTGCGGGAACTGGACGAAGAATGCGGAAGGGTCAGCCATAGTGGGCCATCACGACCGCATGGGCCTCAACGACAGTGCGCCCATGAAGTCATGGAATTCTTCGCACGGCTCCAAGGGATGCTCGCAGGATAATCTGCGCAGCACGGGCGGCGACGGCCTGTTCTACTGCTTCGCGACGGATTGACCGCGACGCGCGCTCCGGCGATGCCGGCGCGGTGCTGGAGCGGGCCTCATTTGCCGAGCACTTCAAGCTTGACCTGGGAAAGACCCTTTCCGGTCATGCCGATTTCCTCTGCGGCGCGCTTTGACAGGTCGATGACCCGCCCAGGCTTGAAGGGGCCCCGGTCATTGATCCGCACGATCACGCTGGAGCCCGTGTCGACCCGCGTCACGCGCACGCGCGTGCCGAAGGGGAGCGTCTTGTGGGCGGCCGTGAGTTGGCTCGGATCGAAGCGCTCGCCGGTCGCCGTCATCTGGCCCTGCCAATAATAGGATGCGATGCCTTCGAGTGTGTGACCTTTGCCCGTCAGGCTCGAGCCGGCGCCCGGCCGCGAGGTCAAGCCGGCAGGCAATGCCACGCCCACGTTCATGGCATAGGTTGGGACCGGGTCCGGACGCGCCACTCTTGCGGTGATGCGCCAGGCCGAAGCGGCAGCCTCGGGCTGGCTTTCCGCGAGTGCCTGCGACGGGCTGGCGATGAGCGCGCCGCTGCATGAGGCAGCGAGGACAAATCCCGCGATTTGTGGCCGCACGCGGCGCACGCGCGGCACTGCAACGGCGCCGCAGTGTGTCGAAGTGTACAACGCGCTCCCCCCGGATTGCGAACCTGAGCCAGAGACTTAGGTGATTCGACGGGGGCAAAATAAGGCAAGCGGCGGGCCATGGGCGCCGCCGCTTGCTCGTAAGGTTATTAGAACCTACGCTGGGGATGCTGCCAGCGCACACGCCCTCGCAACACTCGGCCCCAGAACACTCGGCCCCAGAAGACGGCTCCATCGCTTTCAGTCCCTACCGAGCACGGCGACCGTCACCGGCGCGACGCCTGCCCCCGTCATTGAGATGGCCTGGGCGGCCGCACGCGACAGATCGATGACGCGGCCGGCAACATAAGGTCCGCGGTCGTTGATGGTGACGACGACCGACCGGCCGTTGTTGCGGTTGGTGACGCGGACCTTGGTGCCAAACGGCAGCGTCTTGTGCGCAGCCGTCATGGCGTTCGGGTTGAACCAGCCGCCCGAAGCGACGCGCTGGGGCTGCCAGTAGTAGGACGCCTTTCCCGAGTAGCCGCCGCCTGAGCCGTTGGCGGCATAGTGGCCGCTCTTCTTGAAGCTCTTGTGAGCGGTTTTGGCCGACTTGGAACTCTTGTGGGAAGCCCTATGGACGGACTTTTTCGAGGGCTTGTAGGAAACCTTGTTGGATTTCGCGCCGTTACAAGCGTAGGCCGGACCCTGGCATTCCCAGGCGCTGGCAGAGATCGTGGTGGTGGTAAGGGCTGCAAGCGCCACGGCCGCCATCGCGAGTGTCTTACGCATCGTTTGAACTCCTCGTTTCGAGTTTCGTTGGCAGTGACAGTCGGCGCGATGAGATCTGGCCGTTACCCACGCGGTACTGAGAGCGCACCCTGCCGTTCGGGCGCAATTGGCGCAAACGTGTCAGGCAGCGGCGCCTGTGCGGGGCGCGCGAACGCTTCCAAGTGCCGTCGGTGTACCGATCTCCTCTTTGTGCCGGCGGTGCGTGAAACCGAGTGCCTCGGTTTGTTTCATTGCCGTGCCGGAGGGTCCCCGTGTGCAGAGTTCGCTCCGGCGCGCGGAGAGCAACATCGGGTCCCAGGAGCCGTCAAGCCAATCTTAATGCCGGATTTTAAACACAATCGGCAGCGTGCTGATCTTGCTTGATTTAATAAGACACATACGTGAGGCGAGCGACAGCCTGCCGCACGTGGAAGCCGTGGCGGTGGGTGCGGTGCAGCATTCAAGTGAAAGGCTGGCGGCGCACTGGGGGCAATAATGGGAGGGACATGAAAAAGCAGCGTGGCCACTTTCGGGACACGCTGCTTCATGACGCCATTCGACGCCCGGAGAACTTGGCTTGCGATGGTGGAAGCCTCAGCCGCCGCTGAGTACCGCCAGCTTCACGCGGCCAAGGCCGTTGATGCCGATCGAGTTGGCGGCCGCACGCGACAGGTCGATGACACGCCCGCCCACGAAGGGGCCGCGATCGTTGATGCGAACGATGACGGCGTTGCCGTTGGTCGTGTTGGTGACGCGCACGCGCGTTCCGAAGGGCAGCGAGCGATGGGCCGCGGTCAGGGCATTCTGATTGTAGCGTTCGCCGCTAGCCGTCTTGCGGCCATGGAACTTGCCGCCGTACCACGAAGCGATGCCGGACTGGCCGCCGCCGTAGCTGGCAGCCTTGTTCCTCTTGTGGGGCTTGTGTGCCCCTTTACGCGACTTCTTATGCCAGGCCTTGGCGTGGTGATGCTTGGACTTGGCCGTCTTTGCATGATGGTGGTGCTTGACGGATTTCGCTTTGGCAGCCTTGGCCAGTCTCTTTGCGCACACGTTAGCCGGCGCGGTGCAATTCCAGATATTGGCAGCGTTGGCGCCGGAGGCGGAAACAAATGCGCCGGCTACGACAGCGAGCAGGGCTTTTGTCAAGATCCGCATGACTGAACTCCTCTGTTAAGGCGGCAACGCGGACTTTCGTGCGCTTGAGGGTTGCAACGCCGCTTCGTGTCCGCCGCGCCCGCTCGTCGGGCCAGTGCTCGGTTCACGCGTCAGGCGTCAGAAAAAGTGCAGTCCCTCGTTGCCACCGGTTGGAAGCGAGCGAGCGCTCGCCTCAGGCGGCGCAAAAGCTCAATATGTAGATTGAGGTCAATCGATGATTCGCGCCGCAGATATTTGCTTAACGAGCACAACGCTGAGCGGCTTGCGGAAAAAATTGCGCCATGACCATGCCCGCGACGGCGCGACGCAGGCAATCGGCGGGCTACGGGCGCGCTAAAGCAGGCATTGGCCCGGGTTTCCTCGGCCCGGGTTCCCTGGTTGGTGTCCCCTGGCCAGTGTCCCCGGCGCCGGGTTCAAGAGGAATCCGAACGCAGCAGGCCCCCTACAGCCAGCCCTTGCGGCGGAAATAAAGGAACGGCACGAGCGCGGAGACGAACATTAACACCAAGGCCATGGGATATCCGAACGGCCAGTCCAGCTCGGGCATGTGCCTGAAGTTCATGCCGTAGACGGAGGCGACCAGCGTCGGCGGCATCAGCATTACGGCCATCACCGAGAAGAGCTTGATGATCTGGTTCTGTTCGTTGGAAATCATCCCCAGCGTCGCATCGAGAAGGAACGCGATGCGCCCCGACAGGGCCTTGAGATGGTCGGCCAGCGAACGCATGTCGCGCGTGGCGCTATCCACCCGCGCCATAAGCATCTCCCCGGCCCCTTTGGCTTTGGCGGCTTCGGCGAAGTAATGCAGGGTCCGGTGGAGCGAGACTGCGGACTCCAGCGCGCGCGACGTCAAGTGACCCGTCTTACCGACTGTTCTGAGAAGGACGTCGAGGCGGCGGCCGCGCGACCTGCCATCGGCCTGCTGTCCGAAAATCTGGGTCGCGACGCTTTCGACCTCGTCCTGGATGCGCTCGATATGATCGGCTTGGCGCTGCACCAGGATCTCAAGCAGCCCGGTCAGAACTTGGAGCCCGTTGGCGCATCCCGGATCGCCGCGGCAGGCCTTGTCGGCGAAGATCGAGAACGAGCGCGGATCGCTGTAGCGCACGGTGATGAGACGGTTGCCGGTCAGGATGAAGGTGACGTTCGTCAGGACGGGTGCGTTCTGATTGACCGCCTGCATCAGCAACGCTGTCATGTAGTGTGCATCGCCCTCCGTATAGAAGCGGTTGGAAACTTCGATCTCGCGCATCTCCTCGCGCGTGGGAACGTCTACGCCCGCAGCCTGCTCGACGGCCTGCTCCTCTTCGCCATCGGGATTGAGCAGATCGATCCACACGGTACTGTCGGTAATCGGCGTGCTGCCATCTTTCCGCACCAGGCATTTGCCCGCGATGTCGTAGACCGTGATCATATATGCACCCTGCCGGAGTGTTGTCGGTGGCTGGCGTTCTATAGCCTTGCGATCAGCTTTAGGCGAGGGACCCGCCCTTGGAGATCGTGTATTACTGTGGTCCGGTCTGAAGATACCCGACCCCGCCGGGTCGGCGCCCGGGCCGTGGAAGGCGCCAGTACGAGGAGACGATCGATGTTCCAGCCCAGCAAGAGCTTTGGCGCGGCAGCCGTGTTGGCCGGCCTGAGCGCGCTCGCCAGTCCCGCGCAGGCGCGCATCATATGTCATAACGGCTTCCAGAAGGTCGGCGGCAACCTCATCTCGACGCCCTACTGCCAGGACGAGCTGCTCGCCGAGGTGGCGCGCGAGTACGGGATGCGGGCCTCGGCGGCGCGCATCCGCAACAACCCGAATTACAAGCGCGAGGTCTGCCGGCTCGTCGGCGCCGACATCCGCGTTTCTGAGCACTGCATGAACGAAAGCCCAAGATCGCGCGGACGCGCATTCTAGCGTCAACACCGCGCGGACGCGCGTTCCAGAGTCAACGCCTCGCAATCAGCGCGGCGTGCGCATGTGGCCCGTAGGTTCTTGGCTCACGTTGCAGCATGATCCGCCTGCCTCAATAAGCGGCGGATTTGCCGGAGCGAGGCCACTAGCAAGCGCGGCAAGACGAATGAGCGCGCGCCCCGGAAAAGTGGAAAGCCGGTTCTCCACCAGGAAGCGCGACAGAAAAATGAATGACAGAACAAATGAAAAGAGCCGTTTGCGCGTGGCGCAAACGGCTCTTTTCTTCCCGTGTGAGCCGCCTCAGGCGCGGCCAACCTCCGGCATGGGTCTGGCCAAACCTGGCTCGGCCGCGCCCGCCGGCTCAGGCAGGGGCGCCTTGAGCGAGCTTGCGCGCGTCACCATGAACCACGCCAGGGGAAGCACGCCGCCCAGCACGAACAGTGCGCCGCCAACGATCCGCGCCCAGGTGAGCGTTTGGAACAAGTCTCCTTGTACGAAGACTTGCGAACGTGCGTGCCACAAGCCGTTTTCGAGCACATCGAGCAGTTGCGCGATGCCAACGGGTAGCAGATCGAGCGCCACCATCAAAATCAGGCCGACGTTGAGCGACCAGAACACACGGCGCAGCAGCGCCCTGTTCCAGCGTTCCGGTACGATCAGACAGCGCGCACAGAACAGCATCATCGCAATCGCCAGGTTGCCATAGACGCCCATCAACGCCGCGTGGCCGTGGTTCACGGTGAGATACGTGCCGTGTTCGTAGTAGTTGACAATCGGGAGATTGATCATGAAGCCGAACAAGCCGGCGCCGAAGAAGTTCCAGAAGTTCACGCCAAGCAGGAACAGGAACGCCTCTGACTGGCCGAAGCCAGCGCCGGAGGACGAGCCGGACACGCGTTCGGGTGCGTTGCGGAACTGCCAGGCTTCCAAGGTGAGCAGGATCAGCGGCACCACTTGGAGGGTGGAAAACACGCTGCCGACAGCCAGCGTCACGACGGGCTTCGCATTCCAATAGAAGTTATGCGAGATACCCAGCAGGCCCGAGCCGAGGAACAGAAGCGTGGCCAGATAGACGATGCGCGAGGCGGCAGCGTGGCTCACCAGTCCCATGAGGACCATGAAATAGGCAAGCACGGCCGTCGTGAAGACCTCGAAGAACGCCTCGACCCACATGTGGATCACGGCCCAACGCCAGAAATCGGCCACGACGAAGTTGGTTTCAGGCGTGGCGACGAAGCCGCAGACGAACATCACCAGCACGCACATGACGCAATAGAGGAGCCATTTGGGCAGGATCCATGCGTCGCCGGACCGCCAGATCGGCCGTACCGCGCGCGCCAGGATCACGCACCACAGCGCGAACACGGCGAACAACAATGCCTGCCACAGCTTGCCCTGCTCGACGAACTCCCAGCCCTGGCCGCCCAACAGGTACCACCAGTCGCCAAGCAGGCCATGCGCCCCGAGTGCGATACCGGCCAATCCGCCGACGACGGTGACGATGAACAGCCAGAATAGGGCATCCACCAGGCGCAGCTGTCCGGCCGGGGTCTGGGGAGCGGCGGTCGAGATAGCAAAGATCGATGCAGCCACCCAGCATGCGCTGATCCATAGCAACGCCAGCTGCAGGTGCCAGCCGCGTACGACCGGGAGGGGCAGGATTTCCGCAAGATCAACTCCCGCCACCCGCGTTATTCCCAGAAAGTCGTGAACCGTCAGCACGCCCGCCACGATCTGCAGTACGAACAGAACTGCCGCCGCAGCAAAGTACCGGTAGGTGGCATGCTGCAGCATGGTAGGCCGCATCGTATCGACTTGAATGACGGTGGCCGCCGCGCTGCCGTCCGGCGGTGCATCGGCACGCCGAGATGCCGGTTGCCATCCCGCGATCGACGAATAGCGGCCGTACAGGAAGAGCACCGTGCCGAGCGAGCCGACCAATCCGAGCAACGCGAGGACGCTCCACAGCATGACCTGCGGGCTGGGCCGATTGCCCGCCATCTCGTCGTAGGGCCAGTTGTGCGTGTAGCTATAGCTCTTGCCGGGCCGCTCGACGCCGCACACCCAGGCGCCCCAGAAGAAGAATGCCGAGAGGTCGCGCAGTTCGGCTTCGTCGGTGATATAGCCGGCCGGCTGGAACGCCTCGCTGTCCCCGCCACGGAACATCGCAGCCACACGCCGCTCGAGTTCGCGCGCGCCGTAGGCCTGCGCCGCGCTGATCGTTACCGTGTTGGCCTGTTCATCATAGCGGTTGCGTTTGATCTCGCGTTGCGTGGCAGCGAGCGCCGCGTCGGCGTCCGCGCCACCGGAGGACACATAGTGGTCTCGCATCGCGCGAGCCACCTGATGCAGCGCGTAGGCGGTGAAGTCGGGGCCGCGGCCGGCGCCGTCCCCGAACATGCTGCCGTAGTTCATCAGCCCCTTCTTAAGGAAGACGACCTGTCCGCGGGTCACCGCGTCGGCTGAGATCACCGTCCCGCCTTGCTCATCGACGAAGCTCGGAATTGGCGGCGCGTCCTGGTAGGTACGCGTGCCCATGAACAGCATGCTTCCGATGCCGATACCGAGCACGATCGCGAGGGGCAGCCACCAGTTCCGGCGGCTCATCACAAAACGGTTCCAGAATCTCCCGACGGCGCTCATTGCTGCTCTCCACCACTTTCGGCGGTGAGCAGATGCTCGTACCGCTTATCGGTCAACGTTTTGAGGAACGCTTCGAGCGCAACAACTCTCATGTTGTTCATCGAGAGCGCAGTCTTGAGCTGGGCGTTGGAGATGTTGTCTGCGACCTCCGGCTCGCCCCAGGCGGCTCCGGTTTCAGGATTGATCTGCAAAGTCGAGCGGCTGCTGGTGTATTTGTTGTAGAACTCAATTGCAGTTCTCAGCTTTTCGAACACGCCGTTGTGCATATAGGGACCGGTAACGGCGATGTTGCGCAGCGTGGGAACCTTGAACTTGCCGGCCTGCGTCGTGTCCGACGCAGCCGCACCATCGCGCAATCCTGCGTCTACAAAACGTTCGCCCTTGCCGTTCAGCGTGCGCACACGTGCATTCGCCGGGACCCCGATATTATGGTACTCGAAGTTGGTAAAAAGCTCCGTGCCAGGATCGCCCAGCCGCCTCGGCCTATGGCAGTTCTCGCAGTTCCACGTTGCGAACACGATCCGCCCGAATTCCTCCTGCGGGGTGAGCGTCGCCTCTCCGCGCAACCAGCGATCGTACTTTGAATCGAAGGGCGAGAACACGCTCGTGCGCTCGTATGCGGCCAAAGCCTTGGCTGCCGCATCGAACGTCTGCTCGGGATCTAGCACGACGTCTGGACCGAACAGCTCCTTGAAACGGGCGACGTATTTTTCGTTTTCCAAGATGCGTTTTCCTACGGACGCACCATCAGGCATTGCCATCTCGACAGGGTTCAAGAAGGGCCCCTTGGCCTGGTCCTCGAGAGTATCCGCGCGGCCATCCCAGAAAAATCCCCCCATCAGGGTCCCGTCGGGCCGCTTGGTCAAAGGCGGTGTGAGGTGGGCGTACGACAGCGTCGGCGCATTCCGGTCGCCAATCGATTGTCCGTCGTCGCCTGTTGAAACAGCGCGCCCGGCTTTCGAGGTGCGCGGATCAGCAAACGCATGGTCGGGGTCGTGGCAGGTCGCGCACGCTTGCTTTCGATTAAGTGAGAGGTTCACGTCGACGAACAATTCGGCGCCGAGCTGTTCGAGCGGGCTCAACGTGGATTGTTGGTCGGCCGCAACCGTCTGCTGCTGCGTGAACTTCAAGGACACCAGTGCGAGGACCGCGATGAATACCATCGGGCCAACCCGCCCCAGCCAACGAGCCGTCTTCCGGCTTTGCGCAACGCGCAATCGGCCTGCAATCATAGTTTCCTCCCTCCAATCTCAGTTTCTTATTGCGGACTGAGCTTGTCAGTTAATCTAACCCTGAGGGAACCTTTATAATACTTGCGAGGAAGCGTGTTTGACTTAGGACAAAAAAATGCCGGGCTGTGACCCGGCATCCCGATATTGATCAATAAATCGGCCCTGAAAAGTTTAGCTCACGCGAGGTCGGGCGTGACTTCGCTCACGTCGCGCGCACGGCGCACGCTGCCATCGAACTGCGCGCCTTCCGCGATGGCCAGCGTTTGCTTGACGATGTCCCCGTCGACGCGCGACGTCGCATGAAGGTAGACAGCCGATCCCTTGAGCGCGCCGCGCACCTCTCCCTGAACGGCAATCGTGCGCGCGGTGATCGTTCCCGTCACCGCGCCGCTTTCGCCCACCGTGACGCTTTCACCGTGCACGTCGCCCTGGATCTGTCCGGCGATCAGCAGCGAGCCCTTGGTCTTGAGCACCAGTTGCTGGCCGATGATGGTAATGTCCGGTCCCAGGACCGAAGTCGGGGCATCGGGCGCACGCATCGTCACCTGTCCGCTCTGTGCGCCAGATTGCGACGTCGCCTGCGCGAATGGCGGCGGCGGCGTGGATTTCGTCGATGGGACGGAGAGAGTGCCGTTGGCGCGGGCGGACTCGCCAGCGCGCGGATCTGGCGTCGAGACGCGATTGAACATTTGTAACCCCCAAAAACGCTTGACTTAGACGATGGCCCGCATCCGGAGTCACCAGTAAGAGCACATTATGTCGAAATGTCGAACTCTGTTTCGGGCCAGAGGGGACAAATGCAAAATCCGTCACAGCATTTTCGACAAACTGTGGCCGCAGCGCGCCGGGACGGGGACAAGCAACGCCGCGCCGGCATGTCATCGGGTCGATCCTTGATGGCACAGCCGGCCGAGCGAAACACCCAAGGTGCAGATAGGGATCAGCGCGGGATCCACAGATCGACGAACGGCGCGCGGACGTAGCGGCCGCGACGGCCGGCGTAGACCGTTGCGAAGGGGGCCTCGACGACAACGCGGCGACCCGTCTCCACGTGCGTGAACGGCGCATCGACGTGGCGTTCGTAGCGCGGGTACTGACGGTGATGGTAGCGGCGGTCATGAACCTTTAGCACTGCGGGGGGGGCGGAAAAGCTTTTTGCCACCGCCCCCCCCCGGGCGGGCCCCGCGGAAGCGGGAGCCACCGCCGAGGCTGCCGCAGCCGCCGATATTGCGGCGGCGAGGATCCGTGAAATCAATCGGGTCATAACGCTTTGCTCCAAAACAAACTGAAGTACGCAGCATCTACGGGGTTTGTGCAGCGCAGCGCAAGCCGGACGGCATGGCCGCTTGCCTGGAACATCGCGGGAGGGGCCATTTCTCGTTCAAGAACGGGTTGTTAGGGGTGTGGTGAGAAAATCTGACCAAAAGCCTAAAAATTCGACTTTGGTGGTATCCGGGTAATACATGTTCGGGTCGGTGCGGGGGTATTGAGGTAATAGGACCTTCAGGTGCGGCGTCTGTGGGCGCCACGCATTCCGGCACGTCACGATCCTTGGATCAACCCGAGGATGGATAGCCTCCTGAGGGCCCGTATCACGATGGTTTGTTTGCAAAAGAACTAGAAAATTCCAGGGAGATGAAAATCAGATGCTGAAGCGTCTCATGATCAGTGTTGCCGCCGCGGCCGTTCTAGCGAGCCCCGCGCTGGCGCAATCCACCAACCCGCCTGGCAATCTGGAAAAGCTTGGAGAGTTCAAGAGCACGGGCACGTCGATGGATATTCCGACCATCGACCAGAAGGGTGACAACGTTAAGGCGATCAACAACATCCTGAAGAAGATCAAGTTGCCGCAAGGCTTCAAGATCTCGCTCTATGCGGTCGTGCCGGATGCGCGCGAGATGACTGTGGGCCCACAAGGCGTCGTGACGTTTGTAGGCACGCGCAAGAACAAGGTCTATGCGGTTACCGATCGCAACCGCGACCGCGTCGCCGACGAGGTCAAGGAATTCGCTCCGTCGATCAACTTCACCATTCCCAACGGCGTGTGCTTCTCGAAGGACGGGTTCCTTTACATCGTCGAGCAGAACCGCGTTCTGCTGTTTCCGGCCGCCGAGTTCTTCTATGAGGGGCCTGACGTCGCCGCCTTCAACGTCGTGAAGCAGGGCGAACTCATTCCGCCGGAGGAAGAGAGCTACAATCACACCGCTCGCGTGTGCCGTATCGGGCCCGACAACAAACTCTATATTACGCTTGGGCAGCCCTTCAACGTACCTGCGCCGGAGAAGCTGGAACTCTACAACAAGTGGGGTCTCGGCGGCATCATCCGTATGGATCGCGACGGCAAGAACCGCGAAGTGTTCGCCACCGGCATCCGCAACAGCGTAGGCATGGACTTCAACCCGAAGGACGGCACGCTGTGGTTCAACGACAACCAGGTCGACGGCATGGGTGACGAAATCCCGCCGGGCGAACTCAATCACGCCACGGCTGCCGGACAGAACTTCGGGTTCCCCTGGTATGGCGGCGGTAAGGTGCGCACCAATGAATACAAGGACAGCGAGCCGCCGGCAGATGTCGTATTTCCCGCGCACGAGTATGACGCGCATGCCGCCGATCTCGGCTTGACGTTCTACACGGGTAAGATGTTCCCCAAAAAGTATCGGGGCGGCATCTTCTCCGCGCAGCATGGTTCATGGAACCGGACCAACCCGGTGGGTGCGCGTGTGATGTTCACTGCGATCAATGAGGACGGCACCAACGGGGCGACGGAAGTCTTCGCCGAGGGTTGGCTGCTGGATACCGGCGAATATGCTGGTCGTCCGGTCAGCGTGACGCAGATGGCGGACGGATCGCTGCTGGTCTCCGACGACCTCGTGGGCGCGATCTATCGCATCTCGTACGGTAACTGAGAAAAAACGCTTGCCGGGCCCGTGCCGAATATGGCGCGGGCCCGGCCTCTATCGGCCGCGTTTCGCGGACACATTCATAGGAGACCCGCTTGCGCACGCTGATTATCCTGCCGGCTTTGATCGCTGCATTCGCTTTCACCGGGCCCGCAGATGCTGCGGGCGACGCGGCCGCAGGCAAGAAGAAGGCGACGATGTGCGCCGCTTGTCATGGCGCAAATGGGATCGCTACGCTTCCCGAAGCGCCCAATCTTGCCGGCCAGAACCAAGTGTATGTCGCCAAGGCTCTTCACGACTATAAGAGCGGCGAGCGCAAGAACCCGCAGATGACGGTGGTCGCCGGAGCGCTGTCGGACCAGGATATTGCGGATCTCGCGGCCTATTTCGCCTCGTTCAAGGTTAGCGTCGAAGTCCCCAAGTAAGCGGATCGAATCGCGCTACGCAGGGGCCGCCCTGCGCGCACGCAACGCCCCTGGGGCCGTGAAAAGCCACGGCAACCTCACGCATTCTGTTAAGCCCGGCGCGCGTTGCGTGTGCCGGCAGCGCCCGTGTTTTGGCATAATTTCAGCGTGTGTGTTTAACGGGTTGCGTTTGTGCGCGCCAAGCGGGACAACATGCGCCGGACGGCTTTGGGGAATCACTTTTGATCTTGGGAGGACGGGTTATGAGGGCGCACACGGCGGCGGTGGCCGTTGCAGCGATGGCCGCATTCTTCTCTTCGGGTGCAGCGATTGCACAAAGCGCGCCGCCTTGTACCAATCCGAACGCTCTGGGCGTTTCGCGCACCGTGCAGATCGACACGACTGGGGGGCCCGGATTCGGCTTCGAGCACTACAAGGCCAACGACTTCCTCCAGCCCAAGGAGGTTGTGCTCACATTTGACGACGGGCCCCAGAAGTACTCGACAGAAGCCATTCTGGCCGCGCTCGCCGACGAGTGCGTGAAGGCGACCTTCTTCTCGATCGGCAAGATGGCGTTGGGCTATCCCGAGATCATCCGCGAGGTCGCGCACGCCGGTCATACGGTCGGCACGCATACCTGGAGCCACAAGGCCATCGGCAAACTGAAGAGCTTCGATGAGGGTAAGGACGAAATCGAGCGCGGCGTCTCGGCCGTTCACCGCGCGGTCGGGGGATCCATCGCCCCCTTCTTTCGCTATCCGACGCTGGTCGACACCAAGGACTCGCTGGAATACCTGGGCAAACGCAATATCGCGATGTTCTCGACAGACATCGACAGCCTGGATTTCAAGATCCAGTCGCCCGAGAACATCGTGAAAACGGTGATGACCAAGCTGGCCAAGAACGGCAAGGGCATCGTCTTGATGCACGACATCCATAAGAAGACGGCCAAGGCCGTTCCGCTCCTGCTCGCCGCCCTCAAGCAAGGTGGTTACAAGGTCGTGCACCTGACGGCTAAAGCGCCGGTGACGACCGTCGCCGAGTACGACGCGGCCATCGAGAAGGATGCGAAGGGGTTGCCGCAGGTCGGGCAGGATCGCCCCGTCAGCGCAATCGTAAAGACGATAGAGGGCGAAGTACCCCAAGCAGAGAAGGCCGCCCGCGACGCCGCGCCGGCCCCGGCCCCCGCGCCTGCCGCCGCTCCCGCACCGGCTGCTCCCAAACCTCACGCCGCTGCGTCCCCTGAGACGGCTGAACCGGCGGACGCTGCTTCCGATATGATCGAACCGGAAGGCATGCCGGCTGAGGGCGAGGCTGCGCAGGCGGAAAGCGTACCGGCCGTGCGGGCGCAGGCCGACAGTGGGCAGGGCGCGAGCGGCAAGCCCGCTAGCGCGCACGAGACAGGGTCGATTTCCCAATCCCTCGCGGCAGCGCGCGCAGCATCAACGAGCCCACCAGGCGAGCCCTCAGCCGCGGCCGAAGGCGATCAAGCCACGTCTGCAGCGCCCCATGCGCCACCCAAAACCTGGAGTGCGCGCGCTGTCGAGATGTGGCAGGCGTGGTTTGGCAAATGACGTTATCTGCCTGCTGACGGCGTGTTGATGATCGGTACGCTCCGCCATCACGTCGGGCCTCGTACCCAAGGTCCAACGCGCCACGCTTTCCAAGGCGCATACGCGGACAGATAAAGACACAGGGACAAGCCCTGGCGGACAGCAGGAACCGGTTTTCCGGCAAGGAAGCGCGAGGAAACAAATACGCGCAGTCTTCCCGCGCGATTTGCACGAAACGCGCAAAAGGCGGGAAGCGCGGCCTCGGTGCGGTTCCCCGCCGTCGTCTTTGTCAAAAAGAAACGGGCGGCTTGCGCCACCCGCTCTTTTTTGAAAGATCCATCGATCTTTCGGGTCCGCCACAAACCTCCAGCGTTGTCAAAATGCATCACGCACGTTGACTGAATTCCATCGGTTTAACTCATCTCGGAATGACATTCCGATGCGAGCATCTGGCGTTTTTTGTGAGAATTCTTACCCCCAGCCGATCCCCCGATCAGCTGTCCCACAAGAAAAAGATTAGAACGGATCATTGTTGACATCCACAACAAAATGCAGGTCTCAGTGTGATTCGTTTGTGTTGTGGCATTTATGTAGCATCCGCATCCCGACGAGCCGCTGGATACGCCATTCGTCCGCGCTCATGATCCGTTCAGGCAAAGTCGTGCACAAATTTATCGGCCCTTGTGCGGAGGTATTTCCGGCAGGATCGCTCGTTCTTTTTCATGGCGAACGGCTCTTAACGATGCCTTCCGGCAACGCCGCAGGGGCGATGTGCTCACCGGCCGTATCGCCCTGCAATCAAGTGTCGTAAAGAACGCGGCGGGGCGGGCGCCCGTCCCGCAGGCAAGTCGGTGCGTGTAGGTTGCGAAAGGTGCTTTCATGTCGGTCCAGAAGCTTTTCGAGAGCGGGTTCGCCGCGGTTGTTCTTGCCCTTGCGGGGCTCATGACTTTCACGACTATCGCCGATGCACATCCACATAAGCGGCATCGGCGCAGCCATCACTACTACAACAACTCGCGGGACGTCGAAGTACAGGTGACGATAAATCGCCTCGTTGCGCTCGATAAAGGCGACGCTTTCAGCAATGAAGATTTCTATGCGCGCGTCACCATCGGCGGGCAGGTGTTCAAATCGCAGCCCGTGCGCCAAACGGATGGCATCATCCCGAATTGGCGCTTTGCCGCGATCGTGCCGGCCGGCCGCACCGACGTGAAAATCGAGGTGTTCGACAAGGACATCGCCGCGGATGATCAGATCGACATCAATCGTATCGATCCCAAGCGCGATCTCGATTTCGTCGTCAACTCGCGGACGTGCCGCATCGAGGGCATGGCTTCGGAGTATCGCTGCCGGACCGAGGTGACGCGCGCGGGCGGCGAGCGCAAGCGCGCTGAGATGACGTTCACGGTGGATGTGAACTACAACCCCTGATCGGCGGCGGCGCCACTTCTGAAATCAACTGCCGGCGGCGGTTTCGCACAGTGCTTTGCACAGTGCAACCCGCCGTTTTGGTTGCGCGGGGCGCGTTCTCGTTGCGCGGGGCGCGGCGTGTTTGTGAGGCATAAGACTCCGAAAGGGCCGCTCTTGCGAGCGGCCCCCGTGAGATAAAGCCTGCCATGCGTGAAGCGGATGATGTTGTCCGCCCGCGAAGCTCAATTCGTTAGCTGGCCACCAGAAGGCAAACCGGCGAAGAATTCAGCGACCGCGACATCGCAGCCTTGCAACTCCCACTCGACATCGGATCACCTCCTTTCAGTTGTTGACGACGAAACCTATGTTGCCATGCTTCGCGGTCTTTTCAAGGCAACCCCCGAACAAGCAGGAAGCCGCCGGATCGCGCCCCTGAGCAGATCTCAGACGACGCCCTGGGCCAACATCGCGTTGGCAACCTTGACGAAGCCAGCGATGTTGGCGCCATCGACATAGTTCACGCTGCCGTCGGGTCTTTGGCCGTATTCCACGCATGCGGCGTGGATACCGCACATGATTTCCGACAGGCGGCGATCGATCTCCTCTCGCGGCCATGCGATCCGCATGGCGTTCTGGCTCATCTCTAGTCCCGATGTGGCAACGCCGCCGGCGTTGCTCGCCTTGCCCGGCGCAAACAAGGTTCCGGCCTTGTGGAAAACGCGGACCGCGCTGGCGGTCGAGGGCATGTTGGCGCCTTCGGCCACGCACTTGACGCCGTTTTTGACGAGCATCCCGGCATCGCTCTCGTCGAGTTCGTTCTGTGTGGCGCAGGGAAGAGCGATGTCGGCGTTGACGCTCCACGGATTGATGTTGGGCTCAAAGCGCGCCTTGACCTTGTCCGCGTAGTCGGAAATGCGGCCGTAGTGCACATTCTTGACGTCCATGAGGATCGCCAGTTTTTCGCGCGTAAAGCCATCTTCGTCGATGACGGTGCCGGTGGAATCGGACGCCGCGACGACCTTGGCGCCAAGATCGAGGCACTTCTCGATTGCGTATTGCGCGACGTTTCCAGAGCCTGAAACGATAACGCGCGCACCTTCGAAGGACCGTCCGGAGCGCTTGAGCATCTCGTGGGCGAAGTAGACCGTGCCATAGCCGGTCGCCTCGGGGCGAAGCTCAGATCCGCCAAAGCTCAGGCCCTTGCCGGTGAACACGCAGTCCGCCCGGTTCGACAGCTTCTTCATCATGCCGGTCATGTAGCCGACTTCGCGGCTGCCGACGCCGATGTCGCCCGCAGGCACGTCGGTGTCGGCGCCGATGTGGCGGAAGAGTTCGGCCACGAACGATTGGCAAAAGCGCATCACCTCGTTCGGGCTACGGCCCTTGGGATCGAAGTTGCTGCCACCCTTGCCGCCGCCCATCGGGAGAGTCGTCAGCGCGTTCTTGAATGTCTGTTCGAAGGCGAGGAACTTCAGGATCGACAGGTTGACGCTGGGGTGAAAGCGGATACCGCCCTTGAAAGGACCGATTGCCGAACTGTGCTGGATGCGGTAACCGCGGTTGACGTGGACGTCTCCTTTGTCGTCAACCCATGGCACCCGGAAGATGATCACGCGCTCGGGTTCGACAAGACGGTGGATGAGACTGTCTTCGCTATAACGCGGGTTGCGCTCGATATAGGGCCAAATGCTCTCCATCACTTCTGTGACGGCCTGTAAGAATTCAGATTGGCCTGGATTGTGCTGGGCGACACTCTCAAGGCAGCTTTCAAGACTGGTAAACCTCATTATTCCCTCGCCAAATCGATATGGGCCGCGAGTATCGCGCCGACTCCCGCGGGCGCGTTTTTGAGGCATGCTCTTGGATTGGGCAATTCGCCACCTAACTTTAGGGCAAAATGCCGCAACCGCGGGCAATGCTCGAGCCCTTCAAGCGGAACGGTGCGATGCACCCGGGGAAAAACCTGCGATGCAGGGTGGGTGCGTTGGGGAGACCTTATGAGCGCTTTTAGGAAAAGTGGGAACCGGTTTTCCGTCAAAAAGCGCGATCAGGCAGAACCGAGCGCTCTTAGGAAAAGTGGGAACCGGTTTTCCGTCAAAAAGCGCGGCGAGGCTCGTGAGCGGAGCCGTTTGCGCGGCAGGTAACGAACGCGCAAACGGCCCTCGCTCGACGCCTCAGCCCAACGCCTTGTTGGACGCTTTTACCTGATCCTGCATGTCCTCGTGCGTCGAGGGCGGCTTTGACGCCGCCGCGCGCGCCGCCTCGGCCTCGATGTAGAGTTCGCCGCCCAGCTCCTTGAACCTGGCGGACATCTGGTCCATTCCAGCCTGCGGATCGACGCTGCCCACTTCTTCCTGCAGTTCGGCAATGGCCTCGCCAACGCGTGCGTTCTGCCTGGCTGCATAGTCGCGCACGTCCTGCGTGATCTTCATCGAGCAGAACTTGGGACCGCACATGGAGCAGAAGTGCGCCACCTTGTGCGCTTCCTTGGGGAGCGTCTCATCGTGGAACTGGCGCGCGGTATCGGGATCGAGCGACAGGTTGAATTGGTCCTCCCAGCGGAACTCGAAGCGCGCGCGGCTCACGGCGTCGTCCCGCAACTGGGCGGCGGGGTGGCCCTTGGCGAGATCGGCGGCGTGTGCGGCGAGCCGGTAGGTGATGACACCCGCTTTCACGTCGTCCCGGTTGGGAAGGCCCAAGTGCTCCTTTGGCGTGACATAGCAGAGCATGGCGCAGCCGAACCAGCCGATCATCGCCGCGCCGATGCCGGACGTGATGTGATCGTAGCCTGGCGCGATGTCGGTGGTCAGCGGCCCCAGCGTATAGAAGGGAGCTTCGCCGCATTCGCGCAGCTGCTTGTCCATGTTGACCTTGATCTTGTGCATCGGCACGTGACCGGGCCCCTCGATCATCACCTGGCAACCCTTCTTCCAGGCGATTTGCGTCAACTCGCCGAGCGTCTCCAATTCTGCGAATTGCGCGCGATCGTTGGCGTCCGCGATGGAGCCGGGGCGCAAGCCGTCGCCGAGCGAGAACGACACGTCGTATTTGCGCATGATGTCGCAAATCTCTTCGAAGTTCTCGTAGAGGAAGCTCTCCTTATGGTGCGCAAGGCACCATTTGGCCATGATCGAGCCGCCGCGCGACACGATGCCGGTTACGCGATTTGCCGTGAGCGGCACGTAGGCAAGACGCACGCCGGCGTGGATGGTGAAGTAATCGACGCCTTGCTCGCATTGCTCGATCAGCGTGTCCCGATAAAGATCCCACGTGAGCTTCACCGGATCGCCGCCGCACTTCTCGAGCGCCTGATAGATCGGCACCGTGCCGATCGGGACGGGTGAATTGCGCAGGATCCATTCGCGCGTGGTGTGGATGTTGCGGCCCGTCGACAGATCCATCACCGTGTCTGCGCCCCAGCGGATGGCCCACACCATCTTTTCGACTTCCTCTTCCACCGATGAAGTGACGGCGGAGTTGCCGATATTGGCGTTGATCTTCACGAGGAAGTTGCGGCCGATGATCATCGGCTCGAGTTCCACATGGTTGATGTTGGCGGGAATGATGGCGCGGCCGCGGGCGATCTCGCCGCGCACGAATTCCGGCGTGATGTGGTCAGGGATGGCCGCGCCGAAGCTCTCGCCGTCCGCGAGCGCTGCCTTGGCGCGTTCCAGCATTGCCGTCCGGCCCAGGTTCTCGCGATGGGCGACGTAAATCATTTCCTTGGTGATGATGCCCGCTTTGGCGAACTCATACTGCGTGAGCGCGGCAACTCCGGCTGCGCGCATGGGCCGGGGCTTGTTCGGGAAGTCGCGCGCGGCGTGCGCGCCCGGCACATTCCCGTTGTCTTCAGGCTTTACCTCGCGGCCCAAATAGCCCTCGATGCCGCCACGCTCCTCCACCCAGGACTGGCGCACGCGCGGCAGGCCCTTCTCGACGTCGATCTGGAACGCGCCGTCGGTGTAGGGGCCGGAAGGATCGTAGACGCGAAACGGCGGCTCGCCGCTGTCCGCCGACAGGGCGATCTCACGAAACGGCACCCGCACGTCCGCGTGTCCATCGGGCGTCGCGTAAACCTTGCGCGAGGCGGGCAGGGGACCGGTGGTAACCTTCGGGACCATGAGATCGGACTTGCGGGTGAGCTTGTTCATGAGTGAAACCTCTGCGGGGAGAAAGGTGGTGTGATCGTGTTGGCGGCAATGTCGCCCGTGTCTGCAGCCTTTGAGCGTGTAGGGGGCACGGGCGCGGGGCGCTTCGCGAAGTCGGCAATGGAGAGCGCGACGGGCGCAGGACCGATGACGTCAGCGATAAACCGCCAAAGGGTCATTTTGAGCCCCCGAAGCTCGTCACGGCGCGCCTCGGGCGGTTCGATCATCCCAACGTGTGTGTAATGCGTGGACATGCTGGAGGCTCCGTCCCTATCGCCGGCATGACCCGGATCAGGTTCTAAGGGTGTTCGGGCTCCAATTGCCGCGATCTCAGCCGGTCCACCGGCTCCCCTCGGAAAGTCGTCATTCTGGCCCACGGCGGATCGGCATTCAAGTGATACTCAAGGGGAAGACCGGGCCAGGAGCCTACGCGTTCTCCCCGGCGCAGGCTAGGCGCCGCCCGTTGGGAGATGGCCTTTGCGCAAGACCGTTTCAAGCAGCCTCGTGCGGGACCGAAAATCATGTGAGACGGTAGCCTCTACGGACTGAACCCCATCCGCCTCGCATTCGCAAGGCGGATGGGGTCTCTCCCTAGACTTGGCTTTTGCGCGTCAAGCCGAAACCCTATGGGGTACCGGCAGGCGCGGGATCATGCGGACTTCACTGCAATCGGGCTGCGCGAACGCCTCGCGCGTACAGCTGATCCGATAGACGGCGTTCGGCGGACTGGTCCGGAAGCTCTCGTTTGAATTGACGCCAAGTTCCAACGCGGCGGACGCTTTATTCTCTCCCTCGAGGCGCATGACGCTCTCCCGTGTCGAGACGTTTGCCCTCCCCTGGAACGCATAACGCTGGCGCGATGGCTTTCATTCCGTGCCGGGTGAAATTCAAGCCGTTCGCTCAAGCTGTGGCAGCGGCGGCGATTTTCTCGCGCATGGCGGCATCCGGCAAAGTTCCCATGGCCGCCTTCACGTTGTCGGCCATGTGCGCGGGCTTCGCCGTGCCGGGAATTGCGCACGTGATCGAGGCGTGCGCGAGGATGAACTTGAGCAGAAGTTGCGCCCAGCTCGTTGCGCCGGTCTCGGCTGCAAAATCCGGCAGCGGTTTGTTCTTGAGACGGCGCAGCGCGCCGCCGCCTCCGAAGGGCCGGTTGACAAGAACCGCAATGCCCTTGTCGGCTGCAAGCGGCAACAAGATCTTTTCTGCGGCACGGTCGTCGGCGGCGTAGTTGAGCTGTACGAAGTCGAGCTTTTCGGAGCGCAAGACCGCTTCCAGATCATCGAAGGCACTGGCCGTGTAATGGGTGACGCCGATGTACTTTACCCGCCCGTCCGCCTTCCAGCCGCGCAGCGTGTCGAGGTGCGTCTTGTAGTCGACCAGATTGTGAACCTGCATGAGGTCGATGGTCTTGCCGCTCTTCAGCAACCCCATGGAGCGCTCCATCTGAGCGATGCCCTCCGCACGCCCCGTCGTCCAGACCTTGGTCGCAATGAAGGCTTTGTCGCGCGCATTGGCGGCCGCGATGAGATCTCCTGCGACGGCTTCCGCGCGGCCGTACATGGGGGAGGAGTCCACGACCGACCCGCCTGCCATGAAAAGGGTATCGAGCACCTGCGCTAGGGGCGCGCGCGCGGCTTGATCGCTGCCTACGTCAAACACTTGCCAGGTACCCAGACCGATCGCTGGCAACGCTTGTCCGCTGGAAGGAATGGGGCGTGTGAGCATGTGCTCCTCGGAGTTGGCGGCCAGTACCCGGAGCGGCCAGAGGCCCGACGCCAAGGCTGAACCTGTCAGGCGCACGAACGCGGCGCGTGTGAGGCCGCCGGTCTCCTCGTGTGGTTTCCGGCGCTGGCCGGAAATATCGTCTGTCGTGTGAATGGCACTCAAGTCCCAGTCTCGCCGATACCCGAAACAGCCGCCGGTCCCGGCAGCATATTACCGCGCAAAGGAAACGCCAACGTCATACGCGTTCCGCGCCCCGGCGCGCTGTCCATTGTGATGCGGCCGCCATGCAATTTCATGATATTTTTTGTAATGGCAAGGCCCAGGCCGGCCCGGCTGTCTTGTGTCGCCGCGCCGCCGCCGCGATAGAAGCGATCGAAAATCCGGGCGCCGACTTCCGGTGCAATGCCGCTGCCTGTGTCCTCAACCTGGACGAGGATCTCGTGGAGCGTAGATGAGCACGAGAGGATGACCGAGCCGCCCTTGGGCGTGTGGCGGATGGCGTTGGAGACGAGATTGGCGAGCGCTTGTTTGAACAACTCGCGGTCGGCGACAATCTCGCAGCACTCGGGTCGAGCCTCGCATTTCAACGTCACGCCGGCCGATGTGGCGTCGTCTTCGTAGAATTCCTTGACCACCGCGAGTTGGCTTGCCGGGCTGAAGCGTTCGGGCAAAATAGCCGCCTGATGATTGTCGGCGCGAGCCAGGAACAACAGTCCGTTAAGCAGCCGGGTGAGACGCTCGCATTCTGCGAGGTTGGAATGCACTACCTCGCGCAGCTCGTCTTCGGTTTCAGCCTTCGCCAGCGCGATCTCGCTATTGAGGCGCATGCGATTGATGGGCGTGCGCATCTCGTGCGCGATGGTATCGGCATAGTGCTTCAGGTCCTCCCAGGAGGCCTCCAGGCGGTCCAGCATGAGATTGAACTGGCGCGCAAGGCGATGAAGCTCGTCGGGCAATGTCTCGAGGGACAAGCGCCGGCCGATGGTGTCGGCGTCGATATCCTGCGTGGCGGCCGTGATGCGTGCGAGCGGCTTCAGCTCCCGTTTGACGATGTACCACGACAGCGCGGCGGCCAGAGGAAAGGCGCCGCCGACGACCGCCAGCAGGATGCCGCGGAACAGGGCAAGCGCGTTCTCGTCGAGCGTGGTGTCGGTGGCCACCTGCAGTATCGCGAATGCGGCGCCGCCAGCACCTGCGACACGCACGCGCCGGCTCGCGGTCCGGAAGGTTTGGCCTTTCTTTGTCGTGACCGTTGCCCGCACCGGGGCGCCAAGGGCCGCGTTTTCGGGGTTTGGCAGGATGCCGGCTGGAAGGTAGTCACTCATCCCTTCTGTTTCCTGCGCAGCGCCTGCGGCAGGCGTCATCACGCGAATGAAGATCTGGCGGGGTCCCTGGTTGTCCTCATTGATCTCATGAGCGAGCAGGGCTTCGTTGATGGCCGGTTCATTGAGAATATCGGCGATGGCCGCGGCGCGCTTGTCGACGACTTGGTCGTCGGCCTGATTGAGCGCAGCAACGGTCGCCGTATAGAGAATGGCGCTGGCGGCAACAACGAGTAGCATCGCCGTGGAGAAGAAGACGGCAACCAGCCGGATCGATAGCGCGGCCTGCGGTGGGGGTGGCGCCTTGGTTGAGCATGATGTCATCGGCAGCCGGAGGCGCCCATGATGATCAGATTGATGGTGGTGCGGGGCAAGGGGCAACACGTCCTTGGCGCTGACGGATGGCGTCTACCTGGCTGGTCTGCCGGCTCGTCTAGCAGATATTGCCGCTCAACGGTACGCCCGGCCACCCGTGCAACACGGCAGGCGTCGGGCGCTGGCTGTTTTGGCCGAGATTACAAGGCGATGGCCTGCACGGCATCGCCCCGGTGGCGCCGTCGGCTCCGCCGGGCCGTCAGCGTCAGGTCCGAGCCCCTCCCTGACGGGGAATTTGCGCCCGGACAGTGACAATTCGCCGTGAGGCCCAGGCCACGGTGGCTTGACCAATGTCAAACTGACTGGACCGCACTTGGGGCATGTCTAGGCTGAAGGATCGACCGGCCATATCGACAGGCCACGAAGGCGAGGAAACTCCGGCATGCTTCCCGACCTTATCAGGCGCTATTCCGCGCCGGTACCCCGTTACACGAGCTATCCCACGGCTCCGTATTTTTCGCCCGCGATCGGCCCGCAGGTCTATGAGACGTGGCTGCGCGCGTTGCCCTCCGACACGAAGCTGTCACTCTACCTCCACATCCCGTTTTGCCATGAACTTTGCTGGTACTGCGGCTGCAACACGAAGGCGATACGCCGCTATGAGCCGGTAAGGACCTACGTCGAGGCGCTGCTGCGCGAGATCGCGCTCGTCAGCCAGTTCGCCGGGCACCATCGCGTCACGCACGTGCATTGGGGCGGAGGCTCGCCCAATGCCCTTGCGCCCGACGACATCGCGCGCGTCGGGGCGGCGTTGCGGTCGGCGTTCGGCATTGCGCCGCAAGCCGAATACGCCGTTGAAATCGACCCGCGCTCCTTGAGCGACGAACAGGTCGCCGCCTTTGCCGCCATTGGCATCAATCGCGTGTCGCTGGGTGTGCAGGACTTCGACGAGGAGGTTCAACAGGCCATCAACCGTATCCAGAGCTTCGAGAACACGAAACGTGCCGTTGAGATGTTTCGGGCGCACGGCGTGAAGTCCATCAATATCGACCTCGTCTACGGCCTGCCGCACCAGACCCGCAAGAGCGTCCAGAAGACAATCCTCAAGGTTCTGGCGCTCGATCCCGATCGGATCGCCATATTCGGCTACGCGCATCTGCCCGCGCGGCTCAAGCACCAGCGGTTGATCGAAGAAAAGGCGCTGCCCGGCGTCATGGAGCGGTTCGGCCAATCGCGGCGGCTGCATCGCATTCTGCTCGCCGCCGGTTACAAGGCGGTGGGGCTCGATCATTACGCCAAGCCCACCGACAAGCTGGCGGATGAGGAAATCCACCGCAACTTCCAGGGCTATACGACGGACTCAAGCGACGCGCTGGTAGGGCTTGGCGCTTCGGCGATCGGGAATTTGCCGCAAGGCTACGTGCAGAACGCCGTTGCGGCCGGTGCCTATCAGGCGCTCGTCAACGGCGGCTCGCTTGCGACGGTCAAGGGCGTGAAGCTGACGGCCGATGATCGCGTGCGCGCGGCGGTGATCGAGCGGCTGATGTGCGGTTTCGAATTGTCGAAACGCGAGTTGCGCGAAGAGTTCGGCCAGGATGCCGAGCCTGTCATCGCGGACGCGGACCTGTTGGTCGAGGCCGACCAGGACGGGCTCGTCATGGCGACGGAGGATGGCTTCAAGGTGACGGACATGGGCAAGCCTTTCGTGCGCACCATCTGTTCCGCCTTCGACGCCTACCATGGCCAGGGCAAGGCGCAGCACGCGCTTGCTGTATAACGTTCTGCAATAACTTCTGCGACAGACCGCCTCGCAGCCATCGCCCTCGTGCGCAATCAGTCGTGTGCGGATTGGTCCGCTTTTGCTGGGCTTGGCGACCAATGCGGTGTGCGTGCGCCGTCGTTCCCCCTCACCGCCATCAAGCCGCGTGGTCCTTTCCAGGAACTCATCGCGGCCCATGACGTTCCCCCGGTCACTTCCAACCAACTCGTTCAAGGAGTACGTCATGGCTTTCAACAAGACGCTTATTCTTTCCGTTGCTTCGATCGCCACGATGGCTTTCGGCGCCCAAGCGCAAGACCGCATGCCGGGCAACGCCGGGGGTGGCAATTCACCGGCGGCCCAATCCAGTCCATCGCCGAACGCCGGCGGCGCTCCCTCAGCCCGCGATATCGCTCCGGGTCAAACGAAGGGCGACGCTTCGCCAGCGCGCGACGTGGCGCCAGGACAGATCAAACCGGAAGGTTCCTCCGCACGCGATGAAGCGCCCGGCATGAAGAAGCAAGGCAAGGCCGAGCGGTCCGAAGACGGCGCGGATCGCAAGCAGGCCAGGGATGATGCCAAGGCCAAGGACAGGCGCGAGGACAAGTCTGCGAAAGACGACGCCAAGGACAGCAAGGCAGAAAAGCGCGGCTTCGCCGACGATAAGGAGAACGCCGGGGAAGACGCCGGCAAAGACCAAACGCGCGCGCAGCGTCGCGACGACAGCCGGGACAAGGCCGAATTGGGCGATGCCACGGGCCCGAAGGGTTCTGTCGCGCAGATCAGTCCAGAGCAGAAGCGCGAGGTGAAGAGCGCATTCTCGAAGCACCACGCCAAGGCCGAGACGAATATCGACATCTCTGTCGGCATCGGTGTCGTCGTGCCGCGCTCGGTCAAATTCTATCCGGTGCCTGAAGACATCATCGTCATCGCGCCGGCGTACCGCGATTACTTATACTTCGTCGTGGACGATCGGGTCTGCATCGTCGATCCCGTCAGTTACGAGATCGTGGATATCATCGTGATCGCGTGAACAAGGCGTCAGTCAATTCTACGATGCATCAAATCAACGATGAACGGCGAGGCCGGCGGCGTGCTGCCAGCCTCGCCTCTGCCGGCGGCACGGAGCTCTGCGTGGCGGCTCGCGTTTCTAGAGGCTCGATAGAATTTCTCGATGAAGGATTGGCAGAAATGAATGCCGCTTCTTTTGGCGGCTCGAAAGCGTGCGCACAGATGCGTTCGAGTGCATGGGCGATAGCCGCCATCGACATTTGGATGATCGCAGCATTCGTCATGGCCGGCGTGCCGCCTGCATGCGCGCAAGGCGGAACGATGCCTGAGCCGCCTTCGCCCACGATCCCGCGGCCGCCGCCCATCCATCCCATACCGCCGCCTTCGCCGCCGGTGCCCAATCCGCCGTCCAAGGCATCAATGCGCGCCGGACTCCTGGTGCGTGCCCGTCCCATCGATCTTGGGCCGTTCGGAACCTGCGATGCGGCCATCGTCGATGCGGACGATGCGGTCGGCATACTTGAGCGTGCGGTGATCGTGGGTAACTGCGAGCACCGCGCGATTGGTGTCCTGCGCGACCTGCGCCAGAAGCTCCATGACCGCTTCGCCGTTCTGGGCATCAAGGGCGGCGGTAGGCTCGTCCGCTAGGATGACCGAGGGTGCGCCCGCAAGCGAGCGCGCAATCGCCACGCGCTGCTTCTCGCCGCCAGACATTTTGGAAGGGGCTGCGTCGATGCGGTGGCCAAGGCCGACCTGATGCAGCGCCTCCTCCGCCAAATCGTAAGCTTCGGGGCCGCGGATGTCGCGCAGGTCGAGCGCGAGCATGACGTTCTCGACCGCCGTCAGCGTCGGCACCAAGTTGTATCCCTGGAACACGAATCCGACGTGGCGGCGGCGCAGATCCGCCAGATCCTCCTTCGTCATTCCGGCCGTCGCATGTCCCGCGATGGAAAGGAGCCCTTCGGTGGGCGAGAGGATGCAGCCCAGGATCGACAGAAGCGTCGTCTTGCCGGAGCCCGACGGCCCCATCATCAACGTCAGTTCTCCGGCCTGCAGATCGAGATCGACGCCCTTTAGAACCTTCACCTGGTTGGGGGGCTCGCCGAGCACCTTCACGATGCCGCGGGCTTCGACCATGGTGCGCGTGTCTGCGGCGTTGGCGGTCATGATGGCGCTCTGGCTGCTGGCGTTTGCGAACGTGGCGGGTGCGAACATTTTGAAATCTTCCCTTGCTTATCGGCTGAACACGACGGCCGGGTCAATCCGGACGACCTTGATGATGGCCGAGACGGCCGCGATCATGCACATTCCAACGGTGACGGCGCACAGGCCGGCGGCGAGCCCGGGCGTCATGATGACATTGAGCTTGGTGTCCTGGGCCGCATGGATTACGCCGAAGGCCAGACCGATGCCGAGCAGGTAACCGATGATGCCGGAGAGGACCGCCTGCATCAGAATGACCTTCACGATGTAGCCGGCGCCCGCGCCGAGCGCGCGCAAGGTCGCGAACTCGTTGATGTGATCCTTCGTGGAGGCGTACAGCGTCTGCGCCACGATGACGACGCCGACGATGAGGCCGAGCATTGCGCCAGCGATGAGGGCCGCGCCCGCGCCCGTCTGGAACAGCCAGTAGCCCTGGCTGCGCTTCTTGAATTCGTCCTGGGTCAGCACTTCGGTATCGGGCAGGCGTTCGGTGATCTCGGCGCGTACGCTCTCCAGATCGGCGCCTTCGGCAAGCGTCACGCGCTCATAGGTCGCCTGTTCTTCGTTGGCGCCCGTCAGTTGGCGAGCTTCTTCTATGGAGGCGAATACGTAGGGCAGCGTCGTGAACGAGCGGATGCGCTTGGTGGTGGCGGCGATGCCGACGGCGATACCGTTGATCTCTGCGCGGCCGCCGAGTGCGGCGATGCCAAGATCGGGGAAATAGCTCTGGTCGATGGCAACCGTGCCGGGCGCCTCGAGCGCATCGCGGCTGCCCTCGACGATGTTCCAGGGCAGGGGATAAGAGCTTTCCGCGCCGGTGCCGACGAGCAGGATGGCCGTCGTGCCGCCGTTGGGTTTGCGCCAGCGAGCGAAGCTCACGACCATGTCCTCAGCATTCGCGACGCCGGGGGCCGACAGGATCATGTGGCGCTCGCGGCCGGTGAGCAGCGAGGGATCGTCATAGCTCTTGGTGCCGAGCGGCACGACCCACAGGTCGGCGGGCGCAGCGTCGATGATGGCCGATATCTTGCGCTCCGAGCCCAGGTAAATACCGGTTTGGATCGCAACCAGCACGACCGAGAACACGATGCCGACGATCGTGACGAAGAAGCTCAGGCGATCATGGAAAAGGTTGCGATAGGCGAGCTTGACGACCATGGGCACGGCGCTCTTCGCCTTGCGCCTGGATCGGGTCGGGTTGGCGGGAGCTGCGGCGGCCGCCTCGAGTGCGAGTTCCATGACTTGTCTCCTCCTGGAAGTCCGGGACTGTTCGTCCTGTCTCGCGTTATGCAGCCTTGGACGTCAGGCGGCAGTTCCCTGGGAGACAGGGACGGGTGGTAGACAGCTCTTGCGTTCGCGATGCGGGCGTGAACCTGGCTTCAAAAACCAATGGCCCGGAGCTTCCGGCTCCGGGCCATTCATGGTTGGGGCGATCGAGACATTTGGGTTCAGTTGCAGGGCACCGTGACCATGCTGGCGATCGCGGCCGAGAAGCGGCGGCAGATCTTTTCAGCAACCTGCGAGACGGTCGGCTTGGTTTGCGTCTCCGCAGGCTTGGCCTGGGCCGTCTCGGATGGCTTCGTATCCTTGTCTTCGACGACCGGGAGCACGACAACCTCAGTCTTGTTTTCGGCTTCCAGACCCGCACCGGTATTCGTCGGGTTGTTCTCCACCGACGCCGTGCGATCGGGCGCGGGCGTCGACTGTGTGCCGGTGAACTGGGCTTGCGGGGCCGGGGCCTCGGGTACGTAGATCACAGGGGCGTCGGTCGCGACCGTCTTGTCCTCCAGCTTGGCGGTCTGAACGGATTGCGCCTTGTGGCGGTGGGTCTCTGCGGCGGCGGCACGCGCCAGCTCTTCCTTGCGAGCCTCACGGGCTTGGGCGATCGCGCGGGCCCTGCGGGCCTGCGCCAAGCTGCGGCGCTTGCAGTCGGCGCGCTCGGATGTCCGGCCGTCGTCGTCGTAATAGCGGCTCCTCATGCTCCCGCCGGGACCCGAACTCAGGTGCGGATGGGCCACGAACCAACCGAGGGGGCCACCGAAATGGAGACGGATGCCGCCGGCGTCGGCGGCGCTGGGAAAAGCAATAGCTGCGACGAAGAGAGCCGCGAGGGTGTTGATCGTCTTGGACATTGTTGCCTCCTGGGCGTCTGAGTGGGTCGCCGCCGGCTCTGTCCGGCGTTGATGCGACTATGCCTCGAAGGGCCTCACACCGCTGTTCCGGCCGGAACATAAGGTCATTCTGCGCGGTGCATCCGGTAAGTCATTGTAACTATTGCCTATCAGGCGACGGCGAGATGCCGCGGCACGGCTTCGCCGGCTGCTGCGGGCTTGGCGCCGGTGACAGCGGCTTGCACCGCAAGCCGTGCGGCGAACCGATCTATGGCTTCGACCACGAGGTGGCGCTGCCGGTCGACGGTGACGATGTGATAGCTGTCGTCCAGCACCGTCAGCTCGACCTCTCCAGCCAGGCGGTCGCGCAAATAGGTCGCGTTCGACAAGCCCGCATAGTCGTCCTGGAGCGGGTGGACGATGAGCGCGGGCTGGCGGATGTAGGGCACCAGCGTCTGTACTGCATTCGATAGGCGGCGGTGCTCCAGGACCAACTCACCCGGCGTCACCGGGTGCCCGGCCTCGGCGTTTCGCTTGGAGGAACGCATCTTCTGGATGAAATCGCGGATCTTGGGATCCTTGATTCCATGTGGCGCATGATGCGGGAAGCGGAACAACCCGGCGAGCGCGCGGTAGCCGACCAAGCGGAAGAGGCGCGCGTACCAGGGGATCATCCATCCGTCGAGCCACAGCGTCGGGGCGAGCAGCGCGGTCGCCTGCACCTTGCGGGGCGTCTTGGCGGCGAGCATGAGCGCAAGGACGGCGCCCGTCGAAAGGCCACCGGCGATGACGACCTCACATTCCTTCTGCAACTCGTCGAGCGCCTCCTGCGCGCTGCGATACCAATCCGGCCAGGAGGTCGCCCTGATCTCGGCTTCGCTACCGCAATGGCCGGCCAGCCTGGGGACGGATACGGTGTATCCGGCCCGGGCCAATCCATTGGCGACAAAGCGCATCTCAACCGGAGTACCGCACAGGCGATGCAACAGAAGGATGCCGACCTTGCCGCCTTTGATCTTGAAGCCGACTTCGCTGGCCATTGTCCGCTCTCCGGGTTTCTCGATGTCGATGCCGTCAGGGTTAAGCCGCCGAGGCCGTTGCCTCAGTTCCTCGCGTGACAGGGCTTGATGTGCCTGCGTTTCGGATGTGATGGCGCGCATCACGCCGCGCGCGTACTGGCGAGGGAAATTGGCTGCCCGGCTTGCTTGAACGGATGTGCGGCAAGAGCCAGATGGAACTTGTGAGCGTTAAAGCCGAACGCGATGTTGAGGCGCTGGCTCGCAGCCTCGTGGACGGCGCGGGCGATGAGCTTGAAGCCGTTCATCAAGAACAGCTGCTTGAGGCGGCGCGCCCGAAAAACCTCCAGCAAGGCGCGAAAGCGCAAGGCAACCGCGAGGCGGGTCTGCGGTGCATCAGCGAAGTGCTTCCAAACGGTGGCTTCGATCTGACGGATTGCGGCCTCGCTCATGCCGTTGAGGAGAGCCAGCCCCTGGCCCATCGCGATCGCTTCGCGCATGGGCACCAGGAGGTGTTGGGCGGCAACCGGCGGTATATCGGAAATATCGATCTGGCGGCTCATGGCTCACATTCTTTGGACAGGCGATGAAATCAGGCGGCCAGCCGCGGCGCGAAGCTGGGGCAGACTTCGCAAGCGGCAGTGAAGGGGGCTTGCACGAGGGGGGCGGCGAAGACCGACCAGGGAGAACCGGCCAGAACGATGATCTGTCGCGGCGATCGGCCATCGAGGTCGAAATCGACCTCAACGCCGGCGAGCTGCGCGCGCTGGTTAACGATATCGCGGCGCATGAAGCGGTATTTGCGGCCGTCTTCAGCGTCGATGATCCCGACGCCGATGTCGCGGTGGAAACTTTTGATCTGACCCAGCATGGCTTGTCTCCTTGATGCTCGTTACCTGCGGTTGGCGCGGCGCGTCTCAAACCGTCTGTCGTGCATCATTGGCGCAGCCTCATTGCCAGCGCTGTCCCGTTGGAGACATCGGTACATTCAAGCCGGACGCCGCCAACGACGCGCCGGGATTTGTGCGCCGCATCATCGTCGGCGCGCGCCGCGCCAGCGACCAAAGGCCGCTCGATGGCCGCGGTTGTGACGCCTTGATGCGCGCGCCAACAACGATCAATCTGAAACCGGAAATGAAAACGGGGGCGATCCGGCGCTACCCCGGCAGACGTTGGCGCCAGCAAGGCCGGACATCCAGACGCGGAAGGCCGAAGCGGAAATGCGCGGGGCGGTCGCGTGCGCTGTCTTGGCGCGTTTGAAAATCATAATGCTGCCAGCGCCTGCCTGGATGTTTGAAAGACGGTTTGACCGCGAGGGTTGCCATGATCGCCGCATCGGGCAGGGCGGATTGCCGAAGGGGTGCTATTTGACATCGCAATGAGGGCTGGAATTTCTAGATGACGTTATCGCGCCTCATCGTGAGGCTTGAGGGTGGACTTGTTCTGACGGCGGATGTCTTCCGTCGCGCGACAAACGAGGCGCTAGCCGAGGCGGGATTCTCCCATGTCCTGGGAGAAAACGTGTTTGCGCGGGCCTTCGGTCACGACGTCACCAAGGAGCGTTTTCTCAAATACGCCACGTCACGCCTGCATCCGCACAAGCAAACGGCGGATCTCCACACCCTGTTTGAGGTCACCCACAAACGCTTGCGTCAGATCGCGGCCGATATGCTGGCGTGCGAGCGGGTGCAGACGGCGCCTGGTGCGGCCAGTCTCATCGAGGCGGTGCGCCGGCAGGGTGGCGAGATCGCTCTTCTCACGCGGCTTCCGATTTCCGTAGCGCAAAAGCTGGTAGGGGATGCGGTTGGGAAAGACATTGCCGGAATCTTCGAGCGCATCGTGCGGGAAGACGCCAACGGACCGGTGACCGCGATGATGCACGCCGTCTCCGGCGCGAGTGGGCGCGTGCTTGTCGTCGAGACGAGCCCGGAGGGGCTGGCTGCTGCGCAGGCCGTCGGCGTCGCCGCCGTCGCCGTGCTTGGCCGCGGCGAACTCGATGACGGCATCCTGGGCGCGCGCGCCGTCGTCGACAGCCTACTTGAAGTTGCCGAGGACATGCTGCCGGAGGAAGGCGGCTTAACCGAAGGCAACCGGCTTCTTGCCGGCATCGAGGCCCTCGTCGCCAACGATCTGTCCTGGGGCGGCAGGAAGCGTATCGTCGAGATGAAAGTCATCGACATTCTTCACGACAAGGGCGACGTCGTGAAGTCCGTCAATCCGACCGACACGGTGCAATTCCTGATGCGCCGGCTTTGGCAGGAGAAGGTCGGCGCCATGGTCGTCATCTCGCAGACCGGTGCGCTCGAAGGCATCGTCTCGGAACGCGATCTGATGTGCGGGCTGGCCGAGCATGGCGCCGCGCTCCTTGCAATGCCGGTCTCCAACATCATGACACGCGCTGTGATCACCTGCTCCCCGCAGGACAGCCTCTACGGCATCGCGCAGATCATGACCCGGCGGCGCATACGGCATCTGCCGGTTTCCGACGGGGGCAGGCTTGTCGGCTTGATCAGCATCGGCGACGTGCTGAGCCGCCGCCTGGAGGAGGTCCAGCAGGAGGCGAGCGTCCTGCGGGATTACACGATCGCGGTGCGCTGATGCCTTGCCAGGACTGGAAGAGGTTGCGACTGGAAGGAACTGCGTTGCGGCGCGTCATTGACAGGAGGCGGCAGCACACATAACCCAAGTTTGCGCGATTGGCGCGATACGCGAAAATGGCTCCAGGCAGACTTGGTTTTCGAGGCACCCATGACGAAGGTACGAATTTACAAGCCGGCGAAATCCGCCATGCAGTCGGGCGAGGCGAACACCGAGTTCTGGGTTCTCGAGTTCGAGCCCGAAGCCAGGCGTATGCCCGACCCTTTGATGGGATGGGCGGGCTCCGGCGATACCCGCGCCCAGGTGAAGCTGACCTTCGAGAGCAAAGACGAGGCCATCGCTTTTGCGACGGGCAACGGCTTGGCCTACACCCTCGTGGAGCCCAAGCCGCGCGCGTTCGTGAAGAAGTCGTACGGCGACAACTTCAGGTTTGGCCGCATCGGCAGCTGGACGCACTGACGCCACGCGGCGCAGTCACACGCACATTGTGATCTTGAAAGCGTGGCGGCGGGGGATATCTATCGGACATGCCCTCCCGCTCCCTCAATCGCGTCCTCTGGATCCTGGCGCTGCTTGCCATCGCCGTCTTCGGCTTCAAGGCGCAGCAGACGCTCGACGCCTACTTCGTCGGCGTGGGCAGTTTGCGCGTGCGCGATGTCCCCTCCGAGCGGACCGTATACTTGTCCTGGCGCGGCCGCATCGATGCGCCGATGGAGGCGCGCCTGCGGGAGGCGTTCGACAAGTACGGGAGTTCCTCGGATACGTTTGTCCTGGATTTGTCATCGCCCGGCGGCTCGATCGATCAGGGCGCCCGCGTGATCAGGCTCCTTCGTGAGATCCGCCGGTCGCACCGGCTGGACACTCGGGTGGACGCCGGCAGGCAATGCGCGTCGATGTGCGTTCCGGTTTATCTGCAAGGCGAGCGTCGCACGGCGGCGGCCGATACGCGGTTCATGTTCCACGAGGTGAGCTTCCGCGAGGAGCTTTCCGACGACGAGGTATCCGTACCCCAGACCGCCAAGAGTTCTGCAACCGACCGGCTCTTTGCGCGCTACTTTGCGCCCGCAGGGGTATCGCAGGATTGGATTGCCAAGGTCCGCGCGCAAATGGCGGGGGGTAACGATATCTGGCTCACCGCGCGCGAGCTCGTCAGGCAGGATGCGGGCATCGTGCAGGACATCTTCTAGAGCCGTCCGCCTCCAGAGCCATGTGCGCGTTTCATGCAAATCGCGCAACGAACGGCTCTGCGCATTCGTTTGGAATCAGACAGGATACTGTAAACGGCGAAAGGGAAGACGGCGTGACGTCCTCCCTTTCGCAAGCCGCCGGGTGTGCAGCCTCACTCAACCAAACAGCCTCAGCCAAACAGGGCAGCGGCCTTGCCGAGCGTGTTCCACACGCCCCACAGGAATGGGATGCCGACGCACAGCCACGCGATCAGCACCGGAATTGAGAACCCGCCAAAGCCTATGCCGTGCGAGCCCGCGGGCGCCAGGTGAGATGTCTTGACCGCCTGGAGCTTGGCAACTTCCTCCTCCGACATCATCCACTTTTGGGACACGGGCCGGATCAATGCGTTAGCGATGAGGCCGGCGAGCAGGAAGCCGCACAGAATGTACATCGTGCGGTCATAGACGAGGGCGCGCGGCACACCGGCGGCAATCTGTGCGTCACGGATGTAGCCGATGACCAGGGGACCGAGCACGCCCGCCGTCGACCACGCGGTGAGCAGCCGGCCGTGAATGGCGCCTACGAACTGCGTGCCGAACATGTCGGCCAGATATGCCGGCAGCGTGGAGAAGCCGCCGCCGTACATCGTGAGGATGACGCAGAACGCAACGACGAACAGCGCAATCGAGCCCATATGCGCCAGTGTCGGCGCGATGCCATACAGTGCGATACCGATCACGAAGAAGCAGTAGTACGTGGTCTTCCTCCCGATGACGTCCGACAGCGATGCCCACGCGAAGCGGCCGCCCGAGTTGAACAGCGACAGCAAGCTGACGAAGCCGCCGGCGATGCCGGCAATCACGGTTCGCTGGGTCTCATCCAGTGCGGAGAACTTGACGTCGGGAAGCCCGATGAGGTGGCCCGCAAAAATTTCCTGCAGCATGGGCGAAGCCATGGCCAGAACGCCGATACCGGCCGAGACGTTGAGACACAGGGCGGTCCAGATCAGCCAGAACTGAGGCGTCTTGTGCGCGTTGTCCAGATGCACATGGCCCTTGGTGATCATCGCGTGCGCTTTGTCGTGCGGCGGTTCCCAGCCGTCGGGCTTCCAGTTGTCGGGTGGAACGCGGTAGCCAAAGGCGCCGGCCAGCATGAAGGCAAGGTAGATGATGCCCATGACGGCCATGGCCTCCCAGACGCCGACGGACGTTTCGCTCTTGAAGCGGTTCATGAGCAGAATGGCCAGCGGCGAGCCGATCATGGCGCCGCCGCCAAATCCCATGATCGCCATGCCGGTTGCCATGCCGCGGCGGTCGGGAAACCACTTGATCAAGGTCGAGACGGGCGAGATATAGCCCAGTCCCAGGCCGATGCCGCCGATGATGCCAAGCCCGAGCCACAGCAGCCAGAGCTGGTGGATCTGTACGGCGAGCGCCGAGAGAATGAAGCCGCCGCCCCAGCACAATGCCGCGACTACGCCGGCTTTTCGCGGCCCGGCGCGTTCTAGCCACCCGCCGAACATGGCCGCCGAGAGGCCCAGGAACACGATGCCGAGCGTAAAGGTGACGAGGAGGTCGCTGACGCGCCAGTCGCACGTCGTGGTCGTCAGTGCGTCGAGCATCGTCATATCCGGACACGCCACCGGCTTGCTGACGCCGAGCGCCTGGGCGAGCGGCAGCCAGAACACGCTCAGTCCGTAGCTCATGCCGATGCACAAATGGATGGCGAGCGCCGCAGGGGGCACCAGCCATCGGTTGAAGCCCGGTTTGGCGATGATGCGTTCCCGCTCGAGAAGGCCTGGCGCTGGTGCGTCGATGGCCGGATTTGCAGCACCCATCAAATATCTCCCCGTAAGATCGATTCACAGACTTGTGGTTTGGACTTTTGTCCAAGTCGGCGATCCATTTGCCACGGGCGCCCTGCGACAATCAATCCGGGAATTCCTTAAAAACAACGCAGGCCGTTCTGGATGAAACTTCGCCGCGCCGCAAAATCGGAAGAGGCCGGCGCGTCGCGCGCGTCGCCCGTAGAGCTCCGATAATTGGCGACGCCGCGGATCGGTGGAATTGTGCAGCGCAGCATCAAGGAATTGGCTCGTCCCGGCAAATTTGGCGCTGGGTTCCGATCGTGGCTTACGTTCGCGTATTAAGATGCTGCCCTCACAAGACGGAGCTTGCACACAGGAGCGTCCTCGTGACCGATCATGACGAAGAAGATCGCCGGAACATGGTGGAGCATCAAATCGCGGCGCGGGGCATCAGTGATCCCCGGGTGCTTGGCGCAATGTCGGACGTGCCACGCACTTGTTTCGTGCCGACTGATCTGGCCGCCTCGGCATATCACGACGGCCCCTTGCCCATCGGCGAAGGGCAGACGATCTCGCAGCCCTACGTCGTCGCGCTCATGGTTGAGGCCATGCAGCTTGTGGGTGGAGAGAAAGTTCTGGAGGTTGGCGCAGGTTCGGGCTACGCCGCAGCCGTCCTGGCGCGCATCGCACGTGAAGTCTACGCCATCGAGCGGATCGCATCGCTGGCCGAGATGGCCAAACAGAACCTCAAGCGTGTGGGCTGCGAGAATGTCCACGTCTTGCACGCCGACGGATCGGGAGGCTGGCCATCCGCCGCGCCGTTCGATGCTATTCTGGTTTCCGCAGGAGCGCCCGAGGTTCCCGAGGCGCTCAAGAACCAACTGGCCATCGGCGGCCGATTGGTGATCCCGGTTGGAGACGATCCCCGCGCCCAAACGCTGCTGCGCGTGACGCGCAAACGGGGGGCCAAGTTCACTCAGGAGGATCTTGGCGGCGTCCGTTTTGTGCCGTTGATAGGCGCGCAGGGTTGGGACGGCGACGATCGGCGCCGGCGCGAGAAAGGTCCCTGAGGCTCGCCGAAGCGCAGGCGGCGGGAGCTTGCCGCTTTCACGCGCCCTCGGCACGTAATCCTGGCGGTTCCACCTGCGATTTGAGCGCTGCCCACATGATCCAGAGCGGCGGCTTTGACGGCCCCGCCCAAACCGTGTAGCCAACCTCTTGCAGGCGCCCGTAGCTCAGCTGGATAGAGCACTCGCCTTCTAAGCGAGTGGTCGCAGGTTCGAATCCTGCCGGGCGCGCCATGCGTGCTGCGGGCACCGCCATGCCGGGCTTGCCTGCAAGCGCGCCGCTGGACCTTCGACGTCGCTTCACGAGCACGGAATTTCCCGAACGGCGCAGCAAGCGGCTGCGCTTAAAGCCCCGGTGGAAGTTTGGACGCCATCATCTTCTTTCGGTCGAACTTGCGGCCGTCCACGATGAATGTGCCGTCGCCGGCTGCATGGATCATGCGCTGTTCTTTGCGCGCCGGGTTGGTGTAGGCGGCGACGGCTTGGAGCACGACGATGTTGTGCTTGTCGATCAGGCCGATCACCTTGCACTCGATGTTGGCCAGGCACTCTGCAATCAGCGGGGCCTTGACGATTTTGCCGGGAACCGCCGTGAGCTTGAATCTGGCGAACTTGTCGGTATCGGCGCCCGAACACGTGCCAACGCCGACGACTGGATCGAGCATGTCGATTGCGGGAATAGCGAGCACACATTCCCTGCTCTTGCGGAGGGCCGCGAACGAGTGGTTCCACGGGCCGGTGGTCAAGGTGAACCGCGGCGCGAAGTCGAGCACGCTGGTCCATGAGATGGTCATGACGTTGCTCTTGCTCCCGTCAAAGGTGGTGACGAGAACGACGGGTCCCGGCTCGATCAGGGTGAAGGCGCGGCTCAACTTCAAAGGACGCATGTGTCGGCCTCCCAATCACGCGAACGCCGCTCATCATATCACCGCGTTCGTACCCGCTGTGCTGAATTCATCCTTTGCGCTCATCGCCCCATCGGCGGAAAGGCAGGCGTGCGAGGCTGGCATTGAAATACTGGAGTTCATCGGTCACTTCGCGGCCGGCCCACGAGGGCTTGGAGAAGACCTCATCGGGATCGCTCAGTTCGACTTCCGCGATCACCAGGCCGTCGTTCTCCCCCAGGAACTCGTCGATTTCCCAGACGTGCCCTTCATGGGCGACCCGGTAGCGCCGCTTGCCGACGATGCTGCCGGTGCGCAACTCAAGCAGTTGCAGCGCCTCTTCAGCGGGGATGGCGTAATCGAACTCCGAGCGCGCTCGGCCCGCCTCGGCTGACTTGATCGTCAGGGACGCATGGCCGGCCTCGCTGGTTCGAACACGGATGGATATGTTCTCGTTGAGGCACAGATAGGCTTGCCGCAACAAAGAGGCAGGGCCTGCGCACTGGCGCCATCCGTCGCCGAGCACCAGAAATTTGCGCTCGATCTCCAGCCTCATGAATAGTTCTCCGGACCTGTGCCAAGGATTGGCGGTGCTATGGACTGGAATTCTGACCGATCGACGGCCAAGTGTGCGCTGCCGCGCCATCTGGCTGCGGTGGCCTACGGCGGCCGCGGCCCATCAACGCGCTGCCGAGGTTGGTTCATCACGCAGGATTGGTCCTCGCCGTGACGCAGGAGGACTACCACAGCCCCAAGTCTTCCCACTTGTCAGCGGGAATTTCCGCGCCGATTTCATAGTTGAAGGTCGTCGCCTTCATCAAATCCTTAGTGACCTCGCAGGTGAAGCTGATTTCGAACCAATGATGCTTGGAGCGGACGGCGCCGCCCTTGGCGGTGAGAATTTCGCCTTTGAGCTGCGCAGGCACCAAGATGGAACTCTTCATGCGGTCGGCGCCCGGCAGGCGCTTGTCGCTGCGCATGCGATCGAGTCCCTTCATTATGCAGACTTGGCGCACGCGCTCTTCCGGCGGCAATTTCTGCAAACTCTCCTGCAAGGCGTCGGCGCGGGCTGGGATCAGCGGCGCAGTCGCCGATATGGCTGCCAGGACAGCAAGACTGACGGTCGTTATGCGCATGAAACATTCCATGTGGCGGGAGACTGGGGAGCAAACTCCGACCGCATCAAGATTACGAAAGGGGCATTATAACGGCAGAGCCAGGCGGCGCGCGGAGCCGGACAGAGCCTGTTGAAAAGCAAAGCCGCGTTCAATCGGCCGGTCGCGAGTTCTTGCGCCATCGCTTGCCTGCGACTTCAAATGACAAGCGCGTATCCCGCCGGCGGCGAACATCGATGCTCGAGCCCCATACGGGTGGAGCCTTTGGCGCTGTTTTTTCGGAAGGATTGGTCTACTGTGCACCCGGTCGCCGCGACGGGCGAGGGGAAGCCTGCTTTGTGCCCATATGGCGGGTTATCGTACCGTTGAAAGCGGATTGTGCCCGTTAGGAAGGGTGGCGCGAATCGGCGATGCTTGAGTGTGGCGGCTGAGCCGGCCGCAGCGGGCATACGGCGGGAAAAGGCGGCGTGCGCCAATGTCGAGGAGGGGTATGGGGTCGAGGGACCGCTACAGCTTGATGGCGATCGGCGTGGCCGCTGCGCTGGCCAGCGCCGCGCTCGTGCGCGCGCTCGACGATCACGGATATCTTGAGCATCATGCATATCTCGGCTCGACAGCCATGCATGAGCCCACGCCAGAGCAGGCGGTTTCCGTCATCGTGAAGACGGATGCGGCGGTAATCGGAGCATCCCTTCGCGATACAACTTCGGAGATCGCGTCTACCGCCCTTCAGGCCGCCGACCGCTTCGACTATGTCGCTCGCAAAGAGCTGCTTTGGCCGGGCATCGGAGAAGACGAGAACAACTCCCCCGAACAGCAGGCGTTGCTGGAAGAGGCTTTGCGCGAAGAAGCATCGGAATCTGAGAATCCCGACTTCTGGACAGCTCAAACAAGCGCCGCGCCTTCGCCGGCCTCGATCGGTGCGGCGCAGCCCCCGCAGGTGGCGCGCCTTGCGCCCACGCCCGATGACGAGCAGTTGCCTTGGGAGGAAAGCTCGGCATCCGGTGGCCAGAAGCGCAATCTCACCTTGACGCAGCGCCTGGGCGAGATCAGCCCTGCCGTAAAGCAGCGCCTTGCTGAGAAATTCGAGAACGCGAAGGCCGCCTGGCCGCCGGCGGACGTCGCCCTGGTGGCGGTGAAGGACGAGAAAACGCTGGAACTGTTCTCACGCGCGGGCAGCGGCGATTGGACGTTCGTTCATCGCTACAAGGTTCTGGCAGCGAGCGGTGGGCCCGGACCCAAGCTCAAGCGGGGCGACAAGCAGGTGCCCGAGGGCGTCTACGGCATTTCCTTCCTCAATCCGAACAGCCGCTATCACGTCTCGATGCGCGTCAGCTATCCCAACGCCTTCGACCGGCAGATGGCAGCCAACGACGGCCGCAAGGATCTGGGTGGCGATATCATGATCCACGGCAAGAACGTTTCCATCGGATGCCTGGCAATTGGCGACGAGGCGGCTGAAGAGCTGTTTGTGCTTGCGTCCGTCGTCGGCCTGCCGAAGATCAAGGTCATCATCGCGCCGACGGATCTGCGCGACCATCAGGTCGCCGAGCAAGAGCCTGGCGGGCCCGCATGGCTGCCCAAGCTTTATGCTGAGATCAAAATCGCGATGGCGCCGTTCAAGGCGCCGGCGAAGAGTTCCGGCCTGCTGTCTTTTTTTGAGAATTGATCGCGAAGAGGCCACAGCGCCTTTCGAAAAAGCGGGGCCCGGTTTACCGGTGAGAAGCCTCGCCTAGCAAAAGGATAGCGCCTCGTTCATACAAGCGGGAAGTGCTTGGTTGAATGCATCTCGCCTGATTTCGTGACGATGAGCGCCTCGACGCCCTCGAGCCTTGCAGCAAGTGCGAGGCTCAATTCGGGCCCTATGACCATCATCGCCGTCGCCAGACCGTCGGCCAGCGCGCCCGATGGCGCCAATACGCTCACCGAGGCCGTTATTGGCGGAGAGCGCAGCGTGGCAGGATCAATGATGTGGTGCCGGGAGTAATCGGCGCTCCATGTGGTCGCGTAGTCGCCCGAGGTGGCGAGGATGCCCGCGGCGGGTCGCGACAAACCGAGATAGCTGCCGGGCGAGCGGGGATCGGCAATAGCCGCAGTCCACGCGGCCTCGCCGTCACGCTTCCCCGCGATGCCGATTTCGCCGGTATCGACAAAGGCGTTCTCAACGCCGGCTTGGCGCAGAGCGTCGAGACAGCGCTCGGTCGCATAGCCCTGTGCGATGCCGTTGAGTGTCAGCGCCATGCCGGGTTTGCCCAGGCGGACCGTGGTGTCCTGGATCTCGATATGCCGCCATCCGATCGAGCCGCGCACGCCCGCCAGTTCGCCGTCGCGCACGTCGCGTCCCTGCGCAAACGCATCGGCATAGAGCTGCCACAAGGGTTGCACCGTGGGATCGAACGCGCCATCCGTGAGTTCGCAGACGATGCGGGAGTGCTCCAGCATCGCAAGCAACGGCGCGGGCGCGTCGGAAATTTCCCCAAGGGCGTTGAGCCGGCTCAGCGCGCTGTGCGGGCGAAAGAGACTTGCGGCGTGTTCGATGGCGGCAATTTCCTGCCACGCCGCGTCGAGCGCGCGCTCCAGCAGTTGAGCGTCGGCATGTGCCGCCTTCAGCATCACTTTGGTGCCAAAAGCAATCCCCTCGCGCTGATCGGTTGTGAGATTCATATCCGTCGTGACGTGCGCGGGCAAGCCGGCGATTACCGCTCCGCCGGTCATGAGCGCGCCGCCAAACAGCCCGCCTGAGATCAAGACCTGCCTGCGGGAGGGTTTAGAAGGCAGCGTTGTCATGTGACGCCCTCCGGTTTGCGGACAGGACGTATGGGGACGCGCGCAGCTTGATCCTTCGCTGCGGGTGGAACGCTCATGGCCCGTCCCTTGCGAGCCAGTACGAGCGGCACGCACGTCCTCTCGTCGTTATAGATCGCAACACAGTCGAGACACTGGAAGCATTCGTCGTAACGCACTTGGCCGGAAGGCTCGATGCTGCCGTAACGGCATCGCACGGCGCACAACTGGCAAGGCGTTCCGCATTCGCTGCGCCGTGCGATCCAGTCGAATGTGCGCACCCGGCCGGCCAGCGCCAGTGCCGCGCCCAGCGGGCAGACGTAAAGGCAATAACCCTTGAAGACGAACGCGCTCAGGCCGAGAAGCCCGACGGCGTAGATCACGTAGGGCCATGCGCGGTCGAAGCCGAGCGTGATGGCCGTCTTGAAGGGTTCTGCCTCGGCAAGCTTTTCCGCTACCGGCGTCGAGACGAAGGCCGCCAGGATGATGGCCGCAAGCACGGCGTACTTCACGAGGCGCAATTTGCGGTCGATCGCGTAGGGCACCGTGATCTGCCCAATGCCGATTGCGCGCGCCGCGTTGGCGGCGAATTCCTGAAAAGCACCAAACGGACATAGCCACCCGCAGAACGTGCCGCGCCCGAAGGCCGCCAGTGTGCCCAGCACGAAGATCCACAGCAGCAGCGAGACCGGATCGAAGAGCAGGAAAGCGAAATCACCCTTTTGCTTGGCCGCGTTCATGACGGCGAGGATGTTGTGAATGGACAGCTGGCCTTGAGCCCACCAACCGATGCCGCCGAGGGTGACGGCAAGAAAGCCCAATCTGAAGACATTGTAGCTGCGTGCATTGGCCGTGAGTTTGCGCGTGCTAAAAAGGCCAAGCGACAGTACGAGCAGTGCGCCGGCGACAAGTGCAATCCTGAAACGTTGTTCTTTCCAGACTGCGCGCCAGCCCTCCAGCTCGACTTCGGGGACGGAGAAAAATTCCGCTGGTGCGGTCAGCGTGGTGGCGAAGTCCTTGGTCTCGCGCCGCGGGAAAATCTCGGTGTTCTTGCGCGTGATCCGCATGGCGAGTTGCCACGGGCGCGCGGGATCGAAACCCGCTTCTGCGATCACCTTGAGTGCAGTCCACGTTACTCCGCCGGGGAGCACCTGTGACGCAACCGGTTCGACGGCCATCGCATCGCTGACATCGATGGGCAGCGAGTCCTGAGTAATGGCCAGGAACTGAGGCACCGCACCTGGCCGCTGCTCGAACTCGCGGAAGCCGTAGCGCCCCCGGCTGGCAACAAGGATGGCATGGTCGCCCGGCTTGAGCGAGTTCATCAACCGATCAAAGCCGGCCTTGCCCAGCAGGCCGCGGCCAATCGCGGGGATGTTGAGGTAGGCGGCCCACACATCCGTTGCGGCCGCATCGGGATCGGCTCCGGCGATCTGGTCTGCATCCTTGGGAAACGAGGGACCAAACGACCTTACGACGTCCTCTGTGAGGATCTGCGTGGTATGGAGATAGGATTTGGCGAGCAACGTGACGGGCTCGAACGTGGCGCCGTCATCCGGTTTGAGCACTGCCGGCGCGGATGGGGGACTGAGCCCCAGCTTGGCGCGCGCGACCTTGAGCGCGGACGACAGCACAGATTCGTTCATGATCCGCACCGAAACGGTTGCACGCGACACGCCGTCGATGCTCACGACGCCGGGGACCGCCCGTCCGGCAATATGCGCCGGCGCAAGCTTGATGCTCTGTTTGACGGACAGTCCACGATATTGCCTGGCGAAGTCGACGAGGGTTTCCTCGCTGACGCCGTGCTGGAAGATGGGCTCCTTATGGGAGATGACGTTGACGCCGAGAAATGCGCCGTCGGGCCCGATGGCGACCAGTAGATTGGGCGGCGTTCCGGCGTAGCCGGCGATGGGCGTCAGGTCGATCGACTCGAAAACGTAGCCGAGCAGTTCCTCGGATGCGGGGATGGCGTGGCGGAAAAGGGGCCAGATGGGAAGATCCCGATCGCGTTCGCCGACGAGGTAGGGTTCGGGGTAGTACTTGGCGATCTCTGCCCGGTCGAGCTCACCGGCGGCGAGCGGCAAGACGTGCGCCAGGAGGGCGGTGAGAGCCAGGACGGCCATGGCAAACGCGCTGCGGATACCGTGTGCCCCTGAGCCGAACTCGGCGCGGCCGATGGACCGGGCACAAGATTGCCGTCCTGAAATCATTGCGGACCCTGCTTGAGAATTGATCGCTCCCTCGCGCCGCGCGCAGTCCATTGAATTCATGTGGCGGATCGAACAGGGCTTGTCTATCCGTACTTCCGGGGGGCCGTACTTCCAGGGGCGCCGTCCTTCCAGGGGGCCGTCCACGGGCGCGTACTTCCGGTGGGTCCGCACTTCCGGTCGTTCACAAGCGGCGGCGGCGGAAACGGACGCTGCGCGTAACGTGCTTGTAATGTAAAATTTCCGGCGATGCGCTGCACGATAGTTTCGAGACTGATGACGACGCCCGAAAGGACGGAGCCCGCAAGAGCCGCACAGGCCCGCCGCGCGCGCGGTTACAGGCCCGCCGCGCGCGCGGTTGATGCGAACCGATTTCGAGATCGTGAGGTGACTAGGGATGATTGTCACCGCGTGCCGCGCATGAGGGTCTCGCGCCTTGGCGTTCTGCTCAAGATGCCCTTATCGAAGGGCATGTTCGACGTTTGCCAAATGTGGCCGTTTAAGGGTCGGCAAGCGCAAAAACCCATGGCGAAAGTGATTTCACGTTTTAGCGGACTCGCCAACGCGTGCTAATAATGCGAGCGGGGATCTGCTTTGGGACGTTGTCGCGGGGGACTATGCGACGGCAGTGGGGCACGCACGCGTTACATGAAAAGCTCGTCGGAGGCCGGCATGACCGCCGCAGCATTTTTGCGCCCCGTGCTCTTCTCCTGGCAGCTTGCCTGATCGCGGTCGGCGATGCGACGGCACATCGACCTCATTCCGCCAGCTTCATTCAGCAGGCCCGCGCCGATGACAATTACGAGCGCCGCGAACAGATGCGGCGCCAGTACGAAGAGCGCCGTCAGCGCGACGAGGACCGGCGTGAGCGCGACGATGAACGCCGTCAGCGCATGATCGAGCGCCAACAACGCGAAGCCGAGCGGGCGCAGGCGTCCGCCGAGCGCGACGCGCGGCGTGTCGATCCGGAATCGCGCGACGGCTCTTACGCACGCGATCCTGGCAGCGGCGCTTCGAGAGAAGCTTCAGACGGCAAATACGCGGGGTCGCGCGATGCGCCGCCGTCCGCGTCCGCAAGAGGCAACGACAAGAGCCGGAAAGACGACGGTAAGGACGATAACGAGGAATCCAAATCCGGCCAGGGATCGGGCCCCACGGCGGATGATCTTGCCGAGGATTACGATCAACCCGAGCCCGCGACGCTCGTGGAGTGGTTCGACAGGCTCGCCGGCCCAAAGCGCAAGCCGGCTCACTCCAATGGCAAGGCTGACGTTTCCTCTCGCGTCAGTCCGGTTCTCGGTGCTCATGGCAAGGCCAATAGAGACGCCACCGCCAAGCTCGACGGGAAAGCCGGCGAACCTGCACGTCAGACGCAGCCGGGCGACAGTGTGAAAAAGGCGCCATCGGCCCCGGCCGCGAAGGCGGTTTCAGCTGACGCCGCCAAATCCGCGCACACCGCGCCCGATGGATCGCCCAAGCGCGGAAAGACCGATTTTGAACTGCTCCAGATGGGAAGTTTCAAGCGGCATGAAATCGTCGCCTCTCGACTGGACGCTGCGGCGGGCGAGCATTTGCGTACGCTGGGCTTTCAGACCGCCGCCCGCGTGTTTGCGCCCGGTGACGCCTTACCCGTTCAAAAACTGATCGTTCCAAAAGGCATGAATGAAGCAGCGGCGCTCGCGCTCCTCGAGAAGGAAGCGCCGAAAGCCCACTTCGGTCCCAATCACGTCTATCGCATCACGCCGGCGGCCGACGCGGTGGGCCGCAGCTATCCCGTCAAGGCCGCCGCCAAGGGTGGCGCCGTCTCGGACGCAGAGATCTGCAGCGGCGACAAATGTTTTGCCCGCAAGCTGATGCACTGGAGCAATTCACTCAATCGGTGTGCGCAGCGCGTTCGTGTCGGCATCATCGATACGTCCTTCGACACGTCGCATCCCGCCTTTGCCGGGCGCACGCTGGATGTAGCGAGCTTCCGCGGCCAATCCGCGTTGGCGAACGGCGATTGGCACGGCACAGCGGTGCTGTCCGTGCTGGCGGGCGGCGCCGGCAGCGATACGCCCGGGTTGGTGCCCGATGCCCAGTTCCTGCTCGCCAGTACGTTTGCAACCGACGCGGATGGCCAAGTCGCCGCGGATGCCGTGTCGGTGCTGCGCGCGCTTGCCTGGCTCGACTCGCGCAACGCCGACATCGTCAACATGAGCTTCTCAGGTCCGCCCAACGCCCAGATCGAGACGGCGATTTCAGCCATGGCCGCCAAGGGCGTCGTTTTTGTCGCCGCCGCGGGCAACCGCGGGGCGAACGGTCCGCCGAGCTATCCCGCCGCCTATCCGCAGGTCATTGCGGTGACAGCGATCGGCAAGGACATGCGCAGCTACCGCCACGCCAACCAGGGCGATTACGTCGATGTGGCGGCTCCCGGGGTAAACATCTGGACGGCACTTCCGAATGCGCGTGGAGGATACCGGACGGGCACCTCGTTTGCTGCGCCCTTCGTGACGGGGCTGCTGGCTGCCATGCCGGCCGCGCGCAAAAATATTCGTAGCAAGAACGATGTGCTCTCGCGCATCTCCATGCAGGATCTGGGAGCGCCGGGGCGCGACCCGACCTATGGTGAAGGATTGCCGATTGCGCCCCAACGCTGCAACGAGGTCGGCGGAGTCGCGAGCTTGCCCTGGACCGAGGAGGCCAAGCGTATGTCCGTCGGCGGTCCGGTCACGGGTAGCGTAGACTACGAGCCTGCGTCGCCTTCGCAGGCGCCGGGCGCGGCAATGTCTGCCTTCGGGTTTGCGCAATAACAGCGGATGGTTTTCTGCCCGTAGCCTCTTTCTGCGCGCTCCGCTATGGCCGCCCATCATCGGGGACCGCTGCGGCTGACAAGAAAAGCCCACCGCGCTATCAGGGCCGGAAGCGGGGTGCCGACCTGACATGCGCGGCGGGCCTCATGCCTCTCAGCGAACGTGACTCATCACGCCGCCAGGAGATTGACCGCCGTTGCGATTGTCCGTTGCGGGTCGGACGGTCTCGCGTAGCGATCAATGTATGCAGGGTACGAAGAACCAGTTTCCCGAGCCGTGTTCGAACGGACTGAATGTGAATGACTGCGTTCAAGTAGAGGACCGCCGCTCCCCCCAAGTGGCGCGGAACGCTGATTTTTCCGCCACAGCAAGCGGCGATCCTCATGCTTTCACTTCTGCCCTTCGCCGTTCCACTCGTTTGCAATCAATTGTGCTTCCTGTGCTCCTGAAAGCGGATCGCCCTTGATGCTGCGGTCGATCGCGCCTTCAAGCGCGGCGAATTCCGGTGCGCCGGCGGGCGTGAAGCCGCCGTCCTGTGAGTCTTTGGCGCCGCTTTGCGCATCAGCGCTCTGAGCGGCCGGACCGTGCGGCGTCATCGCATGAAAGGCGACGCGCCAGCGGCGGTCGTGCGTCCGGCACGCATATCCTGCGTATGGCGCCCCGCCTGCGCGCGTGAGTTCGTATTGGCGGCATATATGATCGCCCTCATCGCGGAAGGTGAGCACAGGCGTCACTTTGAAGAGGCCCTGCTCATAAGCCCTGTTGGAAGGGGTTGCATCGAGCGCCGCGCGCAGCGCACCGGCGGCGTACATCGCATCTCCATCGACCGCGATGATCTCCTGCGGGCTGGTTGCCGGAAGAGAGGCGCGTCCAGCGAGCCAGCCCGCCCCCGCGATCACGAAGACGGTCGCGCCCAAGGCAAACGCGCTGGCAAAGCTCGGCGCCCGGGGAAACAGCAAATCACGGTAGCGGTCGCGTAAGCGGTCCACGAACGAGGGACCTGCGGCGCGCGCATCAGATGGACGCGTTGCGACGGGCGTGGTCAGCACGGTGCTGATAAGGCGGTCGGGAACGGGCAAGGTGAGTGCTTCGCCAAACATGCCAGCCAGAACGTCGCGAGTTACCACATAAGGCGAAAGACGCGCCCGCTCGGCAGGGTTGGCCGCCAGGATGGCCTCGATGCGGCGCATCTCGGCTGGATCGAGCGCGCCGTCGGCGTAGGCCATCAGAACTTCTTCAGGAAGTTTTTCCAAGGCGCGCTCCCGAGGTTGCGGCGGCCAACGCCGGATTTGAATCCATCAAGCCGGCGGCGATCGCCTGGCGTGCGCGCGACAATCGGCTCATCACGGTGCCGATCGGCAATTGCAGAGTTTCAGCGGCTTCCTTGTAGGAAAGCCCGTCGATGCACACGAGGGCGACGAGCACCTGCTGGTCGCGGGGCAGCCGATCCATTTCTTTGAAAACCGAAGCGAGCGTAAGCCGGCTCTCCACGATAGCGCGGCCGTCGCTGCCCGAAACCTCTCCGATATCCTCAAGATCGGCGCGCTCACCACGCGTCTTGGCTGCGCGGCGTGAATCGAACCAGATGTTCTGCGCAATCCTGTACATCCAACTATCCAACCTCGTACCCGGTTGCCACTGGTCCGCGCGCGCCAACGCGCGCTCGCAGGTGTCTTGAACCAGATCGTCCGCCTGCTCCCAATTCCTCGTCAACGCGTACGCAAACCTGCGTAAGCGGGGCAGAAATTCGATCATTTGGGATCGAATGTTCTCCGTCACGAGTTGTCCTCTTCTCAAGTCGCAGTGAGAACGAAGGGAGCGATGACTTTATTCCGCCACGATCTCGATCCGCCGCAGGCGCGCAGATGCGGCGGATCGATGTTGCCCAAATGGCACTTCGATTCCGGCCTTCCGGGGGCAGGATGCAGATATCCAGGAGATTTAGTTCATGCGCCTCGGGTCATGGGCGCATGTCGCGCAGTACGGGCCAGCCGCTTCTGCTCATTTGTCATGCCGCGCTTCCTTCGGGGAAACCGGCCTGCCACTTTCCCGCAACATTCGCTAAAGGGCGGCGCCCAGACGCTCGAAGCCGCGTGCGAGGTCGGCCTTGAGATCCTCCACGGCATCGAGCCCGATGTGGATGCGCAGTGCGGGGCCTTCCGCTTTCCACGTCGTCGCCGTGCGGTAGGAGCGCGGATCGAACGGTATGATCAAGCTCTCATACCCGCCCCACGAGTAGCCCATGCCGAACAGGCCCAGTCCGTCGAGGAAGGCGGCGAGCGCTTTCTGCGATGCGGGCTTCAGGACAAAGCCGAACAGGCCGCACGCGCCCGCGTAATCGCGCTTCCACAGTTGGTGGCCGGGATCGGTTTCGAGACCTGGGTGCATGACACGCGCCACCTCGGGCCGCTGCGCCAGCCAGCGCGCCATGTCGAGCCCGGCCTGCATGTGATGGCGCAACCGCACGTCGAGCGTGCGCAACCCGCGCAGCGCAAGGAAGGCCTCTTCCGACCCGATGCTGACGCCCAGATCCTCTTTGGCTTGATTGAGGGCCGCCGCGACGCGCGCGTTGCCGGTCACCGCGCCGAGATTGGCATCGGCGTGTCCCACGATGTACTTGGTGGCTGCCTCGATCGTGACGTCCGCGCCAAGGGCGAGCGGCTTGCAGAACAACGGCGTCGCCCATGTGTTGTCGGCGAGGACGAAGAGCCCGCGCGCGTGGGCCGCTTGCGCAATGGCGGGAAGGTCCTGCATCTCGAACGTCTGCGATCCGGGACTTTCGACGAAGACCAGCCGCGTATTGTCTTGGATCAGATCTTCAATGCCGCCGCCAAGGAGGGGATCGTAATAGCGCGTCGTGACGCCAAGGCGCTTCAGCATGCTGTCGCAGAAGGCGCGCGTCGGCTGATAGACCGTATCGACCATCAGAATGTCATCGCCGGCCTTGACGAAGGCCAGCAGGGCCGCCGTCACGGCGCATAGGCCGCTCGGTGCGAGCATGGTGTAAGCACCGCCCGCCAGCGCAGTAAGCGCTTCCTCGAGCGCTCTGGTCGTCGGCGTCGCGCGACGGCCGTAAGTGTAGGGTTGAGTCCGGGCCTTCAATGCCTCCAATGTCGGGAACAGCACGGTGGAGCCACGGAAAACCGGCGTATTCACGAATCCGTACTGGGATGCGGGATCGCGTCCCAAGTGGACGACGTCGGTAGCAGGGCGCCTTCCTCCCGCCGGCGCGTCGTTCTTTTTGCCCATGACATCCCCGCGACTTGGCCCAGGAATTCGCCTGTGACGCATCTTGACGCTCCGGTCAAGGCTTGACCTTCGCGCCACCCTGGAGAACTGTGCTGGCGTTCGAAAAGGGGCATTGGTCACCTCTCACGGCTTTCTGCGTCCGACATTTGCCGCAGCTCGGCTCGCCACGCCGCGCCCGCCGGCTGAGACGAGAGCCTGGAAAAGCTTGGAAGTTGATGTTGATCGCAAAGACGTTGAAGCGTTGGCTGAGCGCCGCGGCTGTAGCCGGTGGCGGCCTTGCACTGGGGGCCCCCGTGGCCAGCGGAGCGCCTTTGGCGACGCTCGATGCCGTGAAGGCGCGCGGCTACATCAACTGCGGAGTGGGCGAGAATTCGCCGGGCTTCTCGCAAGTGGACTCCAACGGTCGCTGGAGCGGCCTGGAAGTGGAATTCTGCTCGGCGCTCGCGGCCGCCGTTTTCGGCAACAAGTCGAACGTGAAGTTTCGTGCGCTGCAGACGTCCGACCGCTTCAAGGCTCTGCAGGAGGGCGAGGTCGATGTGCTGCTGCGCGCTACGTCATGGACGTTGACGCGCGATTCCGATCTGGGCGCGAGGTTCACGTCGGTTCTGTTTTATGACGGACAGGGGTTCCTCGTTCCACGCAGCCATGCTGTGACGAGCGTGCTGGAGTTGTCGGGCGCTTCGATCTGCGTTCTTCCCGGCGGTTCGGGGGAAAGGGCCGTTGCCGAATACTTCACACGCACCAAGATGCGCTATCAGCTCGTGACCTCGCCACGCTGGGAGGATCTCGTGCAAGCGTATGTTTCGGGCGGCTGTACGGTGCTGACGGGCGATATCTCGCTTCTGGCGCATGAGCGCTCCAAGCTCGCCTCGCCCGGCGACCACGCGCTGCTTGCCGAGCAGATCAGCAAGGAGCCAGTCGGCCCATATGTGCGTTCTGGCGATGAAGACTGGTTCACGATTGTGCGCTGGACCATGATGGCCCTGGTAGCGGGCGAAGAGATGGGACTGACATCTTCCAATGCGGCCGGCATGGAACGCTCGAGCTACATCGACGTGCGCCGGTTCCTGGGGCTGGAATCCAATCTCGGGCAACCTTTGGGGCTGGCGCGCGACTGGGCCATGCAGGTCATCGCGCAGGTGGGCAATTATTCGGAAATCTTCGAGCGCACGTTCGGCAAGGGAACGCCGCTGGGCCTGGAGCGCGGGCTAAACAACTTGTGGACGAAAGGTGGTTTAATGTACGCCGCGCCCTTCCGATGAGGGATGCTCCGGAGCCGTTATCGCGTTTCGTGCAAATCGCGAAAGTGGCTCTTCTCGTTTGTCGTGTCGCGCTTGGTGTCTGAAAACCGGTTCGCGCTTTTTCCGGACGGCGCTCCGGCGCAAATGTAGGGTTCGGCCGGTCAACCATGGGAGGAGGCCCGGTTTCCCGTGTCAGATGTCGCATCGTATGAGTTGGTGCTTCGCTATACCATTCTCGCACTGCCGGTCCTGGGACTTCTCGTGCTCTTATTCCTGCTCCAGTCCAGAACGCGACAGCGCCATGAGGCGCGGGAGCAGGATTCGTTGCGATCCAAGCACGCCGAAGCAGGCGCACCGCACGCCGTCGTGTCTGTGCCGCAGCTGGCTCCAGGCGCGTCCACGGGCGCCAGTTCGGGGCTAAAGCCCCATGAGGGGGAAACGATCGCGCAGCTCGAGGATCGCTTGGTCATCGCCGAGCAGGACGAAAAGCCGATCGCGCTGGCCATGATCTATCTGGCGTTGGGCCGCGCCCGCATTGCCAGCGGTGAAGTGCCCGCCGGGCTCGATGCGTTGCGCTCGGCCGCCGGACTGGCGGCCCTGCACAAGCACGCCGGGTTGCACGCCGAATGCCGCCTCGATCTTGCCGAAGCAGCTTACGAGGCCGGCGATCCCATTACTGCATGTGAACACTGGCAGATGGCGCGGATGGCTTTTCTCGAGGCCGGGATGCGCGCGGAAGGCGACAAGATCGATCGCCGCATGCGGGCCAACGGGTGCCCCACGGATTGGGTTCTTACGGATTTTTGAAATCGGGCTCCGGGTAGGGCTCCTCGCTCGAGCGCGCCGACGTGCCGGCCCCCTGGGCCACGACCTCGACGTTGACGATCTCGCCGTCCTTTACGCTGAACTGGCGCCTGAACACGTGGCCGCCCGACTTGGCCAGGACCGTATAGTCGCCGGGCGCCAGCACGTGGGTCGGCAGTGCGCCGACGCTCTCCTTCACCGTTTCTCCGCCCTGCGTCTGAATGGTCCAGTGCGTGTCGGGCAGGGCTTCGCCGCCTTCGTGCGTGACGAGCTTGAATGCGGCCTTTGCGGCCTGATGAACGACCGAAGCCTCTGTGAGCTTTCCGGCTTCTACCGTGACGTCGGCTTCGACTTTCGCGTTCGCGTCGCCATAGGTGGAAACGATATGATAGATGCCTGCATTGAGACGGATAATCAAACCGGGTTTGGCTGCCGTCATGATATCGCCCCGGCCGTCGACCGCCTCGCGATCGTCGGAATAGATGGCGTAAGTGACGCTGCCCTCGGGGGCCGGCTTACCGGCGATGCTGACATTCACACGCAAACCGCCGGCGTTGAGGACGAACCTTTCCGTGGCAGCGGCTCCAGCCTTGACGGAAATCTTGCGCGTGAGATTGGCGCGCCCGAACGCAGCATTGATGGTGTAATCGCCGGGTTGAAGTCTGAGTTCCGGGCTGGCCTCGCGTCTCTCCGTAACCAGCTTGGGCTTCGTAGCGCCAGTGGTCTGGAAAACGCGCCAGACAACGCCTTCGTCGATCTGCTGGCCGTCGGCCGTCAGAAGCGCCACCAGATGAAGCTCCCCATTGCCCGTGCTCGCTGCATCGCCTGAGCGTTGGATGATGGTGGTGTTGGCTGGCTTGGCGGGCGCCTTGGCCCTGGGCTTTGCGGGCTCTGTTTTTCTGACATCGATGTCGGCCGACCAGTCGGGGGCCTGGGCCACGACAATCACGTCCCCGGCGCCGGCGTGGCGAAGGAGCCGGGCGTTGGCGTCAGCGCAAACGCCGAAAAGAGCACACATGCCGGCGAGCGCAAAGCCATGAGCAAGCACTGCCGGCATGCGGGTCGAGCAGCTTCCCGGCGGCGATTGTAACGAGTGAACGCGAATGTCTTCTTCTCCTTCGGCTTGAACGGCCCGGCATCTGGCGCACATCAGCTGCCACCCAGTTCTATGGTTCGCTTCTCGCCTGCGGCGATCTCAAACGCGGCTTGCAGGATCGTGTCCCGCGTTTCGAGGCGCACGCTGTAGCGTCCCGGCATCAACAGGACCTTGGGCTCAGCGGAGGTCGAATGCCAGACGGCGCGGCCCTGTGCGTCGCGCAACTCCCAGAACGTATCGAAGCCGGCCGTGGCGATCGAGCGTGCGCGCAGCGTCGCCTCGCCCGCGTCGATCTTGAGTGCGACGTTGGCAGGTTTGCCCGCCTCGATCGTGATGTCTTGTTGTACCCGTGCGGCATTGCGTTCCAACTCCGCCGACACGCGGTATCGTCCTGCGCCGAGCAGGCCTTCGAACTGTGGGGTTGAAAGCCGAGCGATCTGGCGCGGCTCTTTTTCGATCGTCTCGATCGTATAAACGAGGTCCGCGCTGTAAGGCATCGAGGCGCCGGACACCTGCGCACTGAGTTTGAGAGTGGCGGCAGGCAGAACCAGCGCCTTGGTCAGATCGTCGCCGGCGCTGAGCGCGATGCGCTGGCGCTGCTCGGCGTATCCTGAACGCGCCACCACATAATAGGTGCCCGCCGGCAGGCTGAAGCTTGGTTCGGGGGCGCGCGAGCGGCGCACCTCGCGGCGGCCGTCCGGACTGTCGGGATCATCCTCGAGAACGGAGAAGATCACGTCCTGCAGCGGCGCGCCGTTCTCCCGGGTCACGGCCGACAAGGCGAGACGGCCCGATTTCATATCGACCGCCATGACCGCTTCGGTTCCTTCGCCCAGATCGACCGATTGCTCCTGGCGGATCTGCTGGTCGGTGATGGTGACGATGTAGGTGGCGGGCGGCACAAGGGTATCGATCTCGTCGAGCCGTCCGATCAGGACGGTCGCGCCAGGGGTTCCGTTGTTTGCGGCCGCGCGTACGGTGACGAGGGGAGCGCTCTGGGAGGACTTGGGCCTGGCGCCCTTGCTCTTGACGCCAAGCCGCGCAGCCTTGAGCGCGAGCGCGACCATCACCGGCTTGCCGGTTTCGACGTGGGCGGGCGCGCTCGCCTTCATGCCGCCCATCTGCGCTTCGACCAGATAATCCCCGGGTTCCAGGTTCTCCGCGATGCCAGGCGCGCTCGTCTCCACGACGAGCTTGCCGCTGTTTATTTCGACGACACGCCAGTAGGCCGCGCGGGCCATGGGTTTCCCGCCTTCAGCCAATGAAAGCGTGGCGCGCAAGGCGGCCTGAGGCAGTGCGGGCGCTGCCTGTGAGAGCGCTTCGGGCGCGGCCGCCGCCGGCGCATCGCCGAACGCGCGCAGAGCCACCTCGCTGATGTCGGCGGCGAGCGCGACGGGATCGCGCGCATCGAAGAACTCACCGCCCGTCGCCTTGGCGATGCACTGGAGAGAGCCGAGCGAAGCGGGGTCGACCGCAATGCTGATGATGTGGATGGGAACGCCGGGCGCCTGAGATGCGAACTCGGCGGCAGCAGCGCAGGCGTCCTGACGGCAGTTGTCGACGCCGTCGTTCACGACGACGACCGAGGCCGGGCGCTCGGGTCCGATGGCGCCGGCCGCTTGGCGAATGGTTTGGGCCAGCGGTCCCTTGCCGCGTGGATCGAGCTTGTCGAGCGCGCCCACGACCTCTTCGCGGGGGCTGCCGATGGGTGCGATCACCTCGACGTCCGTGCAGTCGCCGCGCCGGCGATGGCCGAAGGAGGCCAAGCCGATACGCGCGCCGTTGGCGCCCGGCGCAACGAGAGGCTTCACCAAGTCGCGCACGACATCGATCTTGGCGCGTTTCTCGCTCGCGGTATCAAAACGCGCCCACATGGAGCCCGATCCATCGATGACGAACAGCACCGAGCGCTGCGCCGTCCGGGAGGCATCCCGATCGCCATCGGCCTGCGCGGGTTGCTGCTGCTGGTCCGATTGCGGATTGGCCTCTTGGGCGCGGGCTGTGCCAGCCCCGCAAGCCGAGATGGCGAAAGCCGCCAGAACAAGCGCCAGGACGTATCGCGTCGTCATCTGCTCACGGGGTCCCCTGAATACTCGGCGATTGTAACAGCTTCGCAATTGCGATAGCGAGTGAAGGACGCCACATCCACCGGAAAGAGCATGGACCATCCGATTTTGTCATTTCTGGCCAGCCGCCGATCGGTGAAGCCGGACAAGCTGTTGGCGCCCGGCCCCAGCAGCGCGCAGCTTCAGGAAATCCTGAAGGTTGCAACCCGCGTGCCCGATCACAAGAAACTGGCGCCTTGGCGATTCATCGCCTTTGAGGGCGATGCGCGCAAGGCCATCGGCGAGGTGTTCGCCAGCGCCTGCGCAGCAGAGGAGAAAGAGCCCCCAAGCCATGTCCGGCTCGACACGGAGCGTGCGCGCTTCATGCGCGCGCCGTTCGTGCTCGCCGTCATCTCGCAGGTCAAGCCGCGTTCGGGCGCGCCCGAGTGGGAACAGGTTCTCTCGGCCGGTGCATTATGCTTCAATGTTTGCTTGGCGGCAAACGCGATGGGTTTTGGCACGTCATGGATCACCGAATGGGTTGCCTACAGCCCTGCGGTGCGTTCCGCGCTGCAACTCGAGGACAACGAGCGCGTGGCCGGGTTCATCCATATCGGCACGCCGGCAGAGAAGCCCGGCGAGCGTGAGCGTCCCGACCCCAACGCGTTGCTCACACACTGGAGCGCCTGACGGAAACACTTCCGTAGGCGCAGCAGCGCCCGGGCGTTGCGGGCCTTAACGCGCCTTTCACTCCTGCCGGCGCATACTGAATCGATGTACGCCCTACAGGGCGCTCGAGGGCCTGGTTCGTTTCTTCGTGTCGGTAACGGAGTAGTATCTCGAGCAACCTTTGGGACGTTCTCCAATACCTCATCATGGCCTTCTCGCTGGCCTTTCAAGGTCCAGTCGAGAAGGCCAGTCGGGTTTTGACGCATCCGCACCATTGCACGGCGGCCATGAAAAAGCGCACGCGTGTCCAGGCGTGGACCTGCTCGATGACGGCGCATGCTTGCGCGCGATCAAGGGCGCCTTGCCCGCCTGCGATATTCCAGGCATGTACGGCGCGCGCACGCCCACTAGTACCTGAATTGCTCGGCGAGCACGCGCTCTTCCAATCCGTGATCGGGATCGAACATCATGTAGAGGTCGACGTTGCGGGCCTTTTCGATCTCCACTTTTACGACGTGGCGGATTTCGAAATGATCGGCCACCGCGCTCACCGGGCGCTTGTCGGGTTCCATGACGGTGATGGTGATGCGCGCCTTGTTGGGAATGAGTGCGCCGCGCCAGCGCCGCGGGCGGAATGGGCTGATCGGCGTTAGAGCCAGCAGCGGCGTGTTGATGGGCAGGATGGGCCCATGCGCCGAGAGATTGTAGGCGGTCGATCCTGCGGGAGTTGCAATGAGCACGCCGTCGCAGATCAGTTCCGCCAGGCGTTCCTTGCCATCGATGGAAATCTTGAGCTTGGCGGCCTGATAGCGTTCGCGGAACAACGAAACCTCGTTGATCGCAAGGCCCTTGTGCGCTTTGCCCGCCGCGTCATACGCGATCATGACGAGGGGATGAATGCGCGTGATCTCGGCCGCCGCCAGTCGCTCGCGCAGCGCGTCCTCGCGGTATTCGTTCATGAGGAAGCCGACCGAGCCGCGGTTCATGCCATAGATCGGGATCTTGTCGTTCATGTAGCAGTGGAGCGTCTGCAACATCAGGCCGTCACCGCCGAGCGCGACGATGGCCTCGGCCTCGCGCGGCTCCACCGCCCCGTAAAGCTCGGTCAGCGTCTTGCGCGCTTCGATGGCTTCCGGCACGTCGCTCGAGACGAACGCGATTTTGTCGAAACGGGCCTTGGGTTTTGGCATGATGCGCGAGTGCTTTTTCTTGCTCGATAAAGGGCGCGGGGGCAGGCACCCGTGCGCCCGATCAGGGAGGCTTGCTCAAATGGCGGAGAACGACAATCCCCCGGCTGGAACAGGGATGAGGGGAGAGGTAGGCTCCCAGTGTGAAGCGGTGCTGGTTTATAGCACGTTTCCAGATCTGGAAGCCGCGGAACGAGCGGGGCAATCACTGATTGCGCGAAAGCTTGCCGGCTGCATCAATATCCTGCCCGGCATGGTGGCCATCTATGCGTGGAAGGGGGCGGTGGAGCGCGCCCAGGAGGCAGTCCTGATCGCTAAAACAGCGCCCGACACGGTGGAGGCATGCATGGCGGCGATCGTCGAGGGCCACCCCTACGAGATCCCAGCCATCCTGGTGCTTCCGGTCCTTGCCGGAAGTGCGGCCTATCTCGACTGGATTATCGGCGCAACCCGCACGTAGGCTGCCCACGCGGCATCTGCGTATGACCCTCACCACGCAAATCCTGGTGGGCATCACACCGGGTTCCAGCCGGGAGATGAGCGGGCCTGGCCAGCAGCAAGGCAAGCGGGATGGCAAGGCAAGCCTTGGTGCGGCCTCAGAAGATGCCGCCCATCGCCTGCTGCATGTGCCAAGCGGGTGAGCCCGGGCGGGTCAATCCGCGGCGCCGCGTGCTATCGCCGGCGTAAAAGAAGAACTTCGCGGGCTTGGCTTTCTTCGCGGATGCCGGCGCGGAATTAGTCGTCTTTGCCGACTTGGTGTGCTTGCGCTTGAAGGGGCCCTCGACGGACTTCGCCGTCTGCCCGGCCTCGAAGCCGTCCCCGGCAGTGGCGGGGTCCGCCGCGTCAAGGACGGGGGCTGAACGCTCGGCGCGCGGGTCGATGTCCTCTTTTGTCGTCACGATGCGCGTTCGCCCGGGGGCGGGTGTGATGGTGACTGACGCAGGCGCCCCGCCTGCTCCGGCGTCAACGCCGCCACGCGGAGCGCCGACCGCCATCATCCCGTCCGGGCGGCTGGCAACGCGGCGCAGAGGCGCAGAAACGTCATCATTCTTCTGCCAGGGCAGCCGCTCCGCATTCTGGGGAGGCGCGGCAAGTCTTGCCTCGCGCACGCGCGCTGGAGCGGCGCGGGCGGCGACGGCCGCAGCCCCGGCACGGCGGATCGACGGATTGGGTTGCCGGGCGGCCACCTGATAACCACCGGTGGGCGGCTCAATGGCGGCGGGTTCGTTGCGATGCTTGCCGGTCCGCGCGGCAATGACCGCTTTCGGCAGGCACCGGCCGCTGGGTGAGGCTGTCTGGCCGGAGGGGCACGCGATGCCGCAAGCCTGGCCGGCGTGGCCATGGACCAGGCTGAGCAGGATATAATCGGGCTCGCCAATCGGGAGCGTGGCGTTGACGCGCTCCATGAAGGCACTCATGGCGCGCCGGGTCGACGGTGTCCAGGCTCCGTTGATGGTGCCTCCATAGCATCCTACGCGCTTGAGTTCGGCCTGCAGGTCCCGGGTGAGTTGCACCCGGGTCTGGCTGTCGCCGGGCTTGGAAGACGTGATGCGGCCCTGCGCGGGCGCCGCCGTGACGATGGCGCTCCAGGCCGCTGAGGGCCGGTTCACCTCGCCCGTTTCGAGCCGGTTTGCAGGCATGGCGGCAAGAGCGAGGTTCTGGCCGGCGTAAAGTCCGCCCGCACTGGCGTGTGGAAGGCCATCGTGCGTGGATCGATCGGGCGCGGCGGATATTCGCGTCACCTCCCGCAGCGCCTGCTCTGCGTCGAATGGGGGAGGGAGGAACGTATAGGCACCCAACGTAACGCCCGCGAGGATGAGCAACAGACCGCCGATACGCTGCATGTGGACCTCTCAGCGAGCACTTTAGAACCCAAACGCCGTGTCAGCCGCTCGAGTTTCCCCGGCGGTTGCTTGTGCTTGTTCCGGCTATTAGTCGGTGCCCCGCATGCCTTCTCGGCCAATGACTTAGCTCGGTCTGACAACGCCGCAAAAATATCATCGGTCAGAATGCACCATGTCTCTAGCCCTGATAAATCAAAAACTCTTATGCGCAACTTGTGTGCGCGCCAGTTGCGCTTAGGACTTCGGTTCGCCTCGATCCCGCGGCCGCAATGGCGAGCTTTGGAAGAGGCCGGCATGGCGAGAGGGCGTGGCCTGCTTCTCCCCGCCTGTGCATCGCCGATGTCCCGCGTTGGGGATGGTCAGTTGATAACTCCCCAGGTCGGCGAACAACCGGGAGGTGGGCGCCAGGAGGAACACGCAGCGGCGCGGCTTTGATGTCACACCTAGCTCTATGATTCCCTTAACAATTCATTACGAATCACGTACCGGTTGAGCCTGAGGGGATACGTATTGCATCCATTTGGTGACGCTTTGCACGCTGACCTGGAGCTTGTCCACAGGCGGGATCGAGCGGCGATAACCGCCTGGGATAACCTGGGGAAATTGTGTGCAAAGCAAGCTCTCGAGTGTGACTGACAAGTGCTGCGTCGAGCGTCTGCCGGAACCATGGGGATGGGTCCGGGGCTCACAGGCGGGTCGATTTGATGCACGGGAAGGTTGCACATGTTTGGCGTGAGGTTGGGAGCCTTGGTCCATGCCGGCCCTTCGCGGTTGGATCACAAGAGGGAAATGGCCGGTCGCTGGTGGTGTTCTGCGTTCGACGCGGCCTCTCATATGGAGAGGGACTATGAGGCACCTCCTAGGTGTTCTGGGGGTTCTTGCTGCGGGCGTGCTATTGGCCGTCTCGGCAGCGATGAACTGGCGATTTGGGTTCAGTCTCGGAAGAACCGAGCTGGATGGCCAAATCTACGGCGCGGCATCCGCCGCGGCTGATTGTTTGAAAGCGCTGATCCCGTTTTTCTTCTTCGCCGCGATAAGAAACAAGATGTGGTCCCAGGCCGGAGCCTCGGCGATTGTGTGGGTGGTGGTGACCGCCTACTCGATGACGAGCGCGCTTGGGCATGCTGCTTTGAACCGGTTCGATACGACCGGTCAGCGCGCACAAACGGCTCAGGTCTATCAGGACCTGCGCGACGAGCTTAAACGAGCCGAGGAACAGGCCGGGTGGATCCCGCAGCATCGCCCCTACGAGGCGGTGCAGAGCGCGATCGACGGGCTGAAGACACAGAAAGCCTGGAAGTGGTCGGAAGGTTGCACGAAGATTTCGGGCAAGACCACGCGGGACCTGTGCCAGGAGTTCCACACGCTCAATGCCGAGCTTGCATCAGCCAGTGAGGGCCAGTCCGCCAACGAGCGCATCGCCGGAATCAAGGCGAAGCTCGCAAGCATGTCGGGAACGACGGCGCTCTCCGAATCGGATCCGCAGGCGAAAGTGCTTGCCGATCTTGCTGGGGCGTTTCTTCCGGGTGTGAGCATCGAACGCGTGCAGATGGCGATGACGATTTTCATCGCGATGCTGCTCGAGATCGGCTCGGGCTTCGGTATGTACGTCGCCTTCAGCCAATGGCGTATCAATGACGCCTATATCCCGTCCGCGCCGCGTCTGCGTCGCGAGATCGAGGATGACACTGTTGCGGCAACAGTGGCAGCTCCGGCTCTCAATGCCTTCGCTGTTAACAAGCCGCGTTCCGGTGCCAACGACAACAGGAGCATCGAGAAGCAAGCCGAGCGCCCCGCGATCGAAGCGCGTGCGCCGGAAGCAAAGGTGGTCGAGGCCAAGGCCGAGATCAAATCGGAAAGCAAGGCGCCTGCCAGACTGGTTGCGCCGGAAACGGATGTACAGCGCTTTTACAAGGAGAGCATCGAAGTCCAGGACGGATCAAGTGTTACCGCAACTCAACTGTATGAGGACTACTGTTCATGGTGCGAAACCAAGAGCAAGGAACCTTTGGCCTTGCCGAGCTTCGGACGCGAGTTCGCGGATCTCGGCGTAAAGAAGGAGCGGATTGCAGGTAGAGTTCGGTACATTGGAATTTCTTTGAAGTCCGATGCTGGGTACGAGGAGGCTACGAAAACGCCTACCTACCAAGCGGATGCAGCCTAGGCGCTGCTGAAACGAAGGGCCCCTCGGAGGGGCCCTTTCCATTTGTACCGGCTGGCATTTGTTAGCAGCTGACATGTGGACCGGACGGACATGGCCCGCGAGCGCTTCGCGGGCTTTTTATTTGTTTTATCTCGCGACGAATATCTGGGCGAGCTGCATGGCGATGTCGCGGAACGATTGCTTGAGTTGCTCGGCGCTGAGGGCCTCGTAGAAGTGCGACAGGTCCGTGCCGCAGTTTTGAAGGGTGTCGATGGCGCGCGACTTTTGATCTGCCGGCAAGGAATCCAGATCGAAGCCTACGGTGAAGACCTCAATTCCCGCGCTCTTCATATTGGAGCAGATCTGCTTGGCGTTGCCGGATACGACGGCGGGATCGTAGTCCTTCCATGCGCGTAGCGTATTGTAGGCGCCGTCGGTCATGAGCACCGCGATCTTGCGCAGCTTGGGCGGCTTCGAGCCGATCGGCGCGAGATCGGAATAAGGACCGGGCGCGCTGGCGCCAGTCCAGATCGAGGACCACTTCGGCGACAAGGTGTACCAGCTCCAGGCCGTGCCAAGTGCGCCGCTGGTCGATCCGAATGCGCTGAGGGCAGAGATCCGGTCGAGCAGCAATTGCTTGTCGGAGGTCAGCGGTAGCACCGGGTCTTCGATGTCATAACAGACGCCATCCACATTGTATGTCCAATAATCCGAAGGATCGGACGCCGACTTGCCCGTCTTTGTGGTGAGAGCTACGTCAAGTGCATCCCAGCTGAGGGGAAAACGCGTTCCATCATGGCCCAAGAGCCACTTGCCGGGACCTGGAGGGGCGTCCGTGAAGTCGTCGCTGGGCGTGCCCGAACGGTCAGAGACGCACGGTATGAGTGTTTGGGTTACCATACGGGGGAGGGTTCTGGTACCTCGTGCATGTCCACTCGCCTTCGGACTCGCTGCCGCCCTCACCGGTGCTGCTCAGGCAGTTCTTAAAGTAGCCTGACCAAGTGGGATTCAGGTTCGTCAGCTTCTTCATCAGCGCTTCAGTTGCCGAATCCTGAGTGGGTCCGATGCGGACACGTGTCGAGAACGGCACGAGCGCAATGCGTGCTCCCTGCCCCGAGTTGTTGGATTTGAGGATGATATTGACGAGAGGATGCCGCCGATTTCAGTGCGTCGAGCTTCGTGCCTGAGGTGCAGGGTCCGTTCCTGTCGTCGCACATCGAGCCGGTCACGTCGAGCATGATGGAGATTTCGAGGTCGCTGCCGCCCGAGGAAACGCTGCCGGTGGAGAACTCGACTTTCGAGGTCGCGGAGACATCCAGCGTTCCAAAGTTGAGCAATCCCAGGAACGGCGTCTTGATCTTCCCTTTCGCCACTCCTTCCAAGGCCGCGCCGTTATTGACGAGTGAGATCTGGAGTTCGGGCGAGACGAGGTGAAGACGCGTCTTGGCCGTCTCGTCGAACATCTTCTCGGCGACGGACAGCGCTTCCTCGCTATTCTGCGATACCTGCAACGAACGGCCCGCGGCTAGAAGCGACGTGTCTAGCGCGGCGACCGTGCGGCTGTGAGCGTCACTCCAGCGGCCATAATCCACGGCCGCGCCGATAAACGCAAAGAATGCCACCGCGATACATGCAAACAACAAGGAAACCGCGGCTGAGGCGTCACGGGTGAAGCGCCGGACCAACGCTGCCAGGCTTGATGTCATATCCAATTCCACCCAGTACATGTTTTCTGGAACTCGGGTGGGCGAACCTATCAGGCCGGCGACTATCAGGACTCTAACGAATTTGTTGCAATTTTACGCAAAGATGCGTTGCATCCTCACGGCTTGGGGCAGGCTTAAAGGTTCGTAACGAGACGTACTCCCGGTAGGGATGAAAACGGGCTGCCGCAGGCCCAGATCATGTCCTCATGGGCGCCATCCGTTTTTCAGGATCGTTCAGGTTGCCCCCTCTGCCAGCTCCGCAATGCTCAAGGCAAAAGCATAAGTCAGCGCCGCGTCCTTCAAGGCCTCGAAGCGGCCCGACGCGCCGCCGTGCCCGGCTCCCATATTGGTCTTCAGAAGGATGAGATTCGATGCGGAAGAATTGGCGCGCAGCTTTGCGATCCATTTTGCCGGTTCCCAATACGTGACGCGCGGATCGGTCAAACCGGCAACGGCCAAAATATTAGGATAAGGTTGGCGGGCGACGTTGTCATAGGGCGAATAGGCACGAATGGCGGCGAACTCTTCAGCGCTCAGGATCGGGTTGCCCCACTCGGGCCACTCGGGCGGCGTGAGCGGCAGGTCCTTGTCGAGCATCGTATTGAGCACGTCGACGAAGGGGACTTCTGCGATGATGCCGAGGAACAAGTCGGGCGCCATGTTGGCGACGGCGCCCATCAGCATGCCGCCCGCCGAGCCGCCTTGCGCCACGATGCGCCCGCGCCGGGTCAATCCCTGGACCACCAGATGCTCGCCGGCAGCGATGAAGTCCGTGAAGGTGTTGACCTTGTTCTTCATCTTGCCGGCCGTGTACCAGCGGTAGCCTTTGTCCTTGCCGCCGCGAATGTGGGCGATGGCATAGATGAATCCCCGATCAACTAGCGACAGGCGCCCCGTCGAAAAGGACGCGGGCATGGAGATGCCATAGGCGCCATAGCCGTAGAGCAGCACCGGCGCGCTGCCATCGAGCGGCGTGTCCCTTCTATAAAGCAGCGTGATGGGAATGGTCTCGCCATCGGGTGCGGCCGCAAACAGACGGCGGGTCACATAATCCTGGGGGTTGTGGCCGCTGGGCACTTCCTGCCGCTTGCGCAACGTCCGTGCCCTGGTCTCCATGTCGTAGTCATAGGTCTCGGCCGGAGTCGTCATCGAGGAGTATGTGAAGCGCAGATTGGTGGTGGTGTATTCATAGCCTGCGGCCATGCCGAGCGCGTAGGCTTCTTCATCGAACGCGATGGCGTGTTCATCGCCGTCTGCCAGCCGCGTGATGACGATGCGCGGCAAGCCATCCTCGCGTTCCAGCCGGGTCATGTGGCCGGAGTAGACGTTGACGTCGATGATCAACCGGCCTGCCCGGTGCGGGACGAGTTCGCGCCAGTTCTCCATGCCTGGGGCCGTGACCGGTGCCTCGACGATGCGAAAATCCTCCGCTCCCTCGGAGTTCGTCGCGATGATGAAGCGGTCGCCATTGTGCTCGAGGGAATACTGGTGCCCCTTGGAGCGCGCCGCGATGAGACGGGGCACCGATTTGGGATCGCCGGCGTCGAGGACATGCACCTCGCTCGTCTCGTGATCGTGAACGTCGATGACGATGAAGCGCTGCGATTGGGTCGCCGACACGCCGACGTAGAAGCCGATGTCCTTTTCTTCATAGACCAGGACGTCGTCGCTTGCGGGCGTGCCGACGATGTGGCGGTAGACGTAGAGAGGGCGGTGATTGGCGTCGACGCGCACATAGTACAAGGTGCGGCTGTCTTCGCCCCAGGCGAGCGCGCCACGCGTGTCCTCGATCTCGTCGGGCAGGTTCTCGCCGCTGGCGATGTCCCGGATGCGTATCGTGTAGAGTTCCGACCCCTTGTCGTCGCTCGCATAGGCCAACAGCCTATGATCGGGTGAGTGGCTTGCGCCGCCCAGATCCCAATAGGTCTTGCCCGCAGCCTCCTTGTTGCCGTCGAGCAGGATGCCGGCGCTCCCGGCGTCTGCTCCGCGCGCGATCCGGCAAAGCTGCGCATATTGCCCGCCTTTGACGAAGCGCGGGAAGTACTCCCACGGCCCGTCGGGGGTCGGCACTTGGCGGTCATCCTCCTTGAGGCGCGCCTTCATTTCCGCAAACAGGCTCTCCTGCAAGGCGTCCGTGTGGGCGAGCTTGTGGCGCATGTAGGCATTTTCGGCTTCCAGGTAGGCGCGGATTTCCGGATCCAGCACCGATGGATCGCGCATCACCTCCTGCCAATTGGAGGCCCTGAGCCAGCCATACTCGTCGACGAGTTCGAGGCCGTGGTGGATCGAACGCACCGGGCGGCACGCAGCCAGGGGTGCAGTCGGAGCGGGAGCGGCGGTGAGGGAGGTGTCAGACATCATGAACTTTCGGTTGCATGCGGTGTGAGGCAGAAGCCGACATAGGCTGTATTCCAGCACGGGGGTGACAATCCAGATCCTTCTCCTTGACCCGTGCTGCGCCACCATGGCCGCCGCAAACAGGAATATTCAAGAATTCATCACGTTTTGTTGCTGGGAATTCCTCCCAGTTGACAATCAATCGGATGCTGATCACAGCTTAGCCAAGCTATGAACGCTGCGTAGATCTGGAGCTTTTTTGGGTTCCTTCAAGTAATGCATAATACTAGCGCGTCAAACACGACGAAGCAACTGAACACCGGTCAGAAATTCTGGACCTACGCAGTAGGAAATTCAACAGGTTTGGCTATGCAGGATGAACACGACGGCGCGGGCAGCGCCGATTTGGTGGCGATCACCGCCAGTATTGTCGCCGCCTACGTGAGCAAGAACCCGATATCGTCGGCGGAGCTTCCAAGCTTGATCGCCGATACCCACGCCGCTCTCAGCCGGGCGGCGGGCCGTCAGGCGCCTGTAGAACGAGACGACGGGAAGCCGAAGATCCCCATCAAGAAGTCGGTCATGCCCGATTACATCATCTGTCTGGAGGACGGGAAGAAGTTCAAATCCCTGAAGCGGCACCTACGGACGCACTACAACATGTCGCCGGAGGAGTATCGCGAGAAGTGGGGCTTGCCGCACGACTATCCGATGGTTGCGCCAAACTATGCCCGCGCACGCTCCGACTTGGCCAAGAAGATGGGCCTTGGCACCCGCAAGTAGCCTCGGCCGCGAGCGGACCGGCGCCACGCCCCGCCAGCGTGCGTGGCCTTTGGGCGGTCCCTTGCGCTCGGCTCTTACGGCGCGGTCGAATTCGGCGGTGGTCCGACGATTTCCTGAGCGCCGGTTCTCCCAGCGTGGAAGCGCTCGAGCCTCTCGAGTTCCACGCGTTCCCACTTGAGGTGGCGTGCCAGCGCGGCGTGGCGCGCCACATCGTAGGTCCAGTGTCCGGCTCGGCACCGGCGCCGCTCTTCGCGCAGGGCACGTGCAAGAAACCGCAAGATCCGCTGGCGGCCACTTAACGAAAGATCGGCCAGTTCGTGTGGCCACAGCGGCAACAGCCGCTGCAACTCGCTGCGCCGCACTATGGCGTTCGAAGTGCTGCAACCGACGCCGGATTGAATGAATGTGGGAGATTTTTTGCGCATGCCCGCAACAATCGCGTGTTGCGCGCCGGCGGGGATAATTTATCACCGCGGCGATGAACGATCTCACGCAGGATGGAAAAAATTGCGTACGGCTTATCCCCGCCGTTCACGCTCGACTTAGCTTTCATGCCTGGGCGCATGTGCTCTGCGTTACCATCGCCCCGTCTGCAATTTGGAAGCTGTGGTGCGTTTTTCATGCTCAACGAGACAATCGGGGTCTGTAAATTCCCAAACGATCCTGACAGGCGGACGCGGGCCCCGTCCGCATCGTCCGGTAACGGCCGCCTTGCACTAGACGAGCGATTGATCTTGTCGCGCAAGGTCATCGAACTGGCGGTGACCCGCGTTTTCGGAGTAGATCAGGCTCAGTTGTCTACCTTCACCCGTGGCGTTGCCCGCGCTGCGCACGCCCGGCAAGTGGCCATGTATCTGGCGCATGTCGCAGGCCGCATGACGCTCACCGACGTGGGGCGCATGTTCGGACGCGACCGCACGACGGTCGCACACGCGTGCGCCGTGATCGAAGATGCGCGGGACGATCCCGTGTTCGATCGGGCGCTCGACCTGCTCGAATGGGCGGTGCCAGTGATGGCCACGCGGATGTCCACGGCGCCGGGCTCCGGCTAGGGCGCTTACGCGTTTCGTGCACATCGCGCAAAACAGGTTCTGCCCGTTTGTTTCGCCGCGCTCGTGGCCGGGAAACCGGTTTGCCATTTTTCCGATAAGCGCTCTAGGGCAAGAGGCACTTCATGCAACACCGGCAGACCAAGCGCTCGCGTCCGCGGGCGGCCAAGGATGCGCCCGAGCGGGCACCGCGGGTCAACACGCTGGAAAGTCCGCTGGCGTGGCTTGCCGGACGCAAGGACAAGGACGGCCGTCCCATGATTTCGCGCGAAGAATTCGAGGCCGGTGAGCGCCTCCGGCGCGATTATCACTACGCACTCCTGGCGCCGAAGGTGACGGCGGGCTGGTCCGCGCTGCCGCCGAGTTCCGGCGGACGGCGGCCGGCGCCCGGACTGGGCGTCGAGTTGGCCGACAACGTCATTGCAGCGCGCGAACGCGTCAATCGCGCGTTGAAGGCTGTTGGTCCGGAACTGGCCGGCGTGCTGATCGACGTGTGCTGCTACCTGAAGGGCCTGGAGAGTCTGGAGAAGTCCGCAGGATGGCCGCAGCGTTCCGGCAAGATCGTGCTGCAGATCGCGCTGCAGACCCTCGCGCGGCACTACGGCATTAGCGGAGGTGCGCCTTCACAATCTGCCGGCCCGGCTCGTGTGAACCATTGGGGATCGCCCGATTATCGCCCCTTGGCCGATGGCGCCGCGGAGGGTTGAGGGCGCTGGAACGCGTATCGCCGCCTCCGAGACGGCGTGGGCGCTGTCAGGCGGTTGCGATTTCGGTGGCGTCCGCCCGGATACGCTGGACCATGGAGGCAAGACCGTTGGAGCGCTGCTGCGTCAAGTGCTGCTTGAGCCCGAGCTTTGCGAAGATGTCCTGCGCGTCGATCGCGAGGATCTCGCCGGCGGACTTGCCGTCGTAGATGGCGAACAGAATGGCGACCAGCCCCTGCACGATCATGGCATCGCTCGCGCCTTGCATCTCGAGCCTGTCCTTGCCGTCGCCGCCGCCCGGGATCCGGCGTGTGGAGAGCCACACCTGGCTCGTGCACCCGCGTACCTTATTGGCCTCCGTGCGCAACGCGTCGGGCAGTGGGGGAAGCGCTCGGCCAAGCTCGATCACGTAGCGATAGCGGTCTTCCCAATCGTCGAGAAGTTCGAAATCGGACAGGATGTCGGCAATGGCCATGGTCTGAAGCGCCTTTCTTGCGGGCTGCCAAAGTCAGGCAGCCCCGATGTCAGACACATAGGCGCCCAACCGCGTGCGGCGCAAGAGCGTGCAATGAGATGGTGACGAAACGCGCAGTCCTGGGGCTTTCCTGGAATCTCGGCCCCTATCAGGTGCCGCCCCTTACGGTGAGCCGTCCCGTCGTCTTGGCGTGGAAGGATTGCTCCCCGCCGCGCCAATCGGGCTCAAGGTCGTGGGGTTTCAAGGTGCCCGTTTCGATGCGCCGACCGGAAGGCTGTCCGCTATAGAGCACGGGTTCGATAGTGCGGCCCTCGGCGCCGGGCGCGCCATTGGAGGATGCGATCTGCTCGCTGATCGCATCGTACGCAAGTTCGGCTGCAAACTGCGCCTTCTTCTTGAAGGTACCCCAGAGCGCGCCGGCCTGCTGGCACGTCGCCTCGTTGCGGTCGCAGAATGTCATGGTCCAGTGGGTGGCGAGCACGGCTCGATTGTATAACATTTCCTGCTGCTCGCTGTCGGCAGGCAAGAGCGCAACGCCAGCCGCCACGATCAAGCTCAATCTCAAAAGACCCATCGATAAAACTCCTGCAGCCTGCAGCCTGAAACCAGGCTCAAAGAGGCCGCACGCGGCGGTGACAAAACTAACCTTGGCGGTAAGGTTAGCAGGGAGACTTCAACAAAGCGCATGGGCGGGCCGTACAATCTGAAGCGTATTTGAAGCGCAATTGCGCAAAATTTTATCTATCTGGCGCCGCCGGCCAACGGTTAATGCGCTCTTAAGGAGTGTTGCCCGATACTTGCCGCCACTGGGGTTTTTGTTCGGTGGAAGGTGGGCGGATGGCGGCCCTGAACATGTCGCGGGAGACGCGCATCTGTCTGGCGGCATTCGCGATGTTGAGCACCGCGGTGACTTTCAACCTGCTTTTTTTCCAGGGAAGGCGCGGAGCTTCCGGCGTCGAGACGGCCGCCATCGCCCGGTTGCCGGGCGGACAGCCTAGCAGCATTCAGGGATTGCCGCTTTCCGCGGCCAGCCAAAACGCGAGCGCTCCGCCGGTCGCGGTTGCGGGCGCCCCTGCCGCACCACCGGTAAGCCCGGCGCAGAACGGTTTGACTGCACCCGAACGCCCCATGCCGCTTGCCAGCGCCCCGCCAGCCGCGGCGATGACGCGCAACGAACTCGTGCGCGCCCTTCAGCGTGCGCTCGCCACGCGCGGCTTCGAGCCTGGTGAGCCGGACGGGATCATGGGTCTGATGACGCGGGCGGCGATCATGGCCTACGAGTCCGACAGCGGACTCGACATCACCGGTGCGCCAAGCGAGGATCTTCTGCGCAGGCTGGAGGGCGTGAGCCCGCCGCCGGCGCCTGCACGCACAGGCCCGCCGGCGGTCAAAACGATCGAAGCGGCGACGATCGTCCGCAATGTCGGCCAGTGGCTTGCTGCGCTGGGTTATCCGGTATCGAAGGTGGAAACCTCGATGAGTCCGGCTTTGGTGCGGGCCATTCGCGACTACGAGGCTTCCCAGAAGATGCCGGAAACAGGACGTATTTCGGCGCCACTGGTCGCGCGTTTGTCGCGTGCGGCGCAAGGCCGGCTGTCGCAATCGCGCTGAGACATTCGTGCCAGCGGGCAGGAGAAGCGATGCGTCTCAAAGCAAAAGTCTGGGTCAAGGCGTACCTGCGGCGCTGCGCGAGTCACGGCGCCATGGGTGTCGTTGTGCGCCACGGCGACGATGACGCGGGCGCGATCTACATCAAGGTGTTGCGTGGCGATGGTCTGTGCGCGCTTTTCGGCCCGGCGCCGGCAGGGCTCGAGGACGCGGATTTCGATCGTCGCTGGGTGGCGATGCTCAAGGGCGCCTTCGTCAGCGAGGAGGAAGTGCGCACGCGCATCGAGCGCGAGGCGCGTATCGATTCAGACCTCTGGTTGCTCGAAATAGAAGATCGCGACGGAAAACACTTTCTCGGCGATGATCTGCTGGAAACAAAATCTTGAACAGCGCCGCGAACGGCGCCGGCCGTTAACCGGCTGTTAAACTTCTGCCGCTTCAAACTATGTCCGTGCGCTGATTCTCGGCGTCCGCAGCGCATGTGTCCCGATCGCCAGAGCGCTTGCGGAAAAGTGGGAACCGGTTTTCCGGCGGGCGCTCGCGCCGGTCAGGGTGCCGGCGCAGACACAAAGGACGCGCATCCAGCGCGCAAGGTTTGAGGCCTTGCCATCTTGAGGGCCGGTCATGGCGACCATCCTGGAATTCCGCTCGGGGCATACAACGCATCGAACAGCTCGCGCACGGCGCCTGCCGCTCACGAGCTGCGAGATCGTCATCTTCCCTGGTGTGCGTTACGAATACAACGTGCTCGCTATCGACGCCGGGCAGAAGAGCCGTCGCAAAGGCGCACGCAAGCGCGACAAGCTCGAGATCAAGTAGGATCGAGGTCTGGTTGCGTCCCGAGTCCCGACGATCCCGGCGATCTCAACGATTATGGCATCCTGCCTCGCCGGGTCATTGCTGAGGCTTTGGCGCGCACGATGCCTTGGCAAGACCTGCTTCGCTTATGGAGGTGTAGGAGAGCCCCTTGTCGGGTGCGCGCACGATCACCAGCCCCTGGCGCGCAGCCACGGTGAGGGGCGCGTCCCCTGTGTTCATGTGTCCGCGCGCTTCGGGCGTGAGCCCCATGAAGCGGTCGTCGTCGGGCACGAGCATGAGCGCCATGTGCGTTACGCGGCCGACGGGCGCGGCGGCGAAGTATGCCGACGATCCGTCGCGATGAAAAACGCCGATCGTCCAGCCGTGATCGGGAAGCTCGGCCGAGACCGAGACAGGCCCCTTGCTGGTATCGAACCGGCACAATGCGTAGCGCGCATCCGGGCTCATGAAGGGCAGGAACTGGCGACCCGTCTTGATCGCAGGCAAAACAACCATGGCGTTGGCGGGCAGCTGGCTTGCGAGCAGACTATAGGCCGAGCGCGAGGTGTCGCTCATGGCGCGCAACGTGGACACGATGTGAACGGCGGCGCCCGCGCAGACGAGAATGGCGAGGAAACGCGCGCCAAAGAGACGAGGCTGAGCCGGTGGCGCGGGCATCGTCATGAGCAGTTCTCCCGCCGGATATCGGGCAGCATCCGGTAGCGCTCGGCGCGCTCCTCTTCCGACAGGCCGGTTGCCGGATCGAGCAGGCTGAAGACGATGACGAGGCGGCCCGCTCCGCCCGTCGGCAACCAGTTGCCGGGACGTGCGTCGCGGCCGAGCGTGATGATGTAGGAACCATCGGGATTGGCCGCGACCGTATCGCTGGTGAAGGCATAGCGGTCCGCGTCGTTGGCGATGAGTTGGCCGCGGCTGTCGAATACGCTCAAGCTCCACCACAAGCCATGGGCGTAGGGGCCTTCGAGCACGTAGTCGCAAGAGGAATGCAGATAAGCGCCTTCGGCATCGGAGTTGGCTTCGTAGGTGGCGGCGGAATCCGTCGACAGCCTCAGCGCGCTGCTGTTGGCGAAGTGGGCGCGCGTGTAAGGATCGGCGCCGGGGCGCCCCGCGTCTTTCCAATAAACCCAAGGACCATAGGTGATCGTCGAGAGCGCCGAGCCGTGGTTGATCATGTAGCGCGCCGACAGGACGCCAAAGGCGACGGCGATGGTGATGGCGGCGGCCGCGAGCAGCATACGGAAGAAGCGCCTGCCAAGCTCTCTCAGTCCATGCTGAAAGGCACTGGGAAGGCGCGGCAGGGATGAGGCGGATGCGTGCGCCGGCGCGCCCTGCACCATCTCCTCGCCCGGCTCACGCGTGGTTTCATCGAGCGCCACGGTTTGCTCCATCGCGTGAGTCCGCCTGCTTTCCCGCGGCAGTGACCGCCGGTCCGGCCGTCACGGCGTCCCCAGGCGAGGGCTGTTCCGCACGCTTTCGGGAAGATGCACCAGACGGCGGGGCGGGAGTGCCGGCAGGAGAGGCGGGTTCGGGATCCGGCAGCCCGCCCGCCTTGCGCAGCGCTTGAGCAAGCTTCTTCAGCGCATCGCGCGTCTTGTCCGGCATTGCCTTTGCGCGCCGGCCGTCGCCCTCGCCAGCGTCGGGCTGCGCGATGCCGGACGCGATCTCCGCCTGCTTCAAGGCCGCGAGCCGCTCGCGCTCGGCGATCTGCACCGGATGAGGCTCGAGGCCCGGGATCGTGGGGATGTTCATGTCGGTATGAGCCACCGCCATGAAGTTGTGCCAAATGGGCGCCGCCTGATGGCCGCCGGTGACGTGTCCCATCGGGCGGTTGTCGTCGTTGCCGATCCAGACGACGCCGACGTATTTGCCGGTGAAGCCGACGAACCAGGCATCCTTGGGCCCGGTGCTCGTTCCCGTCTTGCCGGCGACGCGCGTGAAGTCGAGTGCGGCCGCCGTGCCCGTGCCCTCGTCCACCACGCGGTTCAACATCTGGTTCATCTGTTCCGCGACCTGCCGCGAGACGACCTGGGGAGCAGGCGGTTCGTCGCGCTCGCGCGAATAGAGCAACTCGCCCTTCGACGTGGTGATGTCGAGGATGCCGTAAGGCCTGGCGAGCTTGCCGCCATTTGCGAAGGTCGCGACACCGCCGGCGTGCTCGATCAGCGTGATGCCGCCGTCGCCGAGCGCCATCGAGCACGTCTTCCTAACACCCGTGATGCCGAGCCGCTTGGTCATCTCAATCACCTTGTCGCGCCCGACGGCGAACGATAGTTCGGCGGCGACCGTGTTGAGCGAGCGCGCCAGCGCGTTCCACAGCGGGATGCGTGCGCCAGATCCATGGCCGCCCCCGTAGTTCTGGGGATGCCAGTTGCCGCACGAGCGCGAGCTGTCGCGCACCGGCGTCTGCGGGCGGTAGCCGTTTTCGAGCGCCGTTGCGTAGACATAGACCTTGAACGAGGAGCCGGGCTGCCGGCGCGCCTTGGTGGCACGGTTGAACTGGCTGTCGCCGTAATCGAGGCCGCCGACGATGGCGCGCACGGCCCCGTCGGTCTCCGTCACGACCATGGCGCCCGAGCTGTAACGCATGGCGCGGCCCTCCTTGGCGACGGCGCTCTTGAGTGCTTCTTCTGCCTTGCGCTGCAGGGAGAGATCGACGGTGGTGCGCGCGGTAAGAACGTACTGGCCCTTGCCCTGGGCAAGGCGCTGCACCTCTTCGAAAGCCCAGTCGAGGAACCAGTCGGGACTGGTGGAGTTCGTGTGGTCGATGACGCGCGCAGGGTTCATGCGCGCATTGTGCACTTGTCCGGATGTGTAGAATCCGGCTTCGACCAGATTGTCGAGCACCTCGTTGGTGCGCGCACGCGAGGCCGGCAGATTGACGTGGGGCGCGTACTTCGTGGGGGCCTTGAACAGACCCGCGAGCAAGGCCGCTTCTGCCATGTTGATGTCGCGCACCGACTTGCCGAAGTAGTACTGCGAAGCCGCTTCCACGCCGACGGCGCCTCCGCCCATGTAAGCGCGGTCGAAGTACAGCTTCAGGATCTGCCGTTTCGTGAACCGGCTCTCCAGAAGGAACGAGAGGAACAGTTCCTTGATCTTGCGCTGGAAGGAGCGCTCCGACGACAGGAACAGGTTTTTGGCAAGCTGCTGGGTCAACGTCGAGCCGCCCTGCACCACGTCATTGGCCTGAATGTTGGTGACGAGCGCGCGCATGGTTCCGGGCACGTCGATGCCGAAATGCTCGAAGAAGCGGCGGTCCTCGGTGGCGAGCGTGGCCTTGATGAGGTAATCGGGAATCTCGCTCAACGGTACGGCATCGTTGTGCAGGATGCCGCGCTTGCCGATTTCGGTGCCGTTGGCGTCGAGGAACTTCACGGCAAACTGGCCGGTCTGGAATTTGCTCTCGTCGAACTCCATCAAGGCCGGCAGCGCGAGCGCGTACATGAGGACGAAGCCGCCGGTTGCCAGCGAAACGCCTTCCGACGCCAGTTCGTTGAGAAGCCGCTGCCACCCCGTCAATTGGAAACGCGCAAAGAAACTCGAGCCTGCGTTCCATGCGTCCTTGGCGGCGGCCCAGGTTTCGACCAGCGCGGAGTTGATTTTGGAATCAAGCCCCAGCCAATCAATGATCCGGTCGCGTCCGCCTCGCTTGTGGAACCAGTCGTTCAAAGCGTTTATCTGCCTATTTCCGCGTCATCAGCCTATGGGGGCTTACGGCCGTCTTGCCGGGCCCGGGTGCGACGCGCGAGGGCCTGCGAGCTTCCCTGCCGGCCTTTCCCAGGCGCCGCGCCATGGAGTTTGCTTTTGCCCCAAACGCGGCCGCTTTGTCACGCGCGCCGTTCGGCGCTAGAAGGTTTTCCTAAGCGAATCTGAAGACGACGAAATTGTGATTATTTGAAGCCGTGGGTAAGCCTTGCGGCAGGAAGAGCTTCTCGATTGACCCAACCGCCACAGCCGTTCTGGAAAACGAAGACACTGGAGCAAATGAGCCGCCAGGAGTGGGAGTCGCTCTGCGATGGCTGTGGACGCTGCTGCCTGGTGAAACTCGAAGACGAGGACGATGGCCAGATCCATCTGACGCGTCTGTCATGCCGGCTTCTCCACATCCGCTCGTGCCGCTGCTCGCGCTATGACGAGCGGTTTTCGCTGATGCCGGACTGCATCGAGATCACCAACGAGAAAATCGCGCAGATCAAATGGCTTCCGGTCTCGTGCGCCTATCGCCGCATCCAGGAAGGGCGCGATCTGGCCTGGTGGCACCCGCTAGTGTCGGGCGATCCGGAAACCGTGCATCAGGCCGGAATTTCGGTGCGCAGCTTCGCCATGAGCGAAGTGCGTGTGAAGGAAGAGAACTACGCCCGTTACATCATCGACGATTTCGAGCCCGCCTGAAGGCCGGGAGTTTTTCAAGTTATCCCCGCTCCGCGGGGTAAGGATATACTGTTTGGTTTTTGCCAGTAACATTTTGAAAAACCCTGTGAATATTGAATTTGTCTATTGACAGCGCAACGCTTGTCAGGCATTGATTTGCCATGCTGCGCGATGTGTCTGGGCTTTGACCTCGCCGAGGGGGTTGCCTCTGACGCCGGGAACGCCGCGAGGCTCGGCTCCGACGAGCGCCGGCGCGGCACGAAAGTCGAATAAGAGTCCAATAATCTGCGAGACATGCACCATGGCGAACCCCACGGCCCCGTGGGAGGAGATCGCGCTGGCGTACGCCGATGCGTCCTCCTCCCTCGACGACATCGCCGGACGGTTCGGTTTGACGCGCTCCGGCTTGTGCGCGGCGGCGCGGCGCCTGCGCTGGCCGGCGCGTAGCAAAGGCGCCGGACGCACGGGGGCAAGGGACGGCGCGTCACTTGCCGTTGGGGTCACGGCCGCAAGGAGCAAGTCCGGTGCGAAAGAAAAGAGGCCGTCCAAACCGGCGGCCGTGCGGCCGAAGGATCTCGTGCGCCGCATTTACAACACGATTGACAAGGAGCTGAACAAGCTCGAGCGCCAGAAGGGGGCTTCGAGCCAGGACCGCGAGCGCGCTTCGCGCGCGCTCTCGCAGATGGTGAGCAGTCTGGAGAAAGCCGTGGAGATGCAACGCGAACTTACAAAGCACCAGACCACAACCGCAACCGGCCGTGACAAGGAGGCGCTGAAGCATGCGGAAGAGTTGCGCCGCGAGATTGCGGACCGCCTTGAGCGCCTCCATCGCAAGCGGGCAACTGGAAAATGATCTGGCGGAGCTGAGCACGGCGGAACTCGAGTTCGTGCGCTACGATTGGGAACTGTGGGCGCGCGAGGAACAGCTTGCGCCTCTCTATGTTGCGCTTGGCGACTCGCGTTCCGCGAGCCGGCCGCCAAGCGCAGCGCCTTCCGGCCGGCTCTGCGAAGCGGTGTCGGAAGGCGCTCATTCGGATGTGTCCGGCGACACTCCTTCATCGCGCCTGCCGCCGTCCAGCGCGCCTTCCGGCCGGCTCCGCGAAGCGGTGTCGGAAGGCGCAAAGAATAGAGCTTGGCGTATTTGGATGCTTCTTGGCGGGCGCGGGTCGGGCAAGACCCGCGCAGGCGCCGAGTGGGTGCGCGCGCAAGCGTGCGATCCGCAGCGCGGGCCTGAGGCGCGCATCGCACTCGTCGGCAAGACCATCGGCGAGGTGCGCAGCGTGATGGTGGAGGGCGTGTCGGGTCTCTTGGCCATCCACCCCGCGCACGAGCGCCCGGCGCTGGAGATCTCCAGGAAGCAACTGACATGGCCGAGCGGCGCGATCGCGCAGATGTTTGCCGCCGATGAAGCGGAAGGCCTGCGCGGACCGCAATTCACGCACGCCTGGTGCGACGAGTTGGCAAAGTGGTATCGCGGCGAGCGTGCGTGGGACATGCTGCAATTTGCCTTGCGGCTTGGCGAGAGGCCGCAGGCGGTGGTGACGACGACACCCAGGCCGCTGCGCTTTTTGAAGAAGATCATGCAGGACCCGGCGACAGTCACGGTGAAGCTTTCGACAGCCGACAACGCCGATAACCTCGCGCCAGCCTTCCTTGCGGAGATGAACCGCCGGTACGCAGGCTCGGCGCTGGGCCGCCAGGAGCTGCTCGGCGACATCGTCGAGGATGCGGAGCATGCCCTGTGGCGGCGGCACTGGATCGAGGAGATGCGCACGGCGCACGCACCTGAGATGGCGCGCGTGGTCGTGGCGCTCGACCCGCCCGTGACGTCCACGCGCGCCTCCGATGCCTGCGGGATCGTGGTCGCCGGATTGGGCCAGGACAAGCGCGCCTACGTGCTGGCCGATCGCTCGCTGCAAGGACGCGAGCCCAGCGTATGGGCCAAGGCCGCCATCGCCGCCTACGATGAATTCGGTGCAGATGCCCTCGTTGCGGAAGTGAACCAGGGCGGCGACCTCGTCGTCGGCGTGCTGCAGCAGTTCCGCGCGGGCGTGCCCGTGCGCAAGGTTCATGCGACGCGCGGCAAGTACCTGCGCGCCGAGCCCGTCGCTGCGCTCTATGCGGAGGGGCGCGTCGTGCATGTGGGACGCTTCGAGCGGCTCGAAGATCAGATGTGCGCGTTCGGGCCCGACGGCAAAGTCGATGGCCGCAGCCCCGATCGCGTCGATGCGCTCGTGTGGGCGCTGACCGAACTGATGCTGTCTGAGGGCGCAAGTCCGCGGATGCGGATGTTGTGACGCTTCCCCCGGCGGCGAGTGAGAACGAACCCAAAAGGATAACGCGAATGACGCTCGTACCGGCAGTGCTGCGGCGCTGGCTCTCTTCTCGCGCGCCTTCCGAAACAGGATCGGCGCACCGGCGGGCGGGCGCCTCTTTTGTTGTGCCTGGCGACTCTCCTTTGTCGAGCCGGCCGCCAGGCACGGAACAGAAAGCCTCGCGCGCGAATGGGCTGATCGCCATCGAGTCCCTGGGTGAGCCGGTGTGGAGCCCGCGCGACTATGGCGCCTTCGCGCGTGAAGGCTTCATGCAGAACGCCATCGTCTATCGCTGCGTGCGCATGATTTCAGAAGCCGCCGCATCCATTCCGCTGCTGCTCTATCGCGGCACGCAGGAGATCGAAAGCCATCGGCTGCTCGAACTCATGCGCTGCCCGAGTTACGACCACACAGGCACTGATTTTCTCGAAAGCTGGTACGGCTTCCTGCTCGTCGCGGGCAACGCCTACGTGGAGGCCGTGGCGGTCGCGGGAGACGTCCGTGAACTGCACATCCTGCGGCCCGACCGCATGAAGGTGATCCCGGGGCCCGATGGCTGGCCTGAAGGGTACGAGTATTGCGTCAACGGACAAAGCGTGCGCTTTGCCGACGAGGTGCTGCCGGGCGTGCGCCCCATTCTGCACACCCGGCTGTTTCATCCCGTCAACGACCACTATGGCATGAGCCCGATCGAGGCGGCGGCGACCGCCATCGACATCCACAACGAAGCGTCGAAATGGAACAAGGCGCTGCTCGACAACTCCGCGCGCCCCTCGGGCGCCCTCGTCTATGCGGCATCGAACGGGCACATGACGGCCGAGCAGTTCGAGCGATTGAAGAGCGAGCTGGAAAATTCCTACCAGGGCGCGATGCATGCGGGCCGTCCGCTGCTGCTGGAAGGCGGGCTCGACTGGAAGCCGCTGTCGCTGAGCCCGCGGGACATGGACTTCATCGCAGCCAAGAACAACGCCGCGCGCGAGATCGCTCTTTCGCTGGGTGTGCCGCCGATGCTGCTCGGCATTCCCGGCGACAACACGTATTCGAACTACGCGGAGGCGCAGCGCGCGTTCTGGCGCCAGACGGTGTTGCCGCTGGTCAACCGCATGGCCCGCGCGTTTTCACTTTGGTTGGCGCCAAGCGACCGGCTCCCCGCAGCGGAGTCGCTTGGCGCGGAACTGCTGGCGCATTCGAGTGCAGGCGATAGCGGACTCCAATTCAAGCCCGATCTCGACCAGGTTGAGGCGCTGAACCCCGAGCGCGATGCGCTGTGGGCGCGCCTGGAGGGCGTGTCGTTCCTGACCGATGACGAGAAGCGTATCGCTGCAGGGTACGAGGCGCTGGGCGGAGAGGGAACCGAGAAACGCCACCCTTCTAAGTTGCGCCTTCCGGCGCCGCTTCGCGGAGCCGGAAGGAAGGCGCGAAGTATAAAGCGGTTCTAGCACCGCTTCCGGCCATCGCTAGGTACGCAAACGACAATATAGAACGGAGCGAACATGGGTGCGCGACCGCTATTTCTCATGCCCGCATGCGCGGATGTGAGCGAGCCACGGCGTCTTGAGACCAAGGCCGTGTTCGAGGATGGCACCTTCGAAGGCTACGCCAGTCTCTTCGATGCGGAGGACATGGGCCGCGACGTGGTGATGCGCGGCGCGTTCGCCGAGAGCCTGCGCGCGAAAGGCGCCGCCGGAATCAAGATGCTGTTCCAGCATGATCCGGCAGAGCCTATCGGGGTGTGGGAAGAGATCCGTGAAGACGCCAAGGGCCTCTACGTGCGCGGGCGCCTGATGACGGCGGTGGCAAAAGCGCGCGAAGTGTTGAGCCTAATGCGCGTGGGCGCGCTCGATGGCCTTTCCATCGGCTTCAAGGCGCAGCGCACGCAACGCGACGCCAGGAACGGCGTGCGCCGCATTCTGAAGCTCGATCTTTGGGAGATCTCGGTCGTGACGTTTCCCATGCTGCCGCAGGCCCGTGTCTCGGCCGTGAAGATGCCGCCGCTTCGCGAGAGCGTACCGACGGAACGCGCCTTCGAGCGCTGGCTTACGCAGGAAGCCGGGCTGACGCGCAGCGAGGCGCGCGCATTGATGCGCGATGGTCTTGGCGGGCTGAAGGCGCTGCGCTCCGGCCAGATGCTGGCGGGCGAGGATGCCGCAATAGCTGCGCGCCTGCGCCAGGCCTCTGCGAGCTTGTACGCGGTCACGTGACGCCCTCCGGTTCATTCCGTTGAAATAGCATCGCCCAGCAAGCGCCGGGTGTTTTCGTTTCAGGTCCTCGAAGGTGCTCGGCTTAAGGCAATAGCGCATCGCTCTGCAGGCAGGGAGCGGCAAGGCAATCATGAGACCGGATGTGATGGTGCTCGTGCGCAAAGCGCGGGCCGGTTGGCGGCACGCACAGTGCGGGGTCGCCTACGTGCGCGTGCTGATGGCGGCACAGCGCTACGCGGACGCCTTGCGGCGCGAGGATAAGTATCGGCCCGATCAGCCGCGCGTGCCCGCCGGCCATCCTGATGGTGGGCAGTGGACCGATGCAGGTGGTGAGCAAAGGATCGCTCAAGCTGCGAATGCTGTTCGTCCTGCTAAACATCCTGAAAGCAATGATATCGTGGAGGTGCAGGCGAGGCGCCCTGGACGCGATGTGCGAGTGGGAGGGCGAACATATCAGGTTGCGAGCCCTGAACAGGAAACGAGACTGACACCAGCGGCGGAACGTGCGCAACTTGCCCTCAATCGCGTGCGTGCGCTCGATCAAGCGTGGTCACCAGCGCCTCAACTCGGTGATCCGCAGACTGCGGAAGGGGCGATAGGCGCCTTCAGGGCTTTGGCTCAGCAGGCAGAGGCGCGCGCAACAGTGTTGGAGCGCGGAGGCGTGCCCCTCGACAAGCCGTCGAGACGGCAGCCGAGGTCAATACCAATTCGCGAGGCGCGCTCAAGCGGGATGCTGGGCGATCTCGCGGGGCGAAGCGTAAAGCATGCCAAGCCTGACGAAGAAGGACGCAGCGGGATGCGCGTCTTGACTTGAAGTGATCCCCCGAGTCGCTGAGCGCACGCGGCGGCGCGAAACGAAAAAACTGAAACAAGGACAATTCGACATGGACACGACCTCCCTTGAGATCAAGGGCGTGGGCGGGCAAACCGCGCGCGCCTTCGAAGAATTCATGGAGGCCTTCGAGGCCTTCAAGGAAACCAACGACGCACGGCTCGCCGAGATCGAGCAGCGCGGCGCAGGCGACGCCGTGCGCGAAGAGAAGCTCGCGCGCATCGAGGCGACGCTCGATACGCTTTCGCGCAGGGCGCTGCGCCCGCAACTCGGCGCAGCCGCCCCGCAGCTCGCCGATCTTGCGCACAAATCGGCCTTCGACGCCTACGTGCGCAAGGGCGATGCCGCGCGGCTCGTCAAGCTTGAGGAGAAGGCGCTCTCCGCCGGCTCAGGGCAGGATGGCGGCTACCTCGTTCCGGCCGAAACCGAGGCAACCGTAAACCGCCTCTTGAAGGCGGTCTCGCCCGTGCGGTCGATCGCCGGCATCCGTACGGTCTCGGGCTCGGTCTACAAGCGGCCGTTTGCGACGACGGGGGCGGATTCGGGCTGGGTGGCGGAGACGGCAGCCCGGCCGCAGACGGCCACGCCGGTGCTCGCGGAGCTCTCCTTTCCAACCATGGAGCTTTACGCAATGCCCGCTGCGAGTTCCTCGCTGCTGGACGATGCCATCGTAAACATTGACGAGTGGCTGGCGGAGGAAGTGCGCATCGCATTCGCCGACCAGGAAGGCAAGGCCTTCGTTACGGGCGACGGCGTCAACAAGCCCAAAGGCTTCCTCACCTACACGAGCGTGGACAATGCGTCGTGGTCATGGGGTAACCTCGGCTACGTGGCGACCGGCGTCTCCGGCGCGTTCCCCGCGTCTGATGCCGGCGACAAGCTGCTCGATCTCATCTACGCGGCCAAGGCGGCCTATCGGGCCAATGCGCACTTTGTGATGAACCGCTCGACGCAGGCGGCTATCCGCAAAATGAAGGATGGCCAGGGCAACTACCTCTGGCAGCCTTCCAACGGTCCTGGAGAGCTGCCCTCGCTGATGGGTTACGGCGTGGTCGAATGCGAGGATATGCCCGATATCGCGGCCAACTCGCTGTCGATCGCGTTCGGTGACTTCTCGCGCGGCTACCTCGTCGTCGACCGCGCTGGCATTCGCGTGCTGCGCGATCCGTTCTCCGCCAAGCCTTACGTGCTGTTCTATACGACCAAGCGCGTTGGCGGCGGCGTCCAGGACTTCGACGCGATCAAGCTGATGAAGTTCTCCGCCTCGTGACGGCATATCGGACGGGGTTGCCCATGCCGGGCATGCCGCCCGCGGCGGTTGCTTGAAAGATCACTTTCCTCGCGGGCTCTCCTCCCGCCCGCGGGGCACCTCGGCAGCGGGGCCGCTCACGCTTGCGGCCCCGCTGCCGTTTTTGCCGCCCGTTTTGACCTGGCGCACATCATCAAAGGATACAGCGATGGCTCTCGTAATGACGAGCGCGCCGCCCTCCGAACCGATCACGGTCGAGGCGGCGAAGGCTCACCTGCGTGTGGACGGCACAGCTGAGGACGTTCTGATCGGCAGCCTCATCTTGACATCCAGGCTACACATCGAGGCCGCCCTCTCGCTAGCATTGATCGACCAGGGCTGGATACTCCGGCTCGACCGCTGGCCACGGAGCAACGAAATCGAAATCCCGCTGTCGCCGCTCAAGTCGGTCACCAGCGTGCGCGTGAAGACAGGGTCGGAAGGTTGGATCGCCGTGCCCCAGACGAGTTATCTCATCGACCTGGTTTCAAAGCCGCCGCGTCTCGTCTGGAATGCGGCCACGCGACCCGATCCCGGCGTTCAAGCAGCGGGGATCGAGATTGCGTTCGATGCCGGCTTTGGCCCCACGGGCGCCCATGTGCCGGCGCCCATAAGGCATGCGCTCTTGCTGTTGATCGCGCATTGGTACGAGCACCGCGAGGCCATCGAGGTCGGCTCGGATGCAACGCGCATTCCCGATGCAGTCTGTGATCTCATCGCGCCGTTCCGGAAGATTCGCCTATGAGCTCGCAAATCGAAATCGGCGATCTGCGCCACCGCGTCAGGATCGAACGAGCCGTGCGTCTGCCGGATGGCGGGGGCGGCTGGGTCATGAGCTGGACGCATGTTGCGGACGTGTGGGCCGCAATCTGGCCCCGTAGCACGGGCGAGGATCTGACGCTCGATCGTGTCGCTGGCCGCGCCACGCACGAAGTCTGGATGCGCCACCGCGAAGGCATCGTCCCAGAAATGCGGCTGCGACTTGGCACGCGCACCTTCGACGTTCGCGGCGTTCTGGATGTCGAGGAACGCGGCCGCTGGCTGAAGTGCATCGTGGAAGAGCGGGATCTTTGACGGCCGCTTTCTTTACAATCCACCACGGAGGTCATGCGATGCCGAATGCCGGATTTGCTCTTCAACAAGCGCTTCATGCCGCTTTGACGAGCGATGCAAACGTGTTGGCCGCGCTTGGCGGTTCGCGGATCTATGATGACGTGCCGGAGCGGGCGCAGTTTCCCTATGTCACGATCGGCCAGACGACAGAACGGGATTGGTCGACAGGAAGCGACGAGGGCAGTGAGCACACGGTCACGTTGCACGTCTGGTCGCGGGGGGCCGGACGCAAGGAGGCGAATGCGATAATGGCTGCCGCGTGCGCCGCGCTGCACGACGCGCCGCTTGCGCTCGAGGGTCATCGCCTCATCAACCTTCGCCATGAGTTCTCGGACGCACGCCGCGACCCTGACGGCGAGACGTTCCATGGGACCGCGCGCTTTCGCGCTATCACCGAGCCGCTTTGAGCGTCCGCCTGGCCAGCGGCATTCATTGTTTAACCCCTCGCGCGCGCAAGCTCGCGGGGGGTGTTGGTTTCCTCACGCGTAACGGAAAGGACCCGACATGGCAGCACAGAAAGGCAAGGACCTTCTCTTGAAGGTCGACAGCACAGGGGCGGGAGCATTTGCGACCGTCGCGGGGTTGCGCTCGCGCAGCATCGCGTTCAACGCCGAGAGCGTCGAGATTACTCACGCGGAAAGCGCAGGCCAGTGGCGCGAACTCCTGGCGGGCGGCGGCGTCAAGTCGGCACGCGTGATCGGCTCGGGCGTCTTCAAAGATGCAGGCTCGGATGCCCTGATCCGTTCATACGTGTTCAACGGCACGATCCGGAACTGGCAGGTCGTGGCACCCGATTTCGGGATCATCGAAGGCCCGTTCCATATCGCGTCCTTCGAGCTGTCGGGCCGCCACGACAACGAAGTGGCCTTCGACGTGGCGCTGGAAAGCGCGGGCGAGCTGGTCTTCACGGCGATCTAGCAGCAAGGCACAGATTATCGAGGACTGCGGTCATGGCCAACAAGCATCGCGGCGAAGTCGAGGCTGTTCTCGATGGCGCCAAGCACCGACTCGTCTTGACGCTCAATGCGCTTGCCGAACTGGAAGCAGCTTTCGGCGAGGAGGATATGGTGGCGCTGGCGGGGCGCTTCGACAGTGGGCGGCTGAAGGCGGCCGATTGCGTACGCATTATTGGGGCAGGCCTGCGCGGCGCGGGGTACGCGATCAGCGACACCGAGGCCGGCAACATGCAGGCGGATGGCGGCGCGGCCGGATTCGTGTCGATCGTCGCAAAGCTGCTGGCGGCAACATTCGCCGGCGATTGCGGTGCCTCGGCGGCGCCGGCGGGGAGTTCGCCAGGCGCGCAGGGAGAGCAGCCCGGCCCTTTCCCTGGGACGGCGTGATGGCATTGGGGCTGGGCGTGCTGGGTCTGTCGCCGGATGCGTTCTGGGCCATCACGCCGCGCGAACTCGATGCGCTGCTGCGAGGCCGTTTCGGCGCGGGCATGAGCGGCCAAGCGCTATCGCGCCATGAGCTTGCGAGCCTGATGCAGCAATTTCCAGATTGAGGAGAATGAGGGATGAGCGGATCCGATACGACGGATATCGGCGGCATGGCGGGCAGCATGGATGCGGTGGCGGTGTCGACCGCACTGGCGGCAGACCAGACGCGCGCCTTGCGCCTGGAAATCGATGCAGCGGACCGGGCCGGCCGGCGCTTTGCGAGTTCGCTGCTTGGAGCATTCGAGGGGTTGGCCTTCAAGGGCAAGAGCCTGGGCGATACTTTCAAGTCGCTGGCGCTGAGCCTGTCGCATCTGGTGCTGAAGGCGGCCTTCGCGCCCATTCAGGCCGGGATCGGATCCTTGGTCTCCGGCGCATTGAAGGGAGGACTGGGTTTTGCCAAGGGCGGAACATTCCAGCGCGGGGGCGTCGTACCGTTTGCATCGGGCGGGGTGATCTCGAGTCCGATCGCATTTCCGCTGGCAGGCGGCTTGACGGGGCTTGCGGGGGAACGCGGCGCGGAGGCCATCCTGCCGCTTGCGCGCGGGCGAGACGGCAGGCTGGGCGTCGCCGCCTCAGGCACAAGCGGGCCGCCCATCACCATCAACATCTCGACACCGGACGTCGAAGGATTCCGCAAATCGGAAACGCAGGTTGCAGCGATGATCGCGCGCGCAGCCGCGCTCGGCCGGCGCAATCTGTAAGGCGGCCTGCCGGCCAAACATCACAAGAGCGGATCGCACGCCAACACAAGCAGGTCAGTGATGAGTTTTCACGAAGTTCGCTTTCCCACCGCGATCTCGCGCAACGCGCACGGCGGGCCGGAGCGGCGCACCGATATCGTGGTGCTCGGTTCGGGCCACGAAGAGCGAAACAGCCGCTGGGCCGACAGTCGCCGCAGCTATAACGCGGGCTATGGCGTCAAGTCGGCGGACGATCTGCATGCGGTGATCTCTTTTTTTGAAGAACGGCGCGGCAGGTTGCACGGATTTCGCTGGCGCGATCATGCGGATTGCAAGTCGTGCGCACCCCAAGGCGAGCCGACGGCGTTCGATCAGGTGATCGGCACGGGGGATGGCGCCGCCACGGCGTTCCAGCTCGTGAAGCAGTACGGCGCAGACTTCGCGCCCTATGCGCGCGCGATCAAGAAACCGGTGCAGGGTAGCGTCGCCGTCGGCGTCGGCGGCGTGATCAAAACCGAGGGGGTGGATTATTCGATCGACCCCACGACCGGGATCGTGACGTTCGTTGCGGGCTCTGTCCCGACAACAGGTCAGACGGTGACGGCCGGCTTCGTGTTCGATGTCCCGGCGCGTTTCGATACCGATAAGCTGGAGATCAATCTGTCGGGTTTTGCCTCCGGCGCCATACCCAACATCCCGATCGTGGAGGTGCGGCTGTGAAGGATTTGAGCCCCGGACTGCAAGCCCATCTGGACAGCGGCGCGACGACGCTGTGCTGGTGCTGGCGGTTGACGCGCAAAGATGGCGTGGTGCAGGGCTTCACCGATCACGACCGGGCTCTCAGCTTCGACGGTACAGTATTCGAAGCCTCCAGCGGCTTCACCGCCAGCGAAATAACCGATGCGCTCGGGCTGTCGGTCGACAATCTAGAGGTCTCCGGCGCTCTCAGTTCGTCGGCGCTGGGCGAGGACGAACTGGCCGCGGGACGCTATGACGACGCGCGCGTCGAGATTTTCCGCGTCAACTGGCTGGATCCCGGCGAGCGCGTGGTCATGCGCACGGGCAGCCTGGGCGAAGTACGGCGGTCTGGTGCAAGTTTTACGGCCGAAGTGCGTGGCCTGGCGCACTACCTGCAGCAGCCCAAGGGCAGGCTTTATCAATACACGTGCGATGCCGATCTCGGCGATGGGCGCTGCAAGATCGACCTTGATGCGCCGGCCTACAAGGCCACGGCGGCGATCAGCGCGGTGCTCTCGGCACGAAAGTTCCAGATGACGGGACTGGACGAGTTTGCCAGTGCATTTTTTACGTGCGGTCTTGCCACTTTCGACAATGGCCCCTGCGAGGGATTCAAAATCGAGATCAAGAGCCACGTCAAGAATGCTGGCCTGGTCACGATCGAATTGTGGAGCGAGGCGGCGGGCCCGCCGCTGGCCGGGGATCGGATCATCGTGACGGCCGGCTGCGACAAACGCATTCAAACCTGTGCGGCGCGTTTTTCCAATGCAGTCAATTTCCGGGGTTTCCCCGATATGCCGGGTAACGACTATGTCACGAGTGTCGCAAGCAGACGGACGAGGGCGTGATGGATACGGAAATTCGCGCGCGCGTCGTTGCGGCCGCACGGGAGTGGGCCGGCACGCCCTATCATCACCAGGCGAGCCTCAAGCATGTCGGCGCCGATTGCCTCGGCCTGGTGCGCGCCGTGTGGCGCGAGATCTACGGCCAGGATGCCGAGGCGCCGCCGCCTTATTCGCCTGACTGGGCCGAGACCAGCCAGGTTGAAACGATGCTGGAAGCCGCAAAGCGGCATCTTTGCGAAATCGCGATCGAGGATCGCGCGGCCGGGGACGTGGCGATTTTCCGTCTCAAGCAAGGAACCGTTGCAAAGCATGCAGCAATCCTGACGGGCGCCAACACGATGATTCACGCGATGGAGGGCGTGCCGGTGGCCGAAGTGGCGCTGTCGGCGTGGTGGCGGCGGCGTATCGCGGCCGTCTTTCGATTTCCTGGAGCATGACGCATGGCGACGCTTGCACTTGCAGCCGTTGGCGCAGCCGCCGGCAGCGCATTGCTGCCCGCGGGCATCGGAATTCTCGGCACGACGCTGTCGGGGGCCGCGATCGGCAGCCAGATTGGTGCGCTCGCGGGTTCGTTTGTCGATAACGCGCTGTTTGGCAGTTCGGGCGCAAGCCGCGCGGTCGAAGGGCCGCGGCTCAGCAACCTGCAGGTCACGGCATCGACCGAGGGCGCGAACATTCCGCGCCTGTATGGCCGCGCCCGGCTTGGCGCTCAGGTGATATGGGCGCAGGACTTCGAGGAAGAGATCGTCACGAGTTCGCAATCCGCCGGCGGCGCCAAGGGGCTTGGCGGCGCGAGCGGCGGCGCGCAAGTCACCGAGTATCGCTACTACGCAAGCTTCGCGCTAGCGCTGTGCGAGGGGCCGATCACGCGCATTGGCCGCGTCTGGGCGGACGGCGCCGAGATCGATCTGTCTGACATCACATGGCGCCTTTACACGGGGACGGAGGCCCAACAGCCCGATAGCTTGATCGCGGCAGACCTGGGTGCGCAATATGCGCCGGCGTTTCGTGGCGTTGCCTACATCGTGTTTCAGCGCCTGGCCCTTGCCAATTTCGGCAATCGCGTGCCGCAGTTCTCCTTTGAAGTGTATCGTGCGGTCGCCGCCGGCGAAGAGGATATCCGCGGCGTCGTCATCATTCCCGGATCGGGCGAGTTCGTGTACGCCACCGAGCCAGTGCGCAAGACCGTGCGCGAAGGCGTCTTTGAAGCCGTCAACGTGCACACGCGCCAGGCGCGCACCGACTGGGAAGCCGGGATCGATCAGCTGCAGGCGACATTGCCCAATGCGCGTGCGGCATCCCTCGTGGTGAGCTGGTTCGGAACCGATTTGCGTGCGGGATCCTGTCAGATCGTGCCGGGCATCGAGGGCGCAGCGACAAAGACCGAGCCGCTGCAATGGTCGGTGGCCGGACGTACACGCGCCAATGCTTATCAGATCAGCCTCAAGGACGGGCGCCCCGCGTACGGCGGCACGCCCTCCGACCAGACCGTCATCGCTGCAATTCGAGATCTCGTCGCGCGCGGGTTTGCAGTCACGCTGACGCCGTTCATACTGATGGATGTGCCGCCTGGCAACGGATTGCCCGATCCCTACGGCGGGCCGGAGCAGGCGGCCTATCCCTGGCGGGGGCGGGTGACGTGCCACCCGGCGGCGGGCGTGACCGGCTCGCCCGACAAGACGGCGGCGGCAGGATCCCAGGTTGCGGCCTTTGTGGGCACTGCGGCGCCGGCGCACTTTGCGCTTTCCGGCGACAGCGTCGTCTACTCGGGGCCCGACGAATGGTCTTACCGGCGCATGGTGTTGCATCAGGCGTATCTGGCGAAAGCCGCCGGCGGCGTCAGCGCGTTCCTGATCGGCACAGAGCTGCGCGGCCTCACGTGGATACGTTCTGCCGCCGGAGTGTACCCGTTCGTCGATGCACTCGTCAGCCTTGCGCAGGATGTAAAGTCTGTCCTTGGACCCGGCGTGAAGGTCTCTTATGCGGCGGACTGGTCGGAGTATTTCGGCCACCAGCCGGACGATGGCAGTCACGACGTCTATTTCCATCTCGACCCGTTGTGGGCGTCGTCAGCCATCGATGCGATCGCGCTCGATGTCTATTGGGCGCTCGCCGATTGGCGCGACGGGCGCGATCATGCTGACTATGTGGCGGGTTACCGCTCCATCTACGATCTCGAGTACCTCAAGGCGAACGTGCAGGGCGGCGAGGGGTATGACTGGTATTACGCCTCGCAAGCCGACCGGGATGAACAGCTGCGCTCGCCCATCACGGATGGGGCGGGCAAGCCGTGGGTCTTTCGCTACAAGGACATCAAGTCGTGGTGGCTGAACGCACACTTTGATCGCCCAGGTGGCATCGAGAGCGCGACGCCGACGGTGTGGGCGCCGCAATCCAAGCCCTTCTGGTTCATGGAGGTCGGATGCCCGGCGGTCGATAAGGGCGCCAACCAGCCCAACGTCTTTGTAGACCCCAAGAGCTCGGAGAGCTCTTATCCCCATTATTCCTCTCTCGCGCGCGACGACTTCATGCAGCGCCAGTTCCTGCGGGCCTTCATACGGGCCTTCGATTGGAGCAGCGAGGGCTATATTGCGGGCGCCAATCCCGTCTCGCCGGTGACGGGACAGCGCATGGTCGATGTGGCGCGCACGCACGTCTATTGCTGGGATGCGCGACCCTATCCGGCGTTTCCCCAGCAGTTGGACGTCTGGGGCGATGGCGACAACTGGCAATTCGGGCATTGGCTCAACGGCAGACTTGCCAGCGCGCCGCTTGCGGAACTGGTGGCCCAGATATTGAACGACTACGGATTTAGCGATTTCGACGCCGGCGCACTGCATGGAATCGTGCCGGGCTACGTCGTCGAGCGGATCATGGCCGCGCGCGACGCGCTTCAGCCGCTGGAGCTTGCCTACTTCTTCGATAGCCTGGAGAGCGCCGGACAGATCAAGTTCCGCCACCGCGGAAGCGAGGCGGCGGTTATGACGCTGAGCGAGGATGGGCTTGTCGAAACGCGGCCTGACGGTGCCTTGCTGTCCTTCACGCGCGGCCAGGAGACGGAGCTGCCGGCAAGCGCAAAGCTGCGGTTCTTGTCTGCGGGACACGACTATCAGCAGGCCGTTGCCGAAGCGCGGCGTCTGGCGGGCGCGAGCGGACGAACGGCTCAAGCTGATCTTGCCATCGTGCTCGATGAAGCGCTGGCGGGCCAGATCGCGCAGACGTGGCTGTTCGAAACCTGGGCGGCACGCGAGCGGGCGAATTTCGTCCTGCCGCCGAGTGCGCTTGGCGTGGAACCAGGTGATCTCGTGCGGTTGATGCAGCGGGGGCGCAACAGCCTTGTACGAGTGACGGAGATCATCGAAAGCGGTGAGCGTACGGTGGCAGCCCTTGCTTCGGACCCGGATGTCTACGGCGCCGCCGCTGTTTCCGAACGTCCAGCGCGTGGCGCGCCGCCGGTCCAGATAGGATCGCCAACCCTTGCGTTCCTCGATCTGCCGCTGCTCGATGCGGCGCGGGACGCAGCCGATGGGTATGTGGCGGCCGTACAGGTGCCGTGGCCGGGCGGCGTTGCGGTGTATGCGTCGGCCCAATCGTCGGGCTTCGGGCTGAGGACGGTGCTTGCCGCGCCGGCCACCATGGGGCGGACGCTCGACGCCCTGGCGGGCGGCCCCGAGGGGCGCGTCGATTGGGCAAACCGCATGACCGTGCAACTCTCCCACGGCTCGCTGACTTCGGCAGACCTTGTCAGTGTGCTGGGGGGCGTCAACGCGGCGGCCATCGAGACGTCGGCAGGAATATGGGAGGTGGTTCAATTCCTCGACGCCGAGCTGGTGGGTGCCTCGACCTACGAGTTGCGCGGGCTCCTTCGTGGTCAGGCCGGCACCGATGAAGCGATCGCTTCATCGTTGGAGGCTGGCGCACGCTTCGTTCTGCTCGATGGCGCGCTTCAAAGCGCAGGCATCACGTTCGATCAACTCGGACTGCCTTACAACTGGCGATACGGTCCAGCCAACCGGGGCATCGGCGACGCGTCATATACGACGCAGACCCATGCCTTCAAAGGCGTCGGTCTGCGTCCGTATTCGCCGGTTCATATCAGGGGCGCGCGTGCGGGCAATGGCGATCTCACGCTCACATGGATCCGCCGCACGCGATCGGGCGGCGACAACTGGGACGCGAGCGAGGTGCCGCTCTCTGAAGATGTCGAAGGCTACGAAATCGACATCATGTCAGGCTCGACGGTCATGCGGACCCTCTCGGCATCCTCGCCAAGCGCGCTCTATGCGGCCGTGCAACAGGTCGCTGATTTCGGGGCCGCACAGGCTTCGGTCGACGTCCGCGTGAGCCAGGTGAGCGCGCGTTACGGCCGCGGCAGCGCCGCTGCGGCAATCGTCTGATCCCTTCGACAAACCGGCAACGCGAGGGCGCCATGGAGCAACCAGCATGGATGGCCGCGGCTTGGGCAGAGTTTGGCGTGCGCGAAACGCCCGGCCCCGGCAATAGCCCCAAGGTGCTCGCCTATTACCGTGAGGCGGGGCGCGCGGATATTAACCAGGATGCGGTGGCGTGGTGTGCAGCCTTCATCGGCGCGATGCTGGCGCGTGCGGGTGTGGTGGGCACGGGGTCGCTGCTTGCGCGATCCTACCTCGATTGGGGCATCCCCATCGAGGCAGGGCGGGTGGGCGCAATTGCCGTTCTGAGCCGGGGCAGCGATCCCAACGCGGGCCACGCCGGGTTTCTCGTCGGTCAGAACGAGACGGAGCTGTTTCTGCTGGGCGGCAATCAGGACGACAGCGTGTCCGTGGCGGCGTTCGACACCGGGCGACTGCTCGGATTTCGCTGGCCGAAGGGGGATATGCCTGCCCAGCCCGGCGCCATCAGGCAAGCCGGGATGGCGCATGACACGGACAGCGAAGAGCGCGATGGCGTCTTTGCCGCGTCGTTGGCGCACGTTCTCAACATGGAGGGTGGCTTCTCCAACGATCCTTATGATCCTGGCGGACCGACCAATCAGGGCATCACGCTCGAGGTTTTCGCGCGCCAGCGCGGTGTCACGGTCACGGCCTCATCGCGAGCGCGCCTCATCGAAGAGCTGAAGCAAATTCCCGGCGCGATGGTGCGCGAGATCTATCGCACACGGTATTGGCAACCCGGACATTGCGCCAAGTTGCCGGCGCCTTTGGCGCTTTTTCATTTCGATGCCTGCGTCAACCACGGCGTTGCCGGTGCGGCGAGGTTGCTGCAACGCGCGGCCGGGACCCAGGCCGATGGCGAGATTGGTCCCAACACTTTGGCAGCCATTGGCGCGCGCCCGCCTCTAGAGGTCGTCGCGAGCTACGCCGCGCTGCGCCGACAACGGTATCGCGCGCTGGCGCACTTCTGGCGGTTCGGACGTGGCTGGCTCGCACGGGTCGACGCGGGCGAAGCGCAGGCGGCCCGCCTCGCCGCGTCCCAGCCGGCGCTATCGGTCCAGGCATCGGCAAATGCCCCGGCCACGTCACCTGCGGGATCGCGCGCGGATATCGAACCACCAACGCAAGGAGCTTCACCAATGGATCCGATTACCTACCCCGACGAGATCAAAGAGCCGGCGCAAACCAAATGGTGGGGACACTCCAAGACCATATGGGGCGCTTTGATTACAGCGGCCGCAACGCTCGCACCGGTGCTCGGGACGCTGCTCGGCATCGAACTGTCGGGCGATGTCGTGCGGGAGGTGGGGGAGCAGACCATTGGAGCGATCCAAGCTGTCATGGCGTTGTTCGGAACCCTACTGACGATCTACGGACGGCTGAAGGCCGATGGCCCTGTCGCCCGCAAGAACGTCAATCTGAAGCTGTGAAAAAAGACAAGGGGAGCGTTGCTCCCGGCGTTCATGTAAGGTTCACAGGCCAAGGCGTTTATCTTGGCCCATGAACACCATCATCAAACGGGCGGCGGGCGCCGGCATCTGGGCGGGCGCTGCCGTCATGGCGCTGACTTGCCCACCGCTGCACGCGGATGAGAGCTGTGTCTCCGACTGGGGTGCGGCTGGATCGATTGTGCGCAGCCAGGGCTTGCGGACCATCGAGCAGGTGGCCCGCGATGGAGGAGACGAGGTTCCCGGCACGATTGTCCAGGCTACGCTGTGCCAATCCGGTGCCCGCTACATCTACCGCCTTGTCGTTCGCGTTCCCACCGGAGCGTTGAAAAACGTCGTCGTGGAGGCGAAAGCAGACGCGGGAGCCGGGAAGTGACCCTGGAAATCTCCATCGCTGTGCCTTTATAAGGAACCCGGTACGTCAGCAGAAATGGGGTAGGTTTCGTGCGCGCACTCATCGTCGAGGATGACAAGGACTTGAATCGACAACTTGTTGCCGCCCTGGGGGACGCAGGTTTTGCGGTCGACACTGCCTTCGACGGCGAGGAAGGCTATTTCCTTGGCGACACCGAGCCCTATGACGTCGTCATTCTCGACATCGGACTGCCGAAGATGGACGGCATTTCCATCCTCGAGCAGTGGCGCCGCTCGGATCGCAACATGCCAGTGATCATTTTGACTGCGCGGGATCGCTGGAGCGATAAGGTCACCGGGATGGATGCGGGAGCCGATGATTACCTGGCCAAGCCTTTCCATATGGAAGAGCTGCTGGCGCGGGTACGTGCCCAGGTGCGCCGCGCGTCGGGCCACGCCAAATCCGAGATCGAGTGCGGGCCGCTCCGCCTCGATACCAAGTCCGCCCGCGTCACCTTCGATGGTCAGCAAGTGAAGCTGACATCACACGAGTTCCGTCTGCTTGCCTATCTCATGCATCATAACGGGCGCGTGGTGTCGCGCACGGAGTTGGTGGAGCACCTTTATGACCAGGACTTCGATCGCGACAGCAACACGATCGAGGTGTTTATCGGCAGGCTTCGAAAAAAGATCCCCGGCGACATCATCCAGACGGTGCGTGGACTTGGGTACCGGTTGAGCCAGGACGGCGATGCGGCGTAACTCGCTTGCCTTCCGGCTGTTTGCAACGTCGGTCGCCTGGACGCTGGTGGTGCTGCCGCTGGCTGGCTATCTCATCTATCACCTCTACCGCAACGACGTGCAGACATCGTTCGACATTCAGCTGAAAAAGCTGCTCACGGTGCTCACGCTCGACAGCATGAACACCACCGGGGACGAGCCGGTCCGGCCGAACAACCAGTATGAGCCACTGTTCGAGGTGACGCATTCGGGTTGGTATTGGCAGATTCAGCCCATCGACGGAGCGCCGGGCCGCCGTCTCGTCTCGCCGTCGCTCGCCAGCGAAACACTGCCGTCGCCATACCAAAAGAAGTTCCCCACCGACGATACAGGTACGCGCTGGTCCAATGTGCCGGGCCCCGGCGGTCAGTCGATCCGCACGCTGGAAGTCATCGATTCGCCGGGACACGATCCCAACAAGACGAAATATTCCATCATCGTCGCCGGTCCGCTCGACTGGCTCGACATGACGGTCGCCAAGTTCCGGAACCGCTTGACGACGGCGCTGGCGCTGGTCGGCGTCGGGCTGCTGGGGGTTACGCTCGTTCAAGTGCGCTTTGGTCTTCTACCTCTGCGGCGCATCGAGAAGGGGCTTGCACTCATTCGATCGGGAGATGCGCGAAAGCTTGCCGGCCGCCTGCCCGCCGAGATCGAGCCGCTGCAGAACGAACTCAACGCGCTGATCCAGTCGAATATGGACGTGGTCGAGCGCGCCCGCACCCAGGTCGGCAATCTTGCGCATGCGCTGAAGACGCCGCTTGCCGTCATTACCAACGAGGCGCGGGAGGACAAGGGCCCTTTCGCGATGAAAGTGGCCGAGCAGGCCGCAATCATGCGCGAGCAGATTTCTCATTATCTCGACCGGGCACGCATGGCCGCGAGCGCGGGCACGCTGGGCCGGGTCACGCCCGTGGAGCCGACGGCCGAGCCCCTCGTGCGCGCCCTTGAACGCATCCATCGCGACAAGGGCGTGACGATCACAATGAAGGTGGCGGACAGCGCGAAATTCCAGGGCGAGAAGCACGACCTGGAAGAGATGCTCGGCAATTTGCTCGACAACGCGTGCAAATGGTGCCGCAAACGCGTGTACCTCACGGCGACGGTGGTACCAGCTGGCGCGAGTCTACAGTCAGCAAAGCGCCTGACGGTTTGCGTGGAGGACGATGGGCCCGGCGTTACACCCCAGCAACGTGCCAAGATCGGCAAGCGCGGCTTGCGGCTCGACGAAACAAAGCCCGGGACCGGGCTTGGCCTGTCGATCGTCGGAGATCTTGCGGCCTCCTACCGGGGAGCAATGCGGCTGGATGCATCGGACTATGGCGGCTTGTTGGTGGTGCTGGACCTCCCGGCGGCCTGAAAAGTTGAAATTCAATGATTTTTCCGCTGAGTTCTTCGTCGTCCTGTGCGGCACAAATGCTCTTTCCCCATAAACGCCCGAATCGCGGGGTGATTACGCCTTGCCGCGTGCACAATCTGCGGTTAGCGATTAAGCTAAGGGGATTTATCGCGAGAACCAGCTTCTCGCGAGCAGGGATTATCACGAGGTAGGTCATGCGCTTGTCGCGCTTTGCATTGCTGGCTGCGTTGGCAGTCGCGCTGGGCGGTTGCGGTCCGGATGGGCCCAACAAGTCCGACACCGGGCTTGTTCTTGGTGGCGTGGCCGGTGGCATTGTCGGCAATCAGATCGGCAAGGGCCGCGGCAACGTACTGGCCACAGTCGCCGGCGCGGTGGTCGGCGGCATCATCGGCAGCGAGATCGGCCGCAGCATGGACCAGCGGGATCGCGAGCTAGCGCAGGAAGCCGAGTATGACGCGCTGGAACGGGGCAACTCGGGTGTGCCGCGCAAGTGGCGCAATCCCGATAATGGCCGGTATGGCGAAGTCGTGCCGAGCAAGCCCTACAAGCGCGGAGAAGAGGATTGCCGCGACTACACGCACACGATCTACATCGACGGCCGCCCTCAGCAGATGCGCGGCACGGCGTGCCGCAACTCCGATGGAACCTGGCAGAACGTGGGTTAATGCCCTTTCCGGGACTTCCCGCAGCCCTTTCGCACATGCTCACGGACGTAACACATATCCGCGACAGAAGAGCCGTTTGACGCAGCATCCCTTGCACTCGCGAGGGCGGGTGGCCTAATGGCTTATCCAAGCCGATTGGGATTGTCCGGATGATCTTTTGGATATTGGTGGCTGCGCTCGCTTTGCTGGTGTCGTACTGGGTCGCCCGGCCTCTTGCGCGCGCGGCCGCCCCTGCCTCGCCGTCCACCGCCGCGGACATCGCGGTCTATAAAGACCAGCTCGCCGAGATCGACGCCGACGTCGCACGCGGTCAATTGAGCGCAGCGGAGGCCGACGCGGCGCGCGCTGAAGTGGCGCGCAGGCTGATCAGGCTTCCCGACGCACGCGTTGCACAAGGCAAGAAAGCAGCAAGTAGCGAACCAAAGCCCTCCACTCTGGTTTATGCGGCGGCAATGTTTGCCGTCCCCCTGCTATCTCTTGGGATCTATCTCACGTATGGGAATCCCGAGATGCCTGACGCGCCACTGGCAGGGCGGCTTGCGGTGGCGCCGGATAAGGCGGCGCCGGCCGACCTTATTGCAAAAGTCGAGGCCCGCCTGCGCCAGTTTCCGGACGATGGCATGGGATGGGATGTTATCGCCCCGATATACGCCAGCCTGGGACGCTTTGAGGATGCAGTGGAGGCGTACTCGAACGCCATTCGTATTTTAGGGGAGACTCCGAAGCGGCTGGAAGGCATGGCGATCGCCGAAATTCGCGGTGCCAATGGCGTCGTTTCCAAGAAGGCCCGGGCCGCGCTGGAGCGCGCGGTGGCCATCGCGCCTGAGCGAACCGAGCCGAGGCTCTGGCTGGCACTGGCCAAGGAGCAGGGCGGGGACGTCGCGGGCGCTGTCGCGGACTACAGATCTCTCCTCGCCAAGGCGGAGCCCGACGTTCCCTGGCGTGCACCGGTGAGCGAGCGGGTTGCCGAACTGGAAGCTCAGATTTCAGACAAGCCTGCGAGCGCCAGCGCTGCGCCGGCCCCGGAGGCGGTTCCTCGTCAACCCGAAAAGACACAAGGGGCGATCGCTTCCCTGCCGGCTGAGCAGCGGGCGATGATCGACAAAATGGTCGCCGGGCTGGCAGACCGATTGAAGACAAACGGCAACGACCTTGAAGGTTGGTTGAAGCTGATGCGCGCACTCAAGGTTTTGGGACGCGATGCTGAGGCAACGACCGCGCTCGCGGATGCGCGCAAGCAGTTTGCCGGGGACGGCAAGGCGCTCGAAGCCATCGATGGGCTCGCCAAGTCGTTGGGGTTGGGTTCTTCCTGATTGTCCCGTGTCAGTTTGACCGGCCGGGACAGAGGACGCATATATGGTCAGGTGGGCATTTGCGCCAAGAGGCTGGCCCGCGATGCCAAGGCAAGTATGAAGGGGTGAATGCATGACGCGCAAGCAGCGGCGAGGCATCGTCATCGGATCGGGCGTCGCCATTCTCAGCGTGGCGGCCATCCTCGTCCTGTTCGCCTTGAAGGACTCCATCGTCTTCTTCCACACGCCGAGCGACCTTGCAGAAGAGCATGTGAAACCCGGCCAGCGGATCAGGCTCGGCGGTCTTGTGGCCGACGGCTCCGTCAAGCGGGGAGAAGGCACGCATGTCACGTTCGCCGTGACGGACACCTTGAAGGAGGTGCCGGTGATATATAACGGCGTGTTGCCGGATCTCTTCCGCGAAGGGCAGGGTGTCGTGGCCGAAGGGGCGCTGGATGAGAAGGGTGAGTTCAAGGCCGACAGCGTGCTGGCCAAGCATGATGAGAACTATATGCCCAAGGAAGTCGCCGATTCCTTGAAAGCGAAGGGCGTCAAATTAGGCGAGGGCGCGACGCACCCCTCAGCCCAGAACTAGCGGGCCGCGGTCTTGAAACGAGAGATGCCGAGATGATCGTCGAGTTTGGACACTTCGCGCTTGTGCTGGCGCTGGTCGTGGCTGCTGTTCAGACGGTTCTGCCCGCCTGGGGAGCGGCGCGCCGCGATGGCCGCCTGATGAGCGTTGCAGAACCGGCGGCCATGGCGCAGCTGCTCCTGCTCATCCTCGCGTTTGCAGCGCTGACCCACGCTTACGTCGTTTCGGATTTTTCAGTCCAGAACGTTGCGGCCAACTCGCATTCCACCAAGCCCCTGCTTTACAAGGTCACCGGAGTGTGGGGAAACCACGAAGGTTCGATGCTGCTGTGGGTCCTGATCCTTGCACTGTTCGGGGCGGCGGTGGCGGCGTTCGGAAACAATCTTCCCGCCACGCTCAAGGCGAACGTTCTGGCCGTGCAGGCCTCCATCGCGCTGGCATTCCTGCTCTTCCTCGTGACGACGTCCGATCCTTTCATGCGGCTTGATCCGGCGCCTGCGGACGGCAACGGATTGAACCCGATCCTGCAGGACCCCGCACTCGCGTTTCATCCCCCCTTCCTCTACACCGGTTATGTCGGCTTCTCGATTGCCTTCTCGTTCGCCATCGCAGCGCTGATCGAGGGCCGCATCGACGCGGCCTGGGCCCGCTGGGTGCGGCCGTGGACGCTTGCCGCCTGGATGTTCCTCACCATGGGCATCGCCATGGGATCGTGGTGGGCCTATTACGAGCTTGGCTGGGGCGGTTGGTGGTTCTGGGATCCCGTTGAAAACGCCTCCTTCATGCCCTGGCTCGCCGGCACCGCCCTGCTGCACTCCGCGCTCGTCATGGAGAAACGAGAAGGGCTCAAGGTCTGGACCGTGCTTCTGGCCATCCTTACCTTCTCGCTGTCGTTGATGGGAACCTTCATCGTACGCTCAGGCGTTCTCACGTCGGTGCACGCTTTTGCCGTGGATCCGGCTCGCGGCGTTTTCATCCTCGGGATCTTGACGTTGTTCACGGGGGGCGGGTTCGCGATGTTCGCGCTGCGCGCCAAGGAACTGCGCCAGGGCGGCATGTTCGCGCCCATCAGCCGCGAGGGGAGCCTCGTGCTCAACAATGTTCTGCTCGTGACGGCGTCGGCGACCGTATTCGTGGGAACGCTCTATCCCCTGGCGCTTGAAGGGTTGACGGGCGACAAGATTTCCGTCGGCGCACCCTACTTCAACATGACGTTCGTTCCGCTGATGGTGCCGTTGCTGCTGACGTTGCCGCTGGGCCCCATTCTGCCGTGGAAACGCGGCGATCTGTTCGGGGCCATGCAAAGGCTCTGGCTGGCCGCGCTCCTGGCTGTGCTTGCAGCCATCGCGACTCTTGCGCTGTCGGCCGGAAAGGCTTCCCTGGCGCCGATCGGCATCGCCATTGGCGTGTGGGTGATGGCGGGGGCCCTCGGTGAGTGGCTGCTTCGGATCAAATTCTTCGAGGCCGGCCGCGAGGAAATCGTGCGCCGCGCCCGCAATCTGCCCCGATCCGCCTATGGCACCATGCTGGCCCATTTCGGCGTCGGGCTGATGGTTGTCGGCATCGTGGCCACCACCGCCTACCGCGAGGAGCACATCCTCGTCATGAAGCCGGGAGACACGGTCGAGGCGGCGGGTTACGAGGTCACGTTCAAGCAGTCGAAGAGTGGGCGCGGTCCCAACTATCGCGAAGAGTTGGCCGTCTTCACAGTGACGAGAGGCGGTGCGCCGGTTACCGAGCTTGTGCCGTCCAAGCGCATCTACGATATGCCGCCGCAGCCAACGACGGAAGCCGGCATCCACAACTCGTGGCGCGGCGATCTCTACATCGTGATCGGCGATCAGCAGCTCGAAGGTGGCGGATACGCGGTGCGCGTCTACTTTAACCCGCTGGTTCGGTTCATCTGGATCGGCGCATTGATCATGTTTTTTGGCGGTGCCGCCTCGCTGTCGGATCGCCGCCTGCGTATCGGAGCGCCTGTAAGGCGCGCGCGCAACAAGGGAGCCGTGGCCGCATGAGATTGCGTGGCTTGCGCCGGCTGCGCGGCGCTTCATTTGTCTTGACCGCGCTAGCCGGCCTTTTGCTCGCTGGCCTGTTCCTGGTCAACGCACAGCCTGCATTTGCTGTGCAGCCCGACGAGATATTGGCGGACCCCAAGCTCGAGGCGCGCGCCCGCGAGATCTCGTCCGAGCTGCGTTGCCTCGTCTGTCAGAACCAGTCGATCGATGACAGCAGCGCCCCGTTGGCGCGCGATCTGCGCCTTCTCGTGCGCGAGCGCCTGAAGGCGAACGATACGAACGAGCAGGTGCGCGATTACATCGTGGCGCGCTATGGGGATTTCGTGCTGCTGAAGCCACCCATGAATCCCGAAACGCTCCTATTATGGCTCACGCCTCTATTGGTGCTGCTGGGCGCAGTCTGGCTGGCGCGCCGCTCTTCGTTCGCGAACGCGCCCCAAGTCAGAGCCGACGCAGTAGACGCGCCTTTGAGCGCGCAGGAGCGCGCACGGTTGAATGAACTATTGAAAGGCGATCAGGTCTAGAACCGGCTTGCTTCGTGCAAATCGCGCAAACGGTTCCACTTATTTTCCTCATCGCGCTTCCTGGCGGAAAACCGGTTCCCGCTTTTCCGGGAAGCGCGTCAGGGTGCGCGGGCGCGCAAAGACGACGTGGCTGATGCGAAATCGGCGACGGCCCGGCGAAACTGCCCGGCAGGGACGGCGGTGTTGGCGATGGCTTCGGTCAGCGCCTTGGCGCCGGCCTGCGTGCCGGAACTCGGGTTTGCCGCCGCCGGCGAGATGACGTAAGTGCCCACGTTAATGCCGACGACTTCGGGGCCTGAGGCGCCGTCGGTCAGCATGGGCGAGCCCGACGAGCCCAGGCCCGTATCGCAAGTGTGCAACAGGATGGCGTCCGCGTTGGCGAAGTCGAGAGCGATGGTGTCTTCATGTGCCTGCGCAAACCCGCGAGCCATGCCGCACACGGCGCCGATCACGAGACGATCTGCCGAGACGTCGCGGTGCATGCCGACCTGATAGACCTTGCTGCCAGCGGCGCGCACTTCGATTTCATTGCGCGTGAGCCTGCTTATGGGCAGGCCCCCTGCCATGCAGACGGGTGCTGCGAGGCGTGCCAGGGCCCAATCACGCTCTGCCGCGATGGGCGGTCTGACGCGTAGCGCGCTCGTTCCAGCGCGGATCGCGCGGTGAAAGCCCGTTCGCGGCGAGCCAGCCAAACCGGACGAATGTCGATGCATGTCCTTTCCCCCGACATTGAACACCACGCGGGAAAGATCGGGGCCGGCCTGTTCCTGGGTGCCGAGCAAGCAATGGCTGGCGGTGGCAATGGTGTCGGTGGCGACGCAAAAGGCGGTGCAGAAGTTCGACTCACCTAGTGAGAGAACGCCGATCTTGTCGCGCAATTCATCGAGAATGGCGGCCGGAAGCTCGGTGCGATCGTCGCTGCCGAAAACGGCCACGGGTCTGACGTCAGAGGGGGGCGGCGCAAGGAGCCTGGCCGCGCCCGCGGGCGCTGCGCCAGCGCCGGCGGCGCCAACGCAGAAAGTGCTCCAGATCAATAAGCTAAGGGCCGTTGCGTGCCAGAAAGGAGCGGCGTTGTCCGGTTTTGACAAGGGCGGGCGTTGCGCGTTCACTGGTTCGGCCTTTCCGCCGGTCCGGGAACAAGCCTCCCGCGCCGACATTACCAACTGTTAAGGCCACCGAAATACTGCGGTAATCCGAACTCCGTTACCTCCGCTCCTTAAGGCATGGATTGCCATTTCAGGAAGAGCAGGAGGTTCTTGGATGCTCGACACTCCACGTATTGCGGCCTCGGATGACAGCCGGGGAGCAAAAGGCGGGCCAGTAAGCCTGCGCCGCGCGCCAATCGCCGTTTCGGCGCTGGCAGCGCTGGCTGCCGTCGGCATGTTCTGGGGCGGCGCCGACGTTCCGCGCGCCCATGCCGAAACCAATGCGGCAGCGACGATCGACACGCCATACGGCCGCGCACCGCTGTCGTTCGCCGACCTCGTCGACAAGGTGAAGCCGTCGGTCGTTTCGATTTCCGTCGTCAACGATGGCGGCGGGGCGAAGATGGCCGAGCGCGGCAAGGGTTTGACCATTCCCGAGTTGCCCGAGGATCACCCCCTGCATGACTTCTTCAAGAATCTGCCCAAGGAGTTCGGGCAGGGCGAGGGCGGCGGCCGCCAGCGTCCGGTGCAGGCGCAAGGGTCGGGCTTTGTCGTGTCCGGGGATGGTTACGTCATCACGAACAATCACGTCATCGACGGTGCCTCCAAAATACAGGTCCAGTTCGATCTTGGCGAGAAGTACGACGCCAAGCTCATCGGAACCGATCAGCGCACCGATATTGCGCTGCTCAAGATCGAGAATGCGAAGACGACGTTCCCCGCCGTAAAGCTTTCAACGAAGGAGCCGCGCGTGGGCGATTGGGCGCTCGCCGTCGGCAATCCTTTCGGGCTCGGCGGTACAGTGACGGCCGGTATCGTTTCAGCTCTGGCGCGCGATATCGGTTCGGGTCCCTACGACTATCTTCAGATTGATGCAGCGGTGAACCGCGGCAATTCGGGTGGCCCGACCTTCAATCTCGATGGCGAGGTTATCGGCGTCAATACGGCGATCTACAGCCCATCCGGCGGCAACGTCGGCATCGCGTTTGCCGTTCCGGCCAAGACTGTCAACGAAGTTGTCGAGCAACTCAAGAAGGGTGGCGCGGTGAGCCGCGGGTGGCTCGGCGTCAAGATCCAGAACGTTGATGAGGACACAGCGGCGAGCCTTGGTCTGGTGGAGGCGCGCGGCGCGCTCGTCAGCGAGGTGACTGGCGGTGGCCCTGCAGCGTCGGCCGGCATCAAGACGCAGGATGCCATTCTGCAGGTCAATGCCGACAAGATCGCCGATAGCCGCGACCTCGCGCGCAAGATCGCGGAATTTGCTCCAGACACGACCGTCGATGTGAAGGTCTGGCGCGACAACGAGGAGAAGGTGATCAAGGTCAAACTCGGCCTGTTTCCCAACACCGGGGATCCGATGAAACCCGTCGAGGAGGAAAAGCCGGCACAGTCGTCGCTCGACCTCAGCCAGCTTGGCCTCACCTTGATGCCGGCACGCGCCGGAAATGAGAAAGGTGTCGTCATCGCGGAGGTTGATCCTTCATCCGATGCGGCCGAAAAGGGCCTGAAGCCCGGTGATGTCATTCTCGAGGTTTCCGGCGACACGGTTACTGACCCCAAGGATGTCGTCTCTGGCATCAAGAAGGCTCAGGAGTTGAAGCGCTCCGCTATCCTGCTGCACATCAAGTCGGGTGATCAGAAGCGGCTTGTGGCGGTGCAGCTGAAGGACAAGAAGGGTTAAGGAACCCGAGCATCTGACGTCAACCGGGGCGGCCGGCTCAGTTCCTGCGAAAAGTGTCCTCGCAGAAATTGGCCGGCCGCCTCGACGTTTGGAGAACGGATGATTACATTGCTGCGGAAGAGACACAATGACGAGACAAGGCAGCCACGACAACATGCGCGTTCTTGTGATCGAAGACGACCGTGAGACGGCGCAGTTCCTGCAGAAGTCGCTCAGGGAAAACGGGCATACGGCCGATCTTGCCGCCGACGGAGAGAGCGGACTGTCTCTCGCTGAGGAAGGTAATTACGATGTGCTGATCGTCGACCGGATGCTTCCGCGCCTCGACGGGTTGTCGATCATCAAGACGCTACGCAACAAGGGCAACCGCACGCCCGCCTTGATCCTGTCGGCGCTGGGTGAAGTCGATGACCGGGTGAAGGGCCTGCGCGCCGGCGGCGACGACTATCTGACGAAGCCTTATGCCTATTCCGAACTTCTCGCGCGCGTCGAGGCGCTCGGCCGGCGGTCCGTGCCCGAGGAGCAGCAGACGCGCTACGTGGTCGGCGATCTCGTTCTCGATCGCCTGTCGCATCGCGTTATGCGGGGCGGCGAGCAGATCCTGTTGCAACCACGCGAGTACCGGTTGCTCGAATACCTCATGCAGCATGCCGGGCAGGTCGTGACGCGAACCATGCTGCTGGAGCACGTGTGGGATTATCATTTCGACCCACAAACCAATGTCATCGACGTGCATATCTCGCGTTTGAGGGCAAAGATCGACAAGAGCTTCGATAAACCGCTTCTGCATACGGTGCGCGGGGCAGGATATACGATCCGTGACGGACCTCTTTGAGCGCCTGGCCAAGGTCTTCAGAGCCAGCGTATTTCGCTTGGTGGCGACGGCTGTTGCTCTCTTCGTTCTCGTCGCCGCAGGACTTGCGGGGCTGCTGTTCTGGCAGTCGAATAATGTGCTCACCGAGCAGGTTCTTGTCGGCGTGCGCGCGGAAGCCGAGATCTTAAAGCGTGAAGCGGGCAAGGGCGAGGATGCGCTGCTTGCGGCCGTTGCGGCCGTCTCTCATCCGGAAGGACCGGGTCTGTATTTCCTTGCCGATGACGAGGGCAACAAGCTCGCCGGCAATCTCAACCGCCTTCCGCCGGAGTTCGCGACCAGCCCGCAAGGCGGCGTGTTCGTTTACTCGCGCAATCGAGACGATGGCGGGCCGGGCCGCCTTGCGGTTGCCATTCCCGTCGACGTGGGCGGGCGAATGCGTCTGTTCGTCGGGCGGGATATCGAAGATCAAAGACGCTACGCCGATAGCGTGCGCCACGTCTTTCTCATCGGATTTGGCGCGCTCTCGGTTCTGGGGCTGCTCGGCGGTCTGGCAGTAAGCCGCTTCATCCTCGATCGCATGGATGAGATCAGCCAGACGGCGCGCTCCATCATGGAAGGCGATCTTGCACGGCGCATACCCGTGCAGGGGACCGGCGGCGAACTCGATCGGCTGTCGCAGAACCTGAACGAGATGCTCGACAGAATAGAGGGCTTGATGCGCAGCCTGCGCGAGGTTTCGGACAATATCGCGCACGACCTCAAGACGCCTTTGAACCGGTTGCGCAACGCTGCGGAAGCTGCGCTGATGGATGCGCGCGGCGAAGAGGCCTACCGTGAGGGCCTCGAGAAGACGATCGAAAAGGCTGATGAACTCCTCAAGACCTTCAATGCGCTCCTGCTCATTGCTCGGCTGGAGGCGGCGCCGCTGCAGGACAGCCTGGAGGAGTTCGATCTTTCGCGGCTGGTGGAGGACGTCGCCGAACTCTACATTCCGGCTGCGGAGGAAAGCGGGTTCGCATTGAGCGTCGAGGTTGCCGGGGGGCCTGTCATTCGGGCCAACCGCCAGTTGATCGGCCAGACCATTGCCAACCTGATCGATAACGCCATCAAGTATTCGCGGATGTCGGGGCCCGGTAGCGCCATCACGGTACGTGCGGGGCCTCTGCCGGCCGGGGGCGCGATGATCGCCGTCAGCGACCGCGGCCCGGGAATCCCGGCCAAGGACCGGGAGCGCGTGCTGCGCCGTTTCGTGCGTCTGGAGGAGAGCCGCACGCAGCCCGGCACGGGGCTTGGCCTGTCTCTGGTAGCCGCCGTGGCGCGCCTGCATGGAGGAGAACTGTCGCTGGAGGACAACGAACCTGGGCTACGTGCCGTTCTGCGCTTGCCTGAACGTGTCGTCATCAGCCAAGAACATTGCACGGCCGGCGGCGAGGCCATGGCGTGAGGCGGAAACGGAAATGGGGCACGAGCGACAGGCGCTTTGGCGGCGCATCACACAGGCGCCGTTCGCCCCAGAAGGCGGGCGCGGAATCAAGCATCTGTCCGACTTCGAGGCTGAGCTGCAGACTGGGAACTGGACGGGGCTCGCCGCTTTGCTTTCCCGGCCCCAGGTGCGCGGGCTGATCGCGGGCCTGTTCGAATGCTCGCCCTATCTGACGGCTCTGATCATGCGCGATCCTGGACGGGTCGAGCGGCTTCTAGGCGGCGTGCCGGAGGCCGAATGCGATCGCCTGCGCGATGCTCTTGGCGCAGAGATGGCCCAGGCCAAGGACAATGCGGGCGCGAAGAAGATCCTGCGCAGCTACAAGAACGAGATCGCGCTGCTGACGGCGCTGGCCGATCTGGGCGGCGTGTGGCCAGTCATGGCGGTGACGGACGCGCTGTCGCGCGCCGCCGATGCAACCGTAGCGCACGCGGTGCGCTACCTGTTTGCGCGTGCAAACGAGGCCGGGAAGTGGCGCTCCCCCGACCCTTCTCGCGCAGAAGCGCACTCGGGTTACTTTGTGCTCGCCATGGGCAAGCAAGGCGCATTCGAACTCAACTATTCCAGCGACATCGATCTCATCGTTTTCTTTGACCGCGAGCGCTCCAAGCTTGCGGGCGATGGCGACCTTCAGTCGTTTCTTGTCCGTTTGACCCGCGATCTCGTGTCGCTCATGGAGGAGCGCACGCCAGATGGCTACGTGTTCCGAACGGATCTGCGATTGCGGCCGGATGCGGGAGCCACGCAAGTCGCGCTTTCGACGGCGGCCGCCCACGGCTACTATGAAACCGTGGGGCAGAACTGGGAGCGCGCGGCCATGATAAAGGCGCGCGCATGCGCGGGAGACATCGAGGCCGGGCAGATCTTCCTGGACGAACTCACGCCGTTCGTGTGGCGCAAGTATCTGGATTACGCCGCTATTGCCGATGTGCACGCCATGAAGCGCCAGATCCACGCACACAAGGGGATCGGCGATATTTCCATTCTCGGTCAGAACGTCAAATTGGGCCGTGGGGGAATTCGCGAGATCGAATTCTTCGTTCAGACCCAGCAACTCATCGCCGGCGGGCGCCAGCCGGATTTGCGGGTGCGCGACACGCTGGGCGCATTGCAAGCTCTGCTTGCGCGCGGCTGGGTGCGCGACGACGTCGCCACCGACATGGAGAAGGCGTATCTGTATCTGCGGCGGCTTGAGCATCGCCTCCAGATGGTGGCTGACGAGCAGACGCAAGACATGCCCTCGACCCAGGAGGGCCTGGAGCTGATCGCGCACTTCTGCGGTCACGCCGACGTTGCCACGTTCTGCGCGGAGCTGAGAGGCGTTCTGGAAACGGTGGAGCGTCATTATGCCGGCCTGTTCGAAGATGCGCCGGAACTGACCCGCGCAGGCGCCAACATGGTGTTTGCAGGGGCTACCGACGATCCAAAGACCATCGAGGAGTTGAAGAAGCTCGGCTACTCGCAGCCCGAGCAGGTGCTGGCGATCGTGCGGGGCTGGCACCACGGCCGGACGCCGTCGGTGCGAACGCCCCGGGCCCGCGAGCGCTTGACGGAGGTCCAGCCTCTACTCATTGCGGCCCTTGCCGACACCGTGGAACCGGACGCGGCGATCGCGAGCTTCGACCGCTTTCTGTCCCAGCTTCCCTCCGGTGTGCAGCTCTTTTCGCTCCTGAAGGCGAATCCCTCCCTGATACGGCTCATCGCTGACATCATGGGTACGACGCCGCGCCTGTCCCGCATACTCTCAAAACGCCGCCGGCTTCTCGACGCCGTGCTCGATCCCCAAGCGCTCGCCTCCGCGACCGACAAGGACGAGATCGACCGCATTCTTCAGTCGGAGTTCGCGGATGCCAGGCGCCTGGCCGATGGCGATCCCATGCAGGACATTCTCGATCGTGCGCGCGTCATAGGCGGCGAGCAGGGCTTTCTCATCGGCGTGCGAATCCTGACAGGCAGCATTTCCGCAGATGAAGCCGGCGCGGCCTACGCGCTTGTTGCGGAGCGCATGGTCGCCGCGCTTCTGGCCGAGGTCAGCCGGGAGTTCGAGCGAGAGCACGGCAAGGTGCCGGGAGGAGGCGCCGCCGTCATCGCCATGGGCAAACTCGGCGGGCGGGAGATGACGGCATCGTCCGACCTCGATCTCATTTTGGTCTATGACTATGCGCAAGCCGCCTTGCAATCCGATGGAGCGCGGCCTCTGGCGCCGAGCCATTATTATTCGCGCCTCACGCAGCGCTTGATAACCGCGCTTTCAGCGCCGACGTCCGAAGGGACGCTCTATGAGGTCGACATGCGCCTGCGCCCTTCGGGGCAGAAAGGTCCCGTGGCAACGAAGCTTGCAAGCTTCATCGACTATCAATCCAACGAGGCATGGACGTGGGAGCATATGGCCATGACCCGCGCTCGCGTTATCGCGGGCGAGGACGATCTCGCCTGCCGCGTCGAAGCAGCGATCCGCGATGCGCTTCAGAAGCCGCGCGAGCGGGCCAAGATCGCCGCCGACGTGCGCGATATGCGCGAGCGCATCGCCGCCGAAAAGGGCACGGACGAGATCTGGGATCTGAAGCAAGTCCGTGGCGGACTGGTGGATCTGGAATTCATAACCCAGTACCTGCAACTGGTTAACGCGGCGGACCACCCTGAGGCTTTGGACCAGAACACCCTGATGGCCCTGCAGAAGCTGGAGGCTGTCGGAGCCTTGAGCGGAAGCGATGCGGCCGACCTCATCGAGTGTGGACGCCTCTTGCATGCTCTGACGCAGACCATCCGGCTGAGCCTGGATCATCCCTTCGACCCCCGCAGCGCACCCGCCGGGCTTAAGGCGCTGCTGGCCCGTTCGGCCGAAAAACCGGACTTCGACGCCGTTGAGGTAGAACTCAAGGCCGCCGTGGGCAAGGTCAAATCGGCCTTTGATCGCCTGGTCGTTTGACAGCGCGACGGAAGTTGCCACTTTTTGCGTTAGATCGGTCAGGACCATGAAAAGAGCAGCCTTCCGCCGTGAAAGCCGCTTGTTGGGCTGAGCGAGCGGTGCTCCAGGTTCGAAGAGGCATGTCGAGGGCGAAAGTGGCAGCGGTTCGCGGCGAGGGGAGGCAGGCGTCGGAGTTGGCTGTGGCGCCGGCCGGCGCCGATGAATCTGCCCTTCTCAAGCGTCTGACGGACGGCGACACAAGCGCTTTTGGCACGCTTCTGCAGCGGCATCTTTCTGGGATTACCGCTATTGCACGGCGGATGCTGCGGGACGATGCGGAGGCCGAGGACGTGGCCCAAGAAGCTTTCCTGCGCCTATGGCGCACAGGCGCCTCACTTGAGGTGGGGCCTGCGGGCGTGCGGCCTTGGCTGCGGCGTGTCGTGTCGAATCTTTGTATCGACCGGCTGCGCGGGGCAGGCCGCCAGACGGTGACGGACGAAGTGCCAGAGCAGGCGGAGGAAGCCGATCAACTCGCCCGCCTGGAACGCACGGAATTGAGCGGGCGCGTCGATAGCGCGCTGAAGGCTCTTCCCGAACGCCAGCGCCTGGCACTAACGCTGTTTCACTTCGAAGGCATGAGCCAGAGCGAAGTGGCGGCAGCGATGGGAATTTCAGACGAGGCCGTTGAGTCGTTGCTGGCGCGCGCACGCCGCGCGCTCAGGGTCTCGTTGAAGGACGAATGGATGGCATTGTCGAACGACTGAGCGGCACAGAGCGTGCCGCGACTGGAACGGTGATTAAGATGATGAGCAGAACGAAGACAGGATTGGGCCTGCTGCAGGATGTCCTCGCCGCATATGGCGGCGATCGGACCCGCTGGCCGGCTCACGTACGACTGGAGCTTTCGCAGCTTCTGACCGTATCGCCGGAAGCTCGCCGGCAGCTGGCAGAAGCGCAGGCATTGGACAAGCTGCTGGACATGGCGCCCGCGGTCCCTGAGCAGAGGGTGGATACACTGGCGCAGCGCATCCTGGCGCAGGCCGCGCGTTCCCCCCGGGTTGTGACGAGCAACGCGCCCGTCCAGAACCGGCGGCCAGCAATGGCGCAATGGCGCAGCCTGAGCGCGGGGATGGCGGCGCTTGCCGCATCCTTGATGATCGGAGTGCTGGCGGGGCAAAGCTCAGCCATTGCTCCGGCCGTCGGTGAAATCGCCGATGCGGCTGGACTGGGTTCCACGACCGATAGTCAGCAGTTCGCCCAGTTCGACGACGCCGATGTGGTTGCCTACGAGGAAGCATTATGAGCACCGAGCCACAAACGCAGACAACGCCTGCCCCGCGCAAGCGCTGGCTCTACGTCGCGCTGATTGCGTCGCTGGGGCTCAACCTGCTCGTGGCGGGGGGCGCGGCAGGCGCCTTCTGGAAGCATCGCCATGGCCATCATGAGCGCGGGCTGCTGGGGTTTGTGCACGAGTTGCCAGCAGATCGCCAGGCGGCCGTTCGTGAGTTTCTCAACGCCGAGCGCGCCAAGCTCAAGCACCTGCGCGAGGAAATTCGTAGCGCCTGGAGCGAGAGCAACGAGGTTCTGGGAACCGAGCCCTTCGACAAGGACAAAATGAAGGCTGCCTTGGACCGCATGAACGATGCGGAATTGCGCATGCGCTCCGCCGTGTCGACCGCGATCGCGCAGACGGCCGCACAACTCACTCCCCAGGAGCGACAGACCTTCAAGGCCTGGCGGGAGCGCGCAAAAGAGCGCCGTCATAAGAAGTGGCGTCGGGAAGCCTATGTCGAGGGCGACGCCAAGCGCTGACGCCGCTCTGGTGTGCAGCTGCGGCGGGCGTTAGCGGGTAGCGAAGAAGTCGCGCTGTGTGGTTCGCGGGAAAATCGCGGTCACGGACCAATCGCTCCCGCCATTGCGCTCGATGAGGCGGCCCTGCGAAAGCTGGACCAGCGTGCGCGCCAGCACCATGCTGAAGCTGTCCTCGCCAGTGCAAGTTTTCTGGCGTATTCCTTCGACCGCCAACGTGACGAATACCTCGTCGGCTGATGCGCTGCAGTGGATCGCGACGGCGCCATCGGGTGCGGCGGTTTCGATGCTTTCGGACATAAGGTTGATGAGGATCTGGCGTAGCGTCTGGGCTTCGCCCGAGATCTCCGCCGCATCCGCAAGATCGAATGCGATATCGAGGCTGAGCGTTCTTGTTTCGGCCTGATGAAAGGCGAGCATTTCATCGATGGCAGCGCGAACGTTGGCGTGGCTTTCGCGCCCCCGTAGGGTGGAGCGTGTCAGCAGGTTCGTAATGGCGAGTGCGTCTTCGGCCGACTTGAGCAGCGTGCGGCCACTGGCTTGGATCGAGCGGACGTAGTCGTGGTACTGGGCGCAACCCAGGGGACCGTAAACCTCGGATTCCATCAGCTCTGAAAAGCCGATCACGGCATTCAGGGGCGTGCGCAGTTCGTGGCTCATACGGTGGGTAAGTTTGCGCCAGCAGGCTGCGTCGGAGACCGCCGGCCTGGGCCCCTCGCAACTCCACAGCTCCAGTAGCGTCCCTTGGTACTGCCGCACGCGTTGGGCATTCGCGTGCGGCGCGGGCGTGCTCGAGGGAGGCAATATCGATGGCTTGACATTTTCTCTTTCGTTCAACGCATTGGTGAAATTTCGACTGCCCGCGATGAAGGCGAGCGCGGCTCCGGCAGCCAGGAGCACACTGGCGAGGATTTGCTCGTCAAGATGAGGCGCTAGCAGACCCGCGGCAGTGAGCAGGCCGGCACAAGCCACCGCAAGGCCGCGCCAGATTTCACCTTTTCCAAGCAGGATCAATCTGTTGGCCAAGCGCTTCTGCATCCTTGCGACGGATGCCGACGAGGCATGGCTCTCCCGTTGAGTGGCGGATGTGATCCCGGCCATTCTCAAAGTCCCTTCGGATTATCTGCTGTCTGCGCCCCCGCGCGGAGGCTTGCGCCTCTGATTCGTGAGAATCACATTGGCCGATTTGGCCGCGCCATGTCGAGGGAGTTTAAATGGCCAAAAGTGATTCTGTTCAAATTGTGACCAGCAGTGGGCTTGTCGTTGCAACGATTTACGGTTCGAGCATCCGCAACACGATCTCGCTGACGTCGCGAGAGATGCGCTCGCTCCCGGCGACCGTTCTGAGCGCCTCTTCCGCCTTCGCCCGGCGGCCTGGTTCCAGTGCCTTGCTGCTCCGGAAGGAGGCCAACAGACGCGCTGCAACCTGGGGGTTGACGGCGTCGATCTCCAGGACTTTAGACGCCACGAACCCGTAGCCCTCGCCGTCGGGGCGGTTGAACTGCAACGGGTTCCCCATGGCGAATGTGCCGATCAGCGCGCGCACCTTATTGGGAGTGGTGAGCTTGAACAGCGGGTGGCTGGTGAGAGAACGCACATCCTCGAGCGCGCGGGGCAGGGACGATTGGGCCTGGGCCGCAAACCATGTGTCGATGACAAGGTGATCTTTGTGCCAGCGCTCGTAGAAGTGAGCCATCGCCTTGGCGCGCGCGCCGACGTCGTGATGAGACAGCAGGTTCAGTGCGTGGGCCGCCTCCGTCATGTTGGTGGCGCAGAAGTAGTGGCTCTCCAGACGCGCAAGATCATCAGCGGCGCCGCGCGCTGTCAGCAGCGTGAGCGCCGCATTGCGCAGAGCCCGCCGTCCCGAGCTTTTGGCGTCGGGGGAGAATGTCGCTTGGGAAGCGGATTGCGCATAGGCTTGCAGCAAGAGATCGTGCAACTGGCCCGAGGCTGCGCGCGCGAAGGCGCGATGGGAGGCATCGATTGCCCCGGGATCGACATCGACACGTTTTTCGCGTGCGATGTCCGACTGGGTGGGCAATTTCATCAATTCAGCCTTGTATGCGTCCTCCAGAGCGGCATCGGCCAAGGCGGCCGCAAGCGCCGTGGCATATGCCGAAGCGGCTGCCGCGATGCTGTCGGGTTTCTGAAGCCCCAGCAGAATGGCGCGCGTCGCAAAGGCGTTTGCGGCTTGCCAGCGATTGAACAGGTCGCAGTCGTGCGTCATCAGGAATGCAAGCTCCGCATCCGACAACTCGATCGAGAGATTGACGGGTGCCGAGAAGCCGCGCAGCAACGACGGCACGGGCCGCGTCGGGATGTTGACAAACTGGAAGGTCTGCGTGCGCTCGGTCACCGCGACCACGCCGTTCTCGATTGGCGCCCCGTCGGCCGACTGTAACGGAAGATCATGCCCGTTGGCGCCGAGCAGGCCCAGGCGCAGCGGGATGTAGAGCGGCTCCTTCCTAGGCTGGCCGGGCGTGGGGCTGAGGCTCTGATTGACGGTCAGCGTCGCCGTCTTGGAGGAGGCTTCGAAATCGAGCTTACACACGAGTTCCGGCGTTCCGGCTTGCGAGTACCAGCGCGCGAAATGTGCAAGGCTGCGGTCACTGGCATCCTCGAAGCAGCGCAGGAAGTCCTCGATCGTCGCGGCCTCGCCATCGTGCCGCTTGAAGTAGAGATCCATGCCCGCCCGAAACAATCGAGGTCCCAGGATCGTCTCGATCATGCGGACGAGTTCGGCGCCTTTCTCATAGACGGTCGGCGTATAGAAGTTGTTGATCTCGATGTAGCTCTCGGGTCGCACGGGGTGGGCGAGCGGACCTTGGTCCTCGGGAAACTGCAACGCCCGCAACTGGCGCACATCCGCGATGCGCTGCACGGTGCGCGAGCGCTCATCGCCTGAAAATTCCTGATCGCGATAGACCGTCAACCCTTCTTTCAGGCACAACTGAAACCAGTCCCGGCAGGTGATGCGGTTGCCGGTCCAGTTGTGGAAGTATTCGTGCGCCACCACGCTTTCTATCGCTTCGTAGCTTGCGTCCGTGGCGGTGTCCGCAGAGGCAAGGATGAGGCGATCGTTAAAGATGTTGAGCCCCTTGTTCTCCATTGCGCCCATGTTGAAATCGGAAACGGCGACGATGTTGAAGACGTCCAGATCGTATTCGCGCCCGAAGCGCTCCTCGTCCCAGGCGAACGAGCGCCGCAGGGCGTCCATGGCCCAGTGCGCGCGCTCTTCCTTCCCGTGCTCCACGTAGATGCGCAGATCGACTTCGCGTTTCGATTTGGTCGTGAACGTCGAGGCGATGGAGGAAAGATCGCCTCCTACGACGGCGAACAGATAGCAGGGTTTGGGATGGGGATCTTTCCATACCGCATAGTGGCGATCGCTGCCCGCGAGCGTGCCGCGCTCGCGCGGGTTGCCGTTGGCAAGCAGGACAGGACATTCGCACGCGTCGGCCTCAAGACGCACCGAATAGACCGAAAGAATGTCGGGGCGATCGAGGAAGTAGGTGATGCGGCGGAAGCCTTCCGCCTCGCATTGCGAGCAATAGACCCCCCGCGAGCGATAGATGCCCTGCAGCGCGGTATTGGCGTCGGGGTTGATGTAGGTGGTGGTCTCAAGCGTGAAGGGCGCCTGCGGCGTTGCCTTCAGCGTAAGACCCTTGTCGTCGACGAGATAGCCCTCGGCACGGAGTTCGTCGCCCGCCAGCGCGATACGTGAAAGCTCCAGATGTTCGCCGTCGAGCCTCAGCGGCGCATCGCAATTCTTGCTCGCCGGATTGCGGCGGATGGCAAGACGCGCGTCGACGCGTGTGCGCGTGGGGTGCAGCGCGATCGTCAGATCGACGTTGTCGATGAGGAAATCCGGCGGACGGTAGTCTTTCAGATGGATCGGGCGAGGCGTATCGGTCTTCATTGGCATCTCGATGTGCGCGGCGGCGCGAAAAACATCCAATCCGGCTGCGCAGTGGGGCGCAGCCGGTACAACTGCAATCTGGTGGGCCGGAGGTTTATTCTTGCGCTCCTTTGCGCCAAAGCTCAACCCAGACGCCGGCGGAATTCCTCGTAACCGAATTGGCGTATGACACGGAAGGCGCCATCCTGGTTCCTTATGGCCAGCGACGGCAAGGGAACACCGTTGAAGGTATTATTTTTCACGAACGAGTACTGCATCATGTCCGTGAATACGATGCGATCGCCCGGTTTCAGCGGCAGGGAGAATGAATACTCGCCGATGATGTCGCCGGTCATGCACGTCTTGCCGCCCAGGATATAATCGTGGCCCAGAACGCCCGGCTTGTCCGCGCCGATGATGGCGGGCGTGTAGGGCACCTCCAGAACGTCGGGCATGTGGGTGGAGGCGGACGCATCCAGGATGGCGATGTCTTTCGTGTTGTGATGGATGTCGAGCACCGAGCCGACCAGAAACCCTGTATCGACGACGAGCCCGGCGCCGGGCTCCAGGTAGACCGCCACGTTGAACTGGGCCTTGAACCTCTTAATGGCGTCGATCAGCACGCCGACGTCGTAGCCGGGTTTGTTGATGAAGTGGCCGCCGCCGAAGTTGACGGCTTTCACCTGCCGGATATAGGGCGCGAACTCGCGGGCGACGTGTGCGATGAGGCCAGCTGAGCCTTCATGCGTGGCTTCGCACAAGGCATGGGCGTGGAGGACGTCGATATCGGGCCACGGTGCGCCGGCAAGCATTTCGCGCGTCGCGCCGAAGCGCGAGTAAGGCGCACACGGATTGTAAAGGTCCCCGCCGAGCGTCGCCAACGAATAGCCTGGATTGATCCGAAGCCCGACGGACGATCGAGCCGCCTTGAGCACGCCCAGATGATGATGGATCTGCGCCGGCGAATTGAAATAGATGTGGTGTGCCAGCTTCGTCAGCCGCTCCACCTCGCCCGGCATGTAGGCGGGTGAGTAGCAGTGCACCTCCTTGCCGAAATCCTCCGCGCCCAGCCGCGCTTCATACTCGCCGGAGGCGGTCGTGCCATCCAGGGTCTCGCGCATCATCGGGAAGGCGGCCGGCAGCGCGAACGCCTTGGTCGCAAGCAGGATCTTGCATCCTGTCTCACGCTTGATGCGCGCCGCGGTGGCGAGGTTGCGCGCCAGCAGCGTCTCGTCGAGAACATAGGCCGGCGTGGCGATGCCGGGGGGTAACTTGAACGTCATATGTACCTTAAGGCCGGTGCGGATGGCATGTTCGGATGACATGTTCGGGTGGCATGGGGCGGCCCGGCGCGGGCGCGCGGGCTGTATATGGCATCGCCGGGCCCGGCAAGCTAGTACCGTCGTCAAGCGCGTCACCTATACGCGCTACTGCCCGATCTCGACCTGGAACTGACGCGTCATTGTTTCGCCGCTCGCCAGGCGTGCGGTGAGGGAGAAGGCGTCCGTGCCCGAGCTTCCCGCGCGTGCGGTATAGTAGACGCCGGTCCCGGTCGCTTTCGTGCCCAGGCATGTGCCCTGGGCGGACGCTGCGATTGTCGTCGACTGTCCCGGGCGCAAGGAGACGTCGCCTTTCTGCGGCGGTGTGGTCACGATGACCTCAGGCTCGGGAAGCGGCGCACAGTTCTTGTCGACGCCGGCGAAAATGAACACGCGTCCTGCACGGCCTGGAACGACGGGCGCCGTGCGGATGGTGGGATCGGCCGCCGGCGCGCTGGCGAGCGAGGGGAGCACCGGGGGCCCGCTGTGCTGGCCAGGGGCCTGGGCATCAGCCGCATTGGGCGCGGTGCTGGTGCTCGGAGCCTGCCCCGAACAGGCCGATAGCAGGGTTGCGGCTATCGCGGTGATGGCAGGCGCCCGCCAGGACTCAAGACATACAACCTTCATCGGACTTCTTCCTGCGGAGGCCAAAGCTGACGAAGCGTCAGATAGAGCAGCGCGATGTAAATCGCCAGAACCGCGATGTCGCCCGAAACAATTCCGATAGAGGCGTAGAAGACCAAAACGAGCCCGGTGAGATCGTCGCGGATGTTGAATATCGGCTTGGGTCATGCGCGGGGCTCTAGGGAACGGCAGCAAGAAAAAGGAACGTCGCGAAAATCACCAGATGCACGGTTCCCTGAAGGATGGTGGTTCGACCTGTCGCGAGCGACACGGTTGCGATGAACAAAGACAGAATGAGCAACGCCATCTGCGCGGGGTTCAAGCCAAGCGTCAGGGGATTATCCAGGAACACGGAGACGGCGCTCACGACGGGGATAGTCAAGCCGATGGACGCCATGGCTGAGCCAAGGGCGAGATTGAGGCTGGTCTGGAGTTGATTGGCGGTGGCCGAGCGGATCGCCGCCATTCCTTCAGGCAACAGAACGATTGCGGCAATGACGACCCCGACGAAGGACGCCGGCAGTCCTGCCGAGCGGATCGCGCCTTCAAGAGCCGGCGACAAGGCTTTTGCCAGCAGGACCACGCCTGTCAGCGAAACGATCAAGAGAACAAGGCTTAAAGCGGTGATCCGGTTGGAGGGAACGGCGTGCGCGCTCTCGCCAGCGCCCGGCTCGGTCGTAAAGTAATATCTGTGCCGAACGGTCTGCACGAACAAGAACACGCCGTAGAGCACGAGCGAGGCCAAGCTCACGAACATCAGTTGTGATGTCGCGTAGGTCGGCCCGGACGTCGTCAGCGTATAGTTCGGCAGCACCAGCGTGATGGTCGCCAAGGTTCCCAGAACGCTCAGCGCGATGGTTGCCGCGCTCGTCTGGAAGCTCTGTTCGAAATGCCGCGCGCCCCCCAGAACCAGGCACAACCCGATGATGCCGTTCAGCACGATCATCACTGTCGCGAATACGGTGTCCCTGGCGAGTTCTCCACTAGCGCTTGCCCCGCCGACCATGATCGACACAATCAAAGCCACTTCGATGACCGTGACCGCGATCGCCAGAACGATCGAGCCCAACGGCTCGCCCACCTTGAGAGCGATCGTGTCTGCGTAATGGACGGATGCGAAGACCGAGGCGCCCAGCAGAAGGGCTGCGGCCGTGAGCACGATCGGGTGCGCGGGCACTAGGCCGGCCACCATCGAAACGGCAAGGGCGCAGGCCAAGAATGGTGTGGCCCGCGCCCAAAACGGTATTGCCTCTGTCGGACCTATCGCGTTTGCCATCCAAGCTCCCTGATCGGTGATGCTCGAACCTAAAAAAAGCGCAGGCCGCGATCAAGTCTCGACGTCGAAGAGATCCTTCTGATCCTTTTTCTTGATCTGCTTGACGTGCCAGGGCAAGCCCTGCCTGGCGAGTTCCTCCAGGAACGGCTTGGGCGGAAGCTGCTCGACGTTGAACACGCCCCCCTTTTCACCCGTGGGCGCTTTCCAATGACCCTTAAACATCATCATCGCGCCGACGACGGGCGGGACGCCCGTCGTATAGGACACGGCCTGAGCGCCGACTTCCTTGAAGGTCTCGGCATGGTCGCAGACGTTCCAGATCATGTAACGCCGCTTCTCGCCGTCTTTCTGGCCCTTGATGATGACGCCGATGGAGGTCTTTCCCGAATAGTTCTCCGCGAGCGAGGAGGGATCGGGCAGCAGGCACTTCAGGAACTCCATCGGCACGACGGGCGTGCCCTTGTACATCACGGGATCGATCCGGGTCATGCCCACGTTCTGGAGCACTTCCAGGTGCTTGATGTAGTTGTCGGAGAACGTCATCCAGAAGCGGATCTGCTCCAGACCCTTGATGTTCTCGACAAGGCTTTCCTCTTCCTCGTGGTAGATGAGGTACGATTTCACTTCGCCCACTTCGGGATAGTCGATCATGGCGGAGATCGAGAGCGGATCGATCTCGATCCACTCGCCGCGCTTCCAGTATTTCCCGCGCTGGGTGACTTCGCGCAGGTTGATCTCCGGATTGAAATTGGTCGCAAACGCCTTGCCGTGGGCGCCCGCGTTGCAATCGATGATATCGATGGTCTTGATGGTGTCGAACAGTTCCTCCTGCGCATACGCGCAGAAGATGTTGGTCACGCCCGGGTCGAAGCCGCAGCCCAGGATGGCCATCAAGCCCTTCGCCTTGAACTTGTCGTGGTAGGGCCACTGGTATTTGTAGGTGAACTTGGCTTCGTCCCGCGGCTCGTAGTTGGCCGTGTCCATGTAGTGAACGCCGGCCTCGAGGCACGCGTCCATGATGGGCAGGTCCTGATAGGGCAGCGCCATGTTGATGACGAGGTCGGGCTTGACCTTCTTGATGAGCGCGACCGTCTCCGCCACGTTGTCGGCGTCGACCTGCGATATGTCGATGGGCGTTTTGCACGCCGCTTGAACCCTCTTGCAGCTCTCCAGCCGGCGCGACGCGAGGTGGATCTTCTTGAACACATCTCGGTTCATCGCGCACTTCTTGGCCACGACCGAGCCGGCGGCTCCGGCGCCGATGATCAAAACGCTATTCAATTCAAGCTCCTAAGACTGCCATGTGAGAGAGGCGCAAACGTGCGTGGCCGCAATACTGGCCAAGGCAAGCGCAAATCGCCAGATAGGGCAAGGTCGTGTCACGTTCAATGGGTTTTGCAGGTTTGCGACGACCTGGCGGGGGAGGGGAGCCAAAAAGCGCGGGGTGTGCCAGTGGACGGCCGGCAAGCGCCTGGAATAGAAGAGGGTAGCCCCCTCTTACGCGCAGGCCACCCTTATCCATCATGACCGCGTGCTCTCCGGCGATACCTCCTGGCCGCATAAAGGCCATGCTCCAGGCCGAGCGGGCACAATTCGAAGAGCGCCACCCACGCTCCCGGGCGCTTGCCGGGCGGTCGGCAAGCCATTGGCTGCGCGGCGTGCCGATGTATTGGATGGCCGATTGGGGCACGCCCTTTGCGCTGTTCGTCGAGACAGCGCACGGCGTGTCATTGACCGACGCCGACGGAGACGACTACGCCGATTTCTGCCTGGGCGACACGGGCGCGATGTTTGGCCATTCTGCGCCCGCAATTGCCGCCGCGGTCGCGCGGCAGGCGGCCCGTGGCCTGACGACGATGCTTCCCAGCCCCGATGCCGCCGCCGTTGGCGAACTGCTGAGCCAACGGTTCGATCTTCCCTATTGGCAGGTTACGGCCACGGCGTCGGACGCGAATCGTTCTGTCATCCGCTGGGCGCGCGCGGTGACGGGGCGCCCCAAGATCCTCGTCATGCAGGGCTGTTACCACGGCGCCGTGGACGATACGTTCGTCACGCTCGAGCACGGGCGTGCGCGCAATCGCCCGGGACTTGTGGGCGAAGTGCGCGACCTTACCCAGATCGCCGCCGTCGTCGAGTTCAACGACATCACGGCACTGGAGAAGGCTGTTGGCGCAGGCGATGTCGCGCTCGTGCTGGCCGAGCCCGTCATGACGAACTGCGGCATGGTGTTGCCCGAACCCGGTTATCACGAGACGCCGAGTGCGCTGACCCGCCGGCACGGCACGCTGGTCTGCCTTGACGAGACCCACACGATCAGCTCCGGACCTGGGGGCTACGCGGCAGCCCACGGCCTCGAGCCGGACTTCCTGGTATTGGGAAAGCCGATCGCGGGAGGCAGCCCCGCCGCCGTCTATGGATGGAGCGCACAGGTCGATGCGCGCATCAAGGATTATCTGGCGAACCGCGAGCCGGGTTATTCCGGCATCGGCACAACCCTGTCGGGGAACGCGCTGCAGCTTGCCTGCATGCGTGTCGTCCTGGAGCAGATGCTGACCGATGATACGTATGATGCGGCGATGCCGCTGGCCGAGAACCTCGAAGCCGGCCTGCGCGATCTGATCGGGCATCACGGTCTGCCTTGGAGCGTCGTCCGCGCCGGCCTGCGCGCCGAGATCGTCCTCGCTCCTCAACCGCCGCGCAACGGCACGCAAGCGCTGCTACATTCACACAGCGAACTGGAGCAGGCGCTGCACCTCCACTGCCTCAATCGCGGCGTCGTCATCACGCCCTTTCACAACATGATGCTGGTTTGCCCGCACACGCGCGCCGAACATATTGCGCGATTGCTCGACGTGCTCGATCAAGGCATGAGCGCGCTATCCACCAAGCCGGCGCTGCGCACTAACACAACCTGCAAAGAACCTTCGAGACGCTCATGATCAAGATGCCCGCCAAAGATGTACTCGCCCAGGAAGCGCGGGCTTTTCTCGACGCCAATCCGGACATCGGCCAGTTTGCGATGCTCTACACCGATCTGGCCGGCGTGCAGCGCGGAAAGCTGCTGACGCGCGGCGAGTTGATGGGCGCATACCAAAACGGCCGTTGCCTCCCCGGCTCGGTGATGTCGCTCGACATCACGGGACGCGATGTCGAGGAAACCGGCATGGTGTGGGCGGACGGTGACGCCGATCGTCTGGTCTGGCCGGTAGCCGGGACGCTCGTGCGCACGCCTTGGGCACGCACGCCGCAAGCCCAGTATCTTGGCTCCTTTTTCGAACTGAACGGAGATGCGTGTCTGGCCGAGCCGCGGCACGCCTTGCAGCGTGTCATCGGCAGGCTCGCCGAGTTGAGCCTTACGCCTGTCGCGGCTGTGGAACTGGAATTCTACCTCCTCGACCGGGAAAGCGCGCTGGCCGGACGCCCGCATCCGCCCGCGGCTCTGGCCGGGGGCGCCGAGCCGAAATACTGGCAAGCTTATTTCATGCCGGACATCGACGACTTCGCGCCGTTCTTCGACGAACTTTACGCCGCGGCGAAAGTGCAGGGCGTTCCCGCGGAGGCGTTGATTTCCGAATACTCGCCCGCGCAGATGGAGATCGGGCTGCGCCATCACGACGATGCGTTGCGCGCCTGCGACGAGGCCATGATGTTCAAGCGGGCCGTCAAGTGCGTGGCTGACAAGCATGGCCTGATGGCGACGTTCATGGCCAAGCCGTATTCCCAGTGCTCCGGATCGGGCATGCACCTGCATGTGTCGCTGGCAGGACCCGGCGGCGCCAACGCCTTTGCGTCGGACGAGGTCGCCAACGAACTGTTGCGGTTCGCCATCGGCGGAATGCAGGCGACCATGGCCGACGCCATGGCGATCTTCGCACCCAACGCCAACTCGTACCGGCGCTTCCGCAAGTCGTCTTACGCGCCGGTTGCTCCCAACTGGGGCATCAACAATCGTACCGTATCGCTGCGCGTCCCGGCCACCTCGGGGGCGGCGCGCCATGTCGAGCATCGCACATCGGGAGCCGACGCCAATCCTTATCTGGCACTGGCCTGCGTGCTCGCGGGCATGCACTACGGCATTGTCAACCGGATCGACCCCGGGCCACCCGTCACCGGCAACGGCTATGAACAGCCCGGCGCTACGCCGATCCCGGTAAATTGGTTTTCGGCACTCGAAAAAATGCGCGCCTCCGAATTCATGAAGTCGTACTTCGGCGCGCGCTTCGTCGACATTTTCACGACGATCAAAGAGATCGAAGCCGATCGCTTTTTTGCCGAGCCCCAGCCGCTCGATTTCGATTTCTATTTGAGGACGGTCTGACGCAGTTCACCCAGGCCGTCAGGGCGGCCGCCAACAGCCCCGGATAGGCGCGGGTTACCCACCCGAGTAGGGCACTATGACTACCCAACGGGGCCTTGCGTGGGATTCGGCCGAAATCTACCCTTCTCCGCATAAAGTAGGAGAACGATTGCCCTAAGGTGGCCGTCCGCTCCGGCGCCGCCGGCGGTCTCCCCTTACGCAGGCAACGCCAAGGGGAACGCTCATGTCTATGAAAAACAAGGTAATTACCGCTGACCAAGCGATTGCGCTGATCAAGGACGGCGACGTCGTGTGCACCACAGGCTTTGTGCAAAGCTGCATCCCCGAGGTGCTTCATGCGGCTTTGGAAAAGCGCTACGTGGAAACCAAGGCTCCCAAAGGTCTCACGCTCATCATGTGTGCGGGCGCCGGCGACAGCAAGGGGCTGGGGACCGGCCGCCTTCACCATGAAGGGCTTTTGCGCCGCGTCATCGCGGCCAACTTCGGACGTATGCCCAAGGTTGCCCAGGCCGCCCAGGAGAACAAGATCCAGGGCTATAATCTACCTCAAGGCATCATTTCAAAGCTCTATCGCTCGTGTGCGTCCGGTTCGCCGGGCCTGTTCTCGAAAGTGGGCCTGCACACCTACGTCGATCCTCGCCTGGGTGGCGGCAAGGTCAACGACGTGACGACGGAGGACATCGTCAAGCGCGTCGAGTTCGATGGCGAGGAGTGGTTGTTCTACAAGGCGACGCCGATCGATGTTGCGCTGATCCGGGCGACGAGCGCGGATCCCTCCGGCAATCTGTCGATGGAAAAGGAGGCGTTGACCCTCGACGGCTTGGCGCAAGCCATGGCGGCTCACAACAACGGTGGCATCGTCATTGCCCAGGTGGAGCGCATCGTGGAGCAGGGCTCCATCAAACCCAAGGATGTCAAGGTACCCGGCATTCTCGTCGATTGCGTCGTCGTAGCAGACGACCCTGCCATGCATCGCATGAACTATGGCGTGATGTATAATCCGGCGCTGTCGGGCGAGATCCGCGTGCCTGTTGATGCAATTGCCAAGATGGAACTCGACGAGCGCAAGATCATCGCGCGGCGCGCCGCGTTCGAACTGCCGCTGAACGGTGCGATCAATCTCGGTGTGGGCGCGCCTGACGGCGTGGCGGCGGTGGCGGCGGAAGAGAAGGTCACGCCGTTTCTCACCATGACGACCGAGGCAGGCGCCGTTGGCGGGGTGCTCGCGGGCGGCTCGAGTTTCGGCTCATCCGCCAATGCCCATTCGATCCTCGATCAGAACCAGATGTTCGATTTCTACCACGGTGGCGGACTCGATCTGACGTGTCTGGGCGTGGCCGAGGTCGATCAGTTCGGCAACGTCAACACGTCCCGATTCGGCGGCAGGCTGAACGGTTGCGGAGGCTTCATCGATATCTCGCAGAATTCGCGCGCGGTCGTCTTTGCCGGCACCTTCACGGCGGGCGGCTTGAAGGTCGAGGTGGCTTATGGGAAGCTCAAGATCGTCGAGGAGGGGCGGGCGCGCAAGTTCGTCAAGAACGTCGAGCAGATCACCTTCTCGGGCAAGTATGCGGCCGCCAAATCTCAGCCGGTCATCTACGTGACGGAGCGCTGCGTGTTCCAGCTGACGCCCGACGGGCTCGAACTGATCGAAGTGGCGCCGGGCATCAACATCGAGAAGCACATCCTGGCGCACATGGATTTCGCGCCCATCATCAACAAGCCCATCCCGATGGATCGCCGCATCTTCCTCGACGAGCCCATGGAGCTGATGAGCGAGCTTCTCAACCTCAAGCTCTCCGAGCGGGTGACCTACGACAGCGACCGCAACATCCTGTTCGTCAATCTTGAAGGCTGGAGTGTCCGCAAGAAGAGCGACATCGACGACCTGCGCAAGATTCTGGTCGACGCGCGTATGCGTGCAGGACGCCGCGTCAACGCCGTGGTGGACCACGACGGGTGCCGGATCGCGGACGATCTTTATGACGCCTATGCGGAGATGGTCGAGTATATGCTGGAGAACCATTACGTCTCCATGACGCGTTACACGACCAGCGCGTTCATGCGGCTGAAGATGAAGGCCGCGCTCTCGCGCCGCGGGCTGCAGCCGCACATCTACGAGCGTTCCGAGGAGGCGCACGCCGTGCTGGAAAAGGCGGGCTGACCCCCCAGGGGCGTGCGGATGCGGCGCGGCTCGCTTATGCAAGTCTCAAGAACCGAAAGAGAGGCGCGAGGGTTTGCCTTGCGCTTCGCTGGTGGATTTGACCGAGTTGATGCGATCCCCATCCCGGTTGGGAGATCTTACCGGCTCAATCGTCGCCAGACATGCCCGAGCCAGCCCTTGCGCGTAATTTTGCGACGGCGGCGGCCAACTGGTCGAAATGGCTGATGATGCAATCGGGTCCAAACCTCTCGACCGGTTCGACGCTGTATCCGAAGTCCACGGCCACGACCGGAACCGCTGCCGCCTTGGCGGTCGCGATGTCCGTTTCGCTGTCCCCGATCATGATCGCGCGGCGCGCCTGACCGCGCGCAAGGTCGATGGTGCCGGTGAGATGACGGGGGTCGGGTTTGCACGCCTCCAGAGTGTCGCGCCCGGCGAGGGCTGCAAAGTGGCGTGACATGCCGAGAGCATCGAGCAACATGCGTGCGTGCAACTCGACCTTGTTGGTGCACACGGCGAGCTTGGCGCCTTGCGCCGAAAAGGCTTCGAGGGCCGCGACGATGCCGGGATAGGGCCTGCTCTTCACGGCGATGTTGGCGCCGTAGAAGGCCAGGAAAATCTCGAACAGATCGGCAATCTCGTCCTCGCCGGCGCTGCGCCCGTGGGCCGCGAGCGCGCCACGGATCATGGCAAGCGCCCCGCTGCCGACGTAATGGCGGATTTCCTTCTCGTCGACCGCAGGAAGATTGAATCGCTGCAGAATATGATTGGTGGCGGCTGCAAGATCCGGCGCCGTGTCAATCAGGGTGCCGTCGAGATCGAAAACCAGCGTCCAACCGTGCATTCTTGGGTCAACTCCTCGTTCTGGCAGCCCTATAAGCCATTGCAGCGGCTGCCGCCAGCCCTGCCTTGAAACGGCGAAACCGCGGGCTTAGAGATGTTCCACCCTGCGCCATCGTTATGCGCACACGGCCAATCATGTACAAGGAAAGCTCGAAAACGCTCATGGACACGAAGGTGATCACAATTTTGAAGTCGCAAGCCTATATCGATGGCGTTTGGACCGGTGCTCCCGGCTTTGCTGTCGTCGACAAGGCGACGGGCGACGAGATCACCCGCGTGCCAGACCTTGGCGCCGAGGAGGCGCGCCTTGCTGTTGCAGCCGCCGAGCGTGCCTTCAAGACTTGGTCGAAGCTGCTTGCCAAGGAGCGCGCGGCCATTCTGCGCCGCTGGTATGAACTCATTCTTGCCCACGCCGACGAACTGGCGCTGCTGCTGACCAAGGAGCAGGGCAAGCCTCTTGGCGAGGCGAAGGGGGAAGTCGTCTATGGCGCGGGCTTCGTGGAATTCAACGCCGAGCAGGCCAAGCGCATCTACGGCGAGGTGATCCCGTCGCATAAGCCCGACGCCCGCGTCATGGTGACAAAGCACCCCGTTGGCGTGGTTGGCGCCATCACGCCCTGGAACTTCCCCGTTGCGACGGTCACCCGAAAGGTGACGCCGGCGCTTGCAGCCGGCTGCACCATCGTCGTGAAGCCTGCCGAAGACACACCATTGTGCGCGCTCGCACTGGCGGCCCTGGCCGAAAAGGCGGGCGTGCCGAAAGGTGTGTTCAACGTCGTGACCTGCAAGGATCCCGCCGCGGTCGGCCAGGTGCTCACCAGCGATCCGCGCGTGCGCATGATCACCTTCACGGGCTCCACCGAAGTCGGAAAAATCCTCATGGCGCAGGCGGCCGGGACCGTGAAGAAAGTCGCACTCGAGCTTGGCGGCAATGCGCCGCTCATTGTTTTCGACGATGCCGATATCGCCAAAGCCGTGGCGGGCGCCATGGCGTCCAAGTTCCGCAACGCAGGCCAGACCTGTGTGTGTGCAAATCGAATTCTCGTGCAGGACGGCGTGTTCGATGCTTTTGTCACCGCGCTGGCCGCCGGCGTCGCAAAGCTCACGGCCGGTCCGGGTACGCAGAGCGGCGTCACGCAGGGGCCCCTCATCAACATCGAGGCCGTTGAGAAGGTTGAATCACATCTTCAGGACGCGCTCGCCAAGGGCGCGAGCGTCGTTGCCGGCGGCAAGCGTCACAAGTTGGGCGGGACATTCTTTGAGCCAACCATCCTGACCGGCATCGACCGGTCGATGCGTATGTGGAACGAGGAGACGTTCGGCCCGGTTGCCGCGATCACGCGGTTCAAAACCGACCAGGAAGCCATAGAGCTGGCCAACAGCACGCCGTTCGGACTTGCGGCCTACGTCTTCACCCGCGATCTCGCCCGGACCTTCCGCATGAGCGATGCGCTCGATTTCGGGATCGTCGGGATCAACGAAGGCCTGACTTCCACGCAGGCCGCACCTTTCGGAGGGGTCAAGGAGAGTGGTCTTGGCCGGGAGGGTTCTCACCACGGTGTGGAGGAATTCGTCGAAATGAAATACACGCTGATCGGCGGGTTGTAAAAGGTCCCGATCGTCTCTTACCAATCAACCGGCGCGCGCGCTGGCCAACGCAAGGAAGGGTCTCGTGAGCACGGAAGATTTCAAGCGGCAGGCGGCTGCCCAAGCCCTCGAACTCGTCACCTCGGGCATGAGGCTCGGCCTTGGCACCGGCTCGACGGCGGCGATCTTCGTCGAATTGCTCGGTGAGAGGCTCAAGGCGGAGGGGCTCGACGTTCTGTGCATCCCGACATCGGAGGCAACCCGCAAGCAGGCCGAGGCGCTCGGCATTGCGTTGTCGACCCTCGACGATACCCCATATCTCGACATGACTGTTGACGGGGCCGACGAGATGGATGAGGCGCTGCGGCTCATCAAGGGCGGCGGCGGCGCTCTGCTGCGGGAGAAGATCGTGGCGTCGGCATCGGCCAGGCTCGTGATCATCGCCGACAACTCCAAGCTCGTCGAGACGCTGGGGCGCTATCCCTTGCCGGTCGAGGTCGTTCCTTTCGGTTTGACGGCGACGCGCAACCTGGTGACAAGCCTTGCCGCGGATGCGGGCTGCACCGGGCAGATCACGTTGCGGCTGGCCGGGGATGGAACGCCGTTCGTGACCGACAACGGCAATTACATCCTGGATTGCGCCTTCGGCGAGATCCAGGATCCCGAGGCGCTGGACGATGCCTTGAAGCTCATTCCGGGGGTTGTCGAGAACGGTCTGTTCCTGGGCCTGGCCGACCTCGGAATCGTAGCCGGGCCGGATGGTGTGACCGTAATTTCCAGCGCGGAGCTGGATTTCGAAGATGACTTCTAGGGCCATGTTCCCCGTTTCGTGCAAATCGCACAACCGGCTCTGCGCATTCGTCTTGCGGGGCTTCTTGCCGGAAAGCCGGGTCCCGCTTATCCGATGGGCAGTCATGGTGCGGCGCGTGATGTTGGGCCGGGCGTTCTGGCGGCCTTGCCTGCGGGCAAAAGGTTTCAGGAGTCCGCGGCCTCGGCAACGGCAGGTACAATACGCGAAACCGGCGTGCTCATGAGCTGAGCAGTGGGAGGGGCGATGAGCCAAGGCTATGATCTGTTCGTGATCGGCGCAGGATCGGGCGGCGTCAGAGCCGCGCGCATCGCCGCCGGCCATGGTGCACGCGTCGCCATCGCCGAGGACGACCGCTTCGGCGGCACGTGTGTCATTCGCGGTTGCGTGCCAAAGAAGCTTTTGGTTTACGCGAGCCGGTTTCGCGACGACTTCGAGGACTCCGCGGGATTTGGCTGGAATCCCGGTAAGCCGGAATTCGACTGGCCATCCCTGATCGCAGCCAAAGACATAGAGATTGCGCGGCTCGAGCAGATCTATCGGGGCGTGCTTGATAGCAACGGCGTCGAAGTCTTCGCCGAACGCGCGGTTGTGGAGGGTGCCAACACCGTGCGCCTGCTGCGATCGGGCCGCACGCTGATGGCGGGCAAGATACTCATCGCAGCGGGCGGGCGGCCCTTCATCGACAAGAGCCTCAAGGGGGTGGAACACGTCATCACCTCCGACGAAGCGTTTCACCTGGACAAGCTGCCTGCAAGCGTCGTGGTGGCGGGCGGGGGGTACATCGCTGTCGAGTTTGCGAGCATCTTTGCCGGGCTTGGTTCCAAGGTTACGCTGGTCTATCGCGGCCCGAAGATCCTGCGCGGCTTCGACGAGGATCTGCGTGACGGCCTGACCGGGATCTTCCTCAAGCGCGGCATCGACATCGTGACCAACGCGACGATCTCGCGCGTGGAGCTTGCGGGAGGCGGACGCCGGGCGACGCTGAGCAACGGCGGCGTGCTCGAAGCATCCCAGGTCATGATGGCAACGGGCCGCGCGCCCAACACCAAGGGGCTCGGTCTTGAGAATGTGGGCGTCGTGCTGCAGCCGTCGGGCGCAGTCGTGGTGGACGGCGAGGCAGCCTCTTCGGTGCCCTCGATCTATGCGGTGGGTGATGTGACGGACCGTGTCAATCTCACGCCCGTGGCTATCCGCGAGGGACATGCCTTTGCCGACCGCGCCTTCGGTCCGAAGGATTGGGATGTGCATTACGAGAATATTCCGACAGGCGTGTTTACGACGCCGGAAATCGGAACCGTCGGGTTGCCGGAAGCCCAGGCGCGCATCAAGTTCAACGCCGTCGATATTTACAAGACCAGTTTCCGCCCGATGCGCAATATCCTGGCGGGGCGCGAGCAACACACGCTGATGAAGCTCGTGGTCGATGCCAAGTCGCAGCGCGTGGTTGGGCTCCATGTCCTGGGGCCGGATGCAGCAGAGATCGTGCAGATGGCCGCCATCGCCATGAACATGGGCGCCACGAAAGCCGATTTCGACCGGACCATGGCGCTCCATCCCAGTGCGTCGGAGGAACTGGTCACTTTGCGCGACAAGTGGGCTCCGGCGGAGGCAGCGGCGGTTCCGCTGCCTCCGCGCGTGTAGTTGCCCCAAAGCTTGTGCCGTGTTTCCGCGTGTCGACGCTCGAGGCGCGGTGGCGGTGACTTGTCTGCTTGCACATCGGCGCGGTGCGCCCTACCACAGCGCTCGATATCAGCCGCAGGAAGCAAACGATGAGCAGATTGGCCGGAAAAATCGCGATCGTCACGGGGTCGGGCATCGGCATCGGCGCCGCCATTGCCGAGCGCTTCGCGCGTGAGGGCGCTTTTGTCTACGTTACCGATATCAACGGCGAGACGGCCGGGCAGACCGTTGCGCGGATCGCGCAGGCCGGCGGCAAGGCAGCCCAGATGGTGGTGGACGTCTCGAAAGGCCAGGACGTCACGGCGCTCGTCCGGCGGATCGATAGCGAGCAGGGGCGGGCCGACGTTCTGGTGAACAATGCGGGCATCCTGGTACGCGGGGAAGTGCGCAATCTCACCGATTCGGAATGGACCAAGCTGCGCGAGGTGAACGTGGACGGCGTGCTGCGATTGTCACGCGACGCGCTGCCGGTCCTGCGCAAGTCGGCCGCAGCCTCCATCATCAATATTTCCTCGATCATGGCCAACCGCGGCTTGCGCCCGCTTGCCGCCTACACCGCGACCAAAGGGGCGGTAACCGCCCTGACCAAGGGGCTGGCGGTCGAGTACGCCCCTTTCAACGTTCGCGTCAACGCCATTTCACCGGGGTACATCGAGACCGCGATCACGGACCGCATGTTGCGGATTCCCCAGGCGCGCAAATATCTGGTCGACAAGACGCCGATGGGCCGCCTCGGCAGGCCGGAGGACCTGACCGGTGCGGCGGTCTTCTTTGCGTCCGACGACAGCTTATATTGTACAGGGTCGGATCTGCTCGTCGACGGCGGCATGGCGGCGGGGCTGTAAACAAGGATTGGGCGGGGACCTTGAACGGATTAGGGCTTCGTTGCTGCAACCTTGAGCGTTGCGGCGCTGGCGCCCGCAGGCGTAATCTCTTATAAGCCGCGCTCGAGACAGAGATATTGTTGCCGCGCGGCGGGTTCGGGGCCGCAACGGCATTGACTGGAGTTAGGACTATGGCAGGCCCCAAGGTGAGCGAGAAATGGTCGCCGGCAAGCTGGAGACAGTTGCCGATCGTGCAGGTGCCCGAGTATCCGGACCCGCAGGCCCTGGCGGACGTTGAGGCCAAGCTCGCAACCTTTCCCCCGCTCGTCTTCGCGGGCGAAGCGCGCGACCTGAAGCGGCAGCTTGCCGATATTGCCAATGGCCAGGGTTTCCTGCTGCAGGGGGGCGACTGCGCCGAGAGCTTTCTGGAGCATCGCGCCGACAACATCCGTGATTTCTTCCGCGTCTTCCTGCAGATGGCCGTGGTGCTAACCTATGCGGGCGGCCAGCCGGTGGTGAAGGTTGGGCGCATCGCGGGGCAGTTTGCCAAGCCTCGCTCCTCGCCGACCGAGAAAAAGGACGGCGAGGAATTGCCCAGCTATCGCGGCGACATCATCAACGGCGCCGAATTCACCCGGCAGGCCCGCGTCCCCGATCCGCAGCGCCAAATCGAGGCCTACCGCCAGTCGGCGGCGACACTGAACCTGATCCGCGCCTTCGCCAACGGCGGCTACGCGGATCTGGAGCGCGTGCACCAGTGGAACATGGGCTTCGTCAAGGATAGCCCGCAGGGGCATCGCTATGAGGAACTGGCGTCGCGTATCGAGGAGACCTTGAGCTTCATGCGCGCCTGCGGGATTACCTCGCAGAACACGCCCCAGTTACGCACCACGAGCTTCTACACCAGCCACGAGGCGTTGCTGCTGGGCTACGAACAGGCCCTGACGCGCAAGGACTCCACGAGCGGCGATTGGTATGCAACCAGCGGTCACATGATCTGGATCGGCGATCGCACGCGGCAGCCCGATCACGCCCACGTGGAGTATGCCCGCGGCATCAAGAACCCGATCGGCCTGAAGTGCGGCCCGTCGCTCGATCCGGACGGTCTGATGCGTCTCATCGACCTGCTCAATCCGACCAACGAAGCCGGCCGCCTGACGCTCATCTGCCGCTTCGGCCATGACAAAGTCGAGGCACATCTGCCTAAGCTGATCCGCGCTGTGAAGAAGGCCGGAAAGTCCGTTGTCTGGTCGTGCGACCCCATGCACGGGAACACGATTTCGGCCGTCACCGGATACAAGACGCGGCCCTTCGACCGCATCCTGCGCGAGAGCCTGTCGTTCTTCGAGGTGCATCGGGCGGAAGGCAGCCACGCCGGGGGCATCCATGTCGAAATGACCGGCCAGAACGTGACCGAGTGTACGGGCGGGGCGACGGCGATTTCCGAGCAGGATCTGTCGGACCGCTACCATACGCACTGCGATCCCCGGCTGAATGCAGATCAGGCTTTGGAACTCGCGTTCCTGGTCTCCGAGCAACTCAAGAAGGAGCGCGTTAACGAGGCGCGTTCGGAGCCAAGGACGCTCATCGCCTGACGCTCATCTGAAAAACGCTAGCTTGAGAGACGTGCAGGTTGCGCAATGCAGCCCAGCGTTCGAACGGGCACGAGGCCCTCTGGGCGATGAATTCTCTTAAGGAAACTTATATCCTCAGAAGAAAAATGACGCCAAGCAGAGATCCGGGCGGCTGCGCGGCCGCGCCGCCGCCCGCAATGCCCCAAGCCAACGCGGCAATCGACACGTAGACGAGCCACGGTGCGCTCCCTAGAACTGCGCCATGACAAACGCTGCCGTTCATTCGCTGAAAATTGCGCTCGCACAGTTGAATCCCGTTGTCGGCGACATCGCCGGCAACGCACGCAAGGTGCAGGAGGCGCACGCCACGGCCGGCTCGCTGGGAGCCGATCTCATCGTGTTTCCCGAACTCTTCCTCAACGGTTATCCGCCTGAGGATCTCGTTCTAAAGCCGGCTTTTCAGGAAGCGACCCATGCGGCGCTCGAAAAGCTGGCCGGCGAACTGCGCGAAGGCCCCGCCGCATTGATCGGCGCCATCTGGCGGGAGGATGGTAAAATTTATAATGCTGTGGTCCTGCTCGATGGCGGGCGCATCGAGGCAGTGCGCCTCAAGTACGACCTGCCCAACTACGGCGTGTTTGACGAGAAGCGCGTCTTTGCGCAAGGTCCGATGCCTGGGCCCATCAACGTGCGTGGCGTGCGTATCGGCGTGCCGATCTGCGAGGACATCTGGGGCGAGGAGGTCGTAGAGACCCTCGCCGAGACCGGCGCGGAATTGCTCGTTTCCCCCAATGGTTCTCCCTTCGACTGGCCCAAGCCTGACATCCGCATGAATGTCGTTGTGGCGCGTGTGACCGAAAACCGGCTGCCGCTGGCCTATGTCAACCTGGTCGGCGGACAGGATGAGCTTGTGTTCGACGGCGCCTCCTTCGTGCTCAACGCCGATTGCAAGCTTGCGGTGCAGCTTCCGGCATGGCGCGAGGCCATAACGCTCACGCACTGGACCAGGGCGAACGGGGGATGGAGGTGCGAACACGGAGAGGTCGCGCCCATCGAAGGCGGTGTGGCTGCTGCCTATCAGGCCTGTATGCTGGGCTTGCGCGACTATGTCGACAAGAACGGCTTCCCCGGCGCGGTCCTTGGCCTCTCGGGTGGCATCGACAGTGCGCTGGTTGCGGCGATTTGTGTGGACGCATTGGGCCCCGGCAGAGTGCATGCCATCATGCTCGCGTCCAAGTTCACATCTGACGACAGTCTCGTAGATGCGGCCGCCTGCGCCACGGCGCTGGGGTTGCGCTACGACAAAGTTTCGATTGAGCCCGCCGTCGCCGCTTTGAACTGGAGCCTGAAGGATCTCTTCGAAGGACTGCCGCCCGGCATCACGGAGGAAAATCTGCAGAGCCGCGTACGCGGCACGATCCTGATGGCGATCTCCAATAAATTTGGCGGTATGCTCGTCACGACCGGCAACAAGAGCGAGATGTCGGTCGGTTATGCCACGCTCTATGGCGACATGAACGGCGGCTTCAATCCGATCAAGGATCTCTACAAGATGGAGGTGTACGCTCTGGCGCGCTGGCGCAACGCGCATGTGCCGGCCACCGGGTTTGGCCCGGCGGGCCAGGTCATTGCCGAGCGGATCGTCACAAAGGCGCCGACGGCCGAGCTGCGCGCCAACCAGACCGATCAGGACAGCCTGCCGCCCTATGAGCAGCTCGACGATATCTTGCGGTGTCTGGTCGAGAACGAAATACCCTTGCGCGATGTGGTGGCGCGCGGGCACGACGCGGCGACGGTGCGCAAGGTCGAGCGGTTGCTCAATCTGGCGGAATACAAGCGCCGCCAGGCCGCGCCCGGCGTCAAGATCTCAGCGCGCAACTTCGGCCGCGACCGGCGCTACCCTATCACCAACAGGTTCCGGGAGGAGCTGGAGCCCGCCCCGGACCAGGCATCTGCGCCAAGCAGGAGGCACCTCGTCGTGCCGTCCGCAGACGGCGCAGGCGAGGGTTGAAACCAGGGCCGAGCAGGCGGTGCGCGGCATTAAGCCTTCGCCAACCATCGTCTGACACGCTGCCGGTACACCAAGTAGCAGCGGGCGCCGGGATGGGTAGTGCAAGACAGCAAGCAGCGCGTTCCCTCATGTGGGAAATCGAACGGACCGGTCTGGCCGGCTCCCGCGCGTTCGTACGCTTCGGGCACAAGAGGATCGCGCTCGCTGACATTGCCGGGTTGTCCCTGGAGGAAGTCCGCAGCTGGCAAGCCATGGGTCTGTTTGTTGGCGCCGGTTCGTTCATTTTCATCGCAGGTGCGCTTGCCTATATGGTGTTCGAGCAGGGTGCGATGGCGCGGTTTCTCCTGGGTACGTTCTTCCTGGGCGCACTGGGCCTTGCCGGGCTGGTCGAGGCCAGCCGCCTCAAGACCCTTCGCCACTACGAGTTGACGATTACGCTGGCAGGCGGCGGGCGCGTGGTATTTGCAAGCCCTGACCGCGCCGATATTCAGGCGCTGGCGCTCCAGATTGCGGCCGAACGGGCCAACACGGCGAGCTAAGCCCGCCACCTTCCTGCAGGAAAACCGGTTTCCACTTTTCCAAAAAGCGATTTAGGGTGCCGCTCGAAATTCGCCTGAGCCTGAGCAGCACATGAAACCCATCCTCCGCTTCGCGCCGAGCCCCACGGGCCGCCTCCACATTGGCAACGTGCGTACCGCTACGCTCAATTGGCTGTTTGCGCGCAAACATGCAGGCAGCTTCGTGCTTCGGCTCGACGACACCGATCTGGAACGCTCGACGCAGGAGTTTGCGCAGGGCATTCGTGATGATCTGACCTGGCTGGGCCTCGCCTGGGATCGCGAGGAAAAGCAGTCGGACCGCACGGCCTTCTACGATAGGGCCGCCGGCAGCCTGAAAGCGCGAGGGCTCTTGTACCCGTGCTATGAAACGGAAGATGAACTTGCGCGCAAGCGTAGCCGGCAGCGCGCGCTGGGCAAGCCGCCGATCTACGACCGCGCTGCGCTGCGCTTGAGTGACGAGGAACGCCGCAAATTCGAGGTAGAGGGGCGCGCGCCTCACTGGCGCTTTCGCCTGCCCAACACGGCAACCGGGCAGGGCCTTGCTCCTCAGCCGACGATTGTGTCCTGGAACGATCTTATCCGCGGCGATCAGATCGTGGACGTCGGCTCGTTGTCCGACCCCGTGCTCATTCGTGCGGACGGAACTTACCTCTACACCTTTACCAGCGTCGTCGATGACATTGCGTTCGGCATCACGCACGTCATCCGCGGCGAGGATCATGTCACCAATACGGGCGTCCAGATCACGATCTTCGAGGCGCTCGATGGAACGCCTCCCGCATTCGGGCACCATAGCCTGCTGATAGACGCCGAAGGGAACGCGCTATCGAAGCGTCTTGGTGCGCTTTCGGTGCAAAGCTTCCGCGACGCGGGCCTGGAGCCCATGGCGGTGTTGAGCCATGCCGCGCTCGTGGGCTCCTCCGACGCGATCGAGCCGATCCGCACGCGCGAGGAACTGGCGGCGAACCTCGATCTGGGCAAGATCTCGACAGCGCCGGGCCGCTTCGACGTCGAGGAACTCAGAAGCCTCAACGCCAAGCTGCTTCACAAGCTGCCCTTTGAAGACGTAGCCGATCGCCTGGCTGCCATGGGCGTGGGCGGCGGAGCAGCGTTCTGGGACGCTGTGCGCGGAAACCTCATGGTCCTTGCGGACGCGCGGACATGGTGGCGGGTCGTTGCGGGCGAAATCGCTCCGGCCGTCGAGGACGCGGCGTTGCTCGCCAAAGCCGCCGATCTGCTGCCGGCGGAACCCTTCTCGCAAGAGACCTGGGGCGTGTGGACCAATGCTGTGAAGGCGGCCACCGGCGCCAAGGGACGGGGGCTGTTTCATCCCTTGCGCCTTGCGTTGACCGGAACCGATGAGGGCCCCGAACTCAAAGCGCTACTGCCGCTGATGGGCCGCGCCAAGGCGCTTGCGCGCCTGCGCGGCGGCGCCGCGTGAAGCTGCTGGTGCCATCTGCGAGCTTCGCGGGATCGCGCATCCAGCTCCAGTCGTTGGTCTTGTCGCGCTTCGTGTCGCAAGACCGGTTCCCGCTTTTTTTGCGAAAAGCATCCAAAGCAATCGTAGGCCGGACAGCAAAATGGCCCGTCGCGCGTTGCGCAACGGGCCATAGTTTCTGATCTCGGCGCCGCCGCTTTCCTACATCCCGTATAGCGCGGCGCGCTCGGGGTCCTTGGAGGCGACGATCCTGGCAAGATCGACGATGACCTTGGCCTGCTTCCAGGTGGCGTCGTCCTGCATCTTGCCGTCGATCATGACGGCGCCCGTGCCATCGGGCATCGCTTCCAGAATGCGCTTTGCGAACAGGACTTCGCCGGGGTCGGGCGAGAAGACGCGCTTGGCGATCTCGATTTGCGAAGGATGCAGCGACCACGCCCCGAGGCAGCCCTGGAGGAACGCGTTGCGGAACTGCGCCTCGCAAGCGGCGCTGTCTGCAAAATCGCCGAACGGGCCATAGAACGGCTTCAGTCCATAGGCGAGGCAGGCATCCACCATCTTGCCAACCGTGTAGTGCCACAGATCCTGCTGGTAGAACGTACGCGCAGCGCCTTTGTCGGCGCCGGGGTCGGCCAGCACGCCGTAGCCCGGATGCCCGCCACCGACGCGCGTGGTCTTCATGCCGCGCGATGCGGCGAGATCGGCAGGTCCCAGGCTCATGCCGTGCATCCGCGGAGAGGCGGCGGCGATCGCTTCGACGTTGTTGACTCCCTCGGCGGTTTCGAGAATGGCGTGGATGAGGATCGGCTTTGAAACCTTGTACCGGGCCTCGAGCTGCGCAAGAAGCTGGTCGAGATAATGGATGTCCCAGGGGCCCTCAACCTTGGGCAGCATGATAACGTCGACCTTGTCGCCGGCATTGGCGACGATCTCGGTCACGTCGTCCAGCACCCAGGGCGAATTGAGGCAATTGATGCGGGTCCACAGGCCCGTGGTTCCGAAGTCGAATTCGCGCGCCATCGAGATGAAGCCCTTGCGCGCCGCCTCCTTCTCGCCGACCGCGATCGCATCTTCCAGATTGCCCAGGACCACGTCGACCTGCTTGATCGTGTCCTTCAGCTTGGCGCGGATCTTCTCGTTGTGGGGAGGGATGAAATGGATCATCCGCTCCAGCCGCACAGGAAGCTGGCGATAGGGTTCGGGAGCGCCGATGGCGAGGGGCGCGAAGTGCTTTGCTGGCGTGCGGGCGATGGCCATCCGGCAGTGTCCTTCTTTTCCGGCGTTATTATGCCGCGCACCATAAGTGGCGGAGGGGGCGTGTCAATTGGCGAAGGTTGCCGCATGGTCCCGTCGTCAGAGCCAAAGGCCGGCGCAGGCCGGATACGATAAAGCCGCACCCGTGTTCGCCGGGCGCGGCCTTGAGCCTTGAATACTGATGCTGCTGCTAGAGTAGCGAGCCTACCTCTTGTGGCTACCGCGGCGCTTCTCCGGATGAAGCGATTTTCCCAGAATGGCTTCATCGCGGCCGATCACGTGGCTGGTCGAACCCACGATGAGGGGATCGGGGCCGGTCACGATCTTGGAGTTCTTGTTGGGATAATTGAGGCTCGTGAGAAAATGCTGCATGCAGCCTAGGCGCGCGCGTTTCTTGTCATCCGATTTCACGATGGTCCACGGCGCATCCGCGGTATCGGTGTAGAAGAACATCGCCTCCTTGGCTTCCGTATAGTCGTCCCATTTGTCGAGCGACGCCTTGTCGATGGGCGACAGCTTCCACTGCTTCAGCGGATCGTGTTCGCGCGACTTGAATCGCCGCAATTGCTCTTCGCGCGTCACCGAAAACCAGTACTTGAACAGGCGAATTCCCGAGCGGGCCAGCATTCGTTCCAGTTCGGGACATTGACGCATGAATTCCAGGTAGTCGTTGGGGGAACAAAAGCCCATTACGCGTTCCACGCCAGCGCGGTTGTACCAGGATCGATCGAAGAAGACGATTTCACCGCCAGCAGGCAGGTTCTCCACGTAGCGCTGGAAATACCATTGCGTCTTCTCCCGCTCCGTCGGCTTTTCAAGCGCAACGACGCGTGCGCCGCGTGGGTTGAGATGCTCCATGAAGCGCTTGATCGTGCCGCCCTTTCCTGCAGCATCACGTCCTTCGAACAGAACGACGATGCGCTCGCCGGTCTCCTTTACCCAGTTTTGGGCCTTGAGCAGTTCGACTTGAAGATCCGCCATCGCCGCTTCGTAGACCTTCGCCGACATGCGGGCCTGATAGGGATATTCACCTGTCTCGAAGGCGCGACGGATCGCATCTGGGTCATGACGCATGCGCGCGGGCGACAACTGGGGACGCGGTGGTTCGGTCTCAGTCTGCTGCGTGGGCGACACCGGTGCTGCCGCCAAGTGCGAGTCCGCGCTACTCTCTTCTGTTGCGATCATGACCTGTCCCATGTGTCAGCCTGATTTCGATCTGCGTTTGCAGATTGAATCTGAACGGCAGTCTACGCGCGCGGATTGATTTAGATCAAGCCGGGCAGCGTCTTGGTGGCTCACCCAGGCCGTGCGGACCATGGTTTGGCCGCGGCATGTCAGCGGTTTTCGGCGGGTTGCTTCTTGGACCGCAGTTTGCGCAGTTCCTCCTCGATATCCATATGCGGGCAGCCTGCGGAGGTGCGCAGCTCATTGATGGCATCGGCTCGCCGGCGTGCGCCTTCGAGCTGTTCCTGCTTCCGCCTGAGCGATTCGGCCGTGTAGGGTTGACCCATCCACGTCTTCAGCAGACCAAGCACGTTCGGCGCGGGCCCGTTGCGGGCTTTATTTATTGCCACTTGGAATTCGTTAACCTCCATCACGCGGTTTTGAAAGGCTTTGTCCAGTCCGGCGCAGGCAGCAGGTGCTACTTCGACTTGCATGCTTCTCGTCCACGAGTTCGAACCCGAGGGGGCCGTTGACGTGCCGGCCAGGGCAGGCGTCGCGCTGAGCGACAGGGCCAGCAAAACGTTCATCGGAGTGGCGCCGCGGCAGCCTGAAACCGGGTTTGGGAATGCATCGCGAAACCGCTTGCCCATTTGCTCCCTCATCTGCTTGCCATCGCCCGCAATGTTCGGTGGGATGAAGCGTTCGAGCCGCAACATCCCGGTTCTGGAACGCACTGCGATCGCCGATCCGTCGCGCAAGATCAATTGAGCGGGAAGCGGGCGCGATTGCGGCGGCATGGTCATCCGCTGGAATCCACTCAAGCCCGCTTAAGGTCGACGACCTCGACGGCAACGCCAGCCGCCGGTGCGCCTGGTTGGAGCGTCCAATCATGCGCGTTGCGCATTTCACCGCTATCACGCACGCGCTTCAGGCGCGCCATATCGATCTCGGCTGCAACCCACGCCGCTTCGTTGAGGGGGCCTTCAGCCAGGACGCCCGTGTCGGAGACCCCATGCTCGGAAGGCACATAAACGCCGGCAGCGCCCGCGTTAAAATCGACCGCGGGAGACCAGGGCGCGTCCCCCACCGTGGGGCTCTGGATGGTAGCAATAGTGTTCTCCAGCGCGCGCGCCATGCAGCCCGTGCGCACGCGGTGATAGCCGGAAATGCGTTCCGTGCAGGAGGGAACGAGCACAACGTCGGCGCCTGCCTGCGCCATGGCGTTGACCAGCAGCGGGAACTCGCTGTCATAGCAGATGGCGATGCCGAACGTTCCGATGGCGGTTCTGAAAACCCGCACGCGAGCGCCTGCCGAGATTCCCCAATCGCGCTCGAAGGGCGTCATGACCAGCTTTTCTTGCACGCCGACGCAGCCCTCGGGCGTGACGAGTTGAGCGGCGTTGACGAACCGCCCGCCAGTCTTCAACACGGGGCCGGAGCCGGCGAGTATGTGTACGCCGTGCTTGCGCGCAAGATCGCAGTGAAGCGCGACGCGGCTCTCCGCAAGCTCAGCCACCTTGCGCAATGTGGCCTGGAGATCGCTGTAGACCTCCGGTCCGAATGCCGCTGCCTGTTCGATGGCTGCGTACTCGGGAAAGACGAGCAGCGAGGCGCCGGTCGCGGCGCCCTTCTTCACCCAGAGCGCGATCTTGGATTCCCACTCGGAAAGCGATCTGGGCTGGCCGATCGGGTATTGCGCGGCTGCGACTTTCAAGATCGTCGGGCTGGTCATCGAGGCGGCCTGGATGAAAAGAGGGACGGGCTAATAGATCGAGGATCCTGGAAGGATTGCGCCGCTCAGAGCGCCTTCATCCAGAACTGCATGCGGTGAACCGTCTCCTCGGGCTGGTCGATGTCCTTCCAATGATAGGTGGCGACGATGCCATCGGCCGGTGCGTAGCCGCGCTTCCTCCAGAATCCGTCGAGCGGAACGTAGTCCTTCGGCTTCAAGGGATGATCGTCGGGGCGCACGACACGGCAGAAGGTGGAATGCGTAAAGCCGCCAAGCCTACGCGCCTGCGCTTCGCGATGATCGAAGAAGGCGTGTCCCAAACCAAAGCCGCGATGGGACGTCAAGAGCACGCTCTCGCCACAGTAGAAGATTTTCGAGATGTCGTAACCTGCATTCTTGAAGGGCTCGCCGAATTCGTCGGCATGCTCGATCATCGGCGCTCCGGTGGAAGCGCCGACAATCGTTTCGCCATCGCGCGCCACGACGCACACCGCTCCCTTGGCAGCGGCGAACTTGGCCAAGTACTCCTCCTCGTAGGCGAGCGTTCCGTCGTAGAGGTAGGGCCAATCGCGAAACACGACGATCCTCAGTCGCGCCAGATCCGGCAGCACGGATTTGATCGCTTCTCCCGTGAGGCTTTCCACGCGGATGTTCTTGGCGTCGGGCGTCATGGCGTCAACCTGCGACCTGGGTGATCCAGTCGGTGAGGTTGTAGTATGTTGTTACGCGAGCGATCTTGCCATCGCGGATGGCGAAGAACGTACCGGCGGGCAGCACGTATTTCTGGCCGGTGGCGGGCGGGAGGCCTTCGTCGGTGTTCTTGTAGACGCCATGAACGTTGAACTCCGCCGCCGCCCGCGAGGCGTCCTTGGACACCATCACGACGATGTCCTTGAGTTCTTCCTTGTAGTTATGTGACATGCGGGCGTTGAAGGCGCGAAACTTGTCCTTGCCCTGGCGGCGCTCGCCCTGGTTAATGTCGTGGATGACATCCTCTGTCAGGTATTTCAGCATGCCCTCGGTATCGCCGCGATTGAAGGCGGCGTAGTAGTCGCGGATCAGCGCGGCGGCTTCGGCGCGCGCGGCGCTCTCGGCCGGGGTCTCGGGGGTGACTTCGGTCGGTTTCATGGGCGTCTCCTTCAAGGTGTCGGGGTGTGATTAGCAGGTTAGGACTTTCGTACAAGCCCCGGTCATGCGCCATTGCTGCGGCGGGTGAACGCGGGGAGATATTAACGTCTCCGCCTCAGCTGTCGCGGCCGTCCGCGAGGTGGAAGCTATGCATCATCCGGTGCAGAATCGGCCCCAAGATCACGCCTGTGGTGGCGATGATCACGATACCGGAGTAGATGGCGTAAAGCCCGGCGAAAATCTTGGCGGACGCAGTCGGAAGATCGCCCACCGGGCCCATGCCGGACAGGATCATTGCGGCGTTCAGGAACGCATCCACAAGCTGCATGTGCGCGAAATAGACGTAACCTGCGATACCGCCGGCCAGAGACAGGAGAATGAGCAGGGCGGCGAATGCCGCGTTTTTGGCGAGGCGCTGGAAAAACACGCGCCGCGGCGCGAGAGCAGGACGGCGTCTTTCTGGGCTTCGCGATTGCGGCATGGAACCTCCCGGCGCCTGTTTCAAGTCTCTCGGGCAAGGAGGGTTTTCAGGCCTCCTCCGGCGCTATTGCGCGCGTCCCATGGGAAAGATCAACACGTATTCGCGCCACGAATTTATAGCGGCGAAACGAGCCCCGCAACGGTCGCCGCCGGGTGGCAGTCTGATACGAGCAGGCGGACGATTGCGGACGCCGGCGCTCGACCAGGTCGCTCCTCACCCCTCCCGCGCGCCTCCCTCTGCACCCTCCCTCCGCGGTGCGGCAATTGACAGCGCACAATGTTGCAATCAGCTTGGAGCGCCATATTTGAGCAATTCGGCGTCAGATTGCGGTTGCTGAGAGGTTTGCCATGAAGCGTTTGAAGACGGGCGATTGGGTTGTGGTGGCGGATGGTGCGCGCGGTATCGTGCTTGTCAACGAAGGCACAGCGCTGGAGCCAGCACTGAGTGCCGTACGGACCTACGGTCAGGACAATCCAAGGACGAGCGAGCAGGGCCGTGACAAGCCCGCCCGAACGTTTGAATCCGTAGGCAGACGCAGATCGGCCACCGAGGGTCCGGATCTTCATCAGCGTGCCGAGGATCGCTTCTTGGCCGACATCATGGCCGATCTGTCGAGGGACGCCGACAAGAACGCCTTCGAAAGCGTCGTCATCGTTGCGCCGCCCGTTGCGTTGGGCGAGATGCGCAAAGTCGCCGGCGGCAGCGGCCTGAGCGCACGGGTTTCCGCCTGGATCGACAAGGATCTTACCAAAGAGCCGGTGCCGTCCATCACCAAAGCTGTGCTCAGGGCGTTGGAGGATTGATCCTTCGTTTATTGCGATCCTTGTTGCGCTCTCTCAGGCACCGCAGGCGTGCAGTACGATCTGTCGTGTGTGCGGCGCCGTGCGGTGTTCGAACAGAAAGATACCTTGCCACGTTCCGAGCATGAGACGGCCCTGCGCTATGGGAATCGTCAGCGCCGTCTGAGTCAAGGCGGCTTTGACGTGGGCAGGCATGTCGTCGGGCCCTTCGCAGGTGTGAATGAACAAGGGGTCGCCGTCGGGTACGAGCCGTCTAAAGAACGCGGTCAGGTCGCGTTGCACATCCCGGTCCGCGTTTTCCTGAATGACGAGGGAAGCGGAGGTGTGGCGGCAGAAAACGTGCAGCAAACCCGTCGCCATGCCGGCTTCCGACGTGAAGCGCGCGGCTTGCCGCGTGACTTCATAGAGCCCCGTGCCACGAGTTTCGACCGATAGTGTTTCTTGACGTTGCCGCATCGTTCCACATCCCGTGTCGGATGACTTCTAACCTTGTAGCGTCTCGATCGGGGCACGCTCGGGTTCGCCGGCCGCCTCGCGCCTTGCGCCACGCCTTTTTCGCACCATATCTCAGGCCGATCGCCGCACGAGGCTGTCGCGGTGTCGCAAACGGTCAGGAAAGGGATAGTCTATTGAGCCGCGCGTTCGTCAGAGATGATGATGGAGGGGAGGCAGCGGAGGATCTTCCCGATCGCCTGATTTCTCCCAACCGCAACCTGGTGACCGCGTCTGGTCTTGCCATGATCGAGGCCGAACTTGAAACGCTGAGCGCGGCTTATGCCAAGGCTCAGGGCGCGGCGGACAGGATCGGTCTGCAGAAGATTGCGCGCGAGATGCGCTATTGGAGTGCGCGGCGCGCATCCGCCGAGGTGCAAGACGAGCCTCCCGCGGACGGCGTGGTGCACTTCGGCTCTCGCGTCAGCATCAGGCGCGATGATGGGCGCCGTCAGACCTACCGCATCGTGGGCGAGGATGAAGCCAATCCATCGAAAGGAACGCTGTCTTACGTCTCGCCATTGGCTCAGGCCCTGATGGGGCGGCAGGTGGGCGACGAGGTGGCCGCGGGGCAAGCAAGCGCCGAGATTGAAGAAATCGGCTGACGGACCGCAGGGGGCGTCGCTCCTGTCAAACTATACGATGGAGCGCACCACGCCGCCGTCGACGCGCAGGGCCGCGCCGTTGGTGGCGGAGGCCTCCCTCGAGCACACATAGACGACCATGTTGGCGACCTCATCGACGGTTGCAAACCGCTGGATGAGGGATGACGGGCGATGCCTCTGGACGAAGTTCTTCGCCATCTGGCCGGTACTGATGCCGGCCTTGGCGGCAAGCGCTTCCAGGAAGCCTTCCACGCCGTCGGAACGTGTGGGTCCGGGCAGCACCGAGTTAACGGTGACATTGGAGCCGGCGGACAATTCGGCCAGACCGCGCGAGATTGCCAATTCGGCCGTCTTGGTGAAGCCGTAGTGAATGAACTCCTTGGGGATCTGCACCGCCGATTCCGAAGAGATGAAAACGATGCGCCCCCAATTGCGCCCCAGCATGGCGGGCATCAGCTCACGCGACAGCCGGATTCCGGACAGCACATTGGTTTCGAAATAGCGCGTCCAGTCCGCGTCGGGAATATCGAAGAAGTCCTTGGGCTCGAAGATGGCGGCGTTGTTGACGAGGATGTCTATGTCGCCCTTGCCCTCGACGATCGAGGCGCATCCATCGGCGGTCGCGACGTCGCCGGGCGCTGCCAGGAATTTGCCGCCCGTCACATCCCGCTCAAGCCGGCTGATGGCAGCGGCGACCCTGTCAGCCTTGCGCCCGTTGATGAGGACGCGCGCACCCGCGCCAGCCAATCCTTTCGCAATCGCAAACCCGATGCCGCCCGTGGAGCCCGTGACGAGCGCTGTTTTTCCGCTAAGATCAATTTTCATTCCGGGCTCTCGCGTCTGTTTGGTTGGTTCAAGGTTCTTGGAATATGATCGGCGTCCGGCTCTCTGACAAGTTCAACCGAAGGTCAAGTCCGCACCAAGAGGTCAGGACCGTGGAAGGCTTCAAGCGATGGTGAACCTGTGCAACGGACACAGCAGAATTTTGGCCGCGGTCTCATGCCTGGCGCTATGGTCGTCAAATCTCGCAGTCGCCGCTGCGGCCGGAGAAACCAAGCCGCCCGCCGTGACGCAAGCTGTCGCAGGCCTCAAACGAACGGTTCTGCAAAAGACAGATGTGCCCGGTACCGGCTTCGAGGCCATGGTCTTGCGTCTCGAGCTGGCCGCTGATTTCGAAGTTGGCCGCCATACCCATCCTGGCCCGGAGATCAGCTACATTCTGGAGGGCGAGGTCGCTTACACGGTGGACGGCCAGCAGCCGGTGCATTTGTCCGCGGGTCAATCGATCAGTTTTCCGATGGGCACGGTCCACGCCGCAAAGGTGGGGCCGAAGGGGGCCGTCATGGTCAATACCTACGTGGTTGAAAAGGGTCGGCCCCTGCTGACCAAACTTGCTGCCCCGCAATAGCGCGGAATAACGCAGGGCTCCAGGATACCCAAGCACGAGGTTCCGGCCTAGGCTAGTCGCCCCATCGCCGTCTTGCTGCCGCCCGGGGGCGGCCGCGCGGCCGCCGGCACATGAAACGATCGGGGGAAACGCGCCATGAAGCTGCTCGTCATTGAAGACGACCCCAAAACGTCTCAGCTGATGGCCAAGGGACTGAGTTCGGAAGGCTTCTCGGTGGACGTTGAGCAGGATGGCGAAGCGGGCTTGCAGGCAGCCATCACGCAGCGCCCCGACCTCATCGTGCTCGATGTCATGCTGCCCAGGATCGACGGCTGGACCGTGCTGTCGCGGTTGCGTGAAAAGGACACGCGCACGCCGGTGCTCATGGTGACGGCGCGCGATGCGGTAGACCAGCGAGTTCGGGGCCTCTCGCTGGGCGCGGACGACTACATCGTGAAGCCGTTCGCATTTGCCGAGCTGGTGGCGCGAATCCACACGGTATTGCGTCGCCTGCCCAACGCGGCAGCCTCGGACGCATTGCAGTTCGAGGATCTCCGGGTCGATCTTGCGCGCCACAAGGCTTATCGCGCCGATCAGCCGCTCGAGTTGTCCAACAAGGAAATGCTGCTTCTTGCGCTCCTGGTTCGCCGGCACGGCGAGATCTTGACCCGGACATACATTGCCGAGCAGATCTGGGACATGAAGCGCGATGCCGACAGCAATGTCGTCGACGTAAATATCCGCCGTATCCGCGCGAAAGTGGACGATCCTTTCGCGCGCAAGCTCATCCAGACGGTTCGCGGCCGCGGTTACGTGTTGCGCTAGGAGCCAATCGCGCGCTTGGACGGCCGCCGGCGCAAGTGCCGCGGCTTTAACCGGCGGCGCGCTCGCGTAATGCGGCAATATCCACGATGCGTTGTTTCTTGCGCATCTTGCTGGCGTCCCTCAGCATCTGCCCCGCCCAGCGATAGACGTTGCGCGTGCGAACCTGCTCGCGCATCAGGCGCATGCGTTCGCGCTGTTCGGCAGGCGGCATCGTTAATGCCTCGTGGAGAGCTTCGCCCATGGAACTCGCATCGTAGGGATTGATGATCAGGGCCTCACGCAATTCGCGCGAGGCGCCCGCAAAGCTCGACAGCAGCAGGACGCCGAGTTCGTCATCGCGCGCGGCGATGAACTCCTTGGCGACGAGGTTCATGCCGTCGTGAAGGCTCGATACGATGCACGCATCGGCGGCACGGAAAAGCTCGAAGACCTCGCTTGGTGCGTGATGGCGGATGATGAGCGTAATCGGGGGGTGCTTGGCGTCCGGGTACCGGGCGTTGACTTCATTGGCGACGCGCACAGCCTCTTCTTGAAGCTCCTTGTACGTGGGCAGCTTGCTGCGGGTGGGCGCGGCCGCCTGGATCAACGTGAATTTGCCGACCCATTCCGGGTGCGCCTGAAGCATGCAGTCGACGGCGCGCATACGATCGAGAACGCCTTTGGTGTAGTCGAACCGCTCGATCCCGACGGCTATCCTGCAATCCTGCGATAGTCCAAGCCGATCGCGGACCACCTTTCTGCAGGTAGCGACATCGTGCTGGTTCTTGAGTGCAGCGGGCGGCCAGGCGATCGAAATCGGGTAGGGGCGCACGAAGGTCTCATGGCCCCGCAGCGTGACGGATTCCTCCTCGCGGTCGATGCGGCTTTCAACGAAGCGGTCCACTGTCTCCAGGAAGTTGTTGCAATGGAACTGGGTGTGGAAACCCACGATGGTGCTGCCGAGCAGGCCGTGAATGATGTCCTCCTTCCAAGGAAAGATCCCGAAGGTTTCCGAGTTGGGCCAGGGGATGTGCCAGAACATGATGATGGTTGCTTCGGGCAGGCGTTGGCGCAGCATTCGGGGAAGCAGCGCGAAGTGATAGTCCTGCACGAGCACGATCGGATTTGGCGTTTTCGCTTCCGCAACGACCGCGCTCGCAAAGCGCTCGTTGATCTCTTGATAGATGCGCCAGTCGGCTTCGCGGAATACCGGCCGCGTGAAGGCGATATGACAAAGCGGCCAGAGCCCTTCGTTGGCGAGGCCGTAATAGTAGCCGTCCTGCTCAGCATCGCTCACCCAGACGCGCCGCAGCGTGTACTCGGGCGAATCGGGTGGAACACCCAGGCGATCGTTGGCGTCGACGGTTTCGCGGTCGGCCGTGCCGCTGCCGTGGGCGATCCACGTTCCCCCGCAGGCGCGCATGACGGGTTCCAACGCCGAGACGAGGCCGCTGGCGGGAGTCTGAACCTCGATTTCATTGCCTACCTGATTGTGGATGTAGGGCTCGCGGTTGGCGACGACCATGACCTCCACGCCAGGAAGTTGCGTTGCGAGGATGTGACGAAGCGCATCCTTGTTCCATTCGACATTCTCGACATCCGTGTACGCGCGTCCCACGCGCATCTGACGCAGGGCCATGCGCAGATCGTTATCGAGGACGGCGAGGCCGACGGATGGGGCGCTGCCGCCGCGTCTGCTGGCCGTTTCGACGGCGCGGCGAAAGCTCTGCAGCCAGTGGCGAATGAGGAACACCACGAGGGCCGTGGCGAGCACGCCGCTCGCAAGGACGATGCCGCCAAGCAGAAACGCAAGATACTTGCGGGCTTCGGCGCCCCGCCGGATGGCAAACGTGAGATCGTTGACGAGGACGAGGTGTCCGCTCATTTCGCGGGTCGAGATGGGAAAGGAAGCCGCCAGCGTTTCGCGGCCGTTGACGAGGACCAAGGAGAAGCTCTGGGTGTCGCCACGCGCGATCTTCTCGCACGACAAGGAGGCGGGCATCAGCTTGCTGGCGAACGCGGGTGCGCCGTCGCCAGTACAGAACGCGACGGCAAGGATGTGTGGATCGGACGAAACACGGTCGAAGAGGGATTGTATGCGAGCGCTGTCTTTGTTGGCCAGCAGATCCGCCAGCGATTCCTGAAGCGAGTTGAAGACCAGCGCGGATCTCATTTCCACGTCGCGCCGCGACCAGTCATCGACGAGTGTGGTGAGCAGTGGCGCAAGCAGGAAAGAGGAGAGGAGTGCGACGAGAGCGGCAATGAGGCCGTAGCGCAGAATCGTTCTGCCGGGCTCGCTACGTAGCCCGATCGACCAATTCGGAAAATGCCTGGAGCCAATAAGTTTCATCAATGAGTTTCATCTACGAATTCTGAAAGTGTTCAGACGACTTATGCTGGTCTGCAATGCGGTCGGGGTCAACGATTTTGTCCTCAGACGACGCCGAAGCGCTGAGTTCGCTTGGACTGCATTTGAATTAAGACGATGACGTCAGCACGCTTCGGGCCAGCGCACCAACCGGGATTTGGAGCCTTGCTCAACAACGCGCCTGGCGAGTTCCGGTTGCCTCAGTAGGCCCGATTGCGAATCTGCCGCAGTCACCACGCTTGCAGCATTGATCGTTGCCGCCAGCAGCGCCAGCTCGATGTTTTCATCGCGTGCCGCCAACCCGGAGAAAGTCGACACGAACGCATCACCAGCGCCTGCCGTGCTCGCAACGGGAACCTCGATGGGCGGGCAATACAACGTCTCATGCGCGCGCCCGGCATAGGCCCCATGGCGCCCGTCAGTAAGCAGAACGGTGCGCGCACCAAGACCGCGCAGACCGGCGAGCAAGGCGCGGGCGACATCGCTGCGGGAATACCCGCGCCCCTCGGTGCCGGCGAGACCCGCGGCAGCTATCCGCCGCAAGGTGGCGTTCTCGTTGCCTGCGAGTTCCGCCACGGCCTGGCGCGCGAATGTTTCGGCCTCGAGCCGGTTAACAGCCAACAGATCGATATGAGGCAGCATCTTCCACAGTTCGGCAAACCGCGAGGTGATCTGGCGTACGCCTGGATTGACCGACAGTTTTGCGCCCTCCGGCCGCAGCCGGACAATGTCCGGCAACACGTCGGCGGACCGGCCACTGAGGGTCGAGACGTAGATGAGATCGGCATCGAAGAACTCGGGCTTCAGGTCCTCGCCCCGCAATAGCGTGTTGGCGCCGCGGAAAGTGAAGATCGCCGCGTTGCGGTCGTGGGCTGAAATGACGGCGGAGGCGCCTGTCGGGGCCTCGCTCGTGCTGGTGAGGGCGCGGTCCAGGATACCTTCACAGCTGAGGGTCTGGCGGACGAGATCCGCGCGCGCATCTTCGCCGACCTTGGCGAGTATGGAGGTCGTAAAACCCAGCCTGGAGAGGCCGACAGCGGCATTGAGCGCGCCGCCCCCGCAGTGGGTGGAAATGCTGGAGGCTTCCGTCTTGCTGCCCTGCTCGAGAAGCAGGAATGTTTTTCCGGCGTTGCTCATGCTCATGCGCTCTATGAGCACGTCATCGACGATGGCGATCGTATCGACCATCGCGCCGCCTATGGTAAGTGCCTTCACCGGGGTTGCCTTCTTGCCGTTGAGATGTTCTCTTTAGGCTCTCTTAACGCGGCAGCATCCTCGCGCCGCGGTTTCCGATCCGCAGGCCACGATAAACTCATTGGCCTGTGACGAACAGGTCGATAAAGGGCCGTGAAGTGACGTCAGATTCACCCTCACCGCGCCGCCCACAGCCAGATTTGACGAATTCATCGCGGCTTGCCGTATTCCTGGACATCGACGGTACGCTGGCGGATATCGTTGCCACGCCGTCACAGGCAAAGGTTCCGCACGCGACGCGCAGGAACGTCGAGGCGTTGGCGCGGCGCCTCGATGGCGCGGTGGCGCTCATATCGGGCCGGCATCTGGACGATATCGATGCCATGACGGGGCTCGGCCAGATCGCCGCCGCGGGCATCCATGGCGCGCAGTTGCGCACCGCCAATGGAGTGAGCTTGCCGGATCGTCTCGGGGCCGACCTTGTTTCGCGTGTCGAGGGCGTCTTGGCCGATCGGATCGGCGGGCTCAGCGGCGTCTTCATCGAGCGCAAGCCTTTATCGGTCGCGGTGCACTACCGCGCGTGCCCGGATAACGAGGAAGTCATCGTGCGCGCCGCGCGCGATATCGTGGCGGGGCACACGGCCTTGAAGTACATCACGGGCAAGCGTGTGGTGGAGATTCTTCCCGCCGTGGCGAGCAAGGGGGCGGCGATTGCACATTTCATGGAATTGGAGCCCTTCAAGGGACGTATACCGTTGTTCGCGGGCGATGACGTGACGGATGAGGACGGCTTCATGCTCGTCAACGCCATGGATGGCATATCCATCAAGATTGGCGAGGGACCATCTCGTGCGGCTTTCGGGTTCGAGACGGCCGCAGCATTCCGCCGGTGGCTCGACACGCTGGCGTCGGCGAAGTGAAGAAAGCGGGGGACCTTGAGCACACTTGATCTTGGCCTGATCGGGAACTGCAACGTCGCGGCGCTGATCGACAAGCGTGCGCATATCGTGTGGTATTGTCTGCCGCGCATCGACGGCGACCCGATCTTTCACAGTCTTCTGGGTGCGCCGCCGGAACGGGCGGGCGATGGCGATTTCTCCATCGAGATCGACGGCTATGTAGAGAGCGAACAAGCCTACATCGAGAATACTGCGATACTCCGCACCGTTCTTCGCAGCGCGGACGGTTCGGTGGAGATCATCGATTTCGCGCCGCGCTATGAATCGCGCGGACGCGCCTATAGGCCCAAGACCCTGATCCGCCTGATCCGGCCGCTTTCCGGCACACCGCGGATCAGGATCAAGGTGCGGCCTGGGTTCGAATACGGCGCGGTCAACCCGGTGCTCACCTATGGATCGAACCATATCCGTTTCGTGGGGCCGAGGTTCACGCTCCGCCTCACCACGGATGCGCCGATCGACTACGTACTCAACGCGACGCCGTTCAACCTGCACGAACCGCTTAGCCTTGTCCTGGGGCCGGATGAAACGCTGAATGATTCGGCTGCGAGTTTCGCCAGTTCGGAATTCGAGCAGACCGAGCGCTATTGGCGCGGCTGGTCGCATCGCCTTGCCATTCCGTTCGAGTGGCAGGAAGCCGTGATCCGTGCTGCGATCACGTTGAAGCTTTGCACCTATGAACCGACGGGCGCCATTGTCGCCGCCGTCACGACGTCGATACCCGAGGCGCCCAACAGCGGACGCAACTGGGACTACCGCTTCTGCTGGATCAGAGACGCCTACTTCGTGGTGCGCGCCCTCAACAGCCTTTCGGCCGTGCGCACTATGGAAAATTATTTCCGCTGGCTCATGAACGTAGTCTCAACGGCCGATGGCGGACACATCCAGCCTGTCTACGGCGTCGGATTGGAGCGCAGGCTGACCGAGTATCTCGTGCCGTCGCTGCCGGGGTACCGTGGCATGGGGCCGGTGCGTGCGGGCAATCAGGCCTACGAGCATTTCCAGCACGATTCATATGGCAATGTTCTCCTGGGCGCAGCGCAGGCATTTCTCGACCGGCGGCTGCTGAGCAGGCCGGGGCCGGGCGAATTCGAATTGCTGGAGCGCGTCGGCATGCAAGCCATCCGGCTTTACGATCAGCCCGACGCGGGGATGTGGGAGCTGCGCTATTCGGCCAAGGTGCACACCACCTCGAGCCTCATGTGCTGGGCGGCGTGCGACAGGCTTGCGCGGATCGCGCACTTCATCGGGCGCATGGAGCGCCACGCATTCTGGCAGGCGCAGGCCGACATGATCAAGGCGGTAATCCTCAAACATGCCTGGTCGGAAAAACGCCAGGCCTTCGTTGAATCCTTCGGTGGCGACAAGCTCGACGCAGGCGTTCTGCTCATGGCCGAGGTGAATTTCATCGACGCGCGGGATCCGCGTTTTCTCGCAACGCTCGAGGCGACGGAGAAAACGCTGGGGCGCGCCGCCTTCATGATGCGTTATGAAGCACCCGACGATTTCGGCCCGCCGGACACCGCCTTCAACATTTGCGCGTTCTGGCGCGTGACGGCGCTGGCGCGGGCTGGCCGCAAGCAGGAAGCGCGCGACATATTCGAGGCGCTGCTGTCGAACCGCAATCATCTGGGACTGATGTCGGAAGACATCAAGCCGGAGACCGGCGAGGCGTGGGGCAACTTCCCCCAGACCTACTCGATGGTGGGCATCATCAACGCGGCGCGGCTGTTATCATCTTCGTGGGACGATGCAATATGACGGGATGGCGGATCGTGTGTGATGCAGGGGGAACCAACCTGCGCTGCGCGCGCTCGGACGCCCCAAGCCATCTTGCAGATCTCATGGTGGTCGCGCCGGACAACGTCGCGGGCATCGAGGACGCACTCGAAGTTTATGCGGCGCGCTTTGCCGATTTGGAGGCTCTGGAAGGCATCGCCATAGCTGCGGCAGGCCCGGTTGAAGATGGACGGGTGCGCCTCACAAATCGTGACATCGTCATCGACAAGGCACGCGTGAGCCGCGGCTTCGCCAATAAACCCGTCGCGCTGCTGAACGACCTTGAAGCGGCGGCGTGGTCGCTGCCGGTACTGCGGTCTAGCGATCTTGCGCCGATCCTGGAGCGGACCGGACCGCTCGGCGGCCCGCGTCTCGTCGTCAACGTCGGGACGGGATTTGGCGGGGCGCTGCTGGTCAGGACGGCCAACGCATGGCACGCGATCGCTTGCGAACCCGGCCACATGAAGCTCGCGCATCCTTGGCAAGGGGGAACGCACATCGTTTCGGTCGAGGACGTAATCTCGGGGCTCACGCTGAGTGATCCCGGTCGCCGCCAGAAATATTGGGGACACGTTCGGTCATCGTTCCCGGTCTCTGGCGGGGCACTGTTTTCAGCATTGAAGGCGGGCGAGGCGCCCGCTGACTTCGTGAGCGCGTTCAGCAGGCTTCTCGGTCAGGTCTGCGGAGACCTCGTGCTAGCGTGCGGCGCATGGGGAGGGGTGTACCTCTGCGGGAGCGTCGCAGCCGCATGGTCGGGTGCGGGTGGGACTGTACAGTTTCAATCGGCCTTCGAGGATAAAGGACCGATGGCGCGGCGCATGCGGCGCGTGCCCGTGTTCAGGATCACGGCAGCCAATCCCGTGTTGACGGGATTGTGCCAAGTGCCCTTTGCGTGACGGCCGCCGGTTCCGCGTGCTTGGCATCGTGGACGACTTCACGCGCGAGTGTCTGGCATTGATCGTAGACACCTCGCTCTCTGGCGGGCGTGTTGGCTCGCGGACTCGATCGCCTCATCGATGTGCGGGGGCGGCCATCTTCGATAGTCAGCTGCTACCGCACGGAACTGACGTTGCGAGCCATGCTGCGCTGGCAGTTGGAGACCGGTGTTGGCTGGCACTACATCCAGCCGGGCTAGCCGCAGCAGAACGGCTTCATCGAGTCGTTCAACGGTCGGCTACACGACGAGTGCCTGCGGCATTATGGAGGAAGCGCACCACTGAGCGGTCTGGCTCGCAGTGCCGTTTGCGGCTTTTATTCGGCGTATGGATAAGGAGCTTATCGTCAAGGCATTGCGCGACAAGCGGGCGGAGATCCACGGTCGGATCACTGCCTATGAGGCGCAGATCGAGCAGGCCAAGCATGATCTGGCCCATGTGAACGCCACGCTTCGGCTGTTCACCGACGTCGGGAAACAGCGCGCCCGTTATGTCGTAAGCCACGGTTTCTTCCGGAAGGGCGAGATCGCTGATCTATGTGCGCTGCAACTCCATGACGGCTCCGAGTTAACGACGCGGGCGTTGGCCGAGCGGGTGATGCGTGCCCGGGATCTTGATGCGACGGATACAGGCGCGGCGCTCGGAGATCTTCAACGTGTCACAAACATGATCGATGCACTGGCGCCGGCGCGAAGGGCTTAAAAGTTTCCCTTTGCGGCCTCGGCCAGGATCAGCTTGTCGAGGGTGAGATCTGAGACCGCCTTGCGCAAGCGCTGGTTCTCGACTTCGAGTTCCTTCATCCGCTTGACTTGGTCAAGCTGAAGGCCACCGAACTCACGCCGCCAGCGGTAGTATGTCACCTGCGTCACACCGATCGTGCGGACAACATCTGGGATCTTCGAACCTTGCGCGATGAGCACGTCGGCCTGCCGGAGCTTCGCAACGATCTCTTCCGGTTTGTAATTCTTCTTCGCCATACCTGTCCTCCTCGAGGAAAATTTCCATACTTCGAGTCGGACCAATTCAGTGGGGATGGATCAGCGGCCAGGAGTCCGCACAGGGCGCGCGGGGATTTGACCTGAGTTTCGATGAGCGTCACGGTGCGGCGTGGTCCATGGGGCCCGATGGACAGGCCCTGCGGTCCATCCCGCGAAGGTCCCAAAAGGAGCTTGAGGTCTGCGCGCGCTGCCACGCCCGGCGCCAGCAGTTTTCGACGGATCCCGGAGTCCTAGGGAATCTCTTCGATGCGTTCCAGCCCTCTGCCCTGGAGCCGGGGCTCTATTATTCCGACGGCCAGCAGCGCGAAGAGGTGTTCAACTACGGATCGTTCGTTCAGAGCCGGATGTATGCCGCCGGCGTAACGTGCTCCGACTGCCATAACCCTCATTCGGGCAAGCTGCACAAACCCGGCAACGCCGTATGCGCGCAATGCCATGCGCCTGAGAGGTTCGACACGGCCGGCCATCACCATCATCGGACGGACTCTGCGGGTTCGCAGTGCGCCGCCTGCCATATGCCAACGACGACCTACATGGTCGTGGATGCGCGCCATGACCATTCCATGCGCATTCCAAGGCCAGACCGCACAACCCTGCTCGGTTCGCCCAATGGCTGTAACCAGTGTCACGGCGACAAGCCGGCGTCATGGGCGAGTGCTGCCATCAAGGCGTGGTATCCCTCACCGAAGCCAGGTGCGCAGACTTTCGCCGAGGCGTTCGACCTGGGTGAGCGAGGCGCCCCCGGCGCACGGGACGCTCTGCTACGCATTGCCAAGGATGGCGAAGCATCAGATATCGCGCGCGCTAGCGCGTTCACTCGGTTGGCAAGCTACCCTTCGCGTGAGGTCCTCGAAGCTGCCGTCGGATCGCTGACGATCGGCGACCCCATGGTGCGAACGGCTGCAATGGCGATCATCGCCCAGGCCGAACCCGATACGCGCCGCGCAGTTTTGCCGCCGCTCTTGCGTGATGGCTCCCGGCTCGTGCGCATGCAAGCCGCCCGGGCATTGGCCGGTCAACTCGAGGCTGAACTGCGGGGCGACGACCGGGTGGCTTTCGACAAGGCGCTCGCCGAGTACGTTGCCGGTCGACTCTTCAACGCCGAGCGCCCCGACGCGCACGTCAACCTCGCGAGCCTTTACCGGGAGCAGGGCAAAGTTCAAGCTGCCCGCGCATCACTGCGGACCGCAATCGAACTGGATGCGAAATTCATCGCAGCGCCTATCGCGTTGGCGGAAATCGAGCGCACGCCGGGCGATGAACAGGCCGCCGAGAATATCCTGCGCGAAGCGCTACTCGCAAACCCCAGGTCGGGACCTCTCGCGCACGCCCTCGGACTTTGCTTCATTCGCCAAAAGCGGTTGGCCGTGGCGATGAACTATCTGACGCAAGCCGCGCAGTGGGCGCCTGAGGAGGCACGGTTCGGCTACGTTCTCGCGGTTGCGCTTCACGACAGGGGTAAAGCCGGGGACGCCATCTCCACCCTGAATAATGTACTGTCCCTGCACCCTTACGACCGTGACGTCCTGTTGGCCCTGGTGTCCTATGAAGCTGAGATGGGCAATCTTGGAACCGCGCTGGAACGGGCAGAACTCCTGGAAACTCTCGAGCCTCGCGACCAGCGGGTGGCGCACCTGGTTGCATTGCTGCGCCAGAAGGTGCGCTAAGCATCCTTCAAGCGCGAGATTGTCGCCGCGTCGCTTGCACTCGGCGCCTCGGTATCGGTCGTGGCCATGTGCTTCACAGCGCATGGGCGAACCCAGCATACTAAAACTGGCTGAGGCTTAATACGCTGATCTTGCTTGCTTAAATGGTGGGCGGTGCAGGGATTGAACCTGCGACCCCACGCGTGTGAAGCGTGTGCTCTACCGCTGAGCTAACCGCCCGTGCCCGAAGCGGCCCTTATGGAAGGGCTGTGCAGTTGCTGTCAAGCCCGCCGAGGTGTCACAGCGCTGCGCCGGCCGGGTCTGGCTGAAATTTCAAAGGGCGGACCCAGGGCCGTGCTCGCGGGTCCGCTGACTGGGCCCGCTACTTTCAGGCCCGCTGAATAAGGAAGCGGTAGGCGCCGTCCTGTTCGCGGCTGTCCACCAGCGTATGCCCCGTAGCCTTGCAGAAGGCCATGAAATCCTTGGGCGCTGCAGGATCGGTCGCGAGGATTTCCAGGACCGAACCCTGAGCCATATCGGCCAGGGCCTTCTTGGCCTTCAAGATCGGAATTGGGCAGGTCAACCCGGTCGTATCGAGACTTCGGTCAGCCACGGCTTGATGATGTTCCCCAGATCTTTTGGCGGTCTCACAGGCTCTCACGTTTAGGGGAATGGTCTCGCCGACTCAAGCTTTTATGGGCGCCCGGCACGTATCCGGCCTGATGCGGGTTGCAGTGGCGGGGCGCAAGTGCAACGTTTTCCTGGAAATGGCGCGACTTCGACCAAGGCGCTCTCGTTGGCAGGGTGACATTGGGATAAAGATGACGTTGGGATAAAGAATCGCGTCGGGGTATTCGGGGAATTACTCATCGGCGATCCCGCATTTTTCGGGTTGCCTTGCTACGGGATGTCGTCCTTTGGGTGCGCGCGTCGGCTAGGGCAGGTCTCCAGCGAAAATCGAGATGAGCGGTTGCGGAGAAGACGGCCGGAACATCGTCGTAAACGACGGCCCCTCGAGGGGCCCGAACCATGGTGGGGCAGGAGCCGAAATGGAGGCGCCGCAGAAGCCGCAGGAGGAGCGCCGCTCCTTTTTGTTTTCCTTCGGCATAGACAAGCTCGGCCTGGTGGCGCTCAAGGCGCCCTATCTCTCGGCTATCGTCGTGGCGGTGCTCACCGTGCTCGCCGTTCTGGGCGTCATGAAGCTCAAGGTCGACGACAGCCTCTCGGAGCTTTTCCGCACCAACACGGAAGAGTTCCGCCGCTATGAAGAAATCGACCATCGGTTCCCCTCGAGCGAGTACGACGTTCTGGCGGTCGTGGAGGGCAAGAGCCTCCTGACTCGTGAGGGGCTTCAGGCATTTTCCAACGCCAACATGGAGCTGCAACTCGTTGACGGTGTCGGCGGGCTCGTGTCCATGCTCTCCGCGCGCGGCAAGCCGGATGCCTCCGGATATGCGCCGCCGATCGTTCCGGACGAGTTGCCCGAAGGCCAAGCCTTCGACGATCTGATCCAGCAGCTCAAGAGCAACGATATCGTGAAGGGCAAGTTCCTGTCGGACGACGGGCAGCTCGCGCTGATCGTGCTCGCACTCGATCGCGCGGCGGTCTCCGAGCAGACCGCGAAGGTGGTGATCGCCAACATCAAGGAAGCGATCGAGAAGGAACTCGCGCCAGCCGGGCTGAGCGCAAAGCTGACGGGCGCACCCGTCATGCAGCTTGAAATTCGCAACGCCGTGGAGCGGGATCGGCTCGTCTACAACGGCCTCGGGTTTCTTGCGGGCTTCGTGATGGCCTACCTGTTCTTCCGGCGCCTGTCCTTGACGGTCATCGCGGTGCTCGGCCCGACGATCGCAATTTTGTGGACGCTGGGCGTCTTGGGCGGTCTCGACTTCCGCTTGAACCTTTTTGTCAACGTCATCACGCCGCTGATCCTGGTTTCCGGCTTCTCGGACTCGATGCATCTGGTGTTCGCCATCCGCCGTGAAATCATGGCCGGAACGGACCGGCTGGAAGCTGCCCGCATGGCCGTGCGCGATGTCGCCCCGGCTTGCCTGCTGACGGCCATGAACGCCGCCCTGGCGCTCGCCTCGTTCTCGTTTGCAGAATCGGCGCTGATACGAACGTTCGGCCTGGCCGCGCTGATGGCAGTGGCGATCTCCTACATCGCGGTTGCGGTCGTGGTGCCTACGCTTGCCGCGCTGCTGATCGCCAAGGAGACAGGTCCGCCCATCGAGCATCCGGAGGATACAGGCGGCGGGATCGGTTGGCTCTATCGGATCACCACCGCCATCATGACCCATGTGATCCGCTTTCCGCTGATCTATACGCTGGCGGGGCTGATTGCAGTTGTCTCCACGGGCTGGGCCTATTCGCAACTGGCGCCTATGTACCGGCTTGCCGATCAGGTTCCCGACAAGGAGCAGGCGCTCGATGCAACCGGACGGCTGGATCAGAAACTCACGGGCGCGAACCCCGTGCACATCATGATTAGCTGGGGCAACAAAACCGGCAAAGGGACGGCAGACGCCTCACTCTATGATCCCCGCACGCTGTCCGTGATCACCGACGCGCATGCGGTGGTCGAGCAAAAGGCCGGACTCGGCAACACCTGGTCGCTCGACAGCTTGCGGCGGTGGCTGCGCGAGGCTGGCGACGATCGCATAGACACGGTGAAGAAGTATGTCGGGCTGCTGCCGCAACACCTCGTGCGCCGCTTCATCTCGGTGAATGAAAAAGCCGTGCTGGTGACGGCGCGCATGCCCGACGTCGACGCGAGCGAGATACTGCCCGTGGTCGAGAAACTCGACCATGAACTCGAGAAGGTGCGCGTCGCACACCCGGGATACGACATCATCGTTACCGGACTCCCAGCTATTGCCGCCCGCAACTCCGCACGCCTGATCGACGAGATGAACTGGGGGCTCGTCGGCGACATGTTCGTCATCTTCATCTTCCTCGGCATCGTGCTGCGCTCGGTCTTACCGGGTGTGACGAGCATCCTGCCCTCGCTGTTTCCGATCTTCGCCACGGGCTCACTGCTATGGCTGGCCGGCGAGGGCCTGCAGTTCGCCTCGATCATCGCGATCACGGTCGCTTTCTCGCTTGCAATCGATTCCACCATCCACTTCCTCAATCGTTTCCGGCTCGAGGAAGACAAGCTTGGGGGAGGGCGCGGCAGCGAAGTGGAGGCCTTGAGGCATACGGTTCATCACATAGGTCCGGCCGTTGTGCTCACCACGATGGTGCTTGCGTTGGGGCTCGGCGTAACCATGCTGTCCGATCTGCCCTCGCTGCGCCGGTTTGGTGAGTTAACGGCGGTATGCCTGGGGTCCTCGCTGATCGCGCAACTCGTGATCCTGCCTGCCTCCATCGCGCTCTACCGGCGCTATTTTCCCCGCAAACCGGCCAAGATCGCCGGGTGAGGACATTGCCGGCAGCCGATCTCGCGCGAGTCCCGATGGCGAGGTTCGCCTCCGTGGCTTGAGCGCGCCGCGGCGAAGCAGTACGATCCTTCCGCTTTCAGACGGCCCGACAGGAGCGCCCATGGCCAAGAAACTGATCATCATCATGGCCAATACGGACCCGCGCAACGCAGAAGAGCTGGGCGCGCCGATCTTTCAGGCATCCGTTGCCGCCGCCATGGGCTATGAGGTGGAGGTTATCTGCACGGCGACCGCCACCAAGCTGATGCGCAAAGGGGTTGCGGCCGGCCTCAAGCAGCGCGCCGACGCGCCCAAGTCGATCTACGACTTCATCAAGGAAGCCCACGACGCGGGCGTGAAGTTCTACTGCTGCTCGCCGGGCCTCGACCTGTTCGACATGCACAAAGAGGACCTGATCCCCGAGTGCACCGGCATCGTCGGCGCGGCTCACTTCATCGAAGACATCATGACGGGCGAGAGCAAGGTTCTCGCCTACTAGGCTGATTGTGCGTCAGGCGGCGCGGAAGAGGCGCGCGGCTTCATCGCATTCGAACAGATAGAGGAGTGTGCGCACCGCCTGGCCGCGGGGCGACACAAGGTCAGGGTCGTTCGACAGGACGAGTTGCGCGTCGTCGCGCGCGGCCGCCAGGAGCATATCGAAACCGGGAACCTCTGCGACGCGGAAACCGGGCATACCGCTTTGGCGCGAACCCAGCATCTCGCCGCCGCCACGCAGTTCCAGGTCCTTTTCGGCGATCAGAAACCCGTCCTCGGTCTTCTCCATCATCTCCAGCCGCGACTTGGCGGTTTCTCCCAGCGGGTCCTTGTAGAGCAGCATGCAGAAGCTCTCCCGCGTGCCGCGCCCCACCCGGCCGCGCAATTGGTGGAGCTGCGCCAGTCCGAAGCGCTCGGCATGTTCGATGACCATGATGTTGGCGTTGGGCACGTTGACGCCCACCTCGATCACCGTGGTTGCAACCAGGATCTTCAGCCTGCCGGCGGCGAACGCCGCCATCGTGTCGTCTTTGTCGGTGGCTGCCATCGCACCATGAAGCAGTCCGACGGTGTCGCCGAACGTCTGCCTCAAGTGCGCGTGGCGCTCCTGTGCCGCGGCGAGTTCGGAGGCATCGGAAGATTCGATGAGCGGGCACACCCAGTAGACCTGGGCGCCTTCAGCCAGCTGCACCCGCAGCCGGTCGATCAGCCGCTCGATGGCCGTGATGGGGATCGCCTTGGTGATGACGGGTTTGCGGCCGGCGGGCTTCTCGGTGAGGCGGGAGACATCGAGGTCGCCGTAATGCGTCATGAGCAGCGTGCGCGGGATCGGAGTGGCCGTCATCACGAGTACGTTGGCCGCCCCTCCAGCCCCTTTCGCCTGCAATGCGAGACGCTGATGCACGCCGAAGCGATGTTGTTCGTCGATGACCGCGAACGCCAGATCCTTGAAGACGACGTCGGACTGGAACAGGGCGTGGGTGCCGATCAGGATGTCGATGTCGCCAGCCGCTAGGCGCTTCAAGGTCTCCTCACGGCCTTTGCCCTTTTCGCGCCCGGTGAGCAGCCCGATCCGCAGCCCCGCGGCGTCCGCGGGCGGAGCGATGGTTTCCAGATGCTGGCGCGCGAGGACTTCGGTCGGGGCCATGAGGGCGGCCTGTGCGCCTGCTTCGACGGCAACGGCCATGCTCATAAGGGCGACGGCCGTCTTGCCCGAGCCGACGTCGCCTTGCAGCAGGCGCAGCATGCGATGGGGGGCTGCGAGATCCGCCGCGATTTCCTTGAGGGCATAGACCTGCGAGTTGGTCAGCGCGAACGGCAGAGCGGCGGCCAGACGCTTGCGGATTCGTCCGTCGCCAACGACGCTCCGGCCGGCTTGCGCTTTCATGTTGAGCCGCACGAGACCAAGTGCAAGCTGGCCGGCGAGCAGCTCGTCGTAGGCGAGGCGTTGGCGCGGGAGCGATGCAGGGGAGATGTCATCGGGCTCCTGGGGCTTATGCACGCGTGTCAACGCGTCGGCAAAGCCCGTCCAGCCTCGGGCCTGCAGCCAGCCTTTGTCCTGCCACTCCGCGAGATCGGGCACACGCTCCACCGCCTGGCGCGCGGCTTTCTGGAGTACCTTGCCGGACAGCCCCGCCGTGAGGGGGTAGACGGGCTCGAGCATGGGCATGTCGCTGCGCGCCGCGGGGGCCACGATATAGTCCGGGTGGGACATTTGCAGGGTTTCCCCATAGCGCTCGATGCGTCCCGACACGTAGCGTATTTCCCCGACGGGCAACTGGCGTTCGACGAACTGGCGCTCGGCGTGAAAGAAAACGAGATCGAGGCGCGCGGTTTCGTCCTCACACGTCACTTTGTAAGGCGCCTTGTGATTGCCGCGCGGCGGCGCCTTGTGCTTGAGCACGCGCACCTTGAGCGTAACGATCGTGCCGGGCACGGCATCGCGCACCAGGGGCTCGGCCCGCCGGTCGATGACGCCCACCGGCAAGTGCCAGAGAAGGTCGAGCACGCGGGGTTCGACGATTTGCGCAGGCAGCTCGAGGCATTTCCTCAGAAGCTCGATCGTGCGCGGTCCGATGCCTGCCAGCGTGCGGGCGGAGGAAAACAGCGGATTGAGCGCTGAAGGACGCATGACAGGGCTATCCGAGCCGGCTTGAGGCACGGCGGATGGCGACAGCGCGACCGGTCGCGGCAAAATGCGTCGTCATGGCGAGAGCTGCGGTTCTCGTTTGCGGATTCTGCCCGTGGCGCTATATCAACTCCGGCAGGGGCACAAGGGTGGCCGCTTGCATGGGTGCAGTCAAGCGCCGGTCTGGTTCCGCCGCCATGGCGGAGCACGAACAACGCAAGTTAGAACGAACGCACAGAACTCGAGGACATGACGGACGACGTCGATATGCGCCGCCGCCGGGCGCTCTATAGGGCTATGCATCGGGGCACCAAGGAGATGGATCACCTCGTCGGCAGCTATGCTGGCGCGCGTCTGCCTGTCATGTCGCTGGACGATCTGGCGCGGTTCGAGCGTTTCCTGGCGCTGCCCGATCCGCTGCTGCAAGGCTGGTTTTTCGGCGCCGGGCCCGCAGGCTCACCGGAGTTTGACGGCCTCATAGGGGAGATGCGCCGGTTTCACGGTCTTGAGGACCAGTCTTGAGGCGGTCCTGGGTGAAGCAATGAGCAAGGAACACGGCGCGCGCACGCTCGTCTCGGGTGTCCCGGAGGGTCTCGACGCCCGGGTGGTAGCCGATCTCGCTTTGGCGGCAGGCCGCGAGGGCGGGTCCAAGCTTCATATTCACGTCGCGCGCGATGACCGCCGGATGGATCAGCTCGAGGCGGGCCTCGCATTCTTCGCACCACAGCTGAAGGTCATTTCGTTCCCCGCATGGGATACGGTGCCTTACGACCGCGTCAGCCCCAATGCGGAACTGGTTGCCAAACGCATCACGGCGCTGGGCCGCCTCGTCATCGGATCGCTGAAGGAGCCCGCCGTCATCGTGACGACGGTCAACGCCGTGCTCCAGCGCCTGCCGCCGCGCGCTTTCGTTCGTGGGGCCTTCAAGCCGATCGCGCCAGGGCAGCGCCTCGACATGGGCGAATTGCAGCGCCGGCTGGAACAGTACGGGTTCCGCCGCTCCAGCACCGTGATGGAACCGGGCGAGTACGCCGTGCGCGGGGGTATCCTGGATCTTTTTCCGCCTGGACGGATCAACCCCATCCGTCTGGATTTCTTCGGCGATACCCTGGAAACCATCAAGGCCTTCGACGCGCAGACGCAGCGCTCCATGAGGCCGGTACAGAAGTTCGCCCTGATGCCTGTTTCGGAGGTGGCGTTCGGTGAGAGCGCGACGGCGCTCTTTCGTACGCGCTATGTCGAGCTGTTTGGCGGCGCAACGGGCGATGACCCGCTCTATGAGGCCGTCAGCAGCGGACGGCGCTATCAGGGTCAGGAGCACTGGCTGCCGCTCTTTCATCCGGCACTCGAGACGCTGTTCGATTACGCGCCCAATGCAGGCGTCAGCTTCGATCATATGGCCGACGAAGCCATCGAACAGCGCTTCCAGCAGATCCAGGAGCACTATGAGGCGCGTGTCGACAGCCTGGAAGGACAGCGCTTTGGTGCGCCGCCCTACAAACCCGTGCCGCCGGACAGAATGTTCCTCGACGGCAAGGCTTGGGGGCACGCGCTCAAGTCGTGCGCGATCGCCCGGCTGACGCCGTTTGACGATCCCTCCGCATCGAGCGTCTACGCCATGCAGGGCCGCCAGGGGCGAACCTTCGCAGCCGAGCGCGCCGATCCGGATGCCAATGTCTTCGACGCCGTCGTCCGCCACATCGCAAGCCAGCATGCCAACCAGCGCCGTGTGATCCTCGCGGCCTGGACGACCGGAGCGCGCGAGCGCCTCCTGTCGCTATTGCAGGATCACGGGCTGAAGGACACGGCGAAGGTTGAAAGCTTCACGGACGTACTGGCCTTGAAGCCCGGCGTCACGGCATTCGCCGTGCTTGGGCTGGAGCAGGGCTTCGAGACGCCCGACTTCGTCATCATCGCCGAGCAGGATATTCTGGGCGACCGTCTCGTGCGTCAACGCAGACGCCAGCGCAAGGCGGCCGATGTCCTGACCGAGGCGACGAGCCTGTCCATCGGCGATCTCGTCGTGCACGCCGACCACGGGATCGGCCGCTTCGCCGGCTTGCAGATCATCACGGCACTGGGAGCGCCGCACGACTGCCTGGAGCTGCATTACGCGGGCGGGGACAAACTGTTCCTGCCTGTCGAGAACATCGAGTTGCTGACGCGCTATGGCGCGGACGAGACTGATGCGCAACTCGATCGCCTGGGCGGCGTCGCCTGGCAGACGCGTAAGGCGCGGCTGAAAAAGCGCCTGCGGGAAATCGCCAACGAGCTGATCAAGATCGCAGCCCTGCGCCAATTGCGCGAAGCGCCAGTCCTGCAAGCGCCCGCCGGAGCGCTGGAAGAGTTTGTGGCGCGGTTTCCCTACGAGGAGACGGAGGATCAGGCCGCCAGCATCGATGCCGTGATCGAGGATCTCGCCTCGGGCAAGCCTATGGACCGCCTTGTCTGCGGTGACGTGGGCTTCGGCAAGACGGAAGTGGCGCTGCGGGCAGCATTCGTCGCCGCCATGAACGGTTTACAGGTGGCGGTCGTGGTGCCGACCACGCTTCTGGCGCGTCAACACTTCCGCACATTCACGGAACGCTTCAAGGGCCTGCCGGTGAGGGTGGCGCAAGCCTCTCGCATGGTTTCAGCCAAGGATCTGGCCGAGGTCAAGGCCGGCCTCAAATTGGGCAGCGTCGATATCGTGGTCGGCACGCATGCGCTGCTGGGTAAGCAGATTGAGTTCGCGCGCCTGGGATTGCTCATCATCGACGAGGAGCAGCACTTCGGCGTCGGCCACAAGGAACGGCTGAAAAAGATGCGCGAGGATGTGCACGTGCTGACGCTTTCGGCCACGCCCATCCCGCGAACCCTGCAGCTGGCTTTGACGGGCGTGCGCGAGCTTTCCCTCATCACGACGCCGCCGGTCGATCGCCTGGCGGTCCGCACGTTCATTTCACCGTTCGATCCGGTCATTCTGAAAGAAGCCCTGCGGCGCGAACGCTTCCGGGGCGGGCAGACGTTCTACGTCGTTCCCCGCATCTCAGATCTCGACGACGTGGCCGAGTTCCTGCGCGAGACGGTGCCCGACCTGACGTTTGCGCGGGCCACGGGACAGATGACGCCGACAGAGCTGGAAGACGTGATGACGGCCTTCTACGAGGGCAGGTACGACGTGCTGCTTTCTACCGCGATCGTGGAGTCGGGCCTCGACGTGCCCAATGCCAATACGCTCATCGTGCATCGGGCCGATATGTTCGGCCTTGCGCAGCTTTACCAGTTGCGCGGCCGTGTCGGCCGCTCCAAGACGCGCGCCTATGCGTATTTCACTACGCCGCCCGGGCAGAAACTCACGGAGGGCGCAGAAAAGCGCCTGAAGGTCCTTCAGTCCCTCGACACCCTGGGCGCCGGCTTCTCGCTCGCCTCCCACGACCTCGACATCCGCGGTGCGGGCAACCTGCTGGGCGAAGAGCAATCGGGTCACATCCGCGAGGTGGGCTTCGAGCTTTATCAATCCATGCTGGAGGAGGCGGTCGCTGCCATGAAGGGCGGCGACCTGGAAGAGGCTGCCGACAAGTGGAGTCCGGAAATCCAGCTGGGCATGTCGATCCTTATTCCGGAAACGTACGTCACCGACCTGCAATTGCGCCTGGGGCTTTATCGCCGTTTGGCGGCGCTCGAAAAGCGTGCCGACATCGACGCTTTCGCCGCCGAACTGGTCGACCGCTTCGGCGAGATGCCGGAAGAGGTGCGCCATCTGCTCGACGTCATGGAGGTCAAGGGCTTGTGCCGAAACGCCGGCATCTCGAAGATCGATGCAGGGGGCAAGGGCGCGGTCATCACGCTCTATCGTAACACTTTCGCCAATCCCGAAGGGTTGATCCAGCTGGTGCAGGCTTCACGGGGAGCCTTGAAGGTGATGCCCGACCAGCGCCTCGTCCAGCGCGCAACGTGGGATCTGCCGGAGGCCCGCCTAAAAGGGGTGCGCGCACTCGTGCAGCAGTTTGCCGATCTTGCCATGAAGTCGAAAAAGGCCGCCTGACGCCTTGCGTTGTCAAGATTTGCGAGCGTCGGATGCACCACTGGCGGCGCGCGCGACGTCCAGCATGTGGTAGAGCGCGCTGGAGGGCTTGGCCGCCGCTGGCTCGCTGTCATGGCGTGAAAACAGTTCGCTCACGCTGGCCTCGGCCAACCGGGCGAACGCGGCGGCAGGTTTCAAATCCGGGGGCGCCGATGCCTCGTCCTGCGCGTGCAGGCTCCCGTTGACGCGCGCGCCTTCCTCCGCCGCAAAGCTTTCATGGTATATTTCGCAGTCGACGACGGCGGTCTTTTCCAGGCGAATGCGCTTGGCGCGGATGGTGCCGCGCGCCGAACCGCGGATGACGACCTCGTCGGCCGTAACGCCACCCTCGACGAAGGCCCCCTTGTCGACGATGAGGATGCGGCAGTGCAGATTGCCGTGCACGCGGCCCTTCACCAGGATGTCGCCGTCGCTCTCAAGGTCTCCGCGCATGGCCAGCCACTCGTTGATGATGGAATAGGCCTCCTTGGGCGCGTTGGCGGGACTTGTGTCCTTGGCTTCGCGCGCAGGCATGACGTCTTTGCTTTCCAATCGCGTGCCGGGCGCCGAGGCGGGGCGGGGGGCAAGATCGAAGGCGTTATCGGTCTTCCATGCGGTGAACATGAATTGGCTCGAACAAGCTGAGTCTGCTGCGGCGGCGCTGGGCGCTGATCACCAAACCATAGCGGGACGAGCGTGAAGAAAGTTTTAACCCCACGGGCTCGGCCGCTGAAAATGCTTCAGTCCGCCGTCACGTGTGCCTTCAGCGCCGCCAGCGCATTGCGCTTGACCTTGCCGTTGGGCGTGCGCGGCAGCGCGTCGATGAAGGTGACTTCGCGCGGGCATTTATACGCAGCAAGGTGCTGGCTTGCGAAGGCATTGACGGTCTCGGCATCGAGCTCGGCGCCCGGCCTGGTCACGATGTAGGCCCCAATGACGGAAACGTCGGCGCGCACCTTGACCTCCGCGCAGGCGACTTCCGCCACGCCCGGGCAAAGTGCAAGCGCGGCCTCGACCTCCTGTGGGGCGACGCGGTAGCCCAGCGCCTTCATGATGTCGTTGGCCCGCCCCATGTGGGTGACGTAGCCGTCGGCGTCCATGATCCCGACGTCTCCTCCCAGGAACCATTCGCCACGAAAGACCTCGGCCTCCTCCTCGGGCCGTTTCCAGTAGCCGAGCATCAGGCCGGGATCGGAGCGGTGCACAGCGATGAGGCCTTCTTGGCCGGCAGGCAGGGGCGTTTCTCCCCCCTCCACGGGCAAGATGGCGACGCGGCGTCCAGCTTGAGGCTTGCCGGCCGTCCCGGGACGCCGGGGCACCTTCGGACTGGTCGAGATATAGGTGGAGATCTCACTCATGCCGAGGGCTTCGTAAAGCTCAAGTCCCGTGCGTTCGCGCCAGGCGGCAAACAGATCCTCCGGCGGCTTTTCGCCCGCAATGAGCGCATGACGCAAGCGACCCAGATCGATGTGTCCTGGGCTCGCGTATTTCAGGATTTGGCGGATGAGGCTGGGCACGGCCGCAAACAGCGTGGCCCGCGTGGATCGGATGAGGGCCGGCCAGACCTCGGGGCGCTTCTCGCCATCGAAGATCAGCGCCGTCGCGCCGTTGGCCCACGGATCAATGAGTCCGGTGCCGAGCGTGTACGTCCAGTTGAACGCGCCCGCATGAAGCATGCGGTCGTCGTGCGTGATGGCATACCAGCCCTGATACGTGGGGGAGCGTCCTAGGCCGACGCGATGGGCGTGAAGCACGCCCTTGGGCCGCGCCGTCGTTCCCGATGTGTAAAGCAGATAGGCCGGGTCGTTTGCGGCCGTCTTGGCATAGCCGGCCCGCGTGGGGTGTCGCATCAGGCCGCGCACGTCGGTCTCACTGAGAACGCGGATGCCCTCGGGGATGTCGCCTCGCGGCAAGTGCTCGGCAAGCGCCACGCCATTGGCCTCGCTATCGGCCAGCAGGAAGGATGCCTCCTCGGCCGTCAGTTGGCTCGATGCGGGTACGGCCACGAGTCCGGCGGCGATGGCCGCCAGGAACAGGATGGGGAACGTGCTGGTGTTGTCGAGCCGGATCAGCAGCCGGTCTCCGGGCAGAAATCCGGTCTCGCGCAGCCCTGCCGCAACGCGTAACACGCAGTTCTCGAACTCCGCGAACGTCCAGCGTTCGCTCGCCTCGCCGGTTTCGGCGTTGCTGACGACGATGAGCGCCTCCTTGCCGGGCGTCTCGCGAACGGTCATTGCAAGGCAGTATTGGGCGAGGTTCAATTCGGCAGGGTAGGCGAGGGTCATTTTTGCTCTTCTATCCACCAGGTATCGAGTGCGTAGCCGAAGAGCGGCGTCTTGTCAGGATGCTTCAGACGCGCCCAATAGGCGACCCATTGGTTGGGCACATAAAACATCGGGACGGCGTAGTCGCCAGACAGAAGTACGCGGTCGAGGGCCCGCACGGCGCACACGAAGTCGTCCTTGCCTTGGGCGGCCAGCATCGCGCCGATCATGGCGTCGGCCGCTTCGTTCTGGACGCCCGCGTAGTTCCAGGTGGCCGGGGCCAGGGCATTGGCCGACGACCAGCGGAACAGCTGCTCGTTGCCCGGTGACAACGAGGCGGCCCATGTCGTCTGGATCATGTCGTAATCATAGCTGTTGAGGCGGCGCTGATATTGAGCGCTGTCGATAACGCGCACGCGCGCGGCGATGCCCAGGGGCGCCAGGCTGCGGGCATAGGCGGCCAGCAGCACCTCTTGGGCCTGATTGTGAGCCAGGATCTCGAAGCGGAAGGGCTTTGCGGTCTTCTTCTCGACGAGCGTGCCCGCGCGCAGTTCGTAGCCTGCCGCCGCCAGCAGTTCGAAGGCGCGCCGCTGGTTGGCGCGGTTCTGGCCCGAGCCGTCGCTTTCGGGGAATTTGAACGCGCCTTGCAGAATCTCCGGTTTCACCCGGTTCATGTATGGCGCCAGCAGAGATCTTTCGCACGCATCGGCAGGCTTGCCCGCACTCGAGAGGTAGGAGCGTTCGAAGTAGCTTTCGGTGCGCCGGTAAAGGCCGTTGTAGAGTGCCCGGTTGATCCATTCGAAATCGAACAGCCTGATGAGCGCCTGGCGCACTAGCGGGTCTTTGAAGATCTCGCGGCGCGTGTTGAAGACCAGCGCCGTCATGCCTGCGGGCAGGCCGATGTCGAAGGCTTTCTTGAGGATGCGTCCCGCGCGCACTGCGGGAAACTCATAGCCTCCCGCCCAGTTGGCCGGATCTTCCTCGAGCCTCAGATCGATGAGGCCGCTCTTGAAGGCTTCGAACATCACGGTGGCTTCGCGGAAGTAGTCGAAACGGATTTCCTCGAAGTTGAAACGCCCGCGGCTGACAGCCTCGTCCTTGGCCCAGTAACCGGGATCCAGCGTGTAGGTCAGCGAGCGGCCGGGATCGATCCGCGTAATGACGTAGGGCCCAGAACCGATCAACGGCTTCATGGTCGTCTGCTCGAAGGTGTCGGCATTCGTGGCCGCTTTCGAGAAGACGGGCATCAGGCCCAAAATCAGCGGCAGTTCGCGGTCGCTCGCATCCGCGAACGTGAAGCGCACCTGGGTGTCGGAAATCTGCTCGGCCGAGACGACCTTGGCGAAGTAGGTGCGATGATTGAGCCGGCCCTTCGTTTTCAGCATCTGGAAGGAAAACAGCACATCCTCGACGGTGACGGGCGTGCGGTCGGAAAACCGCGCCTTGGGGTTCATCGCGAACGTCACGCTCTTGGCATCGCCAGCGATGTCGATGGTCTGGGCAAGAAGCCCGTGCAAGGTGAAGGGTTCATCGAGATCGCGCGCCATCAGCGTCTCGATGGAGAACTCACGCACGCCGGCCGCCTGCTCGCCCTTGATGATGAGGGGGTTGACGCTGTCGAAGCTGCCCAAATTTCCCAGCCGGATACGACCGCCCTTGGGCGCATCGGGGTTCACATAACCCAAATGGGAAAAACCGGGCGCGATTTCGGGAATGCCGTGCATGGCGACCGAGGCGCGCGGCTCCGCGACCGCCTGCCCGAGGGTGCAGAAAAATGCCAGTAGAGTTAAAACGCGCAACAGCATCTCGTTGATCCAGTGGAGCTTGTCAGGGCGGATAATTGCAACAAAATCCTGCGCCTGTGGCCATTCGCGGGCACCGCGTGTAAAAAAGATGGACCCTCCGGCGCGGCGCCTTCAGCCAGCCTGTCGCAGTGGCTCGATTGTCACGAATGCGAGTCTGCTCTCGCTTCCTCCCCCTTCTTCAAATACGGCCGTCACGGGATTGCCGCAATCCGAGCCTTACTGCCCAGGCTTGAAGGCGCCTTGAAAGCGCTGGGCCCGTGCCGAAGGCTTATGGCGGGTTGAGAGGGGTGGAGCCGGGAACTTGTACACCGGCTCGTAAGCACAAGGAATTTTAACTGCATGACACACGCTGTTTTGCGCATCGGTGGGGCTATGGCTCTGGCAGCACTTGTATCGACGGTGCCCGCCCTTGCACAGGATCAGGCGGCACCGGCCGCAAAACCTGCTCCGGCCAAGCCCGCAGCAAAGCCCGCCGCCGCCCAGGCCAAGCCTGCGGCACCCGCAAAGACGGCCGCTCCCAAGGCGGGTGCGACCGTGGGCGGACCCGAAGCCGCCGCTGCCGCTGACGGCAACAAGAGCGCATGGGTCAAGCTTTGCGAGAAGGCGCCGCTGGTCAAGAAGGACAAGGACGGCAAGGACGTGAAGGAAGAGAAGAACCTCTGCCTCACGCATCACGAGCGCCTGGACGGCAACACCGGCATGGTCCTCGTGTCTGCTGCCATCCGCGAGGTCGAAGGTCAGGACAAGAAGTCGCTGATGGTGATGGTGCCGCTCGGCATGGCCATCCCGCCGGGCATCCGTGCTGCGGTCTACACCAAGGAGCAGTGGGGCGCGGTTTCGAAGAATGAGAAGGTCGACGACAAGCTGCTCAAGCCCGTGGAACTGAAGTTCTCGCTCTGCCACCCGGCCGGCTGCACTGCGGAAACCGAGGCCACGGCCGAGATCATCGAACAGATGAAAACCGGCGGCGGCATGATGGTCGTGGCGATGAATGCCAGCGCGCAGCCGATCGGCTTCCCTGTTCCGCTCGATGGCTTCGCTGACGCCTACGCCGGCGCGCCCATCGACAACAAGGCTTATGCCGACGCACGCAGCCAGCTTATGAAGCAGATCCGCGACCGGCAGGCTCAGCTCGCCGAGCAGCACCGCAAGGAACAGCAAGACCAGGCGGCGGCCATGCGCAACCTGCCGGGCGCCAACACGACCGGTGAAGACGCGCCAGCGACGACGGGCTCGACTGCGAAGGCTGCGCCGGCGCCCGCCCCTAAGAACTAATTGAGTGTAAAATACCTGGCCTCTAGGACCGCCCCGGCCGGCTCCGGGGCGGTTCTTTGTCTGTATATGCCCGAGACATTGCGGAGCGAATGCGCCGCGAGCCATCTTCGCGTTTCGTGCAAATCGCCGGATGGACCCGGAGCGCTTGTCGGAAAGGTGGAACGGCAAGAAACGCGACTAGGCCGATGAGTGGAGCCGTTTGTGCAATTCCGCAAAACTTGCAACGGCTCTAACGCGCATTCAGTGAGCCTTTTCGCGCGGGCGGTAGCGCCCTTCGGGATCGCGCACGAACTGCTCGGCGATGTCGGGATGCCTCAGCGGATCGCCCGACAGGTCCGGCAGCAGGTTCTGCTCGGAAACATAGGCGACATACACTGTCTCGGCATTTTCCGCGTAGATATGATAGTAGGGTTGATCCTTACGCGGTCGGATCTCGGCGGGAATGGCAAGCCACCATTCCTCGGTGTTGGCGAAGACCGGATCGATATCGAAAATCAGGCCTCGGAACGGGAAGAAGCGGTGGCGTACGATATCGCCGACCGAGAATTTTGCTTGTCTGATCGACGGCATCTGCTGCGTGGCATCTAATGATAAGTGAAGGGCTGCACCGGTCAAAAGTATATGGGGCGAACCTGAAGAAACGCAATTCGGCCGATCGCGGGCGTCCAACGGGTCGCATGGGAGGCAGCCCTTGCGGGCCTGCACTGCAGGCACTCCACGGGTTGGTCCGGCCCGAGCCACCGACCTCAGACAGCAAGCAGCGCCCACCCTATTGGCCTTCGGACTCCGGGATCGGCTGGACTTCCCATCCCGACGGCGTCGCGCTCGCCGCGTCGGCGGTCGAGCCAGTCGTGATTTGGGGCGGCTTGCTCCGCTCGGCCTTCTGGTCCGCTGTGCTTGCCGGTACGTACTCCGCCGCTTTGCACGAGCAGCCGGTCACGTACTCCTTGCGGTAGCGGAAAGCGGTCTTGAGTTTGGTGTAGGGATCGTTGCTTTGCAGGGCGACCGCCTGGTCCATCGCGCCGCCGGGATTGCGATAGTAGTAGAGTTGAGCCGGCGCGGCGCATTTGGACGAGCAGACCTCCGCATCCTGGGCGAAATGGCTCGGCAGCGTGGAAAAGCTCACGGGAAAATAATAACCGTCGCAAAGGCGAACGCACACTGTGCGGTAGGTCTCTCCGTTGGAGCCGTAGGGGGTCCAGTTGTTGGAGCCGATATCGCCCTCTTCGGACCACATGCCGTCACCGCCGCTGCGCCGGCGCGCCTGATCGGCGTAATTGGCGCCGCAATTGTTGCGGGCGAGTTCGCGTATGATATCGTCCTGGTAGCTGCGGCCGGACGAAAGGTCCTGGCGCTGGGCCTCGAGTTCGGCAAGGCGGCGCTTGGAGACCTCCACCTGCTTGGCGAGTTCCTTGCATTGGGGCGTGTTGCGGAATGAGCGCGTGAACAGGAAGGCTTCGTAGCAGTTGGCGTCCAGCTTGCTGGCGCCGATGTTGAAGGTGCGGTCGACCTGCCGCAATTCGGCTTCGACGCGCGCGAGCTGATCGCGCGACTGGTTGCCCTTCTGTCCTTCCTGCACCAGGCGCTGCTCCAGCTGGAGACAGATGGGGTTCTTGGTGGACCAATTGGCGGTTCCAGGGCTACCCACGCCGGGCGCCACGCCGGGTGCGGGCTGGGGCTGAGGCTCCGGGATCGGCGCAGGGGGTGGCTGGCGGTAGACAGGCTCGCGCGGAACGGGAGGGCGCGCGGGCTCCTCGTCGCCCCCGAACGGCCACCAGCTTTGCGCGTGAGCCGGCATCAAGCTGGCGGCCATGCCCAGAACCAGAACCGTCCCAGCAGCCAATGCAACGCTGCGCCGGCGCACGCGCAGGTGCGTGCTTACGCGTGGCCCGTCCGGCTGTCGCGGCTGGTGGGGTTCCTTGGCGCTCAAATGACTTCCTCCGGCCGTGGCGCGCCGGCTATGCCAGCCGGGCCGTTTGCGCGCCACAAAACAGATCCTTAGATGCCCGCCAATAGGCGGTCAATGAGGAGCAAATGCGACCTGTGGCTTTTTTCCAGCGACTAGAGCGCCTTGACGCAGCGGGAACTGCCATCCGATAAGGTGATCGGATCCAGGCGCGCCGGGCATCGCTTTAAGGCGCGCCTTCAGACGAACGCCCGAATGCAGCGCATTCCCGCATTCTCGTGAGCAACGCCAGAGGTCGCCCGTGGTTTTGAGGCTCTACAACACGTTGACGCGTCAGAAGGCCGATTTTCGGCCCATCGACCCCAATAACGTGCGCATGTACGTGTGCGGGCCGACGGTCTACGACTACGCCCACATCGGCAACGCGCGTCCCGTCATCGTATTCGACGTGCTGTTTCGCCTCCTGCGCCACATCTACGGCGCCGATCACGTCACCTACGTGCGCAACATCACGGATGTGGACGACAAGATCAACGCGCGTGCCGCCGAGCGCTATCGCGATCTCGACCCGCAAGCCGCCATCCGGAAATTGACCGAGGAAACCGCCGCCCAGTTCCACAAGGACATTGCGGCGCTCGGCGTTCTTCTTCCGACGGTCGAGCCGCGCGCGACCGAGCACATCCTCGAGATGGTCGAGCTGTGCGATACCCTGGTGAAGAACGGCCATGCCTATGTGGCGGCCGATCATGTTCTCTTCGATGTCTCCTCCATGCCGGACTATGGACGGCTGTCCAACCGCTCGCTGGAGGAGATGGAGGCGGGCGCGCGTGTGGAGGTTGCGCCCTACAAGAAGGGCCCGATGGACTTCGTGCTGTGGAAGCCGTCAAAGCCCGGGGAGCCAGCATGGCCCTCGCCCGCTGGCATCGAAGCGCCCGGGCGTCCGGGCTGGCACATCGAGTGCTCGGCCATGTCGTGGAAGCATCTGGGCGAGGTGTTCGACATACATGGCGGGGGCATCGATCTCACTTTCCCGCACCACGAGAACGAGATCGCGCAATCGCGCTGCGCGCACGGCACGAGCGTGATGGCGAACGTGTGGATGCACAACGGATTCCTGCAGGTCGAAGGCGAGAAGATGTCGAAATCGCTCGGCAACTTCATCACCATCCGTGAGTTGCTGGAGGATGGATGGCCCGGTGAAGTCTTGCGCTTCAACATGCTGCGCACGCATTATCGCCAGCCGATCGACTGGACGAAGAAAAGCCTGGAGGAAAGTGCACGAATTCTCGAAGGTTGGGAAAAGGCGATCAACGAGGCGCACGCACACACTCCTGCTCAGTCGATCGTGGAGGCGCTCAGCGACGATCTCAACACGCCTGCGGCCATTGCGGAGCTGCACAAACTGGCGAATGCCGGCGATGCCCGGCTTGGCGGGACGTTGCGGTTTTTGGGATTTTCCGGGCAAACGCTTCGGGATCAGGCCGCAAGGCAAGCCCAGGCCGCCAATGCTATGGCAGATCGCGTCGCGCCGCTCATCGCCGCGCGCCTCGAAGCGCGCAAGCGCAAGGACTTCAAGGAGAGCGACCGCATCCGCGACGAACTCGCCGCCATGGGGATTGCCTTGAAGGACACGAAGAACAAGGAAACCGGAGAGATCGAGACGGCGTGGGAGGTGATGCGGTGAACGCCAATTACCCGCTGCGCCCCTATCTGCCTGCCGATGCCATGGCGCTGCGTGAGCTGTTTGCGCAATCCATCGAGGAGTTGACGCAGGAAGACTACGACGAGGATCAGCGCCTCGCCTGGATCTCGCGCGCGGAGGATGCGGCCGCATTCGCCAGGCGGCTTGCCGCGGCGACCACGCTCGTCATTCAGGTCGAGGGCGAGTACCTGGGCTTTGCGTCGCTCAAGGACAACAAGGTGCTGGACATGCTCTATGTCCATCCGCACCACGCGGGTGAAGGCGTCGGCAGCGCGCTCTGCGAGGCGCTGGAAAAGATCGCCGCAGCACGCGGGGCTCAGTCGATTACGGCGGACTCCAGCGAAACCGCCGTTCTCTTCTTTGAGGGGCGCGGCTATGTTCCGGTGAGACGCAGCTCGGTGCCGGTCGATGACATGTGGCTCACCAACACGGCCATGACCAAGCCGCTCAAGCCCCAGGGCACGCCTCCGGCCAAGCCGCACTGAACAAATTGCGACACGTTGGCCGGCAGGGATGGGAAATTTACTCCTTGCATCGCCGAGCGTGTTAAGGGGATGGCCGGAAAAGGGCTACCGCTCCGTCAGGTTGCAGCCGGCGCCGGCCCGGCGTTCGAGCGCCCGGAAACAAGGGATATCGTTTTAGGCCGTCATGTCGAAGGAACGCCTCTACCTGTACGACACAACGCTGCGCGATGGCGCGCAGACCACCGGAGTCGATTTCTCGATTGCCGACAAGCGGCGCATCATCGGCGTCCTCGACGATCTGGGGCTCGACTATATCGAGGGCGGCTACCCAGGTTCCAATCCCACCGACACCGAGCTTTTTTCGCAAGCTCCCACGCTCAAGTCGGCGCGCTTCACCGCATTCGGCATGACCAAGCGGGCAGGGCGCTCCGTCTCCAACGATCCCGGTCTGCAGGCCACGTTGCAGTCGTCCGCCGGCAGCATCTGCCTGGTCGCCAAATCATGGGACTATCACGTGCGCGTCGCGCTCGGCATCTCCAATGAGGAGAACCTCGAAAGCGTCGCTCAGTCCGTCGACGCCATCCGCGAGACGCAGCGTGAGGCCATGATCGATTGCGAGCACTTCTTCGACGGCTACAAGGGAAACCGCGAGTACGCGCTCGCGGTCGCCAGGACTGCCTTCGAGGCAGGCGCCCGTTGGGTCGTGCTGTGCGACACCAACGGAGGCACGCTGCCGCACGAGGTGGAGCGCATCGTCGCCGATGTGGCCAGACACGTTCCAGGCGCGAACCTTGGCATCCACACCCACAACGACACCGAGAACGCCGTCGCCAACACGTTGATGGCCGTCCGCGCCGGCTGCCGCCAGATCCAGGGTACGCTCAACGGGCTTGGCGAGCGCTGCGGCAACGCGAACATGACGTCGATCATTCCCACGCTGCTGTTGAAGAGCGAGTTTGCCGATGCGTTCGAGACCCGCATCACGCCCGAGCGCCTGCGCACGCTCACTCATGCCAGCCGCGTGCTCGATGAAATCCTCAATGCGGCTCCCAATCGTCATGCGCCCTACGTGGGCGAAAGCGCGTTTGCCACCAAGGCCGGCATTCACGCTTCCGCCTTGCTGAAAGATCCTCAGACCTACGAACATGTGCCGCCCGAGAGTGTGGGCAACGAACGGCGCATCCTCGTCTCAAAGCAAGGCGGACGCTCGTCCATTCTGTCCTCGCTCGAAAAACTCGGCATCGCCGCCGACAAGGACGATCCCAAGGTCGCCGCGCTGCTCGACGAAGTGCGTTTGCGCGAAGATCAGGGGTACGCCTACGAGGCGGCCGAAGCTTCCTTCGAGCTTTTGGCGCGGCGGATGCTCGACACGGTCCCCCGCTACTTTTCGGTAGAGAATTTCCGCGTGATGGTGGAGCGCCGCCGCAATGCGGTCGGCAAGCTCGTCACCGTTTCGGAGGCGACCGTCAAAGTCTCGATTGCAGGCGACAGCCAGCCGCTATGGTCGGTCGGCGAAGGCAACGGCCCCGTGAACGCGCTCGACATGGCGCTGCGCCGCGACCTGGGCCGGTATCAAAAGCACATCGAGAATGTGGAGCTCGTGGACTATAAGGTTCGCATCCTGACGCAGACGGGCGCGCACGGCACCCAGGCCGTCACCCGCGTTCTGGTAGAGAGCCTCGATACCCGGTCGGGCGAGCGCTGGACCACGGTCGGCGTATCGCCCAACATCATCGATGCAAGCTTCGAGGCGCTGCTCGACGCGATCAACTACAGGCTCTTGAAGGACAACGCCCAGGCCGATTGACAAACCGGCTGACAGTCCGGTGCGTCTTGCGGCGGCGTGTCAGACGACGTTGAGCGGCAGCGTCTCGATGAGCGTCGTGCCTTCGTCGTCCGTCCAGGCAAACTCGAACGTGCCGGGACCGGGCACCTTGAGCGAGAACGCGATGAACGGGTTAGCCGAAATTCCGGGCCCCAGTTCGGCGCGGAATACTTCATGGTCGGCATATTTTGCGACGAACGTGTTGACGATGTCTCGCGGGATCGTCTTGCCCTCGCGGTCCTTCCGGTTTCCAGTCTCCATGACGTGCGTGACCAGCGTGCGCACGTCGATGATCTCGCCCGGCCGTGCGCTTTCGGGAATCTTGATGCGGGGTTTGGTTGCTGGCGCCATTTGATGCTCCTCAGCCCGAACATCCGCCTATCGTGACTTTGACCGTGGCCGTTCCGGCCAGCAGGACACCGCTCGACAACTGCGCCAGCGCGATCACATCCTGCGTCTTTGCCAGCCGGATGCGGCTTTGGACCTTGGCGATCCCATTGATGGGCGACAGATGGAAGGAGGCGACCCGCGCGACGGGGTTGCCGGTCGAGAGGATGTGGATCGCCTTCACGTAGTTTTCAGGGGTCATGGGGCTGTCGACGTTCACGGTCAGCGGAACGAAATTGCCGTTTTCGGCAATATCGGGGAGTTCCAGTGTGACCTTGCCCTCGAGCGGGGTCCCGCCGGCCGTAAGCGCGCCATAGGCTTCCTCGAAAACGCCGCTGCGTTCCGATGCTTGCGCGGGAGGTTCCTGTGCCGCGGCCATCAACGGGCTGAGGAGAACGGCCGCACCACCTGCGATCAGCAGGCTTCTGCGGTTCATGACGCTGATCGTCAAGAGTTCTGTGTCGGGTCTTGTCATGCGAGACGTGCGACGTCGTCCCCCGTTTAGGCCGCCTAGTCGATCGATCTATCTGCCTTATAGGCCATAAGTTTGCGCTGTCTCTAGTTACAAAGGTTTCATTTCCTGACAAAATGAGCGCGGCCAGGCAGCCTGTTGCTTGCAAATGGGCCGTAGCTCCAAAAATAATGTTCAGGGAACCCGACGATGAGCTTTAATCGCAGGCAATTCACGGCGGGAGCGGGTTTGATGGTGCTTTCGGCTGGCCTGGCGCGGCCATCGCTTGCGCAAGGTGCTCCGAAAGTCGTGATCATTGGCGGTGGTCCGGGCGGGGCGACGGTGGCCAACCAGATCAAGTCGGCAGATCCGGCCATAGAGGTGACGCTGATCGAGCCGAAGGAAGCGTTCACGACGTGCTTTTATTCGAATCTCTTCATCGGCGGGTTCCGCTCGTTTGCTTCGATCACGCACAGTTATGACGGACTCGTGCGCCGTGGCATCCGTGTGGTGCATGACACCGCGGCGGCCGTGGATACCGCCGGTAAGACAGTCGGGCTGGCGAAGGGGGCGAGCGTGCCCTACGACCGGCTTGTCATCGCACCGGGCATCGACATCAAATACAGCAGCATCGAGGGTTACTCGCAGGAGGCCGCCCAGATCATGCCGCACGCTTGGCAGGCGGGGCCGCAAACCTTGCTCCTGAAGGAAAAGCTGCTGGCGATGAGCGATGGCGGCGTGGTCGTGATGGCCATCCCCGACAATCCTTTCCGCTGCCCGCCCGGGCCCTACGAGCGTGCGTGCATGATCGCGCACTTTCTCAAGACGCGTAAACCAAAGTCCAAGCTCATCCTGTTCGACGCAAAGAAAACGTTCTCCAAGCAGAGCGTGTTCGAGGAAGCGTTCAACGAATACTACAAGGACATCATCGAGGTGAATCTCACCAACGAGATCGACGACAACGCTGTGGCGAGGGTCGATCCGGCGACGGGCGATGTCACGACCAGATCGGGCCGCACCGAGCGCGCCGCGGTCGCCAATATCATTCCCGCGCAGAGCGCGGGCAATATTGCGAAGATGGCAGGTTGCACCGATGGCGACTGGTGCACGATCAATGCGGAGAATTTCTCGTCGGTCAGCGTCCGGGACGTCTACGTCGTTGGCGATGCGGCGATTGCAGCCGATATGCCCAAGTCGGCTTTCGCCGCCGCAAGCCAGGGCACGGTCGTTGCCGCCGACATTGTCGCCGACCTCAGGGGCAAGCCGCGCACGTCAGGCAGGTACCGCAATACGTGCTGGTCCATGCTGGCGCCGGAAAACAGCGCCAAGATCGGCGCCGACTACACCGCCGGCATGAAGGACGGCAAGCCCCACCTGGATCCGCACGACTCGTTTATCTCCAAACCGGGCGAAAGCGCGGATCTGCGCCGCGAGACTTATAACGAGAGCGCGGCCTGGTACGAGAGCTTCACCAAGACGTTGTTTGCCAAGGATGTGCAGGCGACGGCGGGCAAGGCGCATTAGCAGCGCTTCTTTCCGGAAAGTGGGAGCCCGTTTTCCGTCAAGAAGCGATAGAATGAACGCGCGGAGTCATTTGCGCGATCTCCAGGAAATGCGCAAATGACTGCAGAGCCCGCCCGCATACGAGCGAAGGCCGGCGTTGTGCGCGCAGCAAGGGTAAATCATGGAGTACAAGGACTATTATAAGATCTTGGGCGTCGAGCGCGGTGCGACCCAGGACGACATCAAGCGTGCGTTTCGCAAGCTCGCCCGCAAATACCATCCCGATGTGAACAAGCAGGAAGGGGCGGAGGCCAAGTTCAAGGAGATCGGCGAGGCCAACGATGTGCTGTCAGATCCCGAGAAGCGGGCCGCCTATGATCAGCTTGGGAAAGACTGGCAGGCGGGGCAGGAGTTCCGTCCGCCGCCCGGATGGGATGCTGGCTTTGAATACTCGGGCGCCTCGCCGGGCGCCGCGCCAGGCGGCGCGGGCGGCGGCGACTTCAGCGATTTCTTCGAAAGCTTGTTTGGACGCGCGCGCCGTCCGGGGGCCTCGGGCGGCGGGGCTGGCGCTTGGCAGGCCCAGGCGGGAATGCATGAATTTCATGCCCGCGGCGAGGACCACCATGCCAAGGTTCTGATCGACCTTGCCGACAGTTTCGCCGGCGCGGCCCGCCAGATCTCCTTGCGGGTACCCGAACTCGATCCCGAGGGACACGTGCGGGTGCGCGACCGCGCGCTGAGTGTGCAGATCCCGAAAGGCATCCTGGAGGGTCAGCACATCCGGCTCAAAGGCCAGGGCGGTCCGGGACATGGCCGTCTGCCGGCAGGCGACCTCTACCTTGAAGTTCAATTCAAGTCCGACCCGCTTTATCGGGTGGACGGCAAAAACCTTTATGTCGAGTTGCCCGTTGCGCCGTGGGAAGCGGCTCTTGGCGCAAGCGTGAAGATGCCGACGCCGGTCGGCAGCATCATGCTCAAGGTTCCTGCGGGCTCCGCTCCAGGACGGGAACTGCGCATCAAGGGTCGAGGCATTCCAGCCCCCGAGCCGGGCGATCTCTATGCGGTGCTCAAGATCGTCTTGCCGCCGGCCGGCGACAGCTCCGGCAGATCGGCCTACGAAGCGTTCGCCAGGGCCTTTCCTGGCTATGACCCGCGCGCAAAGTTCGGAGGTGCGTCGTGAGCAGCCACAAGAACAACCACTTGCAGGCGCCGGAAATCGCCGAAAGCGGCGGGGTTTGCACGATCGAGGAAATCTGCATCGCCTGCCAGGTCGAGCAGGGTTGGGTTGCCGGCCTTGTGGCGCACGGCGTCATCGAACCCGTGGCGGACGGATCGCAGGACGGCGTACGATTTTCGGCCTCAAGCGTCATGCGTGTCGCCAAGGCCAAGCGCCTGGAGCGCGATTTGAGCCTCAACACGCCGGGGGTGGCGCTGGCGCTGGATCTTCTCGATGAGATCGAGCGTCTGCGCGCTCGGCTCGGGGCGGCGCCATTCACGCCATCGGCCTGGGATGAGTGAGAGGGGAGATCGCGGCTTTGGCGGGTCCAAGAAAACGTGATTAGATAAGCTTGCAGAGCTGGCGGCTGCCCGTGAGACGACGGTGAATCTATATTGACCTATACGTCAAGTTGACGTATAGGCCAATATATTGCGGCGCCACAACCCGCGGCGCTGAATCTCATTCCAAAGCCGGTTTTTGGCCGGACCGGCCGACGCACACCTGAGCCGATTGTGGGAGGCGCACGATGGCAGCGGTAGTTTTCATCCTGGTTTCGCTGGGGATTTTTTTCGCCCTCGCAATGCGGCGGGCGCCTATGTGGCTGTGGGCGCTGGCGGCGGCCGGCATCGTGCTCCTGTGGCAATCGGGGGTGCTGCACGGCGAACTCCATTGGCCCGCGCCGGAGCTCTCGGGAGCGCTGGCTTGGTTTCCGGCAGTTGTTCTCGGTCTACTGAGCGTTCCGGCCATCCGCCGCGCGGCGGTCGTGGAACCGGCCTATGGAATGGTGCGCGGCATCCTGCCGAAGGTTTCCGATACCGAGGTCCAGGCACTGGAGGCCGGCACGGTCGGGTTCGATGCCGAACTGTTCTCGGGCACACCCGACTGGAACAAGCTGCAGGCGATCCCGGCCATACAGCTTACTTCCGAGGAACAAGCCTTCCTCGATGGCCCCACGGAAGAACTCTGCAAGATGATCAACGATTGGCAGGTGCGCCATACCAACCGGGAGATCCCCGAGGCCGTCTGGGACTTCGTCAAGAAGAACGGCTTTCTCGGCATGCTCATTTCCAGGGAACACGGCGGGCTGGGGTTCTCCGCGCAGGCGCAGTCGTTGATCCTCGGCAAGATCGCGTCGCGCTCGCCCGATGTCGTCACCATCGTCATGGTGCCGAATTCGCTGGGCCCAGGCGAACTCATCGAGAAATATGGCACCGACGCGCAGAAGCACCACTTCCTGCCCCGTCTTGCCAAAGGGCTCGAAGTGCCGTGCTTCTCGTTGACGGGGCCGACGTCGGGCTCAGATGCGGCAACCATGCGCGACATCGGTTACGTCACCAAAGGAAGCCATGCAGGCAATGAGACGCTGGGCATCCGCCTCTCCTGGGACAAGCGCTACATCACGCTGGGACCGAATGCGACGCTTGTCGGCTTGGCTTTCCGTTTGTTTGACCCTGAGAACCTTCTTGGTAAGGGCGAGGATGTCGGCATAACGCTGGCGCTCATTCCGGCAGATCATCCGGGCGTGAATATCGGCCGGCGCCATCTGCCTTCGGGCGCAGCGTTCCCCAACGGACCCAATTGGGGCGAGGACGTCTTCATTCCCATCGACTGGATCATCGGCGGGGAGAAGATGGCGGGCGCGGGCTGGCGCATGCTGATGGAGTGCCTCTCGGCGGGCCGCGCCATCTCGCTGCCCTCCTCGGCGACGTCCGGCGCCAAGATGATGCTGCGTGTCACGAGCGCGTATGCGCGCATCCGCAAGCAATTCGGCCTGCCGGTGTCGCGCATGGAGGGCGTCGAGGAACCGCTGGTGCGCATCATTGAAACAGCCTACGTCAACGAAGCGGCCCGCGCCATGACGGCCGCCATGGTCTCGCGCGGCGAGAAGCCCTCCGTCATCTCGGCGCTGATGAAATATCAGACGACCGAGAAGCTGCGCCGCGCGGTCAACGACGCCATGGATATCCATGGCGGCCGCGCCATTTGCGATGGCCCGTCGAACTATCTCCAATCGGCCTACCAGATGGTTCCGGTCGGCATCACGGTGGAAGGCGCCAACATCCTGACGCGCACGCTCATCACGTTCGCGCAAGGCGCACTGCGCTCGCACCCCTACCTCTACAAGGAGGTGCAGTCGGCGCAGGATGTGGACAAGAAGCGCGGTCTTGACGCCTTCTACGGCGCGCTGAGCGGACACGTCTCGTTTTCGCTGTCGAACGCAACAGGTGCGTTCTTTCACAACATGACCGGCGGCGCACTGGCATCCAGCCCCGACAACGTTCAGCTCATGTCGCAATGGTACCGTCAGTTGGCGCGCGCTTCGCGCTCCTTCGCATTCGTGGCCGACCTGACGGTGGCGCTGCTCGGCGGCGGGCTGAAGACCCGGCAAAAGATCACCGGACGCATGGCTGACGCGCTGTCGGAACTCTACATGCTGGCCGCGGTGCTGAAGCGATACCAGGACGACGGCCGCCCGCAAGGTGATCATTCCATCGTCGAACTGGCCGCCATGAACGCTCTTTACCGCTTCCAGGAGGCTATCGCGGGGGTCATTGACAACTTCCCCGTCACGGCCGCCCGGCCGTTGATGCGCATGGTCGTCTTTCCGCTCGGCAAGCGCTATCGCCCCGCCCCCGACAGTCTCGCTCGCAAGGTGGCCCGCCACGTGCTGGAGCCCGGCGAGGCGCGCGACCGGCTGACCCGTCACATTTTCGTCTCCAGGGACGTCAACGATCCCACCGGATTGCTGGAAGTGACGCTGGAAAAGGCGATCGCGGCCGAGCCGGCCGAGAAAAAGCTCGAAAAGGCGATCCGCGACGGCATCGTGCGGCGCTATCACGGCATCGACTGGTTCGCCGATGCAGTCGAGAAAGGTGCGATCAGCGAGGAGGAGGCGGCACAGCTCAGGGAGGTGGAGGGGCTTGTGGCGCGCGCCATCGCAGTGGATCACTTCGATCCGGCCGAACTCAAGCCGAACTATATCGACCTGGGCCACAACACCCGTGGTTCCGGCACCCTGGCAGCGGAATAGCGAAGAGATCGCGCCCCGCAACGATTGAGAGAACTGACACTCCGAGGCTGGCATGGCTGATACGACATCGGAATTGAAAGACTGGCACTACCGCGTCGATGGCGAGGGTATTGCCTGGGCGATATTCGACCGCGAGGGCGAGAGCGCCAACTCACTGGGCCGGCGCCCGATTGAAGAGCTGGCGGCCATCGTCGAGCGGGTCGAGACCGAGGCGCGCGCAGGCCGCGTCAACGGCCTCGTCATCATGTCGGGCAAGGAAAGGAGCTTCGTCGTCGGCGCGGACATTCGCGAGTTCGAGAGCTTCGAGACGGAAGCGCAGGTGATCGAGAGCCTCAAACCCGTCAACGCCCTGCTGGACCGCATCGAGCGTCTGCCGGTGCCGGCGGTCGCGGCGATCCACGGCGTGTGCGTCGGGGGCGGGCTGGAGCTGATCCTGGCTTGCCATTACCGCATCGCTACGCGCGACGACGCAACCCGCGTCGGCTTTCCCGAGGTGAAGCTCGGCATCTTCCCCGGCTTCAATGGCACGGCGCGCTCCATCCGGCAGGTCGGCCCCGTCGCGGCGATGCAGAACATGCTGATGGGCGCCATGATCCGGGCCTCGACGGCCAAGGCGCTCGGCTTTCTGGACCAGCTCGTCAATTCACCCGGAGAGTTGCGCTGGGCGGCGCGCAAGGCGGTTCTCCAGAAGCGCAAATCGCAGCCTGCCGGCTTCACCAAGGTGCTTCTGACCAAGCAGCCCGTCCGCGGACTGCTTGCCAGGAAAATGCGTGAGGAGACGGCCAAGAAAGCCCGCGAAGATCACTATCCCGCGCCATTCCGCCTTATCGATCTGTTCGAGAAGTACGGCGGCAACCTCGACGCCATGAAGGCGGAGGAGACCAAGGCCTTCGCGCCGCTGATGGTATCGGACACCTCGCGCAATCTTCGCCGCGTGTTTCGCCTCACCGAGCTTTTGAAGAACCAGGCGCCCAAGAGAATGTCCTGGAAGCCGCAGCGCGTGCACGTCATCGGTGCGGGCACCATGGGCGCGGATATCGCCGGTGTGTGTGTCGCCGCAGGCATGGAAGTGACGCTGCAGGACATTTCGCCCGAGCAGTTGGAAAAGGGCATCAAGGCGCAAGGCCGGCTGTTTGCCAAGAAGTTCAAGACCAAGGCTCAGAAGGATGCCGCCAAAGCGCGCTTCATTGCCGATCCGGAGGGCAAAGGCATCGCCCGGGCCGACGTCGTCATCGAGGCTATCATCGAGAAGCTCGACATCAAGCAGAAGCTGTTTGCCGATCTGGAAACGAGGATCAAGCCGGGCGCCGTGCTGGCGACCAACACGTCTTCGCTGAAGCTCGCTGACATCGCCGCGCCCATGAAGGATGCCGGCCGCCTTATCGGACTGCACTTCTTCTCGCCGGTTGCCCAGATGCCGCTCGTCGAAGTCGTGCACGGCGATCTGACGCGCGATGAGGAAGTGAAGAAAGGCGCATCCTTCGTCACGGCCATCGGCAAGTTCCCGCTGATCACCAAGGACGTTCCGGGGTTTCTCGTCAACAAGGTGCTCACGCCCTACATGTTTGCGGCCTTCGAGCGGCTCGAAAAGGGCGAGGACAAGGAGAAAATCGACGAGGCCGTGCGCGCGTTCGGAATGCCCATGGGGCCCATCGAGCTTGCCGACAGCGTCGGCCTCGACATCTGCCTGCACGTCGCCAAGATCCTCGGCGGCGGGGGCACGGAAGGCTCGCGCCTCGAACGGCTCGTCGCCTCCGGGCGCCTCGGCAAGAAAACGGGCGAAGGCTTCTACGTCTGGAAGGACGGCAAGCCGGTGAGAGGCGAAGCGAAGTGGTCCAAAGGCGAGCTTGAAAGACTGGGCCGGGAGATCGTCGAGCCCATCGTGACGGAAGCGCAAAAGGCGCTGGACGAGGGCGTGGTCGCAAGCGCGGACATGGTGGATGCGGGCATGATTTTCGGCACCGGCTTTGCGCCTTTCCGGGGAGGGCCATTGCATTACAAGGCTGCGCGGGAGAAATCGGCGCCGTCGAGACAGCCGGCGGCGGCGGAGTGACGTTGAGGACCTGTCCCGTGGAATCGATCCGTCTCGAACTTCAGAGGGGAGTTCGTCGATGACTTGGAGAACGTGAATGACTGGAACACTGCGGCGCGTGGCAATCATTGGCGGGGTGCGTATCCCCTTCTGCCGCTCCAACACGCTTTACGCCGACTTGTCGAACCTCGACATGATGTCGGCGGCATTGAATGGCCTCGTCGACAAATACAACCTCAAGGGCATGCACATCGACGAAGTCGTGGGGGGCGCGGTCGTAACCCACTCGAAGGATTTCAATCTCACACGCGAGGCAGTGCTGTCCACCAAGCTTGCCACTTCGACGCCGGGCATCACGCTCTCGCAGGCGTGCGGAACCTCACTTCAGGCCGCGATGGGCTCGGCCGCCAAGATCGCCATCGGCGACATCGAGTGCGCCATCGCGGTGGGTTCTGACACGACATCGGACGCGCCGATCGTGTTTTCCAAGAAGTTCTCCCAGCGGCTCGTCAAGCTTGGCACGCAAAAGACGGCCATGGACAGGCTCAAAGTCTTCAAGGGGCTGACGCCGGCCGAGCTTGCGCCCCAACCGCCGTCGGTCGCCGAACCGCGCACCGGGCTTTCGATGGGCCAGCATTGCGAGTTGATGGCGCAGCAGTGGAGCATCTCGCGCGCCGATCAGGACGCTTTTGCGCTCGAAAGCCACAGGAAGGGCGCTCGAGCTTACGCAGAAGGCTGGATGGATGACCTGATCGTGCCGTGCGCGGGGGTCTATCGGGACAACAACCTGCGCGAGGATATGAATCTCGAAAAGATGGCGACGTTGAAGAACGCCTTCGAGAAGGGCCCGCAGGGCACGCTCACAGCGGCGAACTCGACGCCGCTGACGGACGGCGCGGCCGCCGTGCTGCTGGCAAGCGAGGACTGGGCCGCCAAGCACGGGCTGCCGGTCCTTGCCTACATGACCTACTCCCAGCACTGGGCCAACGATTTCGTCGGCGGCGACGGTCTGCTCATGGCGCCCACGATTGCCGTTTCCAAAATGCTCGATCGGGCCGGCATGAAACTTCAGGATTTCGACCTCTACGAAATTCACGAAGCCTTCGCAGCGCAGGTGCTCGCTACGCTCAAGGCTTGGGAGGACCCGGAGTACTGTAAGACGCGTTTGGGCAAGGAAGCGGCCCTTGGCGCCATCGACCGCTCGAAGCTCAATGTGAAGGGGTCGTCGCTTGCGTTCGGACATCCGTTTGCGGCAACCGGCGCACGCATCATCGCCAATCTGGCCAAGCTGTTGTCGGTTCATGGCGGCAAGGGCCTGATTTCGGTGTGCACGGCGGGCGGGATGGGCGTTGCCGCGATCCTGGAAAGCGCCAAGGCGGCACAGATGCAGAAGGCAGCCTGATAGCAGAACAACGCCTGCCGGAGCGCAAAGCCCTAGGCGCTCACGGCATCGTGTCATTACAAATTCTTATGCCGGTCGCGGCGGCGCGTGCCCTTGGTGCGCTGCCACGCGATGCTCAGATGAATGGGTGAAAGTTCGATTTTACCGGTCGATTGTCGCGGGTTGAAGTCCGCGGCGACCCGGCCGGCGTCACCCACAAGTCTGAGGAGATACCACTATGAAGGAGATGATCGCCGCCGCCGCTGTGTTCGCCTTCGCGACGCCGGCACTCGCCGCACCCGATTTGTCCCGGGCGCTGTCCGCGCAGGTGTTCGCGCCCTATCACCTCAAGCTTCAGACGGCCCAGGCGCCCGCCAAACAAGCAAAAACGGCTTTGTCGTCCATGGCCGGAACCGATTTGAGCGAATATCACCGCCACCTCGGCTGACCCCAGATTTGAAGGGCTGTGTCTTCGAAGCGCCGTGTTAATGCGCGGCCTTCGCGGGCGGTTTGAAAATAATTTCGCCGGCAAACCGCCTCGTGGCGTCCTGTTGCAGACACCGCGCGCAAAGTGCGCTAAGCGGACGGCTTACGGTTGGACGTGAGCACGATTGATGGCAGCCAAGGACGAAAAACAAGCCCAAGCCGCGCACGCGCTGGTGCGCGATATGGCCGATAAACTCGACATCGACGCCTTTGTGAGGTTGTGGGACGGATCGCGCCTGCCGCTGGGCAAGGATGTGCGGGGCGATTTCGAGATCATCATCCGCGATCCCGGCGTCATCGGCGCAATGATGCGCAGGCCCAATCTCGATACGGTCATTCAGCAATACGTCGCCAAGGGGATCGACTTTTCGGGCGGCACCCTGGTTGATCTCGGCCGCCAACTCCAGAAGGAGGGCAAGTCCGTCAAGCTCAAGCCCAAGGACATTGCGCGCTTGGGCCTCAAGCTTGCGCCTTTCATCTTCGCCACGTCGGGCGCAGTTAAGGATGCGCACGGTTTCCAGGGCGACATTACGGGCAAGCGGCGCAAGACGGCTGACAATAAGGATTTCATCCAGTTCCACTACGACCTGTCGAATGATTTCTACGCGCTCTTTCTCGATCCCGAAATGGTCTACTCGTGCGCGTATTATACGGATTGGTCGAATGGCGTAGAGCAGGCCCAGCGCGACAAGCTGGAGATGATCTGCCGTAAGATGCGCTTGAAGCGCGGCGACCGGCTTCTCGACATCGGCTCGGGTTGGGGCGGGCTCGTTTGCCATGCGGCGCTGAATTACGGCGTCAAGGCGCACGGCTGTACGCTGTCGCAGGAACAACTCGATTTTGCCCGTGAGAAGGTGAAGCGGCTCGGGCTGCAAGACCTCGTAACCTTCGAGTTGATCGATTATACCGCTGTAACGGGAACCTACGACAAGATCGCTTCCGTCGGCATGTACGAGCACATCGGGTTGAAGAACATTCCCGCCTATATGACGAAGGTGCGCTCGCTGCTGTCCGATGATGGCCTGTTTCTCAACCATGCCATTTCGCGCAAAGCGCCCAAGGACAGCAAGGCTTGGTACAAGGGCCGCGTGCGCCCGGAGAAGAGAGCCATTGCCAAGTACATCTTCCCCGGCGGCGAATTGGACGATGTCGGGCACTCGATCGCCGCCATGGAGCGCGCGGGCTTCGAGGTCCACGATGTCGAAGGCTGGCGGATGCACTACGCGCGCACGTGTCAGCTCTGGTGCGAGCGCCTCACGGCCAATCGCGAAGAAGCGATCAAGCATGTGGGCGAAGAGAAGTACCGCATCTGGGTGGCTTATCTTGCGGGCGTCAGCCTGGCGTTCTCGCGCGGCACCTTGCGGCTGTTTCAGACACTAGCCTCAAAAAGCGCCAAGGGACCGGCACCCCTGCCGCCGACGCGGGCGGACCTGTATCGGTAATTCGTGTTTTGGCCACCGGAGGCGCTCACGGGCCTTCGAGATGAACTTTGCAGCGGTCGGCGATCTGGCGCAGGTCGCCGAGAGCCGCATCGATGTCGGTACGCTTTTTTTCGAGTTCCGCAATGGCGGCCGTCACCTTGCTCAGAAGCAGCCTGGTCTGCGCGATCTGACCCGGATCGCTATCGTAGAGCGCCAGATACTCGCCCACGTCTTCGACTGTGAATCCGAGGTTGCGGCCGCGGAGAATGAGCATCAGCCGGGCGCGATCGCGCTTGGAGTAGTGACGGGATGTTCCCACGCGCGCGGGCGCGATGAGCCCGCGACTCTCGTAAAAGCGGATGGTGCGCGTCGTAATGCCGAATTCGTGGGCCAGGTCGGAGATCGAGTACGTCTCGCGCGCTGCTGCGCCGCCTGCATCGGGCGCAGCGCGGCCAGGTGTGCTCTTGGACGCGCGCGGCGCGTTCATGCCAGGGCCTTTGTCATTTGAGCCTCACCGGCCTCACGTGCGTTTCGCGGCTTCCTCGGCAACCAGCTCCTTCTTCGAGAGCTTGCCGATCATCGTCTTGGGCAGGCTGTCGCGGAACTCGATCTGACAGGGCATCTCGATCTTGGAGACCTTGGGCTCCAGGTGCTTGAGAATGTCGGCCGCGGTCGCGCGCGTTCCAGACTTCAGCTTTATGAACGCCTTGGGGGCCTCGCCGCGGTAGCTGTCCTTGATGCCGATGACGGTGACCTCCTCGACGGCGGGATGCTCGTAAATGGCTTCTTCGATGCGGCGCGGATAGACGTTGAAGCCCGAGCAGATGATCAAGTCCTTGATGCGGTCAACGATGAAGAAGAAGCCTTTCTCGTCCATCACCGCAACGTCGCCGGTGCGCAGGAACTCTCCGGTAAACTGGTCGGCGGTCTCCTTGGGCCTGTTCCAATAACCCGTCATGACTTGTGGGCCCTTGACGCACAACTCGCCACGCTCGCCAAGCGCCACTTCGCGCGCAGGATCAGTCAGGTCCCGCAAGGACACGACGGTCCCGGGCAGGGGCAGGCCGATCGACCCGGAGACGACGGGGCCGTCGAGCGGATTGCAGGTGATCACGGGAGACGCTTCGGACAGGCCATAGCCTTCGACGACGCTCGACCCTGTCAGCTCCTCGAACTTGAGCTTGATCTCCAGCGGCAGCGGCGCGCCTCCCGAGATGCAGAACTTCATGGACGACATGTCGAAGCTCTTGAGCTTGGGATGATTGAGCATGGCGGTGAAAATGGTTGGCACCGCCGGCAACATGGTCGGCTTTTCCTTGTGAATGAGGCCCAGCGCTTCGTCGAGCTGGAAGCGGGGCATCAGGATGATGGTAGCCGCGGTCGCTATCCCCATGTTCATCACAACTGTCATGGCAAACACGTGGAACAGGGGCAGGGCGCCGAGCACGCGTTCCTCGCCGGGCTTCAAGCCGGTGGCCCATGCGTTGATCTGCGCGGCATTTGCATAGAGGTTCGTATGGGTCAACATGGCGCCCTTGGGCGTCCCGGTCGTGCCGCCCGTGTACTGCAGCACGGCCACGTCCCGGTCCGGGTCGATCGAGACTGGCCTCAGGGTGGCGCCCGAGTGCTCGACTTGGGGCCCCATCACGATCCGTGCGGCCACGGGCGACCGCGCCACGCCGGCAATTTCCTTGTGCTTGAGGACCTTGAACAGCACTGCGGTGGCTGGGGGCAGGAGGGGTGCAAAGGGTACGACCACGGCGCGCTCCAGGACGCCGTTGGCGAGCAGCGTTTCCACCTTGCCGAACAGAGCCTTGAGATCGTGGGTGATCATCAGGCGCGTGCCGCTGTCGCGCGCCTGGAACGTCAGTTCCTCCACCGTATAGAGCGGGTTGTAGTTCACGACTGTCCCGCCCGCCTTCAAAATCGCGAAGTAATAGATGATAAAAGTGGGAGTATTGGGAAGAAAAAGACCCACTTTCGTATTCTTTGTCACCCCGATGTTTTGCAAGCCTGCGGCGACACGGTCGACGGACGCAGCCAGCGTGCGATAGGAGGTGGCTTTGCCTTTGAAGATTACGGCGGCGTTCGCCGGATAATTCCTCGCCGCATCCTCCAGAAGTGCCGTGAGGGGCCGTCCGGCAAGATCCATGGTCCAGTCGACGCCCTCTGGGTAGTGGGTGACCCATGGCGCCGGGTTTAGCGAAGTTTCGCCCCCTAAAATCGTTTCGTTCATGCTAGCCTCCCAGCAGGCTTGGCTTTTTCGGCCGCGACCCATCATGCAACCTATGCAACTTCAAAGCTGCGGCCGTATGCCAGTCCGGCTATTCAGTCATAGGGGGATTGAACACTTTTTTCCGGTTGCTGGCCAGAACCGGGTAAGCTCCAAGAGGGTGGAATTAACATTTCTCGGCTAGGGCTGATCAGGCAGGCCGGAAGGCAGCAGAACAGGCCGGCGGTGTCTGGCAACGGTGCAGATTGGCGAGCTATTTGGCCGACATAACGGGGCTTGGCCCTGTGACCGCGGGTAGCTGGACTTGCCCTGCATTTAAGGATATGTGACGCCCCAGCTTGTTGATTATCCGGTCTTGCAATACTTAGAGGCCAAGCAGAATGCAACCTTTGGCGAGCATCGCCAAGGTGGGAGAGTGAGATGGACGAAGTCGCGACCAAGATTATTGATATTCTGAAAAAGCACATGAAGGAGCCGCGCGACGACATCACGCTCGACACCGCGCTGACAGACCTCAAGATCGAGTCTCTCGACTTGGCGATGATCGTCTTCGATATTGAAGACGGATTTGGCATCGAGATCCCCTACAACGCCAACGAGGACGTGGAAGACTTCAAGACCGTAGGTTCGGTGGTTGAGCGCGTGAAGTCCCTGATTGCGGCCAAGGCGAGCGCATAAGGCGGTCAGGCCGTTGGAGCGCCAGCACGCGTCCTGTGGCATGATGACCAACAACGATGAATTTCAGCCTGGCGCGCCGCGGGGCTTCGTGGCGCGTCTTTCCGGCATTTCAAAGATAGAAAGAGTGAGCGTATGACGAAAGCGGGCGGCGCACGTCGAGTCGTGGTCACAGGTCTGGGCGTCGTGACGCCGATCGGCACCACCGTCGCTGAGATGTGGGACAGCATGAAGCAAGGCAGGAGCGGCACCACCGCTCTCGACGGCTTTCCCCTCGACGACCTCAAGATCCTCATAGCGGCCCAGATCAAGGATTTTGATCAGAAGGCGCGCCTGAAGCACTTCAAACGTGATCGCATTATTACCCTCGCCGATCGCTACTCGTGGTTTGCCGCCGTCGCCGCCGACGAGGCCATGCGCCAGTCCGGCCTTGAGTATCCTTTCGCGCACCCCTACCGCGCCGCGTGCATCGTCGGCTCGGGCGCCGGCGGGCTGACCACCTACGAGGCGGCTTACCGCGACCTGTTCATTCACAACAAGCGCGCCACCCATCCGCTCACGCTCTTGCGCATCATCGGCTCGTCCGCCTCCGCCCACGTCGGCATCGAGTTCGGCGTCAAGGGTCCCACGTTCGCAACCTGCTCGGCCTGCTCCACCGCAACGCACGCCATCGGCATCGCGCGCGACTACATTCGGGACGGCATTGTCGACGTTGCCATTGCGGGTGCTTCTGAGAGCGTCATCAATTACGGAACGATGAAAGCCTGGCAGGCGCTCCACGTACTGTCGCCGGAGGGCTGCTATCCCTTCGCCAAAAAGCGCAACGGCACCGTACTCGGCGAAGGCGCAGGCATCCTCGTCATGGAGAGCCTCGAGCACGCCCGGGCGCGCGGCGCGACCATCCTGGCGGAGTTGTGCGGCTACGGCATGGCCTCCGACAGCCAGGACATGGTCAAGCCGACCGTCGAGGGGCCGAGCGTCGCCATGCAGATGGCGCTCGACGATGCGGGGATCAAGCCGGAGGCGATCGACTATCTGAACGCCCACGGCACCGCCACGGCCGATAACGACATCAACGAGACCAAGGCGATCAAGAACGTCTTCGGCGAGCACGCCTACAAGCTCGCCATTTCGTCCACCAAGTCGATGACCGGACACCCGCTGGGCGCGGGCGGCGGCATCGAGGCTGCAGCCTGCATCAAGGCCATGCAGGAGCAGTGGGCGCCCCCGACGATCGGGCTGGATGAACCGGGTGAAGGCTGCGACCTCGACTACATCCCCAACAACGGACGCGCCATGAAGATCGGCTATACGATGTCCAACAGCTTCGCGTTCGGCGGTCTCAACGCTGTGCTGGTCTTTGGTCCCCCGCCTGCCTGAAAGGCACTGTGGCAAAAATTCGTGCAGCCGGGACTTGATCCTTGGGCGATCGGATGAGAGATTATCGGGCCTCTGCGCGATTATCTCGGCCGGCGGCATAAAAATTGGCGCGGTTTAGTTCGGGGCTGACATGCGCGAAGTCGTGATAAGTGCGGGAAGTGTAAGCGTTCGTGCCCGGCTTCTCGATACGCCGACAGCCGCGCGGATCTGGGCGGCGCTTCCCATCCACGCTTCGGCGCAGACCTGGGGCGCGGAGGTTTATTTCCACACCGAGATCACGTCCGGCCCCGAGCCCAACGCGCGCGACCTCATCAAGCCCGGCGAGATCGCCTTCTGGCCCGATGGCGACGCCATTGCCATCGGCTTTGGACCGACGCCCATTTCGCGGACCAAATGCGAAATCCGCTTTGTCAGTCCCTGCAACGTCTGGGCCGAGGCCATCGACGACGTCAAGCAGTTCAAACGCGTGCACGCGGGCGAGACGATCAGCGTCGTGCCGGCTTAACGATCGCTTGGCGGCATCGGCTTGAGGGACAACGATTAAGGGATAAGGGACAACGATTGCGGGAGAAGGGGGCTGAACGCCCGCCGTCGCGCGGCTTGCGCTATTTTCGCGTCTCGTGGAAAGGCGGTTGGTGGGCCCGCCAGGATTCGAACCTGGAACCAGACGGTTATGAGCCGCCAGCTCTAACCATTGAGCTACGGGCCCCCATTGCGGCGCTCCTCATATCAGAGTTTGCCGGGGTCTGCGAGTTAAGCGAGGCGCGGCCTAAAGGCAACCTGAGGATTGCCTTCAATTCTCCGTCTTGCCGCTTTAGCCGGGCAGCGGCGGCGTTGCGCTCTCGAGGCGCGGCCGTGTGCCCGGCGCGCCTACAACCCGCGCCGCCTCGTTGTGCCAGCTACTAGGATCTCCATTCATGTCCAGCTCCCTGCCCACAATCCGGTTCGCCGCGGTTCTCGCATCCCTTCTCGCCACCGCAACGCTTCCTGAAAGCCCGCCGGCCGGCGCGCAGGAGGTTTCGCAGACGCCATCTCAGGAAAAGACCATGGAACGCACAGTTACCGTCTCAGCCAGCGCCGTCGTCTCCGCCATGCCCGACGAGGCGACCGTCCAGACCGGCGTGTCGAGCGAGGCCAAGACGGCGCGCGAGGCGCTGTCGAAAAATTCAACCGCGATGAGCAACGTGATTGCTGAACTCAAGAGCGCAGGCATCGCGCCAAAAGACATCCAGACGACCCAGTTCAATGTCGAGCCGGTCTACATCTATCCCAAGGAAGGCCAGTCGCCGCCGCAGGTAACGGGCTATCGCGCGCACAACATGGTTTCGGTTCTGGTTCGCAACCTGGACCGCCTGGGAGAGGTTCTCGATCAGTTGGTCAGCGCGGGCGCCAACCAGATGAACGGAATTTCCTTCGACGTGTCGCAAGCCGAAACCCTCAGGGACGACGCGCGCAAGCAGGCTATGGCGAACGCGCTGCGGCGTGCCAAGCTTTATGCCGAGGCGGCGGGCGCGCAGGTTGGCGAGATCGTCCAGATTCAGGAGGACGTCAGCTTCCCGGGGCCGCGGCCGATGGTGTTCAAGCAAGCGCGCGCCGCGATGGCGGAGGCCGCCCCCGTGGAACGAGGCTCGCAGGATCTGGAGGCGCGCGTGATCGCGACCTGGAAACTGAAATAGATCCCGGCAGCGGGTGCGCGCCGCCTCAGTTCCACCGGCGGTTCGACCACATCCACTGCTCAGGCGTTTCGCGCACCCACTCTTCGAATTGCCGTGTCATGGCCGCCGTGATCCATTTCACGTCTTCGCCCTGGTTGGCGGTGCGCGGGACCTTGAGTTCCTTCAGCTCTATGACGAACCGGCTGTCTGTTCCCTGGCGCACGCAGCGCGACATCCAGATGCGTGCGCCCGTGCGCCGGGCAATCATCGCCGGGATCGTCACGGTGGGCGCGTCCTTGCCAAAGAATGGAACGGGCAGGCCAGTGCGGTCGTAAAGGTCGCAAACGACGCCGAGACGGCCGCCCTGACGCACATAATCCATGATGGCGCGCGCTGTCTTCTGGCTTTCGCCGTGGCTGCCTTCGACGCGGCCCCGCCCGAACAGGCCACCAGGATAAAGATCCTTGCGCTGGTCGCGCAGGTATTGATCCACGTAAGGGTTGTTGACGGAGCGGTATACGGCTGCCGGACGGGCGCCCGCGACCGTCAACGGCCAGATGGCCAGTTCCCAATTGCCAAGATGAAGCGAGCAGCCGACGACAGGGCCCAGCTTGTCCCTGTAGCGATCGAACACCGTGGGATTCGCGATCCTGATCCGTGAAGGATCTTGCACGAGGCGGTCGATCTGCATCGTCTCGGCCATGACACGCCCCAGGTTTTCCCAGGCGGCCAGCGCGATGCGCTCACGCTCTTGCGGCGTCTTGTCGGGAAATGCGATGGCGAGATTGGCCAGGGCGCGCTTATGGCGCTTCGGACTGAGGAGTGGCGCAAGCCGGCGCCACCAGCGCGCCGAGAATGCCGTCGCCCGGTCGAGCGGAACCGCCCTCACGCCCGCAACCAGGGTGCGAAGCAATGCGTACTCCAGCCGGAACTGGAGATCTCTCAGGCGCGAGACGGGTGCCGTCATACGTGTCGGAGGGCTTTCAGTTGAGTTGTTGATCCCCGCGCGCTCTGATGGAGAAAGGAGCCGCTCCCGTCAAGACCGCCGCTTAAGCTTCAAGGGTGCATAAGCCGCGGAGTGGCGAACGAGGGCGTCATGCCCTCTCGCATGACCAGATGCCGCAGCGGGCCCACCGTCTTGAGGGCGAGCAGACCTGCCCCGCGCGCCCAATGTATCGGAAGATATTCCGAGAGGAGGGATCTGTTCATCAGGTCGATCGTCCAAACGCGCGCGCTCACGTCGCGGCGGCGGCGGGCCTCATAGGTGTCCAGCACGTCGGGAGCGCCCGGGTCCTTGCCGGCGGCAACGGCATCGGCGGCAAGCTCGGCAAGCGTTGCCCCGTCGCGCAAGGACAGGTTCAGGCCCTGCGCGCCGATCGGAGGAATGATGTGGCCAGATTCGCCGATCAGGCCAACGCGATTGCGTCCGAGCACCGCGGCGGTCTGTCCTGACAGCGGAAAAACGCGCCTTGGCGAGAAGGCTCTCATGGTTCCGAGAATGCCGCCGACGTGGGCCTTGAGCGCCTGATTGAAGTCTGTCTCCGACAGTTGGGCGAGGCGTGCGGCCTCCTCGGGCGTCTCGACCCACACGAGGCTTGACGCGCGGCCGGGCATGGGCACCACGGTGAGCGGCCCGGATCGGCGATGCAACTCGGTCGAGATGCCGTGATGGTCACGGCTATGGGCGAAGGTGGCGACCACGGCGGCCTGTGGATAAACCCAGCGCTCGGTGTCGATCCCGGCAGCCTCGCGAGCAAGCGAATTGCGCCCATCGGCACCTGCGACCAGGGCTGCCGTCAGGGTTTGGCCCTCGCCTGTCACGATGCGCGCATGATCGGGTTCGATCGCGATGCTTGCAACGCCCGCGGATTTGATGCGGGTAAGTTTACCGGCCGCCACCGCTTCGAGGGCCACCGTCAAACCGCCCGTTGGTATGTTGTAGCCAAAGGCGTCAAGCCCAATCTCATGGGCCCAGAATGTAACCTCGGGAGCCCGCAGCAGGCCGCCCGTCGCGTCGATCAGACGAATGGCCTTGAGGGGTTCGCTGCTGTCCTTGATGGCGTCCCACGCGCCGATTCGGCGCAAGAATTCGATTGAACCTTGAAACAGCGCGGCCGTGCGGCCGTCATTGGGATTGGAAAGGGGACCAACGACCGCCGCGCGCACCCCAAAATGTGCGAAAGCCAGTCCGGCAGCCAATCCTGCGGGACCTGCACCAACGACGACGGCTTGATAATCCTGACTCATGCTTCCTCAAGTTTGGCCCAAGCGTGTCTGCCACGCAACGGCGTTGTCACACAGCTTTTAAAGACCGCCGCTAGCAATGCCCCCGCGGCGGAGACGACGTCACAACGCGGGCTCGGCCCCTTGGACGCCGCGCAGGCCGCTCGCGGTCCGGGGGACGGGCGCGATAAGGGAATCGTGAACCGAGGGGCACCGATCATGTCGGCTTCTAAATTTGTTTTGGCGCAGCGCGCATTGTTGGCCGCGTTGGGGGTTTTGGGCGGGGGCATGGCTGCCGGGGCGGCGGACCTGGGCGGCGGCTGTTGTGCGGATCTTGAAGAGCGCATCGCCGAGCTTGAGGCGACAACCGCGAAGAAGGGCAATCGTAAAGTCTCCCTGACCATTTCGGGATGGGTGAACGAAGCTGTGTTCTTCTGGGACGATGGTACGGAAAGAAACGCCTACACCGGTACGAACTCGCTCGAGCAGAGCCGCGTGAAGTTTACAGGCGACGCCAAACTCGACGCCGGCTGGTCGGCGGGCTACGTACTTGAACTCGGCATCAACAGCCATGCATCCAACAAGTGGGATCAAGACAATATCAACTCGTCCTCGGATGGCACGGCCGGTGTTCGCAAAAGCAACTGGTACCTGAAGAGCAAGACGCTCGGTAAGCTGACGGTCGGCCTGGATGGCGCTGCGACGTACCATCTTCTGGACGACGCTGATGGCGTCAATACGCGCAACTATGCCGACGCCGAGGCCGCCGCCGTCGCTCAGGGCTCGTTCTTCTTGCGCTCGGCCGATGGCAGCCTCAACGGCCTGCGCTGGAGCGACGTGCTGCGCGGGATCAACAACGGCACGCCGGGCCAGAATACCCGTCGCAATGTTGTCCGTTACGACAGCCCTGAAATCATGGGCTTTGTCGGCACCGCCTCCTGGGGCGAGGACGACATGTGGGGTCTGGCTCTGACCTACAAGGACAGTTGGGGCGACTTCAGGGTCCTCGGCAAGGTGGGCTACGAGCACAACGGGGATGAGGGCGTTTCGGCCTGCAACAAGATCGGATCGGGTATGGACTGCGAGTGGTGGGGTGCGGCGGGTACGATCTTGCATGCGCCCACCGGCCTATATGCGTATGGCGGCTACGGCGAGCAGAACGACCACTCGGAATCCAAGTTCGATCCGGCCGCGAACGATCAAGATCGCATGTGGTTCCTCCAGGCTGGTATCGAGCGGAAGTTCGCTGCGCTCGGCAAGACCACGGTGTTCGGCGAATACCGCAAGGACGACGCCGGCTCCAACCTCGACAAGAGCTTCACCTCGGGCGGCGTCGGGGGATATGTTCACGGCAGCGATTTGACGTTTCTGGCCGCCGGCGCCGTGCAGACGATCGAAGCGGCGGCAATGGATGTTTACGTGATCTATCGCCACGGTGAGGGGGATACCAGCAACTCGGGCGGCGCCAAGGTGAACTTGGAAGATTTCGATATGGTCATGACGGGCGCACGCATTCAGTTCTAGCCGTCTTCCGGATTCGTCCCGGACGCCTGCGGGGGCCCTTGACGCGGCCCCTGCGCCTTTTTTGGGTACCCGGCCGGAGGGGTGCAGACGACAGCCAGGCGATGACTGCTCCGAGTCGTGCGAATGAACGCCAAGAAGACCGAGCGCAAGGCATCCTCTAGCCTCGCGGGGGCGGCGTGATGCTCGCCGGCTTGATTGGGTGAGTTTTTGCAGCAACTCGTTAATATGTTGATATCAAAATAATTTTTTCTTTCAGAAGCGGTCATGTGGCGATTTTGCACTATGACATTGAGAACACAGGACGCACTTGAAATCGCTCGCGCGGCCATGATGTGCGCTTGCTGCCATTGTGTTTCCAAATGCAAAGCAGCATTTTATGAGCGTGTGCGTGCTTTCGTGGCATGGCGGGGTAAAGGTGAAGAAGATTGGTTTGGCCGCAACGGTGGGTGCGTTGATGCTGGCTCTCGCCGGCACTGCATCGGTTGCGCTTGAAGAGCAAAAAGGCCCGGCTGCGCCCGCAGGTGCAGAGGGAGGCGCTGCCGTACGCGATGCGGCGCCTCCGGCAAAGTCAGAGGGGACCGAAATCCGCATCCCTGGCCTTGGCAAGCTGGGCACGTTGCCGAAGATGGATTTTGGTCTTGAGCTTCTCTATGGAGCGACCGAGACGGGAACGCCCGCCCCGCAAGAACCGGCCAAGATCGATAACAACCTGCCCGACGATCTGACGATCCGTGGCTCAGTGAAACATCGCTTCTGATCTGTACGGGCAGCGCCTGGTGAAGACGGGTGCGCTAGCGCCCCTTTTATTATCCCAATGTCCTTTTTTAATTCCCGTCCGCCCGGGTCTCATATGGCCCAGACTGCCCGGCTCTGCGGGCCGTACGCGATTGCGCCTGCTCGCACAATTTCATCCCCAACACGCGAACTGTGACAATCGGCGTAAGGCCAGGGCTGGCTCCGCGCATTGACGCTTATATTAGTAAAATCTAATTTAATAAGCGAAGTGGGCCGCCTCTTGTCTCCCGGCGCTTGAGGAATATCAAGGACGCTTCCTGCCAATGGCGCTTCGGTTTTGTGGGCGCATCAGGCGAGAGGCTTTGTCCCACGTGCCAAAATAGGCAGATGCGCTCCCACGCGCACGGGAAAGGGGACCATGACCACGCATACACTCGTTGTTGAAGCTGCCCATGGCGTCGAGAAGCACGACGTCGACGCCGTCAACGCTAAAGAGGCGCGCAGCAGTTACGCGGGCCGCCAAAAGATCTATCCCAAGCGTGCCTCGGGCTCCTTTCGCAACATCAAATGGATCGTCATGGCGGTGACCATGGGGGTCTACTACCTGCTGCCCTGGGTGCGCTGGGAGCGTGGGCCAGGTGTGCCCGACCAGGCGTTTCTCATCGATATGGCGCATGAGCGGCTCTACTTCTTCTGGTTCGAACTGTGGCCGCAGGAGCTGTACCTGATCACGGGTTTCCTCGTGATGTCGGCGCTCGCCCTGTTTCTCTTCACCGCCATCGCCGGGCGCGTATGGTGCGGCTATCTGTGCTGGCAGACGGTATGGACCGATCTCATGGTAGCGGTCGAACGCTTCTGGCAAGGCGACCGCAACGCGCGCATCCGCCTCGACAAGGAACCCTGGAGCGGCCTCAAGCTGTTCAAGAAGGCGATGACGCACGTCTCCTGGCTCGTCATCGCAGCCGCGACGGGCGGCGCTTTCATCCTCTACTTCCGCGACGCGCCGACCCTGGTTGTAGAATTATTCACAGGCCAGGCGTCTATGACGACCTATCTGTTCTTCGGCTTGTTGACTTTCTTCACCTACCTGATGGGCGGCATCGCGCGCGAGCAGGTCTGCATCTACATGTGCCCGTGGCCGCGCATCCAGGGTGCGATGCTCGATCAGGATTCTCTGTTCATCACCTACCGCGATTTCCGCGGTGAGCCCCGTGGTCCCCATCGCAAGGGCCAGCCCTGGGAGGGCCGCGGCGACTGCATCGATTGTAAAGCGTGCATCGCCGTGTGTCCCATGGGGATAGACATACGTCACGGGCCGCAGCTCGAATGTATCCAATGCGGTCTGTGCATTGATGCCTGCAACGAGATCATGACCAAAATCGACAGGCCGCAAAACCTGATCGCTTACGATACCTATCGCAGCCTGAAATCCGAAGAGAGGGGCGGCGGATTGCAGCTTCGCCTGATGCGGCCCAGAACGATGATTTACGCTGGTTTGCTGGCTGTTGTCGCAAGCGTCGTTTTGTACTTCACGCTGAACCGCACGATGCTGGGGCTCAATGCGGTTGCGGATCGCAATCCTCTGTTTGTGACGCTGTCGGATGGCAGCGTGCGCAACACGTTCACCTTGCGCGTGCTCAACAAGAAGTACGAGGAACGGACCTTCAAGGTGAGTATGGAGGGTTTGGAAGGCGCGAGGCTCACGCCGCTCAACGGGCGCGACGAACAAGGGGAGACGACGATCGTCGCTCCAGCGGACGACACGGCCGAGGCGCGCGTTGCGGTCACAGTGCCCAAGGCGTCGCTCGTCAGGCTGCCGCCCAACGAGATCGTGCCGTTCACATTCAAGGTGCAGGACGCGACCGACGGCAGCGTCACGACGCGCGCCGTAACCTTCAGAAAACCCCGCTAAGGCAGATCAGGCGGGAGCGTCGGGATGGCCGGGACCGCAGTGCGCGTCAAGCGGCCATCTCGGCTGCTGCACGCTCCAGTTTCTGGACGGCGTCCTGGACGCCGAAATCGAACGCAGGCGCGAGTGCCGGGCCTTCGTAGACCACATCTCGGTTCAAGTCGCCGATGGTGTCGCAGAGCGCTGCGAAGTTGTCGAAGGCCAGCTTTGCAATCAACTCGAAGGCCATCATCTCCCAGATGTTGGAGCCCTGGTGCATCTGGCCGGCAAGCAGCGTCTTGACCGTGATCTCAGGGCAGGCGTCGTTCTTGAGGAAAGCACTCAAGGCGGGCGAAATTGCTGCAGGGATCTCAATGGCGCCCTTCGGCCAGTGCTGGGCGTAGGCTGCGCGCTTGAAGAGCTGGTCGGTCAGAAAATGCTCCTCCAGCACGCCTTTCACATCAGCCTCTACGAAGGCCTGGACATGACAACACGGCCGGACCTTGCCCTGGATGAACTGCATGCGTTTCTTGATGATGAGCTTGGCTGCGGCCATGTCCGTGACGATCCTTGCTGAGCGCGTGCGCCGGTCGATATTCCTAACGCGCGTTTTACCCGATCAAGGTTTCAAAAAGCCTCCTGGATCGCGAGCAATTGCAGATATTCGGGGCGGGGCCGCTTGACAGACTTGCGGAAAGCCCCGATCTCCTACGCCTCGTAGACATCGACTTACGCCGTCCTGGTTTGCGGCGAGTGAGCAAAGGAGATACGCGGCATGACCGACGTCACGATTACGTTCCCGGATGGCAAGACGAAGAGCGTCGCCAGCGGAACGACGGGCCTGGAGATCGCAAAGGGCATCTCCCCATCGCTCGCCAAACGCACGGTCGCCATGCAACTCGATGGCGTCTTGACGGACCTTAACGATCCCATCCGTAAAGATGCGGCAATCAATTTCGTCTCGCGCGCCGACGCGCCGGCGCTGGAGCTGATCCGGCACGATGCCGCACACGTGATGGCGGAGGCGGTACAGTCCTTGTGGCCCGGCACGCAGGTCACGATCGGTCCTGTCATCGAGAACGGCTTTTATTACGACTTCGCCAAGGCGGAACCGTTTCATCCCGACGATCTCGGCAGAATTGAAAAGAAGATGCACGAGATCATCGCCAAGAACGCGCCGTTCACGAAGGAGGTCTGGAGCCGCGACAAGGCCAGGGAAACGTTCGCCAGGATGGGCGAGACGTTCAAGGTGGAGCTTGTCGACGCGATCCCCGAAGACCAGGACGTGAAGATCTACAAGCAGGGCGGATGGTTTGATCTGTGCCGCGGCCCGCACATGACGTCAACGGGGGCCATCGGCAAGGCCTTCAAGCTGCAGAAATTTGCTGGCGCATACTGGCGTGGCGATTCCTCAAGGCCCCAGCTTCAACGCATCTACGGCACGGCCTGGGCGACGGAAGAGGAACTCAAGGCGTACCTCCATCAACTCGAGGAAGCCGAAAAGCGCGACCACCGCAAGCTGGGCCGCGAGATGGATCTGTTCCATTTCCAGGAGGAGGCGCCCGGTTCCATCTTCTGGCACCCCAAGGGCTGGACGCTGTTTCAGACGCTCATCGCCTACATGCGCAGGGCGCAACAACGCGCGGGCTACGTGGAGGTGAACTCGCCCGACATGATGGAGAAACACTTCTGGGAGCTGTCGGGTCACTGGGAGAACTACGGTGAGAACATGTTCACGACCGTCCTGCCGGACGAGCGCGTGTTCTGCTGCAAGCCGATGAACTGCCCCGGCCATGTACAGATCTACAAGCATGGGCTGAAGAGCTACCGCGACCTGCCTTTGAAGATCGCAGAGTTCGGCAAGGTTCACCGCTACGAGCCGTCGGGCGCGCTCCACGGCATGTTGCGCGTGCGCCACTTCACCCAGGATGACGCACACATCTTCATCACCGAAAATCAGATCATGGAGGAGTGCCTCAAGATCAACGATCTGATGCTCTCCATCTACAAGGATTTCGGCTTCGAAGACATCTTCATCAAGCTGTCCACGCGTCCTGAAAAACGCGTCGGCGCAGATCACCTGTGGGACAAGGCCGAGAAGGCGCTGCAGGACGTGCTCGATGAAGTAACCAAGCGATCGAACGGCCGCATCAAGACGGCGTTGCAGCCGGGCGATGGTGCGTTCTACGGACCCAAGCTCGAATACGTGCTGAAGGACGCCATCGGCCGTGAGTGGCAGTGCGGCACGACACAGGTGGACTTCAACCTGGCCGGCCGCCTGGGGGCGTTCTACATCGACGAGCACTCCGAGAAGAAGACGCCCGTCATGATCCACCGCGCCATGTTCGGCTCGCTGGAGCGCTTCACGGGCATCCTAATCGAGAACTTCGCCGGGCATCTTCCGTTGTGGCTCGCTCCGCTCCAGGTCGTCGTCGCAACGATTACCAGCGAGGCGGACGGCTACGCCGACGAGGTGGCGGCTGCTTTCAAGGACGCCGGCTTGCGCGTCGAAACGGATTTGCGCAACGAGAAGATCGGCTACAAGGTCCGCGAGCACTCGCTGGCCAAGGCGCCGTTGATCCTCGCGGTCGGCATGCGCGATGCGGAAGGCCGCAACGTCTCGGTGCGGCGCCTGGGCAGCCAGGAGCAAAAGCTCATGGCGCTGGACGATGCCATCGCCGCTTTCAAGGACGAGGCCACGCCACCCGATTTACGGTGACGTAGGCGTCGCCCGAGAAAAGCTTCCCTTCGGCTAAGCATCACCGGCGTCATCGGCATACAAAAGGAAAGGCCGGGCTGCGCCGCGTGCGGTGTGCCAGAACGCGAGCGTGGCCTTTCCGGACGAAACCTCATTCTTCGCCCACTCATCCATCTCCCAGTCCTGCTGCTGGGCGAGCTTTACCCAAAGCTGGCGCGTGTCGACACGGTGTTCGCGGACGACGGCGCCTTTGCGTACGCGCAAAATGCGCTCCGCTTCATGCACACGGACCCAGCCGGTGTACCGCCAGTGGATTAGATCGCCTACCTGCAAGCGCAGTTTGCCGGAGAACCACGTGGCGGGGATGGGGTAGTCTTTGCCGGGAAAGAGACGGCCGACTTTGGCTAACCGAGTGCCGCAAGGTGCAACCAGCCGTCGAAGGTAGAGCCCGCCGCGGTTGAGAGCGCACTGACTCGACTGCATAACGCTTTGAAATATATAGTATAATAATCGTTGCTTTGACTATTTGAGTTGGTCGGGCAGCACTCATGGAGTTCGTCTGATGAGCGGGTGGAGACACCCAAACTGATTCAAAAAAGGGATGCGTCAACGCTTCACGCCCCCGGGTCACGTCCTCTCGGCTTGCGAAGCGTATCAGCTCAGGGGCCGGGAGATCGTTCGGCTCTTTGCACGGACGGGCGCCCCTGGCGCTGATGCGTTTGTGCCACCACCTAATGGCTATCGCTCCGGATGGCCTAGAACTCGTTTACCTGGGTCGGCTACCATGCATCAAATCCGTATTCCGCACCCGCGAGGGCCCCATGAAGCTTAAATACCTGATGATTTTCGCTACGGCGCTAGCCTTTGCGCTGCCGATGCAACCCATTGAGGCGAACGCTAAGGCGAAGAAGGCTCATCAGCCCTTGCGCGGCGTGATCTATGGCAAGCAGCGCCGTGTCGGCGGCTACACATACAAGTACGTCGACGGCATCGACACACGCAAATTCAACGATCCAGCCTTGTCCTTCCGCAGCCAGGGCGGCCCCTTCGACAACGGCTTCTTCTTCGAGACGCCGCGTCCACCGTTCGGCGGCTACACGCCATACATGCACTAAGGCGGAGTCGCCACTGAAGCGGAGCAGCGCGAGGGGCAGGGTTGAGCCAATGGCCCTCGCCCTAATCCTCCCGCGCCCTAGCGTCCCTCGCCCCAGGTGAACAGCCCTACGCCGGCGAGGACGAGCGCGGACCCGGCGGCGTCCGCCAGCGTGAACGCCTCGCCGAGGATCGCCACTGCGAGCGCGATCGTCACCAGCGGCGAGACGCTCGAGATCATCGCCACCGATTGGGGCGAGGAGCGCGACAGTCCGGCGTTGATGAGGAATGTCGGCAGCACGGTCGCAACCACCGCACATCCCGCCGACAGCCACAGGAAGCGCGCCGGCGCCGAGAAATCGCCGTTTCCCGCGATAGCCTGATGCAGGATGCAGAAGAACGATGCCGTTGCCAGCGCAATCGACGTGAACAGCGCGCTGCCCAGCGCGGGCAAGATCCGCTTGGCCAGTAGGTGATGGGCGGCGAACGTTATCGCGGCCCCGAGCACCAGAAGCGTGCCCCAGGCGGTGTCCCTGCCTCCTTCGGGCAGGTCGGCTGCGAACACGAACGCCAATCCCGCATACGTGATCGCGGCGGCCGTGAGCCCGGTGAGCGTAACCGGTGGCCCGCCGATAGCCGCCCCCAGAAACATAATGAAGACGGGATAGGTGAAGAGCACCAGTCGTTCGAGTTGCGCGCTGATGTACTGGAGCCCGGCAAAATCGAATTGGGAGGCCATGTAATAGCCCAGGAAACCCGTCACGCAGGCCAGCACAATCGTACGCATATCGGCGCTTGCTTTGCCTTCAGCGCGCCGGCGCTGCATGGCCCACCAACCGATGGCGGCGTAGAAGGGCAGGGCGAAGATCATACGCCACGCCAGCATGAGCGCGGCGTCCACGCGGTCCTGATAGGCGAGCTTTATGAAGATCGCCTTGGTTGAGAATAGCGCTGCGCCGCAAGCCGCAAGCGCGTATCCGATAAAGCGCGATCTGGAAGACATCGCGCCTACTTACAGGCGGCCAGAAGCGTTGTCGCGGATGAAAAAAGCCGCGGGCGAACTCCTGAGCCCCTCCCCGGCGCGGGGAGGGGCAACTTCAAACTCGGGTGGGCCTGGGACTCACAAAACAAATGAGCTGAGCCGTTGCCCTATTCAACGAAACGCAAAAATGCCTCTAATGGCGTGGCGGGGGAACGCTGAAGGCGAGATCGAGATCGTCCTGGATGTTCTGCGCCGCCTGACGCCAGTCGGCGCCGCTGCCGTTGGGCATTTCGGCTGCATCGACCGTTTGCGCGTTTGCACGTTTTTGGGCGAGAGCGGGTTGGTCGATGGCGGCCCGGATGGCCGATGGCGTCGGCCGCGCCGGCAGATGGCACAACCGCGTGGCCAGAGTCTGCAACTCGTCGAGAATGGTCTCGCGGCGGAGTTCATGCTGCAGCGACAGGTTGCGCAACTCGTGCAGCATCTGATCGTCAACCCGGCGGATCGCTTCCGCAAGCGCCCGCACGAGGTTGAGTTCCGACTTGGAATTGTTCTCAAGCCGTCCGAGCATCTCTTCGACGGTTTTTGTCATTCCTGTCATTCTAGGGTCCCCCTGGATACGGTTCTGAGTGGCCCCGCAATGCTCCAGGCGTTGCGCGATTCGAGTGGCCGAAAAAAGTTGAAGAATGCCATTGGGTTATGCTCGTAGGGGAACATTGCCCGGCGTGCACGCTCGTGCGCGCGCGTTCCTGTGCCCGCGTATCCGTAAACGCAGCTATCGCAAAGCTCGCGCCGCGATTAGACTGAAAATCTTCTGGCAAGAGCGTTGCAACAGCGAGGCCCCATGCGAGCCTGTGTGCCATTTGTCCTATCCGGATTCTTCTGGCTTTCGCCGCTCTCTGCCAACGGCGAGGTGCTCCAAGCCGATGGCGTTCGGGTGGATCTGCAGATTCCAGACGGGTACTGCGCGCTCTCGCGCGGCAATCCCTCCGAGAAGCCGCATTACGACATGCAAGAGCGTATGCAAGCCAACATCAATGGTGTGATGCTCATCGCGCTGCCGTGCGCAGAGATCGAGGCGGCAAGAGCGGGCGAGCCGTGGAAGCGCTGGGTCATCTGGCTTCTCAACGGTCCGCCCGGCAAACACACTAAAGTTCCTCCGGGCATGAGCCGCCAAGCCGTCACGGAGGAGTTGGCGCGCGTGATGCCGAATATGGATTTCGAAGCTATCAGCAAGGATGTTGGCGGGTTGGCCGCGAAAGAAGGCCTCGGGCTCAAGCTTCAAACCATGAGCACGATCGGCAAGGACGGCCTTGCGCTCTACACTGCGCAGGCCGCGAATGTGAAGACCGCTGCCGCCACGCGCGAGATCGCGGTGGTGACAGGGTGGATTGCCATGGAACGCCGGCTGTTCACGGCCAATGCCTATGCAGATCTGGAAGGCGTCGCGAGCGTCGAGGGGTTGCTCTCCCAGATCAAGGACATGGTGAAGCGGTCAGCAGACATGACGGATCAACTTGCTGGCGGCTCACAGAAGTAACCGGTGTCTTCGGCGCGTGCGATCCATTACGGCGCCGGGACGACACGGAATGCAGCATGGCAGCTCGTGCAGTTTGCCATGATGTCGGCGAGCCCGGTCAGAACTTCACCGCGTGAAGCGGATTTGGCGGCCCGTTCGGCAAGGACATCGAACTTCTCGTGTGTGTTCAGGCTCATTGCAGTGAAGGCCAACGGAGCTTTGAGCGGTACGCTCAAAGGTGCGCCCTGGAGCATCTGCGCTCCAGCGCGTTTGGCGTTTTCATGCACGCCCTCGAGTTTGTTGGCCGCCAGCGATTCCGTTATGCCTTGCAGGGCTTCCAGGTAGGTACGCATGCCCTCCAGCATGTGGCTGCGTTCGGATGCCGATAGAGCGATGGGTTCGCGGCCATCCACGCCAGCGGTCTGCGTGGCCGGCGCCGGGGCTTGTCCGGGTCCGGGCGCCCCTTTCTGAGAGGCCGCCTCTACGAGTGCGACGCCCATGAGGGTGATGGATGCGATGAGAATGGAGATGCCTGCCGTTCGCATGTCTTTGGTATCCTGCAACGATTGGGAACTCTAGGCGACCATGAGATGATGCGGATTGCTCCAGGCTGGTGCTTTGACCCGGGTCAGCGCGGAGCAAGTGCCGCGCTTCATGTTGCGGCAAAGCCGCAAAAGCGCGCATTTGCAGGGATCAAACCCATGCGCGCAGTTCCGGTCTCTTCTTGGAGGACCTAATCAGATTCAGGCGTCAGACGCCGGCGCAGGTGCAACGTTGTGAGCCCCACGCCAGTCGCGGAAATTCACAATTTCTGAGTTTTTCTGACATGCCGGTGAGAGCAATTCCAAAAAAAGAGGAACGAGATCCTCCGGCGCCGGCAGGTTGGCGGGGTCCTCGCCAGGAAATGCCTTCGCGCGCATACTCGTACGCGTGGCGCCGGGATTGATGAGGTTGGCGCGCACGCTGGTGTTCTCGACCTCGTGGGCCCACGTCTTGACCATGGCTTCAAGGCCGGCCTTCGATGCCGCATAGGGGCCCCAGTAGGCATACTTGCCGCTAGAGGCGCCCGAAGTGACGAACACGGCGCGGCCGGCGTCCGACCTGCGCAGCAGCGGATCGAGCGAACGGATCAGCCGCCAATTGGCATTGAGGTTGATCTCGATGGTTTGCATCCACGCATCTTCGGTGATGTGTCCGAGCGGGGACAGCGGTCCCAGGACGCCGGCGTTGGCGACGAGGATGTCGAGTTTCTGCCAGCGCTGGTAAATCGTCGGCCCGAGCTGGTCGATCTTGTCGCCCTTCTTGAGATCGAGCTGCAGAAGCGTTGCCGCTCCGCCGAGTGACTGAATCTCATCGTCCAGGCTTTCAAGTCCCGGCAGAGATCGCGCCGAGATGATGACGTGCGCACCAGCCTTGGCCAGACCGAGGGCGACCGCCCTGCCGATACCACGCGAAGCGCCGGTGACGAGAGCGAGGCGGTCCTTGAACGGCGAAGTCATCAAGAATTATCCAGTTGGAAGTCAGACGCGCGACTAGCCGGCCTCGGCCAGCAGCGACAACTGCCTGGGAAGCGATTCGCCGGCCTGATCGGTGAGCTCGGTCGGGTAGTCGCCGGTGAAGCAATGATCGGTGAACTGAGGTGCGCGCGGATCACGTGCGTCCACGCCGATCGCACGATAGACGCCATTCACCGAGAGGAAGGCCAGGCTGTCGGCGCCCATGAATTGACGCATGCCTTCAAGATCGAGATTGGCTGCCAGCAGGTCCTGCTTGCGCGGTGTGTCAATGCCGTAGAAATCCGGATGCGTGATCGGTGGCGAGGAGATCCGCATGTGAACCTCGCGGGCGCCCGCCTCGTACATCAACTGAACGATCTTCTTGGATGTCGTGCCGCGGACCACCGAGTCGTCCACAAGCACGATCGAGTTGCCGCGGATAACGGACGAATTGGCCGAGTGCTTGAGCTTGACGCCGAGCTGGCGGATACGCTGTTCGGGCTCGATGAAGGTGCGCCCCACATAGTGGTTGCGGATGATGCCGAGCTCGAACGGGATGCCGCTTTCCTGCGAGAAGCCGATGGCCGCCGGCACGCCGGAGTCCGGAATAGGCACGATCACGTCGGCGTTGGCAGCGGCTTCGCGGGCGAGCTGCATGCCCATCTGCTTGCGGATGTCGTAGACGGTCCGGCCGCCGACGATGCTGTCGGGCCGTGCAAAGTAGATGTATTCGAAGATGCACGGCCGTGCAGGCCGCTTGGGAAACGGACGATGGCTTTCCAGTCCCTGGTCGGTGATGACGACGACCTCGCCGTTCTCGACTTCACGCAGGAACTCTGCGCCGACGATGTCGAGTGCACAGGTCTCGGAGGCGACGACATAGGACACGCCGAGACGCCCGATCACCAGCGGCCGGATGCCAATGGGGTCGCGCGCTGCGATCATGACGTCGTTTGTCAGGCACACCAGCGCGTAGGAGCCTTCGACCTGCCGGATCGCATCGACGAGGCGCTCGACGATGCGGCGTTTCTTGGAGCGGGAGAGAAGGTGGAGGATGACTTCGGTATCGGAGGTCGACTGGCAGATGGCGCCCGAGGAGATCAACTCCTGGCGCAACGTGAGGGCGTTGGTGAGGTTTCCGTTGTGGGCGACCGCAAAACCGCCGGTGTCGATGTCGGCGAACAACGGCTGCACGTTGCGCAGCAACGCTTCGCCGGTCGTCGAATAGCGGTTGTGGCCGATTGCCATGCGCCCCTTCAGGCGGGCGAGAACGTCGGCGCGTGAGAAATTTTCGCCAACAAGCCCCATGCGGCGTTCGGAGTGGAAGTGCCGGCCATCATAGCTGACGATGCCGGATGCCTCCTGGCCGCGGTGTTGAAGGGCGTGCAGGCCCAGCGCGGTGATGGCGGCGGCGTCGGGATGGTTAAAGATGCCGAAGACCCCACACTCTTCGCGCAGCCGGTCATCGCCGTAGCGCGTGAAGGTCAACCCATCGATCTCGATGGAGGGCGGTTCGCCGCCAAGTCCTTCGCCGGAAACGGTCTTAACGGTCATGGGGCACCTCTCGCAGCTCGCTAGCCGCTTCTACGCCCGAAGACGCGGCCGGGGCAAGATGCCCGATGACTGACCCCGCTTGTAAGGTTGGGGACCCGATCAGGCTTTGCGCGCGACGCTGATATAATAGCGCTCGGGCCCGATGGCCAGGGCGACGAACCGTCTCTCCGCCTCAATCGAGCCTTGCTGCTCCCCCGGCGGGGGTGCGGGCGGGTTGGTCAGGGAGGAGGGTGCGTACTGCACCAGGATCGAGCGGATCGTGTTGCCGGTGCTCTTGATATAGGGCAGCGTCGCGGCATTGCGGATCCACGGGAAATGCGCCTCCTCGTTGGGCTGAAACGATTCGTAGAACATGTATGGGATGACGATCAGGATGAAGCCCCGGGCCGCTCCGAACAGGAAACCCAGCACCCGGTCGATCATGCCCACACGGCTGTCCAGGATCGCATCGGAAATGCGCGCGGTGATCAGGTGGACGACGATCAGCACAATGAGCGCCGCAACGAGGGCCACGACTGCCAACGCAACCTGCGGCGGCAAGCCGGTCTGGGCCGCCACGTCCGCGGACAGATCCTTTTTCGTGAAGAATATCCAGGCGCCGACGCCCGCGGCCGCGATCCAGGAAAGGATCGACAGCAGTTCGCGCGCAAGGCCGCGGTACATGGCAAGAAGGCCGGAAATGAAGCACACAGCGAGCACGGCTGCGTCGAGATAGGTCAGGCCCGAGCCGTCCATGAGCGGCGTTCCCTCTGTTGATCCGTAACCCCCGCGCCGCTGGAGCCGGTTACGGGCGAACCAATCGAACCAATGCGGCGTTCCCAGTCTTTTTCAATCGTCAGTCGCACGTCAAGGCCCGTTCCGCAAGCAGCTTGACGTGCGAAAGCCTCGAGAGCTTCAGCTTAAGTCCCGAGGTATCCGCCTCGCCCGATTCCGGCAAGATCGCTTGGCCGAATCCGAGCTTGGAGGCTTCCTTCAAGCGCGCCGTTTGTAACGAAGCGGCGCGCACCGCGCCCGATAGGGAAACCTCGCCGAAGTAGACGGCATCGCGCGGCAGGGCAACATTGGATATGGACGACACGAGGGCGGCCGCCGCGGCCAGGTCGGCAGCCGGTTCGGCGATCTTCAAACCGCCTGCGATATTCAAATAGACGTCGTGCCCCGAAAACGACATGCCCGCCCGGGTCTCGAGCACAGCAAGCAGCATAGACAACCTATTGGCGTCCCACCCCACGACGGCGCGCCGGGGCGTGCCCAGGCCCGACGGTGCGACCAGGGCTTGAATTTCGACGAGCACAGGCCGCGTGCCCTCGATGCCTGCAAAGACGGCAGCGCCCGGCGCCACCGCGTCGCGGTCTCCCAGAAACAACTCGGAAGGGTTTGCGACTTCGCGCAGGCCGCCCGTCACCATCTCGAAGACGCCGATCTCGTCGGTAGGGCCGAAGCGGTTCTTCACCGCGCGCAGGATGCGGTAGGGATGGCCCCGGTCGCCTTCGAAATAGAGCACCGTATCGACCATGTGCTCGATAACCTTGGGGCCGGCGATCTGCCCGTCCTTGGTGACGTGTCCCACCAGCAGCACGGCGCTGCCAGCCATCTTGGCGTAGCGGATGAGCGATTGAGCCGCCGCGCGGACCTGACTCACGGTACCGGGTGCGGCATCGAGGGTGTCGGCCCACAAAGTCTGAATGGAGTCGATGACGACGAGGTGGGGCGCCTTGCCTTCGGCAAGCGTCGCCAGAATGTTGGACAGATTGGTTTCAGACGCCAACCCGACGGGGGCTTCCGCAAGCCCCAGACGCTCTGCCCGCAGGCGCACCTGGGCAATCGCCTCCTCGCCTGAGAAGTAGAGCGCACGCCGGCCCGAGCGTGCGAGATTGGCGGTGAGTTGAAGCAGCAGGGTCGATTTGCCGATGCCGGGCTCGCCGCCGATCAGCAAGGCGGAACCCGGAACGATGCCGCCGCCCGTCACGCGGTCGAGTTCTTCGATGTCGGTGGAGAAGCGGGACGCCTCCTGTGTCGATCCCTTCAGACTTTCCAGGCGCACGACGCGACCTTTGGCGCGCACAGAGATGCCGGAGCCTGGAGGGGGGCCGGCATCCGTCTCTTCGACGAGTGTGTTCCATTCCCCGCATGCGGCGCATTTGCCCGACCAGCGCGCCGCGGCCGCGCCGCATGATTGGCACACGTAGGTGTTGCGCTGAGGCTTGGCCATGTCGCGTCAGGCCCCCCTGCCAGCTTCGACGTAGCATCGCGCAAAGCGCGTACCCAGGCGGGTCAGGATTTCATATCCGATGGTGCCTGCCGCAAAGCCCGCATCCTCTATGGTGAGGCCCGAGCCGAACAAAACCGCATCATCACCGGCTGCGACGCACCCTGGCGGCAGGTCGGTGACATCGGCGGTGATGAGATCCATCGAGACGCGACCCACCAGCGCAACCTTGTATCCCGCAATCAGCACGTGCCCGCAGATTGCACCGTTGGCGGAGCTTGCCGAGCGCGGCACGCCATCGGCATAGCCGGCGGCGATCGTTGCGATGCGGCTAGGCCGCGGCGCGCGCCAGCTCGCCGCGTAACCTACGCTCTCGCCGGGCGCGACGTCGTTGATGGCCAGAATGCGCGCCGTCACGGTGATGACCGGTGAAACGGGAGCAGGATTGGTGAGGCTTGCCTGGCCGCCATAGAGTGCATAGCCAGGGCGCACGAGATCGAAGTGGTAGGCCTTGCCAAGCATCAGGCCGTCGGATGCCGCAAGCGAGCGCGGTATGCCGGGAAACAGGGCGGACAACGTTTCGAAGGCGAGCAACTGATCCTGGTTCTTGGGATCGCTGGCATTGTCGGCGCAGGCGAGGTGACTCATGACGAGGCGGACGTCGATGCCCGGCATCAACGTCCGGTCGGCCGCCAGACGGCGCGCGTCGCGCGCGATGAGCCCAAGACGATTCAAGCCGCTGTCGATATGCAATCCGCACGCCAGAGGCCGGCCGAGGCGCGCGCCCAGGCGTGCCCATGCCTCGACATCGGCAAGCGTGGACAGCACGGGGCGGATCGCATCGCGCGCGAAGCTCTCCGCCGAGCCCGGCAACAATCCGTCGAGCGCATAGATTTCCGCATGGCGGGCAAGCGCCCGGGCTTCATGTCCTTCCTGGGGTGTTGCGATGAAAAACACTTTGCAGCCGGCGCGGACAAGCGCAGGGATGACGCGGTCTGCGCCAAGTCCGTACGCGTTGGCCTTGACGACCGCGCCGCAGCGAGCCGGCGCGACGAGGTCATCGAGCGCTTTCCAGTTGCGCGCAAGCTGATCGAGATTGATCGTGACGCACCCGGTTGGGGCGGCATTGGGCGCCCGCTCGAGTGCGGCGTACTCGTGGTCGTTGCGCCGGGCCTCATCGGCAGGGGTCACATCGCGCTGCGGCAGCGGACCAGTCATCGTGCGCCTTGCGGAATTGGACATCGCCTTGTTTTCCCTCTTTCCGCGGCCGTGCCGGTTGCGCGCAGAACGAGGCGACCTTGCATCACCTTTCGGGCAGCATATAGTCCTTGGCGAGGTTGCCAAAGCGCGTGAATTGGCCTTCGAACGCCAGTTCCACCGTGCCGACGGGGCCGTGGCGCTGCTTGCCGATGATGACTTCCGCCTTGCCCGAAACCTGGCTCATCTTGGCCATCCAATCGGCGAATTCGGGTGTGCCTTCCGACGGCTTGGTGCGTTCCACGTAGTATTCCTCGCGGAACACGAACATCACGACGTCGGCGTCCTGCTCGATCGAGCCAGATTCACGAAGGTCGGAAAGCTGGGGGCGCTTGTCTTCGCGCGTCTCCACCTGACGCGACAGCTGGGAGAGGGCGATGATCGGCACCGCGAGTTCCTTGGCCAGCGCCTTGAGCCCGGTGGTGATCTCGGTGATTTCCTGGACGCGGTTGGCATCGCCTTTCTTGGAGCCCGCCAGCAGCTGCAGGTAGTCCACAACCAGCAGGTCGAGGCCGTGCTGGCGCTTCAACTTTCTGGCGCGCGCGCTGAGCTGCGCGATGGTGATGCCGCCCGTCTGGTCGATGAAGAGCGGAATTCGCGACATCTCGGCGGCCGTTTCCGACAGGCGGCGAAACTCCTGCTCGTCGATCATGCCGCGCCGGATCTTCTCCGACGAGATTTCGGCCTGCTCGGCAAGGATACGCGTTGCAAGCTGCTCGGCGGACATTTCAAGTGAGAAGAAGCCGACGATTCCGCCGTCCGCCACCTGGGGAAGCCCATCGGGCCCCGGTTCGGTGCGGAAGGCCTTGGCGACATTGTACGCGATGTTGGTGGCGAGCGCCGTTTTGCCCATGGAAGGGCGGCCTGCCAGAATGATCAGGTCGGAGCGTTGCAACCCGCCGAGCTTGTGGTCGAGATCGGATAGCCCCGTCGAGGCGCCCGAGAGATGGCCGGCGCGCTGGAACGCGCTGTTGGCCATGTTGATGGCCGTGACGAGCGCGCTCTGGAAGCTCTCAAAGCCCTGTCCGTATTTGTTCTGCTCGGCAAGCGAATAGAGGCGGCCTTCCGCTTCCTCGATCTGGGCGCGCGGAGGTTGATCGATGGCGCTGTCGTAGGCCGTGTTGACCATATCCTCGCCGATGACGATCAACGCGCGGCGCGTGGCCAGGTCATAAATGGTGCGGCCGTACTCGGCGGCGTTGATGATGGTCGTGGCATTGGCGGCCAGCCGCCCCAGGTATTGGGGCACGCTGGTGTTGGCATCGATGGGCTCTGCGTTTTCGAAGAACGTCTTGACGGTCACCGGCGAAGCGAGCTTGCCCGCGTGGATCAGGGTGGCGACCGTTTCATAGATGTGTGCATGCAGCGGATCGAAGAAATGGGCCGGCGTCAGAAAGCTCGAAACGCGGTCGAGCGCCTCGTTGTTGACGAGGATCGCGCCGAGCAGAGCCTGCTCGGCCTCAAGGTTGTGGGGGGCTTGGCGAAACGACAAGGGCTCTTCGGCTGCGGCCGCTTCGCGGAGCTTTTCGGTGAGGAGGATTGCGGGATCTGCCATGGTGGCAAGTTAGCCGATTCCGCTCACGGCCGCCCGCCGGGACGCGAGAGGGCAGAGGCGATGTCCCCGGTTTGCACACCCACGCGAGGGATGGCGCGCTTTTCGATTGAAGCGCGCCGAATCGATCATGCAGCTTCAGCGCGAGCCGGTCTGGGTGCTCGGCTTCGCCGGCTGTAAAAGCAACTCTGGCGCCGGCCGCAGGGCGATCGGGTGAGCAGCGGCTAGTCTGCGTTCCGCCTCGATCATGTAATCGCGCGTAATGGGGACAGCCGTGATGTCCTTTACCAGCTGTATCTGGAAGACCATGAGGAACTGATGGCGGAAGGCCGCCTCGCAGCCCGCAAGATAGAATTCCCACATCCGGGCCGTTGCTTCGCCGGCGAGATCCACAGCGCGTTCGCGGTGCTGCAGGAAGCGCTCGCGCCAGGCGCGCAGGGTGTAGGCATAATGAAGGCGCAGGATCTCGATATCGCTGATCAGCAGGCCGGTGTTCTCGACGGCGGTCGTCACCTCGGAGAGCGATGCCAGCGATCCGCCCGGAAAGATCCATTTGGCGATGAATGGATTGGTGGGGCTCGGCGCGTCGAGGCGGCCTATGGCATGGATGAGGGCGACGCCATCGTCCTTCAGGAGGCGTGCGATGTTCTCGAAGAATGTCCTGTAGTTGGCGGAGCCGACATGCTCGAACATGCCAACCGAAATGATGCGGTCGTATGTGCCTTGGACGGTGCGGTAATCCTCGTAGGCAAAGACGGTCTCGCCGCGCTGGGGCGGAACGTGCTCGATGGCCGATCGCAACTGCGCCGCCGACAGGGTGATGCCCCGGACCCGCGCCGCCCCAACCGTTGCGAGGTAGCGCGCCAAGCCGCCCCATCCGCAGCCGATATCGAGAATGTCCAACCCCGGTTCCAGCAGAAGCTTCGCGGCGATGTGGCGTTTCTTGGCCGCCTGCGCGTCCTCCAGGCGCGATATGCCCGGCGCATAGTAGGCACACGAATACTGCCGGTCGGTATCAAGGAAGAGATCATAGAAGCGCTGGTCGAGATCGTAATGGTAACTGGCGTTGCGCGCGGAGCGGCCTTCCGGGTTGTTCTCGCTGATCCGGCGCTTCACGCGGCGCAGCTTGGCAAACGCCTGAGCCCACGCGGGCAACGGGTGTTTGGCCATGTTGCGCATCGCAAGATCGATGAAGTCGTAAATCGAACCCCGATCCACCGTGAGATGGCCGTCCATGTAGGCTTCGCCCGCGATGAGTTCGGGATCGCGCACGAAAGCCCATTGCGTGCGTAAGTCCGAGAAATGAATTGCGACAGGAGAGCCCGTGCCGTCACCGAATTCATAGATGCGATCCTGGTGATCGCGGACGGTGAGGCTGCCTTCGGTAATGACCTCGTGCAGCATACGCTTCAATGGGGCAAACATCGATTACGCTCCGATCTCCCCCGGCTGTCGCCCAAAACTAACCTAGTAACTCGACCTCATCTTTTCAATTCACGAAGCGGGCTTTCAAGCCATGACCCGCCAGCCCCGTCCTTGGACCGTCTGCCGCGCGGGCTCACAAAAAAGCGCCGGGGGCCTTGCGGCTCTCCGGCGCATTTCGAATTTCTCTGTCGGCAAACAGGGCAGCCGGATCCGCCCGAACCCGCAGCCGCGTTTTACTCGCCTTCGGGCGCAGCACCCTCTTCGAAGGCCGCATCGGGATTGAAGGTCTCCAGTTCGATCTTCTCACCCTGAATGACCGAGACGTTCTCGCCGCGAGCCTGCTTGTCCGCCTCATCCTGCGAGCGGGCGACGTTGAGGCTCACGTTGCACGAGACCTCGGGGTGCAGATCGATGCGGCAGTCGTGCAGGCCGAGCGCCTTGATCGGCTTTTCGAGCTGGACCTGGTTGCGGTGCACAGTGAAGCCGCCGGCGGTGATGATTTCGGCGATATCGCGGGTCGAGACCGAGCCGTAGAGCTGGCCGGTATCGCCAGCTGAACGGATCAGCACGAAGCTCTGCTTGTCGAGCTTGGCAGAGACGGCTTCGGCTTCCTTGCGGTGTTCAAGGTTGGTGGCTTCCAGTTGCGCGCGGCGGCTCTCGAAGATCTTCTTGTTGTCTTCGGTGGCGCGCAGCGCCTTCTTCTGCGGCAAAAGATAATTGCGCGCATAGCCGTTCTTGACGTTGACGATGTCGCCCATCTGGCCGAGGTGGCCGATACGCTGAAGCAGAATGACTTGCATGGTTTCTTCTCCTTGATGTCTCTTTAATTTAATGTTTCGCTGCGCGGTTCTTAGGATTGGGGCAGTAAAGCTCTCAAGATGGCGGGCCCGGGCTGCGCTGGGCGGCGTTGCGATAGTGGAAGACGGTTTCGGCAAGGCCGATTAGCGCCAGGATCAGGATGGCGTGCCTGGACAAGATGAGCAGCCCCGTGTAGGTCGCAGCTAGAATGAAACCGCGCCAGGGCGAGGCGCGCGTGACGTGATGCACGACGGCAAGACCCACAAGGGCAAAGGCGAGGCGCAGCGCGCTGGCCAGTCCGTCGGACAACAGCCACATGCGGTCGCTGGTGAAGCTCAAGGCGGTCACGGCCACCAGGACCGCGGCGCTACCCAGAGGCAGCTCGAGCTTGGAAAAGTCGGGCCAGGGCCGCGCCAGCCGTCCCGAGGCGAGGGTCACGCGGCCGGCGAGCCAGAGGCTGGCGAGCGCGGTGAGCATCAGGCTCAGCGACACCGCCCCGGGCAGGCTGGCGACGATGATGGATGTCATCTCGCCGATCTGCGCCTCGCCCAATGCCTGGGCGCCGCCAGGGACGGACGACAGCGATTTGGCGAAGTTTTCGACCTCGGGCCGGATTGCCTTGGTCAGTGCTTCGACGTCTGCGCCTTGCACGGCAAGGTAGGCGAAGGAGAGCGCGCCTGAGATCAGCGCCGCGGCAACGATGACCCTACCGATCGGATACCAGTAGATCCTGCCGTCTTCTTCGCGCGCCACCAGAGTCATGCGCGTCAGCGCTATCGCGGGCAGCGCCTCGCTGGCGGCGTAGACCAGGGCGGTGAGGGGATTGGACAGCAGCAGGATGAGGGTGGTGGCGGCGGCGGAGCCGATCAGGAGCGGCAGGAAGCCGAGGCCAAGGCCTGCGAGATAGAGGGAGAAGGGCGTGAGCAGGAAAAGGACCATCCGCGACAGCAGCGGACCCGCGGTCGCCGAGGCGAACACGATGGCGGAGACGAACCCGGCTGCCAGGCCGAGAAGGATGGATTGCGGTGTCATCGTCCTGCTGTCCCGCTTGCGCGGTTAGAACGGGCGGTCCCGTCCAACTGTTGAGTTCGCGTGCCCGCTCGCGCGGGTGGCAATGGGGGACGCCGCCTTCGCGGGTGGCGTCCCACGACATCGTTTCCTACTTGATCACGTATGGCAGCAGCCCGAGGAAGCGGGCGCGCTTGATGGCGCGGGCCAGTTCACGCTGCTTCTTTGCGGAAACCGCCGTGATGCGCGACGGCACGATCTTGCCGCGCTCCGAAACGTAACGGCCAAGAAGGCGCACGTCCTTGTAGTCGATCTTGGGCGCCGCATCTCCCGAGAACGGGCACGTCTTGCGACGGCGCTGGAAGGGCCGGCGCTGCCCGCCGCCGCTCGAGGTCTGGATCTCGCTCATGGATTAGCCCTCCGAGCCAGTGTTGGAATCGCGCGGAGCCCGCGGAGGACGCGGCGCACCATCGCGCGGAGGGCGATCGCCGCCTTCACGGGGAGGGCGGGCGCGGAACGTCGAGCCGCCTTCACCGCCGCGCTCGCCGCTACGGAAGCCGCCTTCGCGGGGTGGACGGTCGCCGCGGGGACCTCCGAAGCCGCGTCCGCCGCCGAAACCGCCACGCTCAGGGCGGTCTTCGCGGTCTTGCTTACGCATCATGACGGATGGCTCGGTCTCCAGCGCTTCGACACGCACGGTCAAGAAGCGGATGACATCGCTGTTGATGCCCATGCGACGCTCCATTTCGGCAACGGCGGCAGGGGGCGCATCGATGTTGAAGAAGGCGTAGTGCGCTTTGCGGTTCTTCTTGATCTTGAAGGCGAGGGTTTTGACGCCCCAGTATTCCTGTTTGGCGATTTTGCCCTTGCCCTCTTCGACGACGCCGCTGAACTCCTTCATCAGAGCTTCGACCTGGGCTTGGGTCACGTCCTGGCGTGCCAGGAAAGTATGCTCGTAGAGCGGCATACGTGTGGCCTTTCATGTGTTGACTGCGCGGCCGGGTCCGCCGGCCGTTCCCCCGATGGCGCAAAGCCCTGCCGAGCCCGGAAAGGCCCAATCTGGCAACTCTAGAGGAGAAGACACTGAGGGACGGAGTTCTCTCAAACTCCTCCGAGGGTTATGGGGCGACCCACGCAACTCGGCCCCCGATCAGCCTCCTACCGTCGGGTGAAGGGGCTGCTTATACGCAAAAATCACCATCTGGCAAGAGCCCTAAAGGAAAGGACCGTCACGGAGGGAGCCTCGCCGGCGCGGCGACTCGCCCAGTTATGCGCCAGGGCGGGGGCGGGTTCCAGTATCCGGGCCCGAGCAACCCGTTGGGGCTCGCTGGAACCTTTTTGCGGGTTTCGTGCAGATCGCGCAGACGATTCTAGCGTTCTGCTTTGTCGCGCGTATTGTCCGAAAACCCGTTCCCATATTTACCAGAACCGCTCCAGGAGCGCAGCCATGACGTTTCTCGACAATATTCCCTGGTGGGTGGCCATTGCGGCGGCACTCACGTTGGGGTTGGCCCCCTTCGTGCCGGAGCCTCACCTGGTCGAGAAGCTGAGGATGCTGGCGCAAGGTACGCTGCGGCGGCCCATCGACATTTTCGATTTGCTCCTGCACGCCGCGCCTTTCCTCGTCCTCGCCGCCAAAGCCGTGCGGGCGGCGGTGATACGCTGAACCGGATGTTCACTCCCGTCATGACGCGGCCATGATTCACGGCCCCCAGCGTAGACACCTAGAGTTCGCATAATATATATTATGGAAAATAGATGAGATCTTATACATCATATCAGCATGATGATGGTGTAGTGTTTACTTGGCGTCCCGGCCTTGCATTGGCAATCCTTCCTATCATTAACGATGAACGCCGCATGTATGAACGCGAAGCTATCTAGGATGGACGTGCGGCTGCGCGCTGTGGCGGCCTTTCGCAGGAAAGGCCGCCAAGCCCGGGCGGGCGCGTTGGGAGCGGTTATTTTTCGTGATACTCGGCGACGAACCGGTCGAGCAGGCGTACGCCCCAGCCGGAACCCCAGCTTGCATTGGTGTCGCTCTTGGCGCCGTCCATTGCGGTACCCGCCACGTCGAGATGCGCCCACGGCGTGCTGTCCTTGATGAACCGCTGCAGGAAGGCGGCCGCGGTGCATGAGCCACCCCAACGGCCGCCAGTGTTCTTCATGTCGGCGTTCTTGCAGTCCATCATTTTATTGAACGCCTTGTCGAGCGGCATCCGCCAGACTTTTTCTCCTGTCGCCTTGGATGCCGCCGACAGTTGATCGGCAAGTTCGTCATCGGAGGCGAACATGCCGGCATATTCCTTGCCCAACGCAATCATGATCGCGCCCGTCAGCGTCGCCAGATCGATGATCAGCTTGGGCTTGAAGGTCTCCTGCGCATACCAAAGCACATCTGCCAGAACGAGGCGCCCTTCTGCGTCCGTATTGATGACTTCGATCGTCTGGCCCGACATCGACGTGACGATATCGCCCGGGCGTACGGCGCTGCCTGAGGGCATGTTTTCCACGCAGCCGATCAGACCGACGGCATTGACGTTGGCTTTGCGCTCGGCAAGGGCATGCATCACGCCGATGACGGCGGCCGCGCCGCCCATGTCGCCCTTCATGTCCTCCATACCCGCTGCAGCCTTGATCGAAATGCCGCCCGTGTCGAAGATCACGCCCTTACCGACGAAGCAGACCGGCTTGGCGGCCTTCTTGCCCTTCGCACCATTCCAGACCATGACGGCCAAGCGCGAGGGGCGCTCGCTGCCCTGTCCCACGCACAGGAGCGAACCCATCTTCAGCTTCTCCATCGCCTTGACGTCGAGGATTTGCACTTCGACGCCGAGTTTTTCGAGCGCTTTGGCCTTGTCGGCGAGTTCGACAGGCCCAAGCACGTTGGCGGGTTCATTGACCAGGTCGCGCGCGACGTTGACGCCGTTGGCGACGGCCTTCAAGGGGCCAAAGGCGGCCCGCGCCTTCTCCGGATGGGCGACGTGAATGACAAGCTTGCGGGGCGTATCCTTGCCGTTCCCCTCCTCATCGCTCTTCTTGGTTTGGTACTTCTTGAAGCTGTAGTGACGCAGCGTCGCGCCTTGCGCGATGAGGGCCGCGATCTGCTCGACCTTGAGGGCCTCGGGGCCTTCGATGTCCACGACGACCGAGGCGATCGCACCCTTGCGCGCCTCGACGGCCGCCATGATGACGCCGCCCAGTTCAACGCAGTTCTGCTCGCTCAGCGATGCGGTTTTGCCGAGCCCCGCCACGCACAACCGGCCGATGCCCGTCTTCGGCAACGCGAGGATTTCCAGGGTCGACTTCAGCTTTCCTTTGAAGTCCGCTGCTGCGGCGGCCTTGAGTACGCCGCCGGCAGATTTCGTGTCGATGTCCTTCGCCTTTGGCCCGAGTTCCAGTCCCTCGGCTGCCAGGATGACGCAAACTGCTTCCGGATCGGTGTTGAGGGCTGCGAACGAAATATCGAGACGGTCGGACATCTTGGTCAATTCTCCAGAAGGCGAGGAAGTGGTCAGGCGCTGATGATCTGATCCGGCTTGAACCGGATCGAGGGATTGGCGGGCTCCGCGAGGAGGGAATGGCATGCCGCCCCGAGCCTAAGCGGACGCTGCGTCCGCTCCCGATGGCGCGAGGCGGACATGGGAAGCTGCAGATTAGATCGTCGAGGGCGCTTGGCAAGTCACAGGTTCTCGCGTTTGTGCGCGCTTGCCCGGCGCGCCTTCGAGTTGCGTCTGCGATACAAGATGGACCCAGCAAGTCCCAGCTCGCGGAAGACGGGGCGGCACTGAGCGCGATCTGCGGGCACTGTCGTTGTGCATAAGACGCTGCCGGCAAGTCGAAATTCCGCCACCGTGCTATGGGACGCCCTCCGCGGGGGGCGAGGCACGCCCGGGGATGATTGGGGTTCCAGCCGCTCCACGGCCGGGCGAGGACGCGGGCAGCGCGCGCATGGGGATTTTTACGAGATACGTCTTCCGGCAGGCAGCGGGCGCGTTCTTGCTCATATTGCTGTCGCTGACCGGCATTGTCTGGATTGCCTTGGCGCTCCGCCAGCTCAACGTCGTGACCTCTCAGGGCCAGGACACGATGATGCTCGTCAAAATGACGACGCTGGCGCTTCCCAACCTGATGGCGATCATCGCACCCTTTTCGTTCCTCATCGCTGCGCTTCACACCCTGAACCGCCTCAATACCGATAGTGAGCTGATCGTGCTGTCGGCGGCCGGATCGACGGTCTGGACGACAGCCAAACCCCTCATCGTCCTGGCGCTCGTCGTCTCGGCGGGACTGGCCTTCGTCAATCATTTGGCTCAGCCCTGGAGCATGCAGCTCCTCAAGCAATACATCGTGCAGGTTCGCACCGACCTGCTCACCCAGGTCATGCAGCCGGGCCGTTTTTCAAGTCCTGAACCAAACCTCACGTTCCATATCCGCGAGCGCGCTCTGAACGGGGAGCTCCTCGGCCTTCTCATGCACGACACGCGCGAAAAGTCCCAGGCGCAAAGCTATCTGGCCGAGCGCGGTCAAATCGTGAAGCAGGACCCCACCGCCTATCTCGTCATGAGCGCGGGCCATATCATCCGCCGCACGGACGCCAAAGAGCCCCCGCAAATCATCGCGTTCGACCGCTATGCCGTCGATCTCGATCGCTTCGAGGCGCAGGACGGCGGCGACGGCGAGTTGAAGCCGCGGGAGCGCTATTTCTCCGAACTCTACGATCCCGGCCCCGACAGCCGCCTGTTCAAAGCTCAACCCGGACAGTTTCGCTCCGAGTTGCATGAGCGGTTCGCCAACCCGCTCTATCCCGTCGCCTTCGCGCTGCTGGTCGTCGCTTTCGTCGGACAGGCACGCTCGACACGCTCGAGCCGGATGGAGAACCTTGTGGTCGCCTTTCTCGTCGCCGCCGGGGCGCGTCTTGGCGGGCTCGCCGTCAACAACCTCGTTGCGGTCAAGGCCAGCTTCGTTCCCGTTCTCTACGGGCTGCCCCTGGCCGCCATGATCGTCGGCGTGCTCATGATCAAGGCCGGCGAACGCCAGCGCTCAGGGCCCGCGATCGGCGATCGTGTGCACAGCCTCGTCGAGCCCATGATTGCAAACCTGCAAGCGGCGCTCACGCCGCTGTTGCCCAAGCGGCTCAGGGGGCGCGCGCCCCAATGAGGCACTGGACGCTGACGCGCTACATCGGTGCGCGCTTCCTGCTTGGCATCTTCACCACCATGCTCGTGTGCTCGATGCTGATCTTCATGATCGATTTCGTCGAGTTGCTGCGCCAATCGGGCAAGTACGGAGAGGTTCCCGCGCGCACGCTCGCAGTCATCGCCTTGCTGCGGCTCCCCGCCTACACCGAGTTCCTGTTTGGTTTCGCCATTCTCGTCGGAAGCATCGGCGCCCTTTTGTTCCTCAATCGCAAGAGCGAATTGGCTGTCATGCGGGCCGGCGGCATGTCCGTGTGGCAGTTTCTGACGCCCGGGATTCTCGTTGCGTTCCTCGTGGGGCTCCTGGGTGTTGTGGTCTTCAATCCGCTGGCGGCGGCGGGACGTGCGGATGCCGAAAAGAAATTTGCCGAGGCGTTCGGCCGCGACGCGAACCTTCTGAAAGCACAAGGGGGCGGCTCGTGGCTGCGCCAGGACGGCGCGGACGGTGAATCGGTTCTGGGAGCTGTCGCGGCCTCCAATCGGGGACTGACGCTCACCGGCGTCATGGCGTTCGTCTACGACCGGGACGGCCACTTCTCGGAACGCATCGATGCGGCGCGCGCCGACCTGAAGGAAGGCTACTGGCTGTTGCACAATGCATGGGTTGCCAGGCTTGGCCACGAACCCGAAAAGTATGAGACCTATCTGCTCTCGACCTACCTTACGCCGGACCGGGTGCAGGACGCGCTTGGCACGGTCTTTTCGGTTTCGGTTTTCGAACTCCCCGGACTGATAGAAGTCGCTGAAAAAGCTAAACTTTCGACCGAGCGCCTGCGCGTTCAGTACGAAACCCTGCTGTCGCGCCCGCTGCTGTGTATTGCGATGGTCCTTTTGGCCGCAACTGTGTCTCTCAAGTCATTCCGCTCCGGGCGCATCCAGACTATGGTCGGCGGCGGAATGATCGGGGGCTTTGGATTCTTCTTGGTATCGGAAATTTCAAGACAAATCGGCGTCGCCGGTCTGGCGCCAGCATGGGCGGCGATCTGGTTGCCCGTGATCCTGCTTCTACTCGTGTCCACAACGATACTCCTGCACCAGGAGGATGGCTGAGTGATGCGTAATACGCGGACACCGCAGAGGGGCGGAACGTCACGCGATCGAGGCTGGGGGCATGGCGCCGCCGGCCACGCATCTGTTTTGTCCGGCGTACTCTTGGCGGGCCTCCTCGCCGTATCGCCCGCCCGCGCTCAAGACCCCAGCATCCTGGGCACGCCGCCGGCCAAAGGCAGTTCGTTCAGCAAAGCCAGCATGTTCGGCAAGGTCAACAAGAAGCTCGACAAGGCCGCGCCTCTGAACCTTCAGGGCGATCAGCTCATCTACGATACCCAAGGCAACCGGGTGATCGCGCGCGGCAACGTCGAAATCTTCTACAACGACTACATCCTCACCGCCGACGAGGTGATCTACGACCAGAGCGCTTCGACGCTGACCGCGGTGGGCAACGTCACGCTAAAGGAGCCTCAGGGCAACATCGTGCGGGCGGACCGCTATACGCTCACCGACGACTTCCGCGATGGATTCGTCCAGTCGCTCAGCATCGTCTCCAAGGACGACAGCCGCATCACCGCCGAACAGGCGACCCGGCGTGAGGGCAACGTCACGGAATTCCGCAACGGCAAGTTCACGCCGTGCAAGAGCGACGGATCCACGCCGCCTCTGTGGTGTCTCAGCGCTGCCCGCATCATCCACGACCAGAATGCGCAGACGATCACCTACCAGGATGCGACGTTCGACATCTACGGCCAGCCGGTCCTCTACCTGCCCTACTTCCAGCACCCTGACCCCACGGTCAAACGCAAGTCCGGCTTCCTCACGCCCAGCATCGGCCAGTCCCAGACCCTCGGGTTCATGACCGAGATTCCCTACTATTTCGCGCTGGCGCCCAACTACGACTTCACGTTCAAGCCCGGGTACCTGTCCAAGCAGGGCATCATGTGGGGCGGCGAGTGGCGCCACCGCCTGGCCAATGGCGAGTATACCGTTCGCTTCGCAGGCATCGACCAGGATTGGCGCGACCTGCCCGTTCCGGACGCACCCTACGAAGACCGCCGCAAGAAGTACGACGGCTGGCGCGGCACGGTGGAAACCAAGGGTCAGTTCTCGCTGTCGAGCTGGTGGAAGTTCGGCTGGGACGTGACTCTCGAAAGCGACGACCAGTTCCGCCGCTTCTACAAGTACGACAACATCCTGTTAACCGACCGCGTCAACCAAGTTTATCTGACGGGGCAGTCGGATCGGAATTACTTTGCCGCGCGGCTCTACCACTTCGGCGGACTGCTGCTGGATGACACCGCGCAGACCGAGAGCTACACGCATCCGATCATCGACTACAACTACGTGTTTGCCGATCCCGTTCTGGGCGGCGAACTGAAGTGGGACACCAACTTCTTATCCTTCACGCGCACGGACGGCGCCACGCTTTGGGATGCAGGTACCCATGAGGCGATTGCGCACAAAAATCAGGACATTCAACGCCTGACCACGGAAATGAAGTGGCGCCGGAGACTCACCGACAGCATCGGCATCACATATACGCCGTTCGCGAATTTGCGCGGTGACATCTATCAGTTCAACGATTTCACGGATCCTGAGTCCTTCAGCTACGACGCAAACGGCAATCCTGAGCTCTACACCGGCGCCCTTGTGAGCTCCGATACGACGCTGCGCGGCATCGCGACGGGCGGCGCTACCGTAAGCTATCCCTGGGTTGCAAGCACTGCTCATGCCAGCCACATCATCGAGCCCATCGGGCAGATCGTGGCGCGCCAGGACGCCGTTACCCAGCGCCGCCTTCCCGACGAGGACGCACGCAGCCTGATCTTCGACGATACCAACTTGTTCGAAGTCTCGAAGTTTTCAGGGTATGACCGCACCGAGATGGGAACGCGCGTCAACGCCGGTCTTCAATATACCTTCCAGGCATTCGACGGCGGCTATGCAAGGTTCCTGGCCGGCCAGAGCTATCATTTGTCGGGCGATAACGTCTACGCCAATCCCGGGCGCGACGACCAGGGCAACCTCATCTATTCTGCCGAGAGCGGGCTGGAGACCGATCGTTCCGACTACGTTTTGGGCGCCTACATCGCACCGACGGACAGCTTTCGGCTGATTTCGCAGAGCCGCTTCGACCAGTCGGGCCTGGACCTGCGCCGGCAGAGCACCGGCGTCAACTATTCCTACGGTCCCTTCGATATCACCGGCGTCTACACATATTCCGCAGCGCAGACCCTCGTGGACCAGGAGGGCGCCCAGCAGGAAGTGCAGTCTACGCTCAACGTCCAGTTGACCGACCGTTGGAGCGCAGGGGCTGGCGTGCGATACGATATCGACGACAGCCAGTTGCTGTCCGACTTCATCTCGGTCAAATACGCCGACGAATGCTTCGTGCTGACGGCGACCTACTCGGAAAGCTACTATGAGAGCGAGACGATCCAGGACGATCGCACGCTCATGCTACGCTTCGAGCTCAAGCACCTGGGCGAGTTCAAGTATGCTTCCGACACGCTCGACTTCGCCTTCGGCGGCGCGGAGCGCACGAACTGATCGTAACTGATCGTATGGGGCGGGCCGCGCGGCAAGAAGCGCCGCGCTCCCGGGTACGATCTTGGCTGCGGCGCCGCCATGGATACTGTCTCCCGCCACCCGGCCAGATCATGCGAAAGCCGGTCAAGTTATTGGTTGAGGTCATCGGTTGGAGCCAAAGGCTGGATGAAGGCTGGGTCATGATGGTATCGGGTTGCAGGGTTGGCCGTGGGATAGGCGTCATGGCGCCGCCATTGTTTGTGGATAACGCCCTAGCAGGCCGCCGCTTTGGGGTAGGCTTTCGCCAGCCGGGGGAATCGCGCCGGTGTAGGTCGAGCGGCGCCCATCGGGCTCACCGCTCCGGCGCCAGATGGCAGTCTGGCCCGCGGCCGGATCAGGCGGCGGTGCGGCGCCTCCCGCATCAGCAAATGCAAGGTATGACGTAGGGCCCATGGACTTCCCCAACCGCACTTTCCCTATTCTCGGTCTTTCCGGCTTGTGCGCGATCGTGCTCGCTGCACCCCTGGCGCTGCCGGCCGATGCCCAGATGGTCATGCGCGGCCCCAACAACGAGGGGGCGCCGCCTGCGAAGGTCGCGCAGGCCAAGAAGAAGCCGTCGCCGGGCAAGAGCATCAACACGGAGCAGTCGATCGTAGCGCTCGTGAACGATGAACCCATCACGGGATACGAGGTTCGCCAGCGCGCGGAAATGCTGGCTGGCGGCTCGGTCGGTGAATACGTCAAGAACAACGTCGAAGCCCGCTGGAAGCAGATCATCACGGGCAAGAAGATTCAGGAAGAGTTCCAAGAGTACGCCAAGAAGCGTCAGCCGCGAAGCAAGGAAGACCTGCAGAAGATCCAAAAGGACTTCGTGATTGCCAAACGCAATGCGATGCTCGCGCAATTGCAGGCCGAGGCCCGCGCCAAGACGTCCGGCAAGTCGAGCAAGGTGGCGCTCGACGAACTGATCGACGAAAAGCTCAAGATGCAGGAGGCCAAGCGGGTCGGGGCGGTCGCCAGCGCATCAGAGGTCGACGCCGTCATCAAGAGCATCGCCGAGCGCAACAAGCTGACGATCGAACAACTTGCCAAGAACCTTGGAGGATCGCTGGAGCCGATGAAGCAGCGCATCGGCAGCACGCTTGCGTGGAACGACGTGGTGCGCCGCAAGTTCGGGCACCAGATCTCGATCGCGAGCCGCGACGTCGACAAGTATGTCGCCTCCGCGGAAGGCGGCGAGGATCAAGTCGAGTTGCAGGTCCAGCGCATCAGCATCAATATGCCTGCCCAGATGGAACACGGGGGCGTGGCCCAGCGCGTGTCTCAGGCGGAAGCCATTCGGGCCAGATTTACGGGCTGCAAGGACATTTCGAAGCTTGTGGCGGGGCAGGCTGGCGTACGTCACGAAGACCTTGGCAAGCGAAAGGCCTCTTCGTTCCCCGAACCGACCCGGTCGCTTCTGCTCAATGCCAAGGACAACGAGATGCTGCCGCCCTCCGTCACCGAAGACGGCATCGACATCTTCGCCGTTTGCGGCCGGGATGTCGTCAAGGCTGAGGAGGCGCGGCGCACGCAGGCCGAAGGTGAACTCAAGCAGAAGGAGTTCGACCTGCTTGCCAAGCGTTATCTGAAGGACCTGCGTCAGGACGCGCACATCGAGTACCGTTGATATGGGACACGCCGGCGCTGCCTCAAATCGCAGTTCGGACGCCACAGCCGGGCGACATGGCTCGCGGCTGCCTCTAGCCCTCACCATGGGTGACCCGGCGGGCATCGGCCCGGAGATCGTACTCAAGGCGTGGGCGGCGCGGGTTGAAAATGCCCTTTCGCCCTTCGTGTACTACGGCGACGACCGCGTCCTGGCGGCGCGCGCGCAAGCCATCGGGATCAAGGCGCCCGTCGCCGTCGTTTCAGACCCGAGCCGGGCGGCCGATTGTTTCGATACTGCGCTGCCGGTTTCCAGGATCGAGGTTGCAGCGCCCGTGCAGCCCGGAAAGCCGGACGGCGCCAATGCGCCCGCCGTCATCGCCGCGATCGAACGCGCCGTTGCCGACGTCGCCCAGGGCCGCGTGCGCGCGGTCGTGACAGCACCCATCGCCAAGTCGGTGCTTTATGGCGCAGGCTTCAAATATCCTGGCCACACCGAGTTCCTGGCGGCCCTTGCACGCCAGCATTGGCGCCATGAAACCATCCAGCCCGTCATGATGCTGGCATGCGATACGCTTCGGGTCGTGCCTGCGACGATCCACGTTCCTCTGAAGGACGTGCCGCCACTCATAACCCCAGCCCTCCTGTGCGATACGGTGCAAATCACTTGGCACGCCCTGCAACGCCAGTTCGGTATTTCCAAACCGCGCATCGCCGTGACGGGGCTCAATCCTCATGCGGGCGAGAACGGCAGCATCGGGCGGGAGGATATCGACGTGATTGCGCCGGTCATCCAGGCCCTGCGCGCGGCGGGCCTCGATGTCACAGGTCCCCATCCGGCCGATACGCTCTTTCACGCCGAGGCGCGGCGCAGGTATGATGCCGCCGTCTGCATGTATCACGATCAGGCGCTCATTCCGATCAAGACGCTGGCCTTCGATGAAGGGGTCAACGTCACGCTGGGTCTTCCCTTCGTGCGCACCTCACCCGATCACGGCACGGCCTTCGACATCGCCGCGCGCGGATGCGGACGGGCGACAAGCATAATCGAGGCGCTCAAGCTGGCGGGGCGGCTTTCACAGGCGGCGCCTTCAAGAACAGGCCGCACTCGCGAAGCGTAGGCAGCCATGAAAAATCACCACCCCGCGATGCGCGGCGAACCCACGGCTGCACGCGCTACGCCCCCCGATGGACTGCCCCCGCTCGGAGCCGTGATCGAGGCTCATGGCTTGGCCGCAAAGAAATCGTTGGGCCAGAACTTCCTTCTCGATCTCAACATCACGCGCAAGATCGCCCGCGCGTTGGGCGACCTTGCGGGCCGCACCGTCGTGGAGGTTGGTCCCGGCCCCGGCGGGCTGACGCGCGCCCTCTTTCTCGAAGGCGCTGGGAATGTGGTCGCAGTGGAGAGAGACGAGCGCTGCGAGGCCGCGCTGGCTGAAATCGGCGCGCGCTATCCTGGCCGGCTCAGCGTACACTTCGCCGATGCGCTTCGCGCCAACTGGAGGTTACTGATCGCAGCCTCCAGCGGTCCCGTTTCGATTGCCGCGAACCTGCCTTATGGGGTTGCCACGCAACTGCTCGTCGGTTGGCTCGAGACGGAGCCTTGGCCGCCCTGGTACGACCGGATGGTGCTGATGTTCCAGCGTGAGGTGGCCGAGCGTATCGTGGCCCTTCCAGGCACAAAGGCCTACGGGCGTCTTTCGGTCCTCGCGCAATGGCGCACACGCGCGCGCATCATCATGAACCTGCCGCCCGAAGCCTTCACGCCGCCGCCGAAGGTTGCATCGGCCGTCGTGGAGTTCATCCCCCTGCCCTCGCCGCGACCCGCCTGCAAAGCGCACACGCTGGGCCGCGTCACCGCGGCGGCTTTCGGTCAGCGGCGGAAAATGTTGCGCCAATCCTTGAAGGGGCTCGTCGCCTTGCCGGAGTTGCTTCTCGCGGAAGCTGGAATCGCACCCACCGAGCGGGCCGAGCGGCTGCGCGTGGAAGACTTCGCGCGCCTGGCGGCGATCCTGGACAGGAGCGCATCCGCTCACACGTGAGCATGGCGCCCCAGCCTCTGGGGCTCGCAGGTTTCACGCCCGCTATTTTCACGAAATGCGCGAATGGCGCTACAGGCTCTTCTGCATATCCCGCACGAACGCCGACAGGCCGAGCAGCCGCGCGCGCTTGAGGCGTTCGGCGGCGAGGATTGCGTTGACCGAGCGGACACTTTCCTCGACGTCGGCGTTGACGACGACGTAGTCGTATTCCGGCCAGTGCGAGATTTCGGCCGAAGCCTCCGCCATCCGCCGCGCCACGACGTCATCGGGATCCTGCGCACGCCGGCGCAGGCGCTCCTCGAGCACGCGGCCGGACGGCGGCAGCACGAACACGCGCACCACGTCGCCCGGCATTTTCTCGCTCAACTGTTGCGCCCCCTGCCAGTCGATATCGAACAGCACATCCTTGCCGGCATCGATGGCGGCGGCAACCGGAGCCGCGGGCGTGCCATAGTAGTTATCGAATACGCGCGCCCATTCGAGCAGCGCACCCGCATCCCGCATTGCCTCGAATTCGGGATGATCTACGAAGACGTAATCCTTGCCGTCGATCTCGCCCGGACGCGGCTTTCGCGTGGTGACCGAAACCGACATTTCTATTCCGGCGTCTTCGGCCAGCAAACGGCGCGCCAGCGTCGTTTTGCCGGCGCCCGAAGGCGAGGACAGGATATAGAGCAAGCCCCTGCGGGCGATGGCGGGGCGCGGGGGGGGCTTCGTATCAGTCATGATCCTTGAACCGGTACCTTTTGGGCTTATTCGACGTTCTGCACCTGCTCGCGCAACTGGTCGATGACGCTTTTCAGCGACAGCCCGAGGCGGGTGATGTCGACGGCATTGGCCTTGGAGCACAAAGTGTTGGCTTCGCGGTTGAACTCCTGGGCAAGGAAATCGAGTTTCCGGCCCACCGCCCCCGGCTCCGACATGATCTCGCGCGCAGCCGCGACGTGGGCGTTGAGCCGTGCCAATTCCTCTTCGACGTCCGCGCGTGTCGCAGCGATCACAGCTTCCTGGTGCAGCCGTTCGGCATCGAAGTTCGCGGACGTGTCGAGCAGGCGGGAAACGACTTCGGCAAGGCGCGCCCGGATCGCTTGCGGCGTGCGCGACGGCGAGGCGCGGACCTCGGCGGCAAGCGACTCGATCTGCGCCACCTGATCGCTCAAGACCGCCGCGATGCGAGCCCCTTCTGCGCGGCGCGCGTCGACGAGTTTGCCCGCGGCCTCGTCCAGGCTGGCAAGCAACGCGCGCTCTCGTGCGGCGCACTGCTGGGGATCATCCAACCCGCTTTCGACGTTCTCCAGCACGCCCTTCATCGTCAAAAGGTCGGCTGTGGAGGGACGTGCGCCGCCGGAAAGCTCCGCCACCCGATCGGCGGCTTTGAGAATGTCGCCAAGGAGCGCTTCATTGAGCCGCACCGAGCCGTTGGCGCCGCGCCGCTCGACGGTGAGACTGACGGAAACGTTGCCTCTGACCAGGCGTTTGGCGAGAGCCTCGCGGACGGGAACGTCCAGGCTGTCATAGCCGGGAGCAAACCGCATGCGGATGTCGAGGCCGCGTCCGTTGACACTGCGGATCTCCCACGTCCAGGCCAATCCCTCGGCCGCGCCGTCCGCGCGGCCAAATCCCGTCATGCTCGAAAGTGCCATTGATCCTACCGTGTGCGTTGCGCCACGTCGCACAACGAAGAACCATCCGTCCCCGGGGCGATCGCGAGAGCCGCAAAATAGCCCTTATGCTCTCCAGCGCCTACTGTTTCTTGGGTTTGCGAACCGGAAGAGGAATGTCGGCCCCGGCGCTGGCGGCTTTCTGGCGCTGGTCCGCCTTGGCGGTGGCCGGCTTGTCGTCTGCCGCCTCGGGCACGGGCGCCACGTCCGGATTGGGCGAGAGGTCGGCGGAGGCTTCTGAAGTGCGTGACTTGGCTGTCTGGCGTTCGACCTCGCGCCATTTCTGCACGGCGCTATTGTGCTCTTTGAGCGTTTCGGAGAATACGTGCCCGCCCGTGCCGTCGGCGACGAAATACAGATCGCTGGTGTCCTCGGGGTTGAGCGCCGCAGCGATCGCATCGCGCCCCGGGTTGCAGATCGGTCCGGGCGGCAAACCGTTGATCTGGTATGTGTTGTAGGGCGTCTTCGTGTCGATGTCGGGCTTGGTGATGGCGCGGCCCAATGAGCCCTGCCCGCCTACGATGCCGTAGATAATCGTGGGATCGGACTGAAGCCTCATGCCTTTCTTCAGCCGGTTGTGGAATACGGCGGCAACCTTTGAGCGCTCGTCGGCGCGTCCTGTCTCCTTCTCCACGATGGACGCGAAGATCACGGCTTCCTCCGCTGTTCGCAACGGAAGGTCGGTTCGGCGCTTCTCCCAGGCCGTCTTGAGGAAGTCGCTCATATGTTCTTGCATGCGATCGAGCAGCTCCTCGCGACCCATACCCTTCGAAATGAGGTACGTGTCGGGCATCAGCGAGCCCTCGGGTGGAATCCGGGAGATCTCGCCGGTAAGGTTGCGCTCGGCCCTCAGCCGCTCCACGATCTGCTGGCTGGTCAACCCTTCCGGAATGGCGACCTTGTACTGGATCGATTTTCCTTGCGCGAGCGTGTCGAGGATCTCTCGCATGGAGGCGTGCGCCTTCACCTCATACTCGCCTGCCTTCAAATCGAGGCCGCGCCCAGGGCCAAATAGCGTCTGGAAGAGATGGCCGGCGACAAAGGTCCAACGATTGGCGATGACGCCCTGTTCCTCCAGCGCTTCGGCGATTTGAATACGGCCCTTGCCTTTGGCCACGACGATGGTTTGCGCCTCTTCGAGTGGGCCAGGGCGTTCAAACTGGTTGTAGAGAACGACGCCGACCCCGCCGATGGTCAGCATGGCGACGAGAGCGATGGTGAACAGCCCGCTGGCGATGCGCACCAGTCCACCCAACAATCGCGACGGTTCATGCTCTTGCAGGCCGCGCGGACGGGCGGGCGCGCGCGCAGGCTCGAGGCGCTCGTTGGGGCTGCGAGCACCCGCGGTTCGCGTTCGGGTCACGTCCGATCGCTTCTTGCGATTATTCATGCTTCCTCGAAACTACCCCTGGACCGCCCCCTGCCGCTCTCGCATGATGCAAGAGCTTACTCATCCAGGCGTGCTCGATAAGCCCGCATGCCTGGCAAGGTGGCGACCCGCCTATGACAAACGACGCTTGCCGCAAAATGTGGCGAAAGCTGGGGCTTCAGGCGACGCGGCGCAGGACGATCGAAGCGTTTGTTCCACCAAACCCGAAGGAGTTCGAGAGCGCCGTGTTGATTTCCCGCGGCTTGGCCACATTCGGAACTAGGTCGATGGCGGTCTCGACCGAAGGATTGTCGAGATTGAGCGTGGGCGGCGCGATATTATCGCGAATGGCGAGCACCGAGAATACGGCTTCCACCGCGCCCGCGGCGCCCAGCAGATGGCCGATGGCCGACTTCGTCGACGACATGGCGAGCTTGCCGGCACTGTTGCCGAAAAGGCGCTCGACCGCCCCAAGTTCGATCTCGTCGCCCATGGGCGTGGAGGTTCCGTGTGCGTTCACGTAGTCGATTTCGCTGGGTGTAACCCCCGCTCGTTTCAGGGCGGCACGCATGCAGCGGAACGCCCCGTCGCCGGACTCCGACGGAGCGGTGATATGATAGGCGTCACCTGACATGCCGTACCCGATGACCTCGGCGTAGATCCTTGCGCCGCGCGCCTTGGCGCGCTCGTAAGGCTCCAACACCACGATGCCGGCGCCCTCGCCCATGACGAAGCCATCGCGGTCCTTGTCGTAGGGGCGCGAAGCCTTAGTCGGGGTATCGTTGAAGCCGGTAGACAGCGCGCGGCAGGCCGCAAAACCCGCAAGGGCGATACGGCAGATCGGGCTTTCCGTTCCGCCCGCGACCATGACCTCTGCATCGCCCATCGCAACGATGCGCGCAGCGTCGCCAATTGCATGGGTGCCCGTCGAGCAAGCGGTCACCACGGCGTGGTTGGGGCCTTTGAGCTGATGCCTGATCGAAACGTAGCCGCCGGCCAGATTGATGAGGCGGCCGGGAATGAAGAACGGGGAGACGCGGCGCGGTCCCTTTTCCTTCAAGAGCAGCGACGTGTCGGCAATGCCCGATAATCCGCCGATGCCCGAGCCGATCAGGACGCCGGCCTCTTCTTGAGCTTCAGCCGTATCGAACTTCAAGCCGGAATCGGCGATCGCCTGATCGGCAGCCGCCATGGCGTAAACGATGAAGTCGTCGACCTTGCGCTGCTCCTTGGGCTCCATACAATCGTCGGGATTGAACAGGCCTTCGCCATTTCCTCGCGGGATGAAGTTGGCGATCTGGCAAGCGATGTCCGAGACTTCGAACTCCTCCACGCGGCGCGCGCCATTCTTGCCTGCAAGCAATGCTTTCCAGGCTGGCTCTACCCCGCAGCCGACAGGTGTAACCAATCCAAGTCCGGTGATGACGACGCGGCGCATTCGTAAAGTCTCTCGCCGTGATTTTTTTGAAAAGCGAAATGCAGCCCAACCATGAGCCGGGGGCCGGCTCGCCCGACCCCCGATGATTATCTCTGGCCGTTCCGCCGCAGGGCGGATCGCTGCGCAAAGTCCGCGGGGCAGCGAGTTAGGCGGCCGAGGCGTTCTTTTCCAGGAACTTGACCGCGTCGCCGACCGTCAGGATGTGCTCTGCGGCGTCGTCGGGAATCTCGCAGCCGAACTCTTCCTCGAAGGCCATCACAAGTTCGACCGTATCCAAGCTATCGGCACCCAGGTCATCGATAAAGCTGGCGTTCTCCGTGACCTTCTCGGCCTCGACGCCCAGATGCTCAACGACAATCTTCTTCACGCGCTCTGCGACATCGCTCATCTTCTTTTCTCTCGTGTCCCTGTTGAAGTGAGAATTCGAACGCGCATCCCGGAAATTGGGCCCGGGAAACCTCGTCCGTTACGGCCTTTTTCAGCGTCCGCTGCTGTTCTTTGAGCAACCAGTTCCAGCCCGCTGCTGGATGTGACGGCACCATGTAGACAAACGGCTGCGCAAATCAAGCCTCTAACCCAACTTGCCCACCAAAGCCCGCATCCCGCCAATCGTGGCCTTTGCGCGGCCCGGTCTGCGCTAAATCCTTGTTTCCTGTAGATTGTCCCGACTGCACCTAGCCCGCCAGCCGGTTTACCATCTTCGACCGCAAGCGCCTTTTTGGTGCGACATAGCGAACCCTGCGAGCACGCCAGGCTTCCAGCGTGTGAATCACACCATCGCCATGCCGCCGTTGATATGCAGCGTTTGCCCCGTGACGTAGCCGCCTTCGTTGGAGGCGAGATAGAGGCATCCGGCCGCAATATCGACCGGCGCGCCGAAGCGCTGGGCCGGGATCATCGCCGCGATGTCGCTTTTCTGCTTGTCGTTCAAAGCATCCGTCATGGCAGTGGTGATGAAGCCGGGAGCCACGCAGTTGGCCGTGATGCCGCGTGAGGCGACCTCGCGCGCCAGGGACTTCGTCATCCCGATCATGCCAGCCTTGGAGGCGGCGTAGTTGCCCTGCCCGGGGTTGCCGAACACACCCGACACCGATGAAATATTGATGATGCGCCCGTAGCCCGTCTTGGAGCGCATCATGTGGCGCGAGGCCGCCCGGCACAGCATGAACGTCGACGTCAGGTTGACGGCGATGACGTCATCCCACTGCTCGTCTTTCATCACCATGAAGAGGTTGTCCCTGGTAAGACCGGCATTGTTGACCAGAATGTCGAGCCTGCCGCCCAGCGCCTTCACCGCTTCGTCGACGAGCTTGCCGACCGCCGCGCGATCACCCAGGTCGCACGGCAGGATGTGAACACGCTCGCCCAGTTCCTTGGCCAGAGCTTCGAGGGATTCGACCTTGCGGCCGGAGATCGCCACCGTGGCGCCCGCGTTGTGAAACACGCGCGCGATTTCCGCGCCGATGCCACCGGTCGCGCCCGTCACGAGCGCCGTCTTGCCAGTCAGATCGAACATGTCACAGGTTCCTGGAATTTGTGGTCTGGGTTTGTTTTCGGCTGCTTTGTGCGCGAGCGAACCGCCAGCGTCAAGCAAACCGGCGCCGCGGCAGGGTTAAATGCTTGTCCGGGCGAAGCGCTCTAAGCTTGAAGAGCCGCCAAGGCCGCCTCGATGTCGCCCGGGGCGCCCAGGCTCGTGGCATTGACGCCCGGGGCCGTGCGCTTGACGAGGCTCGCCAGCACCTTGCCGGTGCCGATTTCGAAGAAGTCCGTGATGCCGTTGGCCGCCATGTAAGCGACACATTCGCGCCAGCGCACCGTTCCAGTCACCTGCTCGACGAGCCGCTTGCGGATTTCGCCCGGATCGCGGATCGGCGCGGCGAGCACGTTGGCGACGACGGGCACGACGGGCGCACCGATCGCCACCTCGTTCAACGCCTCGGCCATGGCGTCGGCCGCCGGCTGCATCAGGGCGCAATGGAAAGGAGCCGACACAGGCAGCGGGACGGCGCGGCGAACGCCAAAAGCCTTGCCAACCTCGGCCACCCGATCGATCGCACGCTTGTGGCCCGACAGGACGACCTGTGTTGGCTCGTTGTCGTTGGCAACCTGGCAGACGTCGCCTTGAGCTGCTGCATCGGCAACCTTGACGGCAACCTCCATTCCCACGCCGAGCAGCGCAACCATGGCGCCCTGCCCGACAGGTACCGCTTTCTGCATGGCCTGACCGCGAAGCTTCAGCAGGCGTGCGGTGTCGGCGAGCGAGAACGCCCCGGCGGCGGCAAGCGCTGAATACTCGCCAAGGGAGTGCCCTGCCACGAATTTGACGCGATCCTTGAGGCAAAAGCCCTTTTCGCGTTCCAGAACGCGCATTACGGCCATGGAGACGGCCATGAGCGCGGGTTGTGCGTTCTCGGTCAGCGTCAGCGTATCTTTGGGGCCTTCCCACATGATGGTCGAAAGCTTCTGCCCCAGCGCATCGTCGACCTCGTCGAAGACGGCGCGCGCAACGGGAAATGCGTCAGCCAGCGCCTTGCCCATGCCTACGTCCTGACTGCCCTGTCCGGGGAAAACGAATGCCTTTGCCATCTTGAAGCGCGCCTCCGTCGCTGCACCGGGATGACCGCCCCGGCGCGGTGTATTTTCGGGCTTTAGGCACGCATCGGCCCTGCCCTGTCAAGTCGAGGAGCCATGCCAAGCGAAGAGCCTGGCAAGCGCGTTGGCCGGCAGACCCAGTCCGCAGCCCCGTCTGCGCCCGCGCCGATGCGCACGAGCGATAACAAAGCGGCTCGACGTTCAGGCCGCACCTTTGAGGGCGCTCCAGGCCGGCATGAGGATGCCATTGAGGAGAAACGCGGCGATCCCGCCTGCAATCAGGCCGACGAAGGCCGAACCCGAGGCTGTCGCGAGCCATCCAAGCGCAAGCCCAAGCGCGCCTGGCATGAGGTCGTGGAGGGCTTCGGAAAGGGCGTGCAGCATGTGCTCCATTGCGCCAAGGCCGAACACCCCCAGTCCGTGGATCAGGATTCCTCCGCCCACCCACAGCATCGCGATCATTCCGACGAATGATAATCCTTTGAGAAAGGGCGGCATGCCGCGCACGAGCAATCGTCCCGCCTTGCTGGTCAGCGGGCCGCCGTTGAGCGCCAGCCAGACGCCGAAATCGTCGGCCTTCACGATCAGGGCCACCGCACCGTAAACGCCAACCGTGACCATGATGGCGACGAAACCCAGCACCAAGGCCCGAACCAGCAGATCCGGAGCCGTGATATTGGCCAGGGCAATTGCCATGATCTCGGCTGAGAGCACCAGATCGGTGCGGATCGCGCCGGCGACTTTCTGGTCCTCCAGCGCCTTTGGATCGATCTTGTGCACTTCGGCCGCCCCGTCCTCCGCTCGGGACGGGTGGGGCACGCGCATCGAATGGACTTTCTCGTAGCCCTCAAAGCACAGGTAAAGTCCGCCCAGCATGAGCATCGGCGTCAGCGACCACGGCGCGACGGTGCTCACCAAAAGCGCGATGGGCAACAGATAGATGAGCTTGTTCTTGAGCGACCCCAGCGCGATGCGCCCGACGATGGGCAATTCGCGTTCGGCGGCAAGTCCGGTCACGTAGCGCGGCGTGACGGCGGCATCGTCGACGACAACGCCCGCCGCCTTGGCGCCGACCTTGGCCGCCTGAGCGCTCGCATCGTCGAGCGTTGCCGCTGCGAGTTTCGTGAGCGCGACGACGTCATCGAGAAGCGCCAGCAGGCCGGTGGTCATATTCCCCTCCAGAAGTGGTTACGCCGACTGACTCTTGGCGCGCACAGTCCTTGCATCGATGCAATCAGTTGGGCTGAAAACAGGTTATGCAAGGAAGCGTCATGAAGATGCTGCGCGCACAAAAAGCCCGCCGCGGATCGCGCGGGCGGGCTCTGGGGCTCATATTCTAGGGTTCACAAATCCTGGCGTTCACAAGTGAACGGGTTCGAAAAGAGTGCGGCCGAGTTCACGCGGCCTCTTCCGCGCCCTCTTCTTCCCCTTCATCGGATTCTTCTTCATCATCGATTTCTTCGACCATTTCCAAAGTGCCATCGATGAGGTCGAACAAGACTTCTTCGTCCGTACCCTCCACCTCGGCCAAGGCCCGGACGAGCGCATCGGCGATGGGCGCCACCTTCAGCGTCGCCCGCAGCTCATCGCTCACGTCCAGGTCACCCATGGTGGCCAGACCTTCGGTGCGGGCCGCTTCCTCGGTATCCTCGACGCTCCAAATGGTATCTTCGGTATATGATGCAAACTTCATGAGCGTGGCCTCCTATGGCATTGGGATCGGTATCAACCGTTGCGATCCTGGACGGAGCGCTTGCGTCCGCACGTCGCGGGGCAAAACGCGGCTGCTTGCACTTCGAACTGCGCATTAGGCCCTGATTCCCCTGGCGGGGCCATCCCTGCGTCATCGCCCGATTCAGGTTGTGCCGGCACCCGCCGGGCAGAGGTCACGAGCCGCCTGCGGTTGTATTTCGCTGTAGTTGTCCGGCATAACAGCGCCCGCCGGGGGCAATCTTTCGATCGGCCCGCCGGGCGCGAGCGTGCTCAGCTCTTGGCTCTTGGCCCTCAACTGCTGGCCTTCAGCTCTTGGGGCCGGGCGCGGTCTCGCCGCCTTCCTTGCGCCAGGCGGTGAAGCCGCCGGCGATGTGCGCGACGTTGGGCAGCCCCATGTCCTGAACGGTCTTGGTGGACAGCGCCGAGCGCCAGCCGCTCATGCAGTAGAGAACGAACTTCTTGCCCGAGGCGAAGACAGGCTTGTGGTAGGGGCTCTCGGGATCGACCCAGAATTCCAACATGCCGCGCGGGCAATGGAACGCGCCTGGAATCATGCCCTCGCGCTCCAGCTCACGAGGATCGCGCAGATCGACGAACACGACGTCGTTGCGGCCCAGCAGCGCTCTTGCATCCGCCACGCTCAGGTTTTCGATCTCGCGGTTGGCGTCGGCCACCATCTGCTTGATGCCGCGCTTCAACTTCAAACCTTCAGACATTTCCAGACTCCATGCGCCGTATTCCTTCTGCGATCAATACTGCATAGATCGACAGAACGAACCCAGACAACATATTGACGCTGACGAGCGAAGCCGCGATCTGAGCGATTGCCGGATCGAACACCCATGTCAACATGCGCTCCACGATGTCGTCGAATGTCTGCTTCAGCAGGAACAGAAATTCGCTTGCCTGCTCCATGGTCGGCCGCGCGGGCATTTCGAACGTGGCGCGCCGCGCCAGTTCGCTGAACCCGGGCGCGGGAAGAAACGATTGTCCCATCGAAAAGACGATGCCGAGCGGCGCAGCCAGGCGAAAGTACCCCCAGCGCAGGGGACGCGCCTTGAAAGACACGGTCAGAACGCGCACGATCTGGACGCCCAGGAACAGGGTGAACGCGAAGATGCCCGCCACCCAGCCCAACCGGCCGGTATCCGTGCCAAGGAACGTCAGCAACCCGACGACGCCGGCAAGCAGCGCCTTGGCGAAGGCTTCACCTCCCGCGACCGCCCAGGCGAAGATCGCGGCCCGGCTTGGCACACGATCGAAGTAGAAGGGAATCTCGTTCTGCAGCCGTGCGTATTCGAGCCGCATGCCGAGCAGGAACGCGATTGCAGCCGTCGCTGCCGCAAAGGCGAGCGGATAAGTGAAGCCGGCCCAGGCGACGGCGATAATCGCTGCCAGCTCCAGCGCCATCGCGATGGCATTGAAGAGAATGTACATTGGCCCCCGGCCTGGAGTGCGCGTCATCTGCACGTCATGCTAGCAGATGCGCCGTTTGCGGCAAACGCGGGCCTCGAGCCGCGCGCACCGCGCGGGCACCTCGCCTCGCCCGGCCCGATCGGCTAGGGTGGCGCCCGGTCAATCAGGAACCCGCCTCATGAGCAAAACCATCGAGCCTTCACGCGACATTGCGCGCCTTATCGAGATCATGGCCGCGCTGCGTACGCCGGGAACCGGCTGCCCTTGGGACCTTGCGCAGAATTTCCAAACAATCGCACCTTATACGCTGGAAGAAGCCTACGAAGTGGCCGACGCCATCGAACGGTGCGATCCGGACGGCCTGAAGGAGGAACTGGGCGATTTGCTGCTGCAGGTCGTCTATCACGCACGCATGGCGGAGGAAGCGGGTGCGTTTAGCTTTGGCGACGTCGTTGAGGGTGTGACGGCCAAGATGATCCGTCGCCACCCGCACGTCTTCGGCGATGCGACGGCGCGATCTCCCGCGGCGGTCGATGGCATATGGGCAAAGATCAAGGCGGAGGAAAAAGCCCTCAAGCAGAAGGTTGCAGACGCCGACCCTGCCCATCCCTCGATCCTGGCGGATATTCCGGCGGCGCTGCCCGGTCTGACGCGCGCAATCAAGTTGCAGGACAAAGCCGCCCGTGCCGGCTTCGACTGGCCTGGCCTGATGCCCGTGCTCGACAAGGTGCGCGAGGAACTGGCCGAGCTGGAGGAAGCCGCGTTGCCTGCTCCCTCCAGGGGTGGCGGCGCGTCCCCGGCGCCGGACGCCATCAGAGAAGAGTTCGGCGACCTCCTGTTCGTCATGGCCAATGTAGCCCGTCACCTCCGGATCGATCCCGAGGCCGCGCTGCGTGGCGCCAATCAGAAGTTCATTCGGCGCTTTACCCACATCGAACGGCGCCTGGCGGCCCAAGGCCGTGCGCCCGCGCAATCGAGCCTGGAGGAGATGGACGCCCTGTGGGACGAGGCCAAGGCCATCGAAAAGGCGAAAGCGGCCGCGTCCTGATGCGATGGCGGCAATTGCGCGAGGCCGCGCGCGGCAACTCACCCAATCGCGTTGCGGATTTCATCCGATACGTGCTCGGGGCGCACGCCAAGTCCGACAATCCGGGCCGGCAGTTGCGATAAATACGGCGTCGCCAGGAGCGCGCGCAGCAACAGCGGCGGCTTGATCGGCCTGGAATCGCCGAGAGCCTTCTTGATGATCGTATTTTGCACCCCAATCTGCAGGCGCTGCGTCAGGCGCGTGGGGAATTGGCGGCGCTCCTGCACGCTTATCAGGTCGGAAAGCGTAACCTTGCGCATGCGCAACGGCGTGGCGAGGATATTGGCGGCCGCAACCGCATCCTGCACGGCAAGATTGACGCCGACGCCCCCTACCGGGCTCATGGCATGGGCGGCATCCCCGATGCACAGCAACCCTGGCTTTGCCCATCGCTCGAGGCGATCGACTTTCACGCTCAGCAGCGCCACCTGATCCCAACTGCGTATCGCCTGCAGGCGTGCCGCCTCGAAGGGCAGCAATGGCCCAAGGCGCGCGCGGAATGCCTCTATACCGGCGGAACGCACTTGCTCATTCAATCCCTTGGCGATGACGAACGCGCATTGCCAATAATCGCCGCGGTTCAGCACGATGAAGACGTGCCCGGCATCGAACCGTCCCTGAGTTTCAGGCGTGTCGCCCAGATGCCGGGGAAGCCGGAACCACATCACGTCCATAGGCGCTCCCAGATCGATCGTTTTGAGCGCTGCCCTGTCGCGCAGGCATGAGCCGCGTCCGTCCGCCGCCACGACCAGATCCCCCGACAGCGTGATCAGGTCTTCGCCGGGACGCTTGGCCACCACGCCCACGACGCGGCCATCGTCGAAAAGAAGATCCGTCGCCTCGGTGCTCATCATGAGGCTGAAGTTGCGGTAGAGCCTGCCCTTGTTGGCGAGAAAGCTGAGAAAGTCCCACTGCGGCATCATCGCGATGTAGGGCGTCTTGACCGGCAGACCGGCGAAGTCGGCGAGTTTGACCCGCTCATTTGCGAACTGCGCAAACAGTTCACGAACGCGGTGGTGCGGCAGGGCCAGAAATTCGTCCAACCAGCCCAGTTCGTCCATCACAGTCATGGTGGACGGGTGAATCGTACCGCCCCGGAAATCGCGCAGGAAATCCGCATGCTTTTCGAGGATAACGACATCGACGCCGGCGCGCGCAAGCAGAACGCCCGCCATCAACCCGGCAGGTCCACCCCCGGCAACGACGCATTGATAGCGATGCTGCATCTTCCGTCTCGTCAAACCGAAGTGACGGTATCAACGGCTTGAAGCGCGAGGATAGCGAGCGCGCCGATGGACGCAAGCGGTCAAGCCGGACTCAAATGGGCTCAACTCAAATGGCAACGCCGGCCTTGCGCAGCCGGCCAATGATGCGCTCCTTCTTTTCCGATGCGACGCGCACCCGCAGCGCCAAGGCGCCGGCCTCGGTCGTCTGGCGGTCGAGAACGTCCGTGTTCTCGTAGAGCCACGCGATCAGCGCGCCCTCATGACCGGGCACGTTGACGTCCAGCACCTCGTCGCCGCGTCCCAGCCGGGCGTCGATGGCCGCCAGCAAGGCCTCCAGCCCGGCTCCGGTGTGCGCGGACACGAGAACGGGCTTGACGTCATGGCGCATGGCCTCGCGGCGCAGTTCCCCGAAGCGCTCGGGCGCCAACAGGTCGATCTTGTTCCACACCTCGAGGATATTGCAGTCGGCCGATATCGTGTCGATACCGAGTTCGCCCAGAACTTTTTCGACGTCGCGCGCCTGGGCGTCCGTCTCCTCGTGCGCGATGTCGCGGACATGCAGGATGAGGTCGGCCTCGACGACCTCTTCCAGCGTCGCGCGGAAGGCGGCGACGAGCATGGTGGGCAGGTCGGAAATGAAGCCCACGGTATCCGACAGGATGATCCTGCGCGCGCTGGGCAAGCGGACCTCGCGCATCGTAGGGTCGAGCGTGGCGAAAACCTGGTCCACGGCGAGCACGCCGGCGCCTGTCACCTTGTTGAACAGGGTCGATTTGCCCGCGTTCGTGTAGCCTACGATAGCGACGATCGGATAGGGTACCTTGCGGCGTCCCTTGCGGTGCAACTCGCGCGTCTTGACCACTTCGGCGAGTTCCCGGCGGATCGCGTCGATCCGGTCCTGCAGCATACGCCGGTCGAGTTCGATCTGCGCTTCGCCGGGTCCGCCAAGGAAGCCTCCGCCGCCGCGCTGGCGTTCCAAGTGGGTCCAGGCCCGCACCAGGCGGCCTTTCTGATAAGTAAGATGCGCGAGTTCCACTTGCAGCACGCCCTCGCGCGTGCGCGCGCGTTCGCCGAAGATTTCCAGGATAAGGCCGGTACGGTCGATGACCTTGGCGTTCCACGCCTTCTCGAGGTTGCGCTGCTGGACAGGCGAAATGGCGTGATCGATGACGATCAGGCCGATCTGATTTTCCGCCACCATGCCCTTGAATTCTTCTACCTTGCCCGAACCGAACAACGTCGCCGGGCGCGGCGTTGTAACGGGCACCATCATGCAGTCGACGATGGATAGCGAGATCGCTTCGGCCAAGCCCCGCGCCTCGGCAAGCCGGTTTTCGCCAGAGTGGTGCGCCGGCGTCTTGCGCAGCGCCTTGAACGTGGGCACCAGAACGAGCGCGCGCGAAGGCGGCGCGCGCGTTTCCTCCGGCGCATGGCGGCGTGCCTTGAGGGTGCGGGCCTTCTCGCCGCCGTCCTCGATATCGCCAGGAGCTGAAGTCACCCGCCGATGCTTTCGCCATCCTGGTCGTTGAGATTGACCGGACCACCAGGCATGATCGTCGAGATTGCGTGCTTGTAAACGAGCTGGGAATGCCCGTCACGGCGCAGCAGGACGCAGAAGTTGTCGAACCAGCTGACGATGCCCTGCAGCTTCACGCCGTTGACGAGAAAGATCGTCAAGGGGGTCTTGTTCTTGCGAACGTAGTTTAGGAATGTGTCCTGAAGGTTTTGAGCGCGTTCGGCCATTTGTTATTATCCGCCGTTATTGTTGCTGTTGTTAGCGCGATGGCCTGGGTCTCTCACATCCCGCTCCCGCTCAATGCCCAGGCGCGCCGCTAAAGATAGTCAATCTCGAGGCGATTAAAAGGCCCGCAGCCAGCGACATTGCCTGAACTTTGGTCCTTATGGGTCCGATATTTCAGCAATATGATGAAACATATGGCGTAATTGTCGCGCCACCGGACCGGGGCCGCCGGTCCCGATCGCCCGGCCGTCGATACGAACGACGGGCATGACGATGTTGGTCGCCGACGTGATGAATGCCTCCCTGGCGCCGTACGCTTCCGCGAGCGTGAAGGAGCGTTCCTCGAGTTGAAGCTGCAGATGGCGCGCGGTATCCATGACCGATGCGCGCGTGATGCCGGGCAGGATCCTGTCGTCCAGCGCTCGCGTCACGATTTTGCCCGAACCGGTTACGATCCAGGCATTGCTCGATCCGCCCTCCGTCACCGCGCCGTTCTCGTCCGTGAACCAGACCTCGCGCGCACCTTGTCGCTTGGCCTGCACTTTGGCCAGGACGGCCGGCAGCAGCATGACCGTCTTGATGTCGGATCGCGCCCAGCGCGGATCGCGCATGGAGATGACGCTGATTCCCTCTTCGGCCTGCGCCTGCATCGCAGACCTTGCCTGCCTGCGGGCCAAGACGATGACGCTCTGGGGGACGCCGGCGCGGGGCAATGCAAAATCGCGCGGCGCCGCGCCCCGTGTGACTTGAATATACACAAGGCCGTCGCGCACGCGGTTGCGCCTTATCGTTTCGCCAATCACCTGACGCAGCGCCGCCTGCGACATGGGCATGGGCATGACGATCTCGCGCAGTGAGCGCTCCAGACGCTCCAGATGCCGGCGCGCGTCGACGAGCCGCCCGCCCGAGACCTCGATCACCTCGTAGATCGCATCGGCGAATTGAAAGCCGCGGTCTTCAGCATGGACGGCCGCCTGCGCATAGGGCAGGTAGCGGCCGTTGACGTAGACGATGCGACTCATGCGTTTTCCCGGCCAAGCGCCTCGACCATTCGCCCTTCCATCACGCCGTGCTTGCGCTGCGCTGATCGGACGACACGCCCAGCGCACGCAACTTGCGATGTAACGCGGAACGTTCCATGCCCACGAACTCGGCCGTGCGCGAGATATTGCCCCCGAAGCGGTTGATCTGGGCGATCAGATACTCGCGCTCGAAGATTTCGCGGGCTTCGCGCAGCGGCAGGCTCATGAGGTGCTCGGCGCCGCCGTTGACCGGCAGCGGCACGTTGGAGCCGATTTCCTCCGGCAGCATGTCGGCGGTGATGATAGCGCCCGGCTCGCCTCCGGCCAGGATCATCAGCCGCTCGATGTTGTTGCGCAGTTCGCGCACGTTGCCGGGCCAGTCGTGCGCTTGAAGAACGGCGACGGCATCTTCTCCGATCTGACGGGGCGCAAGACCCGACGCCTGGGCCACCTGGGCGACAAAGAAGTGAATGAGTTCAGGGATGTCCTCGCGCCGCTCCGCAAGGCTGGGCACCCGCAGAGGCACGACGTTGAGGCGATGGAAGAGATCCTGGCGGAAGCGGCCTTCCTCGATTTCGCGCTCGATGTCGCGGCTGGTGGACGAGATGATGCGCGTATCGACCGAGACCTTCTGCGCACCGCCAAGCCGGGTGAACTTCTGCTCGACGAGAACGCGCAGCACCTTGCCTTGCGTCTCCATGGGCATGTCGGCGACTTCGTCGATGTAGAGCGTGCCCGTGTGGGCCTCCTCGAGGGCGCCGACCTTGCGGGGGCCGCCCGTGCGGTCCTCGGTGCCAAACAGCTCTTCTTCGACACGGTCGGGCGCCATTGCGGCGGCGTTGAGCACCACAAACGGGCCGTCCGCGCGGTGAGATTTCTGGTGGATGACGCGGGCTGCAAGCTCCTTGCCGGTACCCGACGCCCCACGGATCAGGATACGCGAATTGGTCGGCGCAACGCGATCGATCTGGTTCCTGAGCTGGTTGATGGCGGGCGATTTGCCGACCATCTCCGCCGATACGACGGAGCGCTCCTTCAACTCCTTGACCTCGCGCTTTAACTGGCTTGCTTCGAGCGCGCGCAGAGTCACGAGCACCAGACGGTCGGACTTGAAGGGTTTCTCGATGTAGTCGTAGGCGCCGCGCTTGATGGCGGTCACCGCGGTCTCGATGTTGCCGTGTCCCGAGATGATGACGACCGGCAGGTCGGGATAGGCGCGTTTCATCACGCTCAGCACCTCCAGGCCGTCGAGACGGCTACCCTGAAGCCAGATGTCGAGAATGACCAGATGCGGCCGCCGGTCCTCGATCGCCTTCAAGGCTTCGTCGCTATCGCGCGCAAGGCGCGTGCGATGCCCCTCGTCTTCGAGAATGCCCGCAATGAGGTCGCGGATGTCTGCCTCGTCATCTACGACCAGAATGTCTGCTGCCATGTTTTGCCTCCCGTGAGGTCCTGGTTGTTCTCGCTGTCTTGGCACGTCTTGTCGTTCAGGCGGAGCGTGCGGCGGTGAGTTCGCCTCGAGGCGGATCGCCCGATGCGTTGCGCGCCTCCGATGGAGGCAGGCCCTTCACCGGCAGAACCACACGCAGCATAGCCCCGCGCGTGCGCGTCTTGGTCAACGGCGCATCATCGAGCGAAAGGGTCCCGCCGTGCTGCTCGACGATCTTCTGCACGATGGCGAGGCCGAGGCCGGTGCCCTTGGCGCGCGTCGTCACGTACGGCTCGAACAGGCGTGAGCGGTTCTGCTTGGGCAGACCGACGCCGTTGTCCATGACTTCGATGGTGATGCGTTCGCCGTCCTGCTCCATGTGGACTTCGATCTCGCCGCGGTAATTCTCTGGCCGCCCTTGCGCGGGCCCAAAACCCTCGATGGCCTCGGTCGCGTTCTTGACCAGATTGGTCATTGCCTGCGAGATGAGCCGCGTATCGAAGCGCGTCTTGACGGGCGCATCGGGCAGCATGAGCTTGAAGTCGATATCCTTGTTGCTCTCCCGGAACAGGATGACGGGCTCCTGCACGGGAAGCCGAAGATCGCCCTCCGCCATCTGGGGCGCGGGCATGCGGGCGAACGACGCGAACTCGTCGACCATGCTCTTGATCTGCCCGGTCTGGCGCTCGATGGTCTGGGTCAATTGTTCAAACAGCTCGCGGTTGTCGCTCACCTGCTTGCCGAACTTGTTGCGCAACCGCTCGGCGGAAAGCTGAATGGGGGTCAGGGGATTCTTGATCTCATGCGCGATGCGCCGCGCCACGTCCGCCCAGGCGCTGGTGCGCTGGGCCTGCACAAGCTCGGTGATGTCATCGAACGTGACGACCGAGCCGACGTCGCCCTCGCCCTCCCGCTCGTGCGTGATCTTGACGGCAAACGTGCGCTCATCGTCACCCACCTCGCGTTTGACCTCGAGCTGGCCCTTCGATTTCAGACCGCTTTCGTCGCGGTGAGACAGGACGGCGGCAAACTCGGGAAGAACGTCCGACAGGAGCTTGCCGACGGCCTGGCGGCTCGGCAGTCCCAGAAGCTGTTCGGCCGAACGGCTGAGCAGTGTGATATTGCCGGCACTGTCGAGGCCGATGATGCCGGCCGACACGCCCGACAGCACGGCTTCGATGAAATTTCGCCGCGCCGACAGCTGCGCGTTGGCCGACATCAAGGCGTGCTGCTGGCCTTTGAGCTCCCGGGTCATGTGGTTGAAAGTCTGCGACAGACGGCGCAAGTCGCCCTCGCCGCGCTTCTCAGGCAGCGCGATGTCCAGATTGCCGCGCGAGACTTCCTGGGCGCCTGCGATGAGACGGCGGATAGGTGCAACGAAGCGGCCTGCGAACCACATGCCGGCCCAGATGGCCGCCAGCAGCGCAGTCGTCGAGATGGTGAAATAGATGAGGCCGTGCGCGATCTTGAGGCCGCTGCGCGCCTTGCGCAGCCGGTTGTATTCGTCGGCGTTCTGCTCGGTGCGCTGCAGATGGGAGATCACCTTGGGCGAGATCGAGCGCACGACGTACAGGTAGCGGCCCGGAAGCTGATCGAGCTTGGCGATGGCGGCCACCCGGTAATCGCTCTCGGGCATCAACAAGGGCACCTGGCCTGCTTCCGCCTGCTGGATGTCGCTCAAGGGCGGCACGATGTAGGGCAGCTTGGGGTCCTCGATGGCCATCACCACCGGCACGCCTTCCTTATCGATGACGTAGGCCGCCGGCAGATCGCGCAGGCCCGCCTGTCCGATCAGGAACTTTTGAAATGCGTCGGGATCGTCCTTGAGATCGGCCGCCGCGCCATCGACGTCGCGCTTCATGTTGACGACGTCGGTACGGATGATCTTGCCGTGCTCCTCCACGTAGGCCTTGGCGACGTCGCGCGAGTTCTCGATGATGGCCCGCGTGCGCGTCGAGAACCAGCCGTCGAGCGAGCGCGAGAAGGTGGTGGTTGCAGCGACTGCCAGCAGCAGGGCGGGCAGAGCGGCCACGATCGAAAACAGCACGACGATCCGGGTCTGAAGCCGTGCGCCGGGGATCCGCTGCCGCCAGGCACGCGACATGCCGATGGCTTGGCGCGCTATCACCCCGAGCATCGCCAAGATGAGCACAACGTTAGTCGCGAGCGCCGCCCAGACCACCTCGTTGCGCGGCGCGATCGTCGTCAGGCCCGTCAGGATCAGATAACTGACGAGCGCCGAAACCAGCGACAGAACGACGACCACGAGCCCCACCAGCGAGGTGCGATCGGACGGGTTCAGCGGACCGGGCTCATCGTCGATGACGATGCGCGAGGCGTGCTGTGGCGCCGCACCGGCAGCGGAGTGCTCTGGCTCGGGGCACGGACTGTTGCTTTCGCTCATCGTCATAGCGCCTCGCCTATAACCTCCTAGAATTCAACGCTTCACATGCCTAGTGCGCACACGCAGGAAAAGTCCTGGGCACGGGCGTTCTAGCGTCGCGGCCACACTGAGATGGCCTAACCAAACAGCCAACTGTGACATTCTCGCGACAAGGTGTGGCGTAGGCCCGGAAGCTTTTGCCGTCAAGCCGCGCCCGAGAGAAAGACCGCCTTCGGTTGTCGCCGGCGTTTGCGGTCCTTGCGCCCGCCACACCGCCTTGCGGTTCTTGTAGAGATTGCGCGAACCGCGGTACTGATTTGTTTTCTCATGCTTCCTGTCGGAAGCAGGCCCCTCTTTCCCGGGAAGCGCGTTCTAGCCCTCGATGGTCCGCAGCACGCGAATCTTGAGGTCGCGGATGCGTGCGCGCAGCGTGTTCCGGTTGAGCCCGAGCAGTTGCGCCGCCCGGATCTGGTTACCGCGCGTGGCGGCGAGCGCGGCCGACAGCAACGGCTTTTCCACGTCGCGGATAATCCGGTCATACAGGCCGGGAGGGGGCAACTCGTTCCCAAACGAGGAGAAGTAGCGCGTCAGGTACCGTTCGACGGCTTCCGTCAGGTCGGCGCCGTCGCCGGGGCTGCCCGTGGGACTGCCCGTGCCGGGCGGCGGCGCGGAGCCGGCCAGTTCCTGTTCCACGATCTGAAGGGTAAGCGTTTCCTGCGGGTACAGCGCCACGAGGCGGCGCACGACATTTTCAAGTTCACGGACGTTGCCGGGCCAAGGATAGGCCTTCAGCCGTTCGATGGCGGCCGTCTCGATGGACTTCTGACCCAGCCCCTCGCGGCCGGCGAGCCTCAAGAAGTGGCGCACCAAGTCGCCGATGTCCTCGATGCGCTCGCGCAGCGGCGGCAGGCGCATGGGCACGACGTTCAATCTGTAAAACAGATCTTCGCGGAAGAGGCCCTGCTGGATCTGGGATTTGAGGTCACGGTGAGTCGCCGCCACGATGCGCACGTTGGCCCTGATCGGCGTGCGCCCGCCAACGGTGGTGTATTCGCCTTGCTGCAACACGCGCAACAGACGGGTCTGGGCTTCCAACGGCATGTCGCCGATTTCATCCAGGAACAGCGTGCCGCCCTCCGCCTGCTCGAAGCGGCCGGGTGTGCGCGATTGGGCGCCGGTGAAGGCGCCCTTCTCATGGCCAAAAAGCTCGCTCTCGATCAGTTCGCGCGGAATGGCGGCCATGTTGATGGCGACGAACGGCCCCTGGCGGCGCTTGCCGTAGTCGTGAAGAACGCGGGCAACGAGTTCCTTGCCCGTGCCGCTCTCGCCCGTGATCATCACGGTGAGGTCGGTTTGGGTGAGACGGGCGAGAATGCGGTAGATTTCCTGCATGGCCGGCGAGCGGCCGATGAGGGGCAGATCCTCTCCCTCGATCTCCGCGCCGGATGCCGGACGCTTGCGGCCCGGTTCGCTGAGGGCGCGGCCCACGACGGCGACGACTTCGCTGAGATCGAACGGCTTTGGCAGATATTCGTAGGCGCCCTTTTCCGCCGCCGTCAGCGCCGTCATCAAGGTATTCTGCGCGCTCATGACGATGATGGGCAGATCCGGCCGCATCTTCTTGATGCGCGGAATGAGATCGAACGCGTTCCCGTCGGGCATGACCACATCGGTGATGACCACGTCGCCTTCGCCCTGGCTGACCCAGCGCCACAAGGTCGCGGCGTTGCCCGTGGCGCGCGGAGCATACCCGGCCCGCGCCAGCGCCTGGTTCAACACCGTCCTGATGGCTGTGTCGTCATCTGCGATCAGCACCGTGCCGCGTGCCATGCCTCAATATCCTCTAGGCTTGTTTGCTCGACGTCGTGCGCGCGCCGTCCTGCATGGGCAGCAGGACGCGGAAAACGGTTCGCCTTGGTTCATCGTCACATTCGATGATGCCGCCGTGGTCGGAGATGATCTTGGCGACGAGCGCGAGACCCAGTCCCGTGCCCGACACCTTCGTGGTGACGAAGGGATCGAACAGGTGGGCCTTGATGTGCTCGGGAATATCTGCGCCGTTGTCCTCGATCTGGATCATCAATGGCAGGCTGATGCGCGCATCCGAGCCCGGAACGACAAGGCGCACGCCGGGGCGAAAGGCGGTGGTCATCACGATGCGGCCCTGCTCGCGCTTGTCGCCGATGGCTTCGGCGGCGTTCTTGACGAGGTTGAGAAACGCCTGGATGAGCTTGTCGCGATTACCCAGCACGAACGGGAGCGAGGGGTCGTAGTCCTCGACGTGGCGCACGCCGCGGCCGAAGCCGGACTCGGAAATCTTGCGCACATGATGCAGGACGTCATGAATATTGACGGCCTCCTTGGCGATGGGGCGCTCGTCGCCGAAGACTTCCATGCGGTCGACGAGATCGCGGATGCGATCGGTCTCCGCGCAGATGAGCCGTGCCAGCGTGCGATCGTCGTCCGACAGACCAGGCTCCAGCAGTTGCGCCGCGCCACGGATGCCCGAAAGAGGATTCTTGATCTCATGCGCCAGGACGCCGGCCATGCCGGACACCGAGCGCGCCGCGGCGCGATGCGTCAGGTGCCGCTCGATCATCTGCGCCATGTTGCGCTGTTGAATCATGATGAACAAGCGCGATGGATCGTCGGGCATCGGCCCACCGTACACGTCGATCAGCTTGGATTGAGAAAAGCGCGGCGTCGCGACCTCGATTCCGTATTCGTTGACCGCCGATCCTGTCTGGTGAATCTGCTCGATGAGGCCGAGGAGCGGACAGCCGAAGGCGAGAACGTCGTCGATCCGCGCCCTTTTGAGCACCGCCTCGCCCATGGAGAAGAAGGCTTCGGCCGCAGCGTTGGCAAATGCGATGTTGTTTTGCGCGTCGATCACCACGATCGGATGGGGGAGCGCCGCCAGAAGGACCTGGCTATCCACGTCGCGCGCACTCTGCGCCGCGCGCATGGGCTGCAAATCGCGTCTGGCCTGGGCGTCCGCAGCCGCGCCCGGTTTGTGGGCCATCTTTCGGCCGGAAGCGGACTTGGCGCTCATGCTGCGAGCCTTTCAGGTTCGGCATAGAATTGCTCAAGATCGCTCAGCACTATGTCGGGATCGTCTTGCGTGCACAGCCGCCGGCGCCACGCTTTGATCGTCGGCGCGGGCCGGCCGGAGGAGACGAGATACCAGCCGATGTGCTTGCGAGCGTTTTTCAATCCGAGTTCTGGGCCATAGTGCTCGAGCATCTGGGCGACATGCGCGCGGGCGATGCCGCTTTGGTCTTCGAGGGACGGGGCGCCGGGGTCCGCTCCGGTTTCGAACGCCTTGGAGATCTGCCCTGGAAGCCAGGGCGCGCCATAGGCTCCGCGCCCGATCATCACGCCCTTGGCGCCCGACTGCGCGCGCGCCGAGATGGCGTCTTGCGCCGTCAGGATGTCGCCGTTGACGAGCACCGGCACACGGACGGCATCGACCACGGCGCGCACCCCGGCCCAGTCGGCCTTGCCCTTGAAGAACTGGCAGCGCGTGCGGCCATGGACCGCGATGAGCTTGACGCCCTCGCCTTGCGCACGCCTGGCGAGTTCTGGCGCGTTGCGTGATTTCTCATCCCACCCCAGACGCATCTTGAGCGTTACGGGAACCTTCACCGTCGAGACGACAGCGCGGATCAGCGACTGCGCATGATCGAGGTCACGCATGAGCGCAGAGCCTGACAGCTTGCCTGTCACCTCGCGTGCGGGACATCCCATATTGATGTCGATCGCGTCGGCGCCTTTCTGCTCCGCGATTGCTGCGCCCTGCGCCATCCACCGGACCTCGCGTCCGGCAAGCTGAATGACGAAAGGCGCCAATTCGCGGCCCTCGGCGCGGCGCAGAACGTGCCGCGCGTTGCGCGCCAGTTCTTCGCTCGCGATCATTTCGCAAACCACCAGCGGCGCACCTAGACGGTGGGCTAGGCGCCGGAAAGGCAAATCGCTGACACCAGACATCGGCGCCAGCGCCACGGGGCACGCAGCCTCGATCATGCGGGCGAAAGGAGCTTTATCGGCGATTTGTGTCATTCCTGAAATGCCTTGAACGGATGAGCGTCTTGTGGGAGCTGAGGTACTATCGTGCCCCCGGGCCTGGATACGCCTCCAATTGTGCCTCCTATTTGTGCAACGCTGCGCGCTGCCTTCTCATTGGGCACAATAGGCAGCCTCACGGCCATTCGCAAGTGCAAACAACGGCCCTTTGCGGATTGCCGGATCGGCGCGCGGCGGCTAACGCTGGACAGGAATTCACTGCCGGAGACCGAGCCTTGAGAATTGCCGCCCTGATTGTCGCCGCCGGGCGTGGATCACGCGCGACACGAGCAGACCAGCTTCCCAAGCAATATGTCGAGATCGGCGGCATTCCTATCCTGGGTTACGCGCTGGCCGCCTTTGCACCCTTCGTGGAGACGATCGAGGCAGTCATCCATCCCGATGACCATGAGAGCTACGCCCGAGTGCTGGCATGGGCCGCCAAGAGGCTGCCGGCTGCCGGCTTCGCCAAGATCCTTCCGCCGGTGGCTGGCGGCGCCACGAGGCAACAGTCCGTCCTGTACGGACTTGACGCGCTGGCAGAGCGCGGTGTGCGTGCGCCGACCCATGTGCTGATCCACGATGCCGCCCGGCCGTTCGTCACCGGCACGGAACTGGAGCGCCTTAGCGGCGCACTCGCCACCGCCGCCGGGGCGATCCTCGCCCTGCCCGTCACCGATACCCTCAAGCGCGGCAATGCCGCCGGCACGATTACCGCGACCGTGAGCCGTGAAGCACTCTGGCGCGCGCAAACGCCTCAGGGATTTCAGTTCGACTTAATTCTGGCGGCCCATCGTCAGGCCGCGCGCGAGGGCGCAACGGATCTGACCGACGATGCAGCCGTCGCCGAGCGCGCGGGAATGGGCGTCGCGCTCGTCATGGGAAGCGCCGGCAATATCAAGATCACGACCGCGGAGGACATCGACATGGCCGAGGCTGCTTGCGCTGAGCCGGCACCGTTCATCGCGCAGACGCGTACTGGCACGGGCTTCGACGTGCACAGGTTCGCCGAAGGCGACCACGTCTGGCTGGGGGGCGTGAAAATCCCCCACACCCGGAAGCTGGAGGGGCATTCGGACGCCGACGTGGTCTTGCATGCCCTCACGGACGCCATACTCGGGGCCATGGGGGAGGCCGACATCGGTCAGCATTTCCCGCCGTTCGATCCGCAATGGAAAGACGCGCCATCGCGCATCTTTCTGGAGCATGCCGCCAGGCTCGCGCGTGAAGCAGGCTGGACCATCTCCAACGTGGACATGACGGTTCTGGCGGAAGCGCCCAAGATCGGCCCACACCGCCTGGCGATGAAAGACCTGATCGCCGGCGTGCTGGGTCTTCCCCCTGACCGGGTCGGCATCAAGGCCACCACGATGGAAGGAATGGGCTTCGTCGGCCGCCAAGAGGGCATTGCCGCCCAGGCCGTCGCGACGCTCATGCGCCCCTGAGCAAGCGCCCTGAGTGAGCCGCGGGCCGGCCAAGCGCACATCACGGTGGCTCTGGTTTTCCTGCCCTCGCAATTCTCGCGCCCTTGCACTGTTGCGCGCTCACCGTTGCCAATTAACAACGGCCGAATCGTTGACGTTTCTGGCAGAATCGCGGCATCAAGGGGTCAGTGGTTGTATTGCCACGACCAACGTGGGAGCCGACATGAACATTATGCCTCAGAACCTCGACGCTAGGCCCTCCGACACCGCCATCAGCGCCATCGCTGAAGCCACTTCGGAAACGTGTCTTGCTACCCGCGTTCGTCAATTGTCGCGTATCATCACTCGAGTCTACGACGATGCCCTGCGCCCACTCGGCATCACCGCGAGCCAGTACACCTTGCTTGCGCAGCTAGCCTCCCGTGATGGCATCACGGCTGTCGAGATCGGGCATGAGCTCGATATCGAAAAGTCGACCCTGTCGCGCAACCTGAAGCGCTTGCTGGCGCTTGGCCATATCATCATGGATCCGCCCGCCGGACGGCGCGGCCGCGGCCTCCACCTGACGCCCAAGGGTCAGGCCGTGCTCAAGGATGCCTTCCCGATATGGCAGGATGCGCAGAAGAAGGCCGTCGGTGCCATGGGTACCGGCAGTCGCGAAGTCCTCGACGGCCTGCTGGTCCAGGCCGAGAGGCTTGCAGCCGCCTGATCAGCCGGGCGTCCTGCAAATTCCGCCTCTCTCTAGATAAGCCTCGCATGATATGTACGGGGAGCGCTTTGGCCCAAAGCGCTCCCCGAAACTTTTGCGCCACGTGAGTTGATTTGACCATGTTTCCCCCGCCGTTGTTGTCCCGCGCCGAAGCTTTGCTCGAAGCCTGCAGAGCGCGCAGTGTCCGGATTGTCTCCGCCGAAAGCTGTACGGGGGGGCTGGTGACGGGTCTTCTGACGGAGATACCGGGCTCCTCCGACGTCGTCGACCGGGGGTTCGTCACCTATTCCAACGAAGCCAAGAGCGATTGCCTGGGCGTTCCGGCCGCACTCATCGCCAAGCTCGGTGCGGTCAGCCGCCAGGTCGCCGCCGCCATGGCACAGGGCGCCCTGGTTCGCTCGCGCGCGGATATCGCCGTGGCGATCACGGGCGTAGCAGGCCCCGGCGGGGGAACGCAGGCCAAGCCCGTCGGACTGGTCTATATCGCCGCCCGCGATCGTCATGGCGCGGCGGCAGCCCGGGAATTCCAGTTTGGTCCCAAGAGCCGCGAGGAGATACGGCTCGCCAGCGTCAATGCCGCGCTCGATCTCATTGAAGAGGTCATGAAATGAGTCTGCACCGGCTTGTATTCTGGCTGGCGCCCGCCGCTGCGCTCCTGCTCGCGGCGGCGCCGGCGCGTGCGGCCGATTACACCGCCCGCGAACTGACCAAGCTCCTCTTTGAATCCGAAAGCGGGACAGGCATTGAGCTTTCGGGCAAAGACCTGAGCGGACTTGACCTCGCCGGCATCGACTTCAAGGGCGCGTGTCTTGCCAGGGTCAACCTGTTTGGCGCGGACCTGACGGGAGCGAACCTCAGCCGAGCCGGAATGAAGGGTGCAGTCCTGGACCGAAGCTCCATCATCGCAGCCAAGTTCGATGCCGCCGATCTGGAAGGCGCATCCATCCTGCGGCCGAACTCGTTTTCGGGCCTTACGGCCGTGCCGGCCGAAGCTCCCAGCTTCAAGGGAGCTAATCTGCGCAAATCGCGCATCTTCGCCCGCCTGTCGAGCGCAGACCTTTCCGGCGCCGACCTCACTGACGCCTACTGCGCGCCTTTCGGGAAGACCGGCTTTATCGAGGTCGTCTGGCGGTCCGAGTTCGTAAGCGCAAACTTGTCCGGCGCGATCCTCAAACGCGCCGACCTCACCCATGCCCTGCTCAACTTCGCCAATCTGCGCAACGCCGACCTCGCAGGTGCGATCCTCGTCAACGCCGATCTGTCGCGCGCCGATCTGAGCGGAGCCGATCTTTCAGGGGCGGACCTGACGGGCGCAGACCTTGACGGGGCCATCCTGACGGGCGCGCGCGGCCTCGACAGCGCGATCGGCCTGAAGACTGCCAAGAACGCACAAAAGGCGATCTACTGACAAGCGTGCTTCGTCAGCTCTGCGGCAGCGATCGCGCTGCTTCTGGCATCCCGTAGATATGGCCCGCACGCGTCTCGAACGCCTCGGCGAACCTGCGGAACGCCTGATCGAAGACCGCGCCCATCAACATGCCAAGCAGCGCGGAGCGAAACTGATAGGTGATGTAGAAGTCGATCTCGGAACCTGATGCAAGATTGACGAAACGCCAGCGGTTCTCCAGATGAGAGAACGGGCCGTCGAGGTAGGCGACATCGATCCGCAGATCGCCCGGCGCCAGGCTGACGCGGGTCGTAAAGCTCTCGCGAATGGCCTTGTAACCGACGCTCATGCGCGCCACCAGCTCCTCGCCTTGCGCGGCCGATTTGCGCGAAATCACCCGAAGTCCCGTACACATGGGTAGAAACTCCGGATACCGCTCCACATCGGCGACCAGATCGAACATCTGGCGTGCGGAAAACGGAACCGTGCGCTTTGTTGCGAAGGTCGGCACCTAGTAGCAGCGCTCCGTGTTGCCGCAGCCCTGGAGCAGCAAGGCGCGGTTCAAAAGATCATCCTGGCAACGAGCACCACGACAATAGCGCCGATGGTGGATGTTGCGATCTGCGATACGAGCGGATTGGAGATGCCAAGATTGATCCCGAGCGCGCGCAGAAGATAGCCGCCCACGAACGCGCCGATCACACCCGAAAGCAGATACTGAGCGAGACCGCCGCCGCCCACGACGATGGATGCCAGGAAACCGGCGACGATGCCGACCAGAACGAAGACAACCCATGCGCGCGTTCTGTCGTCCATAATGCGGTTGCTCCCTCATCGGAAAGTTCGCGCCAGCCCATCAGCGTCAGACGCGCCACATCCCGTCCAAAGCCGGCCAAGGTTCGGCTGATGCGGCGCATTGCAAGGCGCGAAATGCCGGAGTTCAGACGTGGCAGCGCGCACCCAGATATTGGTTCAAAAGGCTGTTATAGGAATCGACGTCAGCCTGTTGAGCGGGATTGAGCTTGCCGCCGGCGCTTGCGCGCTCGACGAGCGTGGGAACGCCCTTGGCGTCGAGCCTGTTCAACTCGCCCCGGATCGACCCGCACGACTGACCCATCGGCAACGGCTTGGCGCCAGGATCGCCGCCCGACGCACCGCCGCAGCCGGCAAGAGCCGCCGCTGTCACACATGCCAAACCCAGACCGATAAGCTGCCGCATTCTAACCGTGTCCGCTGAGATGTTCCGCGCTTTCACTGCGGGCCGACCGCAGTCTTTAGTACCTTTGTTGACCATAGGAGTAGAAGCTTCGCAAGCCCCTATGGCCAAGGTGTGGCGACACTGCATCAGCGCAAGACCGGCGCGTCGCGCCCGAAATGGCTTTTCGATCGAGACATGCCTGCTGGGCTGCGCGATGCATGCAGACCTGCGTCTCTACAATGGCCGTTATTGCGGCTTTTGCGGTGATTGGACGGGCTGCACGGCCGGAACCTGCACGGATGAGGACGACGCCACCTGCGGCATCTTCGGACCGCAGCGGGTTTGGAACTCGGCGTTGACGCGATTGAGTTCGGCCTGCTTGGCCAATGCTTCGCGCTTCACCTTGACGCTGGCGCCTTTGCCTGCGGCCGCCTTCTCTAGTTTCTCGATATTGCCTTCCTTGCGCAGCAGATCGATCTGGTTGGTGAGGGCAACGCAGGCCGGGTCCGCGGCCGCAACCGGCTCGGCCGGCTTGTTGATCGAAGCAGTTTGCAAACCGCCGTCTGACGAGCATCCCGCCGCCAGGAGCCCGAAACCCACCGCTACCGCCATAGAACGCAGTCTCATTTGCACGTCCCCCGAATGAATAAAAGACTTCGTACGAACGCACACGCTTTGAATAACTGCTTTAGGGTGCGCCATCCTCAGAGCGCAAGACGCAGGCGGGTGCCGTCCACCTCGAATTCGGGCGGCGATTCGCGTTGTTGTGGAAACCAACGAGTTGATGCTCAAGCGCCACAGCCGAAGGGATGGGGTCCAGACAGAGATGACGCCGCGCGAGCACGAGCCGCGCAGCCGCCGCCCTGGGACGCCGTTGCGCGGTCCTTGCCGGAAAACCGGTTCCCACTTTTTTGCGCGAGGCGCTTCAGTGCTTCGTGCGCAGAATGCGACCCTCGGCACTTCGGGTGCGCGATTGGCTCCCCTGAACCAGACCCGACGCGGTGTAGGTCTGGCGGATGGCGGCTTCGGCCTCGGCCTCGCTCATGTAGCCCTGAAGTGCGGTGGCCTTTGCCACGTGCTCGGTGATCTCCGACAGCAGACGGCCCCAATCGGAGACGCGCTCGCCGAAGGCATCCGCGTTGAGCGACACCATGAGCGCGCCATCGGCGATCCAGGCGCGAACCAGCTCCACGGATTGCTCCGCTTCCTCGATGCCCTCCGGCACGTCGAGTTCCACGGGCGGCTCCTTGGATGGTCTGCTGCTTTCACTCATCGCGCAATCCTCAACATCTGGCCCGTCGGATGGTCAGCTTAACCACCAGGGCAGATGCATCAAGTGGGAATGACGCCAAAGGAAAACAAGTTGCGCGGCGGCTCAGGGCCGTTCTGGCACGAGGACGTCATCGGGACGCACGTAGCCCAGAACGTCGCGGGCAATCTCTTCAACGATATCTGGATCGGGCTTGTCGGGCGAAAGCAGCGCCACGTCGCGCTCGAGCTTCGTGCGCACGGCCTCGAGGCTCTTGATCTCGAAATCCAGCAGAGTGGACCTTTCGACCAGCTGACTGCGAGCGTCGAGGCCGTGGCGGCCATGAAGCGCATGAAATCCGAAGTAGGCACTCGATATCAGGCAGGCAAGCAACACCAGCGCCTGCCGAATGCGGGGGCGAGGCCCGACTTGGATTTCATGCGGATGGGGACGCAGCACGGCTTCACGGGTCTCCAATTTTGGGGGTCACTGGAGCACGAGATTGACCCTATCGGGGCAGGGTAAAGACCCGGTAAAACACTGTTCGATTTTTCCAAGAATGTTTGGCTGGGCGCGCACGGCCGGCGTGCGCCGGGGTGCTAAGAGGGGCTATCCTATTGCAGTGGCGGAGCGTTTTCACTCCACGACGCCGTGAAACTCGGAAAACGGCCCAGGCGCGCGCAGCATGAATGCCACGCGCACCTTCAGAATGCTGGCCCTACGGGCTTCAGACGGCTGCCTTCAGGATGCTCTTGCCCGCATAACGGGCCACGTCGCCCAGCTCGCCCTCGATGCGGATCAACTGGTTGTACTTGGCCAGACGGTCCGAGCGCGACAGCGAGCCGGTCTTGATCTGCCCGCAATTGGTCGCGACCGCCAGATCGGCAATGGTGGAATCTTCCGTTTCGCCCGAGCGGTGCGACATCACCGCGGTGTAGCCCGCGCGCTGGGCCATGGCCACGGCATCGAGCGTCTCGGTGAGCGAGCCGATCTGGTTGACCTTGACGAGGATGGAGTTTGCCGTCGCTTTGGCGATGCCCTGGCTCAGCCGTTCGGTGTTGGTGACAAACAGGTCGTCGCCGACGAGTTGGCAGCGCTTGCCGATGGCATCGGTGAGCATCTTCCAGCCGGCCCAGTCGTCCTCCGCCATGCCGTCTTCAATGGAGACGATGGGGAAGCGCGACACGAGCCCTTCGAGATATTTCACATTCTCTTCGCTGGAGAGCGTCCTGCCTTCGCCTTCGAGGTGATACTTGCCGTCCTTGAAATACTCGGTGGAGGCGCAATCGAGCGCCAGCATCACGTCGTCGCCCGGTTTATAGCCCGCCTTCTCGATCGCCTTCATGATGAAGGTGAGGGCCTCGTCCGCGCTCTTGAGTCCGGGGGCGAAGCCGCCCTCGTCGCCGATGCCGGTGTTGTGGCCGGCCTCCTTCAAGTTCTTCTTCAATGTGTGAAAGATCTCGGCGCCCATGCGGATGGCGTCGGCCACGGCGCCGGCCGCAACCGGCATGATCATGAATTCCTGAATGTCGATGGGGTTGTCGGCATGCGCGCCGCCATTGATGATGTTCATCATGGGTACGGGCAGGACGTGCGCCGTAGCTCCGCCGACATAGCGGTAGAGCGGCAAGCCCGACGTCTGTGCGGCGGCCTTTGCGGCGGCGAGCGAAACCCCCAGGATGGCGTTGGCGCCCAGGCGGCTCTTGTTCTTGGTTCCGTCGAGCTTGATCATGGCCGCGTCGAGGCCGCGCTGATCTTCCGCATCCATGCCCGCGAGGGCGTCAAAGATCTCGCCGTTGACCGAGTCCACCGCCTTGCGCACGCCCTTGCCGAGGTAGCGGGCATTGTCGCCATCGCGCAATTCGTTGGCTTCATGCGCGCCCGTCGATGCGCCCGACGGCACCGCGGCGCGGCCGAACGCGCCGTCTTCCAGCACCACATCGACCTCGACGGTCGGGTTGCCTCGGCTATCGAGAATTTCACGCCCGATGATGTCGACGATTGCCGTCATGTCACGTCCTTTGAGGATGTAGGAGTTGGATTAGCCCGAATGGGCCGCTAGAAGAGAGTGCGGGCGTTGTAACCCCGTTTGAAGACAGTGAAAAGTCTGTAGGGGCGGGATAGCCCCACCCTGACGGGCGGCGGGCGGGCGGCCGTCCGGCCGGCGGGGCGGGAAGCCGGAGGCACAAATGACTGACGCCAAGACATATTCGGGCGGCTGCCATTGCGGCAGGGTTCGCTACGAAACAAAGGCCGATCTCTCCAAGGTCGTGGAGTGCAATTGCTCGATCTGCCAAAAAGCCGGATGGATGCTGACGTTCGTGACGGCGGACGCTTTCAAGCTCGTTTCTGGCGAAGATGCCTTGACGGACTATCAGTTCAACAAGAAGCACATTCACCACGTCTTCTGTAAAACCTGCGGTATCCACTCGTTTTCGCGCGGAATGTCTCCGGATGGCCGCGACACGGTGGCGGTCAACGTGCGCTGCCTCGACGAGGCCGATCCCCGCGCCCTGACGCCGACGCAGTTCGACGGAAAGAGTTTGTGATCCTCGTGAAGCGATGCGTGCCAACCGCGTGACCCAGAGCGCCGCCCTCGTGCTGTTTTCGGGAGGCCAGGATTCCACCGTTTGCCTGGCCTGGGCGCTCGCGCGCTATGGGCGCGTGGAAACGATCGGATTCGACTATGGCCAACGCCATGCCGCCGAGTTGGAGGCGCGCGCCAGGATATTTGAAAGGTTGCGCCGTGACTTTCCCGATTGGGCCGCCCGGCTGGGGCCGGACCGGGTGCTCAATCTGCGGGCGCTAGGCGAAATCAGCGAAACCGCCCTCACCCGCGACCAGGAAATCGAGGTGAATGAAGCCGGCCTGCCCTCCACCTTCGTGCCGGGGCGCAATCTGCTTTTCTTCACGTACGCGGCCGCGCTCGCCTGGCGGCGGGGCATTGGCGAACTCGTCGGCGGCATGTGCGAGACCGATTATTCGGGTTATCCCGATTGCCGCAACGACACGCTGCAAACCCTGGCCCGCGCTATCTCGCTGGGTATCGGCCGGCCCGTCACGATCAGAACCCCGCTGATGTACGTCGACAAGGCCGGCGCCTGGGCCATGACCATGGAGCTTGGCGGACAGGCGCTAGTCGATCTCGTCGTCGAGGAAACCCATACGTGCTACATCGGCGTGCGCAGCCGGCGCCATCCGTGGGGTTACGGGTGCGGGCATTGTCCGGCGTGTCAGCTGCGGGCCAAGGGGTGGCAGATATGGCAAGACGCCCTGAAGTCTTCGACGCACTGATCGAAGCCCTGGATGCTGCTCTCGATGGAGAGTGGCTGCGCGTGCACGCCATCGTGCAGGCCCATGATGGCGACCCCGTAGCCGGCTGGCTTCACGCACTCCACCACAAGCTCGAGGGTGATGCCTCGAACGCACGCTATTGGTACGCCAGGAGCCCGACGGACTACGATCGCTTCCGCGACCCCAAGGCGGAGCTTGCGGCGATCCGCCATGCTCTGACGCAAGCGGGTTGAACCGGTTTGCCCACACGCGCGAGCGCGCCGTTTGGCGGACGGATCACGCATCACGATAATCATTCTATTTCAGTCACTTAAACTCTGTTCCGCGGGGAACTGAGGTTAAGCACTGCGTGGGCTATCACTCGCCTGCACGCAAGGACGGAAGCAACGAGCCCAGCCCGGCAAAGAGCCAGCAAAGACACCAGCACAGCCCCGGCAACCCCGACCCAAGGTCAACCCAGATGGCGCGCAACTCCAACAGCACAGCGGTCCGTTCGGTGAACTTCACAGTCGGCGCCGCCCTGCTCATCATGCTGTTCCCCATCCCCGGCAAAATCCTTGAGAAGCCCGCAGGCGTGCGCACCGCCGTTGAAATGATCTCCAAAAGGCCCGCGCTGCGCACGCTTTGGCTCGCGGCGTCGGGTGCTCCCTGAACGGATCCGCGACGAACTCCATGCATTGCCCCCATGCCGCGCTGACTTCCAGCCTGCGCCGCCCTATAGGAGCCAGGAAGATCAACCAATCTCGTGGGCCATGTATCAGGTCAAAGAAATCTTCTACACCCTGCAAGGCGAAGGCGCGAATGCCGGAACGCCGGCCGTGTTCTGCCGCTTTGCCGGATGCAATCTGTGGAGCGGGCGGGAGGCGGATCGCGCGAGCGCCGTATGCCGCTTCTGCGATACGGATTTCGTCGGCACCGACGGTCCAGGCGGCGGCAAGTTCGCCAGCGCCGGGGAACTGGTCAATGCCTGCCGCGCGGCGATCACGGCGCACAATGGCCCTCGCCTCGCCGTCCTTACCGGCGGAGAGCCGATGCTCCAGGTCGACGCCCAGCTGATCGATGCGTTCCACGAGCAAGGCTTTGCCATCGCCGTCGAAACCAACGGAACGTTGCCTGTCCCCGATGAGATCGACTGGATTTGCGTATCGCCCAAGGCGGGCGCGGCGCTGCAACAGACCCGGGGCGATGAACTCAAGCTCGTCTTCCCTCAGCCTGAACTGCCGCCCGAGGCGATGCGGGGCCTGGATTTCGATCACTTTTTCCTGCAGCCGATGGACGGACCAGCGCAGGCGGAGAACACTGCGGCGGCGATCGCGTACTGCATGGCTAATCCGCCCTGGCGGCTCTCGGTCCAGACCCACAAAGTGCTCGGCATCCGCTAGTGCCGTTGCCGCCTTTGGGGCCTATTGCGCAAACAGCGCCGCTTGGCCGCAATTAACGCTGTGGAGCGCCTGGAGCCTGGAATTGGTGCGGCCTGCGACAGGGCGGGACTGGTTTGATGGGCGGAAATCTCCTATCTGACCGCCTATGCGCATCTATCGAGATTTCCAGTTCGAGGCGGCACACTTTCTGCCCTCGGCGCCGCAAGGCCACCCGAATTCCCGCATCCACGGGCATTCGTTCCGGGCGCGCGTCGTCATCGAGGGCGAGCCCGATGCCGATACGGGACTGGTCTTTCACTTCGACGACCTCTCGGCTGCGATCGCCCAGGCGCAGGACGCGCTGGATCACCGATTGCTGAACGAGATCGAGGGTCTGGAGAAGCCGACGCTCGAGCTGATCGCCGTTTGGCTGTGGAACCGGCTCGCCAACAAGGTGCCCGGGCTCGCGCAAATCGAAGTGCATCGCGACAGTTGCCGGGAAGGATGCGTTTATGCCGGGCCCTCCCGGCAGCCTCGTATAGCCGCGGAATAGAAAGCGCGAAGGTCATGGGCCGCAAAACTTCTCCCGCCACACTCCTTGGCAAGCAGACGCCGCTGCCGGACAGCCCGGACAAGGCGGTGCTGGAGCGCGTGCCCAACCCTCACGGCGATACGCACTATCTGGCGCGTTTCACCCAACCTGAATTCACCTCGCTTTGCCCCGTGACGGGCCAGCCAGACTTCGCCCACCTCGTCATCGATTACGTGCCGCGCGATTGGCTCGTCGAAAGCAAGAGCCTGAAGCTCTACTTGGCCTCGTTTCGCAATCACGGCGCGTTCCACGAGGACTGCACCGTGGCCATCGGTAAGCGGATCGCCGGACTTCTGGAACCGCACTATCTGCGCATCGGCGGATATTGGTATCCGCGCGGCGGCATGCCCATCGACGTCTTCTGGCAGACGGGAAAACTGCCGGACGGCGTTTGGTTGCCCGACCAGGGCGTCGCCCCCTATCGCGGCCGCGGCTAAGTCTCGCCGGGGAGGGGGATGAACTCCTCCGCATCGCCCGGCACGATGTCGAACTTGCCGGTTCGCCATTCCGCCTTCGCCTGCTCGATGCGGTCCTTTGAGCTTGAGACGAAGTTCCACCAGATGTGGCGCGGTCCATCCATCGGCTCGCCGCCAAACAGCATGAGCCGCGCATTGGACTCCGCCAGGATGGAAATCCGGTCGCCTGGTCGGAAAACCAGAAGCTGCCCGGGCTCGAAGCACTGGCCGGCGACATCGACGCGCCCCGACGCGATATAGACCGCGCGTTCCTCGTGTGTGGCGTCGAGCGGCAGCGCGCTGCCCGGCGCGAGCACGGCCTCGGCATAGAAGCAATCGTGAGGAAAATCGACCGGAGAGCATTCCCCGTAGAGATCGCCGATGATGATGCGCACCCGCTTGCCCTCGCCTGTCAGCCGCGGCAGTTCGTCGGCGCCGAAATGCGAAAACTGCGCCGCGGTCTCTTCGTGGGCCTTAGGCAGGGCCATCCACGACTGTATGCCGAACATCCGCTGCCCCTTCACGCGCGCCCGGGCGGGGGTGCGTTCCGAATGTACGATGCCCCGGCCTGCGGTCATCAGGTTGACGGCGCCAGGCTCGATGGCGCGAGCCGTGCCGAGGCTGTCGCGATGAAAAATCTGGCCTTCGAAAAGATAGGTGACGGTGGACAGGCCGATATGGGGATGCGGGCGCACGTCCAATCCCTCACCATCGAGAAAAGTTGCAGGCCCCATCTGATCGAAAAAGATGAAGGGCCCTACCATCTGGCGTTGCGCAGAAGGAAGCGCGCGGCGCACTTCAAATCCTCCCAGATCCCGTGCCCGTGGGATGATCAGATGCTCTATGACGTCGCAACTGCGTGCATCGCCGGGAACGGGATCGTTGTCCTTCAGCCAGCTCATGGACGTCCTCCGCTTCAACTGCGAGCTGAAGTTAGAGGTGGGGTGAGCGCACACGAAGTCAATGAACGCGCGCCGCTGTCGCGCGAGTGCTCTAGCTGAAGGCTATCACCATGCCGTCGAAGGCCGGCTCCATGCCCTCGGGCAGTTCCCGTCTCAGCGTTTCATAATCGAGGTCGCTGGTCATGTGCGTGATTATCGTGCGCTTGGGTTTGAGCTTCTGCGACCAGGCGATCGCCTGCTTCACGGTGAAGTGGCTGGGATGCGGCGTGTAACGCAATGCATCGACGATCCACACGTCGAGCCCCTCCAGGAGCGCCGCCGACTCTTCAGGCATTTTGGAAATATCGGGCGAGTAGGCAAGGTTGGAGAACCGGAAACCGAGGCTAGGGATATCGCCATGCACCTGGGGAATGGGCAGCGCGCTGATCGGGCCGCCGGGCCCGTCGATTACGACCAGGCTCTTGCCGTCGATCTCATGACTGTTGAGGATCGGAGCATAGCTGGAGCCTTCCGGCGTTTGGAAGCAATAGGCGAAGCGCTCGCGCAGGCTCTTGCCGGTTGCGGCGTCAAAGTAGACATTCACCCGCCTTTTCATGGCATAGGCGACCATGCGCAGATCGTCGATGCCGTGGGTATGGTCGGCATGGTCGTGGGTGTAGAGAACGCCGTCGAGCGCGGTCAGGCGCACGGCCAGGATCTGCGCGCGAAAGTCCGGTGAGGTATCGACCAGCACCGCGGTCTGCCCGCCCGGCCCCAGCCGTTCGACCAGCCCGGAACAGCGCAAGCGGCGGTTCCTGGGGTTGTCGGGATCGCACCGGCCCCACGTCATGCCGACGCGCGGCACGCCACCGGAAGACCCGCACCCCAGGATCGTGAACCGGTAGCTCATGCGCCGGCCGCCTCAAGCGGCTGCGGCCTGGGCACCTTGGTGAACAGCCGCAGGAAGTTGTCAGTCGTGACGCGCGCGATCTCGCCTTCGCTGACGCCTTTCACGCTGGCCAGCGCCTTGGCCGTATGCACGATATAGGCTGGCTCGTTGCGCTTGCCGCGGTAGGGCTCGGGCGCCAGGAAGGGCGCGTCGGTTTCAACCAGCAATCTATCCAAGGGAATGTCGCGGGCGATCTCGCGTAGGACTTCCGACTTCTTGAAGCTGATCACGCCCGAGAACGACACGTAAAGACCAAGGTCGACGGCCCCCATCGCGAGTTCCCTCCCTCCCGTGAAGCAATGGAGGATGGCGGGAAACGGTCCTTTGGCGTGCTCCTCTTTCAGGATTGCCAGCGTGTCCGCATCCGCTTCGCGCGTGTGGATCTCGAGCGGCAGTCCCGTCTCGCGCGCCGCGGCGATGTGGTTGCGAAACCCTTCGGCTTGCGCTGCCGGCGTCGAGTGCTTGTAGAAATAGTCCAGCCCCGCTTCACCGATCGATACGATCTTGGGATGGCTCGACAGGCGCACGATCTCGGAGACCGGGATGTCCAATTCCTCGTGCGCATTATGAGGGTGCGTGCCGACCGAGCCGTAAACGCCCTCGAATCGCTCGATGACCGCCTTGACCTCATCGAACCGGCGGATGCGCGTGGAGATGTTGACCAAGATGCCGACGCCGGCATCCATGGCGCGCCCTACGACATCGTCCAGATCATCTGCGAACTCGCGACGGTCGATATGGCAATGGCGATCGACGAGCATCAGACTTTCTTGCCCTCGGCACCAGCCTGCGCTTCCCGCTTGGCCTTTTCGCGCTTGGCCTCCTTGGCGGCCTTGGCTTGGCGCTGCGCCTCCGCGGAGGAGCCGGGGGGCTTTGCGGCTGCTTCTGTGGGATCAACGTAGCGCGGAAAGATGCCCTGGGGCTCCGTAATGGCCATCCCCGCCTCAAGGCGGCCCTTCTCGCCCAGCCAATCGAATGAGCGTTCGTTCTCGTCCACGGCGAGTTGGTCGAGCAGCTTGCCGCAGCTCTCCGGCATGACGGGGCCGGCGAGGATCGCGAACTGACGCACACATTCCGCCGTCACATAGAGAATGGTCTCCATGCGTTGCGGGTCGGTCTTCTTTTTCGCCCAGGGCTCTTCGATCGCGAAGTAGCGGTTGGCCTCGCCGATCACGCCCCAGACGGCGTCGAGGTAGGTGGTGATCGCCTGCCGGTCCATCGCCTCGCGCGCCTGCGCATAAAGCCCGTCGGTCGCGGTCACAAGAGCCCTGTCGGCATCGCTCAAGGTGTGCGGCGCCGGCAGCTTGCCGCCGCAGTTCTTGTAGATCATCGACAGCGAACGCTGGGCCAGATTGCCGAGGTTGTTGGCAAGATCAGCATTGATCCGGTTCGCGATGGCTTCCGGCGAGTAGTTTCCGTCCTGCCCCCACATTACTTCGCGCAAAAAGAAATAGCGCACCTGCTCGCGGCCGTAAGCTTTGACGAGATCGAAGGGGTCGACGACGTTGCCGACGGTCTTGGACATCTTCTCGCCCTTGTTCAACACGAAGCCGTGGCCGAAGACGCGCCTGGGCAGTGCCAGCCCTGCGCTCAGCAGGAATGCAGGCCAGTAGATGGCGTGAAAGCGGATGATGTCCTTGCCGATCACATGCACGTCGGCGGGCCAGTATTTCTTGCGCGGGTTTTCGCCTGCGTTCAGCACGCCGGTCGCCGTCACGTAGTTGTTGAGCGCGTCGATCCACACGTACATGACGTGTTCGGGCGCGCCGGGCACGGGGATACCCCACTCGAGCGTGGAACGCGAAATGGAGAGATCCTCCAGCCCCATCTTCACGAACGAGACGACCTCGTTGCGCCGCTCGGGCGGCAGGATGAAATCGGGATTGGCTTCATAGTAAGCCAGCAGCTTGTCCTGATAGGCCGACAGGCGGAAGAAGTAGGTCTCCTCCTCCGCCCACTCCACGGGCGTGTCGTTCTGGGTCTCGTAGCGCTGGCCGTCGCGAAGCTCGGTCTCGCTCTCCTTGAAATAGGTTTCCTGGCGCACCGAATACCAGCCGCCGTACTTTTTCTTGAAGATGTCGCCGTTGGCTTCCATGCGACGCCACAGCTCCGCACACGCCTCATAATGGCGCGGCTGCGTGGTCCGGATGAAGTCGTCGTTGGAAAGTCCCAGCACGCTTGCCATCTCGACGAAGCGCGCGGCGTTGCGGTCGGCAAGCTCGCGCGGGCTGAGGCCCTCCTTGAGGGCTGTCTGCTTCATCTTGAGGCCGTGCTCGTCGGTGCCGGTCAGGAAGAAGACATCCTTGCCGTCCAGCCGCTCGAAGCGCGCGATGGCATCGGTCGCGATCGCCTCGTATGCGTGCCCGATGTGCGGCACGCCGTTGGGATAGGAAATCGCCGTCGTGATGTAGAAGGTCTGAGTCACGAAATTTTCCCGATCCATGAGAGCTTCCAGGCGCGTGTCATGGCGAAAGCGCGCGCATCATCCCCGCGCTGCCGCTTCGAGCCGGGACAATGTGTCTAGGATGAGCGACTTGCGATCGAGATTGAGCGCCGCGGCGTCCGCCTTGTCGCGCACCAGTGTTTCCCACAACTGGGCATAGGTAGCAAGGTTACGCCCACCCATAAGCCGCCTTGCCGTCGCAACGTCGGCGCTGCGTCCCTCCCCCGTCGCGCCCGCCCGCACGATACGGAGCAGTTGATCCAGGAAAAGATCGTAGAACAGCTCGAATTTCTGCTCCTGGGCGGCGGGTTGCAGCTCGTCCGCGAGGGTATGGGCCGCTGCGACATCGAGCGCCGGAAGTCTGGCAAAGATCTTATCGATCCGGGCCTGCAGGCCAAGTCCGCCCCTTTCCAGCAGAGCCAGCAGGCGGCGCGGGCTGCCTTTGGCGAGCACCTCGAGATTGGCGAAGTCATCCTCTTTCAGCGCGGGTTTCTGCGCCGCTTCCAGCGCCGCCTCCGCAGCCTTGCGCAGATCTGCGGCGGGCAACGGCTCCAGCGCCAGCGTGCGGCAACGCGAACGGATCGTGGGCAACAGGCGGCCCGGCGCCGAGGATACGATCAGGAAGACCGTTTGAGGCGGCGGTTCTTCGAGCGACTTCAGCAGGGCGTTGGCGGCATAGATGTTGAGTTCGTCCGCGCTGTCGACGATGACCGCGCGCCAGCCTTGGTCGCCGGCAGTGAGCGACAGGAACGAGCGCAAGCGGCGCACCTCGTCGACGGGGATCGTTATAGAGAACCGTTTCGCCTTCGTATCGTAAGGCCGGCGTATGACGATGAGGCCGGGATGGACACCGGTCACGATCTGCCGCGCCGTTGCCGAGCCAGGCTCGATGTCGAGGCCCGCTGCGAACATGCCGCGTTCGTCCGGGGCCGCCAACAGGGCTTTGGCGGCCTTGTAGCACAACGTGGCCTTGCCGATGCCCTCCGCGCCCGTCACGAGCCATGCATGATGCATCTTGCCGGAGGCGAATGCGGCCGACAGGACCTGTTCTGCCTTCGCGTGGCCGAAGAGCGTCCGGGTTTCGCGCGGATGCGGAAACCCTTCCAGCCTATCGGCTTCGGGAATTACCTCGATATCGGCTGTGATCGGCGCGCGCGCCATGGCTCAGGGGACCTTGGCCAGCAGACGCTCGCTCACCGCCTGCCAGACGGCCGCTTCGACGTTGTCGGGCGAGAGCATGCCATCGATGATGACGCAGCGATCCGGTTCGGCTTCGGCGATCTCGAGAAATCCCTGCCGCAGGAACTGATGCGTCTCCAGGCGCGCCGCGTCATAGCGCGACAGCGTGCCCCGCGTGTTCGCGCGCTCCATGCTGACCTCCGCGGGCAAGTCGATGATCAGCGTCAGTGCCGGGAAATCGGGCGCGACCGTGTACTTTTCGAGCTGCGCGATGAGTTCATCCTCAAGGCCATAGAGCTTGCCCTGGTAGACACGCGTGGAATCCATGAAGCGGTCGGAAATGACCCAGGTTCTGTCGTCGAGCGCCGGGCGAATGATCCCTGTCATGTGCTCGGCGCGCGCGGCCGCAAACAACAGCAGCTCGCTCACGGGATCTTGCGGATGGTCCTTCAAGATGAGCCCGCGGATGTCTTCACCCAGCGCCGTGCCGCCGGGCTCACGGGTCACCAGCGTTGCCAGCCCCACGGCTTCCAGCCGCGCGGCAAGGCGCTTGGCCTGCGTCGATTTCCCGGCCGCCTCGCCGCCTTCGAAGGTAATGAATTTTCCGCGTGTCATGCTCGTTTCCGATCGAGGCCGGAATACCGGCCCCTAGAGCGCGCCCGCATAAGGGGAAACCGGTTTTCCGACAAGCGCGACAAAAAAATCCGCATGGCTTTCTGCGCGATTTGCACGAAACGCGCAAATGGCACAAGCCTGCGTGGAAACCTTACAAGGTCAGCCGCCGCAACGCCATGATTACGAGCGTGTCGATGCCGCGCCACGCCAGACCCGATGCTTCGACATCTTCTTGCGCAAAAAGAGGAATCTCAGCTTGTGCGCTGGAGGTGCTGGAAATCTTCAAGGTCGCGACCTGATCGCCCTTGCGCACGGGCGGCTTCAACGGCGCACGATAGACGATCTCAGCCGATAGCCGCTGGTTGGCCGGATACTTTGGCAGATCGATCGTGACGGGTCCCTTGCCTGCCAGCGGCACGTACATCTTGCGGCCGCCCCACACTCTTGCTTTTCCGACGATCTCGCCATCGTCGAAGAGGCGCACGTTGCTGAACGCGTTGTAGCCCCATTCGAGAAGCTTGGCCGCTTCGGCCTTGCGGGCATCCGCCGTCGGCAGTCCCGCGACAACCACGATGAGCCGCTTGCCGTCCTTCACGGCCGACCCCGCCAGACCGTACCCAGCCTCCTCGGTATGTCCAGTCTTCAGCCCGTCAGCGCCGATGTCGAGAAACAACAGCGGATTGCGATTGTAGAATTTATGCTTGCGGTAGAGGAATTCCTTCTGGCCAAAGACGGCGTACTGGTCGGGATACTCCTTGATGAGATGCTGCGCGAGCAAGGCGATCTCGCGCGCGGTCATGAGATTGTTCTCGTTGGGCAGCCCCGTCGCATTGGCGAACGTGGATTTCGAAAGCCCGATCCGGCGCGCTTCCTGCGTCATCAGCCTGGCAAAAGCCGCCTCGTTGCCCGCCATCGCTTCAGCCACCGCGATGCATGCATCGTTGCCCGACTGCACCGCGATGCCTTTGATGAGGTCGCCGACGGTCGCATTGGTGTTCACCGGCACCATCATCGCCGACGTGCGGGACGGCGCACCGCCCTTGCGCCACGCGTTGACGCTCATGGTGATCTCATCGGCGGTGGAAATCTTGCCTTCCTTGATCGCCTTGAAGAGCACGGCTAGAGTCATCAGCTTGCTCATGCTGGCAGGCGGCGCCAGCTCGTCGGCGTTCTGCTGAAACAGGACGGCTCCGGAAGCCGCGTCCAGCAAGATTGCGCGCTGCGCTTTCGAGACGTAGCCCTGCGCGCCCTGGCCGGCCGCTGGCACGATGCTCAGCGCAAAGAGCGTAGCGGCCAGCAGCGTCCGCCACGCTCTTGCAAACATCGAGATCATCGATTTCCGCATCGGAAAAATCGCTATCGGCCGCAACATCACCAACCCTCCCAGCGGGAGTGTCGCGGACCCGCATGGACCCTGTCAACGCCACAAAGGTGACGATAGGGCCTTATTCAGAGACGATGGTGGCGCCGTTGAGACCGCGTGCTGAAATGTACGCGAGGGTTGCGTGGGCCTCTTGGGCAGCCATGGGCCCGATCCGAACCCTGTAAAGCCGTTCGTTGCCCTGCGCGAGCGGGGCGATTTCAACCGGCCCCATGTCGCCCAGTTCGGTACGCAAGCGCTCGGCCCGGGCGCGCTCGCGGAACATGCCGACTTGTACATAGGCAGGAGAGGACGGCGCCCGCTCGATAGAGCCTGCCGGCGCGGGGCGCGAAGGGCGCGCGGGCGCGCGCGGGGATGCCTGCCAAACTAGGCCGTCTGCGGCCGGCAATTGGCTGTGATCGAGCGCCTCGCGATCGGCCGGTGATGGCGCCGCCACAGCCATGCGCCGTGTGCTCCAGCGCTCCGCGGGCGGGAGTGCAGGGTAGCTTGGCGCAGCGGACGGCGCGGGACCGGGCTTGCCGGCGAGAGCAGCGCGATATGCCGCCGGCGACCAGCCGCCATCGCCACCTGTGGGTGCAGGCGCCGGACGAGGGGCCAGCAGACGCGTGCGCGGCGGTTCGGCAAGAGCCACCGCGGAGCCTGAGCCGCCATTCCAACGCTGGCCTGCAAGAAAGGTCCGCTCGCGCCGGTCGTCACCGTTCAACGGCGCACGGCCCGCGTAGCGAACGCGCACGCGCGCCCGGCCCTGGCCAATGTATCCGAGCGCCTTGGCGGACGCATGGGACAAATCGATGATCCGGTCGTTCACGTAAGGGCCGCGATCGTTCACGCGCACGAGGATCGTGCGGCCATTCTGAAGATTTGTGACATAGGCGTAGCTGGGAAGCGGCAGCGTGGGGTGAGCCGCCGTCAACGCATGCATGTCGAAGATCTCGCCGTTCGCGGTCTTTCGCCCGTGGAAATCGTCGCCGTACCACGAACCTATGCCGGAGCGATCATAATTGGGGTCTTCGCGCGGCACGTACCACCGGCCCGCAACCTTGTATGGGCTGCCGAGCTTGAAGCTTCCCCCGCCTTTGCGCGTCGGCCCGCGCGAGGACGTGAGGCGCGGCGATGTGGAGACGCCATATTCGCCTTCGGTGAATGCGGGCCGCGAAATGCGCGCGCTCGAGGGTCCATCGGTCGTGCCCGAGCAGGCCGTAAGCAGCGCGGCGACGCTGATAGCCAATCCCATCGGGGCCGCCAAAGCCAACCATCTGCGATCCGCCATTCCGATTACACTCGATTACGCATACCGATCCCGCTCCTGGCGGCCTTGTTCCCTAGCGGGCGAGATTGGCCGGAGGAGGCCGGAAGCATGGCAAAATAGGCTTAGCGCCGCGTAAATGCCTCAGGCCTTGAGGCGGACCGATGAACCGTATAGGAAACGCAACCGGCGCTGCGCGCGCATCGCGGAGGGGTGGTCGAGTGGTTTAAGGCACCGGTCTTGAAAACCGGCGTGGGCGCAAGTCCACCGTGGGTTCGAATCCCACCCCCTCCGCCACTTCAGTCCCTGAGTGGGCACTGCGTTTACGCCGGTTTTTCCGGTAAGCGCCTGAAGCAGCCGGGTCTTCGATCCTATGATCCGAACCTCGCCGTCCGCGACCTCGACACGCTGGGCGAGCGCGCGCAGGTGGTCACGGCGGTAGCCGCCGCCTTCGAGGCGGATGCGCTGACGGGCTGTCTTGGCGAAGGTGCGGACCATTTGCGGGGTGATGGCCTTGGAGCCGGAGTTGTCGAGCATGGCCTGGGCGCGCTCGGCATCGGCCTTCGCCTGATCGCGGATCGCCTTCAGGCCGTCGATACGGTCTTTCAGGGCCGGATCGTCGATGTCGGCCGCGCCCGCCTCAATGGCGTCGTAGAGGCGTTTCAGGCGTAATTCCGACTCGGACGCACGCTTGTTCAGTTCGGCGATGTGCTCGCGGCGGCGCTCGGATTGCTCCTGTCGCCGGTCGAGAACGCTGGCGAGGATGGTTTCAAGCCGCTCGGGCTGGAGAAGCTGATCTTCCAGATGGCTGGCGACAAGATCGTCCAGCTTGTCCATCGGCACGGCCATGCCCTCGCAGGCGGTCGGCCCCTGCCGCGCCTTCATGGAGCAGGCATAATAGCGATAGCGCCCGCCCTTGCCGGTGCGGATGGTCATGGCCCCGCCGCACTTGGCGCAATGGATAAGGCCGGTCAGCATGGTCGGACCACTGATGACGGCGGACGGCATGACCTTCGGGTTGCGAGCCTTCAAGAGCGCCTGCACGGTGTCGAAGGTCTCGCGGTCGATGATCGGCGGGACCGAAACCGTCACGATCTCGCTGACGGGCTTCAATTCCTTGGTCTTGGTCCGCTTGTTGAACTCATGCTCGCCCATATAGGTGCGGCGGGTGAGGATGCGGTGAACCTGGCCGATGCCCCAACGCCCGCCGTCGCGGGTGAAGATGCGGCGGCTGTTGAGATAGGAGACAATGTTCTTCACGCCCATCTGGCCGGTGGTGCCGTCGCCTTCCAAGGCAAGGCGATAGATCAGCCGCACGGTATCAGCGTGGAGCGGGTCGATCTCCAGCTTCTTCTTGGTCTTGGCCCCGCGCTGCTCGGCCGCGACGACGCGGCAGCCGATAGGGGGAAGCGAGCCGTTCCAGAAGCCTTGGCGGGCGTTCTCCTTCAAGGCCCGCATGACGTGCTTGGCGTTTTCCTTGGACTGGTATTCGTCGAACAGCGCCATGATCTGCCGCATCATGACGTGCATGGGGTCATCCCCCATTTCCTGCGTGATCGAAACCAGCTTCACGCCGTTCTTCGCCAGCTTGCGGACATAGAACTCAAGCTCGAAGTGATCGCGGAAGAACCGGCTGAACGAGTGGACCACGACCACATCGAAGGGCGCGGGCTTGGACGTGCCCGCCTCGATCATGCGCTGGAACTCGGGGCGGCGGTCATTGG
>DAOKZR010000003.1:329115-520991 GCA_035325525.1 Hyphomicrobium sp. | reverse complement strand
AGTCTGGGGGACTGGGGGTCGGAGGTTCAAATCCTCTCGCTCCGACCAACTATCTTCCTGAAACGACTATAGAAACCGGGTTGCCGTTTGCCGCGCATGGGCGAAAATAACAGATTTCCAAACGGTATCGACCGTCTCAGGAGTTGTCTTCTGTCCCTGTAGGGCAAGTCCACGAGCGCTGTGTGGGCTCGTGGTATACGCCAGAGCATGACCGATACACGCTCAGCTGCACAACGCCGCCGGATAATGCAGTCTGTGAAGACAAAGGACACCGGTCCAGAGCTAACTGTGCGCCGGTTGCTCTTTGCTGCGGGCTATCGGTTTCGGCTCCACCGCCGTGACTTGCCAGGGTCGCCGGATATCGTGCTGCCAGGGCGCAGGAAGGTCATCTTCGTCCATGGATGCTTTTGGCATGGGCATGGCTGTTCAAAGGGTCATGCACCCAAGAGCCGAGGCGACTACTGGTTGCCCAAGATCGCGACCAACCAACAGAGAGACCGAACCAACGTCGAGCGACTGCGCGCTTTGGGTTGGTCGGTGCTCACGGTCTGGCAGTGCGAGTTGCGCGACCTAGATGCACTTCTCCACAGGCTGCGGATTTTTCTCAACAAGGCGAAGGGGACGCCATAAAGTCGGTTCATGTCGAATCGCAAACCACGCCCGAAGAAGAAGCAACCCGCTCGTCCCATCGGGATCGACCTCTTCGCAGGTGCTGGGGGGATGAGCCTGGGCTTTGAACAGGCTGGCTTCGAAGTCGTTGCGGCGGTAGAGGTCGATCCGATCCATTGCGCTGTCCATAAATTCAACTTCCCGCAGACACGTGTAATACCGCGCTCCGTGTCGGAGTTGACTGGATCAGAAATCAGACGCTTGGCGGGGATTGGAGACGCCCCCATTGATTGCGTCTTTGGTGGTCCGCCTTGTCAGGGCTTCTCGCTGATTGGTCAGCGCGCTCTTGACGATCCTCGCAACAGCCTTGTCATGGACTTTGTGCGGCTCGTGCATGAGCTCGACGCTCGCACGTTCGTGTTCGAGAACGTCAAAGGGCTCACAGTCGGCAAGCATCGCGCTTTCCTGGAAGAGCTTGTTCAGGCATTTCGTGTGCGTAGCTACGATGTGCGCTTACCTTGGCGTGTCCTGAACGCTGACAGCTACGGTGTGCCGCAACACCGTGAGCGTCTCATTCTTTTTGGTGCAAAGCGCGGCGCCGCCACACCGGATTATCCTCTGGCGGTTACGAACCCCGCCGATAGCTCTAGGCAGATGCTCGGCTTGCCATTCGGTCCGACGTGCAAGGAAGCGCTTGGCGACTTGCCGAACGCCGACCGCTTTGAGACGCTAACGGAAACCGACGCGGTGAAGACTGCCACATTCGGCAAACCTTCCAAGTATGCCGCCGAATTGCGCTGCAAGACGAATACTGCTTGGCATTACGGTCATGTGCGTGATTGGAACCCTTCGATCTTGACCTCTAGCGCTCGCACCGAGCACACCGCCATTTCTAAGCGGCGCTTTAAGGAGACAGGGGCAGGGATGAATGAGCCGATCAGTCGATTTTTTAAACTAGCGCCAGATGGACTTTCTAACACGCTTAGGGCTGGGACTGATGGAGCGCGAGGCGCTTTCACGAGCCCGCGTCCCATTCACTATGAGCATGCTCGCTGCATAACAGTCCGAGAAATGGCACGTCTTCATGGCTTCCCAGACTGGTTCAGGTTTCACGCTACGAAGTGGCATGGCGCCCGCCAGATCGGCAATGCGGTACCGCCACCGCTTGCGCGGGCGATTGCTTCCTCGGTCGTGACTGCACTGGGCTTTGTGCCTATCAAACCCAAAGGTGCTCTGGGTCTAGGCGATGAGACGTTGTTGCACATGGAGCTATCCGAAGCCGCTGAGCACTTCGGCGTCAAGAAGCCACCCTCTAAACGCGACCGCAAAAGTGGAGCGAAAAAGCGCAAGCAACAGGAGATCGAGGATGCGCGCAAGCGCCTGCGTGTCGTGAATGGCTAAGGGGGAAGGCGTCGCCTATGAGCGGATAATCGAGCAAATCTTCTTCGATCACTACAAGAAGGGACTCACGGAATTCGAGTTCGCGAGGCGCGAAATCGTCGAGGCAAAAGATAAACATGCACCCGACCTCGATTTGAATCCCGGAGATGTCCCCTACGCTTACCGATACAGGCGAACTTTGCCTGAACGCATCGTTGCCACTCAGCCCAAAGGGTTGGAATGGATCATCGAGGGCGCTGGACGAGCGATGTACCGGTTCAAGCTCGCCAAGGTCACGCGCATCGTTCCCAACCCAAGTCTTGTCAGTATCGGTGTACCAGACGCTACGCCCGAAATCATTCGAGCCTATGCTTTGGATGACGAGCAGGCGCTGCTAGCCATCGTCCGCTATAATCGCCTTATCGACACCTTCTTGGGACTGACCACCTACAGCCTCCAAAATCACTTGCGCACGACGGTCAAGGGCATAGGGCAAATAGAGATCGACGAGCTGTATATCGGTCTGGACAAATACGGTTGCCATTATGCAATTCCGGTCCAGGCTAAGGGTGGCAAAGATCAGATTGGTGTAGTGCAGACGACCCAAGATATTGCTTTCGGCGCCGAGAAATTTCCGGACATGCGATGCCGTCCGATTGCAGCGCAGTTTATGGCTGACGGCGTTGTCGCGCTTTTCGAATTGACGATTGAAGGCGGTGACGTGAAGGTCGTTGATGAACGGCATTACAAGCTCGTTCCCGCCGACAAACTCGACCCCAAGGCTATACGCAACTACCGAGCCTAAGGCGGTGGGCTGTTTGTTATCTGCCCTGCGACCAGTGTTCAAACTGCTCTTGAGTGATCCAGGCGCGACCCTTGCGGGCGGTCGGGATGTGATAGAAATCGAGCACGTTCGCCGCGAACCATTTCAGGTCATTGATCGAGTTCGGGTCGGAAATGACAACCTCCCCGGGGACGCCTTCAAGCTTTGCTTTCATTGTCGTTTGCTCCTACTAATGCCGTGGATGGTGCCGCCCACAGCGTGCGGCATTCATGCGATTGGGTCGCTGCCCACGTTGCGCGATCTGCCCACCTTCCTTGGCTTGCCCAAGGTTAGGGGTTTATTGGTTTGCGAGCGTCGAATGGGCCGGCACGGATCCGGACATTATCACTCTCGCGAAGGCGCTCGGCGGCGGTCTCACTGCCGTCGGAGCAACCATAGCCCGCAAGCGCATCTACAGGAAAATGCTTGGCGGCATGGCAAGCAAACGGCATTCCAATACGTTTGGCGGCAACTCGCTTGCGATGGCGATAGGTCTCAAGTCGCTTGAGATAATCCGCGATGAGCATCTGGTCGAGCGCGCGCGCTCTCTCGGCGAACGTGGGAAGAAGCGGCTCGACGCAATCGCTGAACGCTACCCGGGAATGTTTTCTGCAACCAGATCGTTCGGCATGCTGTTTGCCGCCGATTTCCACCCGGTGGTGCCTGCACGGTTTTCGCTGGGCCAACAGAAGATCATCGGCGAGTTGACGGGCATCCTCGCCTTGCTGATGTGGCACCGAGCCGGCGTGCAGGCGAATCTGTCTTTGAATTCGCGCAGAACCGTGAGGCTCACTCCGCCTTTGACCATTCCCGAGCAACTCTTCGACGAAATGCTGGATCGCATCGAGAGCGCCGCCGAGGCTCACGACGATACGTGGCACATGCTGACCAAGACTCCGCCGCGAACCCTCTATGGACTGGGCAAATTTGCGCTTTGAGCGATGTAGCAGGCCCCAACCGCCGCCTCGTCACTGAGCCAACTCGAAGCCGTGCCTTGTGAAGATTGCGCGAGCCTCTGGCGTACCCAGGAAGACCAGGAACGCCTTGGCGGCCTCCGGCGCGGAGGCCTCCTTCAGGATGGCGGCCGGATAGATGATCGCGGGATGTGTGCCGCTGGGAAACCGCCCGATCACTTTGACCTTGGACTCGGCGACGGCATCCGTTGCGTAGACGATGCCAAGGGGGGCTTCGCCTTGGGCGACGAGCGCCAGCGCGCCGCGCACGTTGTCGGCTTGGGCAAGCTTTCCGGCTACGCTATCCCACGCCTTTAATGATTGAAGCGCGGCTTTGGCGTATTTGCCGGCCGGGACGCCCCGGACATTGCCGACGGCAAGGCGGCCATCACCGAGTGCGCTCGCAAGGTCGAAGCCGGGCGCAATATCGAGCGAAAGCGTGCTCGACGCCGGGGCGATCAGAACGAGGGCGTTTGCGAACAGGTTCCTGCGCGTTGCCGCCAAGATGAGTTCGTGTTCTTCTAGATAGTTCATCCAGTCGAGGTCGGCGCTGATGAAGATGTCGGCGGGCGCCCTCTGCTCGATCTGTTTGGCGAGCGCGGAGGACGCGGCGTAGGAAACCAGGATCTTCTCACCGCCCTGCCTGGAGAAGGCGTTTGCCGCATCGTCGAGCGCATTCTTGAGGCTCGCCGCCGCGAAGATCTTGATTGTGCCCTTCCCGCCTGCTTCCTCAGCCTTTGCGGGCGGGAAGAGCCACGCCATGAGCAGGACCGCTCCCAGCAGGAGCAAAACCGCGCGCCGGAAGCCTTGATACGTCATGCCTGCCGGGTCGCCCATCGCCGATACTCCGCATCGGTATTTCTTAGCGACTATATTGATGAAATATGGAGCTGCAAAGGGGGCTCTTAGGAATGGCACAGAAAGCGGGCAACGAAGACCGCGCAACCCTGCGGGCTGCGCGGTCTTATTCGATCGATGGGCGGCGAGGCCGCCTGCTAGGCAAAGAGCGGAAAGGTTTGGAACTTGTCGCGCAGGATGGATGCGCTGTCGGAATGATGAAGCCAACCCTCAATCATCGTGGCGTAAACGCGGCGGAAGTCGGTGGTGTACTCCAGGTTGCCGTCCGGCATCAGCCGGGTAAGGCTGGAGGGGGCGCCATAGTGGCCTCCGCGGACGCTCTTTCCGACGACGAACATCAGGTTGGCGGTACCGTGATCGGTGCCCAGCGACGTATTCTCCGCTGCGCGGCGTCCAAACTCGGAGAAGATGAGAATGGCGACATCGTCGGCCCGGCCAATCCGCTCCAGGTCGCGCATGAAGCCTTCCACCGCATCGGACGTGTACGTGAGGTAGCGCGCGTGCGCGTCCACCTGATGGACGTGGGTGTCGAAGGTGTTGTGAGGATACGACGTATAGTAGAGCCGCGTCGGCATGTCGGCTGCGATGAGGGATGCGATCTTGTTGAGCCCGAGCGGAATGATTCCGTAATCGACGGGTGTCTTGTAGCGCGACCACGCCTCGCGCACCTGTTGGGACGCGTCGCGTGCGCTGATTGCCACCTGCCTGAGGAATTTTTGAGCATTCGTCGAGGCTGCATCCGGATCCTCGACGACGTCGAACATCGGGCGGATCTGAGAATCGCCTTTGCGTATGAAACGGTCGGGATCATTGAACACGACCGGCGTGTGCATGTTGGCGTTCACCGCGAGGGACTGGGATTCGGCAATGTTGACGATGTAGTTGGACGCGCCGGCGGGGTCCATCGTGTCGGCGAGACGGCCGACCCAGCCCAGGGTCTGACCGCTGTTTGGCGCAGCCGTGTGCCAATACGCCATCGAGGTGAAATGCGAAAATGAAGGTTGCGCATAGCCGCAGCCGTGTATCACGGCGAGCTTGCCCTCCTTATAGAGGCGCTCGAAGCCTTTCATTCCGCGGTTGAAGCCGTGATGATCGTCGATCTTGAGCAGCTTGTCCGCGCGGATGCCGATCTGGGGCCGCAGCGTGTAATAGGCGTCGTCGCCATAGGGCGCCAGCGTGTTGAGGCCGTCGTTGGCGCCTGAAAGTTCCAGGACTACGAGGATGCGGCTTGTCTTCTTGTGCGTCTCATCGGCTGCCCGTGCGAGCGTCGAGGTAAGCCCGAATGTCAAGCCTTCTCCCGCGGCGCTGAGGGCAAGCGCGGCCGCGCCAGAGCGAAGCACATCGCGGCGCGTTGTCGAGGTATAGATCGTCTTCATCGTCGTCTCCCGGCCATTCGCCGTCAGGTCATCCAAGCTGGTATTCAGGCAGGCTGAGGAGCGCGTGCATCAAGATGCGCAGGCTCTCCTCCATGTAGCTTTGGGCTTCGGCGATGTCGGATGTGCCCAGTTCGGTCTCGAGGAACTTGGCGAGCCGCTCCTGCGTCTTGTCCGACGGCGGCACGATGAACATCCTCGCGACGAAGAAGCCGACCACGTCTCGAGGCGTCTTCAGCGGCGTCGTTGCATCGCGCACCATGCGCGTGAGATCGAGCTGTGCCGTGTGACGCGGGAGCGGCTTGACGCGCTCGATGGCCTCCTGCCAGCCGCGATAGCTGGCGTAGCGCGTATTGAAGTCCTCGTCGCGATCCGCATTCATGTTGGACATGGAGGTCATATCCTTGTCGTCGGGGGCGGTCGCGGTCGAGATATCGATGCCGCGCGCGATTTTTTCGCTGACCGGGAGGATCTGATAGACGCCACCCGGGTAGCGATCGGGAGGAATGAAGCCGATGTCGGGGAAGACGACGTCGCGGGCGAAGTTGCCCCGCTCGATGAGCAGGCCGGGCGTGATCCAGCTGCGCCCTTGTGCCCAGCCCGCAACCGTCGGCGGCCAGAACAGCGTCTGCCCGAGCGCCGCCGTCGTTTCATAGAAATCGGGAACCCCCGGGACGACGCGCAGCCCGAGCTTCTTGTAGGTGGAGACGAGCAGTTCCACCGGGCTTTTGATGTGGCCGCCGCAACTGTCCGGCGAATAGAAGTCGCGCGACAGGAAGATCGCGTTGAGCAACGGTGCGATCTGATAGTTGTTGTCCCGCAGGATGGCGCCGAGCTTCGTGCGCATCTGAGGGGAGATGTCGTCGCGCACGAAATAACGATAGATCTTGGCGGCGACGAAATCGGCCGTCGCGGGCTGCTTCAGGATGATGTCGATGATGTCGGCGCCATTGAAGTGGCCTTTCAGGCCAAGGAAGGTCTTTTCGTTGCCGTCGTGCTCGGCGTTGTTGACGACGAACTGCGTCCCCTTGAAGTTCCAGCCCGTGAAGGCGCGCGCGCCCTCGCGAATATCGGCCTCGGCATAATTGCCGACGCCCATGGTGAAAAGCTCCATGATCTCGCGGGCGAAGTTTTCGTTGGGCGCGCCCTTGACGTTCACGCCAGCGTCCAGATAAGCAAGCATGGCGGGATCCTGGGCGACGCCGATCAACAGCGTGCGCAAGTCGCCGAGCCCCTTCTGCTGGAAAAGCAGAAGCTGCTTCAGCATCTTGCGATAATCGCGCACCTTGTCTTCGCTGGTCGCGAAGTGGCCGTGCCAGTACAGTGCCATTTTCTCTTCGAGCGGGCGATGCGTGGTGAGCATGCGGTTTGCCCACCAGTAGCCCAGACGCTCGGTCTCGAGCTTCGAGGCGCGCAGCCAATAGAAAAAGCGGTTGACTACCGGCTGCAGCCGGCGGTTGCCGCTGGGCTTCACCCTGACGCCGAGCGCTTCGCCCTTTTCCTTGGCGAGATCGGTGACCGCGGGACGGCTAGGGGGAAACGGGTCGAGCCCTTCCTCCCAGACGCCGGACTCATCGAAGGGTTGAAGCTGGGAATTGTTCACGCCTTGCGGCGCGGTGAGTTCGTGCACGAGGCCTGCCGGCTCGCGTTTCGCCAACTCGGAGACGCCATCGGGCGTTTCGCCGAAGCCTGCGCGTTCGATGAGGTGAGCAGCACGCGCCGCGTTCCAGTCGGCGGCTGTGATGGGAGTGAGGTCATCGCGCCAGTCGTCGCTGCCGGCACACGTGGCGGCGGCGCTGGCGGTCAGGCTCATGCACAACAGCAGGGCAAAGGGTGCTGCTGCTCCAAATGGACGAGTCATAGGATCACCCACACCAAGAGGGCGAACGCGCCGCCCGAGAGGTTGACAGCATCACGATCGCTCGAAGCACAAGGCTCCACGATCGTCCGTTCGCGCACTCCACGAACTGAGCGGTCAACCTACATCGCTGCGGCGATTGGGCAACCCGACGGGCGTCTAAATCGGCGCGCGACGCGACTTAGGTATTACGGTCTTTCGGTAAAATGCTCGTGTGGTTGCCCGATACGCGCCGGGCTGGCCTTGACTCTGTCGCGTAGATCCGGCGGGCGATGTGAGGTGACGGCTTGCGCGGCGATGACCGCATTCGGGGTGCGGTCCGCGAGACGGCATCGCGCCTTGGCTTGCGCTGGGCGGCGCCGTTCACAACGACGCACGATCCGGCCGGCGCGTCATCGGTGGCGCGCCACCGGTATGGGAGTGGGCGGGGGCGCATGGACGGATCGAGGTTGGCAAACAACCGCTTGAAAACGCTAGCGTTGCAGGCTTCCGGAGCGCCTCGGCGCGAACGGTGGTTCGTCCGCCCCTTGACCTCTTCCGGCTTGCGCCGCATTACGGCCAGACCCGCCCTTGTTGAAAGAGATAGACCGCACACATGAAACTGGTTCGATTTGGTGAGCCTGGCGCCGAGAAGCCGGGCATCCTCGACGGTGCAGGTAAGATCAGAGACCTGTCCGCACATGTTCCCGACTTCACGGGGCAGTATCTGAGCCCTGCGTCGCTCGACGCCATACGCAAGATCGATGTCGCGACGCTGCCCTTCGCATCGGAAGGCGTGCGCATCGGTGCGCCGGTTGCGGGCACACGCACGTTCATTGCCATCGGCCTCAACTACGCGGATCATGCCAAGGAGACGGGACAGGAAATTCCCGCCGAACCGATCCTGTTCAACAAGGCTGCAAGCTGCATCTGCGGTCCTTTCGACGACGTGATGTATCCGAAGAACTCCGATCGCATGGACTGGGAGTGCGAGATCGCCTTCGTCATCGGCACGCGCGCACGCTACGTCGAGGCGGCCGATGCGGTGAGGTACATCGCGGGCTACACCATCTGTAACGATGTCTCCGAGCGCCGCTGGCAGGTGAAGCGTAACGGCCAGTGGGTGAAAGGTAAATCGGCCGAGACGTTCGGTCCGCTCGGGCCGTGGCTCGTGACGCCCGATGAACTGCCCGATCCGCATAACCTGAGCATGACGCTCGACGTCAATGGTGTGCCTAAACAGCAGGGCTCGACGTCGACAATGATCTTCAAGATACCCGAACTGCTCGCCTATGTGACCGAATTCATGGTCTTGGAGCCGGGCGACATCGTCACCACCGGCACGCCGCCGGGCGTGGGCTCTGCGCGCAAGCCGCCAGAGTACCTGAAGTCCGGGGACGTTATGACTTTGCAGATCGAGAAGCTTGGCCATCAGCGCCAAGCCGTCGCGCCGTTCAAGGCATAGGAGCAGAAGCCAAGGCTCGATACGCAATAGCCACGCGCTCGACGGGAGCGCGTGGCTATTGTTCATGGCGAATGTCCGCGATCAGTCCTGGCGGTTGCGCGGCGCGGGTTTTTGCACGAAACCCGGGAATCGCTGCGCCTTGCGCGGCGCGAGGCGCTGATTGATCTCCGCCCACGACACCGGGTCGGCGAGGTTCAGCTCGTTGAGGCCGTCGCGCACGTACTTGAGCTGTTCGAGCAGGGCCTGCTCTTCCTGAAGCAGCCCGTCATCGGGCTGCGCGGCCCGCTCCAGCTCCTCGATGAGATAGGTGATCATGCCGGACTCGGGAAAAAGCATGTAATGCGCGTGGTCTTCTTCCATGCGGTTTTGAACCAGATCGACGATCTGGCGCTTGGTTTGGTTTTCCCCGGTCTCTTGATAAAGCCGCTGGATGGCGTCATCCAGAACCTGACCCTGCTCCTTCTGGAAAGTGTCGAGATAGTTCGATAGGTTCGCATTGGAGTAGCTGACGGCAAGGAGCGACTTGTACGCCTGCATGATGGCGCTTCGGGCTGCCTGCGATCTCAACCTCTGGCCGACGATGTCCATGTCGAGATTGATGGCGCCCAGCAGCTCTTGCCGGCAGTAAGCGCTCCACTGGTCGATCTGGTCTTGCGACATTTCCGGCAACTTGGCCCGCGGCCGCTCCAGCCTCTGAGGCCGCTGTTCGAGCGGCAGTTCCGCCTGGGCGTCGTTCAAGCGGCCGCCGTCGATGACGGAGCGTTCCCGCTCGTCGATCATGAAGCCGCGATCGGCCGCATATTGCGGGTTGAGTTGCGAGCCCGCCAATATCGTGAGCAGCGTCTCATATAACACCGGGCGGATGCAGTAGCGGTCGTCCACGTTCTTGTCTGGGGCGACGGCGCCGACGGTTGAACCGGCATTCAGCACGCGCCGCACGACGCGCAATTCGTAGGGGTCGGGCAGTTCCGCCAGCGATACGATGGAGGTGAAGCCCTCGGTTTCGCGGATCGGCTCGAGCGTGTGCAGCACGATATCGGCGTGCTCGCGCGGGTATGGCTCCAACGCCGCGCCGACGAGCTTGTGAAGCTGCGCCTTTTCCTTGGCGGTGGCGTCGGTTCTGAAGTGCTTGTCACACACCGAGGACAGGTATTCGCGCAGTTCGCTGCGCACGCGGTAACGTTCAGGGTCCGCGCTGATCGTTTCCACCGCGCCAATGTCCGCGCCCGCCGTCAACACCATCCGGATGCGATTGGCCGTCGGCCGGTCGAGCACGGACAGATCGCACATGGCGGAAAAACCGTCCGAGTAGGTCATGGGCCGGAGCGCGTTGAGCGTCAGCCAGGCGGTCTCATGAGGATGGGGGCCCAGTGCGGCGTTGATCGTTGCTTCGAGCTGAGCCGCCGAGCGGGCTTTGAAGGTTGGCACGTCAGAGAGCGGCGAGCGCACGGCGTTGGCGCCGAACAGGCCGGACATGAAGATCAGGCTGTCGATGGCGATCGCGATCGCAAGCGCCAGATACGCCAGGCGGTTGCCGTCGTTGAAGGCGTTCCAGGTCACGACGAACCGGTGAGCCTTGTCGTCACGGGCAAGCTCCACGTGATTGATCTTGTTGCGCAAGGCGTCGGTATCCGCACTTGGCAGGCTGCTATCCTGGAGGCAGCGGCGTGCGAACGCGAACAGTTCGTCGGTGCTGCGATTGGCGGCAAGCTTGCCGCCACCCGAGCAGGTGGCGGCAAACTGCTTGATGCCGGCCTGCAGGGCGAACAGGTTTGCGGCTGCGTCCGATGTGCGGTTGGGATCGCAGCTGAGGTTATCGACCTGCGTCTTCGTCTCCGGCGTTGCCTGCAAGGCGGTGTAGATGTCGCCGCAAAGACTCTGGATCGACGCAAGCTGTTCGCTGGAGGGTTTCTCGCGGAATTCGGCAATGGCGTGCTCGAACGACGGCACGAGCCGTGAAGGGTCAAGCCGCTGGCCCACGTCTTCGCTGGCTGTATCCTTCGCCAGATTGATGCGCTGCTCGGCCGTCTCCGCCTCGCCTTTCAACTTTGCAAGGTCGCCGTCTATATTGGCCAGTTCGCGATCGATGGCGGCAAGGCGCGTTTCGGTTGCCGACAGCCGCTTCTGGGAATCCTTGGCGCGCTCCTCGGCAACCTTGTATGCGTTCTGGAGCAGGTTCAGCTCGGCCATGCGCTCGCGGTAAACCGGGCCGCGCCCTTGCTTGCCAGTACCTTCCACGCCCTTGTCTTCGGCCATCGCTTCCACGCGCTTGGCGTCCACTTCGCGGGCTTTGGCGTCGAGATCCGATTTCTTCTCCGCGTACTCAGCCGCAAGCCCGGGGCGATCGGCTGCCAGGCGGCTCTTTTCTTCGGTCAGGGAGACTTTCTTCTGGGCGAGGCCCGCCTGTCCCGATTGGGCGGAGGCCATGCGCTCTTGCTGTTCCTTGACGGCGCGGCGGCGATCCTCGATCTGCGAATTGATGTAGCGCTCGAGCGTGCCTTGCGAAGATGAAGCCACCTTCCCGATCCGGTTGAGGTTTTTCTCGTATTCCTGCCATGCCTCGCTATCGAGCAGGCCCGTTGCCTCGCTCGATTGGCGTGATGCGATCGCGCTCTCGATATCGGCGATGAAGCCCGAGACCTGATTTTGGGCGCGCAACTCGGCCGCGCGCGCGCGCTCGGATTGCGGGAAGATAGAGGTGAAAAGCGAGTCGAACGAGAAGAAGACGCTGGTTGTCATGCAGGCGAGGAACATCACCCACAGCATGGCATTGCGCACAATGACCCGGCTGCCCTGGATGTAGGGACGGATCAGATCGCTGGCCGCATAGAGAACGAAAAGGGCAACCATGAGTAGACCGAAGGCGAAGATCAGCATCTTGTCGCCCATCTTCGACCATTCCAGCGCCTCGCTCGTCGCTTGACGGACGTCCGCCTGCCCGGTCCATTGCAGCATCAGCGTAAGACCGGTCACGAACAGCAATAGTCCGATGACGGCGCCGACCCAGCTCTGGATCCGAGGGTTCACGAAATTGCTGCCCGCGCGCTGGCTTTGCATGTTCATGCCGGTCGCAAAGCTCTCGCCGATCAGCCAGGCTACGATGAGCATGACGCCCTGGATGCCGAACGTGATCATGCCGGACAACACGGGCTCGCCGGTGAAATTGCGCATGCCGTCCCAGGTCGTGTATCCGGAGGCAAGCGAGAGCACGAACCCCGTCGTCCCCAGCAGCGCCAGTTGCCAGCTGGAAAAGACCGTATCTTCAAATCCCGCCCACAGCCTCTTGGCGAGGCTGCTCCGCAGAAGGAAAGTGACTGTGACAAACAGGGACAGCGCCGCCAGGAGAGGGCGGGCGTTGCTTCCCAATTCGCTCATCAGTTGGTCCATCCCGCGCTAATCCTTCTTTGCTGGTGGGGGCATTCCATCGTTATCTCGCTGGCCGTTTGCCGTAATTGGCCAATGAAACAGGCCAAGATTACGTCCCAATCGCGCCTTGCGCATGAAAATATTTCAGAAAATCGGCCCGAAGATTACCGCCGGCCTGCGCCGGCCCGGCCCTGTTGCAGTATAGGCAGGCTGAACCCTGATGCGTTCCCAAGGCGGACAACGGCTCATGTGGTTGCCGAACACGAGATTGTTAAGTCCGATTGAGCTTAACGCCGGGCCGTTTCGTGGCCCTGCACGCTCGCGTCATGTACTATGACGTTGAATTCCAAGAGCCGGTAGTTTCAAGACCCGGCGGGGAAGTTCGCTCTTGACCGGCCCGCGTCCACGCGGCAAGGCGGGTTGTAAAGTGTTGAAGATTATAAGCCAACCCTGAAAGGTTCAGATGTCGACGGCCGCCAGCCAGGAAGCCAGTGCCATGGAACGCCTGAAAGCGTCCATCGGGCAGGCTGAACAGATATTTGCCGAAAAGAACATGCGTTTCACCGAGCTGCGCCGCAAGGTGTTCGAGGAGATCGCCTCCACGCACGAAAGCGTCGGCGCATACGAGGTGCTCGACCGCCTCGCCAAGAAAGGAACCCGATTGGCGCCCATCTCGGTCTACCGGGCGCTGGATGCGCTGCTGGAGGCGGGCGTCGTCCATCGCCTCGAAAGCAAGAACGCCTATTTCGCCAGCCGCCGGCCGCAGGGCAGCAACGGGCGGCGCCCGATGTTTTTGTCGTGCGAGCAGTGCGGTCAGGTCATCGAGGCGGACGGTGAGGACATCTTCGCCGCCATTGATATCGCCGCGCATGAGGCCAACTTCGCCCCGCGCGTCAAGTTCGTCGAAGTGTCCGGCACCTGCGATGCCTGCGCGGGAAGGGCCAAGGACTGAAGTCCAAGTCGCAGTGTCATCTCGCTGGGAGGCCCGTAAGCTTGTCCGTCGTCCAAACCGCCAATACGTCGCCCAACGACGTCCCCGCCACGGCTGCGGGCCACTTCGAGCATGGACCCCAATGCGGTTGCGGGCACCATGAGAGGACCCCGCCTGATCCTGATGCGCTGATCTCGGCCCGAGGGCTCGCCATCAGCCGCGGGGGGCGCACGCTCCTGTCGGGCGTGGATCTCGACGTGCGCCGCGGCGAGATCGTGACGCTGATCGGGCCCAACGGGGCCGGCAAGTCGACGCTGGTGAAGCTGGTGCTCTCCATCCTGCGGCCGGACCGGGGGACAATTCTGAAGCCTGCCGATACGCGTATCGGCTACGTGCCGCAAAAGTTCCAGGCCGACCGGACCATCCCCGTGACGGTGGCGCGCTTCCTGGCCTTGGGCACCGATGTGCGCCCCCAAGATGTGGCTTGGGCGCTGGCCGAGGCAGGCGCTGCGCATACGGCCAACCAGCAACTCAGCCAGTTGTCGGGTGGCGAGACGCAACGCGTGCTGATTGCGCGCGCGCTGCTACGCAAGCCCAACCTGCTCGTGCTCGATGAGCCCGCCAGCGGCGTCGATTATGCGGGCGAGGCCGAACTCTACGATCTGATTGGCGCGCTGCGCGACCGGCATGGCCTCGGCGTGCTGCTCGTCAGCCATGATCTGCATGTCGTCATGGCCAAGAGCGACCGGGTCGTTTGTCTCAACGGACACGTGTGCTGCTCGGGCCGGCCCGAGGCGGTGGCGCGCTCGAGCGAGTATGCGCGCCTGTTCGGCCCCGAGGCGGCCCGCTCGCTTGCCATCTATCACCACCGGCACGACCACAAGCACGACATCACGGGCGCGGCGCTGCCAATTGCGGACGGCGCATCGAGCGCGCAGGAGAACTGATCGCGGTGTCCTGGCCAGAGCCCTTTTTCGTGCGCGCGCTGATCGCCGCTGCCGCCCTCGCCGTGATTGCCGCGCCGCTCGGTTGCGTCGTCGTCTGGCGGCGCATGGCATATGTCGGCGAGACGCTCGCGCAGGCGAGCCTGCTCGGCGTTGCGCTGGGGCTGGCGCTGCAGATCAATCTTACGCTTGCGGTGGTCCTCGCGGCGATCGTCGCGGCCATGGTGCTGATCGCTTTCGGGCAACAGCGTCTGCTCGCGCTCGACAGCGTTCTGGGCCTGATGCACCACGCGACACTGGCGCTCGGCGTCATCGCCGTCTCCTTGCTGAAGGGCCCATCCATCGATCTCATGAGCTTTCTGTTCGGAGACGTGTTCGCCGTGACGCATGGCGATCTGGTCTGGATCGCGCTTGGCGGCGGACTTGTGCTGGCGGTCATGGCCCGGCTGTGGAAGCCGCTCTTGCGCCTGTCCATAGATCCTGATCTTGCGACTGCCGAGGGTGTGGACCCCGTATTGCCCAAGGCCGCCTTCGACATCCTGCTGGCGGTGACGATCGCCGTCGCGATGAAGATCGTGGGCGTCCTGCTGGTCATGGCTTTTCTTATCGTACCCGCGGTTGCCGCCCGCCCGGTTGCCCGCACGCCTGAGGCCATGGTTGGCGTCGCCGCGCTTATCGGCGTGCTGGGGGTGGTGGCGGGCTTAACGCTGTCGCTCGTCCATGATACCCCTGGCGGGCCCAGCATCGTGCTGGCCATGACGGTGCTGGCGGCGATTTCGCTCGTGATCGGCCGAGCGCTGCAACGCTGAATGATGCAACCCTGCAAATGCCCAACTTGAGACAGTCGAACCTATGACGGCCAACCGCGACACCGGACTAGCAGCCCGCCACAAGACCCACGCCGTCGGCGTGGGCGGCGTCATCGTCGGCGGCGGCGCCCCTATCGTCGTTCAGTCGATGACCAACACCGATACGGCGGACATCGTGGGCACCGTCAAGCAGATCGCTGAGCTGGCTCGTGAAGGCTCCGAACTGGTGCGGATCACCGTCGATCGAGACGAGGCCGCCAAGGCCGTGCCGCGTATTCGCGATCAGTTGGCCGCGCGCGGCGTGAGCGTGCCCATCGTGGGTGATTTCCACTACATCGGCCACAAGCTGCTGGGCGACAATCCAGGCTGCGCCCAGGCGCTCGACAAGTATCGCATCAACCCCGGCAACGTCGGCTTCAAGGACAAGAAGGACAAGCAGTTCGGCGCCATCATCGAGCTTGCGCTCAGATACGCCAAGCCCGTGCGCATCGGCGTGAACTGGGGCTCGCTCGACCAGGAGCTGCTCACGCATCTGATGGACGAGAATGCGGCCAAGGGCGCGCCGCTCTCGGCTCGCGCGGTCATGCACGAAGCCATGGTGCGCTCGGCCCTGTTGTCGGCGGAGCGGGCCCAGGAGATGGGCCTTGGCGCGGATCGCATCATCATCTCGGCGAAAGTATCGAGCGTGCAGGATCTTGTCGCGGTCTACACGATCCTTGCTGCCCGCAGTCACTATGCGCTGCACCTGGGCCTGACCGAGGCGGGTATGGGTTCGAAGGGCATCGTTGCGTCCTCGGCGGCCATCGGTATTCTGCTCCAGCAGGGCATCGGCGATACGATCCGCTTCTCGTTGACGCCGGAGCCGGGCGGCGACCGCACGCTGGAAGTGCGCACCGCGCAGGAATTGCTGCAGACGATGGGGCTGCGCTCCTTCGTGCCGGTTGTTGCGGCCTGCCCAGGGTGCGGACGCACCACGTCTACCGTGTTCCAGGAACTGGCGCGCGACGTGCAAGACATGATCCGCGAGCGGATGCCGCAGTGGAAGGTTCGCTATCCCGGCGTCGAGACGCTCAACTTCGCGGTCATGGGCTGCATCGTGAACGGACCCGGCGAGAGCAAACACGCCGACGTCGGCATTTCGCTGCCGGGCACGGGCGAGCAGCCCGCCGCGCCGGTATTCATCGACGGCAAGAAGGCCATGACGCTGCGGGGGCCCAACATCGCAGCCGAATTCAAGCAGATCGTGGAGGAGTACATCGAGCGGCGGTTCGGACAAGGCGCGCGAACCACCGCCGTCAACGAAGGCGCCGGCGCGCAGCAGTGACGTGCAAGGTCGCCTTTTGCCCGCCCGTGTTCCCGCCTCGAGCCTCACGTTCGAGCAGTGTGCGTTTTCGCTCGATGCCCCAGCGATAACCCGATAGCCCGCCGTCGCTGCGCACGGCACGATGGCACGGAATGACGACGGCCGCCGGGTTGGCGGCACATGCGCCCGCGACCGCGCGCACCGCATGCGGCTTGCCGATCTTGGCGGCGATCTCGCTATAGCTCGCGGTCTTGCCGCGCTTGATCTCGCGCAGAGCCTGCCAGACACGATGCTGGAATGCGGTACCGCGCACATCGAGTGGGAGCGTGAAGCGCGCCTGCTTGCCATCGACGTAGGCGATCACGCTGGCGACCGTCGCATCGAAGGCCTTGTCTGTGCCGATCAACTCGGCCTTCGGGAAGCGATCCTCTAGGTCGCGCAGCAGGGCGCCGGCGTCATCGCCCAGCAGAATGGCGCAAACGCCCTTATCGCTCGCCGCGACGAGCACTTCGCCGAGTGAACATTGGCCAACGGCAAAGCGGATCACGGTGTTTGCTCCACCCTTTCGAAAGGTTGCAGGCGTCATGCCGAGCGCGGTCTTTGCACCTTCATAAAACTGGCGCGTGGAGCTGAAGCCTGCATCCAGAACGGCGTGCGTGACATTGCTTGCGCGCGCAAGGGAATTGCGCACCCGCGCATGGCATGGGCCAGCCAGTAGGCCTTGGGCGTGACGCCGGTTGCAGCCCTGAACTGGCGATGAAAGTGGTACCGGCTCATGCCCGCGTGGCTGGCAAGGGTTGCAAGATCGGCTGCGCAGTCGCCCTCCTCGATGAGCCTGCAGGCGCGCGCGATCTTTTCCTCGTTCAGCGCGCGCGTATCCATCCCATTGGGCTTGCAGCGTTTGCAGGGTCTGAAGCCTGCCGCCTCTGCCAATCTGCCGCTGGCGTAGAAGGTGACGTTCTCTCGCTTGGCCCGCCGCGATGGGCAGGTCGGCCGGCAATAGACGCCCGTTGTCGCGACCGCATAGACGAAGACGCCGTCTGCCGCGGGATCGCGCGACTGCACGGCCGCCCAGCGGGCGTCGGCGGTGTTGCGGGCTCCCTTCGCCTTGGAATTTGCCTTGCGTGTCACGTCTTTCCGCTCCGGCCTGGCAAGCATGGCCAGGTTCATGCCGGCACGTTAACGCCGTACGGATGCCGGCGCATCCCAAACCTTGCTTTCAAATTGCTGCGTGACGCACCTACGTGACGCACCGGCATGTGGAAGCCCGCTCCCTCAAGAGGTGCGCCGCCCCATGAACCGCGCGGCTTCGATCAAGGGAGCGGCGGCGTCACCGAAGGGGGCAAGGCAGGAAACGGCCTCCTCCACGGTCTTGTCGAGTGTAGCGCGCGCCGCGCCGGCGCCTAGAAGTCCAACCAACGTGGCCTTGCCGGCGGCGGCGTCCTTGCCGGTGGCCTTGCCGACGGTTTCTGCGCCGCCTTCCGCATCGAGCAGGTCGTCACTGATCTGGAAGGCAAGCCCGAGCGCGTCGCCGTAAGCCGCGAGGGTCGCAAGTTGACGGGCATTTGCACCCCCTAGCATCGCGCCCATCTCACAGGCGGCCTTGATGAGACGGCCCGTCTTCATGGCCTGAAGGTTGACGATGTGATCCGCATCGGATCGCCCGTTGCCATCGCGGCGCTCGGCTTCCAGATCGAGCGCTTGCCCGCCGACCATGCCGGCTGGCCCGGAAGCTTTGGCGAGCACGCCTACGAGCGCGCTGCGCACGGCGCCATCCGGGTGCGTGGATGGCGAGGCGAGAATTTCGAAGGCAAGCGTTTGCAAGGCATCGCCCGCGAGGATCGCAGTCCACTCGTCGTAGGCGGCCCAGACGGTCGGCTGCCCGCGCCGCAGCCTGTCGTTGTCCATGGAGGGCAGATCGTCGTGGACCAGCGAATAGCAGTGCACGCATTCGATCGCGGCGGCGGCGTCGACGGCCTGTTGGGGCGCCACGCCGAACAGGCCCGCGCTCTGGATCAGCAGGAAGGGGCGAAAGCGCTTGCCGCCGGCGAGCACCGCATGCCGCATGGCTGCCGCCAGACGCCCGGGTGTGCCCGCTTCGATCTGCAAGTCGAGCAGGGCGGACAGGCGGCTGCCGGTGAGCGCGGCGATTTCCGAAAGTTGCTGTGGCAGGTGCATCAATGCTTTAACCTCTGCGGCAATTTCCTTTGGGATCCACTCGCAACTCGGCCATTGTTTGGGGCTAGGCGGGCCATATCGCATTGCCCGATGCAAGGAAAGCATGGACGACCGCTCGGACAGAGAGGATGGGATGGCGCTTGAACCACAGACGGTGCGCACCAGCGTATCGGCTCGTGTTCGAGCGCCTGTGTGCGACGAAGCGCCCGCAGGGGCGTGGAGCGCGCCATTTCCGCCCGCCAACGCGGCTCTGAGCGCCCGGGGTAGCCCGCACGGTCCTGCGATGGCCGTTGCGCAACCGCCGCCCGCCCCGGCAGTTCCAGGCACGCTCTCACCCATCGTCCTGCGGCCGCCGGCACGAAACCCTGAGCGGGAAACCTCCCAGGCCGCTGGCCCAGAGGCTTTTGCCAGTGCTGAAACGAACGCCCAGACGACCCCATCTTCGCACACCGATTTTGCCGACATGTTTTCTTTGAGCCCTCGGGACTTGAACGGCATTCCTTCGCAGCCCGTACGGGGGCATCCCGTCAGTGCCGGCTCGGCGCCCGCAGCCTATGGACCCCAACTCGCCGCACTTGCAACAGGCCCGGCCTATTGGCCGGGCCTTTGCGATGGCCGCACAGCAGAGCGCGCCGTAACGCGATCCCTCGGCTGGCGCCGCGCGATCGCCAGAGCCTGGAAGTATATGATGGTTGGCGCGGCCGCGTGGTTTGCTGCGGTTTTCTTGTTGATTGCCGCCTATCGCGTCGTCGATCCGCCAATGTCGGCATTGATGCTGCAACGGACAATCACTGGTGAGAGTGTCGCGCAGACCTGGGTGCCCATCGCAGCTATTTCGCCGCGCCTGGTGCGCGCGGTGCTCGTGAGCGAGGACGGCCGCTTCTGCCAGCACTGGGGGCTGGATTTCGAGGCCATCGAGGCGGCGATCGCCAGGTCTGCAGACGGCAGCCCGCGCGGCGCCAGCACGATTTCCATGCAGGTGGCCAAAAACCTGTTTTTGTGGCCTTCCAAGAGCTACGTCCGCAAGGTGCTCGAAGTGCCGCTGACCCTGGGCATCGAGGCGCTCTGGTCCAAGAAGCGGATCATGGAGGTCTATCTCAACGTCGCCGAGTGGGGGCCGGGAATTTTCGGCGCCGAGCAGGCTGCGCGCCACCATTTCGGCAAATCGGCCCTGCGCCTCAACGACCGGGAGGCAGCCCGGCTTGCCGTCTCCCTGCCCAATCCGATCCACCGCGACGCGGGCCACCCTGGACCTGGCGCACGGCGGCTGGCGGCTCTGAACATCGCCCGCTCGAGAGGGGCGCCGGCGGCCGTGACAGGGTGTGTCCTGGGCCGTGAGGCGGCCGATTGAGGGGCAAGGAGCGAATTGGCCGCCGGCGCCGCCTTGGGAACTGTTTTGGAAAGGGGACTGGCGCTAAGGGGAATTTGCGCGTATAAGCCCGCGCCATGGACGGTACAAAGCGGCTTTGACGGCCCGCCGCCGGATATTCATCCCCAGGCTTCACCCAGGCGAGCCCCATTCGCGGGCGTCGGCCTCATTGGTGCCTGGGGCTCAAGTTTTGGAGCTAAGACGATGGCAGTTCCGCGCAAGAAGGTCTCGCGCATGAAGCGCGGTCAGCGCCGCTCGCACGACGCGCTTTCCGCCCCGGCGTATGTCGAGGACAAGGACTCGGGCGAGCGCCGCCGCCCGCACCACATCGACCTCAAGTCGGGCAAGTATCGCGGCCGCCAGATTCTCGAGCCCAAGGCCGAGGTCTGACGCCTCCGCTCAGCCTTTTTCGGCTGCATCATCAGCGGGTGTCCGAGCCGGGCACCCGCTATTGGCGTTGGAGAAACCCGCGCAGCTTGCTTGGCAAACGGCGCAACGCATGCCACAAGGTCGCGCCGGCCGGAGCAAAGCCGGTCCGCCAGGAGAAATCGAGGAGAAATCGCTAATGTCGCTCAGAGCCATTCCCACACTCGTCTTCTCGTTCCTCCTCTACAACGCGATCGTTCTGGCAGTGGGTGTGGGCGCCCCGGGCACCGAGAGCGTGCCAGCAAGCGGCCTGTGGGGAGAGATCTTTTCGCTTCACCTGCTGAGCGGCGGGACCTGGACGTTCACCTGGGGTGACCTGATCCTGCTGATCACACTGGTGCTGTTGTTCATCGAGATCGTGAAGGCCACCTACACGTCGACCTCGACCTTGATCGACCACGCGCTGTCGATGATCGTGTTCGTCGCGATCCTCGTTGAATTCCTCATGGCGCCTCAGGCGGCAACCTCGGTCTTCTTCCTCGTTCTCGTCGCCTCCCTCATCGACGTGGTCGCCGGCTACACGATCGGCATCCGTGTCGCGCGCCGCGATCTGGCGATCGGTGCCGATCACTAGGCGTGAGTTGCTCAAGGAAAGACGGCAAGCGGCCGGCCTTGGGCGCCGCCGCTTCGCGTTGGAGCGGCCGCATTCGACGCAGGCTTTTAAGGCTTGTTAGCAATTTCGATCTACGTTTCGCATCGTAACCAAATCACGTATTGCGTCCGCCGCCTGCGCCATTCGGGCATTCGGCCGGCTGACGTGCGAACGCGAGGTCGATCGTGGGCATACCTCCTTCCTTAGAAGGAAAAAGCGCCAGTTGGACGAAGGTTGAGATCGAAGAGATCCCCGGCCGCGTCCAGACCGATCCGCTGACCGAAGCCGAAGGGCTGGATCTCGTCGGCATTCTCTCGTCCATCGACGAGACGGCCTATGTCTGGGACTTGGCCAGCGACAAGATCGATTGGGAGAGCAATGCCGGGGAGATCCTCGGCGTGCCCCGCCAAGACCGGATCGCCACAGGAGCAGCGTTCCAGCTGCTGATCTCGCCCGAACATCTGGCGCGCCGCACGCAGGCGTTCGAGGCGAACGTCGCCGGCGATGCGACGCGCGGCGTCACTTATCGCATACAGTATCGCTTTCTGCCTGTCGGCCGCCGCTCCGATAAGTCCGTTTGGCTTGAAGACCATGGCCGCTGGTGGCCGGGGCTCGATGGCAAGCCTGCGCGCGCGCGCGGGGTGTTGCGCGTCATAAACGATCGCTACTGGGAGGAGCAGAAGCTTCTCTATCGCAGCGACCATGACGAACTGACCGGGCAATTGAACCGCATCCGCCTGACGGAGTCGCTGTCGGCCGTGCTTGGCCGCACGCAACGCACCGGTCAGCCGTGCGCCTTCCTCATGGCCGCCGTGAACAACCTCGCCGTTGTCAACGAGACGTTCGGCTTCGATGTCGGCGACGAGGTGATTGCGGCCGCTGCGCGCAAGATCAAGGAGCGCTTGCGGGGTGGTGACGTTCTTGGGCGCTATTCGTCGAACAAATTCGGCATCATCCTTCACGATTGCGGGCCCGGCGCCATGCGCATCGCCGCCGAGCGTTTCATGAAGGGCGTGCGCGAGCACACCATCGCTACGTCGGCGTGCCATCTGACAGCGACGCTATCGATCGGCGGCGTAATCATGCCCGATCAGGCCGACACGGTGCAGAAGGCCCTGAACTATGCCTTACATGCACTCGATCGCGCCAAGACGAAGCGGTTCGATTGCTTCATGAACTATGAGCCGGTCGGAGCTGCTGAAACCACGCGCCGCAAGTCGATCTCTGTTGCCGACGACGTAATCGAGGCGCTCGATCATCAGCGCATGGGTCTGGTGCTGCAGCCGATGATCGGGGCCAAGACCGGCCGGTCTGAGATCTATGAATGCTTGCTGCGCATGGAACGTCCTGACGGGAGCATCGTGTCGGCAGGCGAGTTCATCCCCATCGCCGAGCAGCTGGGCTTGTCGCGCCTCATCGACCGGCGCACGCTGGAACTGTCGATCGGCATCCTCAAGCGGCATCCCGCGATCAAGTTGTCGCTCAACGTGTCGGGCCTGACATGCTCGGATCACGAGTGGCTCGTGGCGCTGCAGCGTCTGACGGGCGGACGAAAGGATTTGACCAGCCGTCTCATCATCGAGATTACCGAGACGGCTGCGATCCAGGACCTCGACCAGTCGATCAACTTCGTCGATACGCTGAAGGAACTGGGCTGCCGCGTGGCGATCGACGACTTCGGCGCCGGCTACACGTCGTTCAAGAACCTGAAGCTGCTCAACGTCGACATGGTGAAGATCGACGGAGCGTTCGTAAAGAACATGGCGGATGACACCTCCGACCAGATCTTCATCAAGACGATGATCGAACTCGCCAACACATTCGGTCTTGAGACCGTGGCGGAGTGGGTCGCCGACGAGCGCTCGGTGGAGTTGCTCAAGAAGGCCGGGATCACATACCTGCAGGGCTTCTATTACGGCCTGCCGATCGAGGCGGAAAAGCTGGACGAGGCGGGCTGAACCGCACGGCCCATGACGCGGGCGACGGCCGTGCGCGCTCGCGCGCTTTCCAGGCCGTGCCGCGAGGAAGACAGTGTTACGATTTCGGTTGCGTCAGCTTCTCGATTTTCTGCTGCATGGCGGAAAGCTGAGCTTTCAATTCTCCAAGCTCATCCTTGAGCGGAGCGTTCCCGGTCTGCGCCGGTGCATTGGCTGGACCGGAATCGCCGACGGGCTTCTTGCCGCCGGCGGCCGCACCGAAGGCGCCCCACATCTGCATCGCCTGCTCGAACATCGCCATGTTCTGCTGTGCTTGCTTTTGATAGAATTCGAAAGCTGCGGACGGATTTGTGAAGGCAGTCGCGAACTGCTCGCGAAAACGGGCTTGCTCCTTGGCGAAGTTCTCCATGGAGAACTGCAGATAGCTCGGCACCATGCGCGCGATGCTGTCGTCGTAGAAACGAATGAGTTGGCGAAGGAACGGGATGGGAAGAAGCGTCTGCCCACCTTCGCGGCTTTCCTGCTCCACGATGATCTGCGTGAGAACCTGATGGGTGAGATCGTCCCCGTTCTTGGCGTCATAGACCACGAAATCGCGATCCGACCGCACCATTTTTGCCAAGTCCTCCAGCGTCACGTAGGTGCTGGTCTCGGTGTTATAGAGACGGCGGTTGGCGTATTTCTTGATGACGACCGATTCTTTCTTCGGCGTCTGGGGTTCGGCGTTGGGGAGCATCTCTGATGCGTTCTCTGTCTGTTGAGACCGTGGACTGAATGCTTAATAAAACTTCCTGTCGCAGATGCCCTGACCGTCACCGGTGCCGGCGGGCACGTTGCTGCACTGCGGCAGCGTACCACAGCCTGGGTCTTCGCGGCTAGACGTTTCTGCCAAATCTTTCAGCAGCACTAGTCAACACGTCGCAATTGCTCATTTTCATTAGGGGCTGCTAAAGCTAAACCATGGGCCGCGCTGCAGCGAACCGGCGGCCTGCGGCGGGAAATTAGCGGCTTTCCAGCCAGAAAAGCAAAGTTCCAGCACAACCTTCGCGCCCAGGGAGGGGCTAAAATGAGCCAAGATTCTAATACGATCGTAATTGCAAGCGCAGCACGTACGCCCGTCGGCTCGTTCAACGGATCGCTGGCGAGCCTCCCGGCCCACAAGCTTGGCGAAGTCGCCATCCGCGCTGCACTCGAGCGCGCAGGTGTCGCGCCCGGCGATGTCTCGGAAGTCATTCTTGGACAAGTTCTGACCGCAGGTCAGGGCCAAGGCCCTGCGCGGCAGGCGTCGATTGGCGCGGGCATCCCGGTGGATGCGCCCGCGTGGAGCGTCAACCAGATCTGCGGCTCGGGCCTGCGCGCCGTGGCTCTGGGTATGCAGCAGATTGCTACGGGCTCCGCAAACATCGTCGTCGCAGGCGGTCAGGAGAGCATGAGCCAATCGATGCATGCTGCGCACATGCGTGAAGGCACTAAGATGGGGGACGTCAAGTTCATCGACACGATGGTCCGCGACGGGCTGTGGGACGCCTTCAACAACTACCACATGGGCACGACGGCCGAGAATGTTGCACGCCAGTGGCAGATCAGCCGCGATGAGCAGGACAAGTTTTCCGTTGCCTCGCAGAACAAGGCCGAGGCCGCGCGCAAGGCAGGCAAGTTCAAGGACGAGATCGCGCCTGTCACCATCAAGGGCCGCAAGGGTGATGTCGTCGTCGACGCTGACGAATACATCAAGGAAGGCGTTACGCTGGAGTCGGTTTCCAAGCTGCGTCCCGCCTTCGACAAGGAAGGCACCGTGACGGCTGCAAACGCATCGGGCATTAACGACGGCGCTGCTGTCGTGGTTCTGATGACGGCCGCGGAAGCCGCCAAGCGCGGGATCACGCCTCTGGCGCGCATCGTGTCCTGGGCAACGACCGGCGTCGATCCCTCCATCATGGGCACAGGCCCCATCGCAGCCTCCAAGAAGGCGCTGGAGCGTGCGGGCTGGAGCATCGACGACCTCGATCTCATCGAAGCCAACGAGGCGTTCGCCGCTCAGGCCATCTCAGTCAACAAAGGCCTGGGCTGGGACACGAACAAGGTGAACGTCAACGGCGGCGCAATCGCCATCGGCCATCCCATCGGCGCCTCCGGCGCGCGCATCCTCAACACGCTGCTTTATGAGATGAAGCGCTCGGGCGCCAAGAAGGGTCTGGCCACGCTCTGCATCGGTGGCGGCATGGGCGTTGCGATGTGCGTGGCGCGCGACTAACCTGACTATGCACGAACCGGCGCGGTCCCTGGAGGCCCGCGCCGGTTTTCTCGCCTTCCGGCGGCCCGAAGACCGCCAATTTTTGGGCCTTTTCGCTCACAACAGAACCAGACAGGAGGAAGCATATGGCACGAGTGGCCCTGGTTACAGGCGGCACCCGCGGTATTGGTCATGCAATTTCGATCGCGTTGAAGAGCGCTGGCTATCGCGTCGCGGCAAGCTATGCCGGCAACGATGCCGCCGCGCAGCAGTTCCAGGCAGAGACCGGCATCCCCGTTTACAAGTTCGACGTGGCGAGCTTTGAGGCTTCCGAGAAGGCCGTCAAGCAGATCGAGAAGGATCTCGGACCCATCGACGTGCTGGTCAACAATGCCGGTATCACCAAGGACACCATGTTCCACAAGATGACGAAGGAGCAGTGGGACGCGGTGATCGGCACGAACCTCAACGGCTTGTTCAACGTTACCCGTCCGGTCTGGGAGGGTATGCGCTCTCGCAAGTTCGGTCGCGTGATCAACATCTCCTCCATCAACGGCCAGAAGGGCCAGATGGGCCAGGTGAACTACTCAGCGTCCAAGGCTGGCGACTTGGGCTTCACCAAGGCGCTTGCGCAAGAAGGCGCACGCGCCGGCATCACGGTCAACGCGATCTGCCCTGGTTACATCGCGACCGAGATGGTCAAGGCCGTGCCGCAAGAGGTGATGGAAAAGAACATCCTTCCGCAGATCCCCGTCGGCCGGCTTGGCGAACCCGAAGAGATCGCGCGCTGCGTGGCGTTCCTTGCCTCCGACAACGCTGGCTTCATCACCGGATCGACGATCACGGCCAACGGCGGCCAGTACTTCATCTGATCTCGACAGATTGGACTAAACGCAATCAAGGGCGGCGGAGAGTATTCTTCGCCGCCTTGCTCTTTTTTGGTGTCCTGTGTCTTGCCGGGACCGATGCCGGCAAGTGTAGATGTTATAAGGTTACCTAATAGGTCGATCACGCATTTGCTACTTGAGATTATCGACGGCCGAGATTATTTCTTACTTATCGAGTTTGGTTGTGTGGCCACTGGCTGAACGCCGAACGGCTGAAAACGAAGCTCTAGGAGGATTACATGAAGACCTGGACGAAGCCCGAAGTTCGTGAGCAGGAAGTCGGTCTCGAGGTTACCTCGTACCTGCCGGCTGAGATCGACGTCATCTAAACGTCTAAACGTCTAAACGTCGTTTCGAACTTCTCCTGAAATCTACGGGCCGCCGGGCATTCCGGCGGCTTTTTTATTGGCTGGCGCAAATCGGCGTTTCGCAATTGGAACCTGCAACGGCGACAGTCGTCATGCTCTTGCAAAGCCGCTAGACTTGCAGCTCGGCTCCAGCCGTATGAGGTTCTTCATGAAGACGACAGTCCTAAAGGTGGGCGCATTGGCGCTCCTGCTGGCAACGCCCGCTATGGCGGACGAGACCAAGCCAGCCGATCAGCAACCCTCTCAAGCGCCAACCGAAGGCGATACCGCCAAGTCGATCGACGATGCGGCAGAGGCGACGAAATCTGCCATCGACAAGGCGAAAGACGCCACCATCAGGGCCATCGAGCAGGCCACCGAAGCGGTGAAGAAGGCGCTGGACAGGGCCAAGACCGAGGCGGGCCCGGCCATCGATAACGCCAAGAAGGCGACGAACGAGGCGCTCGAGAAGGCCAAGAAGGCCACAAATGAAGTGTTGGACAAGGCCAAGGAGGCGACCAACGAGGCCCTCGACAGCGCCAAGGACGCGACGGCCGGTGGGAGTTCCGCCGCGGAAAAATCCCCGGCCGCCGGCACACCCGACAAAGGCACGCCCAACAAAGGAGACGAGGGCGACGCGCCTGCGCCCGACGATCCCTCGAGCCTTTGATTTCGACGCCCCGGCAAATTCAGAAAGAAAGACGCCCCGCGACATGGGTCCGGGGCGTCTTTGCCAAGGTCGTGAGATAGTGACGATTATCCCCGCAGCCGGGTGCGAACGATGCGCGGGAACTCCTCTTCCTGCTCGGCTGCGCCGTAACCGCCCTGCGAACGTTGTTCGGCGATATGCTGGCGCCCCTCCTCGAGGCTCCACCAGCGTTCGGCCGGCCCCTGGGCTGCAAAGTCGCCGCGTTGCGCGCCGGTTGCTTGCTGGCTCGCAGGTTGCGCTTGTGCCGGAGATGCCGGAGAGGGCTGCTGGCTGCGGCCGTATGCGGGTGCGCGCGGCGCCTGCTGGTTCTGCGAGGAGAACCACGCATCGACCAGATCGAGTTCGTCCGCGGAAAGGTTCAGACCTTGGCTGCGGCAGCGCGCGACGACGAAGTTGCGGAAGCGGCCGGCAAACAGATTGGCCGAAGCCCCCTGCTCGAACCATGGATCGCTCTCGCTGACCACTTCGAGAATGAAGCGCAGATCGTCGCGCTTCAAATCCAGGCCGAACTCGCGGGCGCGCTGGGTGATGTTGGACAGGGTTTGGGCTCCCTGCAGTCCATTCGACGTCAGTTCCTGAGCCATCACCTCAAACAGCACACGGTACTCTGCCGGCGCCAGAGCAGGCGCCTGGCAGGCCTCGTGGATGCGCGCGATCGACTGCTGAATCTGCGTCGCCTGGTCGGCTGTGCGTTGAGCGGTCGACGGCACCTGAGCGGCATGCGCCTGCGCGGCCGGGCGGCGGATTTCTGTCTGCGGTGCGGGCTGGCTGGGGCCTTGAGCGGCCGGCCGATCAGCCTGCGGCTGCGCGGTGGTGCCGGGCTGGGCTGCAAACGAGCTTCCTGGCAGGGGCTGCTGGCGCGCCGAGAACGCCGGGTCGACCGGGCGCGAGGAGATCGGGGGCAGCGCATCGGCGTTGCGGCGCGCCGCAGGCGGCGTAATGGCCGTGCCGCCGTAAGCCGGCTGGCTGGCGGGCGCACTGGTGCGCGGCGCTTCCATCCGCGCTTCGAACCGGCTTTCGGCCGCAGGCTGATAACCGCGCTGCGGGGCGCCCGCGCCCGGATCGTAGCGTGCTTCGTTGCGCGACGGCTCGGCGTGAGGGTAATCGCTGCGCGGCAACTCGTTGCGGGCAACCTCGCGGCGCGGCTCCAACTCATGCCGCTCGGCCGCTGGCGCAGGCAACTGCGGCGCGATCAAACCGGAAGCGTTGATGTGGCGGTTGGCGTCGAAAACGGTATAGGGCGCGGTGTCGGACAGGTGAATGTCTTCGGGCAGGCCGGCCAGCAGGAGGTCGCGGAACGTGCCGTAGCCACCCCACTGCGTGCCGATGGTGCGCTCGTGACCGACGAAGCGAACCGCGCGGTCGGCCAGTGTCTCGAGCGGCACGGCCTGCGGTGCGCTGCGCACGAAGTTGACGACTTCGGCCAGGATCGCGCGGCGTGCAGCATCGATGTCGATGGCAGGCGCTGCGCGCGCTGGCGCTGAGATTTCGCGCGAGCCGGGTTCGGCCCGTGCGCTCGTGATCTGGGCCGCGCCCTGCGGACGTGTCAGCAACTGGATGAGGCTGCTTTCGCGGATCTCGCCATCGCTGATTGCCGTGTAGGGTTGGGCGGTGCTGTCGTTGGCGAACACGATCGTGCGGCGCGCGTGCGCCCGCAGGCGATGCAGCACGGGCGTGAAGTCCGCATCGCCAGACAGGATGATGAATTCGTCGAAGAACGTGTCGTGCGTGAGGATATCGCGGATATCCATGACGATGCGGATGTCGGCCGAGTTCTTGAGCTGCGCGGTCAACGGCGGGCAATCGATGACTTCAAAACCCGATTTCAGGAAGTGGTGCCGAATGAACGGGAAGGAGTTCATGTCGGTTGAATTATCATTCGAATTACGGCGGGGAACCGGATTTCCGTAGCAGCGATTCATCGCAAGCCGGCGCTCGCCCGCTGGCAGGAACGTGGACGTCTGCGTAATCAGCTCACCCGACAGGATGCCCTGCAGCCACAGGCCGCTGTCCTTGGCGAAACGCTTGGCCGCCTCGTCGTTCTTTCTTTTCAAGGACAGATAGATGTTGTCGTAGTCGACAAACAACGTTGTCAAAATGGGTCCTGAGGACTCGCGCTTCATCGACGGCAACCCCCGTAAGCCGGTAGAACTTGATTCGAGCCCATTTGTTTACGAGTCTCGCAGGCGCATCAAGCGCACCCCCCATGAAGGTTGGGGAGAAGAAAATAATCTGAGGTTTGAAGGCGTTCTTGCCACGCTAGGCGGCGTTTGGCGCTGTGGAAAAGCAGAAGGCCGGGCGCGATTTGGACTTTACTTGTGGCGCAGCGGCACTTGCGAGGCCGTGAGGAAGCGTTGGCGTATCAGCCGTCTCAAGCCTTGTTCTTGAGTTCACGCAGACGCTGGAAGACAGCCCAGTCGGGAGCGCGCTCAAGGCCGAGCCTCGCCCGGATCGGCATCGAGCTGACCCGCAGGAACGGATTGGTGGCTTTCTCCAGCGCCATGGTCGTCGGTACGGTCGGCTTGTTTTCCGCGCGCATCGCGCTAACCTGTGCCATGCGCGCGACGAGGTCTTGATTTTCCGGTTCGACCGACAGCGCGAAGCGGCCGTTTGCGGCCGTGTATTCGTGACCGCAATAGATCGCGGTTGAGTCCGGCAGTTCCATCAGCTTCTCAAGCGCGCTCCACATGCCTTGCGCGTCGCCTTCAAACATGCGCCCGCAGCCCATGGCGAACAAAGTGTCGCCCGTGAACGCCAGGTTTTCGCCGGGCAGAACGTAGACGATATGGCCGAGAGTGTGCCCCGGCGTCTCGATCACCCGAACGTCGTATCCCGCCCAGGTAAATGGCGTTGCTTCGCTCACCGTGCGGTCGAGCCCCGAAATCCGCTCCACCTCGCTGGCCGGCCCCGTCACCCTGCAGCCGTAGCGCTCCTTGAGGGCAGGAATGCCGCTCGTGTGGTCGGTGTGGTGATGGGTAATGAACAGGTCGGTAAGCTTCCAGCCGCGCGCATCCAGCGCCGTAGCGATGGCGGCGGCATCAGGCGCGTCGATTGCCGCCGTTTCCCCGCTTGGAGCGCGCAGCAACACGCAATAGTTATCCGATAGGCAGGGCAGGAGGACAATTTCGAGCGCGGTCATCGGTCAATCTGAGCAGGAGGCAGGCATAAAGTCAAAGGGCGCGGCGAAGGTCAGGCTTGGGTAGGCGATTCTGCGAGGTTGGTGCGATCCGAGCGACTTTAGCAAGGGCGACGAATGGATTATGCATGGCGGGGCCGGCGGTACGGTCGGACTGGATTGGCTCATGCAACTCGATGCCGCACGACTGAGGGATTTCTACCGGACACCGCTTGGTCAGGTGGTGCGCCGGCAGCTCATCGTGCAAATTCGCCGGCGCTGGCAGACGACATCGGGGTTGACGGTGGTTGGGGCCGGGTTCGCCACGCCGTTCCTGGGCTCCTTCCGCTCCGAGGCCGCGTGTACGGGGTGCTTGATGCCGGCCCGCCAGGGCGCGCTGGTCTGGCCGCCGGGGGGCAAATGTCATTCGGTGCTCGTGGAGGAGCACCATTGGCCGCTACCCGACAACAGCGTCGACCGCCTGCTCGCCGTCCACATGATCGAGGTGGCCGAGCACACCGGTCCCGTTTTGCGTGAGATGTGGCGCGTGCTTGCGCCCAATGGCAGCCTGATCCTCATCGTTCCCAATCGCTCGGGCGTCTGGTCGCGCATCGACACCACGCCGTTCGGGCAAGGGCTGCCCTTCAGCCGGACGCAGCTCTCACACGCGTTGTCGGACGCCTTGCTGACGCCGCTCGATTGGGGCGATGCGCTGTTCTTCCCGCCTGTCCGCAACCGCTTTCTTCTGCGCATGGCGCCCGCTTTCGAGCGCACGGGGGGAAGATTGTCGCGCGGATTCGGCGGGGTCATCGTGGTTGAAGCGCGCAAGGAACTCATGGCGCCCGTCGGAGGCGGCATCCGTGCGCCCCAGCCAGTTCCTGCCTTCAGACCCGCAGGCAGCTTCGGGCGCCTGCTGGAGCCTTCAAGCAAGAGCAGAGAAGATGCGCGCTGAGGCGAGCCTCAGCTCTTCGAGCCATGCCCCTTGAGCAGAAAGACAGCCTTTTCCCCAAGCAGGTTCTGAAGCGAAAGGGACCATCTGATAGGCAGGCGCTTGCCGGAGGCGTTGAATGCCACCGCGCGTTCGACCTTCGTGCCCAACTCCTCGCACAAATCCGCGAAATCGCGGATCGTGCAAAGGTGCGCATTAGGACTATCGTACCACGTCTCGGGAAGATTATGCGTGACCGGCATCCGCCCGCTCGTCAGCAGCGCGGCGCGGATTTCCCAATGCCCGAAGTTAGGAAACGACACGATGGCCCGCCGGCCGATCCGCAGCAGGTTTTCCAGTACGGTCTTGGGTTTGCGCGTCGCCTGGATGGTGAGAGACAGCACCGCGTAGTCGAACGCCTGATCGGGATAGTCCGACAGGTCGCGGTCAGCGTCGCCTTGGATCACCGACAGCCCGCGGGCCACGCACGCGTTGACCTTCTCGCGCGACAATTCCACGCCCCGGCCGTCGATCCCCTTCGTGTCGTTGAGCAACTGGAGCAGCGCACCGTCTCCGCAGCCCACGTCGAGCACGCGCGAGCCGGGCGCCACCATCTCCGCAATGAGCAGATGATCGACGCGCTCGTTGCGCGCTCCGGCGCGCCGGGCTTTGTGTGCCATATCGCTCATGGCGCACCGATGGCGTTCAAGCCGCGTCTGACGCCAGCGGCATGGAGGAAACCGCACATGGTATTGAAGAAGTCCGGCTCATCCAGCAAGAACGCGTCGTGACCCTTGTCGCTCTCGATCTCGACGAAGGAAACGTTGGCCGCAACGGCATTCAACGCGTGTACGATGGCGCGGCTCTCGCGCGTGGGATACAGCCAGTCGGACGTGAATGACACCACGCAGAACCGCGTCCTTGTTCCACGGAAAGCTTCCGCCAGTTGACCGCCGTGCTCCGCCTTCATGTCGAAGTAGTCCATGGCGCGCGTGATATAGAGATAGCTGTTGGCGTCGAACCGGTCGACGAACGACGAACCCTGATGGCGCAGATAGCTCTCCACCTGGAAGTCGGCGTTGAACGAGAACGTTACGGCCGAACGGTTTTGCAGGCTGCGGCCGAATTTGCGATGCAGCGCCTTTTCCGAAAGGTATGTGATGTGCGCTGCCATGCGCGCCACGGCCAGTCCGTTACGCGGAACCCTGCCTTGCGCGTAGTAGTTGCCGCCGCACCAGTCCGGGTCTGCCATGACGGCTTGTCTGCCGACCTCGTGGAACGCGATGTTCTGAGAGGAATGCCAGGCTGCGGTCGCAATCGGCATTGCAGCGAAGACGCGATCCTTGTAGCGCGCCGCCCACTCGAGCACCTGCATTCCGCCCATCGAGCCGCCGATGACGGCGAACAGATCGGGGATGCCCAGATGATCTATCAGCCGCGCCTGGGCATCCACCATGTCGCCGATGGTGATGACGGGAAAATCGAGGCCGTAAGGCTCGCTGGTGCCGGGTTTGAACGAAGCCGGACCCGTGGAGCCCATGCACCCGCCCAGGATGTTGCTGCAGATGACGAAGAAACGGTGGGTGTCGATCAGCTTGCCGGGTCCGACCATGTTCTCCCACCACCCCGGCTTGCCGGTGACTGGGTGCGTGTTGGCGACGTGCTGGTCGCCTGTGAGGGCGTGGCAGATCAGGATGGCGTTGGTCTTGGCGGCGTTGAGCGTGCCGTATGTCTGATAGGCGATCTGGAAGGGTTTCAGGTCCAGGCCGCAGGCAAGCTTCAACGGCGCGCTTTCGGGGAAGCGGACGACCTCGCTTTGCGGCGTTTGGACTTCGGCATAGCGCGCGTTGGCACGTGTGCCGGGGCCGATCTCGGGGTTTGCGGATGTCATAAACTTGAGAATGCGCCTTACAGCCTTCGCCGAATGTGCCGTAGCTAGGCCGCCGCGGCAGAAAGTCAACTTTAATCTTTGATTTTCTAAAGGCCTACCCTATCAATCAACCCGCTTCGGGCCGGCCCCTGTGCGCCGGCTTGTGTGCGCCGGCTTGCGCCGCACTTTCCTTACGCAATCAAACGACAAAAAAACGAGACCATCATGGCAATTGCCGGCCCACGGCCCAGACCCGGTATCGAGCAGATTGAGGCCTACGTGCCCGGCGAGAGCAAGGTGCCGGGCGGCATGAAGCCCGCCAAGCTCTCGTCCAATGAAACGCCGCTCGGGCCCAGCCCGCAGGCGATCGCCGCTTTCGCTGCAGCCGGCAAGGAGCTAGAACGCTATCCCGACGGTCAGGCCACGATGCTGCGCAATGCCATTGCGCGCCGCTACGGGCTCGATCCCGCACGCATCGTTTGCGGTTCGGGCTCCGACGAGCTTCTCGCGCTCCTTGCACGTGCCTACCTGGGGCCGGGGGACGAGGGGCTATACACCGAGCATGGCTTTCTCGTTTATCGCATCGCGATACTAACCAATGGGGCGACGCCGGTCGTCGCACCGGAAACGAATCTCACCGCCGACGTGGATGCGATCCTCGCTCGCGTCACCGGGCGCACGCGCGTGGTGTTTCTCGCCAACCCGAACAATCCCACGGGGACCTACTTGCCGCTCGCGCAGGTGCGCCGGCTGCGCGCAGGGTTGCCTTCCAGCGTCCTTCTGGTTCTGGACGCAGCGTATGCCGAGTATGTCGACCGCAACGATTATGAAGCGGGGATCGAACTCGTCGCGACGACATCGAATACAGTGATGACGCGGACCTTCTCCAAGATCCACGGCCTTGCCGCCTTGCGCATCGGATGGGCATACTGCCCGCAGGCGATCGCCGACACGCTCAACCGCATCCGTGGCCCCTTCAACCTTTCCACGCCGGCAATAGCCGCCGGCGCGGCTGCCATGGAGGACGTCGCGCACATGGACGCAGCCAAGGCCCATAACGACACCTGGCTTGCCTGGGTGACGAAAGAAGTGCGTGCGCTGGGACTCGATGTGACGCCGAGCGTTGCCAATTTCGTGCTGATCCATTTTCCCCAAGGCGGCGATAGAACCGCGTTCGGTGCGGACGAATATCTCAAGTCACAAGGCGTCATCGTGCGCAAGGTGGGAGCCTACGGCTTTCCCAACGCCCTGCGCATGACCATCGGCTCGCAGGACGACAACGAGCGCGCCGTTGCGGCACTGGCCGAATACATGGGCGGACACATCGGCGGACACATGGGCGGGCGGGGATGAGCAGATCCGGCCACGTCATGTTCGAGCGCATGGCGCTGATCGGTGTGGGGCTCATCGGCTCCTCGATCAGTCATGCGGCGCGCCGCGCCAACCTCGTGGGCGACATCGTCGGCTCATCGGCGACGCCCGCCACGCGCGCCAGGGCTCAGGAGTTGGGCCTGCTATCGAGGGCCTACGAGCACGCGGCCGATGCCGTAAAGAATGCGGATCTCGTCATTCTTTGCACGCCGGTGGGCGTGCTCGGAAAGATTGCGCAGCAGATCGGCCCGCACCTCAAGCCCGGCGCCATCGTGACGGACGTGGGCTCGGTGAAGGCGGCGGTTGTGCGCGACGTTGGTCCTCACGTACCGCAAGGTGTGCATTTCATCCCCGGCCACCCCATCGCCGGCACCGAACAGTCCGGTCCCGAAGCCGGCTTTGCCGAGTTGTTCGATGGACGCTGGTGCATTCTGACGCCTGACGCCGGCGCCGACCGCATGGCTCTGGCGCAGCTTGAAACCTTCTGGCGGAAGCTTGGCTCCAACGTGGAGATCATGAGCGCTGAGCATCACGACCTGGTGCTGGCCATCACCTCGCATGTGCCCCATCTCATCGCCTTCAACATCGTCAACACCGCGGCGCATCTGGAGCGCGTGACAGACAGCGAAGTCATCAAGTTTTCCGCCGGCGGTTTTCGCGACTTCACCCGTATCGCAGCTTCCGATCCGGTCATGTGGCGCGACGTCTTCCTCAACAACAAGGAGGCGGTGCTCGAAATGCTCGGCCGCTTCTCGGAGGATCTGACAGCGTTGCAGCGTGCGATCCGCTATGGCGAGGGCGAAACGCTCGAAAGGCTGTTTGCCCACGCGCGCACCATCCGTCGCGGGATCATCCAGGCCGGACAGGATACGGCGACGCCCGACTTCGGCCGGCGCCCGCCGGTCCCGGGCACGCGTGGTCCGGGCACGCAAAGCTAGAGGAGCCGTTTGCCGCATTTCGTGCAAATCGCATAAACGGCTCTACTCGTTTGTTCTGTTGCGCGTCTTATCGGAAAAAACCAGTAGCCACTTTTCCGAAAAGCGCTTTGGGTTTGTTCTTGTCGCGCTTCTGATCGGAAAACCGGCCCCCACTTTTCCTGGAAGCGCTCAATAGGGCCATGCAATATGGGCGACAGCGCCCCCGGACTTTGGGTCTTCGCATACGGCTCCCTGATGTGGCGGCCGGACTTTCCGTTTTCCGAGGTTCATGCCGGGCGATTGGACGGCTGGCACCGTTCTTTCTGCATCGTCTCGCGTCATTATCGCGGCACTGACGAGCGTCCCGGTCTCGTCCTGGGTTTGGATCGCGGCGGCTCATGTCATGGGCGCGTGTTCAAAGTGGGTGAAGCCGACGCGGACGGCGTTCTGCATTATCTGCGCCGGCGCGAGCAGATCAGCGGCGTCTACCGCGAGGCGCACGTCAACGTTCGCGTCGTGTGTGAACCCCATCGGCAGGTGAGGGCGCTCACCTTCCTGGCAGAGCGCGCACACCCGAGCTATGTGCGCGGCCTGTCGCTGCGCCAGCAGGCCAACATCCTTGCGTCGGCGGCCGGCAAGACCGGCACGAACCTGCACTACCTCGTCTCGACCTTGCACGAGTTGCGCTCTTTCGGCATTTGCGAGCCGGAGCTGGAGCGGCTGCTCGTGATGCTGGGGCCCGTGCGTGCGCGCACGCAAGCCAGTAGCGCGCGCTCGACGCTGGTCCGCAAGAACCTGGATGATTGGCCGCGCAAGCCGGTGCTTCGCCTTGCGGACGTGAAGCGTTTCACGTTCCGCGCCCGCATCGGCGCCTAGAGCCATGACGCGATTTGCTCGAAACGCGCGCAAAAAAACGCCAGCGGGCGCCCGAGACGCCGATCGAGAGGGCCCCGATCAGGTCGCCCGCGCCGCAAACTGCGCGGTGCGCAGATCGACCTCGACGGCCTGGCTCTCGTGCGCGCTGGAGGCGAGCAGGTGGATGTGGACTTCGTCGGCGCCAAGCGAAGCCCCGCGCTGGCGAATCTCGGCAAGGTTGAGGCTGAGCGAATCGCCCGTTACGCGGCCGATGGCCAGAACGGTGCGCTTGGCGCCGCCTTCCTTGCGTACCAGCACATAATTCGCCATCCCGACCGGCGGGCAATCGAACAGGCTGTAGACCGTATGGACGTAGCGCTTGCCCGTGGCGCCGGTCCAGAAGTGGAAGCGGGTTGGGGCATCGAAACCGCTGGCAACCTTGGCCGTGGCGGTTAAATCAGATCCTGCGTGGACAAACTGCTTGCGCGCGCGGAAATTCGCAAACTGAATTACTTCGGCACTCATACTCGAACATCCCAAGATCGGCTCTTCACGGCCGTACGCCACCCTTACGCACGACCCAGCTTTACCCGCGAGCGATGAACGATTTGGGAGCATTGAAGCGCAAATTTGTCTTCGAAGCTCAGTTTCTCACTCTTGGTCAAAAAACTGTTGAAGGCTGCCTCCCCCGGCAACGTTCTGAGCACAACAGAAACACGAGCCTGAGGGCGGATGTAAATACGCGTTAGGAAATAATCTCCCTGCCGTCGTTTTCTGCAGCGATTCGGCCACAGTCCATAACGAGGAAGGGAACGACCGCCTTTGCGGGGCCGGCGGTCAAACGCCAAAGCCATTTTTGAATCTTTGCGCGAGCCCACAAACCGCGCAAAGATTCTCATAATTTGTTTTGACGCCCTTCTTGTCTGAAAAACCGGTTCTCGCTTTTCCGAAAGGCGCTTAATGCGGTTGGGCGCCTAGCCGCAGTGCGAGTAGTGGCAGCTCGTGCAGGTCCAGCAGCCTTCGATCCTCTGTAGGCTGCGTACGCCGCAGCGTGGGCAAATGCGCGCGCGGATGCCTGCCGGATCGCCAAGCGATGCCTGCGCGCCGGAGCCTCGGCCCGTCCCGATTACGCCGGCTCCGCCGGACTCGGCCTGTGGGGCGGCAGCAAGAGCGCGGGGGGACGATTCAATGCCAGGCTCGCCCGTGCCCTCCGGCACGAGGAAGCCGATACGGATCATGTGCTCCTCGATCACATCGCCGATGGCCGCCAGTAGGCTCGGCACATACCGCCCGCTCATCCAGCGCCCGCCCTCGGGGTCGAACACCGCCTTGAGTTCCTCGGCGACGAAGGAGACGTCGCCCCCGCGCCGGAAGACGGCGCTGATCATGCGCGTCAGCGCCACCGTCCAGGCATAGTGCTCCAGGTTCTTGGTGTTGATGAAGATCTCGAACGGCCGCCGCCGCCCGTCACGCACGATGTCGTTGATGGTGACATAGAGTGCGTGCGGGCTTGCCGGCCACTTGATTTTGTAAGTGACGCCCTCCAGTGCCTCGTCACGTTCCAACGGCTTGCTAAGGTAGACCACGTCACCCGCAGTCGCGCCCAAGGCTGGATCGCGCGGTCCGCTGGCGACGAGATCGACGCTGCGGACCGCGACCGGTACGACAGAGCGCGCCAGCGCGGATGGAGCATGAGGCGCCTGCGACTTGCGGGGCGCGTCAGGCCCCGCCGGAGCCGCTGCGGGCTCGGACGCCAGCAGCACGGCGCCCGTGATCGTGTTGGGCCGGTACGTGGTGCAGCCCTTCAGTCCCAATGCATATGCTTGCGCGTAGACATCCCGGAATGCCTCGAAGGGCATGTCTTCCGGACAATTGATGGTCTTGGAGATGGCGCTGTCCACGTAGGGCTGTAGCGCCGCCTGCATGGCAAGGTGCTCGGCCGGGGGCAATTCGCCTGCGCGCACAAACGCATCCGGCAGCGCGCCATCCGGGTGGAGGGCCCGGTATCGCGCGTAGGCGAAGTCTTCCACCGTCTCCTCCACGTGCGCCGCCTCGTGGAGCACGCGGCGGCGATAGGTGAAGTCGAACACCGGTTCCACCCCGCTCGACACATTGCCGGCCAGCAGCGAAATCGTGCCCGTGGGTGCAATCGATGTGAGGCAACCATTGCGGATGCCGTGCTCGGCGATGAGTGCGCGCGCGTCCGGCTCGAGGCGCAAGACGTTGGGCCGCGCGAGGAACGCCTGCGCGTCATAAAGCGGGAACGGCCCTTTTTCCGCAGCCAGAAGCGCACTGGCGCGGTAGGCCGCGTTCTGGATCGCTGCCATCCAGCGTGCGGCTTGGGCGCGCGCGCCCTCGGTCCCATAATGCAGGCCGCAAAAGATCAGCGCGTCTGCGAGACCCGTGATGCCGAGCCCGATGCGCCGTTTGGCGCGCGCTTCCTCGGCCTGGGCCTTGAGAGGGTAGCGCGATATGCCGATGACGTTGTCGAGGAAGCGGACAGCGCTGGCGACGCGCTTCTCCAGCAGCGCCATGTCGAGGGCGGCGCGGTCCTGGAAAGGATCGCGGATCAGCGCTGCCAAGTTGATGGAACCGAGCAGGCAGGCGCCGTACGGCGGCAACGGCTGCTCGCCGCATGGGTTGGTGGCCGAGATGGTCTCGCAATAGGCAAGATTGTTCTGAGCGTTGATCCGGTCGATGAAAATCACGCCCGGTTCGGCATAGTCGTATGTGGCGCGCATCAGTTTTTCCCACAGCGCGCGTGCCGCGACGGTCTTGTAGACCTTGCCGGCGAAGACGAGGTCCCAGGACTTGCCCTCGCGCACCGCCGCCATGAAGGCGTCCGTGACCAGCACCGACAGATTGAAGTTGCGCAGCCGGGCGGGATCGGATTTGGCGGCGATGAAATCCTCGATGTCGGGATGATCGCACCGCAGCGTCGCCATCATCGCGCCGCGCCGCTGGCCCGCCGACATGATCGTGCGGCACATCGCATCCCACACATCCATGAAGCTGACGGGGCCCGATGCGTCCGCGCCAATACTCCTGACCAGGGCGCCCTTGGGCCTCAGCGTGGAAAAATCGTGACCGATGCCCCCGCCCGCCTGCATGGTGAGCGCGGCTTGCTTCACGTTCTCGAAGATGTCGCTGAGGTCGTCCTCGATCCGTCCCAGCACGAAGCAGTTGAACAGCGTGACGTTGCGGCCTGTGCCGGCGCCCGCGAGAATGCGGCCCGCCGGCAGGAAGCCGAAGTCCACAAACGCGTCATGGAACGTCCGCGCCCATCTCTCCTGAACCCGCTTGCCACCTCTCTCCACGGCCGCCGCCGCCCGCGCGACACGCCAGAACGTATGGTCCAGCGTCGCGTCGCGGGTCTGCTCCGTCGAGCCGGAAAAGCGGTACTTACGCGTCCAGATCTCACGCGCAATCGGCGCGTAAAACTGAGGCTGGGCTAGGTTCGAGGCGGACATGGTCCCTCGCGCGGCTAATGTCAAAACAATATAGAATGTCGGCCGCGCCCGCGCAACAAAAATAGAACAAATTAAGAACTAACTTTTCGCTGCCTCGGCTGCGGGCCGCGGGATCGGCGGGGGATTGGGCGCGCGCGCGGCTTCCGCGACCAGCTTGGCGGATGCGCCTTCGATCAGCGCCTCGATTTCGTCGCGGAATTTCCTGCGCGGCATACCGGCGGGCAAAGGTTTGAGGAACTCCACTACGATGGTGCCAGGGTAGCGCAAGTTTGAGCGGCGCGGCCAGAAGAGCCCGGAATTCAAGGCAAGCGGCACGGCGGGCAAATTCAATCCCTCGTAGAGCGCTACGTACCCGGGTTTATAGTCGGGCGGTGTGCCGGGAGCCGCGCGCGTGCCCTCCGGAAAGATGACGATGTGACGGCCTGCTGAGGCGCGGTCCTGGGCATCTTTGAGCATGGCCTTGAGAGCGACCGCCGCGCGATCGCGCTCGACGAGGATGTGCTGGAACTTGACGCAGAACCATCCATAGAGCGGGATGTATTTGAGTTCGTCCTTGAGCACGATGGCAGGATCGTGGAGGAGCGGGATCAACCCGAAGGTGTCCCACATGGACTGGTGCTTGGAAACGACGAGACACGGGCCATTGGGAAGGTTCTCACGGCCGCGCACCTCGAGATTGGTGCCGCAGATGGCCGCGAGCAGCCACGTGCAGACGCGCGCGTGGGTCTCCAGGCCCTTCATGGCCCAGGAGCGCGGAGCCAGGAGCAGCCATGAGCCCAGCACCAGAAAGAGCGCGGTCACGACATAATAGACGATTGCGAAAACGCCCGAGCGCAATACAACGCCCGCGCTTGCGCCGCCACGCGGAGCGGCCGGACTGGCGTCCATGCCCTCAACCATCGCGGCGATCCGGATGCTGCAGGTTGCGAGGATCCAAGGCGACGGAGTGCGATTGCCCCCATCCCATGACCCGCTGGGTAGCGAGCCTGGCTGCCGCCGGCAGATACTTGAGGTACTCTGACAGCAGGTAACGCGTGGTGCGCACGTTCAACCACCAGCCCGATTCGGGAAAATCCTTGGGGGTCACCGTGTGCGGGACAAACTCGGCCTCTGGCATCGTGAGCGCCAGTTCCGCCAGGGCTCGCGGCATGTGATAGCTCGACGTCACGATAATGAGCTTGCGATAGCCGTTCGCATTGGCCCAGGAGCGCGTTTCATCGGCGTTGCCCACGGTGTCCAGAGCTTCGTATCCCAAATCCACGCAGCACGTGAAGCTCTTGTGGTCCAGTCCCGAAAGCCGTTCGATGTCGTGCTTGGTCGTGATGCGGTTGACGCCGGAGATCAGCAGGCGCTTGCCGTGTCCCTCCTTGAGCAGTTCAGCGCCTGCCGAAATGCGCGCGGCAGCGCCCGTCAGCACGACGATGCCGTCGGCGTGCGCAACGCCAGCCGCTGGTACTTGGGGCTGCTCGCGCATGACGGAGGTTGCAAACAGCATGAAACCGAACACGAGCGCGCAGGCTGCACAGGCCGCCATCACGACGATGATGCGGCCAATGCGACGAACGATGCCTGTCCGGGCTCCCTGGTCGATGACTTGATCCGCCTGCATGTGCCCCCCTTTCCCGAGGGCGAGGTTCGAGTACGTCCTGAACGCTGGAAACTTACCCAATGAACTCAATAACGCCTTGGTATTTAACCGCAAGTCTCTATGCGCGGATCAATGCTGGCCGTTCAAAATGCGAAACACGCCGACGCGCGAGGTTATCATGCACAGACCGGCGATGATAACCACGACCAGACCAAGGAGCGCATAACCGGCGGGGTCGAGCGAACCGGTGCCGATTAGCCGCTGCATCTCGACCGCGCTGACGGCGCCGCCGCCCAGCATTTCCATGATCGCCGGCATGGTTAGAAATACCGCCATGGCGGCCAGCGCGCCTACGATGCCGGATTTGATTCCTAAGCGCAGGAAATGCTTCTCGAACTCACGCGCGATGAATTTGTCGGTCGCCCCAACGAAGTGCAGCACCTCGACGATGTCGCGGTTGGAGGCCATGGCGCTCTTAGTTGCCGACACGATGACCGCGGTCGTAGCGGCGGCGACGAGCAGGAAGATGGCGATGCCGCCGAGCGCGAATGAACCGGTGACGGCGCGGATCTGCTGTTGCCAGCGGCGATGATCGTCGAGGGACACGCCCTTGAAGTCCCGCTGCAACGCAGCACCCACTTCCGAAAGGTCGGGAGGATTGTAGCGGTCGACCTCGACGGCAATGAGGCGGGGCACAGGCAGGGCCTTGAGGGCTTCCGTCGAACCGAGCCAGGGCTCCAGCAGGCTGGCGGAATCCTCCAGGCTGAGCGGGCGTGCCGCGCTTATGCCGCGCTGTCTCTGTAGGAAGGTCACCACGCTGAGCAGGGTCTTGTCCACGTCGCCGCTTTCGACCGGCTCCACCTGCACGGTGACTTCACTCGCGATGTCCTTCAGCCAGGCATCCGCCGATTGCTTGATCATCCAAACGGCGCCCGCGGTGAGACATGCGAGGAAGCACATGATGGCAATCACAAGCGTAAGGGATCGGCCCGTAACGGACCCTGGAGGCACGACCGGAGCGCTCGATTTGGGCCTTTTTGCGCGCTCTTTGGCCTCGCGCGCCGGCGCGTAGATATCCTGAGCGGGCTCGTCGGCCGTGCCCTGGCCGCGCGCGCCGTCGACGCTCAGCGTACCGGTCATGCGCGCTGTGCTGGTTGGCGGCCCCGTGACGGGGTCGCCGAAGGCCGGAAACTCCGCCACACCCGGAGGCGATGGGCGCCCGGAGAAGCGGTCATATGATCCGGACATGGCCCCTGTGCACCTCGATGCGCGGCGCCTTGAACTGCCGCATGAGTTGATGATCGTGGGTCGCGATGACGACCGATGTGCCGAGCCTGTTCAACTCGACGAACAGCCGCAAAAGGCGGCGGGCCATCTGCGGGTCGACGTTGCCGGTAGGCTCGTCGGCGAGAAGCACCTCCGGCTTGCCGATGACGGCGCGCGCGATGGCCGCGCGTTGTTTTTCGCCGCCAGACAGCACCGACGGGTTGGCATACATGCGGTCGCCCAGTCCCACCCACTGCAACAGGTCCGTCACGTCCTCGCGGTAATCGGAAGCCTTCTTGCCGATGACGCGAAGGGGCAGGGCGACATTTTCCCAGATGGTCAAGTGGTCGAGCAAGCGAAAGTCCTGGAACACGATGCCTATGCGCCGGCGCAGTTGCGCGCGTTTTTGCGCGGTCACGCGCGAGACGTCGTCGTTGAACATGTGAAGGTGGCCGCGCGTGGGGTGCAGCGACATGAACATCAGCCGTAACAGCGACGTCTTTCCGGCGCCGCTTTCCCCGTGCAGGAAATGGAACGAGCCGGGGCGCAGGTGAAAGCTCACGTCCGAGAGGACCTCCGGACCCCGGTCATACTTCAAGGCGACGTTCGACAGGCGAATCACTGCAGCGTTATCCGCAACAAGGAAAAGTTCGGGACTCGAAGCACTCACGCATGTTTTATAAACGAGGGCGCCCGCTCGAGATCAATCGATCACGATTGTGGCGCCCTCGTGTACACAATATTCGCAAGCTTCGGGGGGCATTTTACTTTTGGGCGTGTTTTCTGGGCAACTCGATCTTTCGGGCCGCATCCCGGGTTCGCCGCCGATGCCCCGCACGCCAGACGGGCAGGAACGACCGCATGAGGACCACTGACGTGTCAAACAGCATTGATATCATGTTCTCCGCCGGCCAGATTGCTGAGCGGCTCGACGCACTGGCGAAGGAGATCGCGGCGCTCAAAATTCCGGGCCTGCTGGTCGTTCCGATCTTGAAGGGCTCGTTTGTTTTCGCCGCCGACCTGATCCGCGCCCTGCACCGCGCTGGGCTGAACCCGGAAGTCGATTTCCTCACGCTTTCAAGCTACAAGAAGAGCCGCGTGTCGTCCGGGCAGGTCACCATCCTGCGCGATCTCGACCTGGAGGTCGAAGGCCGCAGCGTGCTCATCATCGACGATGTGCTCGATAGCGGACGTACGCTCGCCTTCGCCAAGGATCTGATCAGCGCGCGCGGTGCTCGCCAGATCCTCACGTGCGTCCTCCTGGACAAGAAGGTGACACGCGCCGTCAACATCAAGGCGGATTTCAGCGCCTTCGAGTGCCCCGACACCTTCGTGGTGGGTTATGGCATGGACGTGGCCCACCGCTATCGCGAACTGCCCTTCGTGGGGCGGCTGCCGGGTTAGGCCGGAACCTATTAGACTGAGCCCACCTTAAGGTGACGGGAGGACGCATGGCCACCATACTGCTCGCCGACGACGATGCCGCCGTGCGCGAACTGGTCAAGCGCGCGTTGCTTGCCGAGGGGCATACGGTGCACGTCACCCAGGATGGAAACGAGGCGCTCGACGTTCTCAACGCACACAAGACCATCATCGACGTCCTTATCAGCGACGTGGACATGCCGGGGCTCGACGGCGTCAGCCTGGCCATGCAGGCGCAGCGCGCGAAACCCGGGATTGCCGTGGTGCTGATGTCGGGATTTTCCGACCAGTTGGAGCGCGCCAGGGAACTGTCCCAGAAACGCTTGAAGTCCATCACCAAGCCGTTCACGCTCGATCAAATCAAACAGGCCGTGCGCGCCGTGACCGGCTAGACTTCTGCAACTTTCAGCGCGAGCGCAAAGTCGTCGCCCAAACCCGCTTGGGCTCAAGCTACTTGGACGGCGTCGGGGCCCGTTTCCCGCGAAATCCGGTTGCGAGGACATAAAGCTCCGCACTGCCGGACCGGCTGGCGGGTGGCTTGACGTGCTTCACCGTGGCGAAATTGCGCTTCAGCATATCGAGCAGATCGCGTTCCGTACCTCCTTGGAACACCTTGCACAAGAACGCCCCGCCCGCAGAGAGGATGTCGCAGGCGAACGCGGCTGCCGTTTCGGCAAGCCCCATGATGCGCAGGTGATCGGTCTTGGTGTGGCCGACGGTAGGAGCCGCCATGTCGGACAGCACGATGTCCGCGCCGCCGCCCTTGAGCATCGACTTGATTTTCTCTTCGGCGCCAGAATCCGTGAAGTCGAGTTGCACGAACTCCACACCCGCAATCGGATCGATGCTCAGATAGTCGATGGCCACGACCTGCCCCTGGCCCTCGAGCGATTTCACCTTGGCGGCTGCGACTTGGCTCCAGCCGCCAGGTGCTGCCCCAAGGTCCACGACGCGCTGGCCCGGCTTCAACAGCCGATGCTTGTCATCGATCTCCTTCAGCTTGTAGGCCGCGCGCGAGCGCATGCCTTCGCGCTTGGCGGCAGCGACGTATGGGTCGTTCAGTTGCCGCTCCAGCCAGCGCTGGGAGGATGCGGAATGGCGCCGTGCATGCTTGAGCGGCGTGCGCAGTTGCCGCTGCCCGCCGCCCGGCCCGCCACTTGGTCCGCGGTCTACGCCGCGACCGGAGCCGCCGCCTGGACCCTTGCCCGCGCCCTTCGAACCGCCCTTGTGCATGTCTTGATCTTCTCCGCTTCCAGGCGCGCGCCTGACGTCATTTTCCGCATTCCGTGCAAATCGCGCAAACGGCTCTGCTTGGTTCTCTTGTTGCGCTTGCTTGTCGGAACGCCGGTTCCCACTTTTCGCAAAAAGCGCTCTAGTTGCCGCGCGAGCGCCGCCGCCGGCGCCCATGCCGCCAAACTCCGTCCTCCATCATCAACGTAGTGAGGATGCCTTCGCGCAACCCCCGGTCGGCGACACGCAGGCGTTGGGCGGGCCACATGCGAAGAACGGCTTCGAGAATGGCGCAACCTGCAAGAACGAGGTCGGCACGCTCGCGCCCGATGCAGGGCTCGGCAACGCGCTCGGCGTAGGTCTTGCCAAGCAGGCCCTGTGTTACGGAAGAAATTTCAGGCACCGCCAGCCACGACCCGTCGACCTTGTTGCGATCATAACGCGGAAGCCCGAGCAGAATTCCGGCTATCGTCGTGACGGTGCCGGACGTGCCGAGGAAGTGCACGCCGCGTCCTTCAATTCGCGCTCCAAAGCGATGGTCCGCCTCGAAAGGCGCAAGCAGGCCGGTGACGATCGACACCATGGTCTCGAAGTCGTCATGGGTTACGCTTCGCCCATCGAACCGCTCGGCCAGTGTCACGACACCTACGGGAAGCGAGGTCCAGGCCGCAATCGCTGCATCGGCTGCGATGCGTCCGGACGGCCCGCGCCGGCGCGCGCCATCTCGCGTCAGATCGAGCCAGATGATTTCCGACGAGCCGCCTCCGATGTCGAAGACGAGGACGTAATCAGCCGATGAATCGACGAGCGACGAACAGCCTGAAACCGCAAGCCGTGCTTCCAGTTCCGGATTGAGCACTTCTATTTCGAGACCGCAGCGCTCGCGCACGCGGTCAATGAAATCCATGCCGTTTTCCGCGATACGGCAAGCCTCGGTTGCGACAAACCGTGCGCGTGTCACCTGATGGCGTTCCAGTTTGGCCGCGCAGACCCTGAGGGCCTCGATAGTGCGCGTCATGGCCGCTTCGGAGAGCTGGCCGGTGCAGGCGACGCCCTCGCCCAGCCGGATGATGCGCGAGAAGGCATCGACGACGCGAAAGCCGCGTCGCGATGGCCGCGCAAGAAGCAGCCGGCAGTTGTTGGTGCCAAGATCGAGCGCTCCATAGACCGCGCCATTGGTGAAGTCGCTCGCCGGATACGGCGCTCCGCGAGGTCCCTCGACGTGCGTGCTGGAATTAGGACTTACGCGCGAAGCCGGGTGGTGGTTGTTCGTAATGCCCGTCCCATGGCGCGCGGGCGAAGCGCCTGCGCGACCGGCGCTGGGCCAAGCCGCGGGGTTGGCGACGTGCCATGCGGGTTGCGCGGCGCCGGTCGCTGACACTCCCGCGCTTGACAGGTTGTTCAGCCGGCCCGTGGCATCTCCCGCGACCCCGGAATGGCCAGGCGTCGCCGATGTTTCGGGTTCAGGACCGCAGCTTCCGTCGCCGGAAACGTCCAGCGAGTGCGGCGTTGTCGGCTGGTCAGTTGTTGGACCCTCCACACCATCGGGTGCGTGCGGGCCGGCACATTTTTCTTTCACGTGTAGTCTCCAGGGCCTGGCATGACAGCAACGCGTGGACGACACGCTCCGAGCTGCCCTCTACAGGTCGTTTTCTGGACTGAGCTTGGCTACACTGTATCAGTTCGCGCTGGCAGGTAAAGCCTGCTTGGCATCAGGCCTTCTTCTGACGGCGATACAGGTAAATGGCTGAACAAGTCTGGAGCGATCGTGCGTGATACTCTTGGAAAATCCCACCGCATCCGGTCACGTGCTGCGGCCGTTCTGGCGCTTGGGGCCGCCGCGGTGATTGTCGCCGGGCCGTGCGCCAAGGCTGGCGGCGAAACCGTGGCGCTCCCGGCCGGCGATGATGCGCCCGAGCCTGCGCTGATCGGCGAACGCCTGTCGCATGGCTACCCTGGCATCGTTCGCGGCGTCGAGGGCGGCAATGTCGTGTTATGGGATGGCGTGCGCCTGCCGCTTGACGACGGCCGGGGCAAGAAGTCGTTCGAAGCCTGGCTCAGCGCTCCTGATATTGCCGACATGTTTGCGTTGGCCTATCCGCCAGGGCCGCTCGATGCGCCTGCGGCCGCAAACTTCGACCCAGGCCGCGCGCGCAACGCTGCGTTTTTCAAGAAGGTGTACGGTGATTGTAGGGTGGGCGGCGTCAAGCCCGCGCTGGTCGATGTGACGTGGCTTCCCAGGAAGGCCGGGCAGGTCTTGAAGGTGACGTCCATCAATGGCGTCGCCGCGCGGTTTGCTGCCATCTCGGCCGAACTCGACGAATTGCCGCCGGAGTTCGATGGTTTTCTCTTCCCTGCCGCGGGCGCATACAACTGCCGCAACATTGCGGGAACCAACACGCCATCGGCGCACGGATACGGCATAGCGATCGACATCGCCGTCCGGCACGCCAGCTATTGGCGCTGGGAGGGCGGTAAGGGCGGCGCAGCGCCCGCCTATCGCAACAAGGTGCCCATGGAAATCGTGCGGGTGTTCGAGAAGCACGGCTTCATCTGGGGAGGGAAGTGGAACCACTTCGACACGATGCACTTCGAGTATCGGCCTGAACTGTTGGCGCCGGTCGAAGATGTCAGATCGCCGGGCGGGACGGCAGGTGCGCCAGCGCCACCGGGAGGGCCAGCGCCGGAGGCTTCATCGACGGGGCGGCCAAGGCCGGCGTCCGCGCGCTAGCGCCATTTCTCCCGTTCGGGGCGAGGGGCCGGACAGCCCTTCGGCTGGAGATGCGGCCTGGGCTATTACGGCGCGCGCGGGCCTGTCCTGAGGTGAGGCTGGACTCTTGCCGAGGGCGACGCCGCGAGCCCCAGGGCACATCGAAATCGAGACCGGATCAGGCGGTCCGGGAGCTTTGTGCCAAGACGCCTTGCGCCGGGCCGAAAGTGCTGGTAAGAGCGCCCCTCCAACCCGGACTGGCCAAACGCCAGGCGCGGCCGAGGATTGGGGGATCGTCTAATGGTAGGACTGCAGACTCTGACTCTGCCTGTCTAGGTTCGAATCCTAGTCCCCCAGCCACCGTCTAACTCATTGATATCACTGCATATTTTCCAGTTTCCGTAGGCGGAAATATGCCGTCTTTTCCGCGCCTTGTCGACGTAGGTTTTCCGATCCCGTTGGCCACGCCGGTCTCTCGAAGACGTTCCCCGCCTCATCGCCCGTTTTATCTCTGAGGGCCGTTTTCGGCCGGTCAGACTCGCATCGTTTTCAAGGCGCGGCAGCCATTATCGCGTCTCAAATCCCAAGACTGCGCGCTGGAGCTGCCAGTCGTGCGGCAGGTCTTTGCACTGGGAGAGAAGGCCGGCTGGCGTCAGACCTTCGGGATGTCGGCCGGCGACAAGTTCGCGGACGATGTCCGGGGCAAGATATGTCAGCCGCATCAGACTTGATAAGTAGCCACGTCTCACATTAAGCCGATGCGCCATAGCGTCGATGGTCTCATCGTGACCCGATATAAGGGCGTCGCGAGTCGCGTGCGCGTCGCGCAGCAGAGCGATCATCTGACCGTCAGGCTTTTTGGTCGACACGCCGCCGACAATCAATCGGATCCCTTTTCCCACACGGCGAAGTCTAGCTTTGATGATTAGTTCGATTGCGCCTGTTGGACCGTCCATTGAAACATTGCATCCTTCGCCCAGCAAAAAGGTCGCGACCTCCGTGGGCTTGAAGGACATAACGACTTTGTCATCATGCACACTAATGTTCTCGACAATAGAGCGTACAAGCTCGCGGAGCTTGATCGGTGGCAGGCTCGTCCAGCCTTCGACGAGGTGACTCGCCTTCGTCATGGCCGACCGAACGGCCGATGCGTCGAGATTGAAGGGTGACAACGCCTCAATAACATCCCGATCAGACGCAAAGAACGCGCGGAGACGATCGAGCACCAGCCCTTCGATGTCGCCTGCGGGAATGCGCCAGCCCTTGGCACGGTCAGATCGCGCGCCGGTGATGAACTGCGTGGAAACGTAGTATCGATAGCGTCGGCCCTTCTTCACCGCATGCGTCGGCGTTATGCGTTGACCGTCACCGTCCAAGATCAATCCAGCGAGCAGACTGGGCTCTTCTGTGGTCGCTCCGAGCGATCGAGCCTGCCGGTTACTGGCCAACTTCTCTTGGACCAACTGCCAAAGTTCAGCATCGACGATCGCGTCGTGCTGGCCGGGGTAGACCTTGCCCTGGTGCCCGATCTCGCCGCGGTAAATCGGGTTCTGCAGCAAGGTATAGAGTGCGCCGCGAGAAAATCGGTTGCCGCCGGCCAGGACGCCACCTGCCCCCTCGCGGCGCTTGCTGACGACACCGAGCCGGTCGAGTTCGTGGCCGAGCAGCCGGACAGACCCCAGATCGGCGTAGCGCCGGAAGATCATCCGCACCGTTTCGGCTTGGGCATCATTGACGATCAGCTTGCGTTCCTTGACGTCGTAGCCGAGTGGGACATTGCCGCCGATCCACATGCCTTTGGCCTTCGACGCCGCGATCTTGTCGCGGATGCGCTCACCGGCAATCTCGCGCTCGAACTGGGCGAACGAGAGCAGCATGTTGAGCGTCAGCCGGCCCATCGAGGTCGTGGTGTTGAACTGTTGAGTCACCGAAACGAACGAGGCGCCGTGCGCATCGAGCACATCAACGATCTTGGCGAAGTCGGCCATCCGCCTTCGTGCCGGTGTGCGTGAATCCGATGTGGAACCAGCCGTTCAACCCCGATGTGTTCGCCAATGACCCGTTCGACCGCTTCCGGACTCATGGCGGCGTCACCACGGGCAAAGGCGATTGGGCTTGGTTGCAGCACACGCTTAGCGTCTTGAATGACCGTGGCCGAGCAGCAGTAGTGCTTGATATCGGCGCGGTTACACGCGGATCGGGTTCGAAGAACGAGGACAAGGAGCGGACGATCCGCAAATGGTTCGTCGACCGCGATCTTATCGATGGCGTGATCCTGCTGCCTGACAACCTCTTTTATAACACGCCCGCCGCTGGCGTGATCGTTGTACTTAGCAAGAACAAACCGGCCGCGCGCAAAGGCAAAATTGTGCTCGTCAACGCGAGCAACCGTGTGAAAAAGGGGCGACCTAAGAACTACATTCCCGAGGACGATATCCGCCCACTTGCGGCGCTCTTCATTAAGGGCGAAGCGGTCGACGGCGAGGTTGTTGTTATCGACCGAAAGGACGCAGAGGACGCGGACTACAATCTCGCTCCAAGCAAGTGGGTTGGGCTGAGCAACAACACAGATCACGGCTCAATCTCGTCGCTCCTGTCGGAGCTTCGTGAATTGCATGATCTGGATACAGAACTGACACGGAGAATGTTTGCGGCATTGATGCCTCTCGAAGAGGAGATCGCAAGTGGCTGAGTGGCGCGGAGAAATTGTCGGCGACTGCCTCGTGCCGTTATCGCTTGGTGCGATCGCGAAACTGCAGTCGAAAGATTATAAGCCATCGGGCCGTTATCCAATCGTTGATCAGGGGCAGGACCAGATAGCAGGCTGGACTGACGACGACGCCGGCGTCATTGCCTTGGGCTTTCCTGTAGTTGTCTTCGGAGACCATACGAGGGCACTTAAGTACGTCGATTTTCCATTCGTGCGAGGGGCAGATGGTACGCAGGTGCTGCGGCCTCGATCCGATATTGATCCGCTCTTCTTCTACTATGCGCTTAAAGCGATTGATCTACCAAGTAGAGGTTACAATCGGCACTTCAAAGAATTGAAGGAAAGTCGGATTGCGCTCGCCGCTGACGATGAACAGCGGCAGATTTCTCAGGTGCTCCGACTAGTCGAGGAAGCGAGCTCGCTGCAGGATCAGGAATTGCTTACCCTTGACCGGTGCAAGCGCGCAACCATGCGCGAGCTGTTTACACGCGGGCTGAGGGGTGAGGCGCAGAAGGATACCGAGATCGGTCTCGTGCCGGAGAGTTGGGAAGCCATGGCGATCTCCGACCTTGGCAAGGTCGTTACTGGCAACACACCGCCCACAAAAGATGCCGAGAACTATGTTGGCGGTGACATTCCCTTCATTGCTCCTGGCGACGTCGTGCATGGCTGCATCATCGACGGGACCGAGAAGAGTATTACGCAGAAGGGGCTAGGGACTATTCGGCCTATCCAGGCAGGGGCTACTTGTTTTGTTTGTATTGGATCGACGATTGGTAAGGTCGGTCTAGCTAGCGCATCGATCTGTGCAACAAACCAACAAATCAATTCGATCCTGCCTAGCAGGGAGTTCGATGCCGAGTTCGTTTTCCATCTTATGACGTATTGGTCTGATCATGTCCGCAAGCAGGCATCCCCCAGCCCAGTTCCAATCCTCAGCAAGGGCGCATTTGAGCAGATCCAGATTTATACAACTCGTGACAAAGGTGAGCAGAAGGAAATCGCCAATATCGTCGATGCTGTTGATCGTAAGATCGACCTGCACAAGAAGAAGCGGGTAGTGCTCGACGATCTGTTCAAGGCGCTCCTGCGCAAGTTGATGACGGGCGAAATACGTGTTGCCGACCTCGACCTTTCGGCACTCGACAAGCAAGCGCGTGCGGAGGCCTCATGAGCAACGTCATGCAACAGGCTCTGGCCGATTGGGCGCAACGCATGCCTCGTGTCGTGCGCGAGCACGAGGTATTACGCGTTGCAGGTTGGATGCCGGGCGACAAGCCCTCCGATGTTGCGAAGACGGCGATCGAAGAAGTCCTGAAATGGGCGCAGAAGCGATGCGGCGGACGACTGCCAGCGGAAGCGTGGCGCAACGAGTCTTTTGAATACTATGCGGGTGGCCGGAACAGCAGTTGCGTCAGGCTCCAATCGGCCAGTTCCGACATTTGGGCAATCCGTGCCGATGATCCCGACAAGACTATCGCGGGACGCGTCTGGACGAACGAGGTCGTGGTCGGCCTTATCGAAGGTCGACCGGCGAGATTCAGCGCGCGTTTGCTTTGCAGCACGCAGGAGAATGAACTCTTCATCGAACCTCATAGCCCCGGCTTCGTGCAGCAGGTCGTGGAATCCTGCAGCTTGGTGCGCGGTAGCGTTACGCTGTCAGTGGAGCCCATGTTCATCGCGACAGACGGCGATGCAAACGAATTGATCGAACACCTGCTCGATCCGAAGCGCGACTTACCGACATTCGTCGTGACTTTGCCGCCTGGAATTGCCTCCACCCATCCGCACCTTGATGTCGGCCCTGTGTCGCGGGCCATGCTCGGGATCGCCCATGTGGCAGTCGTGCACGCGGATATGAGCTGGCGCTTGACCCAGCAGTTTGGAAAGTTCCGGTCCGTCTTCGGAGGCGCAGTCCGTGCTTATATGCCGGGGTTCGACGAGACCGATGATCCATACGCACATCGGCTTGTGTTGGCGGATCAGATCAGCTCAGTAGGTGGCGGTGCCCGGTGTGCGCGTTGGATGCGTCAGCTCGCATGCTCGGCCGTCAATCGCTCGAAGATCCTCAGCGCCGTATGCCGCTGCTTCGGCGGCGCCGATCTGTCCGCTTCCAAAATCGCGTCGACCACCGGCAGCAGAGGTCCGAGCTTCGGCTTCCAAGGCGGCTTCGTCCGCACGTAGCCCGGCGGCGCCGAATACCGGCACATCCGCGCAACCGTATCCCGGCTCAGCCCGAAAAACCGGGCAGCCTCTCTGCGGCTCGTGCCTTCTACAAATACAAATTGCCGGACCGCCGCGTATTTTTCCACGGCATACATCCCCGCCAATCCCCCCGAATCGGAAAAGGATCAGCCTAGCCAGTGGCAGACTTTTACTCCGCCACGCAGCAGCACAACGCCACCGCTCCACTGGCCTACTTTCTCACCGCCGTGCACAAGCGAACGAGCCAACCGACACGAAGCCCTCGTTGTCGAGATCAGGAAGAGCTTTCGGCGATGGAGAGCTTCTTCTCCTCGCTCAAGACCGAACGCACGGCAGACAAGACCTATCGGACGCGCGACGGCTGCCAGAGCCGATGTGTTCGACTATATCGAGAGGCTCTAATCCGCGAAGACTGCATTCGGCGCTCGGATACCTGAGCCCGGTTGCCTACGAGGAACGGATGAGATTAGCTTAACTCAGCGTCCGCAGAACCGGGGGCAGCTCATTGAATGCTTGCAATGACTCGTGACTTATTGCGCTTTTTGTATTCATTTGACGGTCGCATCGGATGACGCCGAGTATTGGCTCGGCCTATTGATAGCGTTGTCTGGCGCGGCTGTAACTATTTGGACCTATATTAGTCTTGCCGGCTGGGAGGTGCCTCAACCGTCGGCGCAAACAATGATTGCTGCCGTAGCTCTTGCATTGTCGGCGGTCTTTCCAGGCATATCATTTGCAGTAAGAAGGCTTCACGACCGAGATAAATCTGGGTTTTGGTTGCTTCTCTTTTGGGTCGTTCCAGCCGGTATTGAGTGGCTGCGCCTTACTTCTCTACATGACGGCTTTTTTTCGTTCATACTCGGCCCGTTTTCAACAGGCGCCCGGCCTGTCTTTGTGATTTCATCCTGTCGCCAGGTCGTTGCGCATTTCGACCTCTTCTCAGCGGCTCGGCTTGAACGGGCGCAGATCGAAAGAGTTGCGCCCGTTCTTGTTGATTACGATAGCTTCATTACGGCAGCGTCCAGACGGTCAGGGAACCGCCCAGTGCCGTGTAATTGCTCAGCGCGCTGTACCCGCCAACGGTGCCTAGGCCATCCGTCGGATTGGTCAGCCCGGCTGCGAGGCCGATGCCGGCCCAGCCGCCGACGCCCGAGAAGACACCGATGTACTGCTTGCCGCCGTGCTCGTAAGTGAACACGTTGCCGATGATGCCGGACGGCGTCTTATAATTGTAGAGTTCCTTGCCGTCCTTCTGATCGACGCACTTGAAGTAGCCTTCGAGCGTGCCGTAGCAGGCGATTCCGCCCGCCGTCGTGAGCGCCCCCGACCACACGGAGAACTGCTCGGATTTCGACCAGACGATCTTACCCTTGCTGGCGTCCCAGGCGATGAAGTTGCCCATATGGCCCTTTCCGTCTCTCGGGGGGAACATGGAAACGGTTGCGCCGACGTAGGGTTGTCCTGCGGTATAGGAGACTTTGAACGGCTCGTAATCCATGCACACGTGGTTCGTTGGAACGTAGAACAAGCCGGTCAATGGCGAGTACGACGCCGGCTGCTCGTCTTTGGCGCCGAGGGCCGCAGGGCAGATGTCCTTTGAGTTGACGTCCTGGCCATTGTGGAACGGTGACTTGGCATCGACAACCTTCGGCCGCCCATAGGTCGCACTATTGGGATCGAGGTCGACGCCTGTCGTCCAGTTGACGATCGGATCGAACTTCTGCGCCACCAGTGGAATGCCTGTTTTGCGGTCGATCGTGTAGGCGATCCCGTTACGGTCGAAGTGGACAAGTACGTCGTGCTTTTTGCCGTTGACGTCGAGGTTGTCGACGAGGATCATTTCGTTCACCCCGTCATAGTCCCATTCGTCGAACGGTGTCATCTGATACGCCCACTTCGCGATGCCGGTGTCGGGGTTGCGGGCGAAAATCGTCATCGTCCACTTCTGATCGATAGGCTTGCCGTCAGGACCAGCGCGCTGAATGGAATTCCACGTGCCGGGATTGGCCGAACCGTAGTAGACGAGGTTCAGTGCCGGATCGTAAGAGTACCAGCCCCAGGTCGAACCGCCGCCCATCTGCCACTGGTCGCCGTTCCAGGTGCTCAAGGAACTGTCCTTGCCGACGGGCTTGCCGAGCGACGTCGTCTTCTCGGGATCAACCAGGATGTCCTTGTCGGGCCCGGTCGAATAGGCGCGCCACGCGAGCTTGCCGTCCGAGATATTATAGGCCGTCAAGTGCCCGTGAATTCCGAACTCGGCGCCTGAGATACCCACGATGACCTTGTCTTTGACGATCAGCGGAGCGCTCGTGCCCGTTTCACCTTTTTTCGGATCACCATTGACGGTTTTCCAAAGTTCTTTGCCCGTCTTGGCGTCAAGGGCAACCAGCGTCGTATCCGCCTGATAGAGGAAGATCTTGCCGTCCGCGTATTGCACGCCGCGGTTGACGGTATCGCAGCACATCACGGGAATGACGGACGGGTCCTGCTTGGGCGAGTATTTCCAGACAATCTTTTGCTCATGGTCGAGATCGAGCGCATAGACGACGTTGGGAAACGGCGTCGTCAGATACATCATGCTTCCGATGACGAGCGGAGATCCTTCATGACCTCTAAGCACACCTGTCGAAAAACTCCAGGCGGTGTGCAGTTGCCCAACGTTCTTCGTGTTGATCTGATCGAGTGTGGAGTAGCGATGATTGGCGTAGTCGCCTTGCTGCATCGCCCAGTTCTTGGGGTTTTTGACAGCTTCCGCCACGCTGTCATTGGCCATCGCTGGTGCCGCGGTGAACGCCAGAAGTCCCAAACCGCAGGTCATGGTGCGTATTCGCATGATTTTCTCCTTCAGCGAGTTACACCCCCGTCAGTCGAAATTACCCCTTGTAATTATTTGCGCGGTTGCCTGATGCATTTCCAGACATAGTCAAGAAAAGAGTCATTAGCAATACATAATTACGTAACAACGTCCACGCTCATGCGATTGGTGATGCAGGCGCGGATGCAATGCATGCGATGTTCTTGAGGAGTAGCGGCGCTTTATTGAGAACGGTTCTCTCCTCAAAAGAACGCATTCGGTGAATCCTCGGCCGAATTCATTCCGCGGCCAACTACGAGACGGCGGTCAGCGCGGAGATCCCAAGGTCTGGCTGCTGTATGTCGGCGTATGCGCGAATTCGGCCGGGACATCCAGCATGCGCGCCGCATACCAGACGGCCCAGGCGAGCACGAACAGCGACATCACCCAAACCCAAACCGGGATTGACGAGCGCGCCTCGGCGCGGCGCGGATCGAACGGATCATCCGCGCTGAACGCATCGACCGTGAAGCGGATATTGCCGCGTCGCGTTGAATGGGGCCGCAGTCCTGAGACGATAATTCCGGGACCGTTGTGAACGACAAATGGAACTTCCTTGACGCCCTCGCCCCCGCTTTCACCGCGTGCCAAGATCGTCAGACTATGAGGCCCATCGGCAAGTGTGGTTGTGTCCAGCCATACATCCGCTGGAAGTTCCCGATCCAAGATCGGCTGCTGACCACCGTCGAGATAGACGCGCACACGCGGCTTTTCCATTGCTCCACCTCTGGCCTAGCGGTCGTCACGCAGAATTTCGTATTTCGGATGGCGCCGATCGGTTTCACCTGGCCTGAGCAACATCCAGAACATCGCGGCGAAACATCCGATCGTGATCACACCGGACAGCGCAATGATGATGAGATTGCCGAGCAATGGCCCTATCATGTGATGTTCCATGGCGTGCTCTACCTCACTTTCCCTTGGCGCGAATGGCGGCCACATCCTTCTCCGTCACCTGCTTGGCGTGATTGCCCCACGCGCTGCGCTCATAATTGACGATGTCGGCGATATCGGAATCGCTGAGCGTCCCGCCGAAATTGGGCATCTCGCTGTCGTACTTGACTCCGTCCACCGTCGCCCCTTTGAGACCGAACAAGACGGTATGGATGTGCATGGCTGGATCCGCATCATTGACGACAGCGTTTCCTTTGAGGGCAGGGAATGCGCCGGGCAAACCTTCGCCCGTCTCTTGGTGGCAGGCCGAGCAATTGGCGCTGAACAACTGTTGCCCCTTCTTGGAATCATGACTGCCTGCCGTTGGCGTGGGGGCGGAGCTTGCCGGACTCGCGGGCGCCGCTGGGGCTTCAGCATGGTTGCTCTCGGCGCTTGCGCTTTCTGGCCAAGGAGTCTGCCTGAGCGACATCAAGTATGCCAGCAGGGCTTGCGCCTGCCGGCTGGGAACGACCACGCCATGGCCAGGCGCAAACGCTTTGGGCACAGGCACCGGAGTGACGCCTGGGGGAGGTTTGTCGACGACGTCGAACAGCCACGAAAACGACGGCATGATCGACTGGGGTACAACAGCGCGCGGATTATAGAGGTGGATGTATTGCCAGACGGCGTTCGGTTGCCGGGCGCCGATATTGGTGAGGTCCGGCCCCGTTCGTTCTGAACCCAGGAGCTCTGGCGTCTGGTAGGCGAAATCACCTGCCGCCGACGGGCGTCCAAAAACCTTGTCTTGAGCCAGGGGACGAACCTGCTGAGTGTGGCAATAGCTGCAGCCGTTGGAAACGTACACGGCGCGGCCCTCGGCCTCGATGCCGGTGAGGGGTTGCACGCCGGGGCCAGGCGGTATCTGCGAGAGGGACATTCCCGGCAACACACCCATCATCAACGCCAAGCCCGCGTAGACCAGAGTAGAACCGCCCGCGATCAAAACGAGTTTGTTCATACCGTCTGCTCATCGGCTGGAACTGAAAGCGGAGGCATCGATCTTGCGCCGGCGCCCAGGGTCATGGACCAGACGTTCCACGCGAAAACCAAGTGGCTCAGGAACATGAGGAGCCCGCCGACGCCGCGCCAAACGTAGAACGATTGCATGTCGATGACGGACTGAATGAAGGGCAACCCGCTCTCCCAGTCCAATCCTTGGATGGTGCCGCCGATCGACAGCGAAACGACGTAGATGACAAGGCCGACCAGGGCCATCCAGAAGTGCAGTGCCAGACCGAGTTGACTGGGGAATTTGCCGGTTGCGATGGGCAGCAGCGTGTAGACGCCGCCCCAGATCGCAAAATTGACGAAGCCATACATGGTGAGGTGAGAATGGCCGACGGTGTAGTTCGTGAAATGCCAGACCGCCTGCAGTGAGCGGAATGCCTCGAACGTTCCTTGCGACGAGCCGATCAGATAACCGAGCACGCCGACAAAAATGAACATCAGCGGATAGGAGTGACGCATCTCGCCGTACGACCCGCGCATGGTCAACAGGAAATTTGCGCTGCCCCCCAACACCGGAACGAGCATCGCCACGCTGAACACGATGGCCGTGGTTTGCAGCCACCAGGGAAGCGGGCTGAACAAGAAGTGATGCGAGCCGATGATCGGATAAAATACGAGATTGGTCCAGAATGCGAAGATGCCGAGCGCATAGGAGTAGATCGGCCGGCTAAGTAATTTGGGCAAAGCATAATAGAACACACCGAGCGCCATCGGCGTAAACCACATGCCGACTGCGTTGTGCATGTAATAGCCCGATACGGCGACTTGCCCGAGCCCGTACTGATACCATGGAAGGACTGCTACGAGCGCGATTATGCATGTCCATAAGACGCCGCCCATCATGTACCAGTTCGATAGATAGATGTCGTCCATGCTCCGGCGCGATACCGTGGCGAGCAAGTTTACAGCTGTGACCAGGAGGGCAGCCAGGAAGATCAGCCGGATCGGCCACGGCCATTCGCGATATTCCAGGTTTCCATCGTTATAGCCCAGTTCCAGAGCAACGGTTCCGGCAACCGCGGCAATGTTGAAGAGCCACAATCCGATCCATGCCAACCGCGTGCTATAGAGCGAAACGCGGCAGCTGCGTGCGCCGACGTAATAGGCCAATCCGACAAGCGCGATACTGGCCCAACCGTAGAACGTCCCATTCGTATGAATTGGGCGCAGACGGCCGAATGTCAGCCACTCTCCCGGGGCGAAGTCAGGCGCGCCGAACTTGTAGGCAAGCAGGATTCCGACAAGGGTTGCGAAAATGAGCCATGCCGTCGCCGAGATCGTATAGCCCATAAAGACGCGGGCTAACGCTTCATTGGCGGTTTTCGACATCTCCACAGGATGTGCCGGCGCCGTTTGAGTCATAGTGTGCTTGTGTGGCGTCCGCAAAGCGGCATTGTCAATACATCTTTATGTGATTGACGATCTCTCAAGTAGAGTCGCCAGATTTTGATCCGCGCGCACGCGAGGGATGTCTGAGCCCCACTGCTTGAAGATCAACGTCGCAGCGATGGCATTGGTGCGGTGACCTTCGCAATGCGGAAGATAGAAACCAGATTGCTCTCCGACCCGGCGCGCGTTCACGTTCGCCGCCTCTGAACTTGCCGTAGCTACGTTCGCGCGGCGAAAGCCAAAGGGTGGAAAAATGATTTGCGTTAGCTCTAGCGCTTCGATATTTGTCGAAATATTGGAGGAATATGCTGTGACAGCCCCTGACAACAACGACGTTGCCCGTTTCGCCGACATGCTCGCGGCGCTCGGTGCCGAGACACGCTTGAGGATCGTGCGGCTCTTGCTGCAAGCGCATCCCGAGGGGCTGATTGTCGGCGAGATCGGTGGCGAACTCGGCGTGTCGCCATCGACGCTGTCGCATCACTTGGAGAAACTGAAGCACGAGGGCCTCGTCAGCGCGAAGCGCGAGAGCACGTATCAGCGCTATAGGGCGAATACGGGCGCCCTGCAGGAAATCCTCAGTTTCCTTTTTGCGGAGTGCTGTACGCGCAGCAAGGCCATCAACCCCAGGAAAATCATCTGCTGTTAGGAGGACGCTCATGAGTGAGACAGGTGTCAAGGATGTCGTGCGCGAGACATACGGCGCGGCGGCGCGGCGCGTCGCGACTGGCGGCGGCAACTCGTGCTGTGGCGCAGCGCCGGCCGCCCTGGACTGCTGCGACCCGATCACTTCCAACCTCTACGGCGTCGATGAGACCGGCGCGCTACCCGAGGCAGCGGTTCTGGCATCGCTGGGCTGTGGAAATCCGGCGTCGCTCGCGGAACTGAAGCCGGGCGAGATTGTGCTCGACCTCGGCTCGGGCGGTGGCATCGACGTACTCCTGTCGGCGCGCCGCGTCGGGCCCACGGGCAAAGTGTACGGCCTCGATATGACCGACGACATGCTGGCGTTGGCACGTGAGAACCAGCGCAAGGCCGGAGTCACCAATGTCGACTTCCTCAAGGGCGAGATCGAGAGCATTCCGCTGCCCGACAATTCGGTCGATGTCGTCATCTCCAACTGCGTCATCAACCTCTCAGGCGATAAGGACAAGGTGATCGACGAGGCATTCCGTGTCTTGAAGCCCGGCGGGCGGTTCTCGGTGTCCGATGTCGTGACGCGTGGCGAGGTTCCCGAGGCGGTACGCAAGGACATGGGGCTGTGGGTGGGCTGTATCGCGGGCGCGTTGGATGAGCGCGAGTTCCGCATCAAGCTTGCGGCGGCCGGATTCGAGGCCATCGGCGTCGAGCCGACGCGGGTTTATCAGATCGATGACGCGCGCGAGTTCCTGGCTGGCAAGGGGATCGACGTGGAAGCCCTCGCCAAACAGATCGAGGGAAAATTCATGAGCGCGTTCGTGCGTGCGGTGAAACCCAACAAGTCGGCGAGCGGTTCGTGCTGCGGTGCCTGCTCTGGTTAGCAGGACGCGAAACCAGTGTCGAGTTCGCACAGCGCCGCATCGAGTGCGCCGTTAAACACGGCGAAGTTGGTGCGCTCGCTTGCCGGCTTTGCTGGACTTGATGTCGGCGGGCTGCACGCTGGAGCGTGCGACGCTTCAGCGTGCCGCCTGATAAACCTCCGTGATCGTAGAGATCGCGGATGGCGACACAACCGGCGCTCTTCCGGCTCTTGATGAACGCCGCACACGCTGGACGAGACGCAAAGCAGAGTTCAGGGGAGCGGCACGAGATTCAAATTCTCAAGTATCCCGCGATCCTCGTCCAAATTGCGCAGACGGTCGAGTTCCAGGATGACGTTGGAGGTGCCCGAATCCTGACCGGGCAGCAATGCTCTTTCTGTCGGCACGACGACGGTTCTGCTTGATCCGAATGACGACAAGCGGGCCGTTCCAATGGTTTTCTGCGGCGTAATTGAAATAACGATGGTGACTTTATGAACGTCTTGACGTTCAGCGGATCTGTCGATCGTGAATTTATTGAGTTTGAAGTTGCCGGGGCCCGCGCCCAACTCCAATGTCGGAGTGACGCCGGCGTTCAGCTTGGTGGCAAATGTCAGCGTATCAGAAAAGACGTCCGGCGGCTTTTGAGCATTCCAGGCCGATTGATCTGCTAGTTGTGCTTTGATCTGTTCATCGTTGGGCATGGCTGCGCTGCCAGCCTTGGACGGCTTCAAATAGAATTCATCGATGACCCGGCCCAGAACGACGTTTTGCGTTCCTGCCGAGGGGGCATCTGGACGAACACCGGTGCGGCATTTCCAATACTGTCTGGCAACTGGGCACGGAGCCATACGTTGCCCGCCTTGTCCGTATCGATTGCGGAAACCTTCAATTTCGTCCCCGCATCAAGCGACGCCACGACATCAGTGGCCGCATCGGGGAACGAATGAGCCCTCAAGCCTTCGAGTGCGATCGCCTCATCCGTCCCTGCGAGCACGCCCGCAACCGCCTCGGGACTCTTATGAATGCGCAACGATTCGGTCCCCGGCTGAGGAACCTGGGCAAAAGGTCGCCGCATCTCACGAGCTAGCATTGATCGCAATCAAGCGACTGACCTCGTCGAAGAGTCGGCATTGATACTTGCCGAGGCTGTCAAGACGATGATGGAGGAAGGTTACACCACGTTTGATGGCGCAGCGCAGAAAATGCCGAAGGCGGAAGATACGCTTTACCTGATCTACTTGGCCGTCAAGAGCAATACAGCAAAGAGTATTTGGGATCTTCCGGGCCACATGGGCTGCCGCTAGTGCGTCGTGCGACGCTGAGAAAGCATATCCAGATATGCAAGGGGATGGCTGACGGATACATACCCATTCCCGGATTAAGGCCCATTCGAAGTCCGACGCGTGGAGAAGATTGCGACGCGATCGTCTGCTTCACCTGCCACTTGGGAGCGTATGAAATGAGTCTCACAAAGTTTGCGCTCGGCATGATGGGCCGCCTGCGGCCAAAGCCGGCCCGAGGCAATGCAGCGGGGTCGCTACGATTACCCGCTGCGGAGCAGCAGGGTGGCATGGGCTTGATGGAGGCGCTCTCCAAGCGCAAGTCCGCGCGAGAGTTCTCCTCCTTGGAGTTGCCGCTTCCGGTGTTGTCGAATCTTTTGTGGGCGGCGTTTGGCATAAACCGCACCGATGGCCACAGAACTGCGCCGACAGCAATCAATTCGCAAGAGATCGACGTCTATGTCGCGCTCCCTTCCGGCGCATATCTTTATGATGCCGCCAGCCATTCTCTGGAACTCGTCGCGGGTAGTGACCTGCGGCGGGTGACGGGATATCAGGACTTCGTCGATGAAGCTCCAATGGATCTCGTTTTTGTGGCCGATCACAGTCGCATGCCCCTGGTCCCAGCTGGCCGCCGCGAATGCTATGCATCGGTCGCGGCAGGCGCGATAGCGCAGAATGTCTATCTCTTTGCCGCCGGCGCCGGCCTAGCCACAGTCATCCGGGCGTGGATTGATCGCGATGCGATTGCTGATGCGCTTGGCCTCACGCACGACCAACAGGTGCTGCTTTCGCAGACGGTGGGTTATCCTAGCGGAACAGAAATGCACGATGCTTCAGGAAGCTGACGACGACTAGATTTGAGTGGCGCAAAATCCAGGGCAGGCGCTATTCTCGCCAATCACGTCATCAACCGGCCCTTCAGTTGCATCCTTGGTGGCAAATGTCTTGCCCTAGGCGGGAGTGGCGCTCTAAAGCAAGAGGCGCCAGGAGTGTTCTCCGGCGACCTCAGCAGTATTGAGGCATGCGAAGTTCAGTGGTGGGAGCGGCCTTGGATCATACCATCGCGAAAGACCGCGCTGATTGCCGATTGGGAAGAAAAGATCGAGCGCCTGGCGCAGTTATCGACTAACGAAGACATACGCTGCATTAGCGGCACACCCAACTGGCTGCTGATGTATTTCGACAAACTGTTTTCTTTGAATCCGGGGCGCCGGACACTTGCGGAGTGGTTTCCTCATCTGGAACTCATTATTCATGGCGGGATCGGTTTCGCGCCATATCGCGAGCGCTTTCGCCAGTTGATGGAAGGCACGCACGCTGAAACGCGCGAAGTCTACTTTGCGAGCGAGGGTATCTTGGCCGTCGCAGATGCGGATGACGGCGAGGGTTTGCGCCTGGAGTTGGACGGTGGCGTCTTCTTTGAATTCGTTCCTGTCAGCGAGTTGGGCAGCGCGAGGCCAACGCGGCGCTGGATTGGCGACGTGGAGACCGGCGCCGAGTACGCCGTGGTGATCAGCACCTGTTCGAGCCTATGGGGCTACATTCTTGGCGATACGGTTCGCTTCGTCAGTTTATCTCCGCCGCGTGTGTTGCTCACCGGCCGGACAAGTTATCTGCTGTCAGCGGTGGGTGAACATCTGATCGGCGAGGAGATTGACGAGGCGATTAGATTTGCATCCGAGCAAGCTGATTTAGCCGTCACCGACTATACGGTGGGCTGTCTGCCGCTGGAGGAAGCAGTCCCGCAACATGTTTACATCGTTGAGTTTGCTGTCTGCCTCGGCGCCGGCAGCGCGCGGATTCTGCACGGTCTCAGCAGCAGCATCGACGCGAAGCTCAAAGAACTCAACGATGATTACGCCGGATCATCGCGCCAAGGATCTCAGCCTCAGAGCGCCCCGCGTGATCGCCGTGCCGCCGGGGACGTTTGCGCACTGCATGAAACAGCGAGGACGCCTTGGTGGGCAGAACAAGGTTCCCCGCATTATCACCGACTCGACCTTATTTGTGAGCATTAGGAGCGAAGCTTTGGATCGAGTTTTCTCGTAAGCGATCGGGGCTCAGATCAATGGCATGTGGCGGATTGTGCGCGAGACTTTCCAGTGGCGGTAAATTTTGTGCGCGTGGACGGCACGCAATTTAGAGGCGCAAAGACTGGCGCCGCGCGGGGAGAAAGTCATGGTCTCGGACTGGTCGTTCGCATTCGGGATACTTGGCGCCATTGTCACTCTCGGCATCGTCTTCATGCCGCTCGCCTTGATCGTCGTCGCCAATATCGTTCGTCAGCGGCGCAGCCCCGCGAGCAGCGTCGCATGGCTCGTGACCATCCTCGTGTTGCCGCTCATCGGACTTCCCTTGTTCTGGCTCTTCGGGAATCGCAAAATCAAGCGCATCGCTAAAGATAAGCCCAGCGTTGTCCTGACGCCCGATCCGACGGCACGCAGCATTCATAATATCGCAACCGGGCCGGCCCTAAGACACCTGCGTGCTGTCGGCCTGTCGCATGGCAATTTTATAAAGTTCCACGACAACGGCGAAGCCGCCTTCGCCGATCTGATATTCCTCATCGATACAGCTCAGAAGCAAATTCACGTGGAGACATATGTCTTCAAAGCAGACGCCACGGGTCTCGCCATCATCGAGCGCCTCATCGCGAAGGCGAAGGAGGGTTTGCAGGTTCGCCTGCTGATCGACGGATTTGGCTCGTTCTATATGTCCCGAAAGCATTTGCGCCGCTTGACGAACGCGGGCGCCAAGTGTGCATTCTTCTTACCCGTTTGGCGCATAGCGCGCGCAAACCGCGGGAATCTCAGGGATCACCGCAAGATCGTCGTGGTCGATAATGAGCGGGTCTTTTCCGGAGGCAGAAATCTGGCTGAAGAATATCTCGGCGTCGGGCCTGACCCAAATAGATGGACTGATTTTTCCTTCATTCTCGATGGGCCTGCTGCAGCACACTATGATGAAATATTCCGCTACGACTGGCATTTTGCGAGCAAAGAGTTGCTCCCTGCGGTTCCCAGAGTGATGTCGCATACACGTCAGCAGGCTGCCGTGATGCAGGTGGTCCCATCCGGTCCCGATGTAACGGACGATCGCCTCTTCGAGGGTATCACGTCATTTATCTTTGCAGCCAAGCGGCGGCTGTGGATCGTCACTCCCTATTTCATGCCCAACGAAATGCTGGCGCAGGCGCTGGAAATCGCCATCGAACGCGGTGTCGACGTCCGTGTTATTGTGCCTGAGAAATCCGACCAATTGCTTGTCGATCTTGCACGGGGGCAGTTCTTGCGAGATCTCAGCGCGCTTGGCTGCAAAGTATTGCTCTACACACCGGGCATGTTGCATGGGAAGGCGATGCTGGTCGACGATGCCGCAGCAATCGTAGGATCGGCAAATTTCGACACGCGCAGTATGTTCCTGAATTTCGAAGTCAGCAGCGTCATTTACAGCGATGCTGAGATCAAGGCGGTCGAGAGTTGGGTCGTGAGCCTGGTAGGGCGCACCCGGCCACTCGACGGTAGCGTCGGAACGCTTCGCGACACCGTTGAAGGAGTCGCGCGCCTGATAACGCCTATGCTTTAATTGGCTAGTACCGGAGTATCTATCGCGGTCCCGTACAAGGAGAATCGGCCGCGCCGTACTTTGGAGCTAAACCAAGCCGACACGAAAGGCAAGTTCACGAGCGGCGGGCATTGGGATGCAAATGCGGCCTCTGGCCAGTGCGGCCACTCTCTTAAAAACCTGCGCCACTGTCGAGCGCAGGTCTTCAAATCGGTTCCGCGCAATGCGTCCCTCTCCAGGACTTAGATGGCCTGAAGGTTATCCGCCGACGCCTTGCCGCTTCTGCGGTCCGTGACAACGTCGAACTGCAGCTTCTGGCCTTCATTCAAAGTACGCAGACCCGCGCGCTCAACGGCGCTGATATGAACAAAAACGTCGTTGCCGCCGTCAGTCGGTTGAATAAAGCCGAAGCCTTTTTGGCTGTTGAACCACTTCACGATGCCTTGCATACTCTTTGATCCTAGTTGGAAATGCGCGTTTTCACCTCTCCGCCCTATGCCGAAAGGCTCGTTGAACCGAGATTTTATGGAAGTCATCGGTCAAGCGCACAGGGGCGACGAGGCCAAATCAGTCAATGAAGCTCGATGCGGTGTGCATGTACGCCACGGTAACTGCATTTACAAGGTCTCTCCGCGGAAATGTTGAGCCATGCCTTCGCCGCGTCGGTTGCCGTTTAGGTCAGGACCCAGGGTTCCTTCGGTACCCTCGGCAACGAGCAGACAGCGCCCGTCGCCAGGATAGCCAGGGTCCCACATCCCATCCAATGGCCGAAGAGGTAAAAGTCTCGGGCCAATGAAAATGAGTACGACAGCGAGGGTCTGCTCCCGGTGACGTCGCCGGCAGTTGATCAGTATCGAGCCCGATCGACACCGGCTCGGGCGCCATCGCAAGGCAAGAGCCGCAGGGCAGGCGGCGCGGTTTTTTCGGGCTGCCGATACTCAGCGATCATTGACAATATCACGGCCCTTATGTTTGCCTTATTTTCAATAGGCGCAGAATTCAAATTGCAGACTCTGGGCTATTGGCGATATTTCGAGGTATCCATACCGAGACTTGGCGCGCCAATGTCATCGGCTGCGGATGGTTAATGCGATTTTAATTGGAAAATGGCACCCGGCATTCTGCGCGGGGCCTGGCAAGGCTGCTGAAGGTTCAGCGCCGCTGGTTGCGAGAAAAGCTTGACCTATTTCCACCACAAGCGACGAGCCGTTCTGGTGGCCTGCCAGGGAACTCGCGGCGACATTCAACCGTTTCTGGCTGTTGCTCAGGGTCTCAAGGATTCCGGCTATGAGCCCATCGTCGCGGCCGCCAATGACTATCAGGCATGGATCGAGGCCGCGGGGTTCGGCTACCGGCGTCTGGGAAGAGACGTAAAAGCCTGGATCCTCGAGAAGGAAAACGCGCGAAAATTCACATCTTCGCCCCTCAGCGTGCTCATCAACATGGGCGAACTGTTGGAAAGGCCGCTTCAGGATCAGCTTGATGACCTGATCACCGCATCAGAAGGCGTGAGCGCCATATTGTTCAGCGTATTGTCTCATTTGGCTTGTGATCTTGCGGAAGCCCGTAAATTGCCAGCCGCAGCCTTGCTATTGCAGCCGGCGATGCCGACGCGTCACTTTCCCAGTGCCCTGCTACCATACGAGAGTATGGGGCCTTGGTTGAACCGCCTCTCTTCCGCCGCCGCCTTGAGGGCGCGGTTTCTATCACGGCACAAGATCATTGATTGGCGGCGCAATGTCCTGGGTCTTCCCCCGAAACCGGCAAGTTGGGCCGGCTTTACGATCGCGGGACGGCCGATCCATCGGATTTATGGCTTTAGCCGGCACGTTTTGCCCATTCCCAGCGATTGGTCCGACATGGATCATGTTGTTGGGTACTGGTTCTACGATCCCGTGCTGCGTGCCGAACCCAGCTCAAAGACCGCACAAAGCGTCTCGGCTTTCCTGGCTTCGGGTCCTAAGCCCATTTATGTCGGCTTCGGCAGCATGCCGGTCCCTGATGCGCAAGAGAATCTGGCGATGTTGAAGGAGTCACTTCGCCGCCTCGGCATGCGCGCGATCATCTCGCGCGGTTGGGCCGGATTAGAACTGGGTCCAACGGATCATGATCAATTTTATTCATTGGGGGATGCACCGCATTCATGGATCTTCGAGCGGGTTGACGCCTTGGTGCACCACGGCGGCGCCGGGTCGATCGCGACCGGCTTGCGCGCCGGGTTGCCGACACTGGTCTGTGCACTCGGGTTCGATCAGTTGTTCTGGGGGCACCGTATCGCGTCGATAGAGGCTGGCCCGAAGCCACTCCCGATGCGGAACTGGTCGCCCGCGCGGCTCGATGAATCCTTGCGTGCGCTGACCTCGACCTCGAAATTTCGGCAGGCGGCGCAGGCTATCGGGAATAAGCTTCAGGCCGAGGACGGTGTCGCCAATGCGGTCGCTTGCATCTGCGACGTCATCGGTGATCCTTAGATCACATCCTCGCCTGTCACTTTTCCCGGGTCAGGGGTACGAAGAGAACCGGGCCCACTGCCGTGCTCGACGTTGTGCCATCGGGTTTCTTGGTGATGACGATCAGATCCTGAAAGAGATCTCCGACAGGAATGACCATGCGTCCGTTGGGACGCAGCTGCGCGACGAGAGCCGCAGGAACATGGTCCGGAGCTGCGGTTACAATTATCGCATCGAAGGGCGCATGCTCGCGCCATCCCTGATAGCCGTCACCAATGCGGGTCGTGACGTTTGTGTACCCCAGGCGCCGCAGGGTCTTGCCTGCGGCTTCGCCGAGTTCGGGAATGATCTCGATCGAGAAGACCTCCCGCGCGACCGCAGACAGGACCGCGGCCTGATAGCCCGAGCCGGTGCCAATCTCGAGCACCTTGTCGCTCGCTTTCAGCTCCAGAAGGCTGGTCATGAGCGCGACGATGAACGGCTGGGAGATCGTCTGGCCGTAGCCAATGGGGAGAGGTCGATTCTTATAAGCGGCCGCAGCCTGCTCGGGTGGCACGAACTCGTGACGCGGCACCTTCTCCATGGCTGCGAGCACGCGCTGATCGATCCGGGAAATACCGCTTTCGCCGGTGGCCGAGGAAGCCATCGCCTTGATGTCTTCGATCATCTGGCGGCGCTCCGAGGCGTAATCGCTCTGGGCGCGCGCTGGCGCTGCAAACCCCAGGACGATCAACACCGCGAAATGCACACGGGTCATTCTTTCTGTTCTCCGCAACGCGTTGGATCGGCTGGCGACTGTGTCCTACGGCCCAGCCGGTATATGGGAATGCCGATCGCAAATATGGACATACCTATCAGCGCTCCCCGCCCGGTGTAGACAAGGCTCGAATAGATCAGATAAGCCGATGTCGCGCAGAACAGGGCCGGCGTGAACGGATAGAGGGGCACGCGGAATGCGGCTGCACGGTTCGCGTCGCGCCAGCGAAACCCAAACAGGGACACCCCGACGAGCAGCATGAAGAGCCAGAACACCGGCGCGGTGTATTCTACCATCGACTCGAAGCCGTTGCGGGTAAATGCTCCCAGAAGAACAAGCCCCAGCGTAATTGCCGCCTGCAAGAGGATGGCGTTGCGCGGCGCATGGCCACCGGCATCCGATCTGCCCAACATGGCTAAAGGCGCAAAGCTCCTGCCGAGAGCATAGATCGAACGTGCGCCTGTCAGTATCGTCGCGTTGAGCGTGCTGAGCGAGGCGATGCAAACAGCCGCGGCAATCGCGCCGACGCCCCTCTCTCCAAGAACCAGGGCGACAACGTCGGCGGCCACGACCTCCGAGCGCTTCACCCCCTCAAAGCCCAGGGCTCTCAGGTAGGCGTAGTTCACAAACAGGTAGAGTGCCGTCACCAGGACAATCCCCACCAATAGCGCGCAAGGTATATCGCGCTGTGGATTGCGAACCTCGCCCGAAAGGTAGGCCGCTTCGCTCCAGCCCCCGTACGTGAGCAGGATGAAAACCATGGCAAGACCCGCAGCCGGGCTGCTTGTCGCGGCGGACTGTGGCGCCGCCTTGGGTGGAGCCGCGAGCCCAATGGCGGCGATGAGCAGAACCAGTGCTACCGTCGCCACCGTCAAGGCGAGTTGCGCCTGGCTGGTCTTCTCCGTGCTTGAGAGTTGGAGCGCAGAAAGTCCGAGGATTGCAAGCGCGGCATGCACGGCGGCTCCGTGTGCGCCGGCGGGAAGGAGAGATGACGCATAGTCGCCATAGACGAAGGCGGCGGCAGCAATCGAGCCCGATTGCATGACCGTCATGCGACCCCACGCGAACATGAAGCCGACCTCGCGGCCATATGCTTTGCGCAAGAAGTGGAATTCACCTCCAACGCTGGGATACGTCGCTCCGAGTTCCGAGTAGCACAGCGCGCCCACGAGAGTGATCAGACCTCCGAGTAGCCACAGGGCGAGGAAGGCTCCTTCGCCGGCGGTGTGAGCCGCGGCGACTGAGGGGGCCTTGAAAATGCCGATACCGACAACGGTGCCGACCACCACGGCGCCGGCTCGAAGGGCAGTGAGGGTTCTCTTGAGTATGGCGCTCCTCCAGGGTGCGAACGAGCGGGGCGCGGGCAGACCGGCAGAGCGGCAATTCTAGCACGTTGCTGCTGTGCTGTGGACGAGATCGGCGGGCCGGCGCCGCTTGGCGCGGCGATGCCGATGACTGCGCTAAGCGCGCCATTGTCTGGACTTGGCGTGCCGTTTGCGATGCATTTTGCATTTAGTTCTGGTTCGGTGGGGGCTATCTTGTTCAACCTGTTCATATCGCCCCCCGAGCCGGAGGGTTGGAACTATTCCGGGAAGCTCATGCCAGGCAAAGACGCGTTTGACCTTGATCGCTTCATGAAGGCTCAGGATCCGGTGTTCGAGACCGTCCTTCGCGAGCTTGGGGCGGGCCGCAAGCAATCGCACTGGATGTGGTTTGTTTTTCCGCAATTGTCGGGGCTGGGGCGGTCGCCCATGGCGCAATATTATGGGATTGCATCTCTCGCCGAGGCGCGCGCCTATTTGCAGCATCCGGTACTGGGCGAGCGGTTGAGGCAATGCGTGCGAGCCGTCCTGGCTGTGACAGGGAAGTGCCTGCACCAAATCTTCGGGACGCCGGACGACCTCAAGTTCCGGTCATCAATGACCTTGTTCGCCATCGCTAGTGAACGCGAGGGCGTGTTTCAGCAGGCTCTGGATCGCTACTGCGACGGCGTGGAAGATTCCGCAACGCTCGAACTCCTGGGATCCGCGCGCCTGTGAACCAAGGCCGATCCAAACTCCAAGAACGAGCTGCCCTAGCTGGTGACGTAAAGGCGGCATGCTGCGGCATGGCGTGTCAAACCCTCGCGTGACCGAGTTCACTCAGCCACGAGTTCTTGGCCACCACTCCCAGAAGGTGTGCCAAACAGCGCCCTCCGTTTGTTCCGGGGAGGACGTGAATCCGGATTCTGGTCGCCGCAAAGACGATTGCACTTGCGGTGTGTCCTGATGACTCGATATAGCCTAACAACTATGTTGTTTGCGGGATCGGGAGGATCGGGGGATGTCGGTTTCAAGGTATGTATTGCTGGCCGGTGTTGCGCTGTCGGCCGGGTTTGGCGAGCTCGCGTCGGCGCAAGAGGTGAAGACGGCCGATGCGGGCGATGGGGAGGTGACGCTCCCGCCGGTCGTCATCTCGGCTCCGAAAGAAAAAATCGCTCAAAAGCCCAAGCCGGCAGCAAAGAAACATAAGCCCGTCGCCGTTGACAACGAGCCTGGGGGATCACAAGCAAGTTCAGGCGGCGGCGGATCTGGGCAAGCAGAGGAGTCCGCAGTCGAGGCCAGCGGGACAGAAGGAGACGCTTCGTCCTCCGCGATTCCAGGTGTTTTCACCCTCGGGCAGATCGATATGGTGGGCGGGACGGCCGTCTCGGGCGAGGCCATGCGGACCTTCTCCAAAGATACGCTCGATAAGGCGTTGGCGCTCGCGCCCGGCGTTGCGGCGTCCAATTCCGGCGGCAGCCGCAACGAGCAGCTGATCTTCGTTCGCGGCTTCGACCGCTGGCAGGTTCCGTTGTCGATCGACGGGATCCGCATCTACCGCCCGGCCGACAATCGCATCGATTTCTCGAGCTTTCTGACGCCGGATGTATCCGAGTTGCAAATCGCCAAGGGTTATACGTCCGTCCTCAATGGGCCGGGCGGCATGGGGGGCGCAATCAATCTGGTGACAAAGAAGCCGCAGAAGGCGGTCGATGGCGAAGTGCAGGGCGGATTGGCCTTCGGCACCGATGGGCAGTTCGAGGGCTACAAGACGTATGCATCACTTGGCGCCAGACAAAGCGGCTATTACGCGCAAGCAAGCGGTATCTGGCTCGACAATGACAGCTGGTACCTGTCGGACGACTTCGCGCCGACGCCGGTCGAGGATGGCGGACGGCGCGACCATTCCTACAAGGAGAACTGGCAGGTCAATCTCAAGGCAGGTTTGACGCCGAACCCGACGGACGACTATTCGATCAACTACCAGCGCACGACAAGCGCGAGGGGCGCGCCCTATCACGTCAACGATCCCGTTGAAAAGCAGCGATACTGGGACTGGCCCGGAACAGTGCTCGAGAACGTCTATTGGCTTTCACATACCAAGATCGGGGATGCCTCGTTCCTTGAGACGAAGGCCTATTACACATCCTATACCGACAAGCTCTTCAGCTACGATGATCCCGAGCAGACGACGCAGACACGCCCCTACGCGTTCCAAAGTTTCTTTGATGACTGGGCTTTGGGCGGCAGCGTCACAGCGGGCGCGGACATCACGACATGGGATACGCTGAAGGTCGCGTTCCATGCGCGCCGCGATCTGCACGGCGAGACCCAGTCCTATAATCTCAAGGGGAAGTCTTGCGGTTCAACCGCCCCATGCTTCATGGAGCCTGATCAGACGACGATCGAAGATACGTATTCGGTCGCCTTGGAAAACACGTTCCGGGCCACCAGCCGCATAGATATCATCAGCGGCATCAGCTACGACTGGCGAAATCTGCAGAAGGCGGAAGACTATGCCAACAATGCCTACGTCCACTATGAGCTGAAGGACAGCGACGCGTTCAATTGGCAGAACGCCGTCGTCTATCGCTACACGGATACCGAGACCCTGCATGCGAGCGTATCGGACCGCACGCGCTTTCCAACCATTTTCGAGCGCTTCAGTTCGCGCTTCGGCGGGTCGACATCGAATCCGGGCCTGCGTCCCGAGGAGGCAACGAATTACGAGATCGGCTGGTCGACGGCATTTGCGCCGCGCAGTCTCTTTGCCACGGCGGCTTTCTACAGCGACGTGCAGGACATCATCCAGCCGGTTCCCATCCGTGCGCCAGACGGGACCTTCATCAACCAGAGCCAGAACGTCGGTTCTGGACACTATTACGGTGCCGAAGCCTCCATCGACTATGCCATCTCGCCTCAGATGCTCGTTGGCGGCAACATCACCTGGGTGCATCGCGACGTATCGAATCCGAACAACCCCAGCTTCGAACTGACCGGACTGCCGGAGATCAAGGGCATCGCGTACATGACCTACCGCTTCACCGATGCATGGAGCGTGACGCCGAGCGTAGAGTTCGCCAGCGAGCGCTGGACCGTCACTGCGGATGGCAGCCTCTACTACAAGACCGGCGCGTTCGGACTGCTCAACTTCCAGACGGAATACGAATTTACGGAGAACACGAGCCTCATGCTGACGGCACGGAATATCCTCGATGAGAACTACATTCTGACCGACGGCTATCCGGAAGCGGGCCGAACGTTCTACGTCAACATGCGTGCAAGGTTCTGATCGGGATAGCCGACGGGCGATATCGCTGCGGTCGCGCATAATGCAACATACCAATGAAGGGAGAGCTGTCGATGGGTAAGATCGCAATGGGAGCGGGGGCGTTGGCTGCAATGATGCTTCTCCATTCGAGCCCGGGCGTCGCCGACGAGCAGGCGTGTCGTGGCTTCAACTGGGCGCTCGACACCGAGATAGGCTGGATGAGCGCTCCCGATGCCGAAGCGATGCCCAGCGGAGGTACGCTCGCGACACCGCCGGCCAAGGCCATAGCGTTGGCGTTGAAGCCGAGCGGATCGGAAGCGCTTCCGGTCATATCAGGCGTAAAGAAACAAGCGGTGGGCGCCGACAGTTTTTCTGGTTGGATCAAGATTGGCCGCCTCGAGAAGGCCGGTGCCTATCATGTGTCGCTGTCGCGCGAGGGCTGGATCGACGTTGCGCAGGACGGCAAGCTCGTAGACTCCACCGGCTTCACCGGAAAGCCGGAGTGCACAATCCTGCGCAAGAGCGTGAGCTATGAACTCGGCCCTGGAGAGACGCTCATTCAAATCGTCGGCGCCCCGAGTGACGTTATCAAGGTGACGATCAAGCCGGCCAACTGAGGGTGGGTATCGTGAAGCAGATCGGCTGGCGCAAAGGCATCGGCATTGCAGTTGTTTCGCTGGGGGCGGCCCTAATTCTGGCCCCCCGCCCATCCGCGCACGCGCTGGCGACTCCGGCCCAGCAGATCAAGCGCGTAGAAACGCTGGAAGAGTTGGGCGGCGCGTTATTTGCGGATCGTAACCTGTCCTTCAGCCGCAGGCAGAATTGCGTCAGCTGCCACTCGCCGGAGCTTGCCTTCACCGATCCGCGCCAGCTTGGCGAGGTTAAGGGTGCGGTTTCGCGTGGCGGCGATGGGCGGTCGCTTGGAGACCGCAATGCGCCAACCCTCGCTTATGCGGCGCTGATCCCACGATTTGAATTTGCCGCCTCCGGCGAGGCTAATGGTGGCCTCTTCCACGATGGGCGTGCTGCCGGTCTTGACGAGCAGGCCGTCGGCCCAATCACGAACCCCGTCGAGATGGGAATGCCGGATCGGGCGAGCGTCGTGGCGCGTGTCGCAGAGAACCCCTCATATGTCGAGGCATTTTCGCGTTTGTTTGGCGGGGGTACGCTGGCAGACGTCGAGAAGTCCTATCGGGCCATCGGGTCGGCGATCGCGGCATTCGAGCGGACCAAGCCGTTCCTGGCCTTCGACTCGCGATATGATCGCTCGTTACGCGGGGAAACGGAGCTCTCGGAACTCGAGGAGGCCGGACGCGATCTCTTCTTCTCCGATAATGCGAACTGCACGCGATGCCATCTGCAATCGCGTGAACCGGGTACCGCGGAGATCTTCACCAATGCCAGGTATTATAACCTCGGCGTGCCGCCCAATAAGGGCATCCGCAGTCTCAACGGCAAGGGCGAGGGCTTTGTGGATCGTGGCCTGGCCGATAATCCCGCGATCAAGAATGCGGACCTGGCCCACGGCCGTTACCGTGTGCCGACGTTGCGCAACGTCGCGATCACCGGACCGTACATGCATAATGGCGTCTTCCAGGAGCTGCGGACGGCGATCGCCTTTCACGATCGCTTCAAAGGTCAGGCCGGATCGCAAAATCCGGAAACGAACGCGCCCTGGGATGAGCCGGAAGTGGCGGTGAACCTCGCTCATTACGAGCTGCAAGGACAACCGCTGACGCAAGAGCAGATCGACGCGCTCGCCGCGTTTCTCGCTACACTGACCGACAGGCGTTACGAGCATCTGCTCGGCGGTCCATAGAGCGATTTCGCGGTTCGTGGAAACGCGGGAACGGCTCTATGCATTTGCTTTGCGGGTGCTGCTCGCTATGCCGGCCTGTCCCCGATGAAGCGTGCGAACCGGCTTGGTGCGCCATTGCCGAACAAGACGACGTCATAGGGCTGGGGCGCGCCGCCCTCCATCCCGGGCGAACCGATCGGCATGCCGGGGACAGCAAGACCGCGGCCGGCCGGTTTTTGCGCAAGCAGACGAAGGATAGCTTGGGCGGGTACATGCCCTTCGATCGCGTAGCCTGCTATCTCTGCGGTGTGGCATGAGGCCAACTCGGCCGGGACACCAAGCCGCGCTTTGACGGACCGAACGTCGGAGGTGTCGAAGACGGTCGCTATGAACCCATTGCGGCGCAGGTGATCGACCCACTTTCCGCAGCAGCCGCAGTCGGGGTCCTTCCAGACCGTGATGGCGGGTTGTGTTTCTGCCGCGGCGTGCCCGCCCAACAGCGTGACGGCGCCGAATGCGATCTGACCGAGAAAAGCCCTGCGGCCGGCATCCATGGGGTTGTTGCTCATCGATCGGTATCCTTGTGCGTGTACGACACTTTGGTCTTGCCGCTAATATGCCACGCATTGATCCAGCGCGACAGTCCAACGCGGTTCTCGCGCATCCTCCAACGAGAATGCGGCGTGCTAGCGTTTTCGGTCCCGTCACGCCCAATACAGAGGGCCGTTATCAGGCGTCCATGACGTCATTTGCGCTAGCTACGTAATGCACCAGCGGCTTGCGCAATCCCGCACCCAGCAACGTCCGGCGGACCGACGGCCGGGCGCCGGCGAAATAGACCTCAGTACCCCCGTTGTGGAGCTTGTGCACGAAGCCATCGAGGGCTTTGGCAGCGGTCGTATCCACCAGCGGAACATCCGTGAAATCCAACACAAAGCGTTTGGGATGCGCTCCGATACGGTCAAGCACGGAACTGACGGCTGCCGTCGCACCAAAGAAAAACGCTCCGCTGATGCGATAGATCATGACCTCGCCGTTCATGGCGCGGGGCAGATAAGCCGTGCGTTGAGCGCCGGTGGCATCGGCCTGGTCGTCTGCGATCATCGGCGCCCCGCCCTCGATCTCGACGGCCTCGGCCATGCGATGCAGGAACAGGAAGGCGCCAAGCGTGACGCCCGCGGCGATCGCAACGGTGAGATCTTCGAAGATGGTGAGTAGAAACGTCGCCATCAGCACGGTGGCGTCGCCCCATGACGCCCGAAACAGGCTCGCGAACTCTTCTTTTTCAGCCATGTTCCAGGCCACAACGGCCAGGACGCCGCCAAGACTGGCGAGCGGGATGTAAGCGGCAAGGGGTGCGGCCACCAGCATGAACAGCAACACGTAGACCGCATGCAGCATGCCGGCGACGGGTCCGCGCGCACCGGCACGGATGTTGGTCGCGGTGCGGGCGATGGTGCCGGTGGCGCACATGCCGCCGAACGTCACCGCGCCGATGTTGGCTGCACCTTGCGCAACCAGTTCACAGTTGGAGCGATGCCTGCGGCCGGTCATGCCGTCCGCGACCACGGCGGAGAGCAGGCTTTCAATGGCGCCGAGCAGGGTGATTGCCAGCGCTTCCGGCAACACAGCACGTATCTTGGCCAACTCGAACGCTGGCAGCGACGGCAGCGGCAAGGTCCGCGGAACCTCGCCGAATTTCGAGCCGATGGTCGCCACATCGAGGTGCAGCAAGGCGGATACCGCTGCGGTCACCCCAACGGCGATCAACATGCCCGGCCATTTCGGCGCAGCCCGGCGCAGCCCGACAATGATGCCGATGGCGAGCAACGACAGCGCGACGGTGGCCGGTTTGATCGTGGTGATGTTCGCCGCGATGACGTTGAGTTTGGGCAGTAGCGCGGCAGGCTCATGGTCGATGCTCAATCCGAGCAGCTCCTTGAGTTGGCTGGCGAAGATGATCACCGCAATGCCGGCCGTAAACCCGACCGTGACCGGGAACGGGATATATTTGACATATGTACCAAGGCGCAGAAAGCCGCCCGCCATCATCAGCACGCCGGCGATCAGCGTGGCCAGCACCAAGCCGTCATAGCCGTGCCGCTCGACGATGCTGGCGACCAGGACGATGAACGCACCCGCCGGTCCGCCGATCTGGAAGCGGCTGCCGCCGAGCCCCGAGATGAGGAAGCCGCCGATGATGGCTGTGAACAGCCCTTTTTCCGGTGACAATCCCGAACCGATCGCGATGGCCATGGAGAGCGGCAAAGCGACAATCGCGACGGTCAAGCCGGCCAAAGCATCCGCGCGGAAATCGGCGACGGAATACCCCTCGCGTAGCAGGGTCACCAATTTGGGCGTGAACAGCTCGGCAAATGTTGGCCGAGGGCGTTGGGTGGCCGAGGGCACTGCCGCGTCCATGGGTCCGTCTCCTTGTTACGGGAGCGGCGGGGCCCGCCCGCAAACGGCGGCGGGCGCCCCCGCCAACGGATTTGGCCTCCGCGGCGGCGGGCCCCGCCCCGCCCATGGGTCCTTCTCCTTGTTCGGGGGGGGGGGGGACCCGCCGCACAACGTCGGCGGTCGCCGTCGCAACGTGATTGGCCTTCAGCGGCGCGCGACCGCGCCCTTCTTGCGTCCCGGCAACCGGCCTTGAGCGGCTGGTGGCGCTACCGTGACGGTCTTGAAGCGAACGCCCCGGCCTTGGCCCTGGCTTAGAGCGTTGTCGCCAATGAGTTCGATGCCGGCGAAGTCGAAGGCCGCGACGACCTTGGTCAAGGTGTCGACGACACCCCGCACGTTGCCGTCGCTCGCCTCCATCCGCTGGATGGTCGGCAGCGAGACGCCGGCAAGATCGGCCAGCGTCTGCTGATCAATCCCAAGCAGGGCACGGGCCGCCCGCATCTGCGCTGCTGTGATCATGTTGGTGGTTACCTACTATACGCTATCTGTGATGTCTAGAGCATCAGTTATGAGGCGCAGTGCATGACTTATCCGGCCCGCGGGCCATGCTCAGCGGGCGCAGGGCCGGCGGCTGTCAGGCGCGCTGCAAGCTACACGGCCTGTATCGGCCGATAGATCGGCTCATCGCGGGCGCCGGCGTAGCGAAGCGACGACTCGATGGGAAGGTGCATCGATGGAAGGTGCTCGATGTTTGGAATGATCCGCACATGGGTTGGGCGACAGGCCAGCCCTTGATCCAGCATCTCGCGTCGAAAACCGCTTGCGCGTTGCAGCCCGGCCCCCGCGACGAGGTGCTTGGAGTCTTCCAGGTTTGGAATTAGCTCTTCAAGACCCCGCATCTGTTTCACGGACTGGGATGTTCCAAGGCCGGACGTTCGACTGACTATGAAATGCGGCCACGCACAGCGGCTGCCTTCAGGAATGGCTTTATCCGCACAGGCCGACGCGTGACCAGTCATTGGCCGAACCCGTGAACTCTAGCCACCAGCAATTTGCATGATAGTCTTGCGCAGATGCGTGCTGATCGATCAAAAGCGGCAAGGTCGGCACTTGCAGCGTGCAAGCAAGGACGAGGAACACCGCACATGGCCCTTCATCATGCAAAGCCTGGCGAAATCGTTAATCTGAAACCAATCGGTCGAGACCTGAAGAATGCGAAGTCGACGGCCATCATCAAGACCGATTACTTTGAAGCCATCCGGCTCATCGTGCAGGCAGGCGCCGAAATTCCCGAGCATAAGGTTTCCGGAAACCTCACCTTGCACTGCCTGGAGGGCCATATCGAGCTGGGAGTGGAATCCGCACCCATCGTTCTCAAGGCTCACGAGTGGGTCTATCTCGATGGTGGAGTGCCGCACTCGGTCAAGGCCATCGAGGATTCATCCCTACTGTTGACGATCCTCCTGGATCGCCTGGCGTCCACATCGTGAAAGGCCGGGCTTGCGAGGACTGGGCCATCTTGCGGAAGCCGTCGCGAAGCCATCTCACCGAAAGCCGTGACGAACCCGCGCCGCGCTCATGGCGCCGAGGCCGCAAACGCGTATATCTGCCTCGTATGTCTGCCGGCGCAGCCCATCACGGCTGCCGGCGGCGGCGGTGACGCTCAAAACCTGTAGATCGCAGCGATTCCCGTACCGGTGGGCATACGTCCGGCAGGAACGATCACCACTTCGCCGCCCGTCCTGAGCGCGTGCTCGCCCAGATCGTCGAGCAGGTCGTCGACCCGGGGATGGTCGAGCGGTGCGAATTCTATCGCCCCGCTTGCGGGATCGAAATGGCCGGGAACCTCGCGGTCGGCCTCGATCAGCAGGGTGGAAATGCGCCCCGCCGCGGCCGCCTTGGCGATGTCGGCTGTATCGGTAGCGGCAAGGCCCTGCGTTCTGGCCACACCAAACCGCTCGATCAGGCTGTTCAAGCGCTCCAGATAGAAGGGCAGCATGATCTGCCAGGCCCGCTCCCGAAAATCATCGTTCGACACGGCTCCCGCGTCGACGTCGATCGCCTGGGCGACAAGAAAGGGATTGCGGCTTACCGAGCGAAAAAGATGGTGGTGCTCCGGCAAGGCCGCCAGCAGGAGCGGCAATCCGGAAGGCCGCGAATGATAATCGAGCACGGCACGATCGACGGCACGAAAAAAGCGCTCGGTTTCGCTCTCGATCTCGTCTTGCCGGACATCGGTGCCGTGGCTCGTCGTCCCGCCGGGGCCTGCGCCGTATACGCGCCGTTTCCGCTCCGGCTCGCCCGATTTTTCCTCAACGACGTCGGCAACGGATCGCGGCACTTCGGGCGCCGGCTCGATCTCGTCGACAGCATAGCGGTTGGCCTCGAACAGGCGCATGTTGCGGCGATTGAGTCCGAGGATGTGGTAGCGATCGGCAGATTGCAGGATACGCATGAGCGGCTTGGTGTGGAAGCTGTCGGCCACGACCGTCAGCGCGCGGACTGGGCGTTGGAGGCGGTAGATCTTGAGCATGTCCGGCGCGACGAACATAGCCAATCCATCCAGCGCGCGATTCCAGAACGCGGGGTCCGCCGCCAAGTCATGGAACGGCTTCAGAAGCGACGAAATCTCCCGCGCGGCGTACTTCTGCTTGAGGGAGGACTCGATGGCCTTGACAAGGTTGCGAAACCGGATGGGGTCTTGCTGCCTGTCGGGATACGAGCGGTGGGTCGGCTGGTAGAGCGACACGCAGGGTGGCTCGTGACCGGCCAGCAGCACGGTCGGGTAATCGCGTTCAAGCGCATCCATGATCGGCCTCCTCCGTAGGGTTCTGGGCTCGCTTCTTGCTCGCACGCCCTGGCCTTGCTGTAGCTTTCACCCGGCCGAGGCAAACAACGCCTTCCTGTCTTCGGGCAACTGCGGACAAATCTCATTGATCCCGCCAAGCACGGCGAGCGCGAGGCCACGATCGGTGACAATTCCCGCGATTTCGGGCGGCTGGCTGGCGAGTACCGCGCCAATGTGATTATCCGCCATTGCCCGAGTTGCCTGATAGGCCGTCGACCGCTGGTTCAGGACGACAATTCGCATTCTGCGAAACCGCTCAAGCGACATATCTACCTCCTCGGAAGCAGGCGCCAGCCTGATCCAGCAGGCCCCCTTTGCCGGCGCATGTCAAGCCCGATGCCGTTTGCGATATACTTCAAGCCGAAGGGCCAGGGGGCCCGAAGGGGAAGCCTCTTTGAGGCTTCTATGTCTGCCTTCGCGGTGCACGTGCCTCCCGCGCCCGTGAATTGCGCAAGGGCGAGGTTCTGGCGACTGCAAAGCAAGCAGCGCCTAGGGCCGCGCACACGGCGCAGCTCTTGAGCGCGATCGCAGCAAATCTCAGCATTGTCCTGGCGGACATAGGCGCGGATGACAACGCGTGCTGATCATCTCATCATTGTGCACTCAAGACGCTCGTCCGATTTGCACGTGGCTTGGCTCAGAAATCGCCAGTGTGCCATACGGTTTGCGCAACGTTCCTGATCCGAAGCGCACGTTCGTTCCAAATACTGAATGCCAAAACGAAGCTGGATTGCACAAGCGCGTTTCGAGGTATTGACGGCGCGAACAGGAGAGAAACCATCACGCGCCGTTGACATTTCGGATTAAGGGTATAGGAATTTATTATTCTATCATTCATTCGCGGTTCTTCACTGGAGGGCCGGTCATGCAGATCAGCCGGCGGGGCTTTGTTAAATTGAGCGCTGCCACCCTTGCGGCATCGACGATCGATGCGTTGGGCTTCGGGGCGTTGAGGGAAGCTCTCGCTGCTTCTGTTCGCCCCTTCAAATTGGCGGCCGCGGCAGAAACCAGGAACACGTGCACCTACTGTTCCGTCGCATGCGGTATTCTCATCTCCAGCGTGGGCGACCGCTCCAAGAACGCGCGATCCAATATCATTCACATCGAGGGCGACCCCGATCATCCGGTGAACCGGGGCACGCTTTGCCCGAAGGGTTCGGCGCTTCTGGATGTCGTGCATTCGCCGGGTCGCCTGAAGGCTCCGCGATATCGGGCGCCGGGCGGCACCCAGTTCAAGGAAGTCACCTGGGATTGGGCGCTCGATCGCATCGCGCGGCTGATGAAAGACGATCGCGACAAGAATTTCATCGCGAAGAACGCGCAGGACGTGACGGTCAACCGATGGATCACGACCGGCATGCTGGCGGCGTCCGCCTCGTCCAGCGAAACGGCGTATCTGACCTGGAAGGTCGCCCGTTCGTTCGGGATGCTGGTCTTCGACAATCAGGCGCGTGTCTGACACGGACCGACGGTGGCCAGTCTGGCTCCAACATTCGGTCGCGGCGCAATGACCAACACTTGGCAGGACATCAAGAATGCCAATCTGGTCATCGTCATGGGCGGAAACGCCGCGGAAGCGCACCCCTGCGGTTTCAAGTGGGTTGTGGAAGCGAAGATCGAGAACGGCGCCAAGCTCGTCGTTGTCGACCCGCGCTTCACCCGCACCGCGTCCGTCGCCGATTACTACGCGCCGATACGGCCCGGAACCGACATCGCGTTCCTGTTGGGCGTGATCCGCTATCTGCTCGAAAAGGACAAGATCCAGCACGAATACGTTCGCGCTTATACGAATGCGAGCCTGATCGTCAAGGAAGGCTTTGGCTTCGAGGAGGGACTTTTCAGCGGCTACGATCAGGAGAAGGGCAGTTACGACAAATCGAGCTGGGACTATGAACTCGATGAGCAGGGCTTTGCCAAGGCCGATGAAACCTTGCAGCACCCGCGCTGCGTCATCAATCTCCTGCGCGCGCATGTTGCACGCTACACGCCGGAGATCGTGTCGCGCATCTGCGGCACGCCGCAGGATAAGTATCTGCATATTTGCGAAATGATCGCCGAGACGGCGGCGCCCGACAAGGCGATGACCAGTCTGTTTGCTCTCGGCTGGACGCAACACTCGGTCGGCTCGCAGAACATCCGGGCCATGGCGATGGTGCAGCTTCTGCTCGGAAACATCGGCGTGGCGGGTGGCGGAATGAACGCCCTGCGCGGGCATTCCAACATTCAGGGGCTGACGGACGTCGGGCTTCTTTCAAACCTGATGCCGGGCTACTTGACACTGCCTGCGGACCACGAAGCCTCTCTCGACGACTACATGAAGACGCGAGAGTTCAAGCCGCTGCGCCCGGGGCAGACGAGCTATTGGCAGAACTACCGCAAGTTCTTCGTCAGCTTCCAGAAGTCGATGTTCGGCGATGCTGCGACGGCGCAGAACGGCTGGGCTTACGACTGGCTGCCGAAACTCGATGTCCCGCTCTACGACGTCATCAAGGCTTTCGAGATGATGAACCACGGCGAGATGAACGGCTACATCTGTCAAGGGTTCAATCCGCAGCAGGCTTTCCCAGACCGCGGCAAGATCCGCCGCGGCCTCTCGAAGCTGAAGTTCCTCGTCACGATGGACCCGCTCGACACCGAAACATCGCGTTTCTGGGAGAACTTCGGGCCGCAAAATCCGGCGGATTCCTCCGCCATCCAGACCGAAGTGCTCCAGTTGCCGACGAGTTGCTTTGCGGAAGAGGATGGTTCGCTCGTCAACTCGGCGCGGTGGCTGCAATGGCATTGGAAGGCCGCCGACCCGCCCGGACAAGCCAAGTCCGACATCTGGATCATGTCCCAGATCTTCCACCGGATGCGCGATCTCTACCGCAAGGAAGGCGGCGCGTTTCCCGATCCGATCTTGAACCTGTCTTGGAATTACACAAATCCTACGGAGCCTGCCGCGGAGGAACTCGCAAAGGACATGAATGGGCGTGCGCGCGCCGATCTGACAGATGTTTCTGGTGCCGTTCTCGTCAAGGCCGGGCAACTGCTCGACGGTTTCGCTCAGCTGCGCGACGACGGCACGACGGAAGCCGGCTGCTGGATCTTTACTGGTTGCTACACAGAGAAAGGCAATCAGATGGCGCGGCGCGACGCATCCGATCCGCGCGAGCAAGGCATTGCGCCGAACTGGGCGTGGGCCTGGCCGGCGAACCGGCGCATTCTCTACAATCGCGCGAGCGCCGATTTGCAAGGCAATCCCTGGAACCCCGCCAAGCCGGTGATCCAATGGGACGGCGCCAAATGGACCGGCATCGACGTTCCCGATTACGCAGTGACGACGAAGCCGTCCGACGGCGTCGGCCCATTCATCATGAATGCCGAAGGCGTGGGCCGGCTCTTCTCACGTGGTGAGATGGTGGAAGGGCCGTTCCCCGAACATTACGAGCCGCTCGAGTCTCCGGCATCCAACATCCTCCACCCGAAGGTTGCCTCCAATCCCGTCGCGCGCGTCTTTCCGGGCGATCGCAAGGCGTTCGGATCGGCATCGGAATTTCCCTATGTCGCGACGACCTATCGGCTCACGGAGCATTTCCATTTCTGGACCAAGCATGCGCTGGTCAACGCCATCCTGCAGCCCGAGGAGTTCGTCGAAATCGGCGAGGCGCTGGCGCAGGAAAAGGGCATCCTGCAGGCGGGTTGGGTTCGCGTCTCTTCGAAGCGTGGACACATCGTTTGCAAGGCCTACGTGACCAAGCGGATAAAACCGCTCAACATCGACGGCCGGCCGACACACGTTATCGGCGTGCCGCTCCACTGGGGCTTCACCGGACAGGCCCGCAAGGGGTACGGCGCCAACACGCTGACGCCGTCCGTCGGCGACGCCAACTCGCAAACGCCCGAGTTCAAGGCGTTTCTCGTCAACGTCGAACGCGTAACCGGGCCGGAGGTTTGACGGAGCAGCCGATGGCAGACCTGCAGTCACAGAATTACATCCGGCGATCGGCCTCGACGCTCACGCCGCCGTCCGTGCGCAGCCACGAGGACCAAGTCGCGAAGCTGATCGACGTGACGCGCTGCATCGGCTGCAAAGCCTGCCAAGCCGCCTGCATGGAATGGAACGATCTCAGAGCCCCGGTCGGAACCTTCCAGGGCACCTACGACAATCCCTTGGATCTCGATCCCAATACCTGGACGCTGATGCGCTTCACGGAGTACGAGAACGCCGACGGCAATCTCGAATGGCTGATCCGCAAGGATGGCTGCCTGCACTGCGAGGATCCAGGCTGCCTCAAGGCGTGCCCCGCGCCGGGCGCGATCGTTCAACACGCCAACGGCATCGTCGATTTCATCAGCGAGAACTGCATCGGCTGCGGCTACTGCGTGAAAGGCTGCCCGTTCAACATTCCGCGTATCAGCCAGGTCGATCACAAGGCCTATAAATGCACGCTCTGTTCTGATCGTGTTGCCGTCGGCCTCGAACCGGCGTGCGTAAAGGCCTGTCCTACCGGTGCGATCATGTTCGGTTCCAAAAAGGACATGACCGACTGGGCGGGCGAACGCATCGAGGATCTGAAATCGCGCGGCTTCGAAAACGCAGGCCTGTATGATCCGCCTGGGGTCGACGGAACGCATGTGATGTACGTGCTGCATCACGCCGATAAGCCGTCGATCTATGCAGGGCTGCCTGAAGATCCCAAGATCAGCACGACGGTGGAATTCTGGAAAGGCCTCCTCAAGCCGGTCGCGCTCGCAGGCATCGCCGCATCGGCCGTTGCAGGTTTCCTGCATTGGATCGTCGTCGGCGCCAATGAAGTGCAACCCGAAGACGAAAGAGAAGCCGAGGCATACCTTGCCGCCGAGCGCGCAAGACGGGGGAATGACGAAAACCCGTATATTGATCGAGGCGAGACATGAGACGCCCCAGAGGAACGCTCGTGCGAAACCCGACTTTGGTGCGGATCAATCACTGGCTCACCGCCCTTTGCTTCGTATTGCTGGTGGCGTCGGGGCTGGCGATGTTCCACCCGCTCCTGTTCTGGCTGTCGAACCTGTTCGGCGGCGGGCAATGGACCCGAGCCGTACATCCCTGGATCGGCATCGTCCTCATCTTGAGTTACGCGGGCATGATCGTGCAATTCTGGCGCGATAACCGATGGACGAAGGATGATTCTGCATGGCTCGGATCGGTCGGCCGCGTCCTCGCCAACGAGGAGGAGAGCGTTCCGGAAGCCGGACGTTTCAACGCGGGCCAGAAGCTGGTGTTCTGGTCGATGGCGCTGCTGATCCCGGTTCTGCTCTTCACCGGCATCCTGGTGTGGGAAGTTTACTTCGGCACGGCCACATCGATCGAGACGCAGCGCGCCGCACTTCTGATCCATTCTCTTGCCGCGATCGCGGCGATCGTCATCTGGATCATCCATGTCTATGCCGCTATTCATGTCGAGGGTTCCATGCGCGCGATGACACGCGGTTACGTGACGCCGGGCTGGGCTTGGCGGCATCATCGCAAGTGGTTCCGCGCGCTCGCAGTCACAGGCTCCATGGGCCCACGACCGCTCGATCGCGATCGCGAGGTCCGCAAATGAGATGGTGCCTGTGAAACAAGGTGGCTCACCTCCGGCTGGGAAATGGATCGGTAGTCCTATGGGCGGCGTCGAGGCGCCCGATCCCATACGCCTGCCCGACCCCAAGACCCGGTTTCGCGCAACCGCGGAGCGATTCGAAGCACTGGCCGGCGGACATCGAATGTCTGATTGGCTGGGGTTCATGGCAGCTCTCTCACGCGCTCAGCACGCCGCCGCCGTGTCCCTTGCGCCCGCCGCGCAGCTGACCGAGGAGCAGATCCTTCAAAGCGTCCGCTTGCACAAGCCGCCGCTTGCCGCGGATACGCACGTCCGCGCGCCCGCCTGGCGAGACGGCCTGGAGATCGTACTGCGTAGTCTGGAGCGGTACGCGATGCCACAGGGCGCAAGCGACGCCATGGATGCGTTGCGCGCAAGCGACGCCAGCGAGATGGAGGCTCTCGCCGGCCAATTCCTGGGCGGGAGCTTGGATGCAGACAAAGCTCTTCCAGCTCTCTTCGTGGCGGCCGCGCTTCAAGTCTATTTCACGCTGGCGGCGTCTTTGATCGGGCCCGCTCTGCTGAGATTGCTTCCCGAGCGCGGTGCCTGCCCCTGCTGCGGCTCGCCTCCTGTGTCGGGTGTCATAATGGCATCGGGTCCGACTCCGGGCGTCCGCTACCTGTACTGCTCGCTCTGCTCCACGGCCTGGAACCATGTGCGCGCCGTGTGCATCACTTGCGAAGGCGCCGGCGCGATCTCTCTTCGAGGCATCGAGGGCGACAACGGGGCGGTCAAGGCCGAAGTCTGCAGGGACTGTCAAACCTACGCGAAGATGCTTTACCAGGCGAAGGATATGCAAATCGACCCGTTTGCCGACGATCTGGCATCTCTCGGCCTTGACATGATGGTTTCGGAAGCAGGCTGGGCGCGCCACGCCCCCAATCCGCTGCTGCTCCTGGGCTCGCGGTAAAAAACGAATGTCCGCTGCTCGAGCGTCGATCGAGAGTCGCGGCGTCGCCCAGGCAATTGCGATTTCACCCATGAGGCATTGCATCGCCCGGCCATCGGTGACTTAGTAACTGGACAACGAATATGATTGTCTTGGCTAACGCGGAAAGCCGTTTTTTGGATAACGGGTGGTTATGTCGGCACCAATCCCACGCTTGACCGAACTCGCACATGGCGGCGGGTGCGGGTGCAAACTTGCGCCGTCCGTGCTGCAGCAGCTCCTCGCCGGAAAGTCTACGGCAGGACCCTACAGTCAGTTGCTCGTTGGGGCGGAAACCGGGGACGATGCCGCCGTGTGGCAGATCGACGAGCGCCATTGCCTCATAGCGACGACAGATTTCTTCATGCCCATGGTCGACGACCCGCGCGACTTCGGACGCATCGCCGCCGCGAACGCCATTTCCGACGTCTATGCCATGGGCGGAAAGCCGGTGCTGGCGCTGGCGATCCTCGGCATGCCGCTCGACAAGCTGCCGGTCGAGACAGTGCGCGAAATCCTGGAGGGCGGATCATCGGTCTGCGAAGAGGCAGGCATTCCGATCGCCGGCGGCCACTCGATCGATACGCCCGAGCCTGTCTACGGCCTAGCCGTCGTGGGTCTGACGAAACCGCGCAACGTGCGCCGGAATTCGGGCGCGCAGGCCGGGGACGCGCTCATCCTGACCAAAGGGATTGGCGTCGGCATTTATTCCGCCGCGTTCAAGAAACGCGCGCTGCCGGATGACGCTTACGGCGAGTTGATGGCGTCGACGACGCTGCTGAACCGCATCGGTCTGGTTCTGGCCGAGGATGAAGGCGTTCACGCGATGACAGATGTGACGGGCTTCGGCCTGCTCGGTCACGGGCTCGAAATGGCCCGGGCGAGCGGCTTGACGCTCGATATCGCTTACGATCGCATCCCGCTTTTCAGGGATGCGGAAAGCCTGATCAAGGCAGGCTATAAGACAGGCGCCTCGGGGCGCAATTGGACGAGCTACGGCAACGAGGTCGTACTGCCGCCGGATTTTCCCGATTGGAAGACGTCGCTTCTGACAGACCCGCAAACATCCGGCGGCTTGCTGATCTCCTGTTCGCCCGCACGCGCCCTCGCGCTCTGCGGTCAGATCGAGGCGGCAGGCTATCCGCGTGTGCGCATCGTCGGCTCTGCGTCCGCCGGCCCTGCGCAGGTCAGGATCTCTTGATCTTCGAAGAGGGTGTGCTCGCAACGCGTGGCGGAGGAGAATGGGAGTCGAACCCACCTGGGACAGTCTCGCTGCCCCACTCGGATTTGAAGTCCGAACGCCCCACCGGGGACGATTCACCTCCAGACGATTGCGGCGATGAAAGCACGACAGCGCCAAACAAGTCCAGCCGGTGCTTGTTCAAGGCCCTCAGGTCTCCTTTGCGCAGCGCGACGCCGTTCCGGTCGAAAAACTCCAGGATCTGGATTGCCACCTTGCGGCCATTGGCAAGGCGGTCGCGAAAGTCGGCAGCGGTGAAAAAACCGGTCTTGGATGCGCAGGCAAGGTCCGCAGCGATCGCTACCATTTCCCTCACGGTTTCGCGCAGGAAGAAATGATCGTGCGCGATCTCATCGGCCCACCCCGCGCGCCCGGCAAGTTTGAGCAAGCGCCGAACGTCTCGCTCGTTGCCGCCGATCATCTCGGCGATGCCGCGCACACGGGGCGGCCGGAAGCGCTGATCCCCTCCAAGGAGCGGCGCAATCGTTCGCCACGCTGCCTCGTCGGCAGGCGTAAGATGCGGCTCGTGCGCGGAAAGCCGAACGAAAGCCCCGTCAATGGCGATGTCGCGGCGTCCGGCCAGGATCTGCAGGGCGACATAGAACGCCGGAGCGGGGAGGCGAGGCTGCAGCATTAGACGGAGCTGCTCGCGCCCGATTCCCTGCCGGTCCGGATTTTCCCCGTGGAACGACGCCAGCGCCGTTTCGAGCTGTGTTACTAATGCCAGCCACGATGCGGATGAAACCGCGATGATCGAAGCGCCGGTTCGCAGAGGCATGATGTCGAGAGCGTCGATCAGCTGCGCCATTTGCGTTTCCGAAAGCGCTCGATCGCGCGCGAAAGCCGCGATATCGAATGCGTGAGGAGGCGCCGCCAGAAGCGCCGCGAAGGCTTTTTCCGCATCCTCGATTGCCAGCGCCGCGCGCTGCGCCTTCCTTTCCGGAGTGCGCTTTCGTCTGGCCGGTGGGTGAAGGTCGATGAACTTGCCGCCGCCGATCGTGCGTCGCCCGGAGACGTCGCGAATGACGAATCTGTCGGGTACCGCGGCAGCGATCGGCTTGTCGAGGACAAGCTGGACCTGCGCTGCCTCGCCCGGCCGGATCGGATTGCCGTCGAGCAACGAAACGTGCGCGTCTGTCTCGGCTGCAGCGTGATGAAGACGCACGGGAAACCATTGACCTATCGGCTTGTCTTCCCGCCGCAAAACACGCAGGACGGCGTCGATGCGGTCGGTCGGCGCATGCAAATGGGGATCGAGGACGACGTCGCCGCGATGGATCGCGTCCTTTGAAATTCCCGCCCCGGAAAGATTGAGCGCGCACCTGTCGCCCGCTCTTGCGACCGGGGCCGGCCGGTTCTGTGCGTGGATCGAACGCACGCGCGCCGTCAGACCCGGCGGGCTCAGGCAAACATGGCTACCGGCCGCGATCACGCCGGAAAGGGCCGTACCGGTAACCACCACGCCTATTCCTTGAAGCGTGAACGCCCGGTCGACGGCAAGGCGAAAGCGCCCACTATCCGAACGCCCGCCGATCTTATCGGCGGCAGCGGCCAGGCGTTCACGAAGCTCGCCGATGCCATCGCCGGTTATGGCGGAAACGGAAAGGATGTCGGCTCGCTCGAGCGTCGTGGCGAGGCTTGCCGCCCTGATCTCGCCGGTCACCTGCGCCAAGCGATCCGCCGGCACCAGGTCCTTTTTTGTTATGACGATGATGCCTCGAGAAATCCCGAGCAGGTCGATGATCGAAAGATGCTCGATGGTCTGAGGCTTGATGCCGTCATCGGCTGCGACGACGAGCAGCGCGAAGTCGATGCCGCTTGCGCCGGCAACCATCGTATGAACGAAGCGCTCATGCCCGGGAACATCGACGAACCCGAGTATCCCCCGGGCGGTCGCCAGATAGGCAAAGCCAAGATCGATCGTGATGCCGCGCGCCTTCTCCTCCTTGAGACGGTCGCCGTCCGCGCCCGTGAGTGCTTTTACGAGGGCCGTTTTTCCGTGGTCGATATGTCCAGCGGTGCCGATGATCATATTGGGTTCGTTGCACCTCGCTCCGGGTGGCCCTCAAGACGAGCCAGGACCCTCGCGATTGAGCGAGGACAAGGCTGAGAGAAATCCGGCTTCGTCGGTCAAGCACCTGAAGTCCAGAACAAGGCTGTTTTCTTGCATTCTGCCGACGATGGGACGGTCGAGCGCGCGCAATGCCGCCGCCAGCATTTCCAGCGCCTCGCCATCGCCTTTGTTCGCCTGGATGCGAATGCCGGCGCTCGGCAGCGAGGCAAGAGGCAATGCACCCGATCCGATCTGGCTGCGGCACTCGCAAACCTCGAGACTGAAGGGCGCTCCGATGCAGCCGGCCAGTCCGGGCAGGACGCGTTCCGCCTGTAAGTGGATTTCCGATTGAGACCGCGCGAGAAGCTTCAATGTCGGAAGCTTTTCAGCGAGGCGATCGGGGTCGAGATACAACTTCAGCGTCGCCTCGATTGCCGCCAAGCGCATCTTATCGACGCGGAGTGCGCGTTTCATGGGGTTGCGATTGATCGCTTCGATCAAGCTTCGCTTTCCGACGATGAACCCCGCCTGGGGTCCGCCGAGCAGCTTGTCGCCTGAGAACGTCACGATGTCCGCGCCGCTGACGGCTTCGCGGACGGTCGGCTCGTGATCGAGCCCGTATTGCGTCAGGTCCAGGAGCGTTCCCGATCCGAGATCGTGCATCAGGGGAATGTTCGCTCCGCCCGCGATCGCCGAAAGTTCGCGGGTACCGACCTCGGCGGTAAAGCCCATGATGCGATAATTGGAGGTGTGAACTTTCAGGATCACCCCGGTGTCGGGGGTAATTCCAGCCTGGTAATCGGCAGGATGCGTGCGATTGGTGGTGCCGACTTCGACGAGCCGGGCGCCGGCGCGCTGCATGATGTCGGGCATTCGGAACGCGCCGCCGATCTCGATCAACTCGCCGCGCGACACGATCGCCTCTCGCCCTGAGGCAAGGGTATTGAGGGCCAGAAGAACCGCTGCCGCATTATTGTTGACGACGGTTGCGTCATCTGCACCCGTCAGGCGCCGCAGTAGCGCCCGCACATGATCGTCGCGTTCGCCGCGTTTGCCGTTGGCCAGATCGAACTCGAGGGCGACAGCGCTGCGCATCGACTCTACAGCCGCCGAGATCGCTCCTTCGGCGATCAGGGCACGGCCAAGATTGGTGTGAAGGATCGTGCCCGTCAGATTGAAGAGGGGCCGGAGGCTCGATCGACTTTCTGCATCGAGCTTGCCGGCCGCGCGCATTGCGACTGCATCAGGTGAGCACGCGGGCGAGGTTTCCGCCATCAGCGCGGTTCGCACATCCTGAATTGCGGCGCGGATTGCATCTGCCGTGGCGGTGCGGCCGAACCGTTCGACAAGACCAACCGCTCTGTCTGTCTTGAGGACGGTATCGACGGACGGCAAGTCGCGTAGCCAGGGACCTATCCGACGTTCCACGGCGGCCTCGAATGCAAAAGGCAACACGCTCCGATTAGCGGTCGATCTGCACACGTGCAGAAATTACCAAAAGAATAACAGGCAGGGTGCAGTGGTGGCAAGCTTTCCCGTGAGTCCGGGAGTAAGCGGCCCATCGGTCGCCGCAGGGCGTTGGGTAGCCGAATGTGTGGCCCGCGAACACTTGGCGCAGTACTGAATAAGGGCTGTCGAGTTAGGAATGGTATAGTATTTGTTTGGCGCTTTCGCGGGGGGCGCAACGATGGGCGTGGCGTTGCCGCGCCAGCCCGTCAGCAGCACGCCACCATGCACTTGAGAGGCGAACTGAGAGACACTACATAAATAAGATACATAAATAAGATTCCGGCTTAACCCTCCCTTCAACCGCAGGTCCTCCGACCAGCCCAAGCTCGAAAGCTGATCCACGACATGTCCAATACGCCGCATACCCTTGCCGAGGAATTTCCGGGCCAAACAGATGCCATTCACGAACTCAAGGTGAGCGACCCGGCTTTTGCAAAGCTGCTGGAGGAGTACGATGACGTCAATGATCAGATCCATCTGGCCGAGACGAACGTGAAACCCGTGGAGCATCTGCACGAAGTTGAACTGCGCAAGCGGCGCCTTCAGATCAAGGATGCCATCGCCGAGGCTCTCGCCAAGGTTGCGCAAGGCTGATAGCCTGCGCGTTTTCGCATGCAATTGTGCGGCCTGCCCATGCTAGGGATTCCTAGACGATGAGGCAGGCCGTGCTAACGAATATGGATCGTGTGTTCCTCTCTCCGGCACCGGCGCGATTCGGTCCGGCACGATAACGAATGCAGAATAACGAACGGCAAACGGCAACGCAGGAGTGGCCATGACGAAGTCAGTACCGCGCAAGATCGTGCTCGCAACAGATCTGACGCCGGCCGGCGACCGTGCGTTCGACCGCGCCGTCGAACTGGCCCGCGAGTGGGACGCCGAGCTCGTGGTGCTTCATGTGGTGGAATCGAGCGCCGCCCGCCCGTGGGGCGTGGAGCGGCGCATACGCAACGCGAAGACGGAGATGGACCGGCTGGTAAGCACAGCGCGGCTGCCGCGTGAAATCGCCCGCCATACGATCATCGGCGATCCAGCCGACCGGACGCTCGCGCATGCAAGGGACATCGGCTGCGATTTCCTGATAACGGGGCCAGCGCACGGCAAGATCGTGGGTGAGAAGCTGCTCGGGAGCACGGCCGCCCGTATCGTACGACGAGCCACGATTCCGGTGCTCGCCGTCCGCCGCCGGCCCGAGGGACCCTATCGCACCGTCGTTTCCGCGGTCGACTTCTCCGACCCCTCGCGTGCGGCCTTCCTGTGCGGCCGGACGCTGTTCCCCTCGGCGCGCCTGACGGCGCTGCACGCCTACCGCATCGCGCCCGATTGGGGCGGCCCCAGGGCCGAGAAAAGCATCGACGCGATCGAAGCCGAAGAACGCGAGAAGGTCGTCAAGGCGGCCGAGCAGGACATGGCAGACCTCGTCGCCTCGGCCGTTGCCGGATCGCCTGCCGTCGAGACGGCGATCATAGAAGGAGAGCCCGAGGTGGTGCTGGCCGATTATGTCGAGAAGTCCTGGCCCGATCTCGTCGTCGCCGGCACGCACGGCCGCAGCGCGGTCGAGCATGACACCATCGGCAGTGTGGCTGAGCTTCTGTTGACGATACTGCCCTGTGACGTTCTGGCGGTGCCGACGCGCAAGTGAGGGGCGACACGCTGGCGCCGTTCGTTCGAACAGCCGCTCGCCTTCGATAAGCCGAACGCGGCGCAGAGCGTGCGTTGACAAGTCGTGGCGCGCGAAATAGCTAAATGAATGATTTGAGGAGCGCTCATTTTAAACCACGCCCCATGCGAGGCGAAACGATCATGAAGCAAAACGCGCCATGACGATCGAGCTATATTGGACTGCTGGCGGCCCCTTCGCGTTGCGTTGTCACATGACGCTCGCGGTCAAGAACCTGTCCTATCAATCGCGCAAGCTTGATTTGTCCAAGCAAGAAAACCGCAGTCCGGAATTTCGGGCGATCAATCCATCCGGGAAGCTGCCGGTTCTCAGAGACACCGCTGCGGTGGTGCGGGAATCGCAGGCAATCATGTTCTACCTCGATCGCGCCTACCCCCTCGTACCGCTTTACGGCGAAACCCCGGCCGAAGCGGGCGCGATCATGCAAGAGATGTGCGAGCAGCAATCCTATGCGGAGCCGACGCTCTGCGTTCTGTTGAGCGCGCTCTTGTTCAATCGCCCTGCTGCGCCCGAGGATATCGCCCGGGGTGCTGATCGCTTCGCAGACCTGCTTGGTGAGCTCGACGCAAAGCTGGCTGCAACGGGATGGCTGGCCGGCGCGCGATTGACCGCCGCCGACATAAATCTCTATCCGCTCGTGCGCTCGGCTGTTGAATGTCTGTCGACCACGAGGGCAGCCGATTTGGGCTTGAAGAGCCCCCAGATCGCAACGCTCCCGAACCTGCAAGGCTGGATGCAGCGCCTGGAACCTTTCGCACACGCTGAGTGAAGTGCTCCAGGGATCTCGGGCCGAGCGGCGCAGCGATCCCCGGCAGAGCGGAGCGAAAGGGTGCTAGGGTCGGGGAGCCTACCGTTCCAGCGCTTCTTGTTTGTCGAAAAGCCGGTTCCTGCCGCTGGCAAAAATGCGCTTCAGAGGATTGAGCCGCCATGACTTATTTCGCTCTCGTCACCCTGCACCTGTTCGCAGCCATCATGTTCGTCGGAGCGGTATTCTTCGAGGTGCTGATACTCGAAGGCATCCGCAGGCCGGTCGGCCGCGAGGTGATGCGACAGGTCGAAGGCGCCGTAGGCCGGCGCGCGCGGCGCGTCATGCCGTTCGCGATCATCGTTCTCTATTCGGCCGGCGTCGGCTTGGCATGGCAGTATCGCGAAGTCCTGGCGCATCCTCTCGATAGCAGCTTTGCCACATTGCTCTCGATCAAGATCGTCCTGGCGCTCAGCGTTTTGGTCCATTTCATCACCGCGGTGACGCTCGGCGCGCGCAACAAGCTCAGATCACGCCACGTGCAATTCATCCACGCGAGCGTTTTCAGCCACGCGATCCTCATCGTCTTCCTGGCCAAGGCGATGTTCTACATCACGTGGTGAAATCCCCTCGCATCCCTCCCGCCAGTCTTCCGACCCTTCTACCCGGCGAAGGCCGCGCTCCCCCGCCCGCCGTGGCTGACCCGGGGCCGCCGGGGCTGCTCTTCGATAATCGTTAACATTGGCCGGAAAGGGGGGGGACGGCGGCCCGACCGGCGCCCGGTGTGGCCGCCTTGCGTGCTCAAACCCGCCGAACGAGCTTGACCGCGCTTCAACGGAGGCGGAATATTCCAGCATTGCGAACATGTTGCTGACGTAGATGGCCTGTCTCACGGAGTGTAAGACAATGTCCAATGGCCAATTCCGGAAAATGTGTTCACTTTCATTCGCTTTGATACTGAGCCCCTTGGAGGGCACGAGTGCAGCCAATGCAGCGTCCGGGGATCGCATCGGGGATGCTGTGACGATCACGAATACCGTCACCGCTGATTTCGAGAAGCAGCGCCGCAGGCTCGCTTCCGGGGACGACGTCCGCCAGGACGACACGATCGAGGTGAGCGCCGACGCAGAAGGCGAATTGAAGCTCGACGACGACACCAAAATCGCACTCGCCGGCGGCGCCCGGCTGGTCCTCGACAAATTCGTGTACGATTCCGACAAGAAGACCGGAACGGTCGTCTTGAATTTGATGAAGGGCGCGTTCCGGTTCATAACAGGCATAGCGGCCAAGCCCGCATACGTGATCAATACTCCCAATGCGTCGATAACGGTCAGGGGTACGATTCTCGATCTGTATATCCTCAAAGACCGATCGGTATGGCTGCTCTTGCATGAAGGAGCGATCGAAGTGACGGACAGCAGAAATGTCTGTCACGTTCTCGATCAACCCGGACGGCTGATGCGTGTCACCAGCAACGGCCGCGTAGGATCACCCATCAATTGGTCGAGCCTTCCAGCTAATTCGCAGGAGTCGTTCGATACAGCATTTCCGTTCGTCAACAAGGCGCCGCAGTTCGATCCCGACCCTCTGTTGACGCGGGATGCGATCATCAATGCGTCACTACCCGACGAGCCGGAGAAGACATGTCTCAACCCGCATCGGCCGCAAAAGGTCAGAAAAGCCAGCGACGACTCGGACAAGGACGACAAGCCCAAGAAAAAGAAGAAAGCGAAACTTCGAGACGACGAAGGCAGCGGGGACAAGCCGAAGCGATCCAGGTCTGCTAGGCAATATGACGATAGTCTGCCGCTGGAAATCGGCATCGGCATAGGCATCGGCATCGGCAAATTCGGCCGCAGGCATCGCGATGACATGGGAGGCAATCATCCCCGCAGGGGCGGGATGTCCCACCCTGAGTAAATTGCGCGCCGGTTCGTGCGGGTTCATTCCACGCGTGAACCTTCGATGACGTCGACGCTATCGTGATCGAGCCGCAGCGCGAAGTTCCTGTACAGCGCGATCGCCCGGGGTGGGGCCACGTCGAGGCACTGGGCAAGCGCCGAGGCGGCCGCGCCCAAGTCGCCAGCCCTGCTCGCCTCCAGGAGGGCCGCATGCCGGTCTGCCAGCAAGCGGAATTGGGGGGAAGATTTCGTATGCTCGCCGCCCACCAGCGCGAAAATCTTCTCTTCCTTGAGCTTGCCTCGCGGCGTGATGGTCGCGATTTCGAGAAAGGCCAGTTCCGGGGCGGCAGCGGCGGTGCGCGCGCCAGCGATGATGTCGGCTCCGAATTTCTTGGTCGCTTCCTCGAGCCGGGCGGCGACATTGACGGCGTCGCCCAGCACGGAATAGTCGAACCGCTCGGGCGAACCGACATTGCCGACGACGCAGGTCCCCGTGTTGAGGCCGATACCGATGCGGATCGGAGCGAACGTCTGACCGGTTTCAGCCGCCTGGCGTGTGAGTTCGCCGTTGAGCTGGGTCAGTTCATCCAGCATTGAAAGTGCGGCCCTGCACGCGCTGGCCGCATGGTGCGGGTCGGGCAAGGGCGCATTCCAGAACGCCATCATCGCGTCACCCATGAACTTGTCGATCGTTCCGCGATTCTTGAGGATGGCTTCGGCCAACGGTGCGAACAGTCGATTGATGAAGCGGATGAGGCTTTCGGCATCCAGGCTTTCCGAGATGCCCGAAAAGCCGCGCACGTCCATGAACAGCAGCGTGACCTCGCGCTGTTCGCCTCCGAGCTTCAACCTGCCGGGATTGTTCGCAAGTTCAGTGACGAGCGCGGGCGCAAGATAATGCCCGAACGCGTTGCGGATCTTTGACCTTTCAAGTTCCGAGCGCATATAACTCGTCAGCGATGCTCCCAGATACAAGGCCGTGACCGAGAGGCCAGGAAAGACCGGATCGATGAGAAGGCCGGCAGAGCTGTAGGCAACCCAGGAGACCGCCGTCACGGCCCCCACGGCGCAAAGAGCGAGCAATGCTGCAACGATGGCGCCCGATCGGGCGACCTGCCAGGCAACGAGCGCGCCAGCCGATAAGAGGAACGCAATCTCGTAGCCGGTGGCGTATGCGGGCCTCACTAGATGATCGCCCGAAAGCATCTGCTCCAGGGCCTGGGCATGGATCTCGACGCCGGGAACGGAGGCATCGAGCGGCGTTGCTCTTTGGTCGAGCAATCCGGCGGCCGTAGCCCCTATGAAAATATGCCGGTGCCGGATTTCTTCGGGCTGGAAGTCGCCGTTGAGTATGCGGCCGGCAGAGATCGCGCGGCGCGGATCGCGGAGCGCATACTTGAGCCAGAGTTCCCCGCGGCCATCGGTGGGAAGAATAGTGTTGCCCACCCGGATGCTCTCGATGCCGGTCCGCTGCCCCAGGGCGCTCAAGCCGCTCGCGCCGGACGATTTGACAAAGATGGTTGTCTGGCCGGTGCCGACCCGTAGAGCTTCCAGCGGCAAAGAGGGATAGATGCGGCCGGCTATGGTGACCGCAAGCGGAATGCGCCGAAGGATATGGTCCTGTTCCGGCAGCCAGTTGACGGCCCCGATGCCCGATGCCGCAGACGAGAGAACCGGCAGGTTCGTAATGCCGCCGCGGAAGTGGTTCAGGAATGGCGCGGGGTCGTCGCCCGCGAAAGCCATGCTGGCGCGCGCCGGCGCCATGGCCGTCGCGCCGCCAGAGTCGCCTACAATACCCAGGATCGACGGGGCAGCCGACAGGACGCGGGCGAATTCCACGTCGTTTGACGGGAATTTGGCAATTGCCGAAATCAGCGGCTGCAATGCATCCCGGCCCGTCAGCGAGCGGGCGAGTTCGTCTGGGGATAGGCGGTCGGGCTCCACGAAGAGCACGTCGAGCGTTATTGATTGTGCGCCGGAGGCCGCCAGCTTGCCGACGAGTTCCGCGAGCTTCGTGCGTGGCCAGGGCCACTGGCCGATGCGGTCCAATGAGGCTTCATCGATGGCAACGACCTTCACGGGGAACGATGCGTCTGCAATGCGAGGGAAGGCGCGGTTATAAGCGTCGAAAATCGACAGGCGCAGGCGTGCGACGGGCTCGGGGTCCGAGATGCGAAACACCGCACACGCCGCCAATATGACCATGGCGACGATCATGTGGGCGGGTGGTTTGGTCAGCTTGCCCAAGCGCTCTCAGCAGCCTCTCATAAGCAATCTCATAGGCAGGAAAGCCACTCTAGGGGATGGCTCGAAACCGGCCCGGCCGGGAAGGTTTCGGCTCGCTAGTGGGGCGCTGCAATCCATCAGTACAATGGACTAATCAGGCTGACAGATTAGCACACGCCCACAGGGCCGGGACAGGCTCGTGGGGAGACTCGCGGCCCTTTGTGCGCCCGATTCGGCGGTTTGGGCGAAAGCCGACTTTCGAACGGTTGACCTTGACGGGCGGAAGCACCATGCTCCTTGTCGTCACCACAGTCTCGCGGAAGAGACCGGGAACGCCCCGGCGCCGAAGGAGCAACCGCCCCGGAAACTCTCAGGCATCAAGGACCGCAGGACTTTCGACGCTCTGGAAAGCGGCCGGCAATTGTTCGGCCCACCGAAGAGGTAAGGCGCCAAGACCGGCACTGCTGGATGAGGCGCCCAATCTTTCAGGTTTCACGACAGAGGGGGCTTGGGCGCGCTCGATATGCGCTGGACATGAGCCTTGGGAGCCTCTGCATGAGTGCGGACGATGGTCGGCAAACACCCCAAACCCTGAGACGCACGCCGCTTTACGCGCTCAATGTCAGCCTGGGCGCGCGGATGGTGCCGTTCGCTGGCTACGAGATGCCCGTGCAGTTCAACGCCGGCGTCCTCAAGGAACACCTGCATACGCGCGCCGCCGCAGGGCTGTTCGATGTCTCTCATATGGGGCAGATTGCCTTGTACCCGAAGTCGGGCAAGATCGCCGATGCGGCTGTGGTGCTCGAACGCCTGGTTCCGGCCGATATCCTCGGACTTCCGCTTGGACGGCAGCGCTATACGTATTTCACGGACGAGAGCGGCGGCATTCTCGATGACCTGATGGTCGTCAGCAGGGGCGACCATCTCCTTCTCGTCGTCAATGCCGCCTGCAAGGCCGCGGACGAGGCGCACTTGCGCGCGCACCTTTCGCAATCGTGCGAGGTCGAGGCCCTCGATAGGGCGCTCATCGCGCTCCAGGGACCGAAGGCCGAAGCGGCCCTGGCGCGTTTTGCACCCGATTGCGCCAGCATGCGCTTCATGGATGTGCGCATCTTTCCCATACTGGGCACGCCCTGCCTCGTCGCACGGTCCGGCTATACGGGCGAGGATGGGTTCGAGATATCGACGCCGGCCGATGTCGCGCGAGAAATTGCCGAAGGACTGTTCGAGAACAGCGATGTTGCACCGATCGGACTTGGCGCGCGCGACTCGCTGCGGCTCGAAGCCGGCCTGCCCCTCTACGGCGCCGATCTCGATGTAAACACCACGCCCGTCGAAGCGGGTCTGACGTGGGCGATCCCGAAGTCCAGGCGCTCCGGTGGAGATCGCGAAGGCGGGTTCCCGGGAGCCGATCGGATACTGGACGAGCTTGAAAGCGGTACGGCCCGCTGCCGGGTCGGGCTCAGGCCGGAAGGCCGCGGTCCGGTACGGCCAGGAGCGTTGCTCTTTGCCGATGCCGGCGCTGGCCATCCATTGGGCGCGGTCACGTCCGGCGGATTTGGCCCAAGCGTTGATTCCCCGATATCCATGGGCTATCTGCCTCGTGAATTCTCGAAGCCCGGAACGAAAGTTTTCGCGGAAGTGCGCGGCAAGCGAGTTCCCATCGACGTCGCGACACTGCCCTTCGTCACGCTGCGCTACAAGCGCGAGCCAGTTGCACGAGCATAGGAGGCAAGCTTGCTGAAATTCACAGAAGATCATGAATGGCTCGAACTCGACGGCGATTTCGCGACGATCGGTATAACGGAGCACGCTGCAGCGCAGCTCGGGGATCTGGTCTTCGTGCAACTCCCCGATGTTGGCGCCCAACTGACCAAGGGGAGCGCGGCGGCCGTGGTCGAATCCGTCAAAGCGGCATCCGACGTCTTTGCGCCGCTCGACGGCCAGGTCGTCGAGATCAACCAGGCGATCGTGGATGATCCATCCATCGTGAATGCGGACCCGCGCAAGGACGGCTGGTTTTTCAAGCTGAAGCTCGCCGACGCGAACTCCGCCGGAGCTCTCCTGGACGAGGCGGATTACAAGAAGCTCATCGGCGCATAGGAGATCTCATGTCAGCTCCAACGGGTTACGAACCCCATGACTTCGCCAATCGCCGGCACATCGGTCCTTCGCCCGACGAGATCGCCCAGATGCTTGCGGTCGTCGGCGCAAAAAGTCTCGATGACCTGATTGCCGAAACGATTCCTGCGAGCATACGCCAAGAAGAGCCCCTGGAGTTCGGCAGGCCGCTGTCGGAGCGCGGCGCTCTCGATCGCCTGCGGGCGACGGCCGACAAGAACAAGGTTCTGACTTCGCTCATTGGGCAGGGCTATCACGGCACGATCATGCCGCCCGCGATCCAGCGCAACATTCTCGAGAACCCCGCATGGTACACGGCCTACACGCCCTACCAGCCGGAGATCAGCCAGGGGCGGCTCGAGGCGCTGCTCAACTTCCAAACGATGGTTTCGGATTTGACGGGGCTCGACGTCGCCAACGCCTCGCTCCTCGACGAGGCTACGGCGGCTGCCGAGGCGATGGCGCTTGCGCATCGGGTGACGAAATCGACGGCAACCGCGTTCTTCGTCGACAAGGATTGTCTGCCACAGACGATCGCGGTCCTGAGAACCCGCGCCGAGCCGCTCGGCTGGCAGATCGTTGTCGGCGACCCCTTCAAGGATCTCCATCCCGACAAGGTCTTCGGCGCACTGTTCCAGTACCCGGGGGTGTGCGGCGCGTTCCACGACTTCACGCCGCTGATCGGCGCGCTGCACGCCGCCAAGGCGCTGGCTGTCGTTGCAGCAGATCCACTGGCTCTCACGCTCCTCAAGCCGCCCGGCGAGATGGGAGCTGACGTCGCGGTGGGCTCCGTGCAGCGTTTCGGCATGCCGATGGGTTATGGCGGTCCCCACGCCGCCTATATCGCAGTGAAGGACGCTTACAAGCGTGCGCTTCCCGGCCGGCTCGTCGGCGTCTCAATCGATTCCCGCAAGAACCGCGCCTACCGTCTGGCCTTGCAGACGCGCGAGCAGCATATCCGTCGCGAAACCGCGACGTCGAACATCTGCACAGCGCAGGTTCTGCCGGCGGTCATAGCTTCGATGTATGCAGTCTTCCATGGACCCAAAGGCCTGAAAGGCATTGCCGAGCGCGTCCATCGCAAGGCGGCGCGGCTGGCCGACGGATTGGCGTCGCTGGGTTTCAGCATCGAGCCCCAGGCCTTTTTCGATACCATCACGGTCAATGTCGGCCCCTATCAGGGGCTCATCATGAAGAACGCCGTCGACAATGGCCTCAACCTGCGCAAGGTCGGCAGCGATCGCATCGGCATCACGGTGGACGAGCGAACGCGTCCAAACACGCTGGAGGCCGTTTGGCGCGCGTTCGGCGGTTACGATCTCGTCTACCGGGACGAACATCCCGAATATCGCCTGCCAAGAGCCCTCATCCGCCAATCGAGCTATCTCACCCATCCCGTCTTCCACATGAACCGCGCCGAAAGCGAGATGACGCGCTACATGCGCCGCCTCGCCGACCGCGACCTTGCGCTCGATCGGGCCATGATCCCATTGGGGTCGTGCACCATGAAGCTCAACGCCACGGCCGAGATGCTTCCCATCACATGGCCGGAATTCGCCGAGCTTCATCCCTTCGCGCCTGCCGATCAGGCTCTGGGGTATGCGGAGATGATCCGGGATCTCTCCGGCAAGCTGCAGAGGATCACGGGTTACGATGCGTTCTCGATGCAGCCCAACTCCGGCGCGCAGGGCGAATTTACCGGCCTTCTCGTCATTCGCGCCTATCACAAGAGCCGTAGCCAGGGACATCGCAACGTCTGCCTGATCCCTGCTTCCGCGCACGGCACCAACCCCGCGTCGGCGTCGATGTGCGGCCTCAGGATCGTCGTGGTGTCCACGGATCCCAAGGGCAATATCGATCTGGCCGATTTTCGCGCCAAAGCGGCGCTCAACGCCGACAAACTTGCGGCCGCCATGATCACCTATCCCTCGACGCATGGCGTCTTCGAGGAAACGGTCAGGGAGATCTGCTCGATCGTGCATGCCAACGGAGGTCAGGTCTATCTCGATGGCGCCAACCTCAACGCTCTCGTGGGCCTCGCACGCCCGGCCGATATCGGTGCCGATGTGTGCCACATCAATCTACACAAGACGTTCTGCATCCCGCACGGCGGCGGGGGGCCCGGCATGGGACCGATCGGCGTCAAGGCGCATCTGGCGCCGTTCCTGCCGGGTCATCCGCAGACGGGCGGCAACGAACTGACGGTCGCGGCCGCCCCCTACGGCTCCGCGTCGATCCTGCCGATCTCCTGGAGCTATTGCCTGATGATGGGCGGCGCCGGCCTGACGCAGGCCACCAAGGTCGCCATCCTGAGCGCCAACTACATCGCCAGGCGCCTCGAGGGAGCTTACCGCGTGCTCTATGTCGGCCAGCACGGGCGCGTTGCGCACGAATGCATCGTCGATACCCGCCCGCTGCTCGAGAGCGCCGGCGTGAGTGTTGATGATGTCGCCAAGCGGCTCATCGACTGCGGGTTTCATCCTCCGACCATGAGCTGGCCGGTTGCAGGAACGCTGATGGTGGAGCCGACGGAATCGGAAACCAAGGCCGAGCTCGACCGCTTCTGCGACGCTATGCTCGCCATCTGCGAGGAGGCGCGCGCCATCGAGGAGGGGCGTGCCGACAGGCACAACAACGCGCTTAAGAACGCGCCGCACACGGTCGAGGATCTCATCGGGGACTGGGACCGGCCCTATTCGCGCGAGTCCGCCTGTTTTCCGACCGGCGCCTTCCGCGTCGACAAATACTGGCCACCCGTCAACCGCGTCGACAATGTCTATGGTGACCGTAACCTCGTGTGCGCCTGCCCGCCGATGGAGACGTACGTAAAGGCCGCCGAGTGAGTTGAGGCGGTCTGCTGGCGTTTTGCGAGCAGATGCGATGCGGGCTTGCGCGAGGTGATCTGCCGCTGTCGGCTTTGTGTGAGCCGGCAGCGGCAGATCACATGGTTAATCCTTCTTCAGCGAGCGCACATAGGCCATCAGCTTGAGAATTTTATCCTTCTCCAGCCGATGCCCGTATGCCAGCATCGGTTTGGTCGCGCCGCCATAGATGATCTCGAACAGACCCTTGTCTGTCGTGAAGCGGTCGTAGCGATGGGCGTCGCCGATGAGGCTTGGGCCCATGCGGCCGCTGCCGTTGGGCATATGGCAGTTCTGGCAGTTTGTCTGGTAGAGTTTCTTTCCTTCGGCGAGTACGTTCTCGTCACCGACGTAGGGGTCTTGCCCTGTTTCAAAGAATTTTTCAACCGCAGGAGTGATCGTTTCACCGGGCAGATCTTTGATATCGAGCGGTTCGCCAAAGATGTCGGTGAACTGAGGCGGTTCAGCGGCGCATACGATAGTCGCTGAAGCCACGATGACGACGGCAGCAACGAACCGGGGCAGATATGCCGTTCCAGCCTTGAGTGTGACCTTCATTTATGTGAACTCCACATAGCGGAGACATTGGGAGTTGAACTCCTCCCGTCATCCTTTTGATTTGATCCCTACTTGCGACCTCCGCGCCTGCCGGGACGGCAGAACACACCACCGCGCCGACAGGGTTCGCCTTTGCTCCCTTGGCGGCGGTATGGAAGCAATAGCAGTTTGCCGCGACAAGAGTCAGATCCTAGGCGCTGCCGGAGCCCAACCGAGGAAGGCCCTGCGCAAATTTCCGCAAACTGCCATTTCTTGGTCGATTCTTGGTGTCGATCCTTGGTCGATGCAGCCAGCCACCCGCCAGTCGCGTTTGGAGCACCAGCCAAATATTTGGCACGGAAAATCTCGTCGCGCAACAAGAGGCATGGCATTTTAGCTCAATGCGTCAAGGGCGTGCTGGAGGCCCCTCCGTCAAGCGGCCGCGCAAACTGCCATCTCAGAACTGCCTCGAAGCCGGAGCTTGCTCCGCGAGCCGGCGAGTAGAGGTCGAGTCGCGCCCCGGACTGCCGGGCGATCGTGTCGGCAATGTACAGCCCGAGCCCGCTGCCTTCCCGGGCGCCGTTGCTTGCCCGCGCGAACCGCTCCTTCAAATGTGCAAGATCCTGAGGTGGCACAACACGGCCCGAGTTGACGATGGAAAGCTCGGCCTGCGGACCCAGGTGCACCACCACCGGGGAATCGGGGGGGCTGTGCTTGAGCGCGTTTCCGATGAGGTTCTGGATTGCGATACCAAGTGCGTCGGCGTTGGCGCTCACCACCAAAGGATCGTGGGCGACGTTCTCAAACCGGAGACGATCCATGGTGCTCGGCTTGCGAAGCCAATCGGTCATGAGCAGTTCGACAAGCTCGCGAAGGGACATATCCTCGCGCGCGAGCGCCATGCCTGACTCAGCGCGAGCCAATTGCAGCAATGTCTCGATCCTGCGGCTCAATATTGCGAGTGTGGAAACCAAGCCGTGGGCGCGCTTGCATTGCTCGGGCTCCGCGACGGTTGCCGCCAGCAAACCGGCCTGTGCCTGAGCCGCGGCGATCGGGTTGCGCAATTCGTGGGCGCTATTGGATGCGAAGGCGCGTTCCGCTTCCAGCGCGGCATTCAATCGCGAGAGCAGACGATTGACGTCCTTGACCACCGGCATCAGCTCGTCCGGAAGCCCATCCCCATCGAGAGGCGCAAGATTGGTTCCGTCTCGTGTCATCAGTTCTCCCTGCAGCCGCTGCACGGGCCTGATGGCATGCTTCACCGTCATGTGCACGGCCAGCCCCGCAACAGGAAGCACGACGAGCAGCGGCACAAGAAGGCCGAGCCACAGGGCCTGCATGGTCTCGGCTCGTTCCTTGGGCAGTTCGGCGACCTGGATCGCCAAGGATTTGTCTGCCGACCACTCCGTGAAATAGCGCCGCTCGCCATCGTCATGGTAGCCCCGCTTCATGGGTGCGCTGAAGGGAGCCTCGGGTGCATCGTGCGAGCGCAGGATCACGCGCCCCGAGGCATCGCGAACCTGATAGAGGATGTATTCCTCGTGGTCGTCGTCAACTTCGACACGGCCCTTGGGGTGCTTGCCGTCCCGTTTGCGATCGCGCCACTCGTGGATTTCGTCGGCTGCCAGGGGCAGAATGCGCTGTGCGGTTTCCTGCAGTGCGCTGTCGAAGACCTCGTCGATCTCATGGCGCATCATGAGAGCCGAAGCCGTCACGCCCGCGATCCACAAAATGCCGATGATCCCCGAGAGGATGAGAAGGAGGCGGCGGTTCATGCTCCAGGAACGCATGACCGTCAGCCCCCCAGCCTGTAGCCCAGGCCGCGCACGGTCTCGATGGCCGAGGCGCCAAGTTTCTTACGTAAGCGGCTCACATAGACCTCGACGGCATTGCTCTCCACCTCCGATCCCATGGCGTACAGCGCATCCTCGACCTGCGCTTTCGAGACGATGGCGCCCGGCCGCCGCGCCAAGCACTCGATCAACGCCCATTCGCGGGCGGTCAGCGGAACGTCCTGCTCATTCTGCCAAACTCGATGCGCCGCGGTGTCGATCTTCAGGCTGCCGATGAGCAGCGCCGGATTGGGCTGGCCGTCATAGCGCCGTTGCACCGCCTGGACGCGAGCGAGGAGTTCATCGAGATCGTATGGCTTCACGAGATAGTCGTCGGCTCCGGCATTCAGCCCCTCGATGCGATCGCGGATCTGGTCCCTGGCGGTGCAGATGATTACGGGCCGCCTGTCTCCGGACATGCGCCGCCTCTTGAGGAGATCGAGCCCCCGTCCGTCGGGCAAATGCAGATCGAGAAGGATCAAGCCATACTCCGTCGTATCGAGCGCAGCATCCGCATCGTCGAGGCGGCCCACGCAATCGACAGCATGGCCCGCGCGCGTCAAATGCACGTAAACAGCGTCGGCCAACAGCGGCTCGTCTTCGACAAGAAGTATTCTCACGGGCGCTCCTGGAAAAGTCGAAGCAGGTGGAGGTGAAATCTTACAGCAACCTGAAAACGCATCAAATCGAGCTTCAGTTGGGCGTCAGAAACCCCGCCTATGGTTACCTCCATCGGCAACCAAAACCATGGAGAGCATCATGAGAAAGCTCGTTATCGCCATCGCAGCCATCACTTCGTTCGCCGGTGTGACCGCTGCTGTGGCCAAACCGTCCTGCAACGTCGACAAGGCTGAATGGCAATCCGAGCAGGCGCTACGCGACAAGCTTGCCGCGCAGAAGTGGACGATCAAGAAGATCAAGATCGACAACGGCTGCTATGAGGTCTACGGCACCGACGACAAGGGGCAGAGGGTCGAGATCTACTTCAACCCCAAGTCGCTTGAAGCCGTCCCCGGACAGGAGGGCTAAGCGCCATGGCGACCGTGAAAGTTTGGGACCTGTTCGTCCGTGTCTTCCACTGGGGTCTGGTTGCAAGCTTCGCGGTCGCGTTCCTCTCGAGCGAGGAACGCGACCTGCGGTCGCTGCACTATCTGGCAGGATACACGGCAGCGGCTCTGGTGGCGCTGCGCATTGTTTGGGGTGTGGTTGGCACGCACTATGCGCGTTTCGTGCAGTTCGTCCGTGGGCCCCGCACGACGCTCGAATACGTAAAGGCCGTGGCGACCGGGCACGAGGCCCGTCATCTCGGCCACAACCCGGCGGGCGGCGCTATGATCATCCTGCTGCTCGTCAGCCTCATCGGCGTCAGTCTCACGGGACACCTGATGACGACGGACGCGTTTTGGGGATCGCAGGAAATGGAGGATGCGCATGAAATTCTGGCGAATGGAATGCTCGGGCTTGTTGTCCTGCATGTCGGTGGCGTCATATTCGAAAGCATAAGGCACCACGAGAGTCTCGTGAAAGCTATGATCACGGGCTACAAGAGAACTCCGGCTCCAGGTGACGTGACCTGATGCAAGGTGAAGTGACGATCAGGCACACGCCGCGCACTCGCGCGGCGTGAGGCCTTGCCGGCACCGATGAGAAAGGACGAAGCCATGAGCCGACTGCATCTTCATCCGGAAACGCATCTTGTGGAGCGTGTGGGTTGGCTGCGCGCCGCAGTGCTCGGCGCCAACGACGGCATCGTGTCGACGGCGAGCCTCATCGTCGGTGTGGCAGCGGCTTCCCCTGATACGAGCGAGGTTCTGCTCGCGGGCGCTGCGGGGCTCGTTGCCGGCGCCATGTCGATGGCAGCCGGCGAATATGTCTCCGTCAGTTCGCAATCGGACACGGAAGCCGCAGATCTTGCCCGGGAACGGCGGGAACTCGCCACTCAGCCGGAGTTCGAGCGCAGGGAACTTGCAGACATCTACGTGAAACGTGGCCTGGATGCAGATCTCGCGCTCAAGGTCGCGGATCAGCTCATGGCCAAGGATGCGCTGGGGGCTCACGCGCGTGACGAACTGGGCATCTCCGAGATTACCGCTGCAAGACCAGTTCTTGCGGCGTTCACCTCGGCCGCAACGTTCGCGGTTGGAGCCGCCTTCCCGCTTGGCATGGTGCTGGTCACGCCGGGCGAGCGGCTTATTCCCATGGTCTCGGTCGCCGCGCTGGTGTTTCTGGCCGTTCTTGGCGCGGTAGGCGCGAGGGCCGGTGGCGCGAATGTCGCCCGCGCGACCGTGCGCGTGACGTTCTGGGGCGCGCTTGCCATGGGGCTCACCGCGGCTATTGGAGCCCTCGTCGGAAAGGCTGTGTGAGATGCTGGAAAACGGCCGCCGTCGACGTGCGTGGCTTGCCCGGATGGCGCCTCCCGGTGGAAGCGCCAGATTGCCGGCCCGGATTTGCCGCTGGGTAGGCCGATCACTTTCCTCGGATCATGCGCATGAAGCCACCCACCGTTCCGATGTAGATGTGAAACAGCAAAAACAGCGCGCCCGCGAGCCCGACCCAAATATGCGCCAGCGCCATCGGCCAAAGGCCATTGAGTCCGGCGACTTCGGCTGGGGCGAACTCTGGATAAAGCAAGGCGATGCCCGTGATCACGAGTAACGGTGAAACGATCACGATGCTGAATATATATAGAAACTGCTGAATGAGCAGCAGGACGGGCCGCGTCATCTCCACCCGCGACAGACCCGTCTCCGGCGTCTGCGCGCTGGAATCGGCGCTCATCACATTGGCGCCGTGCAAACGAATGCGAGACCACAGACCCTGGTACCGGCGCTGGTATCGCCGCCAATAACCACTGGCGAAAACGGCTACGACGAAGACACCGTACAAAATCGACATGATGATGCCGGCGACCTGATGCATGTTGTCGGCAAGCTCATAGTTCATGAGGGCGAAAGCCGACGTGGAATAGGTGAGCACGACGCCGGTGTACACCAAGGCGACAAAGAGAACTGCAATCACCCAATGCCAAATGCGAACCCATAGAGGTGTCACTGTTGCGTTTCCATTCGCACGTTTTGCGTTTCAACCGGCCGGCTCTGCCCAGCCGTTTGCTTGATGGCTCGTCCGGACTTCGCCTATCAAACGACGGCAAGCCCTGACAGATGATTGTCGATGAGGGGGCGCCGCGTCAACATTCTCTCGAACGAGCGATTGTATTTATTCAGCTGAGTTACGGGCGCTGTATTCCCGGTGTGAGGCTTCGTGCCGATGCAAGCTGAGCGCGGCGGCGGTCGCGATGGCGCGGCGGGTCCTTGGTGTCAAGCTTGGGGATGGTGCCACAAACCAAAGCAACAAAAGCACGCAATGAGTCCACGACTAAGAATTTTCTGCAATGACCAGTGCTCCGCCAAGTAGTTCGAGCGGGATATCGATCGAGCCAACTCCTGCTGCCGTGCGGCCCGCTGTGATGTTTGCGCATCGCATCGCAACTGGCGGCGGCACGCCGCCGCTGTAATCGTTGAGAATTCTTTGCAGCGAGTGGAGGTGCGGATTACGAGTGCCGATTTTAAGAACGATCGCTTTGCGGTTGGCGTAGACAGGCCGCGAGCGCTCACTTAGACTTCAACTATACATGGGGTTTATTCGATCGAGGTTTTCACCTCGGGCATTGGGTCATGAAGCACGCGAGAAATGGAATTTGCGCAGTCGAATGTCGGAACCGCCAGGCTCGATTCGGACACGGTAGTGGTTTGTCCTTCACTTTGCGGGATGAGCGCTAGGATGTTACCGCGACCGCTTTGGAGAATTTTCATCGGCGTCATGCTGGCCGCGATCATTCCTGCCGCTCCGGCAGTGGCAGAGGCGCAGCCGGGAATGGGTGCGCGCGTGTCTCGCGGCCTGCAGTGCAAAGCCTGTCACGCCGGTCCGAACCGAATTGTGTTTGACCCCAAGTCCGGGCGGCAGAGGAACATTACCATCAACTCGGCCGAGTTCGGGGGTGCGGATCATGGCAAGACCGACTGTATGGAGTGTCATACAAAGGGTTTTGAGAGATTTCCGCACGTCAACGAAAAGACCAAGACGTGCATGGATTGCCATCCACGCACGGAAAAAGGAGCCAGCGAGGACAAGCCCTACGATTTCGATCGCATCAGGAAGGAATACGAAGAGACGGTACATTTCACGAAGTACCGGCACGCCAAGGAGAAATGCTGCGGAACCGCCGCCGGTGACAAGACCAAGGTCATCATGGCGGCCGTCAAAGGGGGCGACGCCAAGGCATTGGATGGCAAGAAGGCGGAGGAGCGGTTCACGTGCGAGCATTGCCATAATCCGCACTATTTCAAAGCGACAAGCCGGATCAAGCAGCCAAATCTCATCCTGGCCAACGACAACGGTCCCTGCCTGGACTGTCATAAGGACGATGCGATCGGGCCGCTCGCCGATCCGGAAAAGGCGGGCCTACTCGCGACGCATAAATATCTGCCGTATGCGCAGATGCACCTCGATGGCACACGCTGCGTCGATTGCCATACGACCGTAACGGCTGCCGTGGCGCACGATCTGCCGAAGGGGAAAAAGGCCGATCAGGGCTGCAACACCTGCCATAGCGTGGACAGTGTTCTGATGACGCGACTATATCGGTATGTCAGAGATGCTGAACAGAGCCTGGGTTTCAATAATACCCGGTTGCTTCAGGACGCCTACGTCATGGGCGCCACGCGTCAAAAGTGGACTGACTTCACCGTCTATCTCGCCATGGGGCTCGGCCTCGTTCTCGTGTTGGCGCATGGGGCTTGGCGCATTCTGTCGAGACGGCGACGCCGGACCGGCGGAGCCATGGCCCATCAGGCGTGATGAGGCTGCCCGGCGGGAGGAGCCGGCGGCGGTCCAAAACGGTTTTTTACGCGAATAGCCTTGCCGGACGGGCCGCGTTCGATGCCGGACACGATTTCGATGTCGAAACGAACGATGTCTTCGAGGTGCTCCAACTGGATCGAATGTAAGATCAGCTGCATCAGGCGTTCTCTGGTGAGAGCCTTGCCGGGCTGCGGCGCCGCTTTTACGAGAAAAGTATTCAGGCCCGTTTGCACCACCTGATGCTCCGCCAAATTCAAGCAATTGTGCAAGGCGCCAAGAAACACGAAGTAGGGCAGTTCTTCGTAATGTCCGTCACGTAGGATCCAAAGCCTATCCGTACTGCGTCCTTCGATTGACTGGATCAGAGGCAGCGGGCTGCCACACGCGCAAGGCTGCGCGCTCAGCGTGACGATGTCGTCGATCTCGTACCTGATGATCGGTTGCACCTTGTTGTAGAGGTTCGTCAGATAGACCTTGGCTCCTTTAGTCCCTTCGGGAACAGGGCGGCCTAGATCGTCCGTGATCTCCAGAAGAGCGAGATCGGCATTGATGTGCGTGCCCGATGAGATCGTGCATCCCGAGGACAACGCCAGGCACTCCCCCATTGCGTAGATGTTCGTCACGGAAACGCGAAACGCCGCCTGCAGGGAGCTTGCAATCTCCTTCGGCAGCACCTCGCTGATGTTTATGATTTGCTTCAATGCGCTCCCGCGCATTCTGAGGCGGCCTTCCAGCTCCTCGCGGGCCAGTGTTTCAAAGAAGCTCGTGTAGCCGGAAATGTAGTGCGGGCGGAATTCGTTGAGCCTGGCGACGTTGTAGCCGATTGGATCGAAGACGGAGAGCTTGAGGATCTTGAAGAATGGCTCGAGGCCAGCGGGCAGGTAGGCAAACGCCGCGCCGCTGGGATAGAAGCCGGGACGCTGCGTGATAAGAGCCAGTCGTGCCGGCTCGAAGAGATGTTCGAAATGCGGAAACTTCCGGTTCTGGACCGCCGCCCCGCGTGCGAACTGGACTGTGAAATTCAGCATCAACGCTGACTTGTCGTGCACGATGAGCGCAGGCTGCCCTTGGGTTCCGGAGGTGTGGCAGACGCCATAACGGCCCAGGAAATACCTTCCGAGATTCCTCTCGTCGGCGACGAAGGCCTCAACGTCGCGTTTTTTGATGGTCCGATCGGTAACGAGCTCGTCGAAGTTATCCATCATGTCGCGCTTGGTCAGCACGGGCAGATCAGCGGTGGCGCATCTCTCGATATCAAGGCTACCCAACCGTTTGCGATAGAACGGTGACGCCGCCCTTGCGTGCGTCAAGAGTTCGCGCAGGCGGCGTTGCTGGATGCGTTGAATATCTTCCCGTCTGCCGACCCGGCGTGGTCTCAGCTGGTGCATCGCACGAATGACGCCGAACAGGTCCGAGAACATCTCCAACATCGCAGCCAGCACGATCCTCTGCCAGTGGCAAGTGATGCACGACAAAGTGTGCCGTCCGTTGCCGGAGATCAACTGGGTTTGCCTGACACCCAAGGAGCGTTGCGAAGTTATGGTTTACGGGCACGCCGCGCATGGGAGCGCCCCGATGTCCTTCGCCTAGCGGATTTCGACCAGCCGCTCCCTGACGCGAACTCCATCGCCAACGCGGTCGCTGGGATGCAGGACGACAGCGTCGCCCTCCTTCAGCCCGTCGAGCACCTCCGCCTTCGAGGTGTTACGATGACCGAGCTTCACAGTCTGCGCATGGGCCCGTCCGTTCCGGACGATGAAGACGCTCCAGTCGTCGTCGCCGCGCCGGAAGAGCGCTCCGAGCGGCACGACAACCACATCTTCCGCCTTGAAGATGTCGATCCTGACGTAGACACGATAATCGTGGCCCAGCCGTTCCCACACCGCCTTCGGATCGTCGATCGTCAGGATCGTCTTGACGCGCTGCTCCTCGATGCCGAGCGCGGAAACCTTGGTGTAGCCGGAGGGCTCGACGCGGGTCACGTGCGCACGCAGCGGCGGCCCTCCCCAGCCTTCTATCGACGCGTTGGCTCCCGGGACGACCTTGACCGCATCCTCCGACAAGAGGTCGACGGTGATCTCCAGATTGGCGGGATCGCCGATCTCCAGGATCGGCGCGCCGACGGCGAGGGCCTGTTCGCTCTCCGCGATGAGCCTCAGGACGCGCCCGCTTTCGGGCGAGCGCACCCCGAATGAGCAGGTCTCGCCCGCACCCTGCCGAACGTTGGGATCCTGCGGCCATAGCAGGCGCGCCCTGGCATTTTGAAGTTCCGTCTTGCGCACTTCGATGGCCGCCTGGGCGCGCTTGACCGTTTCCTCCTGCACGCGCACGTTGGTTTGCGCCTTGTCGAGCGACGTTTTCGGTGTGATGCCTTTGGCGGCCAGTGTTTTGGCCCGATCGTAGTCGTTCTGCGTCAGATCCAATTCTGCCTTTGCGCGCCGCAATTCCGCTTCCGCAAGATCGACGTTCGCCTCGCAGGATTTGACCTGTGCATTGAGCTCGAGGTTGGTCCGGAAATCGCGCAGCGTCGGCTCGGGAGGCTTGACCACGGCGACAACGGTCTCGTCCTTGATGACGGGATCGCCGGCCTTGAGGGTCGTGCGCTCCATCTGGCCGGCAATCGGCGTCGTCACGACGAAAATGTCGTGGATACGTGTCTTGCCTTCCTCGTTGACCGTGACCCTGAGCGTTTCCCGGCCGATTTTGGCGATATCGACGTCAACCGGCGACGGCATCAGTGCGAGGTACAGCGCGAGCGCGATCGCCAGGGCCACGGCTGCGCCGGCGGCGCGTTTCACAAGGGCGATCTGCTCTTTCTTCACTGAAACCTCTAGTCTCTCGTCTTGAGAACCGTGACCAGATCGAGCCGGTCGATGCGCCTGCGCACGATCAGCGCCGATGCCGTCGAGGCGATGAATACGACTATGGAAGCCATAGCATAGGTTCGCGGTTGAATGACGAGCGGCACATTGAATAGATCACTGGCGAATCCCTGGATCACCGCCCATGCAAAAAGATAGCCTAGAAGCCACCCCAACGGCTGCGCGGCGAGAACGATGATGACAAGCTCGGTGAGCAGCACCCGGCTGACTTCGAGGCGCGTGAAGCCCAGGACGCGGAGGCTTGCCAGCTCTCGAGCGCGCTCGGACAGCTGGATGCGAGCGCTATTATAGACCACGCCAAATGCGATGATCACGCTGAGCGCGATGTAGACGGTCGTCATGATGTTGATGTTCCTGTCGATGGTCTCGCGGAACTTGGCGAGCGCAAGGCGCTGCAATGTCAGTGACGCCACCGCCGGCGTCTTCTTGACCGCAGTATAGAAATCATCCTTGCGTGTTTCATCGAGCGAAACATTGACGCCGCTGACGCGCGGCCCCTCGCCGAGCAGAAGGTTCAAAGCGTCGATGTCCATGAAGGCGCCCAGGCCGATATAGAGTTTGGCGATATCCTCCACTACCACTTGGTGTTTTCTGCGCCGCCCCTCACGGAACTCGACCCATACCTTGTCTCCCGGTCTGATCCCGAGCACGTCCGCGAGGCGGTTGCCGATCAGCAGCCCGGACCTGGGCGGGTCGATGCGTCTGAGATCCTCATCGACGACCAGGCTCAGATCCTGGCCCGGCGGCTTTCCGACCAGGGCGAGGTCTCTATACAAGTGACCATTGCGCAGCCTGACCGCGGCACTGCGGAACGGCTCGGCCCGCAGCACGCCTGGCAAATGCGCAACCGTGTCGGTGACGCGGGGCGCCTGTTCCTGGCTCAGATTGATGGTGGCATCCTGGCGCGCGGTCATGAAAAACGAAACGTCGATCAGCGACTCGACGGAATCGGTCGTGAAGAGCGACGTCACGAGCAGGCTTGTCGCAAGCGTTACGCCAAAAAGGGTCGTGCCTGCGCGCATCGGCCCGCGCACCATGTAGCGCACCGCCATGACGGTCAGTTGCGACACGTATTGGGTGAGATAGGCGGACCCGTGCCAAAGCCTGTGATAACTCGGGGGAACCGGCGGCTGCATGGCGACCGCGGGCGGAAGACCGAGGGCCACGGACACCGAGCGCAACGCTCCTATCACCGCGGCAGAAACGGAGACGCCGGTCGCGAGCAGATAGATCCTCGGATCGCGAACGAATACCAGAAACGGAAAATGGAAGAACTCGGCATAGATCCTCGTCATGCCGCGCCCCAGCCACGTTCCAGCGAAGACACCGATGACGATGTCGATGGCTGCAATGATCAGGACGAGCTTCAGATAATGGAGGGCGACGGCGGCACGGCCATATCCGAGCGCCTTCAGGAGGCCGATCTGTTCGCGCTCCAGCGCGATCAGCCGCAGCATTGTCATGTTCATCAAGAAAGCCGAAACAACCAGAAATATCGGCGGCACGATGCTGCTCATCGCCTTGAGTTGATCGAGTTCGCTGTCGAGAAAGGCATGCGACCGCTGCAGGCTTCGCCCGTAGGCGCCTGTTCCACCGTACCGTTCGAGAAGATCGTCGAGCGCTTCGATGACAGCGTCCTCGTTGGCTCCGGGGACCAGCTTGAGCGCAACGGCATTGAATGCGCCCTTGAGGTCGAAGAGGCCCGCAAGCGCCTTTTCAGACATCCATAGCGTGCCGTACCGGCGGTCGTCGGGAACCAGTTCGCCGGGAGCCAGCGTGTAGATGAACTCCGGCGACAGCGCGATTCCGACGATTGTGAGGACACGCTTGCGCCCATTGAGGTTGGCTTGGAAGCGTGAACCGATGGTCATATGGTTGGCGCTGGCAAAGGCCTCGTTGACGACAGCTTCATCGGGCTTTCCGGGTTCCGGAGTGCGTCCCTGCCGCATGTAGAGTCTATTCAGATTTGAAGAGCCGTGGTCTGGAATGGAGAGCACGGTGCCGCTTGCGGGCTCATCGACGCCGGCGATGTCCATGAGAACCTGATGCACGATGCGCAGGTCGAAGGACATGACGCCGGAAATCTCGCCGATCCTCAGCCCCAGCCCGGACGGCGCGCGTTCGACGCTCGCGAAAACGTCGGCGAAAGCGTTGCGCTCATAGTAGGTCGCGCGCGTGCCGCTGAGGGACTGATAGGCGCCGAGTCCGAGGATGAGCGTGGCGACGCCCGATGCCACGACGAGCGCGATCGCCAGGGCTTGCGGCCAGAGCCGCACGAGATCCCTGAAGAGCTTTTTGTCGAGCGTACGCATGGCGCCTACCAGCTGACTTCGGAGGGTGCGAGGCGGTGCTCGTTGCGTTCGATCCGTGCGATACGCCCATCGGCGAAATAGATGACGCGATCAGCAATGTTCCTGATCGCCGCATTATGGGTGATGACCACCGTCGTCGTGCCAAGTTCGCGATTGACGGTCGTGAGCGCTTCGAGCACCCAGATGCCCGTCTTGCTGTCGAGTGCGCCCGTCGGCTCGTCGCAAAGCAAGACCTCCGGCCGCTTCGCGATGGCGCGTGCAATGGCGACGCGCTGCTGCTCGCCGCCGGAAAGCTGGGCTGGAAAATGGTCCATGCGCGGGGCGAGGCCCACCATCGAAAGAGCATCCTCGGGCGTCATGGGATTGACGGAGATCTCGGTGGTCAGAGCAACGTTCTCGCGCGCGGTCAGCGATGGAATGAGGTTGTAGAATTGAAACACAAAGCCGACGTGATCCCGCCGGTACTGCGTCAGCGCGGCATCGTCTTCTTCCGTCAGGTTGTGATCCCGGAACCGGCATTGGCCCGAGGTGGCCCAATCCAGGCCCCCCAGGATGTTGAGCAGCGTCGACTTGCCGGATCCTGACGGACCCAGGAGGACGACGAACTCGCCCGCAAAGAGCTCGAGGTCGACACCCGCCAGCGCCCGGACCTCGACGTAGCCGGTGCGATAGACTTTCGTCAGCCCCCGCGCCTCAAAAACGATTTCACTCATAAATCATTCGAATACCCAAGCCGGATGTGCAATCAACTTACGGCATTTCAGGGCCCTGATCCTGATAAAAATCAATTCGGCGAAAGGTAATCCAAGCTTGGCGATTGGCGGGCAATGGCGAGGCTAATGGGCCTGCCAACCGGCTGGGCGGCGCCGCTCCGGTCATGAAGGCTTCCCTATCGCAGGGGCTTGCTCAAGAACGGCATTGTCAGCATCCTGGGGCCGCAATGTCGGTCCGGCATGTCGGTCCGGTATGGGCTCAGCCAAGAGAAATCCCGATGACGCAAGTCCAATCCTCAGTGCACAGCGAAAGTCTTGAAACGTTTGGATCGTCGCTCGATAGTGGCCCAGGAAATCAGATTGAGCGTTCTGGTGAGGTCTGGCGAGGAGATAGACCGCCATGGGAAGCTCTGCGGCGATGCCGATCCTGCCTGCGCTGACGATCCTGTTGGCCACCGTGCCGGTGCGGGCTGAAACAGTTTACGAGTTCACGCTTGCGTGCCGCGAGGATGAACTGGCCAAGTGCTTCGATAAGATCGAGGAGCGTATGATCGCCCTGAAGGCGGCGGGGCCCGGCAGGCGCATCTGCCTGCCGCGTGCGTTCGGCGCCACGATGTTCGAGAGTTTGGAGGTCCCCGTGTCGGTGCTCGAGCATGTGCGGCTGGGGCTTTCGGCGGCTCGGTTCGGCCAGGCTCGCGCCGACGTCGACGACGTAATCAGGCAGATCGTGTCGGGCATCTACCCGTGTGAATGAGCCCTCACGCTTGAAGAGAAGGCGCAAGGGCCATCGGCCATTCCTGGGCGACATAGGTACGGTACCAGACGGTGAAGCGCTCTGGAGCCGCCGCGATGACGGCGCGGATTTCGCCCAGCGTCCGCCAGTCGTAAGCCTCCGCCTCAGCTGGGTCGGGGCGCACCGAACCGTCATGTACGCCTCGGTATACATGGACGATCTCATGTTCGGTAAGGCCATTATCGAGGGCGGCCCGGTAGCGCACGGTTCCCAGTTCTTCCAGTTGGCAGCAAAAGCCCATTTCTTCGACGAGCCGTCGCGCCGCTGCCTGCGCGACGGCTTCTCCAGGCCGCGGATGACCGCAACAGGCGTTCGTCCACAAGCCTGCCGAATGGTATTTCGAATTGGCCCGCTTTTGCAGCAACTGACGCCTCCGGCTGTCCCAGATGATCACGGAGAAGGCGCGGTGTAGCAGTCCTGCGCGGTGCGCCTCGAGCTTTTCTGCGACACCCACCTCGCAATCGGCGGCGTCGATCAGGATGACATGCTCGGGGGAGGACATTCGCGGCTCCATTCAAGTCGGGTTCCCGAAGAGATAGTCCAGGACGATGTCCTTGATGCGGACAGCGTCGACCGCCATTCCCTCGGGCACGAGTTTCGGCTCGGAGGTGATAAAAACCGGGGCGTGCTCCGCGGGCGTGTCGGCCCGCCCGTGCGAACCCATGACCAAGCCAGCATCGAGGGGAATGAGATCCATCAGCGTTCTGAAACCCATGGCCTTCTTGGCAATCCGCCATCCAATCGAGAGCTTTGGGAAGGACAGTGATGGATCGAGAAACAATTCCACGGGATCATAGCCGGGTTTGCGGTGGATATCGACGGTGCGCGCAAAGTCGGGTGCGTGTGCGTCATCGGACGAATAATAGTACGTGAACCACGAATCCATCTCGGATAACGCCACGAGTTCTCCCGAGCGGGGATGATCGAGGCCGTGGTGCGCCTTGCCGGCGTCGTCGAGCACGCGCGCTACACCGGGCAATGCCTCGACGGCAGCCCGTGCGCGGAGAAGGTCGTGCGGGTCGCGGACGTAGATGTGAGCGATCTGGTGATCGGCCAGAGCGAATGCACGAGACCTGGGAATGTCGAGGTGCTCCCCTCCCAACTCGTCGCGAACCGCGAGCAGGCCCGCCTCGCGCAACGCGCGATCGATGTGAACGGGACGCGAAACCGGGACGATGCCGCTTCCGAATGGATGATCACCCTGCGGCCGGTCATTCGCGCATCGTCGAGAAGTTCGCCGACCACCGCATCGATCTCTGAAAGATGCGCTGAGATACCGGGATGATCCGGACCAAGCCGCTGAAGGCCGTAATCGAGGTGCGGCAGGTAGACCAAGGTCAGCATCGGATCGTGCTCCGCCATGACATGCCGGGCCGCCTCCGCGATCCAGCGGCTCGAGGCGATCGACGTCGCCGGACTCCAGAACTGGAACAGTGGAAAGCGCCCGAGCCTCCCAGATTTTTTCTCCGCCGACGAGGCGATTGGATTGCCGCCAGAGCCAGACCTCCATGAGATCCCGGAACAGCCAGCCGTTGGCGACGATCCCGCGATCGCGCGGCAGGAGCCCGTGAGCAACGTCGATTGAACGCAACACGTCACCGCAGGCGTGACCGTGCGAAGGCTGCGCTGAGCGCCTTCTCGGGCGAACGCGGCGATCCAGGCGTCGCCGGACCGATCAGTCCGGACGTCAGCCCGACGACATTGAGAACGAGCGTGGGCGTCATCCGGCCGGCCGGCCCTACTTCTTCAGGGACTTCACATAGGCCAGAACCAAGAGCATCTGGTCCTGCGTCATGCCGCGCTGCGCGAACGATCGCATGGCGCCGGAGGCGCCAGAATGTACGACTTCGAACATGCCGACATCCGTGTTCGTGCGCCGGTAGATGAAGACATCGTCGACTTCGCGGAGGGCAGGCTCCGCGCGTGGATTGAGAAGCCGAAACCTTCGACGGATTTCCTGTGCCCCTGACGCGCTGAGCGGCCGGCTTCGCTCCAACAGCAGATTGAGAACTACGCTCTGGAAGATAGACAAAAAGGACTGCGAAGATTTGCGCTCTCCCTGCCTCAAGACGCCCTGCGGCAAGTCGAGCATCGTTCGACTCGAGCGGCACGGCGGTAGCTTACGGTTCTACGCCGATTGCCAGGATAAGACGTCGTTCCCAGATGGCGCCGTCGTCATATGCAGCGATGCGGCCGAAACTCGGCATCAGCGACCGGCCCTGAGGGCTGATGCAGGCGCCCAGACAGGGGCCCGGATCGCGGCCCGCGCAATGCAGCCGACGCGAAGTCGCCATCATCCGGGTGTTGTCTTGATAGCTATCAAGGACACTGCTGGCTGTCTCGATGTAGTTGGAGCTGGCAGACGTGCGGTAATGGAAAGCGCCATTGCTGCTCCGGAACCGGAGACGGTCCGGCAGGCATGGGAGATCGACCGTGCAGTTCCATGGACGACAAGCAAGCAAGAAGACATTGCGCCGCGCGTTCCGGCACAAGCGGGCTTTCTTTGGCATGACGGCTGCGTACGGCGTCGCGGGCTGCCTGTCCTTGGCCAGCACAGTTTGCCTGGCTCAGTCGCCTGCAAGTCCAGCCGGCAGGCTCCTGGCTTCGAACTGCTCGCAATGTCATGGCCCAAGTGATGATGCACCCGGGTTCGACTCGCTGCTGGGCAAGTCGCCCAACAAGCTGTTCAGGAAACTCAAGAAGTATCAGTCCGGCGCAGAAGGTGAAGGCATCATGACGCGCCACGCCTTGGGCTACACGGATCAGCAGTTGCGCGAACTCGCGCAGTGGCTGTCCAAACAGCGCTGAGGGTGCAAACATGGATCGCAGGACATTCTTGTACACCGGCTGCGCGGCACTCACGATGCTGCCGGGCCGAGGTTGGGCGCTGGCGCCGCCAGCGCGTCCCAAGGCTCGTGTGATCGTTATAGGCGGCGGCATGGGCGGTGCCACCATGGCCAAGTACATGCGGCTGTGGGGCGACGAGGTTGCCGTGACCCTCATCGAGCGCAATCCGAAATACGTCTCGAGCATCATGAGCAGCCTCGTGCTCACCGGGCAGAGATCAATCGAGGGGTTGACGTACACATACGAAACCTTGCAGAGCCGCTATGGCGTCGAGGTCATCATCGGCGATGCCGTCGAAGTCGATCCCGCGCGCGCGACGGTGAAGCTCGGTTCCGGCAAGCTTCTGAGCTGCGATCGCATCGTCATGTCTCCCGGCATCGACTTCGATCCAGTGCCGGGCCTCAATGACGCAAGCCGCATGCCGCACGCCTGGCAGGCGGGGCCGCAGACCGATCTGCTGGCGCGACAGCTTGCCGAGATGCCGGTTGGGGGAGTGGTCGTTCTGACCATCCCCAAAATACCCTACAGATGCCCGCCGGGTCCTTATGAGCGCGCGTGCCTGATTGCGGATTGGCTCAAGCAGGCAAAGCCGAAAGCGAAGCTCATCGTGCTCGATGCGAATGCGGACATCGTCGTCGAGAAGGAGAATTTCGCGCGAGCATTCTCGGGGCCATATGCCAAAATCATCGAGTATCGCAGCGGCGTGGAGATCGCTTCGGCCGATCCGGCTCAGATGGCGTTGTCGACGAACGCAGGCGACGTGCGTGGCGACGTGATCAACCTCATTCCGGCGCATCGCGCGGGCGGACTGGTTGCGTCAGCAGGGCTTGCAACCGGCGGCGATGGCCGCTTCGCACCTGTCGATGTGTTGAGCTACGCAAGCATCGCCGCGCCGAACGTCCATGTGATCGGCGATTCCAACGCAACGACGCAGCCCAAAGCCGGACACATCGCAAACCAGGAAGCGAAGGTTTGCGCCGATGCGCTGGCGCGCATTTTCGCAGGTGGGCAACCGGACCCCTCTCCGGTCACCAACTCCGCCTGCTATTCAACGATCACGCGAACCGACGCCACTTGGCTCACCGCCGTGTTTCAATACGACGCTGCGATCAAATCGATGGTGCCGGTTCCCAAGTCGTTCGCCGCCTCGGAGAGTTGGACGGCGAAGAACTTCAAAGAAATGGGCAAATGGTTCGACGCGCTGATGGCCGATACGTTCTCGTGATCGCCGGCGCCTCCTGGTTTTGGATCGGGCTTTGGGGGCTGCTTGTCCTCGATCATTGAGGCCGCCTCGCTCCCGATCTTCACTTAGGCCACAGCGGCCGCCGGGGACGTCGGCAGGTCCGGCGTCAACGGAAGCTCAACGGAAGGAGCAAACGTTATGACCCACACTCCCTTGAAGATACTTGCGCTTGCATTCGCCACCGTCGCAACCGCAACGGCTGCCGGTGCGCAAGGCGGACCGGTTGCGACGGCGTGCAAGGATGACATCGCGAAGTATTGTGCGGGCAAGGAGCACGGCCAAGGCGAGGTCCGGGCTTGCCTCGAGGCCAACAAGGACAAGGTCTCCGCGGCCTGCAAGACGGCGCTCGACACCACCGGCCCAGGCAAGGGGCGAGGCCGCCAATAGCTGGAGCGCCGTCGTGAATTGAACGATGGTGTTGCTATCGCGCTTGCCGTTACCCGGCAAGAAGCGAGACGAATGGCCAGAGCCGCTTGCGCGATTTGCACGAAACGCTGCAAACGGCTCTGGCCCTCCTCCTGGACGAATGCGTCCCTAAGAGCCGCCCGACCACGCGAGCCAAGACTGCCGCGGATGGCGGTTTCGTTCCCGACATCGCTTTGACGCTGGAAGCAGCGGTCGCGCCAAATGCTCAGGTGCCCATGCACTCGAATTGCGCGAACGGCAGCAGGGCGTCGGGCGTCAGGCGGAGCGTGGTCTCACCGGTCCGCAGACACGTCCGGTTGAATTGCTGCGTTACTGAAACGGCCTTCAGGCTGCCGCGATTTTGCAGCGCAACATACAAGCGCTCCTGGGCTGTTGCTGAAAATTTTCCGAAAAGTGGCACCACGAACTGGTATCATTGTGGATCTATGGTTGTAGTCTATTCGAAAGCTAGTGTGGTGCCAGAAGAATGAGCCAGCTCAGCCGAGCCAAGAGAACCTACGGGGTCATCGTGACGAGGGGAACGGCCACGCAGCTCCCGATGATTGTGGGTGGCGTCGAAAGGACCACACTTCAGAATCAAGTATTTGAGCAGATTCGTGCCATGATTCTGGATGGCCGGCTGCGCGCCGGTTCGCCCCTGCCGGCAACGCGCGAACTGAGTGCCCAAATGGGCATTTCACGCAACACGGCCATCCTGGCGTACGAACGGCTGATCTCCGAGGGCTACATCTTTACTAGGCCTCATGTCGGGACATTCGTCGCGACGGATATTCCCGAAGAGTCGTTTGCCAAGTCGGCCTATCCCGAGCCGTTGCACGTGTTCGAGGACGAGCCCTTCAACGGGCCCAGCCGCGAGAAACGCCTTGCTACGTTTCACCCGGTGCATTCTCTGCGCAATCCCCACCGCAAGAAACTGGCGGTTGATTTCTGGGTCGGCCGTCCCGATCCGGGTTCGTTCCCCATCAAGGCGTGGTCAAAGCACGTCTGGCACCGGTTGCGGCATGCCGGAACCGGGCTCACCGAATATGGAGATCCTGCGGGCTTGCTCGAATTGCGCCAAGCCATTTGCGATCACCTCGGGCCTGCGCGCGGCATCATTGCCGTACCCGATCAGGTCGTCATCGTCGGCGGCTGCCAGGACGGGTTCAATCTGATCAGCCGCCTGCTGATAGAGCCTGGCGATACGATCGTCATGGAAGACCCTTGCTACCAGGGCGCCGCGTTCGTCATGGAAAGCCTCGGCGGCCGCCTGCATCCGGTAGCTGTCGACGATGAGGGGATCGACGTCTCGTCGATGCCTGAGACCCCCAACAGCATCGTTTATGTGACGCCGTCGCACCAATATCCGATGGGCGTGACCCTGACGTTGCCGCGGCGGCTGGCCCTCTTGGCATGGGCCAACCGCAACGACGCCTACGTGATCGAAGACGACTACGACAGCGATTTCCGCTTTACGGGATCTCCGATCACCGCGCTCAAGGGGCTCGATCGCGGCAACCGCGTCATCTACATGGGCACGTTTTCAAAGTGCATGGGGCCGGGACTTCGACTGGGCTTCCTGGTGCTGCCGCCCCACCTTGCGGAGGCGGCGAAGCGATTGAAGACGCTCATGAACAACGGCCACAGCTGGCTTGAGCAGGCCGCAATGGCGGATTTCATGCTCGAGGGGGGCTATCGCCGGCATCTGCGGCGTGTCCGCCAAGTCTATATCGAGCGCCGAGATGCGCTTTTGCGATCGCTCAAAACGCACTTTGGCCCGTGCAAGGTCAGTGGCGAGGATGCCGGGATGCATCTGGTTTGGACAATTCCCGACGCGTTTGCGGACGCCGGAGAGATTGAACGCAGGGCCCTCGAGAACGGCATCGGCGTCTACACGCTCTCCTCGGGAGCCGCTTTGCATCTGGGATCTGAGGGGGCCGACGAGCGGCATCTGGTGTTGGGATACGCCGCACTCACCCCCCGCGAGATCGAAATGGGCATCTCACGACTGGCCAACGTCGTCAGGGCCGGCAGACCGCCGGTGTCGCCTGTAGGGGACGTCCTGAAAAATGGAGAGAACGCGTGAGTGGGTCGCTGATCGAACTGGGCATGGCCGCGACAGGACTGGCGCTCGTCATGGCGCTTTGCTGCATTGCGTTTTCCGTTGCGGGCGCAGTGGCCGCCAGACCGGCGTTCGTTCTTGTGGCCCGGCAGGCGCTGGTGGCAAATCTGGCGCTGGTGACGATTGCCTGCGCGACCGTCGTATGGGCCTTTGTCCAGTATGATTTCTCGGTGGCCTATGTCGCTCAGAACTCCAATACGAGGCTGCCTCTCATCTACCGGATTACGGCGTTATGGGGCGCTCACGAAGGCTCGCTTCTCCTCTGGCTGTGGCTGCTGACGCTCTACTGTGCCCTGGCTTGCGTGCTGCATTGGGAGAGCCACCCAAAATCAATGCCGTATGTCATGGCGACGATGGCGGGCGTGCAAACCGGCTTTCTCGTGCTCATCCTGTTTCTTTCGAGCCCCTTTACGGAACTCCATCCTGCGCCCGTGGAAGGGCGTGAACTCAATCCGCTGCTGCAAGACCCGGGCCTCATCATTCATCCGCCCTTGCTCTACATGGGTTATGTCGGATTCGTGGTTCCATTTGCCTTTGCCATCTCCGCGCTCATTCGCGGAAGTGCGGGCGCAGAGTGGGTCACCGCGACCCGGCGCTGGACCCTGTTTGCCTGGCTGTTCTTGACCAGCGGCATCATGCTTGGCGGCTATTGGGCCTATTACGAACTGGGCTGGGGCGGCTATTGGGCCTGGGATCCGGTCGAGAATGCCTCGCTGATGCCCTGGCTCACTGGCACTGCGCTGCTGCACTCGGTCATGGCGCAAGAGCAGCGCAACCTCTTTCGCGGCTGGAACGCATTTCTTGCAATCACGACGTTTTCGCTATCGCTGCTCGGAACCTTCCTGGTGCGCTCGGGCGTGCTGACGTCGGTTCATGCCTTCGCTGTCGATCCGATGCGCGGCGCTTATCTCCTCATCTTCCTCTCCGCGGTCACTTTCGGCGGTTTCGGACTTCTGGTGATGAGGGCCGACGCGCTGCGCTCGGACGCCAAGCTCGACGGCTCTTTGTCACGCGAGGCAAGCCTGCTCTTCAATAACCTTTTCCTGATGGTTGCCACTGCCACGGTTTTCATCGGAACGTTGTTTCCGCTGGTGGCGGAGGTCTTGGACGGTGCGCGCATCACGGTCGCCGCTCCCTATTTCAACAAGGTCGTCCTGCCGATCATGGTGGCAATCGTCATGCTCATGGCGATCGGCCCGGCGCTGCCCTGGAGGAAGACGAGCGTTGCGCAGATACGCGGTCTGTTCGGGCTGCCGCTCGTGTCGGGAGTTGCAGCGTTCGCGCTAGCGGCCGCACTTGGCGTGGGGGATCCCGTCGCGCTGTTCGCCTTGGCTGCGATCGCCATCGTCTTGTCGAGCATCGCGCTGGACATTCACCGCTCGATCCGGGCGCGCACGGCCATTACCAGCGAGAGCTGGGCTCGCGGCCTGCGCTCGCTGGCGCTGTGGAACCGGCGGCGCTACGGCGGCTTTGTCGTCCATATCGGCGTCACGATCGTCGCCTTTGGCATCCTGGCTTCGGGGCTCTACCAGGAATCGAAGACGGTCGTCCTCGCGCCGGGCGAACGTTTCGAGATTGGCGGCTACACGCTGAAATTCGACGGCATGGAGCCTGTCGAGGGGCCCAACTGGACGGCGCGCCAGGCCAATATCGAGTTCGAGCGTGGGCACAACGCGCTCGGCACGCTTGCGCCGCAGCGCCGGCATTATCCCAGGGGCGAAATGACGACGACGGAGTCGGCCATATACTCGACCGTCCTGGGCGATCTCTATCTCGTCCTGGGTGAAGAACTCGCCAATGGCCGCGCCTCGATCCGCGCCTACTACATTCCTCTCGTGACCTGGATATGGGCGGGCTGGGCCGTGATCATCCTTGGAGCCGCATTCGCCTTGTCGCAGGCTCGACGAGCCGAAGGCGAACGGCGCCAGTCACGCAACGCGGCAATGGCGGTGACGCCATGACCAGAACAGCAGACGGCCGGCTCTGGCGCATGGCAGTGCAGTCTTGGAAGTTCGTCCTGCTGGCGGCGCTATCGGCCCTGGTCGCGCTGTTCGCGCTCGGTCTTGGACGCGACGCGTCCTTCATGCCTTCGGCGCTAGTCGGCCGGATGGTTCCCGATTTCTCGCTGGCGGCTCTGGATGGGAACAGAACGATCACGCGCGCGGACGTGCTGGGAACGCCGCATGTCATCAATTTCTGGGCCTCCTGGTGCGGAGCATGCCGCGAGGAGCACGAGGTTCTGATCAAGCTCGGAAAGCGCTACGCGGATGCAGACAGCGTCCGCTTGCTGGGTGTCAATTACAGGGATACGCCAGCCAACGCCGAGCGATTTCTGAGCCAGCTGGGACATTTCCCCTACGCCTCGGTCGCCGATCCTCTGGCCCGCACGGGCATGGACTTTGGCGTCTTCGGCCTGCCTGAAACGTTCTTCGTGGATGCAAGGGGCATAGTGCGTGCTCGCCACATCGGGCCGCTCGACGAGAATTCGGCTGCCAAATATCTGGCGCTGATCGGAGGCGATCCATGACCGGCCGCCTGATTGTTCTCATCATAGCACTCGTCTTCTGCCCCGCAGCGGTGCTCGCGGACGCGGCCCAGTTGCGCCAAGAGGATCCGATCGAGCCTCGTGTGAAGAGTATCGCCGTGCAGTTGCGTTGCCCCGTGTGCCAGGGCGAGACTATCTACGACTCCCACTCGACCGTTGCCACGCAGATGAAGTCGCTCATCCGCGAGAAGATCGCCGAAGGCAAAAGCGACGGCGACATCCTGGCGTTCTTCGTCGATCGCTATGGGGAATTCGTGCTGATGGAGCCCCGCAAGAGCGGCAGGCTGCTCGTCATCTGGCTCTTTCCCGCCATGGCGCTCCTTATCGGGGCGACGCTGGCGATCGTCATGCTGAAGCGAAGACAAATCCGTCCACAGCCCGCATCGGCGGCAGGCATGGAAACCGAAGAGTTCATCCGCCGGATAGAGCAATTGAAACCGTGACCATTCTATTCGCGATCCTTCTGGTCTCCATCGCCGCCGCCGGCTGGATGGTGTTTCCGTTGCTGACTGCGAAGTCCGACGAGGACCGTGGCGAGGGGCAGGAAGCGGACGGCCGCGTGGCAGCGTGGAACCAGGAGAAGGACCGGCTCGTGGGCAACATGGTGGCCATGGATGTCGCGTACTCCGAAAAGCGAATTAGCGAGGAGGACTACAATGCGCAAAGGATGCTTATCATGAGTGAGGCCGAAAAAGCCGCGGCGCGGCTCAGCGAACTGCGGGCGAGCAGACAGCCGCATGGCACATCCGGACGAACCTATCCCGTTGTCGCGATCGGGATCGCATCAGCCATCATCGTGAGCGGTGCGGCCCTCGCCGTACTGCTCAACAGCTATGACACGCGGACGGACGTCAATCCCCATGCCAGCGGCCGCATCCCGTTGCCGGCGGAAATGGCGGCGGGGGCATCGCCTCAGCAGGGCGCGGTGGACGATCCTGGCTCCGGCCAGACCGGCGCGGGCATGCACGCGGATGGCACTCCCGACGTCGGGGCCATGGTCGCGCGGCTCGAGGCCCGCGTTAAAGGACCGGATGCGACCGTGGACGACGTGATGATGCTTGCGCGAAGCTATCGGGTTCTCAATCGGGAAGAGGAATCCGTACAGCTCTATCGCAGGGCGCAAACCATGGCGCCCCAGGACGAGGCATTGAAGCTCGTGCTCGCGTCCGCTTTGATCCGGTCAGGCAACGAGACCTATCGCCAGGAGGGAGAAAAGCTGGTCGATGGGATTCTTCAGGCGGAGCCCAAGAAGCCCGAAGCGATGTGGTTGAAGAGTCTCGGCCTCATTCATCGCCACGAGATCGATCAGGCTCGCGACATGCTCAATCAGTTGGCCCAGCTCGTCGGCGACAACGCGGCGGCCAAGAATGCCGTGAGCGAGCTTCTGGCCAGCCTCAGCGCGCCTCCTGGAGCGGCGCCTGGCAGCGCAGCAGCACCGGCACCGGCATCGCCTGCTCCGGCCGGCGAGAGCGGCGGTGGCGCGAAATGAGCGAAGTTCATCCTCGTACCGCTCGTTCCCAAGGTTCAGCCGGGCCTCAGCCTCAAGCACCGTGCAAATGGAGCAGCGGGCTGCCGGAGTACGATCGCCTGTTCGATTTCCACATCGGCGAATTGAAACTCGAAGGGCGCTATCGCCATTTCCACGAGAATGGCCGCATTGCCGGCCGATTTCCGATCTCGCGTTTCCCCGCCGGCGGGGGACGAGCCGAGATCACCGTGTGGTGCTCCAACGACTATCTGGGAATGGGACAGCATCCCCAGGTGCTCGCCGCCATGGAGGCCGCGCTGGCTTCGGTGGGCGCTGGGTCGGGGGGAACGCGCAACATCTCCGGTACGACAAGCTATCATATCGAACTCGAGGCCGAGATTGCCGAACTGCACGGCAAGCAGGCCGCGTTGCTGTTCAATTCGGCCTTCGTCGCCAACGACGCCACGCTTTCGACGCTGCAACGGCTGTTGCCGGGGCTGGTCGTTTTCTCGGACGCACACAATCACGCCTCCATGATCGAAGGTATCCGGCGCGGGGGTGGAACGAAGCATGTCTTCCGGCACAATGATGTCGCCCACCTGGAAGAACTCCTGGCAGCCTATCCGGCCGCGACGCCCAAGCTGATCGCCTTTGAAAGCATCTACTCCATGGACGGCGACATCGCGCCGATCTCGGCGATCTGCGATCTGGCGGAACGCTATCATGCTCTCACTTATCTTGATGAAGTGCACGCCGTCGGCCTTTATGGGCCTCATGGCGGGGGCATTAGTGAAAGGGACGGCCTAAGGGGTCGCATCGATATCATCAACGGCACGTTGGCGAAGGCCTTCGGCGTCATGGGCGGATACATTGCCGCGCGCAGGAACATCTGCGACGCTATACGTTCCTTCGCGCCAGGTTTCATCTTTACGACGTCGCTCGCTCCCGTCCTGGCTGCGGGCGCGCGCGCAGCCGTTGCCCACTTGAAGAACAGCGACGCTGAGCGCGCCTTGCAGCAGACGCGAACCAGGCAATTGAAGTCCCGCCTTCGGGAAGCGGGCATTCCCTTCATAGATGCGCCGACGCACATCGTTCCCGTCATGGTCGGCGATCCGGTCATTTGCAAGGCAGCAAGCGATCACCTTCTGCAGGCGCACGGCATCTACATCCAGCCGATCAACTTTCCGACGGTTCCGCGTGGAACCGAGCGGCTGCGCATCACGCCGGGGCCGTGCCACAGCGAGGCCATGGTGGATCAGCTTGCACAGGCGCTATGTGAGACTTGGCAGAAGCACGAGTTGCTTTTCTCGGGCCAGGGCTAAGGCGCCGTTGCTTTGCATTGAAGCATGGCCGGCGCTGCGCAAGCAGGGCTCATCCGCGGGAACCACTTGTCCGTAGTTCCGTAGTCAGCGCGACAGTGCTGGCGAGGTCATGTGTCCCCTCATGTGCTCCCAATGACCGGCCCGGCATGGAGCCCATGGTCATTGAGCACGTGGCCCTAGGGCGCCTCTTTCACCGGCGGGAAGGCCGATAAGGCCGGTCCTGGCGGCGAGTCGAGAAGGAATGCTCTGTGCAGCTCTTCTGTATCGTTCATCCCGGAAACATCGCTTCAGGCTCGAAGACTGAATGCCTGATTACCGGGTCTGATTACCTGGTCCGATTACCTGGCCCGATTACCGGGCTCGGCGCGCGCAAATCTGCGGCCTGTTGGAGAGGTAACGATCGCAGACCCTGGGGCAGGGTTCCTCAAGTCGACTCCTTCGGCTTGATCTTGTAGATCCAAAAACCGCGGTGCTGATAAACCAGCTCGAACTCCTTGAGCTGGAGCGGGTTCGACTCTGAGAACGGCAGGAGCTTCGCCAACAGCGTGCCGGCGCTCGCCTTGTTCGTCAGATAGTGAATACGCACTGCGTTGCCTACCGGCTCCACGGCGTACGCACCCTCGATTTTGGATTCTCCGATCCACTGGCGGACTGCCTTCATCACGCCGTGACTTTGGCCAGCCCCAGGAAAATCACGATAGGCGATCGAGATGCTCTCTGGCCTGATCGACGCGGCCTTCCAGATGTCAGACAGGTGCACCGCGATATAAGCCTCCCGGCCCGGCGCCAGCGCCCTCAGCGCATCGGCGCCGGCCGACTCCTCCAGCATCAGCGCGTCGATGTAGCGGCTGAACGTCTGCTGTTCCGATTGAGGGACCCCTTTTCCCCAGAAGGCCGTCTCATCGGCGAGAACGCTTCCGGCGGATCGCTTCCAGGCGGATGGGACCAGAAGGCCGCGGGCCTGGGGATCGTCGAGCGGAGCCTGCCGTTGCGCGAGGAACCTGATTTTACGCGACAGGTCCCACCAGGAAAGTATCGTTGCATTTTCAGGCACGTTGTCACGTATGGCGGTCAGCACCTTGCCGACTTCCTTGACCGAAAGATCCGAATAGATCACGGGCTCGGTCACGAAATTCTGCCAATCGAGGGCCACCGTGCGCTGGTTTTCATCGGTGGCGACAAGGGCGCTGGCGACAGGCCCGCGCACGCCCTGTGTGCGCCACTCGAATCGGCGGATACCAGCCGCCTCCTGCTTTTGATCTGCAAGTCCGAGGTCTGCATAGCTCGAGGGATCGGCGGCGACGGCGACCCTTTCATAAGGTGTCGCATCGGGAAGCAGCGCCGAGTTCAACGCCAAGGCCGCGATGACCGCACCGGCCGCGGCAAGCGCAAGGCCCCATGTCCCCGCTGCGCGCGGCGGCCTGGTGGCGTTCTGGGCGGCGTTCTGGCAATCCATATTTGTCATCGTCGCAGGCTCCCGGGGTTTGTTGGAGCATTTCTCAGGTATTTTTTGGCAGATGGGCCCGGGCAGCCATTTGAGAAGGCTGCCCGGGCCGACGATGTCGTCAAGTTACCTCGCTAGGCGAACTTGCTTGGCTCAATTCTCCCTACGGCGCTGCCGGAGATAGAAGCCCAAGCCTGCGAGGAGCATGACACCGCCCAATCCTCCGACCGCTGCTCGCTGAACCGGTGTGTGGAGGTTGAGGATATCACCCCGCTTCTGGGGCGGCTCGAGCTTGGCGACCTTCGACTTGAGTTCGGCCATTTCACGCAGGCGGGTATCCTCGTCGTTGATGCGGACCGCGCTCTTGATCAACTGCGACCAGCCTTCCGAGTAGGTGTAACCGCCGGGATTCATGTGAGCCAGACCCTTGTAGTGCTTGATCTTGTGGTGCTCCCACATCTCGGCGAACTCGTACTCGACAACGGTCGGGTTGTTGCCCTTGTGCCAGAACAGATTGAAGAAGTTTCCTGGACCGTTCTCTTTCTCGGGCTCCGGCACAGTCGGCCTGTTGGTCTTCTGGCCCGGCAGCAATCCGTCATCGTAAAGCTTGGTCAGTACAACCTTGGCATCTTCGGTGACCTTGATGCCGTCGATCGTGCCTTTGTCGATAAATTCGAGATAGGCACGTGCGAAGCTGTCGGAGTGGCAATTCGAGCAAGTTCCGACCCAAGCCTCCTGGCGATCCTTGAACCAAGGATGATTGAGGTTCTCGGCAATCTTCGTAGTCGGCTCGAAGGCCCAGCGAACCTTGCGCACCAAGTTGTGGCTGAACTTACCCTGATACTCCATGTGGCAGAACTGGCAGGTCGGCGCGTTCATGCCACCCTTTTCCACCGCGTCGGCCAGCTGCGCGTTCCAGTCCCACTTGTCGCCGCGGGCCTGATAGACGGTGCCGTGCTTGGAGTACATGTAGGCTTCGAACTCGTTATGATCGACGCCGTTGTGGCACATCGCGCAGACCTGCGGCTTGCGGGCCTCGACTGCGGAGAACTCGTGCCGCGTATGGCAGCTGTTGCAGGTATTCTGCGACGTATGGCAGAACGTGCAGCCTTCCGCGACCTCGCGTTGCTCCATGGCGGCCCAAATGGCCGTTTCCACGTTGGCCTTGTAGGAAAGGGCGTGAGACGGCCGCCCGGCCGGCCACTGATCCTGGGGCCAAGTAAAGGTGTCGCGCTCGGACTCGCGCTCGGCGAATTGCTTGAGGTGGCACTGACCGCATGCTGCCGCATCCGGCATCCTCAGTTCGGTCTTGTGCTGACCCTTCGCCTTATTGACGCCGATGTGACAGTCGATGCAGCCCACTTCCTTCAACGGCTCGCTCTCGCTGAGCAGCCCCAGGGAGCGCAGGTTGCCTTCGACCTCGGTGATCATCGCCTTCTTGTAGGCGCGCGAATCGGTATCGGGGAGATTACGGATCTCATCGAGATTGCCGTGCACGCTCTTTTGCCAGCTGTGCACCCAGCCCGGTGACGTGGTCGAGTGGCACTCGACGCATTGGGCGCGCGTGGCGTCCGCGTCAACGGTCTGCGGCGGCTTATAAAAATCGCGCGGATTGAGATATTTGGAAATCGGGATCGGTTCCCAGAATTTGGACAGAGATCCTGGCCCCGCTCCCTGGGCGGGATCGTCGTAGCGCTTCTTCAACGCGTCGTAGAGCTCTTTCGGGGTGGCCGACTTCTCCAGCCCCAGAGCTTTGTAGGTTTCATCCGGAACCTCGCTGAGGGCGGGCCCCGCCAGTATCCCCAGTCCTATGAGCCCCGCTGTTGCGGTGACCCGAAGCGATATGAAGCTCCGACGAGCTAAACGATATATTTCGCGCATCGATCGTTCTCCCAATGTCATGCGCTCGAACCGCCGATCATGCAGTCCCTCTTGTGCCATGATTGCTGGTGAGGCCTGCGACGCAAAGTACCAGTCTCAAGCTTTAAGATGGCTCCAGTTACGCGAGGGCGGGCGCTATCGAGCCGGCTGGCGCGCTCTCGCGATAGAGTCCGCGATCAGCGAAATCGCACCCCACAGGGCCGCGCCCGTGCGCCAGAGGATCCAGATATCGCATCAAGATCCGGCAGATAGCGCGTTGGGCAGTACGCGCCGTGGCGCCCGCTCGAGAACTGCGGCGCGTGTCCGGGCAGCGCCGCTTGCAGGAGACAGCGCAAACTTCTCCAGCGCGTCAGTTTGCAGGGTCCAGTTCACAGAAGGTTCCAGCCAGCACCCCTGGCGTGGCTGTGTAGCATTGGCGTAGACTGGCGCAGAAGGGTTAGGGTGGCTGAGGGCGCGGGCAAAACGAATCGCGATCGTCTTGTTGGCGTCACTGCGACAGGCCGAAAGTCGGATCTGCCATCGCTTGATGTCGTCTCGAACGAGACCTATTAACTGGCTCAGAAATTTCGCTTAAATCGATTTTGACTGGACCGCGTGATTATCATGCCTGTTGCTGCGAGTATGAAGAAGGGCAGTCCTGGTTACATGCTTGAAAAAAATGACTTTACGACCGCCCGTTCGGCTGTCTTGCTCTCTACGCTGCCCCCCGAGGTCTCCGCGTCGATCCTTCAGCGTGCGGTCGTGCGCTCATATGCCCGCGGCGAGACGATATTCTGCCAGGGCGACGTCTCGGAAAACATTTTTGTCGTGCTCGACGGCTGGGTCAAACTCTTCCGGATTACGCCCACAGGGGCAGAAGCCATTGTGGGCGTGTTTACCAAGGGGCGCAGCTTCGGCGAGGCTGTCGCGTTCGAGGACATCCCATATCCGGTGACGGCCGAGGCCGTAACGGAAACGCGGCTGCTGCTGGTGCGCACCGCGGTCTTGTCGTCCATGATGCGCGAGAGGCCCGAAATCGCCATGGCCATCGTGTCTTCCACCTTTCGGCATCTTCACGCGCTCGTCGCCCAGGTCGAACAGCTCAAGGCCCACACGGGCGCGCAACGCGTCGCCGAGTTCCTGCTCGATCTGTGCAACACACCGACGGGTGCCTGCATTATTACGCTTCCCTACGACAAGTCGCTTATCGCCGGCCGCCTGGGGATGCAGCCGCCAAGCCTCTCGCGAGCCTTCAACAAACTCGAGGAAGTCGGCGTCAAGATCTCACAGAACCAGGCCGAAATAACCGATGTAGGCAAGCTGAGGGAATACATGCTGGAAGACCGCAGCGCACCTTGGCGTAAGGGTGAATAGCGGTGAACGACCGGCTCGCCGGGCTATTTGCCCGCATGGACGGCGCCAACGCGCTCGATCCAACGCTGGAGGAAGCAGCCGAAGGCGCCAAACCTGCGGCGCTTCTTTACGGCCGCCGGATGAGCCAAGTCCTCGACGATTTCGCGCCTGGCGCCTCTGAGGCGCTCAAGATCGCCGCGCGTGGCCAGCACATCGAGCGTTGGATGCGGCCCAGGTCCAACTATCCGGAGGGCCGTGAAGGCTACCTCGATTGGCGCAGGGATGCAGCCCGGTACCACGCCGCGCGGGCCGCGGCGCTCATGCAGGACGCCGGCTACGATCCGGCTATCTGCGAGCGCGTTTCGTCGCTGATGTTGAAAAAGAACCTAAAGACGGATCCCGAGGCGCAGACGCTGGAAGACGTCGCGTGCCTGGTGTTCTTCCGCTGGTACGCCGGGGCGTTCTCGGAAAAACACGAGCCTGAGCGGATGTTGGCCATCGTGTCCAAAACGGCGCGCAAGATGTCGGCCAAGGGTCGCGCTGCGGCTGCAATGCTGGATTTGCCAGCGCACGTCATGGACGCCATTGCCGCCGCGCCGTGAAGCGCGAGTGCCTTACTCGCTCAAACCTTCATGGATCTTGTGTGTGAGCCATCGGGCCGGCAGCACGCCGACGGCGCCGCCGATCAGAGCGGCAACCAACAGAGCCGGAATGCCGTAAGGCGCCAGGGGAGGAATCGCCAGCGCAAGGAAGGCGCCATTGATCGCGCAGGCGGGAACCATGAGCGCAAGGCAGAACAGACGCAGGGCGAGCGGTGCCGCGCCGCGGGCCTCGTGTTGGGAGTGGCCGGTCACGGCGTCCTCCCCGAGCCGATCACATAGACAGCAAATGCGATCAGCAGGAAAAGCCAGATGACCAGGCCGAACAGCTTCATCCAAAACGCGGAATGACCCAGTTCCAGATAGCGCGCGAGAATGGTCCGTGCCTTCAGGCCAGCGAGCACCAGCAGAAGACCGCCCGAGACGATCCTGTAGGGCCCGTCCACGAGGGTGAGCCCGATCGTCGTGAGGCTCAGCGCCAGCAACACTCCCCAGGCCCTATAGATCTCGGCAAGGCTCATCGGATGGTCTCACTTGAGCAGATAAATGATTGGAAACAGCAGGACCCACACCAAGTCGACCATGTGCCAGAAAGCAATGCCCGTCTCGATGTTGCGGATGCTGTCCCACCGCGCGATGATGCCGAGGATTACGATCCCGGCCACGACATGGAGCGCATGGAAACCTGTGATCAAGAAGTAGAATGTGAAGAACGGGCTCGATTCGATGCCGATGCCCTTGGCGAACTCCGCGCCGTACTCCACCCATTTGACGAGCAGGAATACAACCCCGAGCGCTCCTGCGCCCAAGAGCGAGAGCCTGGCGGCGCTCCGCTGGCTGTTGCGGCGCAGTGCGAGCGCGCGCGCCGCCAGCATTCCGCTCGTCACCAGCACCGCGGTGTTCAACGCTCCGGCCGTCGGGTTGAGCTGTGCCTGCCCCTCCAGGAAAACAGCGGGAGACGTCGCCCGAACCGCGAGGAATGCAAGCAAGGCCGCCCCGAACACCAGGATCTCGCTGATGATGAGCACCCACATCATCAGGTCGCCCGGCAGCTCGTCGAGCACGCTGGCGTCGTCTTCTTTCTTCACAATGACCTCAGGGGCGTTCATTGGCTGATCAAGTGGCGGTAGAGCTGCGGCAGCGACGTCGCCAACTTATCAGGATGTGAAACGACGGCGAAACCGCTCTTGCCGAAAATGCGCGCAAATGCCGCCTGTGATTTCGTATCGATGGTGACGCCGAAAACGGTCTGTCCGCAGCGGCGCGCTTCGCGAACGGCCATGTGCGTGTCCTCGATGCCGTGACGTCCTTCGTAGTGGTCGAGGTCGTTGGGTTTGCCGTCGGTGATCACCAGCAAGAGGCGCCGTTGCCGCTCCTGTTCCGCAAGGCAACGGGATACATGGCGAATGGCGGCCCCGAGCCGCGTGTAGTGTCCGGGTCGCAAGCCGGCAATGCGCGCCTCGACGTCTGGGCCCATCTTATCGGTGAAACTCTTGCATTCGTGCATGAAGACGCGATCGCGCCTCAGCGATGAGAACGCATTTATGGCAACATCGTCGCCGCAGGCATCGAGCCCCCAGGCCAGCGCGACAAGCGCCTCACGCGCAATCTCCAGCACCTGACGCCCCGCCACGATGCTTTCGGTGGAGCGGGAGGCATCGAGAAGGATGGAAACCGCAAGATCGCGTTCTTGTGAGCGGCTTGCGCGATAGACCCGGTCGGAATGCGCGCCGCTCGCCACCAGATCGACCCGGGCCTCGAGCGCTGCTTCCAGGTCGATGTCGTCGCCGTCGATCTGACGGCTGAGGTGAACGCGCCTGGGGCGCAGGGCCTCGAACTGCCGGCGAACCTTCGCGATCCGGCGGCGCGAGCTCACGTCGAGGAAGGCGCTTTCGGTTTCCTCGGGCTGGCCGGGGCGGCCTGCAAGCACCCGGCAATAGTCGGGAAGATAGCGCTTCGTGCGATGATCCCACTCGGGATAGACGTGCTCGCCGGCAAGGCGTTCGAAGTCAGCTTCCGCAGGTGACAGATCCAGATGCAGCCTGAGCCGCGCCTTCGCCTTCTGGGGCACGTTGGCAAGACCGATCTCGTTTTGATCTTCGGCCGCTTTCTTGGCATTATCGGCATCGTCGTCATCGACGCGCCGATTGATGTTGAGGAACTCGGCCCACGTCAGAATGGTCTCGAACTTATGCAGAATGAGACTGTCCTTGCGTGCTGCCTGATCGGAATTCTTGCGCGACGCCTTGATCGTCTTGCTTTCGCTGCCCTCGGCCGGCGGGCCCGATTGCTGGCCCTCTTCGAGTTCTCCCGTCCTGGCACGCTCGCCCACGCATGAGATGAGCGGCCACAGGATGACCGGCGCGAACGTTCTGTAGCCTCTGGGAGCGACGAACTCGTCGAGCCGGTCGGCTTGACCGCGAACGGCAGCGGCTATCGCGGTTGCCAGCGCGTCTTCCGGAGGGGGACCGCCTAGGAGATGCTGAATGGCGGCCTCCACGGCCGCCTCGCATCGCGGCAGGCCTCTGCGCGCACGCGATTGGCGCGTGCACAGTTGCAGCGCCGCGTGGCGCTGTCGCAGGCCTGGGCAGGCCGACAACGTCGCCCGCGTGGCGGCCTGAGCCGCTTGCAGCGCACGGATGTCGGCCCGTAACGGGTCTCTCTCGCTCAAAGGCTTTGGACCATGTACCGCAAACGCCGCCTGCCAGAGATAAAGCGAGATGTTGAGGTGGCGCTCGGGAAATGCCGCGAGAGAAGCAGGCAGCCGGAGCGTTTCGCCATCGAAGCTTGCGCTTTCGACACGCTCCTTGCCTTGCGCCAGTGTACGCCGCCACGACAGGCGATGGGTGGCGTCCGTGGGCGTGGATGGCTTGATTTCGACGTCGCCGCCACCACCCAGCCCGCGGAAGAGAACGCCCAGACGGCCGCGCATGTCATCCAGAGATACCCCCTGGGCCAGGAATTCCTGCGGAGCATCGAGCTTGTTGACGAAGGCATGCCACAGCTTGCCGACGCTTTCCTCAGGCTCCCAGGGCTCGAACTCTATGCGGCTCATCGCGATTATCCTCAGCCGTAGATCGTCGCCACGAGGTCGATGAGGCCCTGCTTTACGTCGCCGTCGTCCGTCAGCGGTTCGATCATGGCGGCGCGGATCGCGCGTTCGACGGGCATGCCGCCGCTGACGAGGCTTGCGCAGTAGACCAGCAGTCGCGTAGAGACGCCCTCCTCGAGATCCTGGCCCTTCAATGCACGCAGCTTGCCCGCAAGCCGCACGAGCGTTGCCGTCTTGTTTTTCGGCAATCCGCTCTCTGCCGAGACGATCTCGACCTCCCGCTCAGGCGCGGGGAAGTCGAATTCGACCGCCAGAAAGCGCTGGCGCGTCGACGGCTTCAGCGTCTTCATGATGTTCTGGTAGCCAGGATTATACGAGGCGACCAGCATGAACTCCGCCCCGGCCGCGAGCGTCTCGCCGGTGCGTTCGATGGGCAGGATGCGCCGGTCGTCGGTCAGCGGATGGAGAACGACCGTGACGTCCTTGCGCGCTTCCACGACCTCGTCGAGATAGCAGATCGCCCCCTCGCGCACGGCGCACGTGAGCGGGCCGTCGACCCATTCCGTCTCGCCGCCCTTCAGTAGATACCGGCCGATCAGGTCGGACGCGGACAGATCGTCGTGGCAGGAGACGGTGTAGAGCGGCCTGCCCAGCTTGGCCGCCATGTGGGCGACGAACCGGGTCTTGCCGCACCCTGTCGGTCCCTTCAGCAACAAGGGCATCTGGTTGCGATAGGCGACATTGAAAATTTCGCATTCATCGCCCTGGGGAAGGTAGAAGGGGGCGGGCGCCCCCTCCTTCATTTGGACTGCGTGCATGGCTTTTCCTACTCTGCCGGGTTCAGCGCCGGCCGGCCCGGCTCGATCACTTCACGCTGGGGAAGCAGTATCGCGTAGACGAACAGCAACGCGCCCAGCACAACCACGACGCCCGCGCCAAACCGCATGTAGTAGAACAGCGCGAGCTGATCCTGCACTTCCATGTAGTACTGGCCCAGAACGCGCTGGAGGTGCGTCTGCACCGTGCCCGCGAAGGTGAGCACGAAGGTCATGAATGCCATGCCGCTGGCCATCAGCCAGAAGCTGCCCATGTTGAGCACCTGGTTATAGGGATCGCGGTTCCTCAGAATCGGGAAGGTGTAGGTGAAGATTGCGAGGTTCAAGCAGACATAGGCGCCGAAGAAAGCCAAGTGCCCGTGAGCTGCCGTGATCTGCGTGCCATGCGTGTAATAGTTGACGCCGTGGAACGTATGCAGGAAGCCCCACACGCCGGCCCCGAAGAAGGCAAGCGTCGTCGTGCCGAGCGACCAGAGCAGCGCCGCCTTATTGGGATGCTCGCGGCGGCCCTTCCACACCATGACGAACGAAAACACCATCATGAGGAAGAAGGGGACGACTTCGAGCGCCGAGAAGATCGAGCCGATCCATTGCCAATACCCGGGCAAGCCGATCCAATAGTAGTGATGGCCGGTGCCGAGGATGCCGCTGAACAGCGCCGTTCCCACGATGACGTACAGCCACTTTTCCACCACCTCGCGATCGACGCCTGTCAGTTTGAGCATCAGGTAGGCGAGGATGGAGGCCATCACGAGTTCCCAGACGCCCTCGACCCAAAGGTGCACGACGTACCACCAGAACATCTTGTCGAGGCTGAGGTTATCGGGATTGTAGAATGCGAACAGGAAGAGAAGCGCGATGCCCCACAGGCCGATCAGCAGTACGTTCGTGATTGCCGTCTTGCGGCCGGCAAGCACCGTCATCGAGATGTTGTAAAGGAAGATGAGCGCCGCGACGACGATGCCGACCTTGACCCACTTTGGCTGTTCCAGGAACTCGCGCCCTTCCTTGCCGAGCAGGAAATTGCCGTGGAAAAGGTCGAAGACGTAGGTGACGACCACGCCGGCGGTCCCGAGCACGAGAATTGCAAGCTGCAGGTAGGCGAGTTGCGGCGAGTGGATTTCGCGTTCGCTTTCTTCAGGAATGACGAAGTAGGCCGCTCCGAAAAAGCCGAGCAGCAACCAAACGATCAGCGCGTTCGTGTGCAACATGCGGACGATATTGAAGGGCAGTACGTCGGATAGCGTGTTGGGCGAGACGTAAATCCACCCGGCAAGCAGTCCGCCCGAGACCTGCACGATGAACAGTGCCATCGCGGCAAGGAAGTAGGCGTAGGCGATCTTCTGACTTTCGTATTTCATGTCTTAATCTTCTCCCTGCACGATCTCAGCCTGAATCCTTGGGCGGCCAGCCTTGCAGGTTGGTCTTGTTCGCCCACAGGAGGAAATTGGAGAGATCGCGAATCTGGTCGTCGGTGAGGTAAAAGCGCGGCATCTGACGCCGGCCCGGTACGTTGGAGGGCTGCGCCTCGATCCAGGTTTTGAGCGTCATGAACGCGTCGTCGGGCTTGTCGGCCACGCCCCAGCGGGTCATCACGTTGCCGACCTCAGGCGCGAAGTAGGCGCCCTCGCCAAAAAGCGTATGGCAATTGATGCAGGCGTTTTCTTCCCACACCAGTTTGCCACGGGCGACCGAGTCCGTCAGAGGAAGCGCGGCGGTCGAGGTGTTCACGACGAATAGGTAGCTGTGCACTGACAGCCCAAGAAAAATAAGTATGAAAAACAGCGACCCCCCATAGAAAATATTCCGGGCCATGGTCGTGGTCATGACTTCGCGCATGATCGCTCACTTTCCTTTTCATAAGTCACGCGGCGCACACTGGGGGGACACCGTCGCGCGTGATTTAACGAAAGGCAAGTGCTGGCCTGCGTCTTAAAGACCGATCCATTTTGTCGCAGACGATGTCGCAGGAGATAAACCGCTTGCGGAAAAGTGGGCGCCGGTTTTCCGGTAAGAAGCGTGCCAAACCAAGCGCTTCCTGAAAAATGGAAAGCTGTTCTCTGATACGAAGTGCTCTCAAGCCAATGACAAGAGCCGTTTGCGCGATTCAGGAGTCGCGGCAAATGGCTCCAGGCGCAGGCGATTGAGACTAGAGGAGGCCAGCCTCGGTTATCGCGAACTCGACCGCACCGGGGGGCAGATAGCTCATGGCCGTGGTGGTGGCATGAACGGTCAGCATCGCCAACGCGCCCACGGCTGCGGCGATTGCCACAGCCAGGCCGGCGGCAGCCGAAAGACGCCTGTAGTTGGTATCGTGCGTTTGTGCTCTTTGAAGCTGCATGGTTTCAGCCGATAAGCTTGTGTCTGCCGAATGTTCTTACGCGGCCCTTCGCATCGGCTCCGATAACCGCAACATCTTGGAGCGTTGCCGCAAGGTCTGAGACCGCTTCGTGGGGCAGAATGGCGAAAGCGGTCGAGAGAGCATCGGCCGTCTCGGCCGTAGGAGCCAGCACAGAGATGCTCTCCCAGTGGCGCGGGCTCTGCCCGGTGTGAGGGTCGATCAAGTGGTGGCGGAATGTTTTGGGGTCGAAGACGAGCGCCTTCGGCTCGCTCGTTGCGATGGCAACCTCGCTAACGGAAATCGCGGACTTCAACGCTGGAATTCCGACCGCGCGCGGCTCGCGGCCCGGCAAGCGCAACTCGCCCGCATCGATCACCACATTGTCGAAGCCGTGACTGAGCAGGAGTTCGGTGACCCTGTCGGCGATGCGCCCTTGCGCGATGCCATTGAGCGTGACCGCAGATCGTGAGGGGAGGCCGATTTCATTGGAAATCGCGATATGGCCTTGCGCGGCGTCCAGCATCGATTGGGAGATTTCCTCTGCCCTTGCTGCGGCCCGCCACAAAGGTTGAACCAGAGGATTGAAGGCCCCGCCCGTCTTCGCCCGCCAAGCGGCTGCCGCTCTCAGCACCTCGATGAGATCGCGTGAGGCTCCGACGAGCTGTCCTTGGGCATTCAATCGTGAAAGCTCGGAGTCGTCACGATGCAGCGAGAATATGTTTTCCAGGCGCTCGATTTCGTGCGCGACGCCGGCGAGGGCATTGGCCGCGGCCTCCTTGTCGGCGCCGTAGAGCGCAACGCGCGCCTCCCCGCCAAGAGCGGAGCCGCGCCAGACATAGGATGGAGACGCGTCGCCGTTGGCGATGAGCGCGGTTAGTCCGCACGCCGTTCCGGCAGCCGACGCACAGACGATGAACTTGCGGCGTGAAAGGTGCATGGTCATGCTCCTGCCTTGAGGTCTTTTGCCGCGACCGCTTGAGGCGGCCCTTCGGTGCGGCCGGCCGCCCGGCGCTTTAAAACGATGCACTGCGTATTGTCGTTGAGTATGACTTGGCATCTCAGGCACAGAACGCATTCGTTGGGATTGATGCGGCCCAGCGTATCGATCGCGCCCACGGTGCACTGCGTCTCGCAGAACCGGCACTCGCGCCCGCATTGCGGCCGGCGGTGCAGCCAATCGAAGAGTTTCATCTTCGCGGGAATGGCCAGCGCTGCACCGAGCGGGCAAAGATAGCGGCAGTAGAACCGCTCTATGAAGAGCCCGGCGATCAGCAGAGCGAAAGCGAAGGTGACGAAGGGCCAAGCGCGCTGAAAGCGCATCGAGATGGCTGTCTTGAAGGGCTCAACCTCCGCCAGCTTCAGCGCGTAGTCCACTGAATAGAACGACAACGCGAGGATGAGCATGAAGAGCGTGTACTTGATGGCCCACAGCCGTTCCTGAACGTGGAAGGGCACTTCTATCTGCTTGACCCCCAGCCGCTTGGCGGCCTCGTTCAGGAGCTCTTGCAGGGCGCCAAACGGGCAAAGCCAGCCGCAGTAGACGCCGCGTCCCCAGAACAACAGCCCCAGAGCGACAAAAGACCAAAGAATGAAAATCACCGGCTCGATGAGGAAGGTCTCCCACCGGAAACCATTCAGCAGCGAATGGAAGAACGCGATGACCTGCACGACCGAAAGCTGCCCGTTCGCCCACCAGCCGAGGAAGAGGAGCGTGACGCTCAGAAAGCCCATCCGGCTCGCCAGCCAAACAGTCGGGCGGCGTACGAACCATTCCTGAGCGAAGAATGCGGCTGCCACGAGCGTGATCATGAGGGCGACGCCGGCGATCGCTACGGGCTTGCGCTCCCATGCCGCAACCCAGAGCGGCGCCTCATCCTTGGGGGCTGGCGGCGGCGCATGCACGTAAGCATCGGGCAAGCGGTAGGTCAGCGGCATGCGTATCGATGCGATCGTTCCGTCATCTCTGGCGCGCTCGGCCAGGACCTCGACGCGAAAGGGCTTGGCGGCGTCGAAGCCGTCCTGCGCCGACAGCCGGAACACGCTCAACTCGTTGAGCGGCGGAGCGTCGCGCAGAGCCAGTTCGTCGATGCGCAGGTAGTCGTCCTTTTTCAGCTTGAACGTGCGCTCACCCTGGATGACCTCGATACGATCGAAGTAGCCGCTGCCCATATAGGCCGTGCCGCGGTGCGAATGCAGACCTGCACTTCCTATCAACAACGCCGAGTCACCGCTTGCGATGCTTGCGAAGATCCGCTCGAACGCCTTCCTGCCAAGCAGGTTCTGGCCAATCGCCGGAGGGTCGAGGAGCGCGATCCACAGATCGAGGAAGGTGCCGGAATCCGCCGGGAGAGGCGTGGCGATCTTTCCGAACAGTTCGCTGGCATCCTTGAACGTGACAAGCTGCCGCTGGAGGGCATTTGCCGCAACCAGTTGCTGCCAGGTCTGCGGCTCGAAGTGCAGCCTGTCCACGGAGCTGCCGGCCGTCTTGATCAACCCGATGCGGGTGGCTGTCAGGCGCGCCGTTCTGAGCACGGCGTCGCGGATCACGCCTGTCGTGACGGTAGCCCGCGCGATGATGGACGGCACGCCGCTGCTGTCCTTGAAGGCTTCGACGCGCGGCGATTTGAGATCGTAGTCGGCGAAGCCATCCAGGTATTTCTGGATATCGTCGCTCGATATCCCGAGGGTGAGGACGGGCTCGTTGTGGCGCACGAGAAGCGCGCCGCTGATGCGTGCATCGGGCGTGATCCCGATCAGCACATCGAGGGGTTGTCCGGAATATCCGATGGACTTTGTCGTCTCGTAGGTCGAGGCGACGTAACCTATCACCTGAGCATGCGATCTAATGACCCAGTGGGATGGATGCTCGACCCCGTGTCTGTCCGCCGTGCTCTCAGCAACCCCGGGAAACAAGCGGCTCACTTGCGCCGGTTCGAGTTCGGCCGCGCCAGGATCGGCCATATTGGTTTCAAGGGGAGCGATCTGCGCATTTGCCTTCAAGCCCGAACAGATTGCGCAGAATACAAGGGCCACGGCGAAGGCTCTTTGCCAAGCCAGCCGCCGTATCGAAGTCGACCACGAGCTGAACAGACCGCTAATCATCAGTGTACATGAATCCCCGTCTCCGGCGACGAACTCTTGGACCTTTCGGTCACATCGAGCCTTCACATAAGTCAAGGAGCGAGTCTACAATCCATCTCAATGATCTTCCTACCGGCTGGCACAGAGGACGAGGAGTTATGGCGATATTTTCGAGGAAGACAGGAATGCTCGCGCTGCTTGCGGGCGTCAGCATTCCGATGATGGCCGCTGCGGCGTTCGCAGCGAGCGAGGAGAAGCCGAAGGGGCATGGCACGACACCTGCGGCCAGGTACGAACCGAGCATGACGACACTGGGGCAGGCCAAGATCGAGATGCCGGGCCGCAAGGCCGACGATCCGCTGATCACCCTGGAAGAGTTCGATAAGGCGAAGACCATTTACTTCGAGCGTTGCGCCGGCTGCCACGGCGTGCTCCGGAAGGGCGCGACCGGCAAGGCGCTCACCACTGACATTACTCACGAGCGCGGTTATGAGTCGCTCAAGGCATTCATCACATACGGCTCGCCGGCGGGCATGCCGAACTGGGGAACGTCAGGCGCTCTGAGTGAAGACGATGTGGACCTCATGGCCCGCTTCCTCTTGATCGAACCTCCGCAGCCGCCGGAATTCGGCATGGAGGAGATGCGCAAGAGCTGGAAGGTCGTAGTTCCGGTCGACAAGCGGCCCACCCAGCAGATGAACAAGCTTCGGCTTGACAATCTGTTCTCCGTCACTCTGCGCGACAGCGGACAGGTGGCGCTGATCGACGGCGACAGCAAGAAGATCGTGCGCATTCTGGATACCGGTTACGCCGTCCATATCTCGCGTATGTCGGCTTCCGGCCGTTACCTGTTCGTGATCGGCCGCGACGCCAAGATCAACATGATCGACCTTTGGATGGAAGAACCCTCCACCGTTGCGGAGATCAAGATCGGTTCCGAAGCGCGCTCGATCGAAACCTCGAAGTTCAAGGGGTTCGAGGACAAATACGCGATTGCCGGCGCCTATTGGCCGCCTCAGTACGTCATCATGGACGGCGCTACGCTGGAGCCGCTCAAGATCACCTCTACGCGCGGCATGATCTACGACACGCAAGAGTACCATCCCGAACCGCGTGTCGCCTCGATCCTGGCATCGCACTTCCGGCCGGAGTTCATCGTCAACGTAAAGGAGACGGGCAAGATCCTGCTGGTCGACTATTCCGACATCAGGAACTTGAAGACGACGGAGATCGAGGCCGAACGCTTTCTGCATGACGGCGGTCTTGATTCGACCAAGCGCTACTTCCTCGTGGCGGCCAACGCCCGCGGCAAGGTTGCGGTCATCGACACCAAGGAAGGCGTGTTGAAGGCGGTGATCGAAACCGGCGGCCAGACACCGCACCCCGGCCGCGGCGCGAACCTCGTGCATCCCGTCTACGGTCCCGTTTGGGCAACCTCGCATCTGGGTGACGAAAAGGTGTCGTTGATCGGAACCGATCCGGAAGGACATCCCGATCAGGCATGGAAGGTAGTTCAGAAGTTCGATGCGCTCGGCGGCGGATCGCTCTTCGTGAAGTCGCACCCCAAATCGACTCACCTCTACGTCGACGCAACGCTCAACCCGGAAGCGGCAATTTCTGGCTCGGTCGCAGTGTTCAAGGTCGCTGATCTTGCCAAGGAGAAGCCCGAGTTCACGACGCTACCGATCGTGGAATGGGCCGCCATCGGCGAAGGCCACCCGCGTGTCGTGCAAGGTGAGTACAACGATGCCGGCGATGAAGTCTGGTTCTCGGTCTGGAACGGCAAGGACAAGACTTCGGCCATCGTGGTCGTCGACGACAAGACGCTGAAACTGAAGACCGTGATCAAGGACTCCAAGCTGATTACGCCTACAGGCAAGTTCAACGTCTTCAATACCCGTAACGACGTCTACTGAGGCCAAGCGTGCAGGGGGCGGACCGGACACCGCCTCCTGCATAGCTCAAGCGATATGCGAGCGGCTTTTCATGAATGCGGCAACACACGTCTTCCTCGTAGGAGCAGGCCCTGGAGACCCCGACCTGCTCACGGTCAAGGCCGCCCGGCTGATTCGCGAGGCCGAGGTCGTGGTCTATGATCGACTCGTGGCGCCAGAGATCATGAAGCTGGTCAATCCGCACGCGATACGCGTGTCGGTCGGAAAAGAATCCAAGCGGCATCCCGTGCCCCAACAGGTCATCAATGAGCTACTGATCGACTATGCCCGCTCGGGGCGCCGTACCGTGCGCCTCAAGGGCGGCGATCCCTTCATCTTCGGACGGGGTTCGGAGGAAGCGCTCGCGCTGCGTCAGGCAGGCTTCGACTGTGAGATCGTACCCGGAATAACGGCAGCGCAGGGTTGCTCGGCCAGCACAGGCGTGCCCTTGACTCATCGTGGACTTTCCACGGGCGTGCGCTACGTTACCGGACACTGCCGCCAGGATCTGCCGCTGGATCTCGACTGGCAGGGACTGGCAGATTGCGATACCACGCTCGTCGTCTACATGGGGGCTGCGAACATCCGCGAAATCAGCGACCGGCTCGTGGAAAACGGCCTCGCCGGGACAACGCCCGTGCTCGTGGTCAACAACGGCACGACCCCGCGCGAACGTCATCTTCGCAGCGACTTGGCATCCGTGGCCGATGCGGCGGCAAGAGCCGAATTCGCCGGACCATTGCTTTTCATCATCGGCAGGGTCGTATCGCTCTACGGCGAGGGCGCGGGCTTTGCGAAACCTGCAACCCTGGAGAGCCTCGGCATCCGCCACAGCGCCGAGTTCGTTCATGTCTAAGAGCCTGCGTTTAGCGATGGCGGCCGTTGCGACGCTGTTATTTGGCGTGGGGCCGAGTCTCGGCGACGACCGTGCCCGCTCACTGGAATCGCTTGTGCGGCAAGACTGCGGATCGTGTCACGGCATGACGCTCAAGGGCGGGCTTGGCCCCGATCTTCTTGCAAGCAGGCTCTCCAACGTGCCATCGGAGACGCTCGCCGCAATCATTCTGAACGGCGTGCCCGGGACCCCGATGCCGGCATGGCGAGGACTGCTGAGCGAGGAAGATGCGCTCTGGATCGCGGACTACCTAAAGACGGAGGCAAAGTGATGATCCGCCTCGTGCGCAATGTGGCCATGGCGCTAGCAACGCTGCTGGCCGGAGCGTTGTCGATGGGAGCGGCAACTCACGCCGGCGATCATCGCGGCACAGGTGATCTTGGCATCATCATCGAGCGCGCGAGTGGATCGGTTCTCATCTTCAGCGCAGCCGAGCATCGGATCTTGAACCGCGTCGAAGGTCTCGGCGATCTTTCGCACGCGTCGGCCGTGTTCTCCCCGGACCAGAAATTCGCCTACGTCTTCGGGCGCGATGGCGGCCTCACCAAGATCGATCTGCTCGATGCGAAGATCGAAAAGCGCATCGTTCAGGCCGGCAACGCCATCGGTGGCGCGATATCCGACGACGGAGCGCTCGTTGCGGTCGCGAACTATGAGCCGGGCGGCATCCGTGTCTTCGACGCCGGCAAGCTCGATGAGGTCGCCAACATCCCTGCCACGACGAATGGCAAAGCGTCCAAGGCACTCGGCCTGGAGGACGTTCCCGGGCGGAAATTCCTGTTCTCGCTTTGGGATGCTGGCGAAACGTGGATCGTGGACTTCAGCGGCGGCAATATTCCCGCCGTTACGAAGATGCGCATCGGCGACCGGCCCTATGACGCCCTCGTCAGTCCGGACGGCCGTTACTACGTCGCCGGTCTTTTCGGCGAGGACCGGCTGGCGGCGATCGACTTGTGGCAAAGCTCGCCTGCTCCCAAGCCGATCCTTGAAGGCTACCGCCGCGGCGTCCAGGAGATGCCCGTTTACAAGATGCCTCATTTGGAAGGATGGGCGGTCGCGGGCAACAGGATCGTTCTGCCGGCTGTGGGAACCCATGAACTGCTTTGGGCCGATCTGGGCACCTTTGCCGAGATTGGACGCACGCCCGTGCATAGCCAGCCCGTGTTCGCCGTTGCGCGGCCCGACGGCCGCCATGTCTGGGTGAATTTCGCCCATCCGGACAACGATGTTCTGCAGGTCGTCGATAGCCAGACGCTCGCCGTCATCAAAGAGTGGAAGGCAGGTCCCGCCGTACTGCACATCGAGTTCACGCCGCGCGGCAATGAGGCTTGGGTCTCGGTCCGGGACCTCAACAAGGTGCTGATCTACGATGCGCATACGTTCGAGAAGAAGGGCGAACTCGATGCGCAAAGTCCCAGCGGCATCTTCATGTCAGCGCGCGCCCACCGTACAGGGTTCTAGGAATGGCCAGATCGTCCGAGACATCGATTGCCGACTGCCTGATGCAGTCATATCAGCGCGATTTTCCGCTGGTTCGCGAGCCGTTCGCCGAGATCGCCGCAAGAATCGGGACGGGCGAGCGCGAGGTGCGCGCGGCGTGCGAAGCCCTGGTGGGGAGCGGCGTGGTCGCTCGGATCGGCGGGGTCGTGCGGCCTAATACCATTGCCGCCAGCACGCTTGCGGCAGTTGCGGTTCCTGAATTGTCGACGCACGCCGTCGCAGAGAAGATATCCGCGCTTGCGGGCGTCAATCACGTCTACCTGCGGGAAAATCCGATCAATATCTGGTTCGTCGCGACAGGACCCGATCGAGAATTCGTCGATGCGACACTCAAGAAAGTGGAGCGCCTCTCCCACGAACCGGTGCTCGATCTGCGCTTGGAGCAGTCGTTTCATATCGATCTGGGCTTTCCACTGAAGGGTATTGCGAGGACCCACAACGCCGCCGCCAAGCCGCAGATCGAGTATCGAAGCGAGCCATGCGACCGGGAACTGGTACAGATCCTCACGTCGGGAATAGCCATACATCCGCATCCGTTCCGGGTGGTCGGCGAGAAGCTGGGTCTTACGGAGGACGCAGTCATCGCGCGCCTGCAGCACTTGATCCAATCAGGCATCGTTACGCGCGTGGGGCTCATCGTCCGCCACCGTGCGCTGGGCTGGCGGTCGAATGCCATGGTGGTTTGGGATGTCGATCCCAGCCAGTTGGCAGACAAAGCGCGCATTCTGGCGCGGCACCGGGGTATCAATTTGTGCTATCAGCGCAGGCGTTACGCGGAGCGCTGGCCCTACAATCTCTATTGCATGATTCATGCAAAATCCCGCGAGAGCGCCTTGCGCACGCTTGAAGACGCCAGCCGCCGGGCGGGACTTGATGACGCCCCCAGGCAGGTCCTTTTTTCGTCCCGCTGCTACAAGCAGACCGGCGCACTGATCGTATCCTCCAGGGAGGCAGCATGAGCAATGGACTTGCGGCAGGCGCGATGCTGGATGAACTGGACCGCGCCGTAATCAACCGCCTGCAATTGCCCCTGCCGCTCGAACCTCGCCCGTTTGCCGCCGTCAGCCGGGAGCTGGGATGCAGCGAGGACGAGTTGATAGAACGCACGCAGCGCCTCCTTCAAACCGGGATGCTCACGCGGTTTGGCCCGTTCATCGACGCCGAAGCGGCCGGTGGCGCCTTCTGCCTGTGCGCAATGGCCGTGCCGGCCGAGCGGTTCGAGGCCGTGGCCGGCATCGTGAACAGCTTCGAGGAAGTTGCCCACAACTACGAACGCGATCATGTTCTGAGCATGTGGTTCGTGCTCGCAACCGATGCTCCCGCAGAGATCGCCCGCGTTGCCGGGCGGATCGAGGGAGCCACAGGTTGCCAAGTGCTCCTCTTTCCTAAAGAGAAAGAGTTCTTCATCGGTTTCAAGGTGGCGGCATGACGGTATTGTCGGCAACGGATCGGAACCTCATTCGGGCGACGCAATCGGGCCTTCCTGTTTGCGCAGAGCCCTTCGCAGCTGTCGCCGCGAGAGTGGGCATGAGCGAGCGCGACGTTCTTGCGCGCTTTCAATCCCTGGTCGCCTCAGGCGCCATACGCCGCATCGCCGCCGCGCCCAATCATTACAAATTGGGCATGACAGCCAACGGAATGTCGGTGTGGGATGTCGACGATGCGGCCGTCGACGAGTTAGGCGAGCGGATCGGCGCGCTCGATTTCGTGACCCATTGCTATCGCAGGCCGCGAGCCCTGCCGCTTTGGCCATACAATCTCTTTGCCATGGTGCACGGATCGAACCGGTCTGAAGTCGAAGAAAAGCGTGCGCAGATTGCCGGGATACTCGGCGCGCGCTGCCGGGGTAACGACATCCTCTATTCGACTCGCATTCTGAAGAAGACAGGCGTGCGCCTGCCCAATCGCGGAGACTGAGCCAATGTTCCGCCTCACGCATTACATGAGACAGCTCGTGGAACCGACGCCGCTGAGACAGCGCAAAGGCCCGCAGCGTCCGGTGGTGATCTGGAATCTGACGCGCCGGTGCAATCTCAAGTGCCGGCATTGCTACGCCGTAGCGGCCGACCATCACTTCCCGGGCGAGCTCTCCAGCGATGAGGCATTCGCCGTTCTGGACGACCTCGCGCGCTATGGTATTCCCGCCCTCATTCTCTCAGGCGGTGAGCCCCTGTCGCGCCCCGATACTCTGGATATCGCGCGCCGCTCGAAAGCGTACGGGCTGTATACGGCCCTGTCGAGCAACGGCACTCCAATCGACGGACGGGTTGCGGACGACATTGCCACGATCGGGTTCGACTATGTCGGGATCAGCCTGGACGGCATCGGGAAAACGAACGACTGGTTCCGCGGACAGGATGGCGCCTTCGACGCGGCGCTGGCGGGCGTACGCGCCTGCCTGGCGCGTGACATCAAGGTCGGCCTGCGCTACACGATGACCACGGAGAATGCGGAGCAGCTTCCGGAATTGCTCGATCTTGCGGTTTCCGAGGGTGTCGAGAAGTTCTACCTTTCGCATCTCGTCTACGCAGGGCGCGGCAACAAGAACCGCATGGACGATACCAACCGCGCGGTGACGCGGGCCGGCTTGGATCTGCTGCTGGAGCGCGCGTGGTCGGCGGTGTCTGCCGGCGAGGAGTTCGAGATCGTTACCGGCAACAACGACGCCGACGCGGTATATTTCCTGCAGTGGGCCGAGCAGCGATTCTCCGCCGGGGCCGTCGCCCACGTGCGTGCGCATCTGGAGGCCTGGGGCGGCAATTCCTCCGGCTGCGGCGTGGCGAATATCGATACCCAAGGCGTGGTGCATCCGGACACCTACTGGTCGACGTATTCGCTCGACAGCGTGCGCAACCGGCCGTTCAGCGAGATTTGGGAAGACGTTTCCGACCCCGTTCTGGCAGGGCTGCGCCAGAGGCCGCGCCCGCTCAAGGGGCGATGCGGCGCGTGTGCATATCGCTCCGTGTGCGGGGGCAATACGAGAATTCGCGCTCTTCAATTGACGGGAGATCCCTGGGAGGCGGACCCTGCGTGCTATCTGACGAACGCCGAGATCGGTTTGCCGGAGAGCGCCGCATATCCCCAGCCCAAGGCCGTTTCACCATTCAGAGGCTCACGCCATGATCCGCTGCCTCGCTTTGGCTAGCATCCTCTTGGGCCTGTGCGGCGCCGCGCAGGCCGCGCCCGATGCCGAGCGCATCTATCTCGACAACTGCGCAAGTTGCCATGGCGCTAATCGTATGGGTGGAACAGGTCCGGCGCTCATCCCCGATACGCTCTCGCGGCTGCGCGGCGATTCCCTCTTGAAGACGATCTCCGAAGGTCGCGTGCAAACCCAGATGCCTGCCTTCTCGGGAACGTTGAGCAAAGAGGACATCGCGGCGGTCGCCGATTATGTCAATCGCCCGCTGGATGCGGTTCCGGCCTGGACGCAGGAGGACATTTCCGCCAGCCTCTCGCTGTCCGAAGCCTACAAGGCGTCCGATCACCCTGTCTTTAAGTCCGATCCCCTCAACCTGTTCGTGGTGGTCGAGACAGGTGACCACCACGTCTCGGTTCTGGATGGCGACACGTTCGAGCGTCTCGACAGATTTGCCACGCCCTTCGCCGTGCACGGGGGGCCGAAGTTCTCGCCCGACGGGCGCTTCGTCTTCATCATGTCGCGGGACGGCTGGGTCCAGAAATACGACCTGTGGGCCTTGCAGGAGGTGGGCAGGGTGCGCGCCGGGCTCAATTCACGCAACATCGCCATGTCCAAGGATGGCAAGTGGCTCGCGGTGGCAAACTATCTGCCGCACACGCTCACCATTCTTTCCACGGCAGATCTCAAGGTTGAAAAGATCTTCGAAGTGGCCGATGCCAAGGGCGCTACGTCGCGTGTTTCGGCCGTCTATCAGGCGCCCACCCGCGACAGCTTCATATTGGCCTTGAAGGATGTTCCCGAGATCTGGGAAATCGCGACCAATCCGAACGCAGAGCCCGTCTTCGAAGGGTTCGTGCACAGTCACGAAAAGGGCATGCAGGAGGCGTTGGCGTCCTCGTCAGGGCTTTTCGCGCGCAGACGAATTCCGACATCTCAACCGCTCGATGACTTCTTCTTCGATCCCGACTATCGCAACCTGATCGGGGCGGCCCGCGATGGCGGCAAGGCGGTGGTCGTCAATCTGATCGTCGGGCGGGAGATCGCGGAACTCGCGCTGCCCGGCATGCCGCATCTGGGATCCGGCATCAGTTGGATGCGCGATGGCCGGCGCGTGATGGCGACGCCGCATCTGAAGGAAGGCGTCATCAGCATCATCGATGTCGAGACATGGAAGCTGGTTTCGACCATCAAGACCGAGGGGCCGGGCTTCTTCCTGCGCTCGCACGAGGCCTCGCCGTATGTCTGGGCGGACGCCTTCTTTGGCCGCGACAAGAATGCGATGCACATCATCGACAAGCAGAGCCTGGAGATCGTCCAGACGCTACGGCCGGCCCCGGGCGCTACGGTGGCTCACGTGGAATTCGACCGGTACGGACGCTATGCGCTCGTCTCCGTCTGGGAGGATCAGGGTGCGGTGATAGTGTACGACGCCAAGACGCTCGCCGAGATCAAGCGGATTCCCATGCGCAAGCCGTCAGGCAAATACAACGTGTACAATAAGATAACGTTCTCCGAGGGCACCAGCCACTGACCGGCTGATCAATCTCCCCAGAGCAGTAGTGGGCCCCGGAGCGGTGGGTTTCCACGCTCAGTTATCATCATCAGGCCGGCCGGCTCGGCTGAGTACGAAAGCGCCCGCGCCAGCCAGGACAAGCGCCTGCAGCGCCAGCAGCCATGGGGGAAATCCGGCGGCGACGCTTCCTGCAAACGCAACGGCCATGACGGCTACCGAGACGATTTTCGATTCCCGGCTGATCGCGCGGTGTCTGCGCCAGTCGTCGATGGGCTTGCCGAGCGTGGGATGCCTCAACAGCCAGTTGTGAAGAGTGGGCGAGGATCGCGCGAAACTATAGGCTGCCAGCAACAGAAACGGCGTGGTCGGCACCAAGGGCAATACGATCCCGGCGACGCCTGCCGCGGTTGCTGACAATCCGATCATAAGCCACAGAGAATTGCTGATCATCACCGGTCACGAGCCGCTTCGTGCCCGCCGCGGAGGGCGCACAAGGTAGGCGCAATCCGCCAGCGACGACTTGCCGAGTTCTTCAAGAAACGCTTCCCTCGCGGCGGCGAGGCGGCCCTTCAGGCGGCATCGCGGCTTGAGCACGCAATCGCCGCCGTCCGCGCGAAAGCACTCCACGAGGGCATGCCTTTTCTCCAGGTTCCGGACGACCTCGCCAATGGGAATTCGCCCGGCGGGCTTGGCGAGCCTGAAGCCGCCGCCTGCCCCGCGCTGCGTGACGACGAAGCCGGCCTCGGCCAGTTCACGAACCACTTTTATCAGGTGATTGCGGGAAATGCGGAACTCACGAGCGATCTCGTCGGTCGTGAAGATGCGTTCCGGCTCGGCCGCCAACCGCATCAATGCGCGCAATCCATAGTCGGTAAACGATGTGAGCCGCATGACCTCACTCCGCAGGAGGAGCGCCGCGTCGGGCGGCGCTCCCATAGTATGGGTTCAGACACACACCAAGTTTCGCTTATCTGATGTGTTCAAGCGAGAACACGTGTTGGGTCTCCTTCAAGGGGGCATGGCAAGATCGGCAAGCGTTGAGATCCTTGTCGAGCCGCTTGCCGTCCGGGCTGAAAATCGCGAAGTCCCAGTCTCCGTTGCGAAGCTCTTCGCTATAGGCGTCTCCCCATCCCTTGCGCTTTTCCATCACCGCAACCGCCTTCAGGTTTTCGCTGATGCGGCGGCCCAGGGAACTCTTGACGACTTTGCCGTCGGCGTCTTTGCGCGCGGCGTAGACCTCGGCGACCAGCACCGAGCCATCGGGCAGTTCCTGGCCCGCCTTGGCCGCTTCCAGAGCCTTGGCGTTGGCATAGATCGTAATGGTCTGGTCGGCGTCCTGGAGCCTGTCCCCACTGAAGTAGTTCTTGAATTCAGTCTTATAGGTCGAGGGGAATTCGATACGCGGGCTGTCGCCGAGCGCCAGGCAAGGAACCAACAGCGCAGCGGCCACAACGGGCAGCGCTCTCATAATGTGCATCATTTCCTCCGTGGTAAGTTTATCGCTCCGGGTTATCAGAGCCACTTCTCCGCGGCGCCGCGATCCGGTTGCGCTTGAGATAATGGCCGGGCCAAAGTGGTATTGCAAATACCGATTTAGTGAAGGGTACTTACTGCTGAGCTTTGGGTGACGCCCAATGATGGTCAGCGTGCGGGCTTCCTGTCCCGGCCGGGATAAATTCCGGTACGCCAAAGTCTCGGCGGCCATCGCGGGTCCGGATCGATGCTGCGCCGAGCAGGACGGGGATGCGACCGGTCATGGCGATGATGTTGCCGCGCCGGCACGCCGCTTTTTCGTTGCAATCGCGGGCAGGCGCAGCTGCGACTTCGGCGGGAGGCCGGCAAGAGAACGGCTGCCATCATCGGCACGAGGCCCAGATATCGTTAAATCCGGGCGGCCAAACCTATCCGGCCTTAACAAGAGTCAATCTCGGGAGCGCGGTTTCATGTTGTCTAACAGCCGATATTGATCATGATTGTCGTCGGGCCCGCTCAATGTCGGATCACAAAACTCTTGATTTGGAATACCAGGAGAGGACGCTTCTCGACACCGTGCCCCTGTTCGCCGGTTTGCCAGAGACGACTTTGTGCCGCCTGGCCAAGGAGCCATCTCCGCTGAACCTGGATCGAGGCACTTTTCTGTTCCAGCAAGAGCATCCAGCCAGTGATGTTCATGTCATTCTCCAAGGCTGGATCAAATTGTTCAGAATGGATGAAACCGGGACGGAAACCACCATCCGCATGGCAGGCGCCGGTGACATCCTGGGGCATGACGACCTGCTGCTTCACCAGTGCCATCAGATGTGCGCCGAGGCCGTATCGACGGCACGCATTCTCATCCTGGATGGCAAGAAGCTCGCCCAGTACATGCGGCGTGACCCCGCGATGGCGCTGCGCGTGGCTGCGTCCCTGGCCGAGCAGGTTCAGTTCTTGACGAGGCATGTGGAAGAGTTGAAGCTTCTGGACGCCCTTCAGAGAACTGCGCACTTCCTGCTGGGACTGTGCTCGGGACAGGTGGGGCGGTGCTCGTTATCTCTCCCCTATGAGAAGGCGGTGATCGCCGGCTGGCTCGGCATGAAACCGGCGAGCTTCTCGCGCGCATTGGCAAGTCTGCGCAGGTTCGGAGTCACGGTCGACCGGGAAACCGTCTCGATCTCGGATACCCGCCGGCTGGCGGCCCTCATCGAGATGAGCCCCCGGGATACCCGGGTGTGAGCCGCAAAAGCTGCTGCAAATAAGTCACATCCGCGGGACCGAATTGTCGCTCTGACGGAAAACAGTGCTTGGCTTCTCACCGGGCAATCAGAGAGTTTAGCCGAACAGCTATCTTTCACCCACGTCCCGAGTCGCTCTTGTCGACGATAGAAGCTGAGGACCTTTTGAATGGCTTACCAAACACGAGCCGCGCTCCTGGCAGTCTTGCTCCTGGGCGCTCCACAAGTCGAGGCCGCCGATCTCGGCGGCAATTGCTGCGCCGATCTGGAAGAGCGCATTGCGGAGCTGGAGGCGACGACCGCACGCAAGGGAAACCGCAAAGTTTCACTTACAATTTCAGGTTATGTCGCTCAGGAGGTCACCTGGTGGGACGACGGCGGGGAGAGCAACGTCTACCTGCACGGCATGGGACCGACCCAGGCAACCCATGTGAAGCTGGTCGGCCAAGCCCAGATTTCGCCTGGATGGACGGCGGGCTATACGATCCGCATCCAGAACTTGGAGGATAACCCGTTCAGCCGCAACGCCGCGACTGGCGACGCTATGAACCAGTTCAACGACAACTTCAGCACGGGATTGAATACCCAGATGTCCTACTGGTTCATCCAGAGCAAGGACCTGGGCAAGCTCAGCATGGGACGGCAGGCCAACGCTGCAAAGAGCGTCGCCATGTTCACCGACCAATCGGGGACGCAGGTCATCGACAACTACACGTTCCTGGCGGGCTTCCCGCAGTTTTTCGTTCGTTCTGGCGGCGGTCTGTCTAACCTCACGTGGGGTCAGTTTGCCTTCTGCTACCAGCAAGGCGTCCCTCTTGGCGGCGATTGCAACGGCATCGTCATGAACGGCGTGCGCTATGATACGCCTACCTTTGCCGGGTTCTCCGCCTCGGCAAGCTGGGGTGAAGACGATTTCTGGGAAGTGGCGTTGCGCTACAGCGGCGAATTTTCGGGCTTCAAGGTGGCGCTTGGTGCAGGGTACTCCGTCTTCACGGACGAGATTGTCGCTGGTCCCCTTCCGGTAGGGACAGTCAAGGATTCAAGCTTCTTCCAGGCCGGCGGCTATGTGCAGCATATCGAGACAGGTTTGTTCGTGCACGCCGCCTACGGTTATGAAGACAACTCCGACACACGCATCGGCGTAGCGCAGATCAAGCCCGAGAATGGCCAGCATTGGTATGTGAAGGCCGGTATCCGCAAGAAATGGACTGCGCTGGGCGCCACCGTTCTCTATGGCGATTACGCAGAATACCTCGATCAGATCGGGCCGGTCGCGCTCGGCCTTGGCGTCACGGACAGCACGTTCCGCAGGTATGGCGGCGGTATCGCCCAGGAAATCGATGCGGCCGCGATGACGGTTTACCTGAAGTATCAGCATTACGATCTGGATGTCGGCGGCACAGCGAATTTGGGCTTCTTCGATCCCGACAACATGGACTTGGTGAGCGTCGGCGGCCTGATCAACTTCTAGCGCTTACGGAAAATCGCGCACCGGTTTTGCGACGGGAAGCGCGGCAGGACTCGTTGCTCTCGATCAAACGAAAACGACCTCGCCAGTTCTTTGGCGGGGTCGTGTGTTTTTTGGCGGTTCTCGGTGTTGAAATCTACCGCAGGCGGGTCTGCGCGGCCAGGGCGCATGTCGCCTGATCCAGCGGGCAAGCGGCGTCAGGCATCGCCATGAGCAGGCCTGCCGTTACGCGGTCAGCAGAATTGATGTGGTGCGAGAGAAGCGCAGGCAGGACGTCGGTCATGAAACGGCGCAGTTCCCGCGTATCGCCACGGCTCAACGCCTCGCGCCCCTGCTGGAATTTGTCCAGAAACAAATCGTGCTGCGCCATATGACATGGGAGCACGGACAAAGCCTGTTCCAGCATCAAGCTTTCCTCACGCTGGAAGTGCGCCCGCGTCTCGGCCTCGACCTGTTCCAATAGATCACGAAGGCCCGCGTCGTCGGTTGACGCCGCACTTGCGAGCAGATCCTCCAGAACCGCGTGATCGCGGTCCATCAGAGGCACACCTAGAATGACGGACGGGTCGTTCATCACGCTGGCACTCCTGTCACTCCTGTTTGGCAGGAGCAGAGTGCGCCAGTTTTCAGGTGAATTGTTTGATCTACATCATGCTTCGGCGTCAATTGTGTGTAATTCCGCAGGCCAGATCAGACGCCGCGGCGGTGCAGCAGGTTTTCGATGGCTCCAGCACTGTCGAGTTCCATCATTTCGTCCATGCTGAGCGTAATGGCGAACATTTCCTCGATGGCTCTCACCAGTGCGATGTGCTGCAGCGAATCCCAGCGGTCCACGTCGTCAGGCGAGGTATGCAGGGCCAAGGGGCCTTCATACTCGAAGACGTCGCGGAAGATTTCGGTGATTTCCGGCCGGATGACCGTTTGGCGCGCTAGCATTCTTCGTTGCTCCAATGAGTTTGTACGACGCGTGATGGCGGTATGGACAAGCCTTCCAATTCCATCCGCCACGCCTCGAATCCGTCCTTGGCCTCAATCTGGGTGAAGCCAAAGTCGGCATACAGTTTGGCGGCCACCGCGTTTTTTGCTGTCGGCTTGAACAGCCCTGTGACCGAACGGATGTTCTTCCCCTGCATCTGGCGAAGCAGCGCGCCGAGGAATTCGCTTTCGACCTGACGGCCGATGACGCGGCAACTCATCACGAAGCTGCGAAGAATGGCGTTGCCGCCATCAAGGTCGATTGCGCAGGCAATGACAAGTCCGTGATCCCCGAAGCGATCCTCGACCGTCCCGGCATAAACGAGACGCACTTGGCCCGGCTCTGCGGGCCGGGCGAGGTCCGATTCACCGTAGCGCTCGTTGGTGAGGTTGAACTGATTCGTCCGCTGGTGAAGCTGCGCCACGCGCGGCAGGATCGAAGCGGTCAGCGGCTGAATGGTGAGGCGCTGCTCCAGCCCGGTCAGATAGTCCTCGTAGGTCCCGGAGGCCGCCCGTAGTTCGCGGTGTTTGAGTTCGCTCGCGTAGTAGCTGGAGCGTTTGGCGTCTTCGCCGGTGATGCGCGTCGGCCACGTATGGTGAAGGGCGCGAAGCCACTGCGGCCGCGCTGCCGGATCGGACGGCATTTCGGGAACCCGAACATCAGGGCACATCCGGCGCATCGCCGCCCGTTCGTGCGGACTGTCATCGAGGAACACGAATGCGTCCAGCCCCAGCCGCAACTGGGACGCCAGCTTGCGAACATTGTCGGGTTTCGGGTTCCAGTCAACGGCGGCGGCCACGAAGTCATCCCGCCTCAGCAGCACTCCGGGGTGCTTGCCGAAGACATCCAAGGCATCCGCATTGTTCTTGCTGAGACCCACGAGGATCATTCCTTGGGCCTTCAAGCGCAGACATTCGTTCTGGAAAGCCTTGTAGGCGGAGCCTGGAAAATCATCTCCGCACTGAAGCTTCGCGATGCCGTCGTCTCCGAACACACCGCCCCACAGGGTGTTGTCGAAGTCGAGCGCGAGAACTTTTGCCGGCCCCTTCAATCGGGAGTGCCACAGCCGTGCGGCTGCCGACGCGATATGCCGGGTGGCCGCCTCCGAATATGCAAAGCGCCCGTAAAACCACAGCTTGGGATCGACGTGCGCCTTGGGCGGCAGGGCGGCGAGCGCCTGCCCGGTATCCAGCAAGCTCAATCGCGGGTTCTCATCGGCCAGGCTGCCGAGAACCTGGTTTACGCGCGCATGCACCCGGGCCGCGCCCGCGGCGAACGTATGATCCGCATAGCCCGCCGATGGCGTGAAGACCGGGGGAAGCATCGTGACGATCAGGCCGCCCCCTGAGCGTGCGCAGAAGGACGCCACGGCGCTGGCGAGTGACGAAAGCCGCTCTTCCAGATCGGCGCGAAGTTGCTCGGGATCCCGCCGCCAGTCCCGCGGCATGAAGTGGCTCTGGTCGAGAAGCAGGACGAGGGCGTCGGAGGGTTGGCCTGGTTGAACGAGCTCGGTCATCAACGAACCGTAGCCGCCGTCGCTGATCGACGCGCGCAAGCCGTTTGCTGCGAAAGTGTACCGAAGCGCGGCTGCGAGGGCCTGGGTGGTCGAGGCGCCGCCCACCCGTATGCGAACCTCGGGGAGCGACGCGATATAGCCCTCGATATGCGGCTTGACCGCGCGCAATCCCTCCGGTGCGGCGGCATAGGCGCCCAGTGCAAGCTTCACGGCCGAGGTGGCCTGGCCGAGAGCGCAAAGGCGGGCGATGGATTGTTGAGCCACCTTGGGCGGCATCTGGTCAAAGGCGCCCATGGCCTCCAAGTCCCCCGCAAGCTCGGCCGCAGTGGCGGAAGACACGCCCGAGCCGTTGAGGGTCGAAAGAAGGCCAAGCTCCCGGCAATCGGCGGCAAGCATGTCGTCGGGAACGGTATGCCCAGCCGAGAGCAGGTCTTCCGCCAGCCAGCGCGGGATCTGCATGTCCGCGCGGTTCAAGCGCGAGATCAGGTCAGCGACCTGGTCGGCGCGGGCATGACGCCAGTCAAGCGCCGGCAGTAATTGTCGTGCGCGCACCAACGACGGGCTCTCGGCCAGGAGCCCTTCGAGCAGCGACGTTATGGGATGGGCCGGGATATCCTGCATCGGTCAACCTAGATCATGATCTCGCCGCCAGTTACGAGGAGGTTGTCTCCTGTAATAAAGCTGGCGTAGGGCGAAGCCAGCAGCAGGACGGCGCCTGCGACGTCATCGACGCTGGCAAGGCGCCGCAGCGGGGTTCTGCTTACGAACGCCTCACGCACGCGATCGGGCATCTCGGAGACGAGGTCGGTTGGAACAAGCGACGGCGATATGGTGTTCACCGTGATGCCTGAAGGCCCCAACTCCTGCGCCAGGTTCTTGCTCATGGCGTGCAGGGCCGCCTTGGCTGCGACATATGGCATCCAGTGGAATGCCGTGCGGCCCAGGGCGGCAGTCGAAAGCACATTGATAATTCGGCCCTGACGAGCCTTCAGATGGGGGAGGGCTGCCTGCATGACCAGGAACGCGCTACCCGCGATGGCGTTATAGGCCTGGGTCATTTGATCCCAGCTGATGCGGGCGAATGGCCCCGATTCGATCTTTGGGCCCGCATTATTGACCAGGATGTCGAGGCCGTCGGCGCCTGCGGCAGCCTCGATCAGTTCGCTCGCACCCGAGGGCGCGCTGACGTCGGCTTTTACAGCTATGCACCGTCCCCCCAGCGACTCGATCTCCTCGCGCAACGATGCCGCAGCCGAGGCGCTGCTTCGGTAATTGATGCACACATGCGCCCCATGGGCGGCCAGCAGCCGCGCCGTGGCCCTCCCTATACCGCGCGATGCGCCGGTAACCAGAGCCCGTTTGCCGGAGAGTAATTGTGTAACATTACTGTTGGGCGATGCCGCCGGTGCGGCCGGCTCGGGAGCCAGGCGCAGGACCTTGGCCCGGGCGCGGCCGCGCAGAACCGCCTTGCCATGTTGGTTGACGATTTGTGTCGAGAGTTCAACGATACGCGTATCGGTATCGATCTTCTCGATCGTGGCCGAAGCCTCCAGCGCGTCTCCGACGAAGACCGGCGCGCTGAAATCGATCGTCTGGGAAAGGTAAAGGGCGCCGCGGCCCGGGAGCTTCATGCCAACAAGGTTGGAGAGCATGCTGGCATGCAGGAAGCCGTGAGCGACGGGGTGAGAAAACTCCGTGCGTGCGGCAAATTCGGGATCGACATGAAGGGCGTTGTAGTCGCCCGAAAGCTGTGCGAAAGCTGCAACATCCCCAGCCGTGACCGTTCGGCACACTGTCGCGCGCTGGCCGATACGAAGCTCGTTAAGGCGGTCTGATGACGTCATTTGCTCCATGGGCGCGCGAACCTCACGCCTCCTGTGGTGATGCGATTTACCGGCCCCGTTGATTAGCCGGGGGACGCGCTGTGCCGATTGACTTAGGTCAAGAGAGCGGGTCTCTGTCGCTGCTATGCGATCGGGCATGCCACAGGTACTTTTGGACTTCAGGTAGGGAGACGCAGCATGCAGGAGACGTTCGAAAAAGTGGCGGCGATCATCTCTTCGACGGGGGACGTTCCGATAGATGAAATAAAGCCGGAAAGCCACGTCATGAAGGATCTGGGCGTCGACAGCTTGGCGTTCCTCGACATTGCTTTCGAGATTGATCAGAAGTTCAATATCAAACTGCCGATCGACGATTGGATGCAGATCGTGAACGACGGCAAGGCAAAGTCCGAAGAATTCTTTCTTGTTGGAAATCTTTGCAAAAACATCGACGAACTCGTTGCCCACACGGCCGTCGCCTGAGACAGGGTTCATGCGTCTCGAATACTTCCAGATGCTCGATTCGATCGAACGTATCGATTACGAGCATAAGCAGTTGAGGGCGGTTTCCACGGTTCCAGGCGAGAGTCCGGTTTTTGAGGGACACTTCCCGGGGCACCCTATTATGCCGGGAGTTTTACTTCTGGAAACCATGGCGCAAGCGTCAGGCTACTTGCTTCTTGCGATGGATGACTTTGCACGGATGCCTTATTTCGCCGGTTGCAAGCAGGCCAACTTCCGTTCGTTCGTGGAACCCGGATCGATTATCGAAGTCGAGGCGGAATGCATCCACCTCGGCTCGGGATATGCCGTGACGCGCGCCTCCATACGAAAGGACGGTAGCGTCGTCAGCGACGCAGAACTGAAATTCCGCCAGCTTCCATTCGCCACCCCCGCGCTGCGGGAGTATGTGATGTCGCAGGGCACGCGTCTGCGTCTGGTCGAGCGACCGAGACTTGACTGATGGATGGCGATCGCGACGTCTGGATTACGGGGATCGGCCTTTTGAGTGGCGCGGGCGAGGGAAATGCCGCCCATGCCCCGGGTATCGACCCGGCGCAACCGCGATCCGATATCGCCAACCTTTCATCTTATCCCATCCATCCGCTGTGTGCCGTCGATTTCGGCAAGCAGATCCCCAAGGCATCCGAGCAACGACAGATGGGGCTCTGGCAGCGCACCGGCGTTTATGCTGCCGGATTGGCTCTTGCCGACGCGGGCCTGGCCGACCGGCCGGACGTTCTGGACCGGACCCACGTGCTGGTCGCGGCCGGTAACGGCGAGCGCGATTGCGGCTTCGATTCCAAGGTGCTTGACAATGGCATCTGCGAGGGAGCGTCCCCAGATCGCCTCAACGAAGCCCTGCTCACTGGGTTACGGCCGACGCTGTATCTTGGCGAACTGTCGAACCTGCTCGCGGGCAATATTTCGATCGTTCATCATGCTACCGGCTCCTCGAGAACCTTCAAGGGCGAGGAAATCGCCGGGGTTTCGGCTGTCGAGAATGCCTATCGCCGTATCGCGGCAGGGCAAGGCGACGTGTTCCTGGTCGGAGGCGCCTTGAATGCGCAGCGCGAGGACTTGCTGCTCGGCTACGAACTCGGCAGCTATCTCTGGCCGCATCCCTACCAGCCGGTATGGTCACGCAAGGAACTGGGCGGCGGCTTCACACCGGGAAGTGCCGGCGCGTTTCTGGTCGTCGAAGCGCGCGGACACGCGCAAGCGCGTGGCCGCGAGCCCTACGCCCGCATCCGCAACGTTGTTTCAGACCGCTGCGGGCGTGAATCGGGCGAGATTTCCGGTGCGCTGCACACTCTGTTTGGCAAATTGAACGTGCCTCAAGGTCCGCTCCCCGTCGTCAGCGGCGCCAGCGGCGTGGAACCTGTGACGTCGGGCGAGTTGGCATTTTTCCAGGATCTCGAACGCCGCGGCTATCAACCGGCAGTTCGCGCGCATGGAACGCGCCTCGGTCACTCGGTCGAAGCCCACTTTCCCGCCGGGGTTTGCCTTGCGGCGCTCGCCCTGGCTGCGGGACGCTTCTACCAACCATTCGAGGAGGGCGGGACGGAGAAACCTTTCGAAGGCGAGCTGTCGCGCGTGCTCGTCACCGGCCTTGGCCACTGGCGTGGCGAGGGCCTCGCTCTCCTTGAGTTTGTCGAATGAAAGAGCGCACGATGGGCCCGCAATACCTCGATCACAAGGGCCGTCCGCTTGTCGCGGTGACGGGAATGGGCATCGTCACTTCGCTCGGGCGGGGCAAGCAGGATAACTGGAGCAAGCTCACGAGCGGCGCCTCCGGCATTCGCACCATCACGCGGTTCCCGATAGACGGCCTTCGCACAACGATTGCAGGGACGGTGGAGAGTAGGACGCCGCAACCCTATTCAGCCTACGAGTTGGCCTCGGAAATCGCTGAAGACGCCATTGCCGAAGCGCTGACCGAGGCGGGCTTGGATAATGGCGAGGCATTCGGCGGGCCGCTTTTTATCGCCACGCCACCGTCGGAATTCGAATGGCCCATGCTTTCCCATCTCTACCGTCAGGGACCGCAGATCGAGGGTGCATCAGCCTATGGGCGCATGCTCGCCGCAGCGCGGACAGGGCAACATGGAGAATTGGCGCGGCACTTGGAGTTCGCCAGCATCGCCGACCGATTGCGGGTCCGGTTCGGAACGACAGGCGAACCGATCTCGCTGTGCACCGCGTGCGCCTCAGGCGCCAGCGCAATTCAAATGGGGCTGGAAGCTATTCGGCGCGGCGAAACCCAGAAGGCTTTATGTGCGGCAACCGACGCGACCGTGCATCCGGAAGGATTGATCCGCTTTTCTCTGCTTTCAGCGCTGTCGACGAAGAACGATCCGCCCTCCAAGGCGTCAAAGCCCTTCTCGCGCAACCGTGACGGCTTCGTCATTGCGGAGGGAGCAGGGGCCCTCGTGCTGGAGAGCCTGTCGTCGGCCGAAGCCCGCGGAGCAGAGATTCTTGGAATTGTCCTGGGTTGTGGCGAGAAGGCCGACGACTACCACAGAACCCGCTCCAAGCCCGACGGCACAGCTATCATCGGCGCCATACGCGGCGCCATGCAGGATGCCGGCGTCGAAACCATCGATTACGTCAACGCGCACGGCACGAGCACGCCTGAGAACGACAAGATGGAATATTTCTCGCTGCGCGCCGTTCTTGGCGACCGTCTGGAGCGTATCCCGGTCAGCTCCAATAAGTCGATGGTCGGTCATACCCTAATAGCGGCAGGCGCGGTGGAGGCGGTCTTTTCGCTGCTGACGCTTAGACACGGCGTCCTGCCTCCCACGCTCAATTACGATGAACCCGACCCTGAATTGCCGCTCGACGTCGTGCCCCGCACGTCGAGGCCGGCCGAAGTGAACACCGTGCTCTCTAATTCCTTCGGCTTTGGGGGGCAGAATGCCTGTGTCGTCTTTTCTTCATTGCAAGAGGCTGTGTCATGAAACCAGCTCAACGGCTCGGCAAGGCCGCTGCCGCGCCAGCCCCAGCCGCAAGCGCAAGCGGCGAAACGATGCGCGCCGTCCAGGTCACGAGCGAACGCACGCTGGCGGTTTGCGAGGTCCCCCGGCCAACCGGTCCGCAAGCAGGCGAGGTGCAAGTTGCAGTGCGCTGCGTGGCGCTCAATCATATCGACGTTTGGGGATGGCGCGGAATGGCTTTCGCCAACCGCAAGCTTCCGATCGTCGCCGGCGCGGAAGCCGCCGGAATCGTCGTCAAGACCGGCGAGGGCGTCACGGATCTTCGTGAAGGCGATGTGGTGGCAATGTACGGCGCGCACACGTGCGGATCGTGCGCTGCCTGCCGCGATGGGCGCGACAACTTCTGCGAAGTCCTGACCGGCATGTACGGTTTTCACATCGACGGCTTCCTGTGCGAATACGCCAACGTGCCCGCCAGGCTTGCAGTGAAGGCGCCTGCCGGCCTCGATCCGGTTGCCGCCGCTATGGCGCCCATCACGTTCGGAACCGTCGAGCACATGCTGTACGACAACGCCAAGCTCCGGTCCGGTGAGACCATCCTCGTCCACGCGGGGGGAAGCGGCATCGGAAGCGCCGCGATCCAACTCGCCAAGGCAACCGGCGCCACCGTCATCACGACCGTTGGAAGTGATGAGAAAGCCCAAAAGGCAACCGCGCTGGGCGCCGATCACGTCATCAACTACAACACCGAGCGCTTCGAGGGACGCGTGCGAAAAATCACCGCTCGCCGCGGCGTCGATGTCGTTTTCGAACACGTGGGCCCCAAGACATGGGCCGGAAGCATGCTGTCGATGGCGCGGGGCGGCCGCCTCGTAACGTGCGGTTCGACAACCGGCATCAAATCCGAGATCAATCTCAATCTTCTCTACCAGCAGCAGTTGAAGCTCTTCGGCAGCTTCGGCTGCACGATGAGGAATATGGCCGACGCCATGAGCAAAATGGCTGCGGGGCTGACGCATCCGGTCATCGATACGCGGATATCGCTGGATCAGTTGGATGTGGGCCTGCAACGGCTGGAAAGCCGAAATGTCTTCGGCAAGATCGTCGTTGAGATTTGAAGGAGCCCGGCGGGAACATGAACGCAAGAGATGTTTGGATCACGGGCATCGGGTTGCTGACGCCGCTGGGTGAGGGCAACGAGGAGCATCGGGCGTGTCTGCGCAACACCGCCGACCCCGCTCGCCTCGACGCGGCGAGTTACGCGCCATATCCCATCCATACGTTGGGCGAAGTGGACTTCAGCCGGCAAATCCCTAAGAAGGCCGACCAGCGCCAGATGGAGCTTTGGCAACGCATCGGGGTTTATGCGTCGGGCCTCGCGCTGGCCGACAGCGGTCTGGCGCACGATCACGAGCTTCTGGCCAGGACGAACCTTAATGTGGCCGCAGGCAGCGGCGAACGCGATACGGCGGTCGATGCAAAGATCCTCGAGACCATAGGCTCCAGCGGCGAAACCGAATTGCTTGCCAAGGAAATCCTGCCGACCGCATTGCGGCCGACACTGTTTCTGGCGCAATTATCGAACCTATTGGCCGGCAACATATCGATTGTGCACAACGTCACGGCGTCGTCCCGTACGTTCATGGGCGAAGAGATCGCCGGATTGGCGGCCGTTGAAAACGCCTGCCGCCGCATCCAGGCGGGACAGGGCGATGTTTTCCTCGTGGGCGGCGCGCTGAACGCCAATCGCGAGGATCTCCTCTTGGGCTACGAACTGGGGAAGAACCTTTGGGCGCATCCCTACAAGGGCGTCTGGTCGCGCAAGGAAAAGGGCGGCGGCTTCATCCCCGGGAGCGCAGGCGCGTTTCTCGTTCTTGAAGCCCGCGAGCACGCGCAGGCGCGCGGACGAAAAGCGTACGCGCAAATCCGCCATGTCGCCACGGATTGCAGCCGGCGGCGGCCGGGAGACACCACCAAGACCCTGGCGGGCCTGTTCGATACGATGAATGTGCCGGATGGTCCGCTCGCTGTCATGAGCGGTGCAAGCGGTGTGGAACCCGTGACGGCCGACGAGTTGGCCTTCCTGCAAGCGTTGGAAGGGCGAGGCCATCAGGTCGCCATATGCGCCTACGGCACCCGCATCGGGCATAGCGTGGAGGCGCATTTTCCTGCCGGTGTAGCGCTCGCCGCGCTCGCCTTGACTCAGGGCGAGTTCTTCGCGCCCTCCGATGAAAACGGGGTGGAGGCTCCCTTCAAAGGTGATGAGCTTTCGCGCGTGCTCGTGACCGGCGCAGGACATTGGCGGGGTGAAGGCTTGGCTCTCTTGGAGCGCGTTGAACAATGAATGGTACGCTGAACCCGCAATTTCTGGATCGAAAGGGCCGGCCCCTGGTTGCGGTGACGGGGACGGGTGTCGTGACGTCGCTGGGGTGCGGCAAGGACGAGAACTGGAGCAAGCTTACGAGCGGCGTTTCCGGTATTCGCTCCATTACGCGCTTTCCCACGGACGGCCTGCGAACGACAATCGCGGGAACCGTGGACAGCGATCTTTGTGCGTCAGCCACGGCGGCCGGACGAACAAAGAAGATGGCTGCGGTGGCCGCGGCCGAGGCGCTTCAGGAAGCGGGATCGAGCACGACCGATTTTCCCGGTCCGCTGTTTCTGGCGACGCCGCCTGCGGAAATCGAATGGCCGCAGCGGCGGAGAATATATGAAGCCGCACAGGCGAGCGCCGAACACGGATACCGGCGGCTGATGGCGGCCGCGAGAGTCGGCGATTTCGCCGATATCTTCCAGGAAAACCAGTTTGCCAGTGTCGGCGATGACCTGGCCGGCCGCTTCGGCACGAAAGGATTGCCCTATTCGGTTTCCACCGCCTGCGCGTCGGGCGCGACGGCAATTCAACTCGGCGTGGAAGCCATTCGCCGCCGCGAGACCAGTGCTGCCTTGTGCATCGGCACGGACAGCTCCGTGCAGCTCGAAGCCCTCGTGCGCTTTTCGCTGCTTTCGGCGCTTTCCACGCGCAACGAGACGCCACAGACGGCGTCCCGGCCCTTCTCGCGCGGCCGGGATGGCTTCGTGATGGCCGAAGGGGCGGGCGCACTCGTACTGGAAGATCTCGAAACCGCTGTGCGGCGGGGCGCAAATATTCTCGGCATCGTGCGCGGCTGCGGCGAGATGGCGGACGATTATCACCGCACGCGGTCGAAGCCGGATGGCTCGGCAATCATCGGCGCCATTCAGCGTTCGATCGACGATGCCTGCATCGCGCCAGCCGGCATCGATTGCGTCAACGCGCATGGCACCAGTACGCCGGAGAACGACAAGATGGAGTACTTGTCGCTCAGCGCTGTTCTCGGCGAGCATTTGCAGCAAGCGCCCGTCACGGGAAACAAGTCCATGATCGGTCACACGTTGTCGGCGGCAGGCGCCATCGAAGCCGTGATCTCTTTGCTGATCATCCAACGTGGCCTCATTCCGCCAACCATCAATTACGACGAGCCAGACCCCGAAATCAAAATGGATGTCGTGACAGGGACCGCGCGCAAGGCGCGCGTGCGCAATGTTCTATCCAACTCGTTCGGCTTTGGCGGACAGAACGTTTGTCTGGTCCTGGGTGCGTACGAGGCAAGCGAGGCGTGATTGCTTCGCAACGGCCCGGCCCCGTTGCAACTTGAGTTGAGTCCAAGGCAATCCAAGCGGATCGTCAGGTGCTTTTGGATGATTCAACAGGACATACCGGAGTTCCCCGTCATTATCGAACTCGACCCGCTTCGGGTATCGCGCGAGGAAATGATTGCATTTTCCGAACGCTTCGATCCCCAGCCGTTCCACCTCGACGAGGCCGCCGCCGCCGCCACGTTGCTCGGCGGGCTGTCGGCGTCCGCCTGGTATGTCTGCACGAAGTTGAACGATCTACTGAGCGGGGCGCTGGCCTTGCGCAGCGTGCCGTCGGAAGTTGTCGGTGCTGAGCAAATCATTCTTCTAGCACCGGTTCGCGCGGGTGACGTGCTCAACGCCACGACGCAGTTCGGAGCGCTGCAAAACTGCCGTTGCGGCAACCTGGAAAGCGAAGCCATCCTCGAGGTAACGAACCAAAGCGGCCAAAGCGTCGCGCGGATGACGCTGTCGTGCGTCATCGGCCGCAGCGGACAAGCACGCCAACCAGACTATGGACTGTGCTGCTTCAGGCATGGACGGGAGGCCCGCGCCACGCGCCGCCGCCGCATCCATGCCATCCGGTTTTTCGAAGACGTTGAGATCGGAGACGAGATCTACCTGGGCGACTACGAGTTCGGTAACGCCGAGGTGCACGATTTTCTCCAGCGTGCCGGGTTTGAAGCGCAAGACCGGGAGCCTTACGATCACGATCTCGTGCCGAGCTGGCATCTGCCTTCGGCATGGATGCAGTGCATGGTGAGCTACTACGAGCGGGAAACGATCAGACTTCAAGCTTGCGGGCGGCCGGTGCCACGACTGGGACCAGCGGCCGGCATCAAACAGCTGCGTTGGCATCGCCCCATTGCGGTTGGAGAAACCATTACGTTTCGCGGCTGGGCCGAGCGGAAAATCTCGATTCCCTCCCAGAAGCATTGGGGGCTGCTGGTCGTCGGGGCGGAGGGTATTGACCCCTCCGGAAAGGTCGTCGTTTCATTCTATCCCCAAATGCTCCTCGAGCGGGCTGCCGTGCGCGAGCCCGCTCCGGTGAGCATCACAAAAAATCTCAAAGGGACGTGATCGGCTTGACCTTTCACAAGCAGGGCTCGGTCAGTTCCGCTGACACTCACTAGGCATCCCGCCCACCTGCTCGATGGTCAGACCGTGTAGGAACCGCCTCGCATCCCAGGATCGCCTGGCCCAATGCAGCAATCGGCGCCGATTGCTGCAAGCGCGGCTTAGCAGGCTTGCGGGCCATCCGGTATCAGGTGTCGATACAAATAGGAGAAACCGTCTTGACTGCGATCGCTATTCCAAACGACCCCTGCGAGCTCACGCGCTTTATAGAAGCGCACTATCACGCCCGCCACCGCAAGGATCTGCCGCGGCTGGCATCGCTTGCCGCAAAGGTCGAGCAAGTGCACGCCTCTTCGCCGGACGTGCCTGCAGGGCTCGCCGATCTGCTCAAACGCATGATCGGGGAGCTTGAGGTCCACATGAAGAAGGAGGAGTTGCTCCTCTTTCCCGCGATCCGGAAAGGAGGCGTTCCGGGCCTTCACGCGCCCATAGCCGTCATGCGGGGCGACCATGACGACCACAGCGCCGACATCGCGCGCATCCGCGAACTGACGAACAACCTGACGCCGCCCGCCGATGCATGCCAATCGTGGCGCACGCTCTATGAGGAACTCGGCAACTTCATCGGCGAGCTGGACGCGCACATCAAGCTCGAGAACGACGTCTTGTTCCCCCGATTTGAAGCCACGCATTAACGTTGCCGGAGCGACGCGCGCGCCGGGGACGATATAAGCCGAAGGTCTAAGGCAGAGGCTTCGCGCGGGCCCGTAACGTAATACCGTAGCTCAATTTTCTGCCCCTCCACAGCGCATCTCACTCGCACGTGAAGATATGTGACGAGCGTGCGTTACATAAGTCAAACGCGATGCGGGAGGGCAATGATTGTGTAGTCCGGCCGCAGATGCCCGCGCTGTCGCGAGGCACGCCGTAAGCGGCAATTAGGAGGAATAGCCATGCAAGAATGCGCCGTGAAAGAGAGCAAGACCCTGACCTGGACCGCGCCCGCCTATTGCGACGTCCGTCTCGGCTTCGAAGTGACCGCTTACATCTACGTTCGCTGATGGAAGCGCTTGCAGTTGAGCAGTGACCGGAGGAGTGCATGAGCCAAGAGAGACGCTTGACGCCAACCGACGCCGTCGAAATGGCCCCGAGCTTCCACTTCCGTTGGGAAGAACCTCAGAAAGCTCATGTGCTCCTCTATCCCGAGGGGATTGTGAAGCTGAACGAGACAGCAGCCGCCATTCTCGAAACGTGCACGGGAAATCCTACAATAGCTCAAGGCACGTCTGAGCTTCAGGAGCGCTATGGCGCGCCGGATCTTGGCGCGAGCGTTCTAGAATTCTTGGAGTTGGCGCATGCCAAAGGATGGATCAGGGTTAAGTCTTGACGGGCTGGGAATGCCGCTGTGGCTCGTCGTAGAACTCACGTACAAATGCCCTTTGCAGTGCCCGTGGTGCAGCAATCCGGTCGACTTCGACAAGTACCGAAACGAACTGAATACGGAAGAATGGAAGGCGGTTCTCGCCGAAGGGCGCCGGCTTGGCTCTCTCCAGCTTGGCTTCACAGGCGGCGAGCCGACTTTGCGCAAGGATCTTGAGGAACTCGTCGAGTATGCCGACAAGATCGGCTATTATACGAACCTCATCACGTCGGGCGTGGGTTTGACGCCGGAGCGGATACGTTCGCTCAAAAAAGCCGGCCTCAAACAGGTGCAGCTGTCGATTCAGGCATGCGACAGCGAACTCAACGAGAAGCTGGTCGGGCTCGACGTGTTCGATCACAAAATCGCAATTGCGCGCGCCATCAAGGCGGAGGGCCTGCCCATGGTCCTCAATATTCCCGTGAGCCGCTACAACATCGACCATACTGCGGAGTTCATCGATCTGGCGGCCGACCTTCAGGTCGAATATGTCGAGTTTGCCAATCTGCAGTACTATAATTGGGCGCTTCTCAACAGGAGCGAACTCATTCCTACCAGAGAGCAACTGGCGCGCTCCGAGGCAGCCGTGAACGAGGCTCGCGCGAGATTGGGCAAGAAGCTCACGATCTATTTCGTCGTGCCCGACTATTTCGACAACCGGCCGAAAGCCTGCATGAACGGTTGGGGCTCGATTCACTTGACGATCGCGCCCGATGGCACGGCGCTACCCTGCCAGGAGGCGCGCCTCATCAAGGGCATCGAGTTCCCCAACGTGAAAGAGCACGGGCTTGATTGGATCTGGAGGGAATCGCCAGGTTTCAACAAGTTCCGAGGCGACGGCTGGATGAAGGAGCCATGCCGGTCCTGCGATGAGCGGGAGAAGGACTTCGGCGGCTGCCGCTGCCAAGCCTACTTGCTCACGGGCGACGCGGCGAACACGGACCCGGTCTGTTCCAAGTCGCCGCACAGGCATCTTATCGACGAGATCGTGCAGCGCAGTTCGGCCGGCGACCGTAAATTCGGCAACCAACTCATCATGCGTCACCGCCGCGGCGCAACTGAGCCGGCCGCCGAGTAGAACGATGGATCCAGCAGTCATTGATGCATTCACGCGGTGGCTCCATATTGCCAGCGTTGTAATCTGGATCGGCCATAATTGGCAGAACGTGGTCACAACGCCGAGGTATCGCGGCGTCTTGCCTGGCGATCCGCCGGATGCGGTGAAGGAGGTCTTCATCGCCGCAAGCAAACGAGAGCACGGCATTTTTCGCTATGCTTCTCTGGTTGTGCTGGCGACCGGGCTTGTGATGCTCTGGCGGCGCGACGTGCTCGTCGAGGCGCTCACTTTGTCAGGCCCGTCGGCGACACTCGGGGCCGGTATCTGGCTGGGCGTGCTGATGGTCATGAACTTATGGTTCGTCTTGTGGCCGCACCAGAAGAAAGTGCTCGGTTTCGTGCCCGCGCCCACCGAAGAACGGCTCAGATGCAGCCGGATCACCTTCAAGTCATCGCGAGTGAATACGGTGCTCTCGGTCCCAACGATGTTTCTCATGGTGGCGGGTGCGCATGGAGCGCAAATATTGGGCTGAGGTCGGATGTGGGCGAAACGGTCTATAGCTTCGCCTCGGGGCAGTCGCCGCTGCCAGCCGAGATCCTCGAGGCGGTGCAGGACGACGTAACAAACCGGCGCCGAGGCGGCTTGTCGGTTCTCGAACTTCCGTTCACCTGCGAGGAGGCGCGCGAGATCCTGCGGGAGACCGCAGGACGGATCCGCGAGTTGCTGGGCGTGCCGGAGGGCTTTGAGGTTCTGTTCCTTCAAGGAGGGGCCTACGCGCAATTTGGCATCCTCGCGATGAACCTGGGAGGTCCGAGCCGGATCGGCGCATATGTCCAGGCCGGTCATTGGTCACGACGCGCAGCGCACGAAGCAAGGCCCTGGGTGCGCGTTCATTCCGCCGCCCACGGTGACGGGAACCGGCTGCCGCCGCCCGAGGAATGGGACGTGCCGCAGTGGGCGGCTTATTGCCATTACACTAGCAACGAGTCGGCTGAAGGGCTTCAGTTTCCATCTACGCCGCGATTGGCGCGGGTGCCGCTGGTGGCGGACATGACAGCCGACTTCCTGATGCGCCCGCTCGACATCGGAAACTTCGGACTTCTCTATGCAAGCAGCCAGAAGAATCTGGGCATTGCCGGCCTGACTGTCGTGATCGTCGCGAAGTCGCTTCTCGACCGGGGCTCCTGGCATGTGCCGGTTCCGTTCAACTACGGCCAACAGGTTCGCGCGCACAGCAAGGCGAATACGCCGCCATTGTTCGCCATTGCCGTCGCGGGGCATGTCTGCGAGTGGCTCCTCGCCCGGGGTGGACTGGAGTCCGCAGCGTCACGCAGCGCGCAGAAATCCGGCTTGCTCTATCGCTTGATAGAGAAAGATGGATTCTACAGCTCCCCTATCGATCCCGAATTCCGCTCCAAGGTGAGCATCCGCTTTCATCTTCCCACCCCGGAGTTGGAGGCTGCGTTTCTGGCGCAGGCGAGCGAAGACGGACTTCTTCACCTCAAGGGGCATCCGGGTGTTGGCGGATTGCGGGCTTCTCTCTATAACCTCGTCAGTTTGGAGGCCGTGGAGGCGCTCGCAGCGTTCATGCAAGAGTTCATGCGTGTGAGAGGATGATGACGGGTTCGCTCCAATCCGCGGGAATTGAGGCTGGGGCGAAGCCTGCCTCCGAGGCGCGCATCATGGGGCTTTGCTTCCGCTACCCTCTTGGTATCGCAGCCGGCGTCGATCGCACGGGCGAGCAATTGCGGTCGTTGGCCAAGTTGGCTTGCGGTCACGTCGAGGTTGGGACGGTGAGCGATCCGCGCCGTCTCAGAATACCGGCAAGCCTGGGTCCTGTAGCGCCCATCATCGGCGTGAACATCGGAAGTCTCAGGCTAGGCTATTCATCCGAGGTTCTGGACGATTATCTGGCTTGTCTGGCAGCGGCGCTTCCTCATGCTGACTACGTCGTCCTCAATTTCAGCAACGAGGCGGCGCAGCGTTCGCTCAAATCCGATGCGGCCCGCCCCATCGTCTCGGGAGCCAGGGACCAGATCGGCGAATACCGATCGCGCATCGGGCGCAACATCCCCTTACTGGCGAAGTTGTACGCCGGGCCGGCAGGCGAAGAGATGCCGATCCCGCCGGCGGCCGCGAATCTTCTCGATGGCTTTGTGGTTGTCGGCGACAGCGTTGATCGGCTCATTGAATTGCGCGTGGCCTTTCCCCTCCACGCTATCATATCGGTGGGCGGCGTCATGACGGGCAAGGACGCACGCGAGCGTAGGCGGGCCGGCGCCGATCTTGTGCAGGTTCACAGCGCTTTCGCCGAAGGCGGGGCGGCGCACGTCGAGACGATTATGCGGGACATGGAGCGGGCAACCGCCGATGAATGAGGCTCTTGCGGGTTTTGTCACCCTCATATGCCTGGCGACGTGCTGGGTGCTTTGGCGCGAAGCGCGCTTCCAGGCGGCCGGCTGGAAAGCCGGCGACGCCGCCCGCAACGCGGCAATCGCGTCTGCCTACATAGCGATGGGCGCGGCCGCTGCGAGCGCCGCCTACCGCCTGTATTTCCTGCTATCCGGCATTCCTGATGTGTTGGAGGCAGGCCGGGTTGCAGACGCCGGCCAGCTTGCTCTCTCGATTGTGTTTCTCGTGCTCATTTCGGGCGGCGCCCAACTCATCGAGCGTGCCGCAAGAGGCGTCTCTCTCTTTGTCGTCGATCGCAGGCTGCAATTGAACAACGCGTCGTTGGCGATGTTTTCGGCGGACACCGCGAAAGCCATGGCCGTCTCCGCAGCCTTCGGCGTACCGCTCGCTGCGGGATGGATCTGGCTCATGGAAGCGGGCATCACCTACTGGTGGGTCGCGGCCTGGGCCCTGTGGTTTGCAATTCTGACTGTTCGTATGCTGGTCAAGCCACAGATCGAAACGATGTTGTTCAGCAAGGCCCACGATCTGCCGGAAGGCGCCTTGCGATCGCGGCTTGAAGGCCTGCTCGATCGCTGCGGGATACGCACGCACTCCATGAGCGTCATCGAGGCATCGAAGCGGACAAATCGCGTCAACGCCAGCGTCAACGGCCTGGGAGCGCACAAGCGGATATTTTTATATGATACTCTCCTCGATGCGCTGAATGCGGGCGAGGTGGAAGCTGTCCTGGCGCACGAGGCCGGGCATGTGCGCCACAGGCATTTGGGGTTGGCGTGGGCGGGGCTGGGCCTGTTGGGCCTTGCAGGTGCATACGCGATCGCGAAAGCGGTGACGGGCGCGCAGTGGGCTCCCGCGCAGACTGTCGCAATCGTGCTGGCGGTCTTTCCTTCGGCCCTGTTGTTGCTTCGTCCGCTGCTCGTCGGGATTTCCCGCCGGTTCGAATTCCAGGCAGACGCCTATGCCGCCAAACAGTGCGGACCGACCGCGATCCAGGATGCCTTGCGCAAGATCTTTGCAGCAAATCATGGCGTTTGGGAGCACCATTGGGCCTTTGCTGCGGTCTTTGCCGGCCATCCAAGTGGACGAGAGCGTATAGAGCGTTTACAGGAGTTGCTCCCTTCGGCTTGACAGGCATTCAACGCCTCGACGCATCGGCAGCGCCGTGAGCCGATGCGCCCTCTTGCGACGTTCGCGGCAACACATGTCGGGGCCTTGAACCCCTTCGATGGAGATGTAAATGAAAGTCACTCTCAACTGTCGGTGCTTGCTTGCAGCATCGGCGCTCGCGGTTTCCTGCCTGTTCGTGCCGGCCAATTTCGCCGCAATCGGGTATGCGTCGTCTCCTTCCGAGTATGGGGAGAAGGCCGGGTATGGAGACAAGGCCGAGCGGCACTTCAAGGTGCCTGAGCCTGCAACGAAAGACGAAGCGGTCACGCTGCTGCACACGTCCCTGGAAAAGATCGAGCAGAACCTCGCGCGGAGCGATTTCGACGCTATCCACGAGGCTTCGTACGGCGTCGAGGCCGCACTGGCGCGGATCGCAAAAGAGCCGGGATATGATGGGATCACGGCTTACGTGATGCCGCGCTGTGAGATCGTCCATCTCGCGTCTGAGATGCAAGACGCTGAAACGCTGAAGGCCGCGGTGCCGATACTCGTGAAGGTCGTGCGGGATCAGTTCCTCACCGATTAGCACGCTCGCTCCGCTTTTCCGTGGCGGCGGCCGGGTCGAAGATGCGGTCTTGCAAATGGCGCGGCGCTGAAGGTTTCCAGGTTTGGCCGGATGAGTCTCGGTGTCACGATCATCGGCGGAGGCATTACCGGCCTCTGGCAGGCGTTTACGCTAGCCCAGCGGGGGCACAACGTAACGCTGCTCGAAGCCGCCTGCGAAGCCGCGACCGGCGCTGCAAGCCGGTTTGCGGGCGCCATGCTCGCGCCCTATTGCGAAGCAGAGGCTGCGGAACCGGTCATACAGGATCTCGGGCTCCGCAGCCTTGAAATCTGGCGCGCGGCAAATCTTGGCGTGACGTGGCGCGGAACCCTGGTCGTCGCCCGGCCGCGCGACGAAGGAGATCTAGCGCGTTTCCGGCGCATGACCGAGGGGCATAGGCTGCTCGATGAGGCCGAGATGGCAAGGTTGGAGCCGTCGCTGGGGGGCCGCTTCCGCTATGGCCTCCTGTTTGCCGGTGAAGGTCACACGGCGCCGCGGCGCATGCTTTCAACTCTGCTTGCGCGTATCCGCGAGGCCGGAGGTGACGTGCGCTTCGGGGCGCCGGTGCCAGATCCGATCTGGACGGCGGCGGGCGCAGGCGAGATCGTGATCGACTGCCGTGGCATCGCGGCCCGCGGCGACATAACCGGGCTGCGCGGCGTTCGCGGAGAGATGGTGCTGGTTGAAGCCGAAAGCGTGGAGATCTCGCGCCCTGTCAGGCTTCTCCATCCCCGTTTCCCGATCTACGTGGTGCCTTGGGACGAGCATCTCTACATGATCGGCGCGACGTCGATCGAGAGCGAATATGCAGGCCCCGTCACGATCAGGTCGGCGATCGAACTTCTGGCCAGCGCTGTTGCTCTGCATCCCGAATTTGCCGACGGACGCGTCGTCGAGGTCTCGGCGGGGATACGGCCGGCCTTTGCGAACAATATTCCGAAAATTCTCGTGCGGGGCCGCCGCCTGATCGTCAACGGCACCTACAGGCACGGCTTTCTGCTGGCGCCATTGCTGGCAAAGGTGGTTGCCGATCATCTCGAAACCGGCGAGCCGCTGCCCGAGGCACTCTCGCAGCCAGCCTGATCAGCGCGCGCTGGGATCCTGCCAGCGAAATAGGACCTCGTTCATATCGACGCCGCAAAGGTCCAACGCCCGGGCTGCGATTTGGGTTGCGATCTCGTCGAGCGTCATGGGGCGCGCATAGAACGCCGGAACGGGCGGCAGCACGATGGCGCCCAGTTGCGTCGCCCGGAGCATGGCCTCGATATGGCCGGCGTGAAGAGGCGTTTCCCGCGCCAGGAGCACAAGGCGCCGGCGCTCCTTGAGTGCGACGTCGGCCGCGCGCGTCATGAGGTTATCGGCCATGCCATAGGCGATGGCCGAGAGCGTACGCATCGAGCATGGCGCAACGATCATGGCTTCGCAACGAAACGAGCCGCTCGCGATCGCAGAGCCGACATCGTCGATGGCATGGGTGACGTGGGCGAGTGCGCGGACCCGTTGTGGAGCCGTTTCACCGACCTCCATCCGCAGCGTGCGTTCTCCGGGCCCGGAGATGACCAGATGCACCTCGACACCCCGCGCTTGGCGGAGGAGTTCCAGGGCTTTGAGGCCCAGGATCGCGCCCGAGGCCCCGCTGATGCCGACTATGATACGCTTGGCCTGTCGGGAGGGATCGCTCATGACAGCCGACCGCCTTCCAGCCGGGTCCGCAATTGCGGCAGTCTTTGCAGAAGCTCATCGACGCGCTGCGTCGCCGCCGGGTCCATGACGAGCCGATCACCCCACAGCCGCGACGTCTCCGCGCCGATCTTGCGCGTGGCGTCGATGCCAAGTTTTCCGCCAAGCCCGGCGACCGGCGAAGCGAAATCCAGCACGTCGATAGGGGTGTCGGTCAACACCAGCAGATCGCGCCCGGCGTCCGAGCGCGTCGCCACCGCCCACATCACGTCGCGCCAATCGCGCGCGTCGATGTCGTCATCGACGATGATCATGAGCTTTGTATAGTTGAACTGAGGCAGCATGGACCACAGCCCCATCATCACGCGCCGGGCATGCCCGGGATAGCGCTTGTCGATGCTGATGACGGCGATGCGATAGGACGCCGCTTCCGGTGGCAGCCAGCAGTCGCGAACTTCCGGAAACTGCTGTTGGACGAGTGGAAGGAACACGTCGTTGAGGGCTTGCGAGAGCACGGACGGCTCGTCGGGCGAACGCCCGGTGAAGGTGGAAAGATATACGGGGTTCTTCCGCGACGTCATGGCTGTCAGACGCATGACCGGATAGGCTTCTGCGGCATTATAGTAGCCTGTGTGGTCGCCATATGGGCCCTCCAGGGCCTCGTCGCCGGGGGCCACATAGCCTTCCAGCACGATCTCCGCCTCCGCCGGAACGAGCAAGGGCACGGACACCGCACGGCATAGCCTCGTGCGCTCCCCCCGCAGCAGCCCGGCAAATGCCGCCTCCGATAGCGTCTCGGGCACGGGCGTGACAGCGGCAAGCAGGGTGGCCGGATCGGCTCCGATCGCAACGGCGATAGGCATGGGTTCGCCCTTCGCCTGCCACTCACGGAAATGCATCGCGCCGCCGCGATGGGCGAGCCAGCGCACGATGGCGCTGTCGCGTCCCGTCACCTGCATGCGGTAAATGCCCCAATTGTGGCTGCGCGCCTCCACGGGACCGGGCGGCCGCGTGATGACGATGGGCCAGGTTATGAGAGGCGCCGGCTCTCCCGGCCAGCACGTCTGTATCGGCAAATGACCAAGATCGATGTCCCCGCCTTGCCTGATCTCATCCTGGACGGGCGCATGAGCAACCTCCTGTGGCCGGGCATTCAAAGCGGCACGGGCAAGCGGCAATTTCTTCAACGCCTCTTTGAAACCGCTCGGTGGCACGGGGTGACGCAACTCGGCGAGCAGTTCACCGACGCTGCGTAACGCTGCGCGCTGACTACCGCCAAGCGCCAGGGATACACGATCCACCGTGCCGAACAGGTTGGTGACCAGCGGTAGCGCCGACAACTCGCCGTTGGCCTTGATCGGGTGCTCGCAGAAAAGCGCAGGACCTTGTCTGGCGATGACCCTGCGATGCAACTCCGTCACGTCGAGCACTGTAGATACGGGCTCGCCAATGCGCACCAGTTCGCCCTGGCGGTCGAGCAGATCGAGAAAATCCTTGATGTTGCGCAATATCGGCGTCTTTTCGGAAGACATGCGGGCAACAGATACGTTTGGATAGGGCGGCGTGTCTTAACCGGAGTCAAAACGGACCTGGGATTTACGGGCTAATCAGTCGGCATGATCGACCCCGGCCTGCACAACACCGGCCTGCAAGACTCCGGCCTGCATAATGAAGCGACGGCGAGGCGCGGCTTCCTGCCCGCGCCGCTGGCTCGCGTCATGTCGTTGCTTCCGCTGCAGCCCCTGGAATTCGCCGCTTGCCGGATCTTCGAAAATACGCTCACCCGCCGGCCCCGGATGCTGTCACGGCTGGGAGAGCACGCCACCAAGCGCTTTGCCATCGACCCCGTGGATTGTCCTTTCGCCTTCCTCCTGGAACCGCGTGTGACGAACCCGCGGCTGACGGTCGTGCCGTCAATTCAGCCGCAAGCCTGGGATGCACGCATCGCCGCTCCGCTGTTGGTTCTGCTGGGGCTTGTGGACGGCCGGTATGACGGCGACGCGCTTTTCTTCACCCGGGATCTGACGATTGAAGGAGATACCGCGGCGGTGCTTGCGCTGCGTAACGCCATCGAGGATGCCGAGATCGATCCGGCCGAGGCCCTGGGGATGCCGGAAGTTGCAGCGCCGTTCGTGACGGCAAGCTATCGCACATTGGCCACGAAATTGCGGGTTGCGCTCGGGGCGCCCGCCGAGGTGGAGCACTGAGGGCCAAGCGCGCGATGATACTTATTCCAAGGAGTCTGCCCTGAATACGATGGAGCTGATCTGTCCGGCCGGGACGCCTGCAGCCCTGCGGACGGTTGTCGAGGCGGGGGCCGATGCGGTGTACTGCGGTTTTCGCAACGAGACGAACGCCCGTAACTTCCCCGGTCTCAATTTCGACGAAGCGGAATTGCGTGAAGGGGTCGCGTATGCCCATGCCCACGGGGCCAAGGTGCTCGTTGCCTTGAACACCTTTGCACGGGCGGGAGACACGAAGATCTGGCAGGCGGCCGTGGAGCAAGCGGTTGCGGCCGGGGCCGACGCACTCATTCTTGCCGATCTCGGCCTCATCGATTGGGCGCGCAGGAACTTTCCGGCGCAACGCCTGCATCTTTCCGTCCAGGCAGCCGCCGCAACGGTGCCCGCCATTCGTTTCTACGTCGAGAAATTCGACCTGCGCCGCGTCGTTCTTCCGCGTGTGCTCACGGTCGATGAGGTCGCGGCCATCGCATCGGATGTTGCCTGCGAGATCGAGGTCTTCGCGTTCGGCGGTCTTTGCGTCATGGCCGAGGGCCGTTGCCTGCTATCGTCCTACGCCACGGGCGAATCCCCGAATATGAATGGGGCGTGCTCGCCTGCCGCGCATGTGGCCTACACGCAGGAAGGCGATGAGCTTGCCGCGCGGCTTGGCGGTTTCACGATCGACCGCTATCCGGCCGTTAAATCCGCCGGATACCCGACCTTATGCAAGGGCCGCTTCTCGTCGGGCGGACGCACGATGCACGTCTTCGAGGAGCCTACGAGCCTCAACACCATCGAGATCCTTCCCGCATTGCAGAAGGCCGGCGTCAAAGCGCTGAAGATCGAAGGGCGGCAGCGCGGCAAGGCATATCTCGCAGCGGCGGTGCGCGCGTTCCGCGAGGCGCTTGATGCGCTCGGGGCGGGGCGCGAAGCCCCCGCAAGCCGGTTGGCGGGGCTGGCTGAAGGGAGCCGGCAGACCGTCGGCTCCTATCGCAAGACTTGGCGCTGAGCCTCGGCCAAGGAGGGCAGATGAAAATCACCTTGGGGCCAAATCTCTACAATTGGCCCACTCCGGAGTGGACCGATTTCTATGCGCGGATCGCGGATGAAGCGCCGGTCGACCGTGTCGTGCTCGGCGAGGTCATCTGTTCGAAACGTACGCCGTTTCGCACCGACGCCATCGGCGAAGCCGTCGAGCGTCTGGAGCGTGCCGGAAAGGAAGTCGTTCTTGCGACGTTGGCCTTGCCGACGCTGAAAAGAGAAATTTCTGAGATCGCCGAATTGGCTGAGAGCGAACGGCTGATCGAAGTGAATGACATGGCCGCACTTCATGCGCTGGGCGGACGCGCGCACGTCGTCGGCCCCTTCATCAATGTCTACAACGAGGCGACGCTTCGGGTCTTGGAGGAAACCGGCGCGCGCACGGTATGCCTGCCTCCGGAACTGCCGGCGAAGTCCATCGAGACCATCGCCGCTCATCGCTCGGCGGCCGACATCGAGGTGTTCGCATTCGGGCGGGCTCCGCTGGCGGTTTCGGCGCGGTGCTATCATGCGCGCATACATAATCTCACCAAGGACGGCTGCCGGTACGTATGCGAGAACGACCGGGACGGCCTCGAAGTGGATACGCTCGACGGGCAGCACTTTCTCGCGGTCAACGGGATCGCCACGATGGCAAGCGGCGTCACGGTGCTGAGCGAGGAATTGAACATGCTCGCCAACGCCGGCGTCTCGCGCATCAGGGTTTCACCCCAATCGTGCGACATGGTTGCGATCTGTGCCGCTTACCGCGACTTGATCGACGGGCGCATCGACAGCGCGCAACTGCTGGCTGCGGTCGAGGATCAGGCGCTTCCGGGAGCCATTGTGAACGGCTACATCCATGGCCGGGCCGGCGCGTCGCGTTGCGCGCCCGGTTCATGAGCGCGGGCGGAAGGCCGCGCAACGCTCGGGATCGGTCTCCAGGCGATATGCGCCGATCAGATCGAGGCAGTAGGGCACGGCGGGAAAAACCGCGTCAAGGCAAGTCCGGATCGATGCCGGTTTGCCGGGCAGGTTTATGATCAATGAACGCCCCCGGATTCCCGCCGTCTGACGCGACAGAATGGCCGTCGGCACCTCGCGCAGACTGGCGGCACGCATCAATTCGCCAAAGCCCGGGAGCAGCTTTTTGCACACCGCCTCGGTTGCATCGGGTGTTACGTCGCGCAATGCGGGGCCCGTCCCGCCGGTTGTGAGGATCAGGCTGCAGCCTTCGCGATCTGCCAACTCCATGAGCGTGTCCTGGATGAGCGCCATCTCGTCCGGCACGATGCGCGAGACCGCATGCCACGGGGTGAGGAGAAAATCCTGCAGCACCGCCGCGATGCCAGGCCCGCCCTTGTCTTCATAGATTCCCTGAGCCGCGCGATCTGATACGGTGAGGATGCCGATAGGGATTGAGTCCCCCGCTTTGGCCGTGTGAGTTTCGTTGCCGATCATTGGTTAAAGACCTCTATTGCAGGGGCTCAGAGTTTCAAGCCACGAGATGGCGTGCTTGTAGCTCACAAAAGTCAAACCGGAGTCTGGACACTCCGGCATCATGCAGGACGTCGAGCAGCCGGCGATGTCGGCTGCAATCTGGTTCTGAGGAGGAGAGTGACGGTGAAACGTGTTGGACCCATGATTTTCGTTCTGGCCATTCTTTGCGCTGCGCCCGCCTCTGCGCAAGACAGCTTGTGCAAGAGGCTCGGCGGGGGCGACGCAATTTCGACGGTCGTGAAGTCGTTCTTGCTGAAGATGCGCAAGGACGATCCCGATAAACTGGGCCGGTTCTGGCTCTTTCGCGGATCCGACGGCGTTGCGCGTGAGGAGCAATTGATCGTCGATTTCGTTCAAAGCGCCACGGGCTGCGATCGGCTCTATACGGGCCGCGACATGCGCGCCGCCCACAGGGATATGGGCCTGTCGTCGGGCGACTGGGACCGCGCCGTGAAGTTTCTGCGAGACACGCTCGACGAATTCAAGGTTCCACCTGCGATGCAGGACGAAGTCGTAGCGCTGGTCGGGTCCACGCGTGGCGATATCGTGGAATGTGAGGCCGCCGGTCATGGATGCCCGTGACATTGCTGCAGCGGTGCTTCCTGCCGTTCACCCCGTCGTCCTGAGCGGCAGGGTGTCCCCGCTGGGCGATAAGGGCGCGCTCAGCGGGATTGCAAAGAGGAAAACAGGGCCTCCCTGGGTCATTTCCCGCACGGGCGTCATCGGAGACGAGCAGGCCGACTTGAAGAACCACGGCGGCCCGGAGAAAGCCCTGCACCACTATTCCTACGAGCATTACCCGATCTGGAAGCAGCAGATCGGGTATGTGTCCGCGCTTGCGAAGCGGGGCGCGTTCGGCGAAAATTTGTCCACACAGGGATGGACGGAAGAGAACGTCCACGTTGGCGACATCGTTCGATTTGGCGGCGCGTTGCTACAGGTGAGCCAGGGACGGCAGCCATGCTGGAAGTTGAACTTGCGCTTCGGGCGGCCCGACATGGCGCGTCTCGTGCAGGATAGCGGGCGCACGGGCTGGTACTACCGCGTTCTGACGCCGGGACGAGCCGATGCCGGCGACGAGTTACAACTCGTCGAGCGCCTGCATCCCCAGTGGCCGTTGTCGCGCGTCCTTCGTCTTCTGTATGCAGACACACTCGATTTTGCCGATTTAGCCGGGATGGCACAGCTCCCCGAGCTGGCGGAGGGGTGGCGGAAAATTGCGGCAAAACGGATCGAGCGGCGCTTCGTCGAAGACTGGCAGCCGCGGCTAAGTGGAAGGGCGGACAGCTAGGCCCGCGGCGATTACCGCCGCGTGCCGAGTGTCACTAGGTAGTCGCGTGGCACGCAAATTCCAAGCTCGCTGGGAAAGGCATCGTGGAAGGCGATGAAATCCCGCATCAATTCCGCACGGCGCGCCTCGTCGAGATTGTTGGCGAGAGTCTTCGTGGGGCCGTAGCCGTTGGAAAACGTCAGCCAAGCAGCCTCGCCGTTCGGCTCCCTATAGAAGGACGTGCCTTTTTCGAACCTGAGATCGAATGGATCACCCAGGAGCTCGCGGAGGCGCTCGGTCTTTCCCCACTCGAACGGAGAGGGCGGCGCTGGCGCCGGTGGCGGCGGCATGTAGGGTTTCATCACCATGAACATCTCGAAAACGGTGCTGTCCGGCGGCCAAGTCGTCAGCGCGACGCGTCCGCCTTTGCGGCAGACACGCGCCAACTCGGCAGCCGCTGCCTCGGGCCGGCTGGCAAACATCACGCCGCAGGTGGAGATGACGGCATCGAACTGCCCATCCTCGAAGGGCAGGTGCTCCGCATCCGCGATGTCGTAAGTGATCTTCAGTCCCTCGGCGGCTGCGCGCTCTTTCGCCGTTGCAATCAGATCGGGACCGAGATCGACACCCGTCACATCGGCGCCCCGCCGGGCGACGACGCGAGACGTCCAGCCTGTGCCTGTCGCAAGATCGAGGATCTTCTCTCCGCGCTGCGGATCGAGACGCAAGACGCAGTGCTCGATAGAATCGGCAATTCCGCGACTGACTTTGTCGTAGTGGGCTCCGGCCGAATTCCAGACGGCGGCCGGTTTCTGATTATGGGGCTCGATGGTGCCGGACATGTTTTTTCTCCCAGTCTGTCATGGGTGGAGAGCGCGGTTGCCAGCCCTGCGGCTTTCCAATCGGGATATCTCTTTCCTCTCTACGGCTTCATTCATCGGAGGATGAAAAACCCGCTCGCCGTTGCGCATTGCGGTCGCAAGGGACGCACGCCCCGGCAGTGGGCGACGCTTGGATGTGATTGCGATGGACAAGCTGGTCGAGCGCGCGAGCGCCGTCTTGACGCTTCGCTCGCCCCGAACGAGGTGCTCCAGGAGCTTGTGTCGATGCTCGTGAGCCATGGCGCGTGCGCCTTCCGATGACTGGCGGCCAGGGTTGGGGCCCGCTCGCAGTTCATCGGCGCCACCATCGCACACATCATTGGAGCATTCAATTGAACGATGGCTTCGGGCATCTGCAAGGCGCGCCCGGCGCCACCCGGGCCGTGACGGCGATGTCCTTGATTCTCTAGGTAAAAAACGGCGAGAGAAGGTGAGAGCCCGCGGCGGGATACCAATCCGTAACGCTGCGAGCGTTGGATCGCCGATCCCGGCAGGTGTCAATCCCGGCAGGTATGAGGTGCGATTTACGCGAAGCGCGAAAATGGCTCTAGTTCGTGCCCGCTTCCTCGGCTTCGAGACGTCCGTCGCGCAGCATGAATATGCGGTCGAAGCGGTTGAAGATCTTCTCGTCGTGGGTGACGGCGATGATCGCCGCTTGCTGATCGACGGCAACCTTGCGCAACAGGTCCATGACGATTCCCGCACGCTTGGAATCGAGCGCCGCCGTCGGCTCGTCGGCGAGGATGATACGCGGCCGGTTGGCCAAGGCGCGCGCGATGGCGACGCGCTGCGCCTCGCCTCCCGACAGCTTTGCCGGCATGGCCGATTTTCTGTGCCCGATCTCCAGATACTCCAGCAATTCGATCGCCCGGCGGCGGGCCTCCGGCGCGTCCACTCCTGCAAGCTGCAAGACGAGGGCGACGTTATCGGTCGCATCGAGAAACGGGATGAGGTTATGGAATTGGAAAATGAAGCCGATCTTGTCGAGGCGAAGCTGTCTCAGGTTGGAGCGCTGCCATTGTCCCTCATGGAGCACACGCTCGCCGTCGAGTTCCATTGAACCGGACGATGGATCGAGAATGCACCCGATGACGTTGAGGAGCGTCGTCTTGCCCGACCCCGACGGGCCAAGCAAGGCCACCACTTGCGAAGGAAAGACCTCGATGGAGACCTCGCGAAGCGCATCGACGCGCGTATCGCCCTCGCCGAAATGTTTCGAGATGCGCTCGAGCTTGACAAGTGGATTGGTCATAAGGGCCTCATCCGCCAAGCGCTGTCGCCGGATCGACGCGCAATGCAGCGCGCACGCCAAGGCCGCTCGAAACCAGGCACACGACGAATACGATGGCGCCTAGTACGAGCACGTTGTCGGGTTCGAGAACAACGCGCCTTGGAAAATAATCCTTGATGTTGAAGATCAGCGCGGCCCCTGTCACGAAACCGATCAGGCCGAGCGCGAGGGCCTGCTGCACAATCATTGCGATGATGGTGCGATCGGGCGCTCCAATTAGCTTAAGCGTGGCAATCTGCTTCAGCTTCTCCATGGTCATCGTATAAATGATGAGGGCGATGATGACGGCGGAGACAACGAGTAGGAGCGATGTGAATAACCCGATCTGGCGACGGGCCCTGTCCACCAGCGATTGGGTCAGGATCGTCTCCTGGGCCTCCTGGGTTATCGCAGACAGGTGCTTCCAGCGCCGCACCGTCTCGGCCACCTCGGAGGGCGATGCGTTGTCCTGCAGTTGAGCGACGACGGCATTGACCGTGTCGCGGCTTGCGCCGGCGATTCCACGCGCCTGTTCGACACGCGTAGCCGACGGCGATAGGTCGAACTGCAGCTTCTGGGCATCGGGAAGCGTGATGTAGACCGCCGGATCGCCTCCCGAGTTGACCTGATGCTTCGTAAGCCCGACCACCGCGAACACGTTGCGCCCCAGCTTGACGCGATCGCCCAGTTGCAGGCCGGAACTCAAGTCGGCGACCATCTCGTAGTGACGCCGCGCAATACCGCGTCCTTCCAGCACCGCGGGTGGGCCGCCCGGCCGTGTGAGTTCGTATCCGATGACATAGAGGCGCAGCTTCTTGCCGGCGTATTCGGTTTCCACGGTCTGGTAGGTGATGCTGCCAGCAGCCTCGACGCCGGAAATCCGCGCAATGGCCTCACGGGTGTCGCCTGGAATACGCGAGGCTTCCGCAAAGGGGCCCCGCGTTCGAGCCTCCACGACCCAAACGTCGACATCGGGCGCGCGCGCAATCGTCAGCGCATCGACGACCAGGCCGCGGTAAATTCCGATCATCGCCAGCACGACGCCGAGAAGCAGGCCAAGCCCCAGGCAGGTCAGGATGAAGCGGAAGAGATTGTGCCGGATGTCGCGATAGGCGAGATTCATCGCGGCTTGCCTTCGCTGACGGCAACCGCGCGCCCCTCGCGCAATCCGTCGCTGATCCGCGTGACGACGCGCGCGCCTTGCGGCAGGGCGCTTACGATTTCCAGCCGGGAGTCTTCCGTGCGGTGGCGAAACTGAACCGATCTTTGGTGAAGGCGTCCGTCCTCGACGGTCCAAACCCTTCCTTCGCGGCCATTGTATCCCTTCACCGCCGCCTCGGGGACGAAGAGCGCTTCTTGGAGCGTTGCGACCGTTATCCAGAATTCGACCTGCTCTCCCAGAAAAACGCGCGGGGGCGGGTTGTCGCCCTTGATGAAAACGCGGCGCTCCTCCGTTACGCGGTCGCTTTCCAGGCCGACGCGAACCACGCTGCCGGTAAAAGCATCCTGCGGGCGTGACCGCAATCGCGCATCGACCTTCTGGCCTTCGGTGATGAAACCGGCCTGCGCTTCGTCCACGTAGGCGAGGCCCCAGTAGCTTCCGACGGCGATGAGGGTGAAGATCGGATCGCCCGCCTTGATGACGGTTCCGCGCTCCTTGTGCCGCTCGATGACGATTGCATCGTAGGGCGCCTTGAGCGTGCGATGGCGCAACATCGTCTCTTCGAAGTTCAGTTGCGCCTTGGCATCGCTCAGTTGTGACTTCGATGAGGAAACCTCGCTTTCCGCAACCAGGACATCGGCCTTGGCCACGGCTTCGTCGCGGGCGGCTTCCTCAGCCGCCTGCTGCGAGACGATATCGCGCCCGGCCAGCGTCTGCTTGCGCCTGTTGGTATCCTCCTTCTGCTTCAGGACGGCTTGCGCCTTCTCGAGGTTTGCCTGCGCCCGCTTGATGTTGACGTCGGCGATCTCGACTGCGGCTTGGGCCTTGGCGACCCGCGCCTCTTGTTCTCCGGTGTTCAGCTTCGCGAGCACCTGGCCTTCGGATACGCGATCGCCATGGTCCGCATTGAGTTCATCGAGAGTAGCGCCGACCTCGAAACCGATCTTGGACATGATCCGCGCTTCGACCGTTCCCAGCCCGAAGACGCGAACGGGGCTGTTCTTCTCGATCGTTGCGACCTCCACCGTCACGGGTCGGTTCCTGTAAACAGCGACTGTGGCCGCCGCCAGGAGCGCAACCCCGCCGAAAGCGAGCGCCCACTTCGCGGCCCGACTGCGCAGGAACGAACGGGGGGCAGGATGTTTCTCGCTCATCAGGGTTGCGCCCCTGGGCTGCGTTGTTCTTGGGGTTGGGCGCCTTCCTCCCTGCCGGCCTCCCAGCCGGCATGGGCGAAATAACGCGGATACGCATCAAGCGCGGCATTTATGACCGAAAGGCCGCGCACAGGATCGTTTTCCTTGGAGATGAGGTCCGCGCCCTGCAAGAACTCGGCGATCACGACGTGAAGCGTGGCATCGGCCTCGGGTGCGAGCTTGCAATTTTGGATCAGGTAATCGACCTGTTCGCGAATGCCGCCGGCAAGGCTTTGCATGGACGTTGCGTCATGAGTCGGCGCGTTGGCAACCAGCGCGCGGATGCGTTCCATGCCGGTGCGAAGCGGCGCATCGGTCTCCCATTTCTGCCCGGCGTTGAGCTGCATCTGCCCTTGGGCGCCGTCGTGCCCGTGATCGTGCGAGGGGCTGTGCAGATGACAAAAAAGAGCTGCGCCTGCCGCCAATAAGAGGGCGGAAAGAACGACACCCAGAATCTTGCGGTTCGACATCTACTTCTCTCTTCTCGCATGTTTAGAGGTTGGTTCGTGAGGCGAGCATGCGGCTCCCACGCCACGCAGGAAAATGACTAGGACGCCGGGCGCATTCTTGCGCGCCGCCTGAAGGTTGCCCGACAACATCGACTGCATCACGAGCCCCTGGATCGTGCCAATGAACAAAATCGCGGCGGCATGGGGATCGATCTCGCCGCAGACCTCGCCCGCAGCCTTGGCGTTTTCCAGTTGGCGCGTCAGGCGCTCCGCGTAGCGTTTCAGCAGGCCGTGAGCGATCTTCTTGGCGGGCGTCGGCTCGGCGCGTTGCAGTTCCCCAAAGAGCATTCGAGGCACTCCGGGATGAGCAACGACGAAGTCGATATGGGCCATGAAAATGGCCTGCAGCGCATCGAGCGGCGAATTCGCCTCTTGGGCCGCGCGATCAAGCCGATCGAGCAGCTTGTCGGCCACCCACTCCATGACCGCTTGCCAGATCGCGTCCTTGGTCGGGAAATGTCGGAAAAGCGCGCCTTGCGTGACATTCATCTGTCTGGCGATGGCCGCGGTGGTGATGTCGCTCGGGTTTTGCGTGCCCGCGAGCGAGACGACGGTCTTGACCGTAAGAGACCTGCGTTCGTCGGCTGGAAGATGGCTCGGAGACATGGTCGTCGATCCTTGAGATAGTAATTGATTACTATCTTTGCTGGCCCTGTCAATAGTCTCGACCAGCGCCGCTCGGAACTCGCTCGCTCGCCTCGAGGGCGGCGGTGGCGTATGGCAGGCAATGTCTAGGCGCCTCTCAATCGATCGGGAGCCTGCGAGCCAGCAGTAGCTTGATGCCGTCGAGCAAGACGGCGAGGCCGGCCGTCGCCAGCATCACGCTTGTCACGGCGCCCAACGGCAGCGGCGCGCTCACCATGCCGGTAAGCGCCAGAAAGACCGCCACCAGAATGTCGGCCGCCGAGGCGACGAGCAGCCATCGGCTCGGGGGCGAAGTCCAAAGCGGCCCGTTCTGTCGCACGACGTAGACGACGGCCTGACCGCCAAGCGCCAACGCCAGGAACGCCAGCGTCTGCAGCTTGTCGATCCCGAGGCCGAAGAGTCTCGCTCCAGCAAGTATGAGGCTCGCGGTGAAGGCGAGTTTCGCAATTCCCAGCACGAGCGCGGTCGTGGTGATCCGCGTGACGTTCCATTGCGCCGGCCGGGGCGCGGCGCGGGCTTCGTCGGTGGTCAGCGCCATTGTCAGGAAGTCGCCGGCCACCAGCAGCAGGATCATGAGGATCGGCGTCAGCACCGGCTCGCCCGTAATCACGAGGCCGAGCGCCAGCAGCGGCACGATTTCAACTTTCTTGGTGATGGCGTTGAGCGCGTAGCTCAGGACCCTCCGGTGGACTATCCGTCCCTCGCGGATGGCGGAGACGAGGCCGCTTAGCCCCGGCTCGGTGAGAACGAGCGAAGCCGCCGATTTGGCGACGTCGGTGGCGGTTGAGACGGCGACGCCGAATTGGGCTTGGCGCAGTGCGGGAGCATCGTTGGCGCCGTCGCCACACATGCCGACCACGTGTCCCTGGCGCTGAAAGGTGCGCACGAGGCGGTACTTGTGCTCGGGCAGCACGCCCGCAACCACCGCCACGTCGGCGGGGCGCAGGCTTTCGCGAATGCCGTCACCGGTGATGAGCGCCCCCTCAAGGCCGACCGCGGTCGCGACCGCCCGGGCGGTGCCAGGTGCATCCCCGGTGACCATGACCGTGCGCACGCCGAGACCGGCGAGTTGCGAGATCAGCGCGCGTGCATCGCTGCGCGGGGGATCGCCCAAGCCGATCAGTCCGACGAGTTCCAGCCCTTCGGGCCCGCCTGCGGCTACCGCCAGCACGCGTTGGCCCCCGTTTTCGAGCGCCTGCGCAGATTGGGTCATTTGCGGCCCTGCGGTGCAACGGCGCGCAACGGCGGCGAACGCTCCCTTGACAACCTGAAGGCGGCGGCCTTGGCTCGTCTCGATCTCGGCGCTCGCCTGCTTGGCCGCGGGATCGAAGGGCGTGAAACCCAGGCGTCGGAACTCGGTGCCGATCGCGTGGACGCTCTGAGCTGCAGAACGAACCGCTGCGTCGACCGGATCGCCTGCGCCATCGCTGCTTGCCAGTGCCGCAAAACGCAGAACGCCGGCACGGTCTCGGCCTGACGCGGGCACGACCTCTTCAACAGCCAACTCGTTGCGGGTCAGGGTGCCTGTCTTGTCGGAACACAGCGTGTCGACAGAGGCTGCCTCGTGGACTCCGGCAAGATGCGTGAGTAGTACGCCGCGGCGTGCCAGGACCTGGGCTGCGAGCGCGGCGGCGAGCGTGAATGTGGCCGGCAGCGCGACCGGAATGGAGGCTAGAATTGCGGTCAGCACAAGCTTGATGACGCTGTCGGTTGGCAGGCCGAGGAGATGTGCGTATCCGGTCATCGCCGCGAGAATGCCGCCGTTGACGGCCGTGATGTTGCGCACCACGGCGAGCACGGCCTTCTGCTCGCTGCTCTCGGCGCGCGCGATGCGCACCAGTTCGGCTGTGCGGCCGAAATAGGTCCGGGTGCCCGTTGCCGTCACCTGCGCCTGCGCTTCACCGCGGCGCACGAGGGCGCCGGCGTAGGCGTGGCTCCCTGGGGATGCGTCGACGCCGGCCGATTCTCCGGTCAGCATGGACTGGTCGACCAGCACGTCGCCATCGACGATGACGACATCCGCCGGGACGATACGGCCGAGCGACAATGCCAGGATGTCTCCGGGAACGATCTCTGCTGCAGGCAGAGTCTTCCATGCGCCGTCACGAAGTACGTTCGCTGTGGGCTCCAGCCGCTTCTTCAGGAGCTCAAGGGCCATGCCTGATCGCGCCTCCTGGGCCAGTCCCAGGACGCTGTTGAAGATCAAGAGCAGGGCGATGATGGCGGCCTCAAGGTGCTCGCCGAGCGCGATTTCGAGAACGATCGTCGCCTCAAGCATCCAGGGCACGGGCTGCCAAAGGCTGCGCCCCAGGCGCGTAGCGAGGGAGACATGCTCCTGAGGCATCGCATTCGGACCCCATTGCGCAAGCAGAGCGTGCGCCTCACGCGAGGAAAGCCCGGTTTTCAATTGCGCTGGCGTCTGAGGACTGGTCAGCATGCTCTTCCTCCGCGGGACCAACGCCGGGTGATCGCCCCGCTTGATCGTGGCAGGACCAACCTTGCAGCGCCATATCCGGCGACTTACAAATCGGTCATGAAGTATGCCGGGGTTTGAAGTGATCCGGCGGTCGCCGAACTTTGAAGTGATCCGGCGGTCGCCGAACT
>DAOKZR010000003.1:119833-329015 GCA_035325525.1 Hyphomicrobium sp. | reverse complement strand
TTTGAAGTGATCCGGCGGTCGCCGAACTTTGAAGTGATCCGGCGGTCGCCGAACTGGGGATGGCAACAAAGCGACTCCTGCGGTGGCCTTCTTTCGGCGTCGCCTGGATGGCATCGACGAGTTTAGCCCATGCTGACGCGGCGGCCGCGTCCGTGCGCGATACGTTCGATGCGAAGCGTGACGAGCGCAACGGCGATCCAGCTCGAATAGAAGATTAGGCCGAGAAGGAGGATCAGCCATCCGGGCACCGGTCCTATGGTGGCGCGGTCGATGAACTGGCTGAAGCTCTCGACCGCCGTCGGATGGATCGCGATCTTTCCCAGATAGGCCAAAGCTTGAATGAGCAGGAGCCAGGCATATGTTCGACGCAATCGTCTGCCGACGGCGCGGGCCATGCTGATGTGATGACGGGGCTCGCAGTAATCGCGCGCCAGAACCAGTTCCCATTCTATGCCGGGCTCTGGCTCTTCGCCTCTCAACATGGGCGCGTAAAAGTGCTTCTCCAACCACCGGGCCCGGGCGCGCCAGACGTTGAAATAGCGATAACGGCGCGCTTCGAAGAGAAGGAAGACGACAATGAGAATCCCGATGAGGATGAGGGGCAGCGCGGAGGAATCGGGATGCGAGTAGGACGCTGACATCGCTAGGCCGAGTGCGGCGACGGACCAGTTCGTCGTGTTGTCGAGGCGTGTACGCCAAACCGTGCTTCGGTAGACTTCGCCACGGTAAAGATGCGCGATCGCGCCCATTTCCGAGGGGTTGAATGTGTGGAGAGGACGGTACGTCGATGGCTCTTGTGTTGCCACTATGAGGACACTCTGGCTGATGCGGCGGGCTGTGGCGAGACGTTTCATCCCATGGGCGGCGGGACGCTTGGGGCATTGCTAGTGTAGACCTCTTGGAGCCGCCTCTCCAGCCTCGATTCACAACGCGAATGAGCCCGCGTTTCGCGCACGCTACTCAAGGCATCCATCGGGGCGCGTTGCCGATCTCCTCGCCAGGCGAGACGGATCGCGCAAGCCCGATCAACCGCCGCGTTCCGCTATCGGGTGCGCGACCTGGGAACAAGGTGCGGCATCGGGCCTGCCTAAAATCCTCGTGGAGCACTCTAGAAAATTTGAATGCGCGTTGAGCGCGGCGGAACACAATCCGCCGGTCACGCGTTGTTGAACAGACGGCACTTTGCACGCAAAACCGAGCAGGTGTTTTTCATTCCACAGGGTAACAGAGCAAGACCCTTGAATTGACGATTGGGATGCCCACTGATATAGGGTGGAATTCCAAGCGTATCATAGGGTTTATAGGCGGCGTTCGTGTACGGCATCACAGCAGTATCTGCCTATGTCTTCGCCGTGTGCGCTTGCTTTTGGTCGTGCGCGAACTTGGCCGGCTGGGTCGCCTCGACGGTGGCGCCTAGGATCGCCGCAGCCTCAGCATCGACAGATCGGCCGCTTTCACGCGTGGAGAAGCGGCTCCAGGATCAGGCGGCCGTCGTAGAACCAGCGCCCGTGCGCCCTCCGGTTCGCGCGATGGCGCCGCCGGAGCTTCCGGCTGCCCAGCTTGCCGTTGCCATGGACCGTGCCGAAATGGCGCGCCTGGTCCGCAGTCTTCCGATCAGCGATCTTCGTGTCGAGACCATGCCGGCCATCGCTGTGGCGGCGGCCCGGCCCGACCGGGAGATTGTCGCAACGGCACTCGCAACGAAGACACGCAAGACACGCAGTCCCAGCTACCGCGACGGCGCGAACCGGAATTGGGAATACACGCGGGCCGATAGTAGGACGCAGACGGGCCCCCCAGCGTCCATGCAAAAGCGCGGGTCCGATTTCGACCGTGATCAGGGGGCGAAGCAACGCATGCCGGGTGCGAGCGTCGCGGGCGCACCGTGGGCTCCGCTCAAGGCGACTGGGCGGTCTTTAAGTGCAATAACGCCTGGCGCGCTCATGTTTGCCGGATTTATTGAGCGGGAATCGTGATCGACAATTCTCTCGATCCCGTGACCGGAATTCTGTGACTTCAGGGGAAATCAATGCGCAAACGGATTGGCGGCAGTTTCGCACCTCTTTACGCAGCGATCGCTGTTTGTGCAGGCATCCTGCTCTTAGCCTCAGGCGCAAATGCCGGAACGCTGAACGGCAGTGTCGAGGACGCACTGCGCAAGATCCTCGATGCCAAGGCGCCGGCGGCAAACTACATGGATGACCATTTGGCCATCAGGCGGTTTTATGCCAACCGCGATTTCCGACCGTACTGGTACGCTCAAACCGGGCCAACGCCTGGGGCAAGCGAGCTTATTGCCGAAATGGCGGAAGCGGAGAGCTGGGGATTGCGTGCGCAGGACTTCGCGCTCTCGGCGCAGGCTCGCGACACGAGCACGAGCGTCAGGACTCCGGCCCAGATCGCCGCGGTTGAAGACGAATTGATGAACGCCGTCCTCAGGTATGCCCGCCAAGCCAGCGGCGGCCGCATTCTGGAGCCCGACCAAGCACTATCCGACTTCCTCGATCGCAAGCCGCAATTGCCCGACTCCATCGACGTGGTCGAAAAGGTCACGTCCAATCCCCATCCGGGCAAGGCGCTGCTGACCTTTCATCCCCAGCATGAGCAGTTCCAGCGTCTTCACGCCTTCTACGTGAAGGCCAAAGCCGACGCGGCCAACATTTCGGCCACGCGAATTGCGCTGCGGGGCCCCGTACTGGTTCCCGGATCGCGCAGCGGCGAGATCGCGAACTTGCGGGCCCGCCTCGGTCTTGTGGCGAACAGCGGCGCGGAACTGTACGACGCCGATCTGAAGTCTGCAGTCAAGGCGTTCCAGCGTTCGCACGGTCTGTCGTCCGACGGCCTCGTCGGCAACACGACGCGGGCAGCGCTCAATCGTGGCGCGGCGAACAATCTCGATGCGGTGATCGCAAGCATGGAAGAATGGCGGTGGATGCCGCGGGATCTGGGCGAGACGCATCTGCTGGTCAACGTCCCTGCCTACACGGTGCAGGTCGTCGAGCATGGCAAGGTCACGCTGACGGAGCGGGTGATCGTCGGCAAGCCGAATACCCCCACGCCGGTCTTTTCAAAGCCGATGACCTCGATCGTGCTGCGCCCGTCCTGGTACCTGCCCGACTCCATCAAAGTCGAGAAGTTGCTGTCCGCCGCACGGCGCGGACGGTCGCTGGAAAGCGAAGGCATCGTCGTGAAGAAAGGCAAGCGGACGGTGAATAGCTGGTCGGTGAACTGGGAAACGGCCAACCTGTCCGCTTACCAGATCTACCAGCCCTCCGGCGACGGCAATGCATTGGGAGATGTGAAGTTCCTCTTCCCCAACAAGCATTCGGTCTACTTGCACGATACGCCCAACAAATCGCTGTTCCGGGCAGATGAGCGCCTGTTCAGCCACGGCTGCGTGCGGTTGCGCAACCCGATCAGCCTTGCTCAGAAGATCCTTGATTTGGACAGGGGCGAGGGGGCCCTGGACGCTGCACGGTTGGCCCAACGCGGCCCAGGCAACAACGAGATCGCGCTCGATCGTCCCATTCCGGTTCACGTGGGCTATTTCTCGGTTTGGATCGACGATAATGGCAACGCTGAATTCCATGGCGATCCCTACGGACACGACAAGCGCGTCACCTTGGCATTGCAGGGCCGCTGGGAGGACATCGACAAGGGCCCGCGTCACCAGACCGTGCCCGATAGCGGGCTTCTCGCGCGGCTTCCGGCCGGGAAGTCCCTCGCGTCCAACGCGCTCGGGGCAGATCCCGGCAAAATCCGCGCCGAAAAGTTCGGCCTGCCCTTCGGTCTGACCAATGCGCCGGCTTCGATCTTTACGCCTGCTGCGGCCGCCAGCCCTGCGACGGCCGCATCCCAAGGTGCATCGCGCAGGCGCGGCCATAGCGTTGGCGATCTCATGTCATCTGCTTTCGCACGCTGAAAGAGACGGCGTGCGCAGAACCGTTTGCGGCCTTTGAATAATCAGAGGCTGCCTTGCGCGCTCTGTTTGGGATCACGCTGCCTTCAACTGCCGGCAGGAATCCAGCACTTGCGGCGCCATCGCGGCGGGCACGGGCTTGGAGAACAAGAATCCTTGCATTTCCTCGCAGCGGGCAATCTCGATCAAGCGCAGATGCTCCTCCGTCTCCACGCCTTCGGCGACACACGCCATGCCGAGCGTGCCGGCGAGATTGCTGATCGCCTGCACGATGGTGATGCTGTCGGTATTCTGTCCGATATCGCGCACGAAGCTCTTGTCGATCTTGATCTTGTCGAAGGGGAAACGGCGCAGATAGCTCAGCGACGAATAACCCGTGCCGAAGTCGTCGAGCGCGATGGAGATGCCGAGCGCTTTGAGCTTTGCCAAGGCTGCCCACGTCTCGGATTTGTCATGGAGCAAGAGGGTTTCGGTGACTTCGAGTTGGAGCCTCCGGGGTGCGAGGCCGGCATCTGAAAGCGCCCCGTTAACGATGTCCTCGATCGTGCCGTTTTCTTCGACGCTGCCGGAGCGGAACTGGGCGGCCGATAGGTTGACCGAAACCCCGACCTCATCGGGCCATGCGGCTGCTGTCTGGCAGGCCGTCCTGAGCGCCCAGGCGCCCAGCTCGGCTATCAGTCCGGTCTCCTCTGCCAGGGGAATGAAATCCATCGGCGGGATGTAGCCTAGTTCGTCGTGGCGCCAGCGCATCAGCGCCTCGAACGAAACCACGCGGCGCTCCTTGACTGAAAGAATTGGCTGATAGAAGAGCTCGAGCTTGCCATCGCGCGCGGCCTTCTCGAGATCCGCCTGCAAGCGCCGGCGTTTGCTGAGGGCGTCTGCCATGGCGCTGTTGAAGAAGACCGCTTTGCCCCTGCCCTCGGCCTTGGCCCTATAGAGTGCGATGTCCGCAGTTTTCATGATTTCGTCGGGTGCGACGCCGTCGCGCGGCGCCATCGCGATGCCCATGCTTGCGCCCACCTTCACCCAATTGCCCAGGATCAGCGCCGGCTCGCCGATGATGGCGTTCAGACGCGCTGCGATGCGGGCCAGTATTTCGTGAGTGAGGTTTTGTCCGCGGATGATGCATGCGAATTCATCCCCGCCAAGACGAGCGATAAAATCGGTCGGGCGCACGGATGCCTTCAGCCGGTCCGCCAGCAATTTCAGTAAGCCGTCTCCCGTGAGATGACCCCACGTGTCGTTGACTTCCTTGAAGCGATCAAGATCGATCCAGAGGATCGCGAACTGGCCTGGGGTTTGATGTGCAAAGCACGACCGCAGCTCTTCCTGAAAGCTGTGACGGTTGGCAAGTCCCGTCAGTGCGTCGGTCTGCGCGAGTTCGGCAATCCGCTCGGCGCTGCGCTGCTTTTCAGTAATGTCCTCGTGCACGTCTACCCAGCCGCCATCGGCCAGCGGCCGCGTATTGATCGCGTAGACCCGTCCGTCGGGGAGCCGGTGGATGTCCGTGAATTCTTCCTTTCCGGCGATGCGTAATGCATGGTTCGCAAGCCATGCGCCGACGCTGCCGTCGCCGCGTTCTGCTGGCCCGCACCCGTGGCTGGATGCCCAGTGGTTGACGATGTTCGAGAACGGCGTACCGGCGGCCGTCAGCTGTGCGGGCAGTTGGTACATGTCGCGGCAAATCGAATTGCACACGATAAGCCTGCTTTCGGCGTCGAACATCGACAACCCGCGCGCCATGTTGCTCAAGGCGATGTCGACTCGGGCGTTGAGAGCGGCGATCTCGCGGTGTTTCGCGCGCAACGCTATGGCGTTGTCCTTGAACACCGATACCGCACGCGCCATTTCACCAAGTTCATCCCCGCTATCGAGCATCGGTATAGGCGTTTCGATCTTGTCCTGGGAGAGTGCGCGCATGGCGGCGGTTATGGTACGCAGCCGCTCGGCGATGCGGCGCACCGCAGCGATCGTAAGCGGGCCGACAAGGATGGCGGCGAACAGTGCGGCGGCCAGAATCCAGCGAACCAGGTTCTGCGTCGTTTCGATGAGGGAGGCCATATCCTTGTTCGCATTGCGCAGGTTGATCTGCCGATAGGTGACGATCTGCTGCTGGATCCGGGTGGCGATCCGCGAGTAGTCGTGCACCATCTTCAACGCTTCGTCCTGCGCGTAATTGGCCGCCAGATAAAGAACACGGCGGCCGAGGTTAAAGAATTGCGGAAGCTGCGTCTTGATGGCGGCCAGAAACGCATCCTCGCGCTGTGTAACGATCTCCTTGATGTTGTCGGCGATGGCCTCCGACAGGCGCCGATCGCGATCGACACGGATCTTGTCGAACGTCACGGGCGCGGCTTCGATGATGCGGCGGTGATTTTCTATCAGCACCCCAAGCTCTGCGGATTGGACGACGCCCGCGAGAGCCTCTGAGCTGATATGGTCCGCGGCGCCCATAATCGATCGGGCCGAGTGCAGCGACGCGACACTAAGCCCACACAGAGCGAGCCCGGCAAGAACAGCCACGAGGTTGAGCTTGGTGGCAATTCTGGAATGCAATCTTGGTGTTCTGGCGGTCACAGCGGATCTTTCGCGGCAATCGTCCTTGTGGCTTCGATTAGGGCTTGCAGCTTTTCGTTGATTGGCGGAGCGGCAATAAACGTGAGAGTCTGCACGACCGGTGTTTCAATGGCGATCTCCGGCAAGCCGGCGCTTCGGGCCAAGCGCTGTTGAGCGATGCCGATGGCGCCTGGCTCTTGCGTCACGACCTGAGTTACGTGGCGTGCGCTCTCCGGGCGAATGGCGTCGCGGGCGCGGATCGGCGCATCGTCGAGCAACTGATGACGCACAGCCACGACGGTGCCGCCGCCGTCCTGCGTCGCCACGATGCGAATGGGAATGTCGTCGCCGCCAACCTCGCTCCAACGGGTGATTTCGCCGTTGAAGATCTTGCGGAGCTGGTCATTGGAGAGGGAGCGTACCGGATTTCTCGGATGCACCGGGAAGCTGATTGGCACTTCGGAAATGCGAAACTCTTTCAGGCGGTGATAGGGAAGATCGGGTGCGATCTTGCGCGCGACCTCGACTTCGCCCGCCATGGTCGCTGAGATCATCGCAAGATCGGCGCGGCCCTCGAGAAGTGCGATGACGCCCCAGATGGATTTGTTGGGCACGACCTCGACCGGGGTGCCGGCCGCCTCTTCGATCTGCGCGATGTGAGGTTTCAAAAGGTGATTATAGAACGTTGTCGAGCCTTGGATGCGCAGCGCCTGTTGCGCCGCAGACCCGGCGGGATGCACGCAGGAAAGGATCGCCACATAGACGATCCAGGCGAGGAGCGCACGAACGGCGCGGCGCGGCGGGGTTGAAAGGGGCATGGAGGCTGCTTCCTTCAGCTTTTGGGGCCCCGTTGCAGCGATCGGCGACCAAGGGGGCATCGAGTAAGGCACAACTTATACGGGAAGAAGGTAACCATTTGCTTGCGGCGGACTGGGCATGCTGCTGCGACTGAGGCCGTATTTATGCCCGCAAAGGTTGAATTTGAAACAAAGACCGGCGCGGCGGTCAGCGCGTTTTTCACGACCTTGCGATAGCGTCGGGTCCTGTTGAAACAGGAGGACGGGAAATGACATGGTTCATGATGCGCGCAGGCTGGGCGAACACCGCCACCGTGGCGGTGTTCGCGGTGTTGCCGATCGCCGTCGCGATTTGCGAAGCGATCGGCTTGTGATGCCGGCTATTCCGCCGCCGTCGCATAGGCTGCCGCCGGCGCCTCGAGGATCTCGATCCGGCCGTTTGCGCAAAGCTTGATGAGACTGCCCGTCTCGATGGTGTCGAGCAGGTGGGCTCCGACGATCATTGCCTTGCCGTGCTCGCGCGCGACGATGGCCATGTGACTGAGCCAGCCGCCAATAGAGACGGCCGCCCCCGAGGCGCGCATCAGTTCCGGCAACCATGCGGGATGCAGGAAGGGTGCAACGATGATCTCGCCATCGCCCAGTTCCAGAATTGCCCTGCCGTTATCGGCATCCTTCGCGCTGACGACGCACGCCCGGCCTATCACATCTCCCGCGCCGGAAACGCGCTGGCCGTGCAACGGCTCTGCGGCTGGCCCTGTGGCCGGCTGTTGGGCGCCTTCCAGCCACGCGAGCGTAAGCGTGGCGGGCAGCGGGGCACGGCCAGCGAACGAGCGGTACGCGGTGGCCCGCTGACGCGCAAGATTCAAGAGTTCGGCTAAACGGGGTGTGTCGAGCGCGGCGATCTCGTCCAGCGTGAGATGGAAGATTTCACCATCGAGCGCATACCGCTGGTCCAGGGCCGCCAGCACGGCCCGCAAGGCCGCAAGCTCGCGCAGACCATGATGTTTGGCGTCTTCTTTCAAGGTCTGCAGGGAAAGCGCGGTAGCGACCTTCTTGGCTGCAGAAGGCGACAGGCCCTGGGGTGAGCCATTTGGCTGGACCATCTTCCGCGGGCTCGTCAGAGCGCCGGCGAGCCGCCTTCCGGCAGCTGCAAAATCAGGCGTTTCGCCATGGCGCGGGACTGCAAGCTCGTAGTCGAGGCTGGCGCGATGGCCGATCAGATCGCGCAACGCGTCACAAGAGCCGCCTTCGGCTTCGATCACAGCGGCAGGCAGGCAGAGTTCCAACTCGGTCGCGCCCGTGCCGGCCAGATAGATCGCAGGGTCGCGGCCTTCCGCGGCGAGGCTCTCACGCGCAAGGTCCAACGCGAATTGGGCGGCGATGTTGACGCGCGAAACTTCCGCGTGCGTTTCTTCGATGAAGCGCCGGCGGATGTGCGTGAAGGCTTGGTGGAGGTCGCCCGTGCGAAGACGTGTGAAATCCGTTGCCTGCAGCAGCCGCGCCTCACTCAGATATGACGGCAGGAACTCCTCGCGAAATGAGCGCTCGATATCCGGCAGGGCCTTTTCGAGGCGGCGGACGGCTAGCCGGGAGATGCGCGGCGCGCGTGCCGCTTGCGCGATGCAGTCGGTATAGAGCCGGCCGAATATCGTCGCGTGCAGTGGCGGGCCATCCTCGCTGAAGCCGGCCTCGAAACCCAGGCTGCGCAGCGCGAGATCCACGCTGCCGCCGCTATGCCACATGTCATTGAGCAGCGACAAGGAGGCCGACGTCGGCCGCGGCAGAAGCTCCGCCACGTCGCCTTGCTGGAAGATGATCGTGCCGGCGGCAGGCTTGGGATCATGCTTGGCGATATGAGCGAGCAGGCGGTTGCGTTCCGCGCGCTCGGCCGCCTCCTGCAGTGTCGCGGTCACGTCGCGAGCCTGCAGCAGGATGAAGCTCACACCATCGAAGGCCCATTCGATGTCCTGCGGGCAGCCCAAGTGCGCTTCCACGCGCCGCGCCAAGGACGCAAGCGGCGCAAGGTCGATGGGCGCCGCCGCTGGGCCGGATATGTCGCCGCTGATGCGCCCGATGCGGAACATCTGGGGCGTGGCGCGGCCCGAGACGAGTTTGTCCGCCGTGCCTTCCACGAGTTCAACCAGCATTTGACCGGGCTCCTGCATGTCCTGCGTGAACAGCACGCCGGCAAATCGCGCGGCGACCATCGGCTGGATGAGGATATGCCCGGTCTGGCCAGCCGCGCCTGCTTTGTAGGCACTCGCGCTCGCCGCGTTGAAGGAGGCGCTGACCCTGAGAATCGCATCCTCGAGATTGGCGCGCTCACAGTGAAGGACGCTCTCGAAAACGCCTGCAAAGCTCATTTCGCCGCCATCCTCGAGCGCGCCCGAACTGCGAACGGCAAGCGGATGGCCGCCGAAATGGCGCCAGATCGCATCGATGCGCGCCGCGCGCCAATCCGCGCTCGCCATCCGCATGGCGCGCAGAAAGTCTGGTGTCAGCACGAGCCCCGCGGGCACGGGAAGCCCCAGCGACTTGAGCTGCGATAGGCGCTTTGCCTTGTTGCCCGCCCCAGTCAACGCGTCCACGTCGCTCAGCGGAACGATTCCGCTGGCGCCCAGCCGTGCCATCGCGACGCGATTTCGCGTCATTTGCATACGCATCTTGAGATTTTTCCAGCCCGGCAGGCCGCTGATGAGAAACCGCTGGGCCAGCAGCAGGGCTGCGCTGGCGGTCATGTACAAGCCGGCGGCCGCAGGCAAGATCGCGGCTGCGGCGAACAGCAGCGGCGCCGCCAAGAACCAGGCAATGGCAGCCTGCCGGCGGGTGGTGACGAAGGCGGCCTGGAGATAGATCCCGATCAGCACGGCAAACAGCGCAGGCATCGCCTGCCATGGGTCATACAGCGACAGATCTGGAATCCACAGCAATGCTGACGGCTTCGCCCGGGCAACCTCGATGGCCGCGCCGACGGCAAGCGCAAGGATCGGCAGAAAGAGAAGCGCCACGAGATTGCGGCCCGGTGTCAACGCCGCGCGCCGATAGATGGCGCGCAGCGCTCGGGCGAGCCGCTGGGGATCGTCCGCCAACCGCGCCTTGATGTCTGAAATCTCCGCCTTGATGGCATCGGCTGCAAGCTGGTCGCGTTCCGCCTTGAGCGAAAACGGCAAGATGAGCATACGCGAGAGCAACGCCATCAGGAGAAGCGCAGCCGGCAAACCGGTCGTCTCGGCGACGGTCAGGAGCGCTGCCGCAAGAGCCTCGCCTGCGCGCGCCCAGGACGTCTTGTTCTGCTGGGCAAGCAACGCCTCCACGTGCGGCGGCCGCTTGGAGGGCACGAAGTACTCCCACGGCACGCTGTAGCGGCCGCGGAAATCGCGTCCCGCACGCGCCAGCGTCAGGCCCAGGACTTCGCCGAAAAAGCAGCTGCGGCGGTCATAGCAGGGAGCGATCACTGGTTTGTGGGGCAAAGCGTCGACGAGTTCAGCCAATTCGTTGGTCGGCGTCGGGCGGATCGGAATGTTGATGGCGCCGGGCAGATGACCACCGGCGAACTCGCCGGAATAACGCACATCGACGAATATCGCCCCGTTGTTGTCGACGAGTTCGTGAACTTGCGCGGTGTCGAGCAGCGTCGCCTGGTTGGGATAGGGCGGCAGCGCGCGCAGGTCGTCAACGGATCGCACCTTCGACCCGCCGAGCGTGCGACCTTCCGCCAGCCACTTCTCCAGCCCGCCGGCGATGAACCGGCAATCGATCCCCTTGGCCGCGAGGGCTTCGCAGGTCTCGGCGCTCCGGTTGCCGTTGTGGCAAATCAGCAGGGACTTCCTGTTGGTGAAATCGATCCGCGACCGATCGAGGTCGGGGAAGCGAATCTTCACCGCGCCCGGCAGCGAGCCCATCTCGGTTTCCGCCGTCTCGCGAATATCGAGGATCATCCAATCCGGTGCGGTTCCCGCTGCGACGCCGGCGACGATGTTCTCCGCCTGATCTGTCGACAACGCGCGGGAGTGGGAGACCTGCTTGCTGTAGGGAATTTCCTTCAGAAGCGGATCGAGGGTCCGGCCTTCGGCCGCCTTGGGCGTGGGGCGCAACAAGGTCTGCTCGAGACGGGACCGCTCCAAGCTCGTGCTCGTGTGGTGCTGATAGTAGGCCAGACCGAAACCACACAGCGCGGCTGCCAGGCAGGCAAGCGCGATGCGATCGGTCCGGCGCGTCTCGCCAGAGCCTTTGCGCGCATTGGAGAGCCGCGATCCGAACGCCAGCGCGCCACCGCCGAAAATGGCCGATAGCAAAGCCGTCAACTGCGAGAGGCTACTGAGCGAGCCCACGACCAGTTCGGGAGAAGGGATGGCAAGTGTAGGCTGCGTGGCGGCGGTAAGGGCCGAGCAGGCGACCAGGACGGTTCCCGCGAGGCGGGGGGCTGCAGGAACTGAGCAACGCGGATACAGGATCATATTGAGCCATCATGAACAACCAAAGGTTGTGTTAAATGCCCCAATACGATCTATTCAGGCAAGAAGTTTTTAGTTAACGGACGGTTTCCATGCGGCGCATTTACAACCTTGGAGAGTGCGCGATGCCGCGCCTGCAAGGATTTCGCGGCGGCAAGGGCGTGGTGCTCAAGGAGGTTGCCGGGTCAACGTCCGCCGCACGGCGTCCTGCCAGCCCGCGTATTTTCGCGTCCTCTCGGCCTCGCCCATGACAGGCGAGAATCGCCGGTCGAGCGACCAGCGTTTCGCGAATTCCGCAGGCTGAGGGTAAAAGCCGATATGAAGGCCGGCGAGGTAGGCCGCGCCGAGCGCGGTTGTTTCAAGCACCTGCGGGCGATCGACGGGCGCGGCCAGGATGTCAGCCAGACGCTGCATCGTCCAGTCCGACGCGACCATGCCGCCATCGACGCGCAGCACGGTCTCGCGCGCCGCGCCCCAGTCGGCACGCATGGCCGAGACGAGATCGCGAGTTTGAAAGCAGACGGACTCGAGCGCGGCGCGCACGATCTCCTTGGGCCCCGTGCCGCGCGATAGCCCGAAGATCGCGCCGCGGCATTCCGCATCCCAGTAGGGTGCGCCCAATCCCACGAACGCAGGCACGAGATAGACATCCTGCTCCTGATCGGATTCGGCCGCCATTGGGCCGGTTTCGGCGGCGCTCTTGATGAGGCCGATGCCGTCGCGCAGCCATTGCACGGCGGCGCCCGCGATGAAGATGGAGCCTTCGAGCGCATAATGCACCTGTCCGTTAAGGGCGTAGGCAACGGTGGACAACAGGCGGTTGCGCGAAAAGACCGGGGCCGTGCCCGTATTGAGCAAGGCAAAGCAGCCCGTGCCGTACGTCGATTTGACCATGCCGGGAGCAAAGCATGCCTGTCCGACGCAGGCGGCTTGCTGGTCGCCCGCGATGCCCGTGATGGGGATGGCGGTCCCGAACAATTCTGGATCCGTCATGCCGAAGTCAGCGGCGCAGTCATTGATTTCCGGCAGCATGGCGGGCGGCACGCGGATGAGATCCAGCAGGTACATCGACCAGCGCTTCTTGTTGATGTCGTAGAGCAGCGTGCGGCTGGCATTGGTCGCGTCGGTCGCATGAACCTTGCCGCCGGTCAGACGCCAAAGCAGGAAACTGTCGACGGTGCCGAATGCGAGGCGGCCGGCATTGGCGGCGTCGCGCGCGCCAGGAACGTTATCCAGAATCCAGGCCACTTTGGTGCCGGAGAAGTACGGATCGAGGAGCAGGCCGGTGCGACGGGTCACGGTGTCTTCGAGTTCGGCGTTTTTCAAGCCGGCGCAAATCTCCGCCGTACGCCGGTCCTGCCAGACAATGGCGCGATGGATGGCCTTGCCCGTGGCCTTGTCCCACACCACCGTCGTCTCACGCTGATTTGTGATGCCGATGGCGGCGACATCGGCCGCGGTTATGCCGGCATCCGAGATCGCCTTGCGGCATGTGGCAATCGTCGTATCCCAGAGGTCTTCAGGCTCGTGTTCCACCCATCCGGAGTGCGGATAGTGCTGGGCGAATTCCTGTTGCGCGATGGTCTTGAGCCGGCAATCGGCGTCAAACAGGATCGCGCGGCTGGAGGTCGTTCCCTGATCGATGGCAAGAATATACTTCGTCATCTCGCTCCCCGGTCCCTCGCCCTTGCAATTCTCAACTCGCCGTAAGGCGAACGGATGCGGGCCTGGTTCAATGGACGCTTCAACGCGCGCAAGACTATGCCATGGCCGATGCGCATCCCGCGAGCCATTCGGAAAGTCCCGCGGCTTGTTGCGCGGTCAATCTCAAGCCCAGCTTTGTGCGCCGCCACAAGATATCTTCCGCCGTGCGCGCCCATTCGCTTTCGATCAGGTATCGGACCTCGCGTTCGGATAGCCCCGCGCCGAACGTCCGCCCCAGAGCGTCCGGATGCCTGGCGCCATCGACGATGCGCTGGGCGCGCGTGCCGTACGTGCGCACGAGCCGGGCGGCCAGCGCGGCATCGACACCGGGCGCGCGGGCCATCAACGCATCGACTTGGGCTCTGACGCCCCCGACGGGGAAATCACCGCCGGGAAGCGTGGCGCCCGCAGTCCATGGAGCGCCGACCGGCATTGCCTGGGCAAGCACGCGCAACGCATCCTCGGCCAAACGGCGATAGGTCGTGATCTTGCCGCCAAAGACATTGACGAGCGGAGCGCCCGCGTCCTTGCGATCAAGTTCGAGGACGTAGTCGCGCGTGGCTTCCTGGGCTGGCGATGCGCCATCGTCCATGAGCGGGCGCACGCCGGAGTAGCTCCACACGACCTGCGCCGGCGTCACCGGGTTCTCGAAGTAGTCGCTTGCCAGGCGGCAGAGATAATCTATCTCGCTCTTTTCGATTTTCACCGCGCCCGGATCGCCTTTGTAGTCCACGTCCGTCGTGCCAATGAGCGTGAAATCGTCCTCGTAGGGAATGGCAAACACGATGCGCCGGTCGTCGTTCTGGAAGATGTAGGCCTTGTCGTGGGCGAAGAGTCTGCGCACGACGACGTGACTGCCCTTGACGAGGCGAATGCGGGGTTTGCCGTTGAGACCCGCGCGATTGTTGAGCACGTCATCGACCCAAGGACCGGCGGCGTTGACGAGCGCGCGTGCCTTGACCGTCTCGCGGACGCCGCGCGCGTGATCGTGAAGCTCGACGTTCCAGCCTACGCCGTCGCGGCGGGCCGAGACGGCTTCCGTGCGCGTTCGGATCTCGGCGCCGCGGGCGTGCGCATCCATGGCGTTGAGGACCACAAGGCGCGCGTCGTCGACCCAGCAATCTGAATATTCGAACGCCTTGGTGAAGCGCTCCTTGAGCGGTTCGCCCGCTGGTGTGCTGCGCAGATCGATGCTGCGCGAAGGGGGAAGAATTTTGCGGCCACCCAAGTGGTCGTACAAGAACAGTCCGGTGCGGATCAGCCAGGCCGGCCGCAGGGCGCTGTGGTGAGGCAGCACGAAGCGCAGCGGCCAAATGATGTGAGGCGCCATGCCCAGCAGCACCTCGCGTTCAGCGAGCGCCTCGCGCACCATCTTGAATTCGTAGTGTTCCAGATATCGCAGGCCCCCGTGAACGAGCTTGGTGGAAGCCGAGGATGTGCCGGAGGCAAGATCCGCCTTTTCGGCCAGGAGCACTTTGAGGCCGCGTCCGGCTGCGTCGCGGGCGATACCGCATCCGTTAACGCCGCCGCCAATGATCGCAATGTCGTACAATTGGCCAGCCCGCCTTCGGCAAAGTGGTGGCAATGAATGAAACGCTGCGCGGAATCGAAGGAGCCCTAGCCCCCCGGCACCCCGCGGCAAGCGCAAACGAAGATTATCGCAAGAAAACGAAAATTCAAGCCAGTTCGGGGAGGGAGATCTCGACTTTGTGCTCTTTGCAGATCGCGGCAATCGCCGGCGGAGGCGGCCGGTCGGTCACGAAATAGTCGATTTCCGACAGATGCGCGATGCGAACGGGCGCGGTCCGCGCGTACTTCATGCTGTCCGCCACAAGGATGGTGTGCCGCGCGGAGCCGAGGATCGCCTTGGCCACTTTCACTTCGCGATAATCGTAGTCGAGCAGCGAGCCGTCTTCGTCGATGGCCGAGGTTCCGATCACGGCGTAGTCGACTTTGAATTGACGAATGAAGTCGACTGCCGCTTCGCCTACGATGCCGCCGTCGGAGTGGCGCAGGACGCCGCCGGCGACGATCACCTCGACTCCGGCGCATCCTAGCAATATGCTGATAACATTGGTGTTATTTGTGATTATAAGCAAGCCGTGGCGATGTCGCAATGCGGTGGCGACCTGCTCGGTCGTGGTGCCGATGTTGATGAGGATGGATGAGTTGTCGGGGATCAGCGAGGCTGCCTTTACGCCGATGAGCCGCTTTTCTTCCGTGGCCAGTTGGCGGCGCGCCTCGTATCCGTAGTTTGCGACCCCGGACGCGATCACGGCCCCGCCATGATAGCGCTGCAGTAAGCCGCGCTCGCATAGGTCGTTCAAGTCCTTGCGTATCGTCTGCGGCGTAACGGTGAACCGGCCAGCCAGAGCATCGACGTCGACCCGGCCCTGCTCGCGCGCGAGCCGGACGATTTCTTGTTGGCGCGGTGAGATGGTGAGCATGTCGGATCTCCGGGCGATGAGTCAGACTAGCGCGAAATATTCGTTTTATCAATGCAGCAGGCGATATTCGAAAGCGCTGCGCCGCACAACAAAAACGCTGCAACGCCGCATTTCGAAACGAAAGAGCGGCACAAGCCGGTATTTGCTGGAGAAATTTGCTATTTCATTTTTCAGTAAGGATTTTCGATTGACACTCGTTTTGTTTCGAATGATAGTTTTATCCTCTCTGTGCACTGGGAGGTGAAAACAATGAGGAAACGCATATCGGCCGTAGCAATGTTCGCTGCGGCTGTTTCATTTGCCGGCGCCGCGAACGCCGGAATGGATGAAGCCAAGAAGTGGGTCGAAAACGAATTCCAGCCTTCCGCGCTCTCCAAGGAAGAGCAGCTGAAGGAAATGGAGTGGTTCATCAAGGCCGCCGAGCCCCTCAAGGGTCTCGAGATCAACGTGCTGTCGGAGACCATCCCGACACACACCTACGAATCCGAAACGCTGGCCAAGGCATTCGCCGAGATCACGGGCATCAAGGTCAATCATCAGTTGCTCGGCGAAGGCGAAGTCGTCCAGGCCGTGCAGACGCAGATGCAGACCAATCGCAACCTTTATGATGGCTACATCAACGACAGCGATCTCATCGGCACGCACTCGCGTCTGCAGAGCGCGGTCAACCTGACGGACTGGATGGCCGGCGAAGGCAAGCATGTCACCAACCCCGGCCTCGACGCCGATGACTTCATCGGCAAGTCGTTCACCACGGGCCCGGACGGCAAGCTGTGGCAGCTTCCCGACCAGCAGTTCGCCAACCTCTACTGGTTCCGCAAGGACTGGTTCGACCGCAAGGACCTGCAGGAGAAGTTCAAGGCCAAGTACGGCTACGATCTGGGTGTCCCGGTCAACTGGTCGGCCTACGAGGACATCGCCGAATTCTTCACCAATGACGTGAAGGAGATCGGCGGCGTGCGCATCTATGGCCACATGGACTACGGCAAGCGTGCGCCCGACCTGGGCTGGCGCATGACCGACGCGTGGCTCTCCATGGCGGGCTCGACCTCGCCTGGCCTTCCCAACGGCCGCCCCATCGACGAGTGGGGCATCCGCATGGAAAAGGATAGTTGCAATCCCTCCGGCGCGTCAGTTTCGCGTGGTGGCGGCACGAATGCCCCCGCGTCGGTGTATGCAATCGCCAAGTGGGACGAATGGCTGCGCAAATATGCGCCGCCAGGCGCTGCCGACTACGACTTCTATCAGTCGCTGCCGGCTCTGAGCCAGGGCAACGTGGCTCAGCAGATCTTCTGGTACACGGCGTTCACCGCTTCGATGGTCGCGCCCAAGAAGGACGGCAACAACACGGTCGACGACGCCGGTAAGCCGCTGTGGCGGATGGCGCCGTCCCCGCATGGTCCTTATTGGAAAGAGGGCATGAAGCTTGGCTATCAGGATGCCGGCTCGTGGACGCTTTTCAAATCTACGCCCCTCGAGCGCCGCAAGGCGGCTTGGCTCTACGCTCAGTTCGTGGTGTCCAAGACGGTGGACGTGAAGAAGAGCCACGTCGGCCTCACCTTCATCCGCGACAGCACGGTCAACCACCAGTCGTTCACCGAGCGCGCGCCCAACCTCGGCGGCCTCGTCGAGTTCTACCGCTCGCCGGATCGCGTGAACTGGACTCCGACGGGCATCAACGTGCCTGATTATCCCAAGCTCGCGCAGCTTTGGTGGCAGCAGATCGGCGATGTGAACTCGGGTGCATTCACGCCGCAGCAGGCCATGGATCGACTAGCGTCCGAGATGGATCAGATCATGTCGCGCATGGAAGCGGCCGACAAGGCCAACAAGACCTATGGCGGTTGCGGCCCGCGCCTCAATCCTGAGAAGAAGCCGGAAGAGTGGCTGGGCAAGCCTGACGGTCCTGCCGCGAAACTGGCGAACGAAAAGGAAAAGGGTCAGACGATCGCATACGAAGAACTGATCAAGCGTTGGACCAAGCACTAGCCGGTTCTTGACGCATGCGAAACGATCCGGGGCGCGCTGACCACGCTGGCGTGCCCCGGGTTTTTCCACCCTCTCTTGATGCGCACGCTCCGACGAAGTCTCTTTCAGGCTAAGAGGCCATGACGCTAGAACTCAGAAACGTCACCAAGCGCGTGGGCGCGGATACATACATCCACGATACCAATCTGGTGCTGCCGGATGGCAGTCTCAACGTGCTGCTGGGTGCGACGCTCGCCGGCAAAACGACGCTCATGCAGATCATGGCAGGTCTCGAAAAGCCGACGACGGGCGAGATCTGGTTCCGCGGCAGGAACGTCACCGGTATTCCGGTCCAGAAACGCAACGTCTCGATGGTTTATCAGCAGTTCATCAATTATCCCAATTTCACGGTGCGCGAGAATATCGCCGCGCCGCTGCGCGTTGCCGGCATGAGCAAGGCCGAGATCGAGCGGCGCGTATTGCAGGCTGCGGACCTGTTGCGTCTCACGCCGATGCTGGATCGCCGGCCTTCGCAGCTTTCGGGCGGTCAACAGCAGCGCACGGCCATCGCCCGGGCGATCGTCAAGGACAGCGACATCATTCTGTTCGATGAGCCGCTGGCGAACCTCGACTATAAGCTGCGCGAAGAGTTGCGTGACGAATTGCCAAAGCTGTTCGCAGAGCGCAATTGCATTGTGGTTTATGCCACGACCGAACCGGCGGAAGCGCTGCTGTTTGGTGGAAATACGGCGGCCTTGCACGAAGGGCGCATCACGCAGTTCGGGCCGACGGCGCAAGGCTATCGCCGCCCCAAAGACATCACGTCCGCGCGCGTGTTCTCCGATCCGCCCATCAATACGCACGCGGCCGTCAAGTCGGCCGGCAGGCTACAGCTTGCCGATGGCCCCCAATGGACTCTTGGCGATGGCGCGCGCACCATTCCCGACGGCAGCTACACAATTGCGGTGCGCCCGCACTGCGTCACCATGAGGCCGGCTTGCGCAAATCCCGCAACCATCGACGGCCGTGTTCTGATCACCGAGTTGTCGGGCTCGGAGAGCGTCATCCACTTCAAGGTGGGCAACGAGACCTGGGTCTCACAATCTCACGGCATTCACCCCGTAGAGGTCGGCACGCAGGCGCGCCTTTACGTCGATACCGATCAGATCCTCTATTACAAGCCGAACGGGGAGCTGGCGGGCTGATGGCAAAGATATCGTTCCACGATCTGGCTCACGCATACGTACCGGCCCCTTCAAAGCCCGAACACTGGGCGCTGAAGCCGATGACAATGACCCTGGAGGACGGAGGCGCGTACGCGCTGCTGGGTCCGTCGGGTTGCGGTAAGACGACCTTGCTCAACCTGATCTCGGGGCTGTTGATACCGGCCAAAGGGCGCATCGAATTCGACAACGTCGACGTCACCCGCAAGACACCCGAAGAACGCAACATCGCGCAGGTGTTCCAATTCCCCGTCATCTACGACACCATGACGGTCTACGACAATCTGGCCTTCCCGTTGCGCAATCGGGGCGTGGACGAGGCCACCGTCGCGGCGCGCGTCGAAGAAATCGCAGGCATGCTCGATCTGTCAGCCACGCTGCGCAATCGCGCTTCCGGGCTCACGGCGGACGGCAAACAGAAGATCTCTTTGGGGCGTGGCTTGGTGCGCTCGGACGTCAACGTCATCATGTTCGACGAGCCGTTGACGGTTATCGATCCGCACTTGAAATGGGAGCTGAGGTCCAAGCTCAAGGAGCTGCACCTGCGTATCCGGCGCACCATGATCTATGTGACGCACGACCAGACCGAGGCCCTGACATTCGCCGACAAGGTGGTCGTCATGAACGATGGTCAGGTCGTGCAGGTCGGCACGCCCGTCGAATTGTTCGAGCGCCCGCGCCATACCTTCGTCGGCCATTTCATCGGATCGCCCGGCATGAATCTTATCGCGTGCGAGGTGCGCGGCGGTAAAGCCTTTGTCGGCGGCCAGGAAGTCGCAACCGAGAACGCCGGGCATTACGCCGGCGGGGCGAAGCTGCTTGAAGTCGGCATCCGCCCGGAGTTCGTGAAGTTCTCGAGCGAGGGCGTGCCTGTGGACGTTACGAAGGTGGCGGACGCCGGGCGTTTCAATATCGTGTCAGCGCGTATCGGCGATCAACCGCTGAAGCTGCTGGTGCCGCAGGGCGAGCTAGTGCCATCCGAGGGAGCCAAGGTCACATTCGATCCAAGCCGCGCGCGGATTTATGCAGACGGATGGTTGCTGGGTGTGACCGCGCAAGGAGCCGCCTGATGAAGAAGACATTCGACAACAAGGCGTGGGTTCTCGTTCTGCCCGTCTTTCTGATGGTGCTGTTCAACTCGCTCATCCCGTTGATGACCGTGGTGAACTACTCGGTTCAGGAGACGTTCGGAAACAATGAGTTCTTCTGGTCGGGAACGCGCTGGTTCGAGCAGGTCCTCCACGACACGCAGTTTCATGAGTCTCTCAAGCGACAGCTCATCTTCACCGGCCTGGTCCTGGCAATCGAGATTCCGCTCGGGTTGGCAATCGCGCTCTGCATGCCGCGCAAGGGGCCTTGGGTGTCCGTGTGCCTGGTGCTGATCGCGCTGCCGCTGCTCGTGCCGTGGAACGTCGTCGGCTCGATGTGGAACATCATGGCGCTGCCGGATATCGGGCTGCTCGGCAAAGCGATCAACGGGCTTGGAATCCCCTACAACTATACCCGCCAGCCATTCGCCGCGTGGTTCACGACCGTGCTGATGGATGTCTGGCACTGGACGTCGCTCGTGGTTTTATTGTGCTACGCGGGGCTTGTCTCCATTCCCGACGCCTACTATCAGGCGGCCCAGGTGGACGGCGCCTCGCGCTGGTCGGTGTTTCGCTACATCCAGTTGCCGAAACTCAAGCATGTGCTCACGATCGCGATTCTGCTGCGGTTCATGGACAGCTTCATGATCTACACCGAGGTCATCGTCTTGACGGGCGGCGGGCCGGGCAGCACCACAAAATTCCTCTCGATCGATCTCGTCCAGAAGGCGCTTGGCGGATTCGACCTTGGACCCGCCGCGGCGTTCTCGATCGTCTACTTCCTGATCATCCTGTTCTTGAGCTGGCTGTTCTACACACTGATGATGCGTGGAGAGGCGAAGTGATGCGCTGGCGTTATCTCATTCTTTTCGTCTACATCGTGTTCCTGATGCTGCCTATCTACTGGCTGCTCAATATGTCGTTCAAGACGACCAACGAGATCCTGGGCGGCTTCAGCGCCTTCCCGCAGGACTTCACGCTCGCAAGCTACAAGACGATTTTCAGCGATCCGACTTGGTACAACACGTACATCAATTCAATAACGTACGTGGTGATCAATACGGTGATGTCGGTGATAGTGGCGCTGCCGGCAGCCTACGCCTTCTCGCGCTACCACTTCATCGGCGACAAGCATTTGTTCTTCTGGCTGTTGTCGAACCGCATGGCGCCTCCCGCGGTGTTCGTCCTGCCTTTCGTGAACCTCTATTCGGCGGTTGGGCTGTTCGATACGCCCTGGGCGGTTGCGCTGGCGCATACGCTGTTCAACGTGCCGCTCGCCGTTTGGATTCTCGAAGGCTTCATGTCGGGCGTACCCAAGGAGCTAGACGAGACGGCCTACGTCGATGGCTACTCTTTCCCGGCGTTCTTCGTGAAGATCTTCATCCCGACGATCGGCGCCGGCGTCGGCGTGGCGGCGTTCTTCTGCTTTATGTTTTCGTGGGTCGAGATGCTACTGGCAAAGAACCTCACTTCGGTTGCAGCCAAACCCATCGTCGCGGCCATGACAAAGACGGCAAGCACATCGGGTTACGAGCTTGGGCTGCTCGCGGCGGCCGGCGTTCTGACGCTCATTCCGGGGGCGTTCGTGATCTACTTCGTGCGCAACTACATCGCCAAGGGCTTCGCTCTCGGGCGCGTCTAGAAAGGAGCAGACGTCATGGAGGGCATGCAAGGCACGGCAATCCTGTCCTGGATGGCCTGGACGATGCCGACGGCGCTGTTTTTCATTTTCATCGCGTGCTGCCTCGTCGCCATGACGATCTGGGAGATCAAGGTTCCTGGCGGCGATCCCCGTCACGGCATCCTGGGTCTGGATACGACCCGCGGAGACAGGCTATTCATCTCGCTTCTCGGCAGTGCCTTCATCTGCCTTGCCTGGCTTGGACTGTTTGGCAGCAATCTGTGGCCTGCCGTGGCGGTTTGCCTCGTCTACGCGGCGGCGGTTTTTCGCTGGGTGTAGGCTCGCTAGATCGGCGTGTTTCGCGCGGGCGGGGTTGCCTGCTCGAAACGGCGCCGGGCCGCTCGGGATGGCAAGGAGCTTAGGGCTTGGACCGGTTAATGATGCGCCCGCGCGTCGCGCGCTTGCGCGGCGATGGGCGGGGCGCGTCGGGCGGCGGCGATATCGCCGGTTTGAGGGCCCTCACGATGCGGCATTCGCGCCTGGATAGCGGTATTACCAAGATGGAGCGCGCCAGTGCGTTGCGCCGGTCGATGAGGATCCGGCCGGCGCGACGGACCCGTGTCGCTTCACGCTCCAGCGTGAGATCCGCCTTTGGTGGGCTTGAGGTCATCGGGCAATCCGCGGCTCAGAAAAAATACGCGGCGCGCCAGATGGGACAGAGTGCCGGAGGCGATTGTGCGCTCTCGCGGCTGCTGCGTGCGGGAGCGTAGCGCGCGCAGGGGCGCGGGCGCACGCCGCACCCCAGATCACGGCCATCAATACGTAGAAGTGGCGCCAATGATCGCTGTCGATGATGATGCCCTCGGCCGCGTTGGCAGCAAAGGTTGCGAATGCGATAAGCACGAACGGTTGCCAGGGCGTGCGCTTGAAGCACTGGCGCAACCCGAGCGCCAGTGTCGAGAAAACGGCGATGATGTAAAGGCCAGAGCCCAGCCATCCCGTCGCGAGCGTCATGCTGAGGTAGACGTTGTGTGCCTCTTCGTGGTGATAGAAGGGTGCAAACTGAGCCGCGCCGATTCCGAAGGGATTGTCGAGAATGAGTGCGGTCGCCTTTTCCTGGCCGCCGAAGCGGCCTTCGGGGCCGACGTCGTAGCTCTGGGCGACGCTGGCGCGTTCGTTGACGAGACTTGCGACGCTATCGTCCTGAAGAGCGGCCGCCACGACGCCGCCGAGGGCGGCCGAGGAAAGTACGGCGAGCAGGGCGATCTTCTGACGCCGTCCGTTGCTGGGCGCGGTGAGAAACGCCAGCCCCAGATATAGTGCGGCCGACACCATCAGGTTGATCCAAGCGCCGCGTGAGAAGCTGAGGAACACTGCGAGCGCGAGGAGCGCTGCCACCATCAGCGGCGGCAAAGCGCGGCGCAGCGAGCCCTGCAGGGCGTGGTGCACCGCATAAAGCGTGGCAGGCACCAGGAACGGTCCAAACACGTTGGGATCCTTGAACGTGCCAGCGGCGCGGCCGAATTTGGTGAACAACTCGGCGTTGGGAACGATCGAGAAATAACCTGCGATGCCTGTCAGCGCAGCGATGACGGCTGCGGCCGTCAGACCATTGAGGATGAGCTTGATGTTCTCGGCCGGGCGCATGGCGACGAAGCCGGCGATGGTGAAGGCGAAGCCGCCGAGATAAAAGGAGACAAGAGTGTGCGTCACCGCCTTGGAGGTATCATGGGCAAACGTCGCCGAGACCAGGCCGGTTGCGGTTACGGCTGCCCAGAGTAAGAGAAATAGTGCGAGTATTTTTGGGATGTGCACAAGCCCGATGACGGGCAGAAGAACAATGAGCGCGAGGGCCAGGGCGTCCGTAGGGCAGGGTTCCGTGAAGACGAAGCCGCTGGTGGCGAAAGTCAGCCACACAAGGCCAAGGGCGGCGATGTGGACAAAGCTGCGGGGCTTGCCGGTAAGGTCTGCGCCCTGCGCTGCACTTGTCAGCCGTGCCAACATGAAACCCTCTAAGGCTCTGTCATCGTTCTTGCCGATCGAAGTGCAAGAAACGGGCCTCGAGAGACGTGTTGGCAGCTTCACCGCCCCCCGGAATGTCTGAAGACCAAAGCGTGAAGCGGACAATCGCGCTGCCGCTTCACGCTCAGGTATCAACGAAGCGACGCCGGCCGATCAGTAGGCGTTCTGCGTCTTGAGCAGAGACACGGGCGTCTTGAGCAGAATGTAAAGATCGAAGAACACGCTCCAATTCTCGATATAGTAAAGGTCGTGCTCGACGCGCTTCTCGATCTTCTCGCGCGTGTCGGTCTCCCCGCGCCAGCCGTTGATCTGCGCCCAGCCGGTGATGCCGGGCTTGACCTTGTGGCGGGCGAAGTAGCCGTCCACCACCTCGTCATAGAGTTCCGCTCCGGCCTTCGCCTGAACCGCATGAGGGCGGGGGCCGACCAGGGACAGATCGCCCAGCAGCACATTGAAGAGCTGCGGCAATTCATCGAGGCTCGTCTTGCGGATAATGCGGCCGACGCGGGTGACGCGGGGATCATCCTTGGTGACGAGCTTGCTTGCTGCAGCGTCGCAACGGTCGGTGTACATCGAGCGGAACTTGAAGACCTCGATCAGCTCGTTGTTGAAACCATAGCGCTTCTGGCGGAACAGTACCGGTCCACGGCTATCGATCTTGACGGCCACAGCCACGAGCGCCATAACCGGCGCCAGAAGAATGAGTGCGCTCGCGCCGGCGACCTTGTCGAATAGCCATTTTGAGACCGTGCCCCAGTCGGCGATCGGCTTGTCGTAGAGGTCGATCATGGCGACCGAGCCGACATGAGAGTAGGTGTGGGGCGCAAAGCGCAAGGCGGTGGCGCGCGCGGGCATCTTGATGTCGGCGGGCAATACGGAAAGAGCCTTGGCGAGTTGGATGAGGCGGTTTTCCGCCGCGAGGGGCAGCGCAACGATGACGAGATCCAGGCGCGCCGTCCGGCTCATCGCAATGAGGTCCTTGAGGCCGCCCAGGCGCGGATGACCACCCACGAGGCGCGGCGCGCGGTTGTCGTCGCGCTCGTCGAAAATGCCCACGATGCGAACGATCTGGAAGGTATCCGCTTCAAGTTGAGCCAGCAGCTCTTCGCTGACGGGCCCTGCACCGTAGATCACCGCACGCTGATAGAGACGCCCGCTTCCGGCAAGTGCGCGCATGATCCAGGATAGCGCGATGCGGCCGGCGATAAGGCTCGCCGCGCCAGAAATGTACCAGGAAATGAACCAGACGCGGGAGACGTGGGCGCCGATCTTGAGGAGGAAGAGGCCAGCGATGAGCGCAACGAAGGCGATGCTCCATCCCAGGACGATGCGAGGCATGTTTTGCACGAAGGAGGAAAAGGCGCGCAGGCTGTAAAGACCCAGTAGCTCGAATGCGGTCGCGGTGGCCGCGCCCGTGAGCGCAATGGCGCCCATATAGCGCGCGCTGGCGAGGATTGCGGACTCGTCCACGTAGGCAATAGCGATGAGAAACCCTGTAAATGTGACGAGGGCGAACTCCGCGATGCGCACGATACCTCGCACTACAACGGGCGAGAGGCTCGACTTCGCGTTCATTCCGGTTTCCCAAAGGCGCGCGGTGGCAAGCGCCGGTTTGGGTTGGGTGGGCAGAGTCTGGGTGACGGGCACGGCTTGCAGAGGGGCGGTCATTCTCGTTCTCGGTGTATCGTATTGCGGTTCGAGACGAGCACAAGCATCGACCGTGCCAAGATCGGTTAACACCGGCGGCAAGGGGGCCAAATCCGGCCGCGAGGTTAACCATCGCTTAATTCGTAGAAGGCGAGCACGGCGTCCGTCATTCTTGCGACGGTGAATTTGTCTGCGACGTTGCGCTTCAAGCGTTCGGCCCGCGCCAGCGCCGCTTGCGGATGGTCGAGACATTCACGCATGGCGGCTTGGAGCGTCTGCGCACTGGCGGGTTCGATGAGGCGAGTGTCCGTGTCCGCTACGATTTCTGGAATGCCGCCGACGTTGGTCGAGATGAGCGGCATGCCCGCGGCCGCCGCCTCCAGAACCACGTAGGGGAAGCTTTCTGCTAGCGAAGGGACAACCATGGTGCGGCCCAACGAGAAAGCCTCGCTTGCGGGCAGCGCCCCGGCAAAGCGCACGTTGGCTGCAAGCCCAAGGTCGCGAGCCTTGGCTCTTAGGTCTTTATCTTGCGGCCCCGAACCTACAATCGTCGCTGTGCAGGAGCCTTGCTCGTTGAGCATCCTCAAGGCTTCGAGAAGGTAGTCGACACCCTTGATGTCCCGTAACTCGCCGATGAAAAGAAAATCGGTTGCGTCGTCCGCCGGTACATGCGCGGCAAAGTCGGCCGGGCGCAGCCCATTGGGGATCACACGCTGCGGCGCCGAGCCCTTTCGCACCCGTTCGCGATAGACGCGGGCGGCGTAGGCACTTTCAAAAATGAGGCCGTTGGTGAAGCGTTCCAATATGCGCTCCAGCGACAAGAAGACGGTCGCTTGCACGGTGCCTGGCCGGTAATGGAGCGTGCCCCCGTGAGGCGTATAGAACGCCCTGACGGATTGGCCCCTGGCGTGGAGCGCGCGGCGCGCAAGGCGTGCGTATGCGCCGCCCTTTGCGCCGTGTCCGTGCAACACGTCGAGGTTCAAGGTCTGCGCGTGGGCGAGCGTCGCGCGCGCCGCCTTGAGATCGCCGAGGCCCGGCTGGCGGCTCATGGGAATGCGCGTCACGCCAAGCGCCATGCGGGTGGCGATGTCGTCGAACTGGGCGGCGGTCAGAGCATTCTGCGCGGTGCTGTCGGCCAGGATGCCGACCTCGTGGCCGCGGCGCGCCTGCTCGCTGGCCAGATCGAGAACGTGACGGAACAGGCCGCCGACAGGCGCCCTGAGGCAGTGGAGAATACGCATTGCTGACCCTGGCCGTGTGCTTGTCTCGGGTATTACGAGACTTTGCTTACGCTTGGGTTTCAGAGGAACCTTTCAAACACGTAAACCGTGTCTCCAGGCTTGAGGACGTAATCGCCGGGCGCTTCGATCTGTTCAACCAAGCCGTTGATGCGCCGGGTGATGCGATATTTGCTCTGGCTTGCGCGCTCGGTGTAACCGCCCGCAATCGCGACCGCGGTCTCGGCCGTCATGCCGGACACGTAAGGATATTGCCCCGCATTGCGTACTTCGCCCAGGATGAAGAACGGACGGTTCTGCTGGATGTCGACGGTGACGTGGGGATCCTTCACGAACTCGGCGCCGAGGCGCGCGCGGATCGTCGCCTGAAGTTGCTTCGTCGTCTTGCCGCGCGCCGCGATTTCGCCGATGAGCGGAACGGCGATCTTGCCCTCGTGATCGACAATGTAGAGCCGCGACAGGTTGGGCTGTCCGTAGACGAAAATGCGCAGCCGGTCGCCCGTATCGAGCAGATAAGGTCCGTCGGTGTCGGCAACGGCGTGCGGTCCTGCAAGTTCAACCGGAACCTGCTCCGGCGGCCCCCATGCGACGTGTTCCGCCTCAGCCACGATGACGGGAGGGGCTTCGCCCGCCGGATGGTAGGAATCTGCGGTAAACAGTGTGTCGCCGAGGAGGTTGTCGCCCGCCATGCTGGAACAGCCAGCAAGCATGGCGGTGACCGCCACGGCCAAGACCTTCGCGCGCACAGACATGACAGACTAATCCCGACGTCAAGATACCACCTCGTGGAGGCTATCGGGCGAGGGTTAAGAAAGTTTGAGCGGATGCGCTTTTTCGAAACGGTTAAGTGATTGCTAACTTTCAGGCTTCTTACTTGCGAATCAAGATTCTCAGCCTTCGTCGAGTTGAACCATGCCCGCAGGCCGCGAAGCGTCCCCAGACGATATCGAGATGAGCACGATCTTCCGTGCTCTGCGTCGCAGCCTGCCTCGACTGGTGCTGTGGAGCGCGGCGGCCGGTGCGCTGACCTATGGCGCGCTGATGCAGCTTGCGCCTAAGTATCAATCTCAGGCCGAACTCGCCATCATGGCAAAGGGCGCCTCGAGCAGTTTTGCCGATCCCAAGTCGGCGTCGCCGGACTCCCTTGCGGTGAAGATGGACAAGGAAGCCATCAACACGCATGTGCGGGCGCTGCAGGCACCCGAGCTCGTCGCCGGCATTGCCGATGCGCTGAAGCTCAAAGAGAAGCGGGAATTCAACAGTGCGTTGGGTCCGGTCGATACGGCCGACAGCCTCCTGCGCATGATCGGCGCGGGAGGACCCCGGCCCGGCGAGGTCGAGCGTGACCGCGTGTTGAACGCATTGTTCAAGCAGATCGAGGTCTATTCTGCCAAGGAGAGCCGCTTCATCGGCGTTCGCGTGACCTCCGTCGAGCCGAAGCTTGCCGCAGATATCGCAAACAGCCTGGTCGAGGCCTACCGGGGCTCGCTGGCCTCCGCCGCGGCCGAAGAGGTGGATGAGCAGCAGAAGGTCCTGCAGGGCAAGATCGACAAGCTGGTGCCGGAGGTGGCGGCAGCCGAGACCGAGGCTGAGCGCTACAGCGGCGAAATCAACGTATTCAAGGGCGGATCTCAGAACACGGGGCTCAACGAGCAACAGCTCTCCGAGCTGACCGCCGAGTTGACCAAGGCCAAGTCGGCGCGCAGCGAGGCCGAGGCGCGCGCCAAGTCGGCCCGTGAGATGATGAAGGCAGGATCGGCGGACGCGCTGCCGGATGTTCAAAAATCGCCTTTGATTCAGAATCTGGTGCAACAGCGCGTCCGCATAGAGCGTCAGATTTCGGAGCTGTCGGCAACGCTGCTGCCGGGGCATCCGCGCATGCGCCAGCTCAACGCGGATCTCAGCGGCTTGAAGCTTCAGATTGCAGGAGAAGTCTCCAAACTCGTCGAAAGCCTGGACAAAGAGGCCAAGGTTGCGCAAGAGCGCGAGGCCTCCATCAAGAAGAGTCTCGACGAGGTGAAATCGCATGTCGTGAGCCAAGCGCCCGAAGAAGCCAAGCTGCGGCAGCTTCAGGCAACCGCTAAAGCCAAGCGCACGGAACTCGACAATCTTCAGGCGCAACTTGAAGCCAACCGCAAGAGGCTGGATACGCGCGCACAGCCCGTGGAGGCGCAGTTCATCTCCAAGGCGCTGCCGGCGAGCGTGCCCGTGTCGCCCAAAAAGGGTCAAAGCGCAGCGTTGCTGGCGTTTGCGGCGCTCTTGCTCGGCACGTTCTGGACAATTACCCGTGCGCTGTTCGAGGGCGCGCGCGCCGGTGGGCCGGAATCGGCGGCAAAAGGTGCGGGAATGTTAAAGTCGGAGCCGGTGCTCGCCGTCGAACGGGCCCACAAGGCGGTATCTACGGCGGGTTTGGACAAGCCGAAAATACCCGCGTTGACGGCCGCCGGGCCTCAATCGGATGTCGAGGAACTGTCCGTTGAGCAGACCGCTGCCAGGATTTGCATGAGCGTTCCCGAGCAGGGAGGTCATCGCGCGCTCGTCACGGGCGAGACCAGGAGTGTTACCGGCGCCGGTCGTGACGCAATTGCATTGGCGAAGGCGCTTGGCGGCGCCGGCCGGCAGGTCATCGTCGTCGATTGGAGTCCGTCGGGCGAGTCGGGGATCACGGGCGCGGCGGGCATGCCGCATTGCAAAGGATTGTCGGAACTGTTGAGCGGCCGGGCGACTTTCGAGGACGCCGTGCAGCGAATACCCGCAAGCCGGGCGCATTTCATCGGCTGGGGCGGCCCGCTCGCGCAAGTGATGCAGATCGATCCCGATCAGCTCAACTTGGTTCTCGATGCGCTGGACGAGGCCTATGACCATATCATCGTTGTCGGCCCGCATGACGACGCGCGGCTTCTATTCGAGGCAATCGAGGGCCGTTTTGACGCCGGCATCCTCCTGGCGGACCCCGGCAAGGGCGTGAGCGTGCTTCAAGATCCGCCTGGAACATTCCTCGGCTTCGAGGTTGCCGGCATCGACATCATCAGGATGGAGCGCGCCGAGCCCGCAGGCGTCCCCGCGCAGCGCATTGTTCGCGCCACGCGCAAGCCCGCCAAAGAGGCTGCAGCCTGACAGCGCACGCAGGATGGCGGCGCAGCAGCTTTAACCAATCCGCGAGTACAGGCAGGACGGTTGACGACGCTCAGCACGGAATTTGCAAGATCGGCGGGTGAGTGTCTGTCCGAGTTGGCCCGATTGCGAGATGTTGCGTTCCAGGAAATTGCTGAAAGCGGCGCTGTCCACCATGCACTACACGGGTGCCGATGGGCTCATTGCGCCCTTCACCAGCGGCAGAGGCGTCATTTTCATGCTTCATCACGTGACGCCTAAGACGCCGGCGGCGTTTGCGCCCAACGGCATTCTGCAAGTCACTCCCGAGTTTCTTGAGAGCGTCATTGTCCAGGTCAGGCAAGCGGGCTTCGACTTCGTCGCGCTCGACGATGTGCCGAAACGGCTCAACTCGACCGGCCAGGAACGGCCGTTCGCGGCCTTCACGCTCGATGACGGCTACAAGGATAACCGCGACTACGCCCATCCGGTGTTCAAGCGGCATGGCGTGCCTTTCACTATTTATGTGCCTTCCGACTATGCCGACGGCAACGGCGATCTGTGGTGGCTCAATCTGGAGGAGGCCATCCGGCGCCTGCCGCGTGTGAGCCTCGACATGGACGGCGATACGCGGCCTTTCGAATTGGCGGACGACGCCGCGCGCAGTGCCGCCTTCGACGAGATCTATTGGCGGCTGCGCGCGCTTCCCGAATCCCATGCACGCTCGATCGTAGCGCGCCTGGCAAGGGAGGCCGGTTTCGATCCGGCAGCGCTGTGCCGCGACCTCGTGATGTCATGGGACGAGTTGCGTGAACTTGCGGGCGATCCGTTGGTGACGATCGGCGCGCATACGACAGGTCACTACGCCTTGTCGAAGCTCGCCCCCGAGGCGGCGCGCAACGAAATAGCCACCAGCGTGGCCCGCGTTTCCGCGGAGCTTGGCAGGCCCTGCCGCCATTTCAGCTATCCCTACGGCTGCGAGGCTTCGGCGGGGGAGAGGGAATTCGAGATGGCCCGCGAACTCGGGCTTTCGACCGCGGTGACGACGCGCAAGGGGTTGCTCCACGCCCATCACGCCCAAGCACCGACGGCGTTGCCGCGGTTGTCCCTCAACGGCGATTTTCAGGACCTTCGTTATGTCAAGGTTCTGCTGTCGGGCGCACCGTTTGCCTTGCTCAACGCCATGCAGCGCTGGACGCGCCAACCTGCCGGCGCGGCGGTCGCCGTCTGAGGCTGGAGCCACGGCGCAAGAAAAGCGCTCCGAGCCGGGCAGAGGTCAGCTTTTGTGCTTGACCCGGCGGCGCGCAGGACGCGATGCAAGCGGCCATGTCCAAGCCCGCCTCGACTCGTCTCGATCAACGCATGCTGACCGACGGCCTTGTCGCCAGCCGCGCGCGTGCGCGCGACCTCATCTTGCGCGGGTTCGTGCTGGTGGATGGAAAGCCTTGCACCAAGCCGGCGCAGAGCGTCGTGGCGCAGGCCGCCATCACGCTGGCGCGCGATGCACCTGGATTCGTATCGCGCGGAGCCGAGAAGCTGATCGCCGCCCTCGATACATTTGCGTTCGATCCCGCAGGCCGCGCCGCCCTCGATGCGGGCGCATCGACAGGCGGGTTCACACAGGTCTTGCTGGAACGTGGTGCACGCCGCGTTTACGCCGTCGACGTCGGCAAGTCGCAACTGCATGAATGCCTGCGCGGCGATCCGCGGGTCATAAGCCTGGAGGCGTGCGACGTACGGCGCATCGGTTCGGCTGAACTCAAAGAGCCCATCGAAGCCCTGGCCGCCGATCTTTCATTTATTTCTTTGACCAAAGCCATCGGGCCGGTGATGGGCCTTGCGTCGCCGGGCGCGTTTCTTGTGGCGCTCGTGAAGCCGCAATTCGAGTTGACGCCTGGCGAAATCGGCAAGGGTGGCATCGTGCGCGATGCGGCCGCGCGCGCCCGGGCGGTTGAAAACGTAGGCGCATTCGTTTCCTCTCAACCCGGTTGGCGAATCCGTGGCGTCATCGCCTCGCCCATCGTGGGCGGATCGGGCAACGAGGAATTCCTGCTGGGAGCGACAAAGGATGCGTGAGCCTCGTGAGTTCGAGATCACCCGCGTGGGCGCGCAAGGCGACGGCGTGGCGGAAACGCCCGATGGGCCCGTGTTCGTGCCGTTCACGCTTGCAGGCGAGCGGGTGAGAGCCGAAGTGGAGGGCAGCACCGGGCATCTCGTCGAGGTGCTTACGCGCAGCAGCGACCGAATCCTGCCGCCATGCCGTCATTTCACCGTTTGCGGTGGGTGTGCCCTCCAGCATATGTCGGCCCGTGCATACCTTGCGTGGAAGAAGGAACAGGTTGTAGCCGCTTTTCGCGCGCGGAGCCTGGACGTGGCGATCAGCGATGTTGTTGCGTGCAGCGGCACGCGTCGGCGCGCTGCGCTCAGTGCCCGGCTGGCTGGCGCCGGCGTACTTCTGGGCTTTCACAAGGCATCGTCCCACGATCTGGTCGATCTAGAGGAATGTTGCGTGCTTCACCCTTCTATTGTGGCAGCCTTCCCGATGTTGCGACCCCTCGTCGCGCCGCTGCTGTCGCGCCGCGGCGAAACGCGCGTGATTGTAACGTGGACGTTGGGTGGACTGGACGTGGCTCTGGGGGATGTGTCAGTCGAACTGACGCCCCGGTTGCGCGCGCTCGTTGCTGGAGCGGCCGCTTCTGCGGCCATCGCCCGCGTGAGCGTGGACGAAGATCCCGTTTACGAAGGCTTGACACCTGCATTGCGATTCGGCGGGGTCGAGGTTGTGCCGCCGCCTGGCACGTTCCTTCAAGCCGTCGCCGAGATGGAAGTGGTGATGGGGGATCTCGTGTTGGCAGGAGCCGGAAAGTCGCGATCCATTGCCGACCTGTTTTGCGGGATCGGCGCGTTCACCCTTCGCCTGGCCGAACGCGCCAGGGTTTTCGCGGCTGACGGCGACAAGCGTGCCATTGGCGCGCTCAACGCCGCCCTGAAGCGGGCGCGCGGCCTGAAACCGGTCGAGGCGCTCAGGCGCGACCTCTTCCGCGAGCCGCTGTCGGCGACCGAGTTACGCGACTTCGATTGTGTGGTTTTCGATCCTCCGCGCGCAGGCGCGGACGCTCAGGCGCGGATGCTGGCTAGATCCCGGGTCAACACGGTTGTCGCAGTGTCATGCAATCCGGCCACGTTGGCGCGCGATGCGCGCACGCTGATCGACGGCGGCTACAAGCTCGAAGCCGTAACGCCCGTCGATCAGTTCCTGTATTCGCCGCACATCGAGGTTGTGGCGGTCTTCCGGCGCCAGGGATGATAGTGGAGCATGGCGCAGCGGGTTTCCTCGCGTTCCTCATGGGAACCTAGGCCTCGCGCCTGGGATGATCCTGGAGGAGGCGCTCGACGTAGGCGGGCACGACTTGCGTCGCCGGGCCATATATCGCTTCTGCAAACAGACTCGCGCCTTGGGAGGGTTCAAGATTGAGTTCCACAGTGTGTGCGCCGGCTTGGCGGGCCGCTGCTGCGAAGCCTGCCGCGGGATAGACATTGCCGCTGGTGCCGATGGAGATGAACAGATCGCATGCCGCGAGCAGCTTGGCGATGGTCTCCATATGGTAAGGCATTTCGCCAAACCACACGACGTCGGGGCGCATCCCGCCAGCCTCGCCGCAGGCCGGGCACGCCGTCTTGGTCGACATGTCTGCTGTCCAGGGCCGCCTGTCGTTGCAATGGATGCACAACGATTTCATGGCTTCGCCATGCATGTGGATGAGCCTTGGGGTCCCGGCGGCTTCATGCAGGCAATCGACGTTCTGCGTGACGATCGTCGTGTCGGCATGCTCGCAGGTCAGCCGCCCGAGAGCCAAGTGCGCGGCATTGGGCTTCACGTCCGCATGAGCGCGGCGGCGCATGTTATAGAAATCGTGCACGAGCGCGGGGTTCCGGGCGAAACCCTGCGGCGTGGCGACCTCGCGCCAGTCGTACCTTGCCCAGATGCCGCGCGCATCGCGGAACGTGGAAAGCCCGCTCTCGGCGGACAGTCCAGCGCCCGTAAGAATGACAATCGATGAATAGTGCGGCATGGATTGCGCTTTCGTCGCCCGCTGGAAGCGACAATTCAAACGGAAGCAGGGCTAAAGCCTCGGGGGTGGCGTTTTGAAAACACTGTTGAGCTGGTCGAGTGGCAAGGACAGCGCATGGTCGCTCCATATCCTGCGACAGAAGCCCGGTATCGAAGTGACAGGTTTGCTCACGACCGTCAACGCCACCTTCAACCGGGTTGCGATGCATGGCGTGCGGCGCGAGATCCTCGAAGCGCAGGCGGCTGCGGCCGGTCTTGCGCTGCATGTCGTTGAACTTCCCTGGCCATGCCCGAACGCGGAATACGAAAAGCGCATGGGCGCCTTCGTCGCTCAAGCGGTGGCCGACGGCGTAGAGGCGATGGCGTTCGGCGATCTGTATCTTGAAGATATACGCAAATACCGCGAGGACAGACTGAGGGGCACCGGACTGAAGCCGGTTTTTCCCTTGTGGTTGCGCGATACTTCGGCGCTTGCGCACGAGATGATCGGCTCCGGTCTGGAGACTTGGGTGTCCGTCGTCGATCAAAGCAAGCTTGATGCGTCCTTTGCCGGACGCCGCTTCGATGCTTCCTTCCTTGCGGATATTCCAGCCGGCATGGACCCGTGTGGCGAGAACGGGGAGTTCCATACCTGTGTCACCGCCGGCCCGATGTTTTCAAAGCCGATCGCCATCGCAGCCGGTGAGACGGTCGTGCGTGACGGTTATGCCTTTGCAGATTTCACATTGGCCGCGTAACGAAAAAGCCTGGATCATGCGCCACATTGGCCGCGGTGACGCAAGAAGTGGTCGGCGAGCACAATCGCCATCATGGCTTCGCCCACGGGCACCGCACGAATGCCGACGCAGGGGTCGTGGCGGCCCTTGGTGACAACGTCGGTATCGGTACCGTTGCGATCTACGGTCTTTCGCGGCGTCAGTATCGAAGACGTCGGCTTGACGGCGAAGCGGCACACCACCGGCTGGCCGTTTGAGATGCCGCCAAGGATGCCGCCTGCATTGTTGGACAGAAAGCGCGGCTTGCCGCCGGGCCCCGTGCGCATCTCGTCGGCGTTCTCCTCGCCGGTCAGTGCCGCCGCGGCCATGCCCACGCCGATCTCGACGCCCTTGACCGCGTTGATGGACATCATCGCGGACGCCAGGTCCTGGTCGAGTTTGCCGTAGAGCGGTGCGCCCCAGCCCGCCGGCACGCCTTCAGCGACGACTTCGATGATCGCTCCGACTGACGAGCCGTCCTTGCGGACCTTGTCGAGATAGGCTTCCCAAGCGGCTGCCGCGGTGGAATCGGGGCAGAAGAACGGGTTGTTGCCAACCTCGTTCCAGTCCCAGTTGGCGCGATCGACGGCGTGCGGTCCCATTTGCACCAGGGCGGCGCGGATGCGCACGCCAGGGATGACCTTGCGGGCGACGGCCCCGGCGGCAACTCGCGAGGCCGTCTCACGGGCGGACGAGCGCCCTCCGCCGCGGTAATCGCGAACGCCGTATTTGGCATCGTAGGCGTAGTCCGCGTGGCCAGGGCGATACTTGACGGCAATGTCGCCGTAGTCCTTGGAGCGCTGGTCGAGATTCTGGATTTCGAGCGCGATCGGCGTCCCGGTGGTCACCTGCCGGCCTGCCCCGTCGCTGAAAACCCCGGAGAGGATCTTCACTTCGTCGGGTTCGCGGCGCTGGGTGACGAACCGCGACTGACCCGGTTTGCGCTTGTCGAGATATGCCTGGATCTCGTGCGCTTCGAGCGCGATGCCGGGCGGACAGCCATCGACGACGCAACCGATTGCCGGTCCGTGGCTCTCGCCCCAGGTCGTGACGCGGAACAGGTGGCCGAAGGTGTTGTGAGACATCGCGAGGGCGGCTCGTTGAATGGCTGACGACTGACGCGCAGGAAGCTACAACCGGCGTGGCTCCGGCACGTCGTGTTGCAGCCATGCTTCACCCGCTTCTCTTAGGAGCCCTCATCGCGCCCGGCAAGCCTTCCTGCCGGGCAATTTGCGTGACAAGCGCGCGCGACGCAGATTATTTGAGCAACAGTCCTGCGTTCGCCGTAGGTTCCACGCTTGCAACCTTGGTCTTTACGGCACGACCAAACGCATCCGCATCGCATCAGCAACTTGGCCGAGCACGCTTATTCCTGCCCGAACGCAGCCTGCGTCGCATCGAGGGATCAAATTGACGGGTATGCGGTGCCACCGGTCCGGATCGGACCGGCAGTCCTGCGTAATCGTATTGAAGTCCAACACGTTGCCGCTCCGAAGGAGACTTTCGAGCGCGCATCAAGGCAGCTTGTGCGTCCGGATTGAGCACCTGGGCAAATAGGCCGCCCAATAAGCAAGGCACCGTCCATGAGGCCGTGCAAAGAGCCGGAGAGCCGCTTCTCCGGCTCTTTTTTTGCCCGTCTAGTGCCGTGTGCCGCAAAGCCGCCCGCGGCCGCTGGGATGCTCGCCAGGACATGAGACCCTCGCTATAGTTCGCACACGGCCATTCAACTCGGGCTTTGCGCCATGGCACACATTGCTCACTGGGGCGCCTTGGCCGCGCTCGTCGCGGCGATGCTGTCGAGCGCGCCCCGCGGTGTACCCGCAGAACCCGAGGGCGCCGGGGGTCAATTGCCCGCGCCGGCCGGGCCCCAGGAGGCAAAGCCGATAGAACCGATGGTTGGCCCGGTGAAGCGCGTGGCCCCCAAGACACCGGATTTGAACGAGCCCGGAAATACGGATGCCGAGCCGGCCGGGAAAGAAGGGCGGAGCAAGCCGGCAAGCAAGGCGCGCAAGGTGAAGCTCGTCGGCGCTAAGCCGAACTGCGACGAAGGCTATGAGCCCGATGCGGCAGGCAAGAGCTGCATCAAAGCCCCGTCCATGAAGGCAGCCAGGGCCAAGACGTCGAAAAAACGCCGCCACCGGCGCTGAACCGACGGACGCAAACGGGAGCGGGTGAACCGCAAGCGTTCCCGTTTCGCGATCCCTTAATGCCCGGATAGAACGAGTATCCTGATCGGCATGAGCAGCGCCTGCACGCGCAACAGGATCGCGTGCACGACAGCGGTGGCATCGACCATGTGCAGGTATGTTCCGCGCAAGAAGCCGGACTTCGCGATCTCATCGTGGTTGCTGGAGTAGGCGTTGGCAACGCAACTGCTCCCCGGCGCCACTCCGTCTAGTCCATCAGGGAAAAGGGGTTCCAGGACTACGGTCAGCGTGCCGGGTTGTGCAATCTGTTGGGTGTCGATGAGCTGCTCCGTCATCCTGAACTGTCCGGTCGCAATCACGTCCTGAACATCGACCACGACCATCGGTATTACCGTCAGCGGCTTAGACATGCACACTGCTTCTGCCGCCATACCGGGCTTGATGACTTGGGCTTCGATCTGGGGAAAGCCAACCTGCAGCCGCCGCTTGCCCATGCCCTCGGGAATAAGTACTCCGGCTGGGCGGAAGGGGTTTACAAAATCACCGACCTGCAAGACGAATTGCTCCACGTTTCCGGCAACTCCCGCGCGGACTGTTGCCTTATCCCAATCGACCTGAGCTTGTTGCAGTGCAGCTTCGGCGCTGGCCCTTTGAGCCGGAAGTAACGTGGAGAGCTTGGCTTCGGCAGCCTGTTTGGCGGCTTCCGCAGCGGCGACACCGCCCTTGCGCCCGTCGACGATGTTCTGGAGCCTCTCGATTTCTCTCGATGCAACAACATCGGCATTCCGCTTGCGCAATTCCATCTTGGTGTCGAGTTCGTCGATCGCTTGCTGTAAGTCGCCTTTGGCCTGTTGGATCTGGCCATCGGCTCCGGCAACCTCGGAGCGCGCGACAACCATGGCCGCGTCGACTTCGGCAATCGTCTTCTTTGCGGTGTCGATAGCTGCTTCCTGGCGAGCACTGTCGAGCTTGAAGATCGGCTGTCCCTTATCGATCATGTCGCCGATCTTGACGAAAACGTCCGCTACGCGCCCGTTGACCTCAGGAATTATCGGTACGGTGCGGTAGTACGAGGTGACGTTGGCCGATGCGGGATGATTGTAGAAGATCACGGTAATGAGGAGCAATGTCAGTATCAGACACGCGCTGATCCCCCAGCGAAGCTCGTACCATACCGAATAAAGAGTGATTTCATGCCCAATCCGTTTGCCTTGATAATAATGGCGGAAAAGGTAGTCGGGGATGACGGTAAGCAAAGAGCACAGGAAGAGTTCAAGCATGGCTATGCGGCTTCTTTCCCGATCCTGCCGGCGCGCTTCTCGTTGGCGGCTGCGGGCCCAGGCCCTTCTTGTCCATCCGATTTCATCAGCGGCTCAGCAGGCGGCGCGATACCCGCGATCTTTTCCAGCGCGCGCGAGATGCGACCCATGGGAGTCGCAAAGTCCGGCAGATCGATTAACGCCAGTAGAAGGCCCGCAATCCAGAAGAGATGGATGTGCGTGAATAGCGATAAGAGGCCAAGGACAGCGACAACTTCGAACTGCAGCTTCTTGTGACCTAACCGCTCGGGCAGAGAATGCAATGTGAAGAAAACTACGCCCAGAAGCATGACAGCCGCTAGCAACGTCAGTGCAGCGAAAGTCATGAGCCCGTCGGACCCATCGGCGCCGGGTAGGAACCATGGCAGATGGTTGGTGGCGGCTGCGTTAACAGCAGCCTGCGAGCTATCGCTCAAGAACGCCCTCGTCAGGGTTCAGGGCTGAATGATATTAGAAAGATAATTTTTGATTTATATCGCTTCCATCGCCATCCCGCAAGAAGGCGAAGCCTTAGTGCAAAAAAGAAGGCGAAGCCTTGGTGCAAAAGGCTACAGCCATTCCATCGTGAGGCCGCGCAGGACCAGGATTTTGTCTTGCGGCACGTCGAGAACGGGAACCTCTCGCCGGTCCAATCCCAACAGCGCCCCGCGCGCGACCCGTAAGACGCCCCCGTGGGTGACCGCAACGGTGGTGCGATCGAGCGCATTGATCCAGCAGGCGATGCGTTCCATCAGATCCGCATAGCTCTCGCCCCCGCGCGGCCGCCAGCCGAACGGATCGGCCTGCTTGCCGGCGACGCCTTCGGGATCGGTTGCGGGAAGCTCGCAGGCCAAGTGTCCTTCCCAGTGGCCGTAGTGCAGTTCAAGCAGTGCGCCGTCCTGTTTGAAGGCGCCCGGGTCGAGGCCGAGTTCGCCCCGCAGAATCTCCATAGTCTCGCGTGCGCGCGACAATGGACTGGAAACGAAGTCGGCGTGTGCAATCTGCGGCAGGAGGTTGCGCAATATGCCCCCGTTGCGGGCGGCCTGCCTGCGTCCGGTGTCGTTCAGCGGGATATCGGCCTGACCTTGGTAGCGGGCTTGCTTGTTCCAATCCGTCTCGCCATGCCGCACCAGATAGAGTGTAACGCCGGGCCTCAGTTGCGCGGTCGTCATTGCTGCTTGGCTCAAGGGCCGTCGCCCTTCACCACCGAGATGTCGGGGGCGTCTTCGTTCTTCATGCCCTGAACATGATAGCCGCTGTCGACATGGTGGATCTCGCCGGTCACGCCGCGCGACAGGTCGGACAGCAGATAGACGCCGGCTCCGCCCACGTCCTCGATCGTGACGGTGCGGCGCAGGGGCGAATTGTACTCGTTCCAGCGCAGGATGTAGCGGAAATCGGAAATGCCCGACGCGGCGAGGGTCTTGATAGGACCGGCCGAGATGGCGTTGACGCGAATGTTGTTCTTGCCGAGGTCGGAGGCCAGATAGCGCACCGAGGCTTCCAGCGCGGCCTTCGCGATGCCCATGACGTTGTAGTGCGGCATTACTTTCTCGGCGCCGTAATAAGTCAAGGTCACCAGCGAGCCGCCGTTGGTCATCAGCTTCTCGGCCCGTCGCGCCAGCGCGGTGAACGAATAGCACGATATCAGCAGGCTCTGCGTGAAGTTCTTCTCCGACGTATCGACGTAGCGCCCGTCGAGTTCGTTCTTGTCGGCGAATGCAATGGCGTGAACCAGAAAGTCGAGACGGCCCCATGACTTTTCCAGCGTGTCGAAGACCGCGTCCATGGATGCGGCATCCGTCACGTCACAAGGCAGGACGTGCTGCGAACCAAGCTCGACGGCGAGCGGCTCGACGCGCTTCTTGAGAGCGTCGCCTTGGTAGGTCAGGGCAATTTCGGCTCCCTGGGCGGCGCAAGCCTTGGCGATACCCCAGGCGATGGACCGGTTGTTCGCGACCCCCATGATCAGGCCGCGCTTGCCCGCCATCAGATTGCCGGTGGGTGCGCCTGCGTTTGCCTGAGATGCCGTCATAGGCTTATCGATCCTTGAGGTTGCGGGATAAATCGGGGTGGGCCCGGCGCGCATCCTACACAAAAGGGCGTCCTGGTCCAGATCACGAACCGGGTCATGGCAGCGCAACCGATCGTCGAGATCAACTATCTGATACGGCTTATATATCAGCCATCGAATTGCCAAATCCCATCAGGCATCCGGCAGGCGATTGCTTCTGTCCTGCTGGTGATGTCGAGGGAGTTGAGGACAACCACGATGTGCCGGCAGACTTGGCCCTCGGCATCCTTGAAGGACGAGGTGGGCTGAACGATGCCGGAAAGCATGCCGTGGCTGCGGTGCCAAACGTAGGTCGAGCCGTCCGCGACCTGGCTCAGCGCCAGTTGAACGCTTTCCAGGGCTGCGATCTCGTCCTGGACACCCAGCGTGGCCTTGCGCGGGGCGTTGAACCCAGCCGCCAGTCTTGGGCGGTCGCCGGCGCCGTTGTCCTGCGGGCAGGTGCAAGAGGCGGCGGGCGCCCTGTCAGGCTCGGCCCGGGCAAATTCGGGAACGAAAAGAATGGCGGCGACCAGCACGAACGCAGTCAGGCCGGTTGCATAAAGCGAAAACAAGGAGGGGTGCGAAGAACGCATGATACTGAACTCGACTGACACAACGCTACTGGAAGCCGCGACAGGCGGACTTACTCGCAAGTGTGCTCGGGTTTGGTTAAGAGAAGATTGCGGCGTGTGCCGCAGCCAGCAGGAACTTGTCGTCCGGCCGCCGTTCCGAAGAAGGCCGGTCCTCAGAAAGGTGAATGAAACGAATGAGCGCACTTGATGCGAGCGGCGGTGAAGGCTTCGCGCCGGCCGATGATCCGTTCGATCTGTTTGCGTCCTGGCTGACTGACGCCACCAGGAGCGAGGTCAACGACCCCAACGCGATGGCTGTCGCAACCGTCGATGAGACGGGGATGCCGAACGTCCGGATGGTTTTGCTCAAAGGCATCGACGACGCTGATGCACCCGGCCGCGGCTTCGTCTTCTTTACGAATTTCGAAGGCACGAAGGGCCGGGAACTCCTCGCGCACCCCAAGGCGGCGCTGGTCTTTCATTGGAAGAGCCTGGAGCGCCAGGTTCGCGTGCGCGGTCCCGTCACGAAGGTGAGCGACGCGGAGGCCGATGCTTATTACGCTTCGCGCGCGAGGCTGAGCCGGATCGGAGCGTGGGCCTCCAAGCAGTCGCGCCCCCTCGAGGGGCGATTTGCCCTGGAGAAGGAGGTGGCGCGCTACATGGCCAAGTATCCGGTCGGCGAAATTCCGCGCCCGCCCCACTGGTCGGGCTTTCGTATCACGCCGATTGAAATCGAATTCTGGATGAGCCGGCCTTTCCGCCTGCACGACCGCTTCGTCTACCGGCGTGCCGATTTGGCCACCCCTTGGAGCAGGACACGCCTTTTCCCGTGAGCATTCGCCGCCCCTTCGCCATTTCGACCAAATCGCCGCTATGGTGATGGCCGGTTTTCGATCCCAGGGAGCTTGAGACGAGAGCGTGGCCGTGATCTCGACGCGAATAGAGTACGCCGCCGACCAACCGCCGTCGCTGATGGCGCGCTGGACAAGCCGGCTTGCGCTGTTTTGCGTCATGCTTCTGGCCTCGGCATTCTTCCTGCACCGGGTGCTCGCGCTGCCGACGCCCATCGCGATGAACCTCGCGGCGGCGTCGTTCGTGGGGGCCGTCATCGCGATACTCATGGCGCTTGTCGCCGGTCTCGATATCTGGGTGACGGGCCGGCAAGGCAGCGCGCGCGTGGTCGGAGCTATGGCCATGTCGCTGGCGTTGCTCGCGCTGCCCCTCATGGCCTGGATGGCCAGCCGCGACTATCCGATGATCGCCGACGTGACGACTGACACCGCCAACCCGCCGCAGTTCGCCGTTACGGCGTCCATGCGCGGGGAGGGTTACAACCCCGTGACATACAACGCGGCGATCGAAGCTCCGCTGCAGGCGGCCGGGTATCCGGATCTGCGAACGCTTGAAGTTCCACGGTCGGCCGGCGACACGTTCGATGTCGTCCTGCAGGCATTGACGAAGCTCAAACTGAAGCCCTTGGCCGAGACCGCGCCGGCCGACGCGCCCGATGGTGCGGGCGCCATCGAGCTGACCGAGCGCACGCTTGTCTTCGGCTTCAGGGACGACGTCGTCATCCGCGTCAGCGGGGACGATGCGTCGGCGCGCGTCGACGTGCGGTCTGCGTCCCGTTACGGCCGCAACGATTTCGGCCGCAATGCCGCACGCGTGCGTACGATCCTGCGCGAGATCGTGGGGCGCCTGGAAGCAACGGTGCCCTCGCAAAGCCGATCCAAGGACGCCCAAGATGCCCGCGCGAAGCTCAAACGGCCCGAAGGAGAGCGCCGGCCGACAACAAGCCGTCGAATTCGACCTCGCCCCGCTCGGCCAGCATCTCGACATGCGCCAGAACGGTCAGCAGCGCCGCCGGAATGAGAGTCTCCCCGATATCGGGATAGACCGCAGGCAGGATCTCGCGCGCGGTCCTGGCTCCATCCTTGATCGCCTTCGCGATGGCTTGCTCGCGCATGCGTCGATGCAGGAGGTAGGCTTTCAGCGTGCGCCGTGGCTCTTCCACGCGTCCGCCGTGACCGGGCAGATAGACGCTTGCGTCGTCGTCGAGAAGTTTTTCCAGCGAGCGCATGTAGTCCGACATGCGCCCCTCGGGCGGCGCCACGACCGAGGTGTTCCACGCCATCACGTGATCGCCTGAAAACAGCGCGCCGCTCTGGGTGTGCTTGAAGCAAAGGTGATCGGGAGCATGTCCGGGCGTGTAAATCGATGTCAGCTCCCAGTCCGCGCCCTGCAAGGTTTCCCCGCCGTGCAACGCTATGTCGGGCGACAGGTTCAGCTCGACGAACTCGCGGCCCTGCGGCGTGCGCTCCAAGGGAATGACGGCGCCGGGCTCTCGCCGCATGGCGCACAACTTCGCGCCCGTAGCGGCGATCAGCGCTGGAATGCCATCGACATGATCGCGGTGAGCGTGCGTGGCGATGATGTGAGTGATCTCGCGCCCGCCGGCGACTTGCAGAATGGCGGCGAGATGGGCGCCGTCTGCGGGGCCGGGGTCGATCACCGCCAGGGTGCGCCTTCCAACCAGATACGTGTTCGTCCCCTTGAACGTGAAGGGACCCGGATTGTTGGCAACGAGGCGCACGACGCCGGGCAGCAGTTCTGCGCCCACGCCGTAGTCGAAGGTCATCTTGGTCCTGAAGTCGGGGCCGTCCATGGCGTGCTCGCGGTCTTGGAGGCGCCCGTGCCGGCCAGCCTTGAAATGAATTGGTCGGAGCGAGAGGATTCGAACCTCCGACCCCTTGCTCCCGAAGCAAGTGCGCTACCAGGCTGCGCTACGCTCCGCACCGACCAACAGCCTGACAAATAAGGCCGTAAGCTCGTATCGCCCGGGATAGGCTGGCGATCGAGTGAGGCGGCTTTATAGCGGTGCGCCCGCTGCCGGGCAAGGGCCACGCGCCAGACTTCGACAATTGCCCCACACCCACCATATAATAGGTGCTTTTGGATGCAACTCCAAGGCCTTGCAGACAGATCGCGCCGCCGGTTCGGCGGGGGCATTTGGCCGCCGCAAATTCTCTGGCAGCGCCATTGCCCGGGAAAGATGAAGCGCATAAGGTGCGCCGCGCCGGACCTCCCGGCAACGCGGCCTGCGATCGTGTGGTCCGTGATGGGGTGTAGCCAAGTGGTAAGGCAGCGGATTTTGATTCCGCCATGCGGAGGTTCGAACCCTCCCACCCCAGCCAGTTAATTTATTGAAATTACTAAATATTTTCCATTTCCGTGAGCAGACGAAATGTCCCGCAGGTTCCGCGGGTTATGACCCTCGCCATCGCGGCAGAGCCCTCCAGAGACGCGACATGCGCCGGTTTCGGGCGGCCAGGGCCGAACGTCTCGACTGGCGACAATCGGGGCGGGCGGATTTTCTCGGAAAGGCGACTGTCTGGCCGGGGGCTGTCAGACGAACCGTAGGTGAGCACGCTGCGCATCCCATGAGAGCGGCAGGGTGCTCGACGTTCGCAGCAGATGCTTGGCGCTCAACTGAGGCGGCTGGCGGCCATGGAGAATGTCATCGATGATTTGCGGTGCGAGATAGGAAAGACGCATCAACGCGGTCAGGTAGCCTTTGCTTTTCCTCCGGCGTGCTGTGATTTCGTTGAGGGTCTCGCGAGTATCGGCCAGGACGACGCTTCGAACAGCAAGGGCCTCGTGGATGAGCCGGACAAGGCTCGGGTCGATTGTGTTGGTATGGGTGTCACCAATAATCATGCGCTTGCCCTTGCCGGATCGGCGCAGCTTGGCAGGAATCTGCACTGTGAGCACGGGCTCGGTTGGAATCGCACGGGTGGCCCGGCCACCAAGCAGCGCCTCTAGACGTGCCAGACCGATGCTCAGAGTGATCTGACCGATGGACAGTGTCACGCGAGAGACGATCTGCTGGACTAGTTCCCGTTGAGCCTCACTCGTCATGCTGCCCCACTGTGTTGTCAGGCTCTTGGCTCTGCGTATCCGAAGATCGAACTCTCCCGCCGTCAGGCCAAGTGGCAGTAACGCATCCGCCAGCTGCGGCGGTGGGTCGATGAGTTGCCGGATCTGGTCGAGCACAAGACCTTCGACCTCGCCGGCAGGAACGCGCATGGTGTTCGGCCCAACAGGGCCACGGCCAAGTAATGATGCCGAGATGTAGTACCGATACCGGCACCCTCGCTTGTTGGCATGTGTCGGCGTCATGCGCTGGCCGTCGCTGTCAAAAATCAGGCCGGACAGCAGGCTCGGCTCCTCGGCGTTCACGGCGAGCGATCGCGCACGGCGGTTTGCGGCAAGCTTCTCCTGGACCCTTGCCCAGGTCTCTTCATCGACGATTCGCTCATGCTGGCCAGGATAGACGTTGCCCTTGTGGGCGACCTGCCCCCGATAAAGGTGATTCTGAAGGATCAGATACAGGATGCCGCGGGAGAACGGCCGGCCACCAGCCAGCCGCCCGGCGGCACCTTCACGCCGCTTGCTGAGGTACCCCAACCGTTTCAGTTCGGCCTCCAGCAGCGTGACGGAACCCAACTCGGCATAGCGCTTGAAGATCAAACGCACTGTGTCGGCCTCGACGGCATTTATGACGAGCTTGCGCTCCTTGACGTCGTACCCAAGCGGGATCGTGCCCCCCATCCACATGCCCTTGGCCTTGGAGGCAGCGATCTTGTCGCGGATCCGCTCACCCGCAATCTCCCGCTCGAACTGGGCGAAGGAGAGCAGCATGTTGAGCGTGAGGCGGCCCATCGACGTCGCCGTGTTGAACTGCTGCGTCACGGAGACGAACGAGGCGCCGTGCGCATCGAGCACGTCGACAATCTTGGCAAAATCAGCGAGCGAGCGCGTCAGCCGGTCGACCTTGTAGACGACCACGATCTGCACCTTGCCGGACTTGATATCGGAGAGCAGCCGCTGCAACGCGGGTCGTTCCATCGTTCCGCCGGAGAGGCCACCGTCGTCATAGAGGTCACGCACGGCGCCCCATCCGGCGTGCTTCTGGCTCGTGATAAAGGCCTCACAGGCTTCTCGCTGCGCGTCGAGCGAGTTGAACTCCTTCTCGAGCCCTTCGTCGGAGGATTGCGCGTGTAGATGGCGCAGGCGATGCGGGTCATCCGAGCCGCCACCGCAGGCGATGCGATCGCCTGAGGCAAGACTCGAGGAACTCAATGAGCTGATCACACGTCAGGCGAGCGTTTGCGAGATCGGTAACAGCCTGTCCGTCAGTTGCCACAAGCGCCGCGTCCTCGAGCGCGGCCGTGATGTCGGCAAAGGCCTTCCTAATCTCATCGACAGTCGGCGCCGACTTAGACATCGGATTGATCTGCCTTGATGCCGAAGAATCTGGGCCCGGACCAATGTGCGCCCGTAATTGCGCGAGCAACCATCGAAGGCGACCTATAGTGCTTGCCACGCCACTCGACGCCGTCCGCGTGGACGAGGACGGTATGCGTCTTTCCGTTCCACTCGCGCACGAACCGCGTGCCCGGTTTCACGATGGTCCGGGGTGGCATTTGGTTTGAACCTGACGGCGGTTCAGGCACCGCTGCAGACATCCTGCGCAAGACGGACTTGGAGAGGCCGCCGAACGCCCTCTCCTGGATCCGGTAGGTGATGCCGCGCAAGAGGAGTTCGCGACTGAGGCGTTTGGGTGGCGGCGTCTGATGGTGACGCTGCCATTCATAACGCAGTGTCTCGGTTGCGAGGGATTGAAGGCGCTCGATCTCGGCGGCGATGTCGACGGGCGGCTTTGCCATGTTAGCGGCCTCGACGTGGCGCAATTCTGTAGCGCCGGACGTCTCCGTCGGCCTTGGAAGACACGAGCGCGAGGCTCATTTTCTTCTTCACCGTGCCGGCCAGGAAGCCACGCACGCTGTGCTGCTGCCAACCTGAGACCTCCATCATTTCGGGAATGGTGGCGCCGTCGCGCCGCCTTAACAGCATCAAGATCTGATCGCGCTTCGGGACGCGCTCCGTGTGCCGTTCTTCGCGGTTTGCGGCGTATCCGGTCTTAGACTTTGCCAGGATGTCCGCAATGCGGGATGCGCTGACCTTGCCGAGACGGTTCTCGTACCATTCTGGAGAGTACTGCTCGAAATCGAGGAAAACTGGTGCGGCAGTCATTTCAATCTTGCTCATCGTGTTCTTCGTTTCTAAAAATCGCCGGGGAATTGACCGCGCCCCGGCTCGCGTCCCTGCTGCACTCGTTCAGTAGGCAATCGAAACGCGCGGAACCTTGTTGCGGATGATGAGCTCAACGACCTTCTGGGCGACCTTGGCGTCGATGCCGGCCGACACCAGAGCATCGCGCGCGGTGCGGTTGACGGCGCGGACGTGTTCCTCGTCGGCCTTGCGCTTGGCTTCGTCTTCGGCCTCGCGCTTGGCCTTGGCCTCTGCCGCGGTGTTGGCCGCCTTGATGCCTTCCTGGCGCAGGCGTTCATCGCGCTCGGCCTGCTCGTCCTTCGCTTTGAGCGCGCGGAATTCAGCCAACTCGGCAGCTTCGGCTTCTCGCTTCACAGCGGTGGCAATCCGCTCGTTGAGGCGGGCAATCGCAGTCTCGCGAAGTTCTTCAGCGGCACCGGCGTATTCGGCGAACGTGTCCTCGGAAATGACGAGGGCCTGAAGCTTGGTGAGCGCCGAGCGCAGTTCGGAGGAAGGGCGCTCCGTGACATCGACCGTCACAGCCTTGATGTCTTCGAGGTGATCTTTGATCGCTTCCTGGCGCTGCTTCTCGCGCTCTTCCCATTCTGTGACCGGACCGCGCACGTCATCGTGCCACTTATCGAGCGTGTCGCGGATCAGTTTGCGGCTGGCATCGATCTTCTTCGGGATCTCCTTGGCGATCGTCGTGAGGTCCTTACCGATACTATCGAGATGCGTTTTCGAGCGCGTGATACGGTACCCTCATCCGTCAGGCTGAGCACGGGCAACGACACAACCCACACGACGCTTCTCGAAAACTGGCGGATTCGGAGATTAATGCCGACAGAGTGCGAGGCACTCATGGGATTTCCGCGAGGGTACACGGCGATCCCATATCGCGGGAAGCCCGCTGCCGATGGTCCACGCTACAAGGCGCTTGGAAACAGTTTTGCGGTCAATGTTGTCCGATGGATTGGACAGCGCATTGCGCTTGTCGATGAGATCGGAGGTGCGGCATGAGCATGCTGTTCTCCGAGCACGAGATGCGCGGCTACTGGCCGTGGCCGGAGCTGGAGGCCGGGGCTTACGATTTCATCATGGCCGATCCGCCGTGGAGCTTCGAGTTGTGGTCGCCAGCGCCGCGCGGCCGGCTCGACGAAGGAGAGTCGCACGGCGCCTACCAAAAAAGTCCGCAATCCCATTACGCCACCATGACGCTCGACGACATCAAGCGCCTGTCGGTGGCCGGTCTCGCCGCGTCCGACTGTCTGCTGTGGCTGTGGGCGACGGCGCTGATGCTGCACGAGCAGATCGCCGTGCTCGACCACTGGGGCTTCGCGTTCAAGACCTCCGGGGTGTGGGTCAAGACCACGGTCAACAACAAGATCGGCTTCGGCACCGGCTACGTGCTGCGCAACGCGCACGAGCCGTTCCTGATCGGCACGCGCGGCAATCCGGTGACCTCGCGCTCGGTGCGCTCGGTGGTCATGGGCCGGGTGCGGGAGCACTCGCAGAAACCTGAGGAATCCTACCTGGCGGCGGAAGCGCTGATGCCAGGCGCGCGCCGCGTCGAACTGTTCTCGCGCACCAACCGGCCGGGCTGGCAGGCGTGGGGAAACGAAACCGGACTGTTCGGAGAGGCAACCGCAACCGGCGCTGCATGATCCGCGCGTCCCGGCCGGCTCGCGGAACGCGAGTCGGGACGCGCAACAAAACGAGGGGACACAATGACCACAATCGACACCAGCAAGATAGACCGGATGGACGTGCGGCGCGAGGTCATCGCGCTCGACGAAAAGCGCAAGAAGCTGGAGGCGGCAGCCAAGGCAGAAAGCAAGGCCGAAGATGCGGCGTGCGATGAAGAGATCGCACGCGAGGAGGCTACGTGGAACCGCGAGAGAGACGAGCTGTGGAGAGCGCATAAGGCGCGCTGCGACGCCATCCGCATAGCGCGCGGTGTACCCATCCGGTCAGCTGAGGATGCTCTGGCAGAGCACGACAGCGCGGTAGCCTATCGTGATGTCTATGATTTCGACAATGACGACCAGGCCGTGCGCTGCGTGCTGACCGGCCTGCCGATCCTCGACGGCGATGAGACCATCGAGGACAGCGAGGGTCGCAAGGCGCTCGCTAGGGCCATTGTGGGCTGGCCGCTCTTCGAGTCCCAGGAAACCGACGACGACGCGGAGGAGGACGAGGCATGAGAAAGCTAAATTCAATGGCGGAAGAATCGATGGCGATGACAGACGAGACGCAGACATTCAAGGATCAGCTTGACGAACTGCTCGTTGCGGCATCTGCGGAGGCCGCTGTGAGCGTAGATGACCTAGAGGAGCAAATCAGGCAAGTTCAGTCGATCAAAATAGCGACGAATATCATGCGTGATGCGATCGACAGGGCCTACACCGCCGTGCGTGCGTTCGCTGCTAGCACCAACGCCCCCCAACCGCTAGCACCGGGACGGGCGGCACAACTCGCAGATGCCATCGTAAAGGAAATGCAGTGGCAAAACTGACCGCCAGCAACGACATGGTGCGCGCCATAGAGGACCTGATCGCAAAGAAGCGGATCACGCGGTCCACTTACGAACGAGCCGTGGCGCAAGGCTACGTCGACGCGGAGATCATCAGAATTGCGGAGGAAAATCGCCAGCGAAAGGCAAAGATGGCGATAGATGGCGCGCCGACGCTCTACAAGCGCGAGCAGGATGACATCAAATCCGGCCCAACTCCGCAATGGCGCGCAAAGACTGGCGGATACCTGCGCCGCGTTCCGGTCGGCAAGGAATTAGGCGGTCCACGAACATTCAAGGTGCGCAGCATCGTCGAACAGTATGGAGATCGCTATGAAACGGATAAGCGGTTTGCTCTAACGCGATATCTGCAGGACGCCGATCTCGCCCAGCGCGTCAGGGTGGCAGACCTCAATCCAAGCGGTGGCGGCGTTCCCGGAAAGCGGCTCGGAGGCCTCGGAAGCGTTCCTGACGGCGTGCGCAAGTCCTTCAATCGACATGAATGGGTGGTTGCGCGCCTGACAGAGGACTCGCGCAAGACGGCCAGAGCCTTGGTGAGCCGGGAACTGACAAAGCCTGACGGTGCGCCGTTCTCCATGGAGGATTTCGGCGGCTATATCATCCCCAGTGTGATTGACCGCAACCGGCGCTGGGGTGTCTCCGCCGGAGTTCTGTGGGCCCTCGCCGGAGAACTGTGCCGCCTCTACGCGCTCTGCCCATTCAAGACATTCGATTTCGACGTGGAGCTGGAGAGCTAAATGGACGCCACCCGCGGCAGAGCCAGATTGTGGACGGATGCAGAGGTGCGAAAGCTCGAGGCGACGCTTCTCGGCACGCGCGAAATGATGCGCCTGTTGAACTCCGGTGCAGGTGGCATTTCACAGCTGCGCCGGATCACCAAGGAGAAGATCGAAGAGCTTGAGAGCGACTTGGAGATGGCGCGCATGCTCATGAGCCAGGAGAGAACCGATGAAACATAAGGCTCATGATGTGATGCTAACCAAGAAACAGGCAGCTATCCTCGATGCAGTTCGAGCGCACATAAAACAGCACGGCGTGGCACCGTCTCTAGCTGATCTCTGTTTCCACATGGGTACGAAGTCTGTTGGCTCCATGTCTAAGCACCTATCATCTCTGGTTGATAAAGGCGTGTTGGAACGGAAGAGGCGTGGCTGGCGTCAGGTCAGGCCGCGCGATGTCTGCCCGTGCTGCGGATCAAAGATGAGGAGGCGCAGCGATGGGTAAGCACAAACGCGCAGAGGACTTGGTGCAGCGCGCGGTCGTAGAACACCTGCACTTTCGCAGGAGACCTGGCGTCGCATTTTTCTCCGTGCCAAACGGCGGCGCTCGTTCTCCCATCGAGGCTAGCATCATGAAGGGGCTAGGCGTTCGCGCCGGCGTGCCTGATCTTATCCTGATAGCGGAGGGGCGCACATACGGTCTTGAGCTCAAGCGCGATAAGGGCGGGCGAACTAGCGCTGTCCAGACAGCGATGATGCAGGAAATCGAAGCGGCTGGCGGTATGTGCGCAGTTGCTTCCGGGATCGATGCGGCGCTTGATCAGCTCAAAGCGTGGGGGCTGATCAGATAGGATTCTGAGTGAGACAAATGATCATCAAATTCGCGGAGAAACTGCTGAGAGAGTACATCTATAGGTACCATCAATTGCCAACGCACGTTCCCATCCCAGCAACGATGGTCCTTAGAGTGCTTCAGCGCGTGGCGGACGGGACTGCCGAGGACGTCTCATTCTCGGAGCATGGTATCATGTTTGATGTCTACGCAGATGGCTGGCAAATTCACTGCATGGACGATAGCGGCTGGGTAGACGGGGTTTACTGGTGCAAATCTCCTGATGGCGTAACGGCTGTCATGGATGACTGGAACATTGAGGTGGAGCCAACAGAGATGCTATCGCTAGATGAGAATGATGCGATCATGCGCCGGTTTGAACAAACGTATCGGAAGCGATGAAACAAAAAAACCCCCGGCGCTGGGTGGCACCGAGGGCTATTTGTAGGCGCGTCCCGACTCGCATTCCGCGAGCCGGCCGGAACGCCCGCTATCACACGGCGATCGTCGCTTTGCACCGTCCGGACTGTACGGGCGGAGGGATGACGCCAGCCCGGCGCCACTCCCGCAGCCAGTCCGACACGGTCTGTTTCGGACGGCCCCAGTCCGATGCGAGCGCGTCCTGGCTGCCGATGGTCCGTCCGTCCGCCAGCCGCTGCATCAGGTCGTCAAACGCGGCGGCTTTGCTCAGTCCGCCGGACGGTCCGGACAGTCCGGACGGTCCGGGGCGTTTCGAACGGTCCGGGCCGGGCGAATCCGGACCGTTAGGGCGCGGTAACCGGACGATATCTGCGGTCCGGCGACCGTCCGGACAGTCCGGCAATGGTGTCGCCAGCACTGTCCGGTAGGCAACCAGCGCCTGATCGAGAGCAGGAGCCTCAACCGGACTCTCCAGAGGACTGGCCCCGTGCGCCACGAGGCAGGCCGCTATCACTACGGCCGCGAGCGCGGCGCCACCGGCCAATGCTAGGTCGAGTATCCAGGGTGCTATCCCGGCCCGGTCAGCTAGCGGCGTCGCGCTGGGAGGAACAGGCATAGCCTCGTAGGCGGCCGTGGCCTGCGCCAGGGCGTCCGCCTGTGCCGCCTGAGCGGCGGCAAGCGCGGCGGTGACCTCGGCCTGGGCTTGCACGATACGGCGCTCCTGGAGGCCTGCTGCTTCGGCCAGGGCCGCTTTCAGCTCTGCCTCCGCCTGGGTGGCGACACCCTGCTTGCGGACGCACTCCCGTTTGCAGGAGATATTGGCCGCCTCCCTGTCAACCGCCTCGCGGGCCGCCTCTGCGGTCTCACGGGCAATACGCACGCGCTGGGTCTCGCCGCCAGCCTTGGCTTCTGAGAGCGCCGTCTTGGCAAGCGTCAGGCGGGCTGAGGCGGGCTCGCTGTTGCGCAGCGCCTCGATGCGCTGGGCCGCCTTGAGGCGTTCGGCGGCGGCCGCCTTCAGCGGGGCCTGGACATCCTCGCGGGCGGCGATCTGCCGCTCGGCGGTGAGCCCAAGGCTGGTGATCTCGCCGATGACGATGGCGAGCATGAGGGGAATCGCGATCCGCTTGGGGGCGGATCCGCGGCCCAGAACGAAAGAGGCGGCAAAGACACCGGCGAAAGAGGCCAGCGTGATTGGGGCCTGGGCAGTCAGCAGACCGCCGGATTTGAGGACGATTGCGATAGCGAGCGCGGCGAGGATAATCCCGCCGGTCGTTATTGCCAGCGCCCGGTCGGGCGTAGTATTTCGGAGCATGGTTTCAATCCTTGGATAGTAAGGGTTGGGATCAAGGCCTGGCGTGGTGTGCAATCACCGCGCTGGGCCGCTCTTTTGTTTGCGCCTTCCGACTTCCATTGCGGGGAGCCGGCCGGAAGGCGCGGTAGGGTCTCATCAGTGGCGGCCAGACCCAGCGGGCGCTGGGTTTCGACCTGTTATGCTCTCAGCCGGGCGCGCACGAGATCCGCGAGGAAGCCCGAGCGGGTCATTCCGGCTTTCTCAGCCGCGCGATCAATCGAATTGAGCAGGTGCTCGTCAAAGGTCAGATTGACCCGAACCGCCTTGCCAGGAAGCGTCAGCGGCACCGCCGCCACCAGATCTGCAGTCTCGAACTCTTCGCGAAACTCAGGATTGGCGCGCAGCGCATCCAGGGGGCGCGGAACAGGAATGTCTTCTCCGCCCTCAACCATGCCCTCGACGTGAAATGTCACGGCGTCGGCGGCGTCAGCGAGGGCTTTATCAAGCGTCTCGCCCTGGGCGATGCAGCCGGGAAGGTCCGGGAATGATACGCCATAAGCTTCGGGTGATCGGTGGATGAGGGCAATCAGGGTGGACATAGGGGTTTTCCTTTCCTCACTTCGGCGGCCATGGCCATCCGGCCTGCCTGTAAATCGAGCGGTACGTGCCCGGCGCGAAATCCTTGGAGGGATGCATCACCGTCACGATGCCGGGCTTAGTCGGGTGGCGGAACTGGTGATGGCTACCCTTGACGCGGGAAAGGACCCACCCGTCGGCTTCAAGCTTTTTGATGAGGTCTTTGCTGTTTTCCATGTTCCGCGCCCCCGTTGATGTGTGTAGTTATACACACGACGCAGGTCGCGGTCAACAACAAAGTGCGCATAAGTGTGTATTTTTTGCACTGGGATGTCATGCCGTCCCCGGCTTGTGGGAGCCGCGCTCGCCCTCAGCCAGAGCCTCAGAGATCAGGTCCTCTGCGGCCGGGTCGGGTGCGCCGCCGCGCTTGATATGCGCGCCGTACCACGCCACGATGAGGCCTGAGACGGCATCCTCTCCGGCGCTCAGGATCTGCTCTGGATCGATGCGCGAGGCCTCGCAGATGTGGTTGAGGACGGCGGTGTCGAAAGAGACATCGCCATTGCTCTCGCGGCGGAGCTTGAGGTCAAATTATCTCACGCGAGGTACAGCATTGGATGATCGGACGCATCTGCGTCTCCGAGCCAAGACCGGATTGCTCCGTCCCGATCCACTATGTGCCCATCGACGATGCATGGATACGACCGCTCATACTCCTCTACGTAGATAATGGAGTACGGTTGGGCATCAGCCACAAACCGCAGGACGATTAAGTCGTGATCGCCGACCGGGAACCGCTCGCCTGACCCACTTGACAGCATAGCGTGGGTATTGGCCTGCACGGCCGACAGTGCGATACGCTCCACGGGCCCGCGGGTTACCCGTAAGTTAGTGACGTCAATCACTTTCGCGCCGTGCGCCGATGCTGTAGCGATTAGACCACGCAGACGATTTGTAGATATAGTGACGGCACCATACGTCGCTGGGTCCATCAGATGGCGATCCCGTGGGTCTGTAATCTCTGCCATTGTCTTGTCTCCTGCTCCTGATCTCCCGCGAGGACGCCGGGTGAAACTATCTCTGGTCTCGTCAGCGGGAGCTTAACTCCCGGACGGCGCTGGGGCTACGCCAGGTGCTGGGAGGCGGCCTATCACGCGCTTGCCGCGCGCCATATCGGATTGCAGCGCGCCGTCGCCGTGCGCGAGCGGGCCACCGCGCGCGCCGTCGTCGCGTCAAAATGAGGGGAACACATCCATGATCGACTTTAAAACATTTGCCATGGCCGGGCTTGCCGCCGCCGCAGGAGCGGCCGGTTTGGCCTTTCTGCCGTCCGGAACGCCTTCTGCCTCCGTGACGGCGGAGGAGTTCGCCGAGTTGAAAGACGAGGTTGCCGCGCTGCGCGCCAATGCCGCCGGTCTCGATGCCGGAATGCAGACGCTGATTGCGAGCGTGGCTGGCAAGGATGAGATCGCCGTGCTGCAAGCCCGTCTGGCCAAGGCCGAGGCCGCCTTGAGTGCGACCGGATCTATCAAGCGGAAAAAGTAGGGGGGTGGAATGGCGAGAGGTGCGGGCTATGCCGTGGCGGGATCATCATTTGGAGGAGGCCAACGGCCATTCCTCGCTGGAGCGTGTGATCGGGCGCCTGGAAACGCGCATCGAGTTCCTATGCGATCAATCGATCCGCAGCGAGCGGATGTTCGAGCAAGGGCAGGCGCGGATGGACGGACACGAGCGCCAGATCTTGGATCTGCATCATCACGTCCGCACCATCCACGACAGCCTGTCCTCGATCCAGGCGCTTCTCTCCAGGCGGCGATTGCGTTTGAGGACACGTCAGCGCAACGCTGCAACAGCGCCTCATAAAACGGTTTTGTGTCCTAGATTGTGTCCTGGTTTGTGCCACAGTGCGCGGATTCTGGCAGCGGCAGATAGGCCCGCGAATTCTGGAATATCGAGCAATAACAACGTGTTTTTGGGGAAGTTTATAGCGTTTTGGATGGCTCCGCGGGTAGGATTCGAACCTACGACCATCCGATTAACAGTCGGACGCTCTACCACTGAGCTACCGCGGAATGCCGTGCCGCGACGGATGCCGGAGTCCCCGGCACCGAAGCGAGCGCCCGCATTACCAGAACACGAGCGCCATGGCGAGCGCTTTTGTACACATTGCGCCCGTTGTGCAACCCGCCATATCGCCCCATGGGCCGATGAGCCGGGCACTGCCGCTTGGAGGCCACGCCCGGAATTGAACCGGGGTACGCGGATTTGCAGTCCGCTGCGTCACCACTCCGCCACGTGGCCTCAATCGTTCAAGCGACATGCCCGCCGCATGGCGTGCACGCAGTCCCTAGCGGGCGATCGGCAAGCCAATGCGCTTGCGCCAAAGGACAAGCTGGCCGTCTATCATAGTCCTGGAAGAAGTTACAAGATGCTCGGCGCGGCTCTTTCGCGCTTGCGGCAGCTTAACTGTCGCAGGCGCTTGCGACTTGGCGTATATATTGGGCGGGCTTTTGCGCGCCATCTGGAGCTTGAGAGCCAGCAATTGCGGGGCTTATCGGGCCTTCGCAGGGCGTCAGGATCGAGGGGAGACTACACGTCATGGCCGACAGCGCGCTCCAGCGAAAAAATATGGTCGAAAGCCAGGTGCGCCCAAGCGATGTCACCGATCGGCGCATCACCGCTGCGATGCAGGATATTGCACGCGAGACGTTTGTTCCCTCCCAAGCCGACCGCACGCTGGCCTATATCGACGGTGCGCTGCCCGTCGGGTCCGGGCGGGCCATGACGGCGCCACGCACCCTGGCGCGGTTGTTACAACTTGCTAGAGTGGATGCAACGTCCAAGGTCCTGGTCGTGGGGGCGCTCACCGGCTATTGCGCGGCGATCCTGGCCCGGATGGCGGCGAAAGTGGTCGCGCTGGAAGCCGATGCGACGCTGGCTGCGGCCGCGCGTGAGAATTTGGCTCGAGAGGGTGCCGCGAACGTTGAAGTAGTGCAGGGCGAGCTGCCTGCCGGCTACGGCGCGTCGGCGCCTTATGACGCCATCGTCGTGGATGGCGCGATCGACGAGGTGCCCGAAGCTCTGGCTGCGCAGTTGGGCGAGGGCGGTCGCCTCGTCGCCATCGAGGCGGGCGCGGGCCTGGGCCAGGCCGTCGTGATCACCAAGACGGCCAATGCCTTGTCAAAGCGCGTCGCCTTCGAGGCTGGCGCACCCGCGCTGCCAGGCTTCGCGCGCCCGGCGGGCTTCGTCTTCTAGGGCGCTTCTTTTCGAAAACTCGGCACCGGTTCCCGCAAGAAGCCCTATGCAACAAATGACCAGAGCCGGTTGCGCGATCGGCGCGAAACGCGAAAGCGGCGGCCGGCACGCTTACCCGATCCTTAATCCTCCAGCGATGGCTTTACGCTTCATTTAGCGAATCAGCGCCCAATCCAGGCCCGGCAGACATGTCGTTCTGAAGGGTTTGGAATTTGCAGATGAGCTTGGGTGCGGGGCGTACGAAAGCGCGGGATCGGAAGCGGCCGCACGCACTGTGTCACAGGGGTGTGGCCGCACTCGTCTGGCTGGCGCTGGGTTCGGCGCCTGCTGGCGCGGAGTCGCTGCGCGAGGCATTGGCGGCGGCCTACACCTACAGCCCGAAGCTCGATGCCGAGCGCGCACGCCTGCGCGCCACAGACGAAGACGTCACGCGCGCCGAAAGCGGTTATCGCCCCATCGTGGAGGGCTCGGCGGACTGGGGTCGCCAGACCGCCACCAGCAAGCCAAAGGCTGCGACGAACGGCGAAACGAGCCCGTGGGGGTACAGCATTTCCCTACGCCAGCAGGTCTTCAACGGCTTTCGCACCACCAATGAAGTCTCGGAAGCCGAGGCGTCCGTGAGGGCGGGCCGGGAAGACCTGCGGTCGGCGGAAACCAACACGCTCCTGGATGCGGTTGGCGCATATATGGATGTCGTGGCGGCGCAGGCTGTGCTGCGCATCCGCGAAAACAACGTGCAAGTGCTTGCTCAAGAGCTCGAGGCAGCCAAGACACGGCGGGCGGCCAACGAAGTGACGCGGACCGACGTCGCCCAGGCCCAGGCTCGTCTGGCGCGTGCGATCTCGACTTCCGACCTTGCCAAGTCGGACGTGAAGACGGCCCGCGGGCTTTACGAGCGCGCGATCGGGCATCCGCCCGGAAAGTTGGCAATGCCGCCCATGACCATGTCGAAACTGCCCCAATCCATCGAGGAAGCCTGGCAGATGGCTGAGCAGCAAAGCCCTGCGGTCGGATCGGCGCTGTATCGTGAGGAGGCTGCGCGCTACGCCGTCGATAAGATCCGTGGCGAGCTCCTGCCGGAAGTGAGCGTGGAAGCGAGCTACGGCTACCGCGAGAACCTCAACAACTACTACGAGCAGCAGGACAGCGCCTCGATTACAGGACGCATCAGCGTCCCCTTCTATGATGGCGGCGATTCGCGCGCCAGGGTGCGGCAGGCAAAAGAGATCCACGTTTCGCGCTTGCAGGAAATTGAACAGGCGCGCGCCGACGCGCAGGCGAGCGTAACGGCCGCTTGGTCGGCGCTCATGGGCCAGCGGGCCAAGCTCAGGTCGGATCAAGTGCAGGTCGAAGCCAACCGCATTGCCCTGGAGGGCGTGCGCGAGGAACAAAAGGTTGGACAGCGCACCCTGCTTGATGTGTTGAATGCAGAACAGGAATATCTCGATTCGCAGATAGAGCTTGTCAGCGCCCGCCGCGAGGTCGTCGTCGCAAGCTACAGGGTGCTCGGCGCGACAGGCCAGTTGTCGGCCGAGCGGCTCGGATTGACCGCAGCGGTATATGATCCCGCAATTCATCTCGAGGAGGCGCGGCAGAACTGGTTCGGTGTTGATATCACCCATGCCGATGGCCGCCATGAAGTCTACGAAGTCATGGATTCGAATGACGGGTCCGGGATGCAGTAATTAATTTTATGTGAAAAGTCCGTAGGATGTGGGAATTGCGCAACTCTCCGTCTTCAAACAAGCAGAGCGGCGCTTAACAGCCTCCACGCGCTGTAAGCATTGAGTTATGTCTGTGGATAACGTGCGTCGGCATCACATGAGAATTCGAGAATCGGGCTAGCCCGGATACCCGGGGTGTGAAGCGCGTTTATGGGGGCATCCTGCGGGATCTGGGGAGATTACGCAGGGCTTACAGGGACGGATAAATGAGGCTGCTCGTGAACGGGGGTTCAAGGCGGGCATGGAAGGGCGGGGCCCTTGCCGTGCTGGTCATGATGGCAGCGCCGCAGGGTGGCGCCGCCGCGCGAGCGGAGACGCTTCTGGACGCATTGGCGGCCGCCTACCAATACAGCCCGCTACTCGATGCTGAGCGAGCGCGCCTGAGGGCGACTGACGAAGAGGTGGCGCGCGCGAACTCCGGATATCGCCCGCAAGTCGGTTTCGAAGCCGATGTCGGCCGGGAGAACACACGGGTGCGTCCTTCCCTCGCCTCCCCCGGCGGGACGACATCGCCGCGTGGCTACTCGGTCAATCTCGTTCAACCCGTATTCCGCGGCTTTCAAGTCACCAACGCGGTCAACGAGGCCGAAGCTGCCGTGCGCGCGGGGCGGGAAACGCTGCGCGGCGTCGAACAGCAGGTGCTGCAAGACGCGGTGACCGCCTATGCCAACGTCGTGCGGGATCAAGCCATCGTGCGCCTGCGCGAGGACGGCTTGGAATTCTTCAACCAAGAGCTGAAGGCGACCAGGGATCGTTTCGCGGTCGGCGAAGTGACGAGAACCGACGTTGCTCAGGCCGAAGCCCGGCGCGCGCTGGCCGTGGGCGATCTCGATGCGTCGAGAGCCAACCTGAAATCGAGCCGTGCGTTGTTTGAGCAGGTTGTTGGCCACGCCCCGCAGCAACTGACGGACCCGGGATGGAAAACCCGCCTGCTGCCTGGCGCGCTCAACGAGGCTATCGCGATCAGCACCCAGGAAAACCCGAACGTCGTTGCGGCGCTCTACCGGGAGCAAGGCGCGCGCTTCACGGTGGAGCGTATCCGTGGCGAGCTGTTGCCGTCCGCTCAGTTGGAGGCATCATATTCGGAACGGTTCGATTCGTCCGTCGGCCTCGACGAAGTCGATACCGCCAGTCTCGTCGGCCGGGTGAACGTGCCGATTTATACGGGCGGCGAGGTCGAGGCCCGGGTGCGCCAAGCGAAACACACGCACATTTCGCGCATCCAGGAAATCGAGCAGGCACGTGCGCAGGCGCAATCAGCGGTAGCTCAGGCATGGGCGCAGTTGCAGGGCGCCAAAGCGCAGCACGAAGCCGACAAGACCCAAATCGAGGCCAACCGTACCGCCCTCAACGGCGTGCGCGAGGAAGAAAAGGTCGGTCAGCGCACTCTGCTCGATGTGCTCAATGCGCGTCAGGAGCTTCTGGTTTCTGAAATTCAATCGGAGTCCACCAAGCGCAATGTCATCGTCGCGACCTATGCGGTTGTCGCCGCCATCGGCCGGTTGAATGTCGCCGAGTTGGGCGCCGTCAGCAGCGTGTACGATCCAGTGATCCACGCGGATGAAGTACGCCGCAAGTGGTTCGGCATCGACATCACGCACGATGACGGCCGCCAAGAGCATCATGACTTCTGGCGGGCGGACGTGACGCACGAGCCGGTCAAGTAGGTTCGCTCCTCAAATAGAGACCATAAGACGGGCCTTTGCGGGCCCGTTTCGCCGTTTGCGGACACGACACGGCGCCAGTGCGGTTTTATCGGCAGCTTGTCGCCATGAGACGCTGCCTCGCGTTCCACTGCTGCCCGCCGCGGGGCTTTGCAGGCGCCTGCGCCGCGGCTTTGCCCGAATTTGCGATCCACAACGCGGCAAATGCCGCGGAATTTGCCTTGAGAGCGCCCTTAGTGGGGGCTAATTGCTTGTGGTAAACGGCCACTGTGGCCTGCACGCAGCGTTTCTCCGTCTATACTTCAGAAAATTCGGAGCGTGCCGCGGCGGCGCCGCGCCCGTTGGCGATACTTGGCAGTGATTGACGAAAGAGCGCGGTTCGACCCGGCTGTGCGTCTTGAAAGGTGCGGTATGACGAGACTTGATCCAACCGGCGAACCCAGCATGGAAGAGATCCTGGCTTCGATCCGCAGGATCATCGCCGAAGATCCTCCCGGTTCGCGACCCGAGCCGGAGGGCAAACCTGCCGCGCCGCAGGCTGCAGCGAGCAAGCCGGCGTTTGGCCCGTTGTCCGCCCACTCCGGGGCCCCGGCCGGCCGCGAAGGCGACAAGGCCCCGGCAGCCGGGCGCGAAGTGCAGACGCAAGCCGAGCCGTCGCCCTCAGGGTTTTTCTCGCACCGGCCCGCGTTCGACGCGCCGCGCGCACTAGTGGATACTCTGGCCGATCCCCTTTCTAGTCCTCTGACCCATCCGGTGGCCGATCGCCAGGCCGGAACGATGCAGTCAATGTCTCATCGGCCCGTCGCGCCGGCACCGGCGCCATCGCTCGACATCGACGCGCAGTTGGCGGATGTGCTGGGCGGTCCGGCGAAGACACACGCTACCGGCGCACCCGCGCCAACGCTCTCCATCGGCACGCCGCTCGTGGGACCGCGGGAGAGCTCGAAGGAATCGGTGCAGGCCGCGCTCGATAGTCTCGGCGGGCGCGCAGACCGCGGAGGCTTCACGGTTTCGAGGGACGGCTACGTTCCCGAGAAGACCGAGGTCTCATCGATGAACGCTCCGGCAGTGGGTGGAGCGCCGATTTCGCGTGAGCCCGATCCGTTTGAGTTCACGCTTGGGCCGTCCCCATTCGCACGCAAGCCCGAGACGCTGCCGGCGGATCCGGCCGTCGAGGCCCGTAACGATCCGTTCGGCGCATTCATTCCCACGCGGGAGGCGGGCGTGAGTGCAATGCCGGCCCAGGCCGACGCCGAAGCGCCGCCTGTTTGTGCGCCCAAGCATACCGAACCCGATTTGGCAGCTCCCGATTTGGCCGTCATGGGTTCTCCGATTGGATCTCCCACGCCGGCATCTTCTGACGCGGCCGCGCCAAGCGCCGGAGCGACGGTTTCCGGTTCGGCCGGCGCGTACGACCCATTTGGCGAAATTTCATTCCGGCCCTCGCAGCCGTCCGGTGCTCTCCACGCGCGCGCACCCGGCGATTCTGACGGCGGGATGGCCGAGGCATCGCCGGTTGCCGTGCTTGAGCAACTTGCGCGCTCCGCTCCCGGCGCGTTCGAGCCGATGGCTGCGCAAGAGCCCGATGCACCCGGCGACTCGGAGGCGCCGGTAATTGCCGCGCCCGACGTGTTGCAGGACGCCCAAAGTGCACCTCAAGCGGTGGAACAGGCTGCAGCCGGCCTTGGCCACGAGGCGGAAATAGATACCCAGCAAAGGTGGCCGACGCTGTCGGAGATCCTGCCGCGCAAGTCCGAGACGACCAAGGCAACGAGTGGTTTCAATGCTTCCGCAATGCCGGCCGGCACGGCGTCTGAACTAGATGAGGCCGATGTCGAAATCGTCGAGCCGGAACTCGAGGACATCGCGCCGCCGTCAAGTCAGGACGCTATCGATCAGCGTTCGGCGGATCCGGAAAGCGCAATGGATTCCTATACTCCTTCTGACGATGCGCGCTCGCTCGTGCCGCGCGCATCGCAGGGCCACGACGCGCCAGCGACGCGGACCATGGAAGATACGGTTGCCGAACTGCTGCGGCCCATGCTCCGCACGTGGCTGGCAGAGAACATGCCGAAAATTGTCGAGCGGGCGTTACGCAAAGAGCTGGCCGACAAGGACCGCGGGCAGCGAAATCCGGCTGCCGAATAGAACTTTCGGACCAGGCGATGACGCAATTGCGTCGACAAAGCGGAGCTCAAGATGCCCCGCTTTTATTTTTGTTCGCAAAATCTGCGCGAGCCGTGAGATCGCCACAAGAGCGCCAAGTATTGGCGCTAATGCAACAAACAAGCGCGAATAACGCTTCAACCGTTTCCGGGAACTGAAGGAAAAGCGCTAGCGGCGGTGAGGGCTCGATGGAGAGACGGGCAGGCGCCGGCGGGGAGACGACGAACCGAAGGGGCAATGAGCGGGAGTGCCGGCGCGGTTCTGCGAAGTAGTTCGTACGCAGACAGAGGTAGCGTCATGACCAGCATCAACGGGTTTAACGGGGCAAATCACAACGTAGAAGATATTCTGGCTTCCATCCGTACATCCATCGCTGACGAAGGCGGTCGGGCGCGCGTGGTCGCATCGGAAGTGCAGTTGCCCTCGCGCCGCGGACCGCAGCCGGCGGAAGAAGCTGCGGAGTTCGAGCTTCCGGCTATTTTCAAGCCGGGCCACCATCCCGCGCAGGAAAAGCCGAAACTGTTTGGGCGCCTCAGCGACGCCCTCAAGTCCGCTGCGCCCTCCGCTGCCCCCCAGGAGCCGCAGATCCGCTCGCGCACCGTCATTCCATTCGATCCATCCGTTGCAGGGCGCATGCTCGAGCCGCCTGTGCAACCGGTTATGAGCGCTCAATCGGACAATATTTCGCGCGGCAATACAGCACCGCAAGCCAACCAGCCGCAGTCGGCGTCGCCCGGCGTCGAGGAGCCCGTCGCCCGCGTGATGCCGACTTTCTTCGACACGCGCATCAACCGGCTTGGCGAACTGACGCGCCAGGCCTACGAGCCCAAGAAACTCCAACCCGAGCCGCAACCTGAGCCAGCCCCGCAGCCGGCCGCCGCGACGCGCCAGCCGCCTCGGCTTCCCGAGGGTGGTTTTGCCCAGCACGCGACCGACGCGGCGGACGACGCGGCTGCCCAGTTACTGCGCCCCATGCTGCGGCAGTGGCTCCAGGAAAACATGCCGAAAATCGTCGAGAAGGCGCTGCTGAGCGAGATACAAGGGACGGCGCCCAAGCAGCGCGGATAGCCGCACAGTTGACAGCACGGGAAGGAGCGCCTTACGACCGGGATATCCACGGTTATTCAAGCGAAACCTCACCCCATGCTCGAAAAGACATTCCAGCCGGCCGAAATCGAGCCGCGCATCGCTGCCGAATGGGAGAAGGCGGAAGCCTTCAAGGCGGGGCGCGGCACGCAAGATGGCGGTAAGAACGCGGCGTTCTCCATCGTCATCCCGCCGCCCAACGTGACGGGCTCGCTCCATATGGGGCATGCCTTGAACAACACGCTGCAGGATGTCCTGGTTCGTTTCGAGCGAATGCGCGGGCGCGACGTGCTGTGGCAGCCCGGCACGGACCATGCGGGCATCGCCACGCAGATGGTCGTGGAGCGCAAGCTCGCCGCCGATGGCGAGCCGGGACGGCGAGACCTTGGCCGCGACAAGTTTCTCGACAAGGTCTGGGCGTGGAAGGCCGAGTCGGGCGGCACCATCGTCAATCAGTTGAAGCGTCTGGGGGCGTCGTGCGATTGGTCGCGCGAACGCTTCACCATGGATGAGGGTCTGTCGAAGGCGGTGCTGAAGGTCTTCGTCGAGCTTTATCGCGCCGGGCTGATCTACAAGGACAAACGCCTCGTCAACTGGGACCCGAAGTTTCAGACCGCCATTTCTGACCTCGAGGTCGTGCAGGTGGAAAAGCGCGGATCGTTCGCCTGGACGTGCGGCGACCCGGAAAAGCCTTTCGACGACGCCGCGCTCGCCAAGGTTCTGGCCAAGGATCCCAACGGCCATATGTACCACTTCCGCTATCCGCTGACCCAGAAGATTGCCGGATACGGCAAGGACTATATCGTTGTCGCCACGACGCGGCCTGAGACGATGCTGGGCGATACGGGCGTTGCGGTGCATCCGCAGGACGAGCGCTATGGGCCGCTGGTCGAGGCGGGCGCCAAGGTGAGGCTGCCGCTCGTTGGCCGCGAGATTCCCATCGTGGCAGACGAGTATTCCGACCCCACGAAGGGCACGGGCGCAGTGAAGATCACGCCTGCCCACGACTTCAACGACTTCGAAGTCGGCAAGCGGCATGATCTGCCGAAGATCAACGTGATGGATGCGTTCGGCCGCATCAACGAGGAGGCGCCGCAAGACTATCGCGGCCTTGATCGTTTCGAAGCGCGTCTCAAGGTCGTGGCGGCCATCAACGGGCTGGGACTTCTGGAGAAGGTCGAGCCTTCGACCCAACAGGTGCCCCACGGCGACCGCTCGGGGGTTGCCATCGAGCCATGGCTGACGGACCAGTGGTATGTCAACGCTGCAGAACTTGCAAAGCCCGCGCTCGCCGCCGTGAAGCAAGGCAAGACGCGGTTCGTGCCCGAGCGCTTTGCCAACGACTATTACCGCTGGCTGGAAAACATCCAGCCCTGGTGCATCTCGCGTCAGCTCTGGTGGGGACATCAAATTCCCGCCTGGTATGGTCCCGACGGCAGAGTGTTCGTCGCGCACGGCGAGGCCGACGCGCACGCGCAAGCCAAACTGTTCTATAAGAAGGACGTGGCGCTGGCCCGCGACGAGGATGTGCTCGACACCTGGTTCAGCAGCGCCTTGTGGCCGTTCTCGACATTGGGCTGGCCCGACTCCACACCCGAATTAGCCAAGTACTATCCCACGAGCGTTCTCATCACGGGCTTCGATATCATCTTTTTCTGGGTCGCCCGGATGATGATGATGGGCCTCCATTTCATGCACGACGTGCCCTTCCACGACGTCTACATCCATGGGCTCGTGCGCGATGGCGCCGGCAACAAGATGTCGAAGACGCGCGGCAACGTCATCGATCCGCTCGACATCATCGACGGTATCGGCGTCGACGCCCTCATCGCCAAGCGCACCGCGGGGCTTTCCAAGGAGCAGGCCAACAAGGTCGAAAGGGAAGTGCGCAAGGATTATCCGCAGGGCATCAAGTCCTACGGCACGGACGCGCTGCGCTTCACCATGGCCGCGATGGCGGCGCAAGGCTCGGACGTGAAGCTGTCCATCGAGCGCGTCGAAGGCTATCGCAATTTCGCGACCAAGCTGTGGAACGCCTCGCGCTTCGCCGAGATGAACGAATGCGTGCGCGAGCCGGACTTCGACCCCGCGACTGTCAGGCAGACGATCAACAAATGGATCGTCGGCGAAACCCAGATCGTCGCGGGGGCCGTCACCGCCGCGCTCGAAGCCTACAAGTTCAACGAAGCCGCGATTTCGGTTTACGAGTTCGTGTGGGGGCAGTTCTGCGATTGGTACCTGGAGCTGATCAAGCCGCTGCTTGCGGGCGAGGACGAGACGGCCAAGGCCGAGACCCGAATGACGCTCGCCTGGGCCCTCGACCAGATCCTGAAGCTCCTGCACCCCTTCATGCCGTTCATTACCGAAGAGCTGTGGGCGCATATGGTCGAGCACGGCGTGGCGCGACGCACGTTGCTGTGCCAGTCGTCCTGGCCGCAATTCGATGGCCTTTACGACAAGACCGCAGCCGATGAAATCAACTGGATCGTTCGCCTCGTCTCCGAGATCCGCTCGGTGCGCACCGAGATGAACGTGCCTGCGGGCGCGAAGATCCCGCTCGTCGTCATCGGTGCGGATTCCGCGCTCAAGGATCGCGCCACACGCAACGAAGACACCATCAAGCGGCTGTCGCGCCTCGAGGATATTTCGTTTGCTGCGGCCGAGCCCAAGGGCGCGGCGCTCATCGTTGCGGGCGAAACGACGGCGGCGCTGCCGCTCACGGGCATCATCGACATGGCAGCCGAAAAGAAACGACTTGCCAAGGCGATCGAAAGCGCGGCGTCGGATCTGTTCAAGATGGACGCCAAGCTCTCCAATCCCAGTTTCGTGGAGCGTGCAAAGCCAGAGGCGATCGCGGAGGCGCGCACCCGCAAGGCGGAGTTGGAAGCCGATATCGCACGCCTGTCGGCGGCGCATACGCGGCTGGCGGCCGATTGAGGGAGGCCGGGCGGGCTCGTGCCCGTGCGGTCCTGCGGGATCGTATCCGCGCAGCGCGACGGGCGGTATCCGCGCAGCTCAACGGGCGGCGGCCCTGGCGCGTTCCCAGAAGCTGCGACCGTCAATGCTGCCCCCCGTTTCGGCGAATTTGACGGCTGCATCCTCGGCCGATTGGAGCACCTTGATCCGGAGTTCCTTGAGCTTCCATCCAAAGCCGTCGAGGCCAAGTTTTCCAAGATAAACTCGGCTGGGGTCGTGTTTGTCGGCCATGTCGATTTCGAAGGTCGTCAGGGAAGTGAACTGTGCGCGCTTCACGCGCGCCCAGGCGCGCCTGATGCGCTCGACGATTGCGAGCCTTGCATCGTCCGGCTGGCCTGCGATGTAGTCGCGATAGGCCTTGCGGGCCTGGAAAAGCTGGGGCAGGCCCTCCGGCGTCACGTAGCTTTCGATGGCGCGATTTACGGCGCCCTGGCCCCAGTACGCCTTGAACCGCTGCCACAGGCTGGGCTTGGCGGCGGGCCTTGTCTCTGGATCGGGAAGGCTCAGCGCGATGCGGCTGATGTCAGGGGCAAGGGAGGCGCGGACGCTGGGCCAGTCGATCTGGCGGGCGAGGTAAGCGCTGTCACCGTGGTGGACGGCTTCGCGGATCCACCATGCCGTAATGAAGGGCGAGGCGATGTAGCCTGAGACGGCAAACAGAACCAAGCTTAGTTTGAGTGCCAGCGCCTTCATGCGCACATCGCTCCTGGGATATCGCGCGCAGCTACAACCGAAGGCGTGCATCCTGCCCAGGAAATCTGTCTCCAATCGGGCCGGTTGCGGCCGCAAAGCCCCAATTGCCCTGAAGTGGCGTGAAACATTTGCGCGCATGGCGATGCAATTGAAGGCGGCCGGCGAGACGACGCGAAATTGGCCGCGCGGTTGCGGCCCCTCACGCGCAGGCGAAGCTTCTTCAAGGTGCGGCGTCGTCTTCGCTCTGCGTCAGCGGCGCGCTGACAGAGCAGATCGAGCGGAAGGCGCGCCAGTCGTCCTGGGATAGCGCAGGGGTCGATAAGTAGGTGCCCGACATGCGGATGTGTTGGGCGCGCTCGGCGGTCGGCGGGTGGGTGGAGAGCATGTCGAGCGCACGCGACAGGCGACGGTTTGAGTTCTGGCCAGCGTCGTCGGATCCGTGGGCATCCTCCTTCGGGGCGCTGGCGGCGCGCGGTCCCTCGCCCTTTGTGTCGTTTGCCGGCCTCGCCTCTGCCTGGCTCTCGCCGTCGGCTTCCTCCTTCAGCACACGGCCGAAGAAATCGGCCAGACCCTGCTGGGAAATGCCCGATTTGCGCAACAGCGCGAGAGCCAGATCGTCGGCTTCACGTTCGGCCGCCCGTGTATAACCTAGCTGGGCGAGCACAAGGCCGAGATTGGCCAGCGTTCCGCCCGATCCGCCGATCATCAATTCAACGGCGGCCGACATGCCAATGGCGCGGATGATGCCGGTCTCCGGGTGAAGCGCAATGCCGTGTCCCATCTCGTGAGCAAGCACGCCTGCAACCTCGTCGGAGCTTTCGGCCTTTTCGATCAGCCCTTTGGTCATGATGATCTTGTCGCCCGGAACCGCGAAGGCGTTCACCAGATCCCAATCGACGACGACCACTTTGAAGGTCTGCCCGGTGCCCGCCGCCGCGCTGAGCCGCTGCGTCATCCGCTCAAGGGCCGCCAAGCCGACGGGATTGACGCAGCGCCGTTCGTTCTCGGCCATGGAATCGATCGCCGCATCGCCAAGACGCTCGCGCCAGGAATTGGGCAGAAGGTCTGCGATCGTGCGCAGGGGCGTCCACCCGGCAACCTGGACGAGGACGGCGAAGCCCACCAACGCGGCCGCGCCGATAATCCACGGGCGGGCATGGCGCCAGCGCTCGGCCCGGCGGGTGAGCTGGGGAGCCCGCGCGGCGAGCGCGGCTGCAAACTCGGTGGCGGGCACGAAAACGGTCAGGCCCTGAGCCTGCGTCGACGACAGCAGGACGTCGATGGAATGGGCGCGGATCGACTCGCTGGCCCGCAGGGACTCATAGGGCCAGCGCATCCGCACCGCGCCGTCGCCGGAGACGATTTCCACGCCGGACAGATCGAGGTGCACGCGGCAATCGCGCGAAGCCGCCGATTTGCCGTCGCTCAGCCGGGCATAATAGAACGCGGCTTCAGAATGCATCCAGATCGAACACCTGTGCGAGTCCTTCGCCAAGGCGGGGCCCTGTGCTTGCGCTCTGTTGGATGGCGGCAAGATCCACCGCCCCATCGAGCTTCAGACGGGAGAGAAAGTAGCGGGCTGAGCGGAACTGCGCAAATGTCGTGGCGATGGATGTCATCAGGACTATCGGAATCATGATCAGCAGCACGGGGAGCACGCCGGGTTCCGCGGGGGGCACGCCTGGAGCGCGTGGTTCAGGCATCAAGCCTGCGGCATAGGCGATTGCGCCGCCGGCGGCTGCGCCCGCGAGCACGCCGAGCACGGAAATCAGCCAATTGGACAACATCAGCCACATCAGGCTCTTTCCCGACGCGTTGAGGCGGAAGGTTGCTCCGTCGAGATGGGTGTGGGCTGCAAAATGGTTGTACTGCATGGCGCGATACCACGCCGTGACGAGGCCCATGGCAATGATTGTCACGATCCAGATCGCGATGACCCCCGCGATCTGGGTCAACGTCGGAATAGGCCGTTCGCCCGCCTCCAGACCCTCCAAAACGCCAGATTGCTGCATGAGCAACAGCGTCGCGGCGCCGGCTGCCACGACCAGCAACGCGCTTCCCATCCAAGCGAAGAAGTAGCGCTTGTAAAGTGGCCCCGACCTGCCCGAGTAACTAAGCGGCTGGTCGCCGAAGCGCATGTCGTTGGTGATCCTGCGTTGCAGCATATTGGAGCGCCAGGGCAGGACCCACAGCGCCGCGATCAGCCCCAGGATGGCGACGGGACCGGCGAGGACGGGCGTCACCGCCCAACTGACGAAGGCGGTCAGCAGGGCAACGAGCAGGAAGGGCAGGCCGAGGGTCCAGAAGTAGGTCCAGCCGTAGCGGGCAGGGCTTCCAGCCAGCCAGCCGCGGATGCTGCGCCAGCGCGTGCGGCTCAACCGGTAGCGCTGAGCGCGGTAGAGCGCATTGCCAAGGAGCAAGAACAACAGGCCGGCGGCCACGAGCGGATAGACGGCGAGCACGGCTCTGTTGCCGGGAAAGAGGAGGGTATCAGCGAAGGCGAGTACCACGAAGACGAAAAACACGATCAGGAAGCCCAGGAACAGCTCCTTGCCTGTGCCAGTGTATTCCAGCGGCTCGCCGTTGATGCGCGTGAACGACCAGATGCGGCGGCGTACCTCCGTCTTTGCCCAGAAGGAATACAGTCCCAGCGACAGGATCTTGAGCACGCCGTTGACTAGGCCCAGGCCGACCAGCCGGTCGCCACGGTTCTCGAAGGTGATATCGACATTGCTCAGTGCACCCGCGTTGGGGGCCACATAGTCTTGCATGGTCAATCTCCAAGGTCCGCGGCGGCGCCGGCCCTAATCAGGATCGTGAATAGCGCAAAAAATGCCGCCTGGCTGCCCCAAGGAAGCCCTCTGTGCGCCGAAGTCGGCCGTTAACCCTTCAACGCGATGCCGGCTGGCCGCCCGTGGGCATCTTCTGCGGTTTGCACAATTCGGCGCAGGATGTGCGCGAGGGGCTGGCAGGAGCAGTTGCAGCGGTGACAGTACGGCGCCCCGGCCGGCTTTAGAGCCGGACATGGATAAATTATCGGTCTGTTTACGTTTGTGGCCGGATCGCAACGTTCCAGGCGGGGTACGCCACTATCGGGCCACAAAGTCCGCGCTACTCGTAGAGGGAATACTGAGCATCGTGAATCCTGCTCTGGCGTGCAGGATTTGGCGGAGCGTCATCTTGGCTTCCGGGCTTTCCGCCGCGCTCAACAGCGCTTAAGAGCAGAACAGCCACCCAAGACAAATGAGGACTGAAATGGACGCCAAGACGTTCGACAAATCGAAGCTGCCGAGCCGCCATGTGACGGAGGGCCCCTCGCGCGCGCCCCACCGCTCCTACTATTATGCCATGGGGCTGACGGAAGAGCAGATTCACCGCCCCTTCGTCGGCGTCGCGTCGTGCTGGAACGAAGCTGCCCCGTGCAATATCGCGCTCATGCGTCAGGCCCAGGTCGCCAAGAGAGGCGTCGAGGAGGCCGGTGGCACGCCGCGCGAGTTCTGCACCATCACCGTGACGGACGGCATCGCCATGGGCCACCAGGGCATGAAGTCGAGTCTGGTATCGCGTGAAGTGATTGCCGATTCGATCGAGCTCACGATGCGCGGTCACTGCTATGACGCGCTCGTCGGCATCGCGGGTTGCGACAAGAGCCTGCCCGGCATGATGATGGCCATGCTGCGGCTCAACGTACCAAGCGTGTTCATGTATGGCGGTTCGATTCTTCCCGGCAAGCACCGGGGCAAGGACGTCACCGTTCAGGACGTGTTCGAAGGCGTCGGTATGCATTCGGCCGGCAAGATGTCCGATAGCGAGTTGCATGAACTGGAGTGCGGTGCATGCCCGTCGGCGGGCGCCTGCGGAGGCCAGTACACTGCCAACACGATGGCATGTGTTTCGGAAGCCATCGGCCTTGCTCTGCCCGGCTCTGCCGGCGCGCCGGCGCCTTACGAAAGCCGTGACCAGTACGCAATGGCGAGCGGCGAAGCCGTGATGAAGCTTCTGGCGCTCGGCATTCGTCCGCGCGACATCTGCACGCGCAAGGCATTCGAGAACGCCGCCATCATGGTGGCTGCCACCGGCGGCTCGACCAACGCCGCGTTGCACCTGCCTGCTATGGCGCACGAGTGCGGGATCGAGTTTGATCTGTTCGACGTTGCCGAGATCTTCAAGAGGACACCCTATATCGCCGACTTGAAGCCCGGCGGCAAATATATCGCCAAGGACGTTTACGATATCGGCGGTGTGCCGCAGATTTTGAAGGCGCTGCTGGAAGGCGGCATCCTGCACGGCGACTGCTTGACGGTGACCGGCAAGACCATGGCCGAGAACCTGGAGGATGTGAAGTTCAACACCGATCAGAAGGTCTTGTATCCGGTGTCGAACCCGATTTCGCCGACAGGCGGCGTCGTCGGCCTGAAGGGTACTCTGGCGCCCGATGGAGCCATCGTGAAGGTTGCGGGTCTCAAGAACCTGCAGTTCCGCGGCCCCGCGCGCTGCTTCGATTGTGAAGAGGACGCGTTCGCTGCCGTCGAGGCGAGGAACTACAAGGAAGGCGACGTCATCGTCATCCGCTACGAAGGCCCCAAGGGCGGCCCGGGGATGCGCGAAATGCTATCGACCACGGCCGCGCTCTACGGTCAGGGCGCGGGCGACAAGGTCGCCTTGATCACGGACGGACGCTTCTCGGGCGCAACGCGCGGGTTCTGCATCGGCCACGTGGGCCCGGAGGCTGCCGCCGGCGGTCCCATCGCGCTCATCAAGGATGGCGACATCATCGTGCTCGATGCGGTCACGGGCAGAATTGATCTGGAAGTCGGCGCGGCCGAACTCGAGAAGCGCCGCAAGGAATGGACGGCGCCCGAGAGCACATACCGCTCGGGTGCATTGGCTAAATTTGCCGAACAGGTGGGGCCGGCGCGTTACGGCGCGGTCACCCACGCCGGCGGAAAGGCGGAAGTTCTCTGCTATGCGGACATTTAGACGTGCTTGTCTGGGTTTGATCGCAAGCGTTGTCCTTCCGGCGGCGGCCTACGCCGCCGGAACGGTCACCTTCCGCTCGGGCGAAGATGCCCTCAAACAGGGCATCGCCGCCTTCAACGGCGGCTACTACGAGTTGGCGGTTCCCGCCCTCGAGGCGGCCGCCGAATCGAACCCGGTCATGGGCACGTTCTACATTGCCCGCATCTACGCCGACAACGAGGGCGCCTACACCGATCACGTCAAGGCCTACAACATCTTCCGCAAGCTTGCCGATGAGTTGCGCGATGTGGATCCCGACGACGACGACCTCGCGCCCGTTGCCGCCAAGGCGCTGACGGAGGTCTCCCGCTATCTGCGCACCGGCATCGTCGAGGGCAGCCTGAAGGCGAACCCGAAGCTCGCCGACAGCCTGTTGCAGCGCGCCGCTTTGTTCTTCAACGACGAGGACGCGCAGTTCGAGCTTGCCAAGGTCTTCCTGCGCGGGGAAGGCCCCGACCTCGCCATGAGGGCGCGCGGGGAAGAGAGCAAGATCGAAAACGGCATTCATTGGTTGTCGCGGCTGTCCAAGAAAGGACATGCGGGTGCTCAGGCGTTTCTTGCCGATCTGTTGTGGCGCGGGAAGTTCGTGCCCCAGGACCAGATCGCGGCGCTGAACCTCATCGATGTCGCCGTCGCCAACGCCTCACCCAACGAGCGGCTATGGATCGAGGACATCTATCAGAATATTTTCTGCAATGCGGGCGAGGGCGTGCGCCAGCAGGCGACGGGTCGGGTTGCCGAATGGCGCAACCGCTATGGCCGGCATCACGAGGGCGTCGTCGACAAGGACGGCCTCGACCTGCTTTCCGCCGATCCTGTCCGGACGTGCGCCAACGGCGAACCGGTCAAGCCGATCGGCGATACGGGCGATTCGCTTGCCCCTCCCGCAGGCGGTCGCGTGCTTCAACTGCCTCCGCGCCCGGGCCGCGGCGTCGAGCGCGGCTTGCGCGACGTCGGGGTCGGTTTTGCACCCTCCAACTGAAGCGCCGTGCCCTCTTTGTTCGGGATCTGCGCACTTGAGTGGGTCGAGCAGAGCGTTGCCGGCGGCACCCCGCCAACGAAGCGCTCGATGCGGCATGGAACGTGTTTGTAGGTTATCTTGGATATAATGAATAAATGGAGTCGTTTGCGCGATTTGCACGAAACGCGAAAACGACTCTAGACCGGCGCGGTCTGCACGGCCGCCTGGCGCGTGCGTTGCCGCTTGTAACCCTTCCAGCTTCGCGGAGCCCTATGCAATGCCAACCTGGCAAGTGATCCTGCTCGGCCTCATCGAAGGGCTCACGGAATACATTCCTGTTTCATCGACTGGACATCTTCTGCTGGTCGAGCGTGTCTTGGGCTTCACTTCACCGGGGCGCACATTCGAGGTGCTCATCCAGTTGGGTGCGATCCTCGCTCTGCTGACTGTGTACGCCGCAAGGCTCTGGCAATTGGCGCGCGCCTTGCCGAACGACCCGCGCACGCAGCAATTCGTAGTTGGGATTCTGCTCGCATTTCTTCCCGCCGCCGTCATCGGCGCGGCGGGCCACAAGATCATCAAGACGATATTCTTCGAAAGCCCGCTGCTGATCTCCTCTATGCTCGTTGTGGGCGGGATCATCCTGCTGGTTGTCGACAAGATGAGTTTCAAGCCGCGATATACGGATGTGCTCGATCTGCCGCCGTCCTCCGCCTTCAAGATCGGCTTGTGCCAGTGTCTGGCGCTCATTCCAGGTGTTTCCCGATCTGGATCGACGATTGTCGGCGCCTTGTTTCTGGGGGCCGACAAGCGCACGGCGGCGGAGTTCTCATTCTTTCTTGCCATGCCGACCATGACGGGCGCATTCGCCTACGATCTCTATAAGAACTGGTCGGTGTTGTCGGTCGATGACGTCAACAAGATCGCGCTGGGCTTTGTCGCGGCATTTATCGCGGGCGTAATCGTCGTGCGTTACGTCCTCGACTTCATCAAGGCCAAAGGGCTGTCGTTTTTCGGATGGTGGCGTCTCGTCGTGGGCGGAATAGGGCTTGGCGCCATCTACATCAGCGGCATGGGCATGTAGGATGCTTCCATCCCGCGCGCATTGCCGCCGGCACGCCGGCGCAAACTGCGGCCGCGTAAACCGTAAAGGCCTCGGCATGGCTGCCGGGGCCTTTTTTCCGCACTTTCTTTTCGTATTTACAGGCCGCGCCTTCAGGCGGCGTGCGACGTGATGGGCGACGTCAGAACGCGTGTCAGCGCTGCTTCGTCCTTGGCGCTGCGCAGCGCCTCGAGCGTTGCAGGATCGCGCACCAGGCGTGAGATCCGCGCTAGAGCCTTGAGATGATCGCCGCCAGCGTGCTCGGGCGCGAGCAGGAAGAACACCAGATCGACGGGCTGCTCATCGTGGCTTTCAAAGGCCACAGGCGCAGACAGACGCGCAAATAGACAGACGATGGACGACAGCCCGTCAAGCTTGACGTGGGGGATCGCTATGCCGCTGCCCAACCCGGTGGAGCTGAGCCGCTCACGCTGCAGGAGCGACGTGTAGATGTCCTGCGCTGCCACATTGGTAATCCTGCTGGCGTGTTCAGCAAGAGACCGCAGAACCTGCTTTTTGTCCTGCGCCTTGAGCGCTGACACCACACCGTTCCTTGCGAGGATATCGCTAAGGTCCATGGTCATATCGATTCACCTTTTTTCAAGGTTCAAGCCTGTCCCATATCGCTCCGCCGAGGGGACCTCTCCCGCACTCGACAACGAGGAAATAGAGGCAGGATTCTGTCCACCCGTGTCCTGGGTAAGCGCTCAACGCGTGGACGCGACCTCGCCGCTTACCATCTTCTTGGGAACATCAGCGTCGATCCAGCCGATGTGCCCGTCCTGGCGGCGGTACACGAGGTTTACGCCACCGCTGCCTGCATTCCGAAAGATCAGGAACGGAGCTTCCGTCAGATCGAGCTGCATCACTGCTTCGCTGACCGACAGCTCCAGGACGTTGCGGTGGCTTTCAGCAATGATGAGCGGATGATCGTCGGACACCGACGGTGTGCCCCCTGCATCATCCTCGGCTACGCTGACGATCGCATCGCGCGCGTCAAAGCCGCCTGTGCGCGCCGCATTGGCGCGGCTTGCGTCGTGATTCTTCAAGCGCTTTTTGTATTTGCGCACCCGCGTTTCAAGCCGGTCCACGGCGGCGTCCGCGCTCAGGTAGGCATCTCCGCCTTCGCCGTGCGCTTCAAGCAGCAAGCCGCTCGCCAAGCGGACGGAGCAGTTCGTCCTGAACAGCCCGCGCTCCTTCTCGAGGCGAACGTGGCCGTTGAGATCGCGGCTCACATACTTTTGCAACAGAGCACGGATCTTGTCGGATACGTAAGCCTGATAGGCGTCACCAACTTCGACGTTCTTACCGGTGATCTGAATAGTCATTTCTCAACCTGTTATTGTGGTGGGATGTCGGTGGGCCCGCGCAGCCGGAGCGCCGGCCCGGCGCCGGCGGAAGCATCTATTCATCAGTGCTCTACAGGTGGACTGGTCACTGTGCCCTGAGACCTTTGACGACAATCTCGCAAACGCGACAACCTGTCTCAACAGTTATGGTTCGGCGGGCGTCCTGTCAATCCACGGTTGTTTTCGTTGCTGAAACACTTGGCTATTTTTTCCGCACGTTGAAATGTCAAATAATTATATCGTTCCGCCGGTGCGCTCGAAAAGCCGCTTGTCGCGGCGGCGCTGGACCGAGGAGGGGATACGCAACGCCTCCCGGTATTTCGCGACCGTGCGCCGCGCAATGTCGATTCCCTCCGCGCGCAGCCTTTCCACCAGCTTGTCATCCGACATGACGTCGTCGGCGCTTTCCGCGTCGATCATCTGCTTGATCCGGTGGCGTACCGCCTCCGAAGAGTGCGCCTCCTCGCCGTCGGCCGATGCGATTGCGCTCGTGAAGAAGTACTTCAGCTCGAAGATGCCGCGCGGCGTTGAGATGTACTTGTTGGATGTGACGCGCGAAACCGTCGATTCGTGCATGGAGATGGCGTCTGCCACCGTCTTCAGGTTGAGCGGCCGCAGGTGCTGCACGCCGTACATGAAGAAGGCGTCCTGCTGACGCACGATCTGCTCGGCCACGCGCAGGATGGTGCGCGCGCGCTGATCGAGGCTCTTGATGAGCCAGTTGGCTGTTTGCAGACAGTCCAACAGATAGCCCTTGTCCTTGTCACTGGCGGCCGTCTTGGAAACGCGTGTGAAGTAGGTGCGGTTCACGAGCACGCGCGGAAGCGTGTCGGAGTTGAGTTCCACGTGCCATCCACCATCAGAAGAAGCGCGCACGAGAACGTCGGGCACCACAGGCTGCACCTGCACGGAACCGAAGCGCAGGCCCGGCTTGGGATCGAGGCGCTTGATTTCCTGGATCATGTCGGCGAGTTCGTCCATGTCGCAGCCGACCGCCTTGCGCAGGGCATTGAGGTTTCGCGCCGCCAGCAGATCCAGATTGGCGAGGAGCGCCGCCATGTAGGGATCGTAGCGGTTTTGATCCTTGAGCTGGAGCGCGAGGCATTCGGCCAGCGAGCGCGCGAACACGCCAGGCGGATCGAACGTCTGGAGCTTCTGCAACACTCCTTCGATCATTTCGAGCGGGGCGCCGAGCTTCGCCGACAGGCCGTCGAAACCCGGCGAGATATAGCCGGCTTCGTCGACCAGATCGATGAGGTACTGCCCGATGAGGCGCTCACGCGGATCCGATACGGTGAGGGGAAGCTGCGCGATCAGGTGATCGCGCAGGGATTCCTCGCTGGCGATGAAGGATTCCAGCCCATCGGTGTCCTCGAAGGCGTTGCTCATGCGCTGGCGCACGTTTGCCCAGCTCGATAGCGCCGCGTTCTCACCGCTTGCCTGCGTGTCGGCGGGGCCGGCGTCCTGATAAATGTTGTCGTAGTCCGTATCGAGCGCGTCAGCGGGATCCTCGACCGGCTTTCTCAGGTCCAGCCACTCATCCTCGCCGCCCGGAGATGCAGCCTCCTGCGGGGGCTCGGAAACGGGCTCGTCGGTGGTTTTCGCCTGGGGCTGGTTGTCTTCCAGTTCCAGCAGCGGATTGCGTTCGAGTTCGGCATCGACGAACTCCGCCAGCTCCATGTTGGAGAATTGCAGAAGGCGAATGGCCTGCTGCAACTGGGGCGTCATCACCAGTTGCTGGCCTTGCCGCAATTCGAGTTTGGCCGACAGCGCCATACGCTAACCCGCTCGTCTCTCCAACAGTCTCAGCCCAGGGCTATAATCAACGCGCGTTAACGAACATATCTCCCAGATAGACCCGGCGGACGTCTTCATTGGCTATGATTTCAGAAGGCTTACCTTGTGTCAGAACTTGGCCATCGTAAATGATATAAGCACGATCGATCAGGCTCAGCGTCTCGCGCACGTTGTGGTCCGTGATCAAGACGCCTATGCCGCGCTCGGTCAAGTGCCGAACGAGCTGTTGGATGTCGCCGACCGCAATCGGGTCGATGCCGGCGAATGGTTCGTCCAGCAACATGAAGGATGGCCGGGAGGCCAGGGCGCGCGCGATCTCGCAACGCCGACGCTCGCCGCCTGAAAGCGCCATGGAGGGCGATTTCCTCAGGCGCGTAATGGTGAACTCCTCGAGCAGGCTGTCGAGCTGCTCTTTGCGCTTCTTCTTGTCGGGCTCGACCAGCTCGAGCACGGCCATGATATTCTGTTCGACCGTCAGGCCACGGAAGATTGACGCCTCCTGCGGCAGGTAGCCGATGCCAAGGCGCGCACGCTGATACATCGGCAGGTGGGTGACGTTGGCGCCGTCGATGGTGATGCGCCCATCGTCGGCGGGAACGAGCCCCGTGATCATGTAGAACACGGTCGTCTTGCCGGCGCCGTTCGGACCAAGCAATCCGACCGACTCTCCGCGTCCGACCGCGAGGCTTACGCCCTTCACCACCATGCGCTTGCGATAGGATTTCTTGATGTCATAGGCCGTCAACCAGCCATCGGCCCCTATGGCGTGCGGATCCTGGTTGGCCGGGTCGTCGGCATAAGGGGCGCCGCCGCCGGCCGCGTTCGCATGGACCGAGCCGTTAGCTCCGCCGCGCCCGTGCCCTTGCGTGCGCGCGCCTCTGCCGCCTGTCTTGAGCCCGAGCCTGGAGCCGAATGGTAATGCCCTGAACACAGCCGATCCGTTTGCGTTGGCGCCCGCAGCGCTTGATTTTACGAAATACCTTAGCCCGCTTTTGCAGCTATTGGGAGGGCGCGGAACGCGCCTGCCAGCCGGCACCCGCAGCGGCGGCGCCCTTCTCGGAATGCTTCTTGATTTCGTTGGGATAGAAGACGGCGCTCGGCCGTCCCGATTTGATGATCATGCCCGAGCCGTCTGCTGCGCTGGAGGAAATCATGCCGCCGCCCTTGGCCGCTTCGGTCGAGATGACGCTTTCGCCGCTTGTCATGTCGATGACGAGCTTGGTACCGCGCACGATGTTCTTTCCTTGGGTCATGACGACGTCGCCGCCGAGCGTCACCGTGTTGGCCTTGGTGTCGTAGTCCGCCCAGTCGCCCGTCGCCTTTTGTCCCTCCTTGGAGGTGACGACGACATTTTTGCGGGCTCGGATGCGCGTGAGGTGTGCTGCTTGGGCGCCGGCCTTTTGCGCCTCGCCGGCGTCTGCCAGACCGGCCGAGCCGGTGTAATTCGCGGTCAGCTCTGCGGCCTCGAGCAAAAAGCCTGCCTGCTGCGCTTTCACGTCGCCCGCAAACACCGCCTGCTTGGCGTGATCGTCGACATCGAGCCGGTCGGCGGTCAGATCGACGGGAGCATTGGGATCGGTCTTGAAGTTCCCGCCGAGGGCGAGCCCCCGCTTGGGGGCCTCCTGCTCGGCCTTCCGGGCGAGCGCGGCAGGTGTGCCGCCTTGACTGAAGCGGGCGCTGATCCGTCCGCCAGACCCCGATTCGCTACCGGCCAGGTTCATTTTCCCCGAGTTGCGGTTGAAGAACAGCCGCCGGCCGTGCAACTCATTCTTGCCCTGTGTCAGAAAAACGGGGCCGGTGATCACGACCGTGCCCGCCATCTGGTCGATTTCCGCCCGGTCGCCGGTGACCCGTTTGCCGGCTCCTTCCGACATCACCACGTCGCCTTCCAGCACAGCCATCTGGGTTGCGGCGTCGAACTGCGCGTTCCGGCTCGTGGCCTCTTGGCCATTTCCTTGCGTGAGCGTGACGGGGTTCCTCGCGACGACGCGCTTGATCCTGCCGCCCATGTCGGCCGCAGCCGATGCGGGTTGTGCGGTGAGCGCCTTTTCCTTTGCGGACGCCTTGTCCTTTGCCGGCTGATCCTTCTTGGCGGCAGCGCCCTTTGACGCCTTATCGTCCCCGGCGCCCGGTATCCCTGAAACGCTGCCTTCGTAGGTCACTTCCAATTCGGGCGACTGCAGGATCGCTTGACCCTGCACGGCGCGCACGGCGCCTGTATAGGTGGCGACCTTGGCGGCGTCGTTGATGTCCAGGCGGTTGGCCGTAATCAAAATCGGCTCACTTGGGTTTCCGAACCCCGTGGCGTTGCCCGCCTGCGCAGGTGGAGGCGGTTGGGCTTGCGGATTTCGCGCCTTCAGGTCCGTGCGAACCTCGTTCTTGAAGGTGTATTCCTTCTCCTTCTGGCGGATCGTGAGCTGGCTTGCAGTAATCGTTCCAGCGGGCATTTCCACGCGTACCGGCGCCTCGGAGAGGATGACACCCTCCTTCGTGTTGATCGTCGCGCGCGTGAGTTGCGCCTTGAGGCCGTTGTCGCCTGTGATGCCGATGGCGTCGAAGAGTTCGATGACGCTCTGCTTGTTGTTGAAGGTGCCGCGCGTTGCGGTGAGCTTCGTGCGTTCCTTGTTGGCGTCGACCAGTTCGCCTGAAATGCCATCAAGGTTGATCAGTGAAAGGTTCTTCAAGTCCTGCATGGCCTTCTTGGCGGTGACCCAATAGCGGCCGCCGTCGGAGTTGAAGCCTTCGTAGTGCGGGTTCTCCATGGCCAAGTTTTCCGCCAGGATGCGCGGAACCTCGAGTGGCGCGAAACCCTCGCCCCAACCGGTCTTGTCGAACACGCTGAGGCTATAGCCGCCCATGACGAGAAGCGTCGTGGCGGGCAGGGCAAGCTTGAGAATGCGCACGATGCGCGTATGGCTGGCCGCAGCCGAGCGCATAGGCCCGCGATCGCCCGCAAGGACGATACCGCTGCCGGTCACTCGCGCGCCGGCGCCTTCAGTTACGCTTGCCATGAGGCCCGCCCGGTCTTACCCATCCCCTTTTGGTCCCTTCCGACATTCAGTCTCAAATGGGGTGACAATGGGACCGAGTAAAGCGGGCCGGTGCTGCCGGGTCACGCTGGCCTTGCTGGGTCGCCGCTGGCCGGGATGGCCAGGTTAGGCCGCAAGGCCGCAGAGGCCGCCGCCCAATGCCTGCTCAATGCGAGAGAATGTCGATTTCGCCAAATCCGGCGAGGTCCAGCTTGGCGCGCGCCGGCAGGAATTCGAAGGCGGCCTGGGCGAGCCCGGTACGGCCTTCGCGCGCCAGCATGACATCGAGCTTGTCCTTCAACTCATGAAGGTAGAGCACGTCCGAGGCGGCATAGGCAAGTTGGCTGTCCGAGAGCTTTTCCGCCGCCCAATCGGAACTCTGCTGCTGCTTGGAAAGCTCGACACCTGCAAGTTCTGCGCATAGATCCTTCAGCCCATGCCGGTCCGTATAGGTGCGGGCCAATTTGGAAGCGATCTTCGTGCAGTAGATCGGCGTGGTCTCAACGCCGAGGTACTTCTCGAGCACGGCGATGTCGAAGCGTGCGAAATGAAAGATTTTCAGCGTCTTCTTGTCGCTCAGAAGCGCCTTGAGGTTGGGTGCGGCGTACCTGTTGGCAGCAAGCTGCACCACATGCGCGCTGCCATCCCCGGCCGAAAGCTGCACCACGCAAAGCCGGTCGCGGTGCGGGTTGAGCCCCAGCGTTTCGGTGTCGATGGCCACGCCACGCGGAAAAGAGAGCCCCGGCGGGAGGTCCCCCTTGTGGAGATTGATTTTCGGGCTGGTCGTTCGGGAGGGCGACATCGTGAATTGCCTCGGGCGCTTGGCTTGTAGCGTCTGCCCCGGGGCATCGGGCCCCCTCCCTTCACGAATAGGGCGGCCGGCGGCCGCCGGCCAGATGAGACCCAGGGGTCGGGTCCAGGGGGACCCAGGTGGAACGATGCAGGTTCAAGGCGTCCTTAAACGTGCCCTTGAACCGCCACCGGCGCGACGACGTCGAAAGCGCATCGCGAGGGGGAAACTGGTGCCCAGAAGAGGACTCGAACCTCCACGGTGTTACCCGCTAGTACCTGAAACTAGTGCGTCTACCAATTCCGCCATCTGGGCGTTTCAGAGCGCAATCACGTAGTCGCATCGGAGGCTTGTGTCAATTGCGGGAAAGCGCCGATAAGCCACGCTTCACAGCCTGGGCGGCTGCAGCTAAACCTTGGGGCCGGTTTGCAGTGCGCAATCGGCTAGAAAGAGGGCTTGGGACGCATGAGCGGCAATGGCGGTTTGGTCACCATTTTTGGAGGTTCCGGGTTCGTGGGGCGTCATACCGTCTCGGCGCTGGCCCGGCGGGGTTACCGCGTTCGGGCAGGTGAACGCCGCCCCGACCTCGCGGGCCATCTGCAACCCATGGGCGTCGTGGGTCAGATACATCCCGTTCAGGCGAACGTGCGTTTTCCGGCCTCCGTCCAGGCTGCCGTTGAAGGTGCAGAGGCCGTCATCAATACGGTCGCCATTCTCGCACCCTCCGCAAAGCAGACTTTCCAGGCGGTGCACGTGGAGGGCTCGCGCACCGTGGCCAAGGCCGCGCGTGCGGCGGGCGCCAAGCGTTTCATTCATATCTCGGCCATCGGCGCGAGCCGAACTTCTCCGTCTGCCTATGCGCGCACGAAGGCCGAGGGCGAAGACGCCGTGCTGCAGGAATTTCCCGATGCGATCATCATTCGCCCCTCGATCGTGTTCGGACCGGAAGATGAGTTCTTCAACCGCTTCGCACGACTGAGCCTTATGAGCCCGTTCCTGCCGCTCATCGGGGGCGGACGGACAAAGTTCCAGCCGGTTTATGTGGGCGATCTGGCCACCGCCATCGCGAACGCGGTCCAGGATGAGGGCAAGCCCGGCACGATCTATGAAGTGGGGGGACCGGAAGTCTTCACGTTCCGCCGCCTGTTGGATCTGACCCAGGAGTATACGGGGAGGAAGCGCGCGTACCTGCCGCTGCCGTTCTGGCTCGCCAGGCTCCAGGCGCTGTTGACGGCGCCGCTGCCCAATGCGCTGCGTCCGATAACGGGCGATCAGGTGAAGCTGCTCAAGGCCGACAATGTCGTTTCCGACGCGGCCAAGAGCGAAGGGCGCACGCTCGCCGGATTGGGCGTGCCCCAGGCCACTGCGATCGCGTCCGTCGTCCCGGCTTACCTCGTGCGTTTCCAGCCGCGCGGCCAGTTCGCACATTACCGCGCCTGAAGCGCTTTCCTGCGAGGAACGCGATAAGGGCAGTAGAGCCGATTACGCGATTTGCACGAAACGCGCGAAATGGCCTCTAGCGCTTGAAACCAGCGAGCGCCAGTTGCATCTGGCAGCGCCGGCCGAGCTGGAAGAACTTGCTCGCCACGCAGACCTTCACTTTTGCAATCGTAGGGTTGGTCCCGATGCACAGCCTGCGCACGTCTTTCTCGCAGGCAGCGCGAAGCTGCGGCGTAACTTCGGGGGGCAGCTTGATGTCTTCTTCCCCTGCGCTCAGCGGCATGGGCGCAAAAGCCCCAATCATCGCCAACGCCATTACTCTTGCGATGCATCCCAAAACGCAATTCCTCCGTCTGCATTCGTCCTTAGAGCCGCCGTCAATTGGCACACGCGAAGAGTTAGAAGAACGTGGCAATTAACCCCGCGACGCTAGACCACGCGCTCTTCTCAGGGCAAAAAAAACCGCGATGCTGACCTGCATCGCGAAAAAAGTATCGTGCGTATCGGTGCGCCGACTACTGCTGATCGAGATCAGCACACGGGCCTGTCTTGAGGCTTCAGGACACATCGCCCGCGGGCTTGAAGACGCGCTCGAGGGCCTCCGTGAGGCGCACGCTGTCAATGTCGTCCTTGTGGATGACGTCATCGGCGCCCGTCGCAATTAATACGCAGCGCCGGTTGCGCGTTGTCTGTCCGCTCACGACGACGATGGGGCCGCCGTAACCGGCGCGGCGCAGCAGCGGGATTGTCTGCGTAGCGTCGTCGGAGGGTTTGAGAATATCGTCGAGGAAGACGATTTCAGGCATCCGTGCGATGACCGCGTCGAGCGCGGCCGCCAGCGTTCGGGCGCGGCGAACCTCGAGCGCATAACCGAACATGACGCGCAACGTAGCGAACATGCGATCCGCATCGAGGCTTTCGTCCTCGACGATCAGAACGTCTTTCAAGGACGGCAAGGAGGCGCGCGTGCGCATCAATTCGCTCTTGCGCGCCAAAAAATCTCCGCCAGAACCAGTCGAGGATGCTGCCATGTCCAGCTTGCCGCTCCGTTGTCCAGTGTCATTTTCGCGTTACTGCTGCGCCGGTTCCTTGTCAGGGACGGCGCAGGTTAGCCCATTGCGTGGTCGATTCATAACCTCGCGCCGGGGCGTTCAGTGGCGGAGGCCTTATATTTCAGCTTTGCGAGATAGAGAAAGCCATTTCAAATCGAGATGAATCGGGGCCAGACAACCTCGAACGTCGCGCCCCTGCGTTGCCCTGGGTCCGACAGGAGCGAAATCGTCCCCCCTGCCGTTTCAACCATCTTTTTGACCATGGCAAGTCCCATGCCCGTGCCGCTGCCGGGGCGGGCTGCCCGGGAGGTAAGCGTCCGAAATGGCAGGAAAACGACGGCGTGATCCTGCGGAGCGATGCCCGGACCGTCGTCGCTAACAGCAAATACAAGATGCTCGGCGCGCTCCTGGCAGGTCAGCGTGACGATCCCGGATCGCCGGTCATGATGCTGGACCGCGTTGTGAATGAGATTACGCAAAACGAGATCCAAAGGCGCGGCGAGCGTCGTCACTATCGGCCAGTCGCCCTCTATGACGATCCGCATGGCGCCGCCGGCCAGGGAATCGGCGATGTCCTGCACGAGTTGGCGTGTGTCGGTGGGGGCCAGAGCCTCGTATTTGCGCCCCAGGCTCGCGTAATCGAATAGCTCGGTGAGCATGTGCGACATGCGCCGCGACAGATCCTGGAGGTGTCGCAGCTTCTGCATCATCTCCGGCGATTGCCCGGTATCGGACGCCTGCAAAATGACGTCATCAGCGATCATGCGAATGTGGCGCAAGGGGGCCTTGAGGTCGTGAGAGACGATGGCAGCAAAGCTTTCCAGATCAGCATTGGCGCGCGCCAGTTCGCGGGACTTGGCCGAGATCTCCGCTTCGGCCATGAGACGCGCGCGGATCTGACGCGACAGCTCAAGTTCAAGTTCCGTCTGCGAATTGGCCCGATAAGCGAGCAGCATGGGCCGGTCTTCGTGCTTCAGCCAGAAGAGCACGAAGTTAAGCCGGCCCTGCAGGCCATCCGGCGTGGCGACGGCGACTGCGGGAAGTTCGAGCAGTTTGCCGGTGTCTGCGCGTAATGCGCGGATGTCGTTCTCAAGGCCGATCAGGGCAAGAACGCTGTCGGTCAGGGGCTTGCCGTGCTGGATGAAATCGACGAGCGGCCCATAGGTCATCTCGACGATAAGTTCGCCGGTGAGCCAGACCAGTCCATAAAGCCCGATGTCGGCGAGGCATGCCGTGGCCTCCGCCAGAGCGCGGGGCATGGGTACACCGGTATCGATGTCCCCCTCAGAGCCCACGGCGGGCGATGACGTCGGCGGTTTCGTTGAAGGCTTTGGCGACATTGCTGCCCGTCTTTGCGCTCGTGCGGATGAGAGGCGATCCCGCTTGCGTGAGACCGGATGGCAGCGGCGCCTGTTCGGCATCGGGAACCAGATCGGCCTTGTTGACGATAAACGTGCTTTGGCGCCCTGGAAACGCGTCCCGGAAACCCGTGGCAAGCTTGATCATGGTGTCCAGCGTCTGGGGTCGCGCCATGTCGCCGACGATGAGCGCGCCTGCCGCCTCTTTCATGTAGATGTGACGGAAAATGGCGTCGCCGAAGTTGCCGTCGGTGTCCCAGATGATGAGCGTCATCGCGGGGCGGCCGGCGCTGGCCGGCGCCTCGTAGCGGTAGATGTCGACCCCGATCGTTGGCTTATAGTCGAACTCGAACTTGTCGAACACGAGCCGGCGCGCAAGCGATGACTTGCCGACGCCGATTTCGCCCAGCAGCATGACCTTGCGCGCGCTCATTGCGGGATCTCGCCTTCGTAAGCGACTTCGAAGATCACGCGGCGATTGGGGCTGTCGGGCCCCTGAGAGGGACTTATGTCCTGTGTGTCCCGGCGTCCCAGAATGATGAGCAGGCGATCGGGTGCGCCTTGAGCAACGAGGTCTTGGCGCACTTTCTCGGCTCGTCCCTGGGCGAGCGTAGTGTTGGAGGGCTGATTGCCGACGTCGTCGGTATATCCCACCACGCGGATGGGCGTGCTGGCTTCACGCAGCAAGGCGGCCAATTCGCTGAGCGTGCGCTGGGTGGCGGCGGCGTCGCGGTAGTCGGTCGCGTTGGCGAAGAAGACCGCGTGGCGCGCGGCAAACGTCGCAAGCCGCGTGCGCGCGTCGGGCGGGGCGGGCTGCTGAACCACGACTTTGGGTTCCGGAATCTTGACGCTGTTTGCAGCCAGCAGCGCCGCGGTCAGCGCCGAGAGCCGCTCGGCGCTGGCCGCTAGTCCATCGGCTGCCGTTGCCGGATCGGACGTGCGCGCGCCGTTGTCGCCTTCTTGAGTGGCTCCCAGGATTGCCGCGAGTGTATCGTTGGCTTGGGTGATGCGTGTGTCGAGAGTGTCGAATTCGGTGTGCAGGCTTTCCGAACGGGCCTCGGTGAGAGGCGCGGGTTCCGCGAGCCGGGCGTTGAGGGTCGCGAGATCTTTCGACAAGGCTGCAAGGTGCGATGCCGTCGTGCCGAGGATCTCGCGCTTGTCCTGTGCAATCGCCGCGCTGCCCGGCTGGCTGATGTCGCGCGCTGCCAGCGTCACGCGCCGTGCGGCGCGCTCGGCCGCTCGGCGCATAGGCGCCAGCGTAACGCCTGATTGAAGGCCGGCCAGTTTGGCCCTTAGACTATCGACCTCGGGGGTCATGTCGGGTACTGCGATGTCGCTACCGGGCACGACGGCAAGATCGTCGTCGATTCGAACGGCCGGCAGCGCGCTGGCGATGCGCGAGATAACCTCGGCCTTGACGCTTTGCGAAGGCGCCAGCCCCAGGATGTGCAGCCTCTGCCCTACGGCGCTTGCCTCCAGCCGCGTCGGATAACCCTGCATCGGCGCGGTTTCGGAAACGACGCCGGCCGCCGTCTGGCGCGTGTGCTCGTTGGCGTAGCGCACCCAGTAGGACAAGCCCGCCCAAGCAATCAGGGGAAGAAGAATGGTAATTCCAAGGATCTTCAGCGGATTGCCGGATCGCCTGCGCAGCGCCGACTTTTGAGTCTCCACGCGCGTGGTAAGCTCTTTGCCAAGATCGCTCAACACTTGAATACCCGGCGGCGTCTCGCCGGCGCCAGCAGCCTCGCCCGTGCTGTAGAGTTCTTTTTCGATGGTGGCAAGAAAAGCGTCGTCAAGCGTCTGCTCTATGCTCCGGGGCGCGGTCCCAGAGCACTTGGCGGCCAGCAGGTAGAGCTGGGAGCCGCGCAGATACACGGTTTCCTCGCCAAGATCGATTTGGCGAAGCGCTCCTTCATCAGCCGACAAGGCCTCGTTTGCGAAGGCGTTGACGGCCGCAAGTACCCCGCTCATCAGGTGCTCGCGGCCGCTCGCGGTCTGCGGCCAATGCTCGACGAGTTCGCCAGAGCCGCGCCGGATGAGGAACAACTCCAGGATTTGAAAATCTTGTGTTGAAGCAAGGGCGAGTTCGCCCACGGAGCGCCCCGTCATGAGGCTTTGCAGCCGCAACATGACAGGGTTCATCTCGAGCCTGCGGTTCATCTCCTCGGTGAGGTCCTTGATGGCGCTTGCCACGTAGGCCTTCACGAGCCGTCCGGTAATCGGATAGAGCGCCTCCACCATCTCATCCTGGCTGTTCTTCAATTCCGCCTTGATGGTGGTGACCACGAGCGGTGCTATCGATAAGGAAAGCTGTGCGTGGTTTTGCACCTCGGCGCGCCGCAGGGCCTCGTCGAGCGTATCGGCAACGCTCTGGGTGAATTTTTCCGTGCTGCCGGCACGTTCCAGGACAACTTCGATCTGAGATCGCAACGCATCGCGTTCTTGCCCGCCGCGCGCGTCCATCTGCGCAACGCGCCGTTCAAGTTCCGCCAGAGCCAGGGCCTCGGGCTCGAACAGAAGCTGCTTCAGACGGTTGACGGATTGCGACATGCGCTCTTCTGGAATTGTTGGCGGCGGTGATATTGCCGGGCTGGGCCGAGTTCGGGTTCATCCCGCGAGACACTACCCGCGCGAGATACGGTGCACCTGCTCGCCCAGGTCCGAGATGCTGCGGGCGAGCGCTTCGAATGCCGCACGGCGGTCGGCTTCGGCTGAACCGGCCAGAGCCTGCAGGCGGGATTCCACATTACCGAGTTGACGGCCGAGCCCCGTTTCGATTTCGCTCAGACGCATCTCGAGCTGTCGCAGACGCGCCTCGAGGATGCGAATGGCGTCGCCGAAAAGTAACTCTCGAACCTGCTCCATTTTCTCGTCGGAGAGGTCGCGGCCGTTGGCGCGCAGATCGTCAAAGGAGGGCGCATTCATGTCGCGGAACTCATAAAGCTCAAACGGCGATAGCCGCAAACATATGACTTTTGATTTAGACTACCATATTTGCAGAGCCTGTATACGTTCTGAAGATTCAAAAGGTTACGCTTTGCCGCGGCAGGGCTTGCATGGCCCTTCCGGCACCGGCGGCAAATGCGCCCGGAAAACGGCCGCGGCGGCCCATCGTGCGCCGCAGCCTGATGCGACATGCACGGCGCCAGGGTCAGCCCAAGGAGCCGAGTTTGCCGACTTTCTCGGCCAGCAGATAATAAAACGTGACGCGCGACTTCCGGTTGTCGCCTTTCATGACCGTGCAGATCTCGGCGATATACTTGTCGAGCGTGGCGTCATCGGCCGTCAGCGCCAGTTTCTTCTTCAACCAGCTTTCGCGAACCCGTGCGAGTTCGTCCTTGCTCGAGCACGACACCATCGAGGCGTCTGCGCTCTTGAGGGCAATGCCAAGGTGCTTGACGATCGCGGCAACCGCCTGCTCGTTGACTTGAGGCTGGTAGCGTTTGAGCTCGTCGATATAGTTAGCCGTCATACGATATTCCTCCATGAGAGCGTCTGCTCGTTAGGGTCGGCGCCCTTGGGCGTGCTGGCTCGAAGCCGGCCGCTGGCTGTCGAGCGAAGATGCTCATCGCCTGTCCGGCCGAATTGGAGCGAATGCGGATCATCTATGATCGCTGACTAAGTTACGAGTTTGCCGATGGCAAACCTAAACGGTGTTCATCGTGTATTATGTGACAGATCAGTTTATGCAGAGCCGGACCACATTGCCATGTAGACGCCATTGATTTGGCGGGTTTGCGCGTTCAGCGCCGCAAGCTCTGCGAGCAGGGCTTCGCCAACCCGGCGCGTGAGGTGCGCGCCCGGGCAGGTATAGAACTCGGTATCGAAGGCATGGCCAAGCGCGGATTGAAGCACGTCATGGCTTTGAGCGGCGCGCATTTCCCGGAGTTTGGCTTGCTCCCTGACACACGACAGCACGCTTGTCCGGGTCTTGGGGCTCCAGCTCTGCCAAAGCGGCCCATCAACCGAAAGTGAAAGGGCTCCGGCATGATCGGCAAGCGCGGCGTGAGCGGCAAAGCGCGCGACTGCTGGAAGGCCGAGGGCGATGGCGTGCGTCAGATCTGCGATTTCAACGGCGTCGACGCGCCCGGCGGCCAGCGCAGCGGCGATTTCGTCCGGCGGAAGCGCGATGGGGATCGCGCCCAGAGCGCTAACGGCCCGGGCGTTCAGGCCGCGCGTCGATATCCTCAAGCCTGTCAGGCTGTCGATGCGCCGCCGCGACCAGAGCAGCGGGGCTTCGCCCTCGTGTCCCGCATAGATCGGTATGATGCCGTAGGGGGCAAGGCACATGGTCCAGAGGTTAGCCCCGCCTTGCTCCACGAATGCGCGCAGATCCCGCGCGCCCATCGCAAGGTGGCCGGACAGTCCCGCCAGGAACCCCAAGGCAGGGATGCGAGCGGCGTTCGCATGCTCGGGTCCGTAGAAAAGATCCGCGCCGTTGCCGCCGATCGCATCAATCGAGCCCTGCGGTCCGCTGACGACCTGGATCTTGACCCGTTGCTCGAAAGCCCGTTCCAGAGCACGCACAAGGATGCGCGCATCATCGAAGAGGCCAGCGGTGCTCTCGGGGGCGGGGCATGCCAGGGTCAGGGATTGCGTCCGCTTCACCATGGCGCGTGCTGCCGGCCACGCCCGGGCGGCGGCCGAATTGGCGCCGGTGCAAGCGATGGCGGTCGCGGCGCTCGCGGCGGAAATGAAACGACGGCGATCCATGGGCCAGACACCTCTCGCAGCAGGCCGCGATTGGGGTTAGGCGCGGCCTCACCAGCCCGGATCAAAGCCGATCGGGGCGGTGATGACAAACATTATGCGATCACGGTGCGGTGGAAAGAAGGTAGTTGATCGTGTGAAAGAAGAATTCCGGTCCCGTGTAGCCGGGGATGCGGCCGACTTCCTTGTTGTTCTTCAACACAACGAATGTGGGAACGATGTCCACCGGATAGTCGATTCCGAGTGCGTCGGCGGCTTCGTCGTTGATATCCACAAAGCGGATCGGCAGATCCTTGCTTTGCGGTGAGGCTTCATAAGAGGGCAGGACGTCGCGCCGGAACAAGGTGCAGTAGGTGCATCCGGGCGCCTCCAATACGACGAGTTCCATGTTGCCGGCTTTGGGCATCGGCGCATCGACGTCGAGCCCGGCGTTGACGCCATTGCAGAGGCCGAATGCGAGCAGTGCGGCGAGTGCAAGGTAAGAGCGGCGCATGCGGGTACGGCCTTCCTCAAAACGGCTTTCGATCGCGGCAGTCTTCACCGCGCCGCCAATCTAGCCGCTGCGTCCCGCGCCCGCCGGACAAATCTTAATCGCTGGTTAACCTGCGTCTCAGTTTGGTTACAGCGGCGATCCGCCCTGCAGCGAGGCGACGAAGAAAGCCGATCCCATGAGGAAGACCAGGCTCGCGCCGGCGAACCCGGCCAGCGCCTGAACGCGCCAAGCCCAGGGGCTGCCCTCCCCTGACAGGCGCACCGCCAGATTGCGTGAGGAAACAGCGAGCGTCGCCAGCACCGATACGGTGAGCGCGGTGCCGAGCGACATCGCAAAAGTGCCAAGCACGCCCGCCCACCACATGCCCTGGCTCATGGCGAACACCAGCAGCAGCAGCGCGCCCGTGCAAGGCCTGATGCCTATCGACAGCGCCAAGGGCAGGGCCTTGCGCCATGACCAGGCGCCTTGCAAGTCTTTTGGATCCGGCATGTGGCTATGACCGCAGCCGCAATCGGGGCCGTGGACATGATCGCAGGTTGCTTGCCCAAGAGGAATCTTGGCGGCGCTTGCGGCGTGGTGATCTTGATGATGGTGACCGCACACGCCGTCGTCCCGGGGATGATGATGCTCATGGGTGCAATCGTGCCGGTGTGGGAGGGCGTGCGCTTTCCCAACGGGCGAGGCGGCCGCCGGCAAGAGCGCCGGGCGCGCAAATACGCTGCGCGACTGCCGGTACAGCATGAGGGCGCCGATCACGGCGACGAATCCCCAGCTCAAGGTTTCCAACAACGCTTCACTGGCGCGCATCTGCATGCTGGTGTGATTGAGAACAAGGGCGAAGATGCCCACGAACACGATCGCGGAAATCGCCTGGAACACGGCGGACAGGAAAGACAATGCGATTCCCCGCCGGACGGTCTCATCGTTGGTCAGCACATACGAAGAAATCACCGCTTTGCCGTGTCCCGGGCCTGCAGCGTGCAACACCCCATAAAGAAATGCGATGAGGATCAGTAATCCTGCCGCGCGCACGGGGTCACCCGATTTGAGGTCCTTCACCGCCGCCGCCATCTCGCGGTTCATGCGCGACTGCTGCGTCAACAGCCACGTCCACGCCCGGGTCAAGAGGCCGGGCGGTTCGAGAGACGCAGGCGGCGCGCCTTGCTGCTGGCTCTGCTGCGGGAGGGCGAAGGGATTGGCCTTTTGCTGTTGTGCGTAGGCGGTGCTCCCCAGCAGGCCTGCAAGCAGGGCCAATACGATGGTGAGGGCGCAGAGCGCGGCGCGGGGGCCCTTCATCGTGCTCACGACTTCCCGCAGGTAATCGAGATGGTGGATGTGAAGCCCGCGCCGATGTTGGTCGTCTGTCCCAGTTGCTGCGCGAAAGCGTCGTTGAGCAATTGCGTCTTGAGATCGGTCGTCTGCTCGTCGCTCTTGGGTTGGACGATTGACGCCTTGCAGCCTTCCGGCGCGCCGGCGGCTAGCTTGATGGGATCGGTCTTCTCCGGCTCGAAGGCGATGAAGAACGATGGATCGTAGACCGCGAACGTGAAGTCCTTGGCCTCGGCTGGAACGGGCTTATCGAGCGGAAGGCGGAAATGCAGGCTGAGAATTCCGTTCTTGTGTTCGAGCCAGGCATCCTTGGGCGGGGCCATCTTCCGGTCGGCGTTCCCGAGCTTGGCGAAGGTAAAGTAGTCGAACTCCTTCAACCCCTGCATGTTGACGTCGGCGAGTTCTGCCAGTTCCTCGCGCGTGTAGACGCCGTCGCCGTCCTTATCGAGGCCCTGGATCGCCATGGCGGTGTACATGTCGTCGAAGGTCCAGACGTGATCGAAGCCGACGATCGCGCCTTTGTCGTAAACAACGGTGGTCTCGTAGGTGATCCATACGTGCGGATGCGCCTGCAGCGGTGACGCAAGTCCCATCCAGGCAAGCATGAGCAGCGCGAGGCCACTGAACCGTTCGGCGCGCATGTGATACTCCCCCCTGTCGGCGTCAGCCCTATGCCGCCGCATTTCCTGTGATTCTTTACGCAATCCCAATGTCTCTTACGGCCGAAAAATGATGGCGGTACTGCGACCGCAGGCTGACGAAGACTTGTGGCTGGCGCAGGGCGCCACTATTTGAACCCTTGCCGGGTTGGTTGTTATAACATACGCAAATAAGGGGCTCGGTCGCGCATAGGCTGCAAGGCGGGCATTGGAAGGGGGCAGGCTATGAAATCTGGCGGGTTGAAGCGAGTCGTTATGGCCCTTGCGGCACTGGTGGGCAGCTTTCTTGCCGCGCCAGCAGCGCCGGCGGCGGAGCCCGATGTTGTCGTGACCATCAAGCCGATCCATTCTCTGGTGAGCCAGGTCATGGAGGGCGTGGGCAGCCCGGTCCTCATTGTCGAAGGCAATGCCTCGCCCCATACCTTTGCCCTGAAGCCATCGGGCGCACGCGCCATCGCCAAGGCGCAGGTCTTCATCCGGGTGTCCGAGCATCTGGAGCCGTTTACACGCAGGCTCGTGGAAGGCTTGCCTCGATCGGTCCTGCTGGTGACGCTGGCGGATGAGCGGCTGGGCGTGAAGCTGCTCGACATGCGGCAGACGGGAGTGTTCGAGCCGCATGACCACGAGCATGACCGTGAGCAAGAGCACGGCGACCTGAAGGACCCGCACGTCTGGCTCGATCCTGAAAACGCCAAGGCCATCATCGGGGCCGTCGCTGGCGCGCTGAGCGAGAAGTGGCCCGAGAAGAGCGAGGTCTTCCAGGCCAACGCCGAGAGGGCACGCCGGCGCATTGATGCGTTGAGCGCAGAGATTGCTGAGCAGGTGCAGGGTGTACAGGACAAGCCTTTCGTCGTGTTTCACGATGCGTATCAGTACTTCGAACGTCGCTTCGGCTTGCCCGCTGCCGGGGCGATCACCATCAGTCCCGATCAGCAGCCGTCCGCCAAGCGGTTGACTGAGGTGCGCGCCAGGATCCGCGAACTCAAAGCAGGATGCGTGTTCGCCGAGCCGTCGTTTCAGCCCAAACTTCTCGCAGCCGTGACGGAGGGAACCGGAGCGCGCACGGGCACGCTCGATCCCGAGGGCCAGATGCTGGATCCCGGGCCGCAGCTCTACGACACGCTGATGCGAGGGCTGGCGCACGACCTCGTCGCGTGCCTCAACGCGCCGGCTAATCGCTAGCGCCATCATTTTTAAGAAGACCACGGTCTGGAAGTTTCTCTCTCCAGACCACAAGATCGGCACTTACGATCTCGACGATCCCGAGGCGGAGGGCGTCGCGTGTCATTTCAGTGCACAGAAAAAAGCGGCGGGCGCCGGCCAGCCGCTTTTGATTTCTACGTCTCGCTGCGCGCGTTACTCGGCAGCTGCCGACTTCTGCATGCTGGAGTGATAGCTTTTGCGTGAAACAGGCCGCTTCGCAGGCTCGTCGTCGAAGAAGAAGAAGCTGCCGCCGCCGGACGAGCCGGACGATGCGGAAGCCGTCGTCGAGGTCGACGGCGAACTCGAAACGGTCGAGGTGTTGAAGCGCTGCCACGTCACCAGAACGCGGGTGCCGACGGGAACGCGCGGATAAAGATCGAGCACATCGTTATTGAGCATGCGGATGCAGCCGTGCGACACGGCCTGGCCGATGGTCCACGGGGCGTCGGTGCCGTGAATGCGGTAGGCGGAAGATCCCAGGTACAGGGCGCGCACGCCGAGCGGGTTCATCGGATGGCCGCCCGGAACCCAGCGAGGCAGGCGGGGGTTCTTGGCCACCATCTCGGGCGTCGGCGTCCACGGCGGGTTCACGCGCTTGTTGGACACGAAGGTCGTGCCCTGCCAGCGGGCCTCGCCGGTGGGAACGGCAACAGGATAGGTGATGGCCTGGCCGGGCTTGGTGATGAGATACAGACGGCGGTCGGAGAACGAAACGATGATCTCGCCGGGCTTGTACTGCGGATTGAAGCTGACGACGCGGCGGCCACCTCCGAATTCTTCTGTTCCGCCCCACAGGAAATCGAATCCCTGGGCGCTTGCGGCATGCGGCGAAAGGGTGACAGCAAGGGCCGTTACGGCAGCACAGGCAAGCGAATTCAAACGTGCGCGAAAGGTCATCGGGGGATGCTCCTTGTTCGGAAGCCATGGGGGCGCAGATGCAAACGGCATCCTGCGCAACGATGGTGAACACTGCGTATATACCAGTACCGTTTTGCGCGGCAGAGCAGGGAAGCCACACTCGCGTCATGAATGCGCCGGATCACGAGATCGTTCCCGTTCCCAAATTCATGAGATTGCAGATGATTTTGCGGTGAGGATGGCCAATTTTCGGCCTTCCGATGATCGTTCCCGTTGTGTTCTTTTCCGCTTGACGCCGCGCACGCAGAAGGAATAGAACAAAAAAAGAACTTCTCGCCGCGCTCCCGGCGCGCCGAGGGGGCTTTTTCTCTCTTGTAAGCGAGGCGTCTCTCGTGGAACCGGCGGCTCACTCCCCCTTCTCCCTGCTGCCCCCGCGTGAGTCTCGCGGGTCCGGCTGCGCCGGGCCGGCCGGAACGGCGGACCTCCCCTCTGCCGTTCCGGCAAGGGGGACGAACCGGGAGGGTGTCCTTCAAGCCTTGCGCGTGACGATTGCGGGTCTGGAGAGGCCGATGCTGCACTCTGCGCAAGCCGCAGCGCGCGCACCGGCTGCCCTGCAGCAAGAGGGCTGGCGGCTCGGCTGTGCCGAGGCCGACGCACTCCTGCCGGAAGGCGGGCTAACGCTTTCGGGGGTGCATGAGATCAAGCCGGTGGGTTCGGCAGGCGGCGCTTCGGCCGGAGACTGGATGGCGGGGCTGGGATTTGCTCTGCGTCTGGCTGCCTTGCGGTTCAACCAACTCGAGGGGGCAGGCAGCGAAGGCGCCATGATGCTGTGGTGCTGGCCGCAGGCGTTTGCCGGTGAGCTTGGCCAGGTTTCGCGACAAGGCTTGGCGCACCTGGGCATTGATCCTGCCCGCGTCCTCGTCGTCGAGACGCCGCACCAGAGTGAAGCGCTTGCCGCGCTGGAGGAAGGTTTGAAGTCGGGCCGTCTGGCGATTGCGGCGGGTGTCGTCAAAGACGTGGATCTCAACGGCGCGCGCCGCCTGAGCCTTGCGGCTGGCGCACGCCGCACACCCTGTCTTCTTGCAACTCATCCGGCGGCGCCGGGCGCTGCGGCGGCCGCGACGCGTTGGCGTGTCGCGCGCGCCCCCAGCGGGCCGCACCGTTTCGATCCCAGGGCGCCGGGCGCGGCACGTTTCAAGGTCGCGCTGGAGCGCTGCCGCGGACGCCCGCAGAGCATGGATGCCGCGCCCTTTGTCATGGAGTGGTGTGATGAAACGCTTCGTTTCGGTTTGGCTGCCCAATTGGCCCATGACGCGGCTCGCCCGCGCCGAGCCGCGCACGGTGCCTGAGGATGCGCCCTTTGCACTCGTCGATCTGGCAGGAGCCCGCGGCGTCGTCATCACCGCGGTCAATGGCCCGGCTGCGCGTGAAGGCATAGCACCCGGCATGGCGCTTCCTGATGCGCGCGCCGCACTGCCCTCCTTGCGCGTGCGCCCGGGCGATCGCTCCGAGGATGCAAGCGTGCTGTTCAAGCTGGGGCAATGGGCGGGGCGCTATGGGCCAAGCCGCGGACACGATCGGGAGAACGGCTTTTGGGCCGACATCACGGGTGTTGCACATCTCTATGGCGGCGAGGAGGAACTCATGAGAGACCTCGCCGGCCGGCTCGAAGGCCTTGGCATTCCAGCCTGTGCGGCGCTTGCGGATACCTATGGCGCAGCCTTTGGGCTGGCGCGCTTTGGCGCCGGCAAACCGTCCGCATGGCGGATCGTTGCTCCAGGGCAGACGCGCGCGGCCCTCGAACGGCTGCCGGTCGATGCCTTGCGGCTCGATGGCGAGTGCGTCGTTCTCCTGAGGCGCCTGGGATTGCGGCGCATCGGCGATCTCTACCCCATTCCGCGCATCAGTCTGGCCCATCGCTTCGCCTCCAACGACGTGGCGCAGCGCGTGCTGTCGCGTCTCGACCAAGCCTTGGGCCGCGCCGCCGAGCCGCTCATTCCATTCTTTGCGCTTGCGCCATTCATCGCGCGCCGCGCTTTCCCCGAGCCGCTGATCTCGTCGCAGCCGCTCGAAGGGGTGATCCATGCGTTGTGCGATGAACTGGCCGGCGCGCTGAAGGACAAGGACATGGGCACACGCGCACTGTTGCTGCGCTACTATCGCGCCGACGGCACGTCGGGCGTCACGGGCACAACGATGCGCGCCCACGGCAACGACGGTGCGCATTTCAAAATGTTGCTGGCGCCCAAGCTCGAAAAAATCGATGCGGGTTTCGGCATCGATCTGGTCTCGATCGAAGCAACGCAGGTGGCCCCGCTCGAGGGCGCGCAGCCCGGATTTGCCGAGGAAGGCGCCAGCGCCTATGATCCAGGTCCGCTGATCGACGCCTTGTCGAACCGGCTGGGCGGCAAGGCGGTGTGCCTGCTTGCAGCCCGTGCTTCTCATGTGCCCGAACGCAGCGAGGCGCGGGTGCCGGCCGTGCAGTCTCCGGCAGGAAGTTCGCGATCCTTTGGCGAGGCTGCGCCGCGGGCCGGTGCGCGCAAGGCGAAAAGCGCGCAAGCAAGCCCGGGCGCTGGTGCGGTAGCCTCAACGGCGCGCGCTGCGCCGGCTTTGCATCCTGCAGCCAGCTACGCGCCGCCTTGGCCCTATGGGCAAGGCCCCCGCCGTCCGCCGTTCCTGCTGACGCGCCCGGAGCCTATCGATGTGGTTGCCGAAGTGCCCGACGGTCCGCCCGCTCGCTTCGTCTGGCGGCGCGTGGAGCGCCGCGTTGCGCGCGCCCAGGGTCCCCGGCGCATCGCACCGGAATGGTGGCGCACGATCGGCCTGTCGAATGCCGGTTCTGCCCGCATTCGCGACTACTATGAGATCGAGGATGAAGGCGGTTCAGCCTATTGGGTGTTCCGCCACGGTCTGTTCGGCGGAGCCCAAGAGGAGAGCGAGGAAGAGGCTGCTCCCCCGCGCTGGTTCCTGCACGGGATCTTCTGCTAGCCATGACCTACGCGGAGCTGAACGTAACTTCCAACTTCTCGTTCCTGCGGGGCGCCTCGCATGCCGACGAACTGGCGGCGCAAGCCAAGGCGCTGGGGCTTGCGGCCATTGCGATTACGGACCGCAACACCCTGGCCGGCGTGGTGCGGGCGCACGTGGCGGCCAAGGATGCAGGCTTGCGCCTTGTCATCGGCGCGCGGCTCGATCTGGAGGATGCGCCAAGCCTGCTGTGCTATCCCACGGACCGCAAAGCCTATGGCCGTTTGTGCCGTTTGCTTTCGCTGGGACAGGGCCGCGCAGAAAAAGGCCGCTGCCGGCTTTTCCTTGCCGACGTTGCCGCGCACGCGCAAGGCAACGTCTTCATCGCCCTGCCGCCGGAGGATTGGGATTGGCGCGAAGTTTCGCGCGCGCCTTGCGCGCCGGGCCCGTCCTGCGCCGATGTCATTCCTTTCCCGGCCAAGGTGCCGCGCGCTTTGAACCAAAGCGTCGCTGACGCCTCGGGCGCCGTGCCGCACGGGGGTTTGGAAGAGGCGCTCCATCGGATCGAAGCGGCGTTGCCGCAAGTGCCGCTCTATCTGGCCGCATCGCACACCTATCGCGGCGACGACCGCGCGCGCCTTGGCGCCTTGCGCGAGATCGCCACGCGCTGCGGCACGCCGCTGGTTGCGACCAACGAGGTGCTTTATCACGCTCCCCACCGCCGCCCGCTGCAGGACGTGTTGACCTGCGTGCGCACCCATACGACCATCGCACAAGCAGGGTTGCAGCTTGAGGCCAATGCCGAGCGTCACTTGAAACGACCCGCCGAGATGGCGCGGCTGTTCAAGGGTTACGAAGATGCGCTCGCACGCACCACGCAGATCGCCGCCGCCTGCCGGTTCTCGCTCGACGAACTCGTCTATGAATATCCCGAAGAACCGGTGCCGCCCGGCAAAAGCCCCCAACAGCACCTGGAGGATCTCAGCTGGGAGGGAGCGGCGGTGCGTTTTCCCGGCGGCGTTCCGCAGAAGGTTCGCGCCGTCATCGCCAAGGAATTGAAGCTCATCGCCGAACTCGGCTATGCGCCCTATTTTCTCACGGTGCACGATATCGTCAGCTACGCGCGCGCGTGCGGCATTCTCTGCCAGGGGCGCGGCTCGGCGGCGAATTCGGTGGTGTGCTACTGCCTGGGCGTCACGGCGGTGAATCCGACCGAGATCGATCTTCTCTTCGAGCGTTTCATCTCTCAGGCCCGCCGCGAGCCGCCCGACATCGACGTCGATTTCGAGCATGAGCGGCGCGAGGAGGTGATCCAGTACATCTATGCGCGCTACGGCCGCGATCGCGCCGGCCTGGCGGCAACCGTCATCTCCTACCGCGCACGTTCGGCGGTGCGCGACGTCGGCAAGGCGCTGGGGTTGTCGCAGGATACGATCTGCGCGCTTGCGGGCATGGTGTGGGGTACGCGCTCGGGAGGGACGCTGCCTGAAAAGCATGTGCGCGAGGCTGGCCTTGATCCCGCCGACCCCTTGCTCGCCACCGTGCTCGATCTGGCGGAAGAGCTGATGGGTTTTCCGCGCCATCTCTCCCAGCATGTCGGCGGGTTTGTGCTGACGCGCGGGCCGTTGACCGAGGTCGTGCCGATCGGGAACGCCGCGATGGCGGATCGTACCTTCATCGAGTGGGACAAGGACGACATTGCCGCGCTGGGGCTTTTGAAGGTCGACGTGCTCGCGCTTGGAATGCTGAGCTGCATACGCAAGGGGTTCGATCTCCTGGCCGGGCATCACGCGACTGCGATGAGCCTGGAGCGCATCCCGCGCGAGGATCCTCAGGTCTATGAGATGCTGTGCCGGGCGGATTCCATCGGCGTGTTCCAGGTGGAATCGCGCGCTCAGATGAACATGCTGCCGCGTCTCAAGCCCCGTTGCTTTTATGATCTCGTCATCGAGGTCGCCATCGTGCGTCCAGGGCCGATCCAAGGCGACATGGTGCATCCGTACCTGCGCCGCCGGTCAGGTGTGGAGGAGGAGATCTATCCCGCTCCTGCGCCCGCGCACGGCCCTGCCGACGAGTTGCGCCAGATCCTCGGCAAGACCAAGGGCGTGCCGCTGTTTCAAGAACAGGCCATGCGCATCGCCATGGATGCCGCGAAATTTTCCGATGCGGAGGTGAACGAATTGCGCAAGGCGATGGCAACCTTTCGCCGCCGCGGCACCATCGGGCTTCTCGAGGAGAAAATGATCTCACGCATGGTGGCGCGCGGTTACGACAAGGCGTTTGCCGAGCGCTGTTTCGCGCAGATCAAGGGGTTCGGAGAATACGGCTTTCCAGAAAGCCACGCGGCGAGCTTCGCGCATCTGGGCTATGCATCATCCTGGTTGAAATACCATTATCCCGCAGCTTTCGCCTGCGCCCTGCTCAATTCGCAGCCCATGGGGTTTTATGCGCCCGCCCAGATCGTGCGCGACGCGCGCGAGCATGGCGTCACGGTGCGGGCGGTGGATGTGAATTTCTCCGGCTGGGACAATACCCTTGAAGCCGGACCGTGCTCTTCTGTTTCATCAGGCCCGCAGGCCGGCGCGCAGATGAAGCCGGCCCTGCGCCTTGGGTTGCGCCAGGTCGATGGCGTCATGCAAGCCGACGCGCGGCGCATCGTAGAGCGTCGCGGAGGAGGCTATGCCTGCGTTCAGGATCTGTGGGTGCGCGCCGGCGTCAAGCGGGTCACGCTCGAAAAGCTCGCTGCGGCCGATGCTTTCCGCTCTATGGGGCTCGACCGCCGTCAGGCGCTGTGGGACGTGCGCGCCCTGGTACCGGCGCCGCCGCTGCCGCTATTTCAGTGGAACAGCACCGCCGATACGGGCGAGGAGCCTTGCGTGGCGCTGCCGCAGATGGCCTTGCCGGAGCACGTCGTCAACGACTACCAGACGCTGCGGCTGTCGCTGAAAGCCCATCCCATGAGCTTCCTGCGCGAGGACTTCCGCGCCTTGCCGGCCGGTGAAGGACCAAAGCACGTCGCGTTTTCCAGGCGTGTGTTGACATGCAGCGAGATGCGCGCGGCCAAGGACGGTGCGCGGATCTCGGTCGCCGGCGTCGTGCTCGTGCGCCAGCGGCCCGGATCGGCCAAGGGTGTCGTGTTCATGACCATCGAGGATGAAACCGGCGTCGCCAACGCGGTCGTGTGGCCCAAGATGCTGGAAGCCTATCGCAAGGTGGTCATGACCGCGCGGGTCATCGAAATTCAAGGCCGCGTCCAGCGCCACGAGGACATCGTTCATATCGTCGCGCAGCGCCTGATCGACCGCAGCGGCTGGCTGGTAAAGCTTTCCGAATGGGCGGCGGACATGAAAGCGCCGCTCGCCAATGCGGACGAAGTGCTGCGTCCCGAGCCCGGCTCCGCCCGCGGCAAGACGGCAGAGGCGCGCGATTCACGGCTTCATCCGCGCTTTGCGCGCGAGCCAAAGCCGCACCATCCGCGCAATGTGCGGATCATTCCCAAGTCGCGGGATTTTCACTAGGAGCCGCGAAACTCCGGCCGTGCGCGTGGATCGAACGGTCGCGGGCCGCCTGCTGGTGCGCAAGGCTTACTTCTTCACCGGCGTGGTGTTGGCAATCCCTTCGGCGCCAACAAATACCACGAACAGGCGCATCACGCCCTCTCCCGTGTTCTTGCCATTGTGCGCCGTGGCCATCGTCTCGATGAGTGAGTCGCCCTTGCGATAGGTGCGCTTGCCTTTGTCGCCGTAGTCGACAGTCAATTCGCCGTCCAGAATTATGCCGGTGGGAGGCGCCCCGTGGGTGTGCCATCCGGTCTCCGCCCCCGGCTCCAGAGACAGGATGCCGGTTGTGATCTTCGGCTTGCCCGAGGGATACACGAAGCTTTCGCCGAGGATGGTTTCGCCGGCAGAGACCAACGGCTCGAAATGAACGCCGGCCGCGCGTGCGGCGCTCAGCACATAACCTGCGGCGAATGCCGCCGCGACCGATAATGCAACGGCGGCGCGCGCACCAAACGCCGAGCGATCTTTCAACTTGAGCATGACTTGCCTCGTTGGGTCTGCCAAAAGCAGGCCAGTCAAACGCGTTCGCAACGCCTTGCCAAGCGGGTATAGTCTTTTGTCCAACCGGCTCATGAAAGCTTCCATGACCTTCTTGCGCTGCTTCCTCCTTGCACTTTCATTCCTGGCTGCGCCGTTGTGCCTGGCGCAAGGCGTGTCGCTTGCACCGGAGGCCGAGAGCGGACGCACCGAAAAGGGCCTGGCGGTCGCGCACAAGTACATGGTGGCCGCCGCTCATCCGCTGGCTGCGGAGGCCGGCCGCGAGATCCTGCGCAAGGGAGGCTCGGCGGCCGATGCGGCCATCGCGGTGCAGATGGTCCTGGGCCTTGTCGAGCCGCAGTCGTCCGGGCTCGGCGGCGGCGCCTTCATCGTGCATTGGAACAATGCCGACAGGGCGGTTACGACCTTCGACGGCCGTGAGACGGCGCCCGCCTCGGCGACGCCCTCGCGCTTTCTTGATCATGAAGGCGCGCCGATCGCCTTCGATACGGCTGTGCGTTCGGGATTGAGCGTCGGCGTGCCCGGCGTGCTGCGCGCGTTGGAACTGGCGCATGAGAAGTATGGCAAGCTGCCATGGAAGGACCTTTTCGAGCCCGCGCGCAAACTCGCGCGCGACGGCTTTACCGTTGGCGTGCGGCTCAACGCATTGCTCAAGATCGAGGGACCGGACCGCTTCTCCAGGATGGCACGGGATTATTTTTTCGATGAGGCGGGCGCGCCGCGTGCGGTGGGGTCGCTGCTGCGCAACCCCGCCTATGACGCGACACTGGCGCGAATCGCCGATGAAGGCGCCGGCGCGTTCTATGAAGGCGACATTGCGCAAGGCATTGTCGAGGCCGTTGCGCAGGCACCCTTTGCGCCGGGCGGCTTGACGGCCGACGACCTGCGCGGCTACACGGCCAAGGAGCGCGAGGCGGCGTGCTTCGCGTACCGCGGGAGAAAGATCTGCGGCATGGCTGCGCCCTCGTCGGGCACGCTGACCGTGGGGCAAACGCTCAAGTTGATCGAGCCGCTCGGCGGTATCGGCGGGCCGAATGCGCGGATGTCGCCCCAGGCGGTGCACCTCATCGCGGAAGCCGAAAAGCTCGCCTTCGCCGATCGCAACCGCTACATCGCAGACCCCGAGTTCGTCGACGTTCCGCGCGGGCTCCTCGATGCAGGGTATCTCGAGGAGCGCCGCAGCCTCATCAGCCGCGCGCACGCCATGGAGAAGCCGCAAGCCGGCATGCCGCCCGGCGTGTCCAAGCGCACCTTCGGCATCGACGGAACGAACGAGCGGCCCGGCACCAGTCATATCTCGATTGTCGACGGCGACGGAAACGCTCTTGCCATGACGACGACAATCGAAAGCGCGTTCGGCTCCCGGCTGATGACGCACGGCTTTCTGCTCAATAATGAGTTGACGGATTTTTCGTTCAAGCCCGCAGGTGACGACGGCGTTCCGGCGGCCAATCGCGTGGAGGGGGGAAAGCGTCCGCGCAGCTCCATGGCGCCCTTGATCGTGTTCGATCCCGCAGGCAGGCTTTACGCCGTGACCGGCTCGCCCGGCGGCAGCCGCATCATCCTGTTCATGGTCAAGACGCTGGTTGCGCTCATCGACTGGGATCTGAACGCGAGCGACTCGGCCGCGCTCGAGAACTTCGGCAGCGAAGGCGGCCCGGTGCAACTGGAAGCAGGGGCATCAGACTTTTGGATTACCCAAGTCCTCAAGAGCTACGGCCAGCAGGTCGTACACGTCGCCCTGACGTCGGGCGTCCACACCATCGTGCGGCGAGATGGCCGCCTGGAGGGCGGCGTAGATCCGCGCCGGGAGGGTGTCGCACTCGGCGATTGATGGTAGTAAGGCGCGCGTGCCTCGCCCTCAGCTACCGGGTGATCGCTGAGGGCGCGCGGCTTGGGAATTGAAAACGTGACCCAGATGAAAATCACCGTCGTGGGCGCAGGCGTCCTCGGCCTCTGGCAAGCACTGACGCTGGCAAGGCAGGGGCATGCCGTCACGCTCGTCGAGCGAAGCGCGAAAGCCTTCGTCTGTGCCGCCAGCCGTTGGGCGGGGGCCATGCTTGCGCCCGATTGCGAGGCGGAATCTGCGCCGGAGATCGTGCGTGATCTTGGTCAACGATCTTATGCGCTGTGGCGCTCGGCATTCGGTGGCGTCGCGCAAAAAGGCACCCTGGTGACGGCTGGCGCGCGCGATCTGTCCGAACTCGACCGCTTCGCGCGCGCGACGCGAAACCACGAGAAACTGGGCGAGGCGGCAGTCGCCCAGCTCGAGCCTGATCTCGCAGGCCGATTTTCCTGCGCGCTGTTTTACCCGCACGAAGCGCACCTCGATTGTATCGAAGGCATGAATGCCGTTTTGGCGGCTGCCCGTGACGCGGGCGCGACGCTTGCCTTGGGCACGCAGTGGGAGGATGGCGCGCCCGGTGAGCGCTTTGTCGTCGATTGCCGCGGACTTTCAGCGCGCGACACGCTGAAAGGCTTGCGGGGGGTGCGCGGGGAACGGCTTCTGGTAAGCTCCCGCGAGGTCACGCTAGCGCGGCCGGTGCGGCTGCTGCATCCGCGCCAACCCATCTATGTCGTGCCGCAAGACGACGGCCGCTTCGTCGTCGGCGCGACCGTGATCGAGCGCGAGGACGAGGGACCGATGACGGTGCGCTCCGCACTCGAGCTTCTGGGCTCGGCCTATGCCTTGCACCCCGCTTTCGCTGAAGCGTCAATTCTCGACATGGGCGCGGGCGTGCGGCCCGCCTTTGCCGATAACGTGCCGCGCGTATTCATCGAGGATGGCGGCAAGACGATCCGCGTGAATGGCGCCTACCGTCACGGCTTTCTGCTTGCCCCGATCCTCGCGGAAGCGGTGGCTGGTTTCATTGCCGAAGGCCGCCGCGATCATCCTTTGATCGCCTGAGGAGGAACTTTCGTTCCTCAAGAAACCGGCGCGAGCGCGGCGGCGTCCGTTGCGATGCTCATGGCCGCCAGCCGTTCCTTGACCAGGCTCAGCGCTGCGACATAGTCCGGCTTGCCCGATCCCAGCAGAGGAATACCCGGCACCACCAGGATGTCGGCCGGCACCATGAGTTCGCTCGCGCCTTTGCGGCGGGCGAACTGCGTGAATGCCTCCCGGCTGCAACGGACGTCCGTCGTCAGCAGAACGAGGCGCTCGCCCTTGCGGGCATCCGGCACGGCGACGACGACGCTGATGAGCTGCGGCCACAGATCGGCGGACAGCGCCTCGACGGCCGAGAGCGAAACCATCTCGCCAGCGATCTTCGCAAAGCGCTTTGCGCGGCCGCGGATTGCGATGAAGCCCTGAGCGTCGATCGTGACGACGTCGCCCGTGTCGTGCCAGCCATCGGCCGGCGGCTCCAGAACACCCGGGTTCTCCGGACGATAATACCCAAGCATGACGTTGGGGCCGCGCACCAACAGGCGCCCGCCTTCCGCGATGCCGGAGACGGGATCGAGGCGCGCTTCCATCAACGGCGACAGGCGGCCGACCGTGCCCGCCTTGTGGGACAGCGGTGTGTTGATGGCAAGGACCGGCGCGGTTTCCGTCACGCCATAGCCTTCCAGGATACGAACGCCGAAACGGTCCATATAAAGCTGGCGCGTGCGGTCCTTCACGGCCTCAGCGCCCGCTAGCACAAGACGCAGGCGCGCGAAGTCGTAAGGGTGAGCGACGCGGGCGTAGCCCGACAGGAATGTGTCGGTGCCAAACAAAATGGTCGCGTTCGAACTGTAAACGAGTTCCGGGATGATGCGGTAGTGTAGGGGTGTGGGATAGAGATAGACCGGAATGCCTCCGACGAGCGGCATCAGCAGACCCGCCGTCAACCCGAAGGAATGGAACACCGGCAGCGCGTTGAACACTTTGTCCGAGCCGTTGCAGGCAACGCGCGTCAGGCTCTGGGCGCAGTTGGCCAGCAGGTTCTTATGAGACAGCACGACGCCCTTGGGCGTGCCTTCCGAACCGGAAGTGAACAGGATGGCCGCGGGTGCATCGGGGTTGGAGCGCACGGCGGGCGTGCCGCCTTTTGCGAGACCCTTGATCTTGTCGGAGAAGGTGATCGTGGCCCGCACGTCCTCCAGGTAGACGATCGTCACCTTCTCGCGAAGCGCGGCGATGAGATTTTCAAGATGACCCTTCTCCACGAAGGTGCGCGACGTCAGCACAACGCGGATGTTCGCCGCCGTACAGGCCGACACGACGTTCTTGGGGCCGGCCGTGAAGTTCAGCATGGCGGCCACCCGGCCGATGGTCTGAAGTGCGAAGAACGTGACGGCGACGCCCGCTGAGTTGGGCAGCAGAACGCCGACGGCCGCGCCCTCTGGTGCGAGCGGGGCAATCTTTGCGCCCAGCACCTGCGCGCCTGTGATGAGCTTCTTGTAGGACAATCGCGCGCCGAGCGGATCCTCGATGGCGGATTGCCCCGTGTCGCGCGTGCGGTGTGCGAGATCGAGCGCTTCAAACAGCGACATATCGAGTGGTGCGGTCACCACCGCGCCGTCTGTCATAATGTCCTGCAGCGCAAGTCCGGCTGCCTGACGGCGCGCCTTGCCGCGCAATGCGCCGTCTATCCTCAGTTCCACCCTGGGCAGGATCGTCACGGTCGTCTTGGGGAACCAGGCCTTCTTTGTCTGCCGGCCCGAGAGGTAGCCGAAGTGCGAGCGCTCCAGGCCATCGATACGCACCGGGATGACCGGCGCGCTGGCCTTGTCGGCAATCATTGCCGTGCCGTCGTACACTTTCATGAGGCCGCCGGTGACCGTCAGGCGGCCTTCGGGGAAGATGACGAGCGAGCGGCCGTCTTTCACCGTCTGGATGAGCGAGCGCATACCGAGCGGGCGGCTGGGGTCGATGGGGAAGGCATCGACGAGCTTGAGGAACGGCTTGACCCACCAAGTGTTGGCCATGCCGGTATCGATGGCATACGCCGCGTGTGCGGGCAGCAGCGCGTGCATCAGAGGGGCGTCCAGAAGGCTGACGTGGTTTGGTGCGATGATTGCCTTTTCTCCGGGCTTGGGCAGGTTCTCCAGGCCCTTCACCTCCACCCCGAAGAAAAGCTTGAACAGGAAGGCGGCGATATCCTTGATTCCTTCGCCGCCCCACGCCCGCAGGATCAGGACAAGTGCGAGGGCGTTTCCGGCAGCCAGCGCCAGCAGGATGCCCGCGGGCCCGAAGCCGGCCGCCTGCAGTCCGGCGGTTGCCAGCGTCGCCATCGTCATGAAGAGAGCCGCCAGAACGTTGCACGCGGCGATGACGCGCGCACGCCGGTCGACCGGCGCCCACGCCTGCACGGCGGCGAAGGCCGGAACGATGAACAAACCGCCCGCGGCGGCTAGGCCCGCAAGATCGATGACGAGGCGCGCGCCGCTCAAGGAGCCGAAGACTTCCAGCACGCCGCGCATGGCCGTTGCTTTGCCGTAGGCGCTGACATGCCAGGCTAGGTCGGCCGCAAACAGCGCCATGAGCAGCGCCGCCAGCGGCACCAGCGCCATGTTGGGCCGCGTACGGCTGGCGCGCGCCGCCAGCGCCGAACCTAGCGCGATGGACACGGTGAAGACGAGAAGGGCCGCGATATAGACGTTCTCGGTGCCGCCAATCCAATCCTTGACGATGGGAGGCAGCAGCGAGACCATGACCGCGCCCATCAGCCAGAACCACGACGTGATGAGGCCGCCGGTCCAAAGCCGTTTGTCCGCCTTCAGTTCGCTCAGCAGCGACCACGTCGAAGCCGCAAGGTTGCGATTGATCTTCAGGCCGGGCGCGCTGGATGGTGCGGGAGGGATTAGCCGGGCCGAGATCCAACTCAAGACGGCCAGCCCGATGACGAGGGCACAGAGAATGCGGGCAGCCTCGGAATGCGCCGCCGCCCACCCGCCGATGACGGTGCCGAGCAGGATCGCGGCAAACGTCGCGCTTTCGACGAGGGCGTTGCCGGCGGGCAATTCCTTAACATCCAGATGCTGAGGCAGTATGCCGTATTTGATCGGGCCGAACAGCGCAGCGATGACGCCATAGCCCGTCAGAGCAACGAACAGCAGCGAGACCGATTGCATGAGGAAGCCGAGCGCCGCGATGCCGGCGACGGCCATCTCATAGAATTTCAAGCGCTCCGCGATCCGCGCCTTGTCGAAGCGGTCGGCGAGTTCGCCGGCCAAGCCCGACAGGATGAAGAAGGGGGCGATAAGAGCCGTGCCGGCCAGGGCGACCAGCGTGGCGCCGTGTGCGCTGCCGATCCTGTAGAGGATGAGAATAACCAGCGCGTTGCGCACAAGGTTATCGTTGAGCGCAGAGAGGAACTGGCACCAGAAGAGCGGCGCAAACCGGCCGGACTTCATCAAGGGGGCAAACATCGAGAACTCCGAGGGCAGGGCGCCTACGGGGCGGCCTGGATGATCCGAAAGGATTGGATGAAGTGCGGCGATTTCTGGACTAGACCGTCGAATTAGCGGTTGTTGCACTAAAAAAGGCTTCAACGCATTGCAAATGAAGTCTTAAAATCCCATATCGGCAAAGCGCTGTGTTTGAGGATAATGTGGAGAGACGAACGCCGGCCTGCGGGCCGAGGCGTGCAAACGGATATGAAGGTGACGGTCAACGGCAAGAAGGTCGAGACTGCGGCGCGCAGCCTGGAAGAGCTGCTCGCGGAGCAGGAGTTTTCTGGCCAGAGAATTGCCACAGCGCTCAATGGCCAGTTTGTGGCGGCCGCCGCGCGGGTCGGCGCACGCCTCAAGGATGGTGACAAGGTGGAGATCGTATCGCCGCGGCAGGGTGGCTGAACCGGGCAGCGCAATCGAACCTATGCGAAAGAGTGAGCGATGAACCTTCGCGCGCAGCAAGGAACCAAGGCAGGGCCGCTTTGCGTCTATGGAACGCGGCTGGAGTCGCGCCTGTTCATAGGCACTGCGGGCTATCCCTCGCCGCAGGTCTTGAGCGAAGCGGTCAAGGCTTCGCAAGCGGAGGTCGTCACGGTTTCGCTGCGCCGTGAAATGGCGGGTGGCCGCATGGGGGCTGAGTTTCTGGATCTCATCACGGCGCTGGGCGTCAAGCTTCTGCCCAATACGGCCGGGTGCCGGACGGCCCGGGATGCCATCGCCACGGCGGAGATGGCGCGCGAGTTGTTCGGTACCGACTGTATCAAGCTCGAAGTCATTGCCAACGACGATACGCTTCAGCCCGACGTGTTCGGATTGGTGGAGGCCGCCAAGGCGCTGGTCTCGAGCGGCTTCAAGGTTTTTCCTTATACAACCGAGGATTTGTCCGTGGCCGAGCGGCTGCTGGCGGCCGGATGCCAGGTCATCATGCCGTGGGGTGCGCCCATCGGTACGGGGCGGGGGCTGGCCAACAGGCAGGCTCTCGTGACGCTGCGCGCGTACTTTCCGGGGGTTCCTCTCGTGGTGGACGCCGGGATAGGCGCGCCTTCCCACGCCGCCCAGGCCATGGAGCTGGGATACGATGCGGTTCTGTTGAACACCGCCATTTCCAAAGCCACCGATCCGGCCGGCATGGCGCGGGCCTTCGCGATCGCCGTGAAGGCCGGAAGGATGGGTTATGAAGCCGGGTTGATGAGCCCGCGCGACATGGCCGTGCCTTCGACGCCCGTCGCCGGTACGCCATTTTTTGATATCGAATAGGATGCATGCCTGAAACGACCAGGGGATTGGATCTCTTCTATCCCATCGTGCCCGATTTCCAGTGGATGTTGCGCATCGTCCCTTTGGGCGTGAAGACCGTGCAACTTCGCCTCAAGGACGCCGATCCCAAAGAGGTGAGCCGGCAGATCGCCGACAGCCTTCTGCTGACGCGCCGGCACGGCTGCCAACTCATCGTCAACGACTACTGGCAGGCGGCCATAGGCGCGGGCGCCGACTTTATCCATCTGGGGCAGGAGGATCTGGCGGCGGCCGACCTCGCCGCTATCAAGAAGGCGGGCATGCGCCTTGGAATCTCGACCCACGATGAGGCTGAACTCGAAACCGCGCTGGCGGCGGAGCCCAGCTATGTCGCGCTGGGCCCAATCTACCAGACCAAGCTCAAAGTGATGAAATGGGCGCCCCAGGGTCTGGAGCGCATCGCGCAGTGGCGCCGTCGCATCGGGCTGCTGCCCATGGTCGCCATCGGTGGCATTACGCCCGATCGTGCTCCCGGCGTCATTGCCGCGGGCGCGACGTCGGTGGCCGTCATCACGGACTTCTTGACCCACCCCTCGCCTGAGCAGCGGGTGCGCACCTGGCTCGCGTGGGCCCGGCCGCCCAGCTCATGATCCCGGGTTGTCCCGGTCAGAATCTCCACCCGTTAACCCCGTCTTGCCGCCTCGTTCGATAATAACGGCGTACTATGATTTTTCCTGAAGCACGCGCGCCCATAGACCGAGCAAGCATGAACGGTGCGATATGGCATACCGGTTGAAGCCAGGTCGCTTCAAACCCGAAGCGATCCGGACAATCGCACGCGAGCAGGTGGCGCGCGCCGTCGCGGCCCTGTCGCACGATCCTGTGCCGCCCGAAGGCGTGCATGAAGCACGAAAAGTCGTTAAGCGCCTGCGCTCGCTGCTGCGCCTCATCGAGCCGTCCTTGCGCGCCGGCGACTTCAAGGCACGCAATAAGGAAATTGGACGGCTCGGGGATCGGCTGGCGGGCGCGCGTGAAGCGCACGTGATGCGCGAGACGGTTGCCAAGCTCGAAGGTCATTTCGATGGCGAGGCGAAAGCCGTCCTTGCGCCGCTCGCAGCCATGTTTGCAGACGATGTCGAGGGACATGCTCCGGAACTTTCAGGCGAGCGGGCCAGGCGCATCATCGATGGCTTCGTAGAGGAAGGCCGCCGGCTGGACAGGCTTGCCATCAAAGGCCGCGGCTTCGACTGCGTCGCAGGCGGATTGAAGCGGACCTATCGCGCGGCGCGCAAGGCATTCGCGCGCGCCTACGACAAGCCCGGCGACAAGCGCTTCCATGATTTGCGCAAAGCAGTGCAGTGGCATCAGCGGCATGTGATCCTCCTGTCGCGTGCCTGGCCCGAACAGGCCTCGATGCGCGTTTCCGCCTGCCGCGACTTGGCCGAACGCCTGGGAGACGATCACGATCTTTCGGTTTTGATCGAAATCGTGGAGCGCCGCGGTGGCGCAACGCTCGACCAAGCGGGCGTCATCCGGCTCGCGCGTAGACGGCAAGCCGAGCTGCGCGCGGCGGCCTTCGCGCTTGCCCAGCGGCTTTTCGCTGAAACACCGCCGGCATTCATGAAACGGATGGCGCGTTATTGGGGGTCGGCGCCCCTGATTCCGGCGGCATTACCGCGCCCGCCCGCTCAGGTGAAGGCTGGCGCCGGTTCTGGAACGGCCCCGGATAATCCCGGGCGCCCGCCCAAGGAGGATCATTCGCAAACGCCGTCGTGATCCGCTAAGGTCCGCCCGCCGTCTAATGTGATGGCGAGGAGACCTTGATGAACGATACCAACCTTAAAGCACCTTCAGATACCGACAGGCAGCACTGGCCGGCGGGCCATCCGCCGGTGAAATACGGCCGGCTTGGCGTGCTGCTGCTGAACCTGGGCACGCCGGATGCAACGAGCTACTGGCCGATGAGGCGCTATCTCAAGCAGTTCCTGTCGGACACACGCGTCATCGAGGAGCCGCGCTGGAAATGGTGGCCCATTCTCAATCTCATCATTTTGACGGTGCGCCCGTCCAGGAAGGGCAAGGATTATGCGTCGATCTGGAACAATGAGAAGGACGAAAGCCCGATCAAGACTATTTCCCGCAGTCAGGCCGAGAAACTTTCAGCTCGCCTTGCCGGCCATCCCAACGTCATCGTCGATTGGGCGATGCGCTATGCGAATCCCTCGACCGAAAGCCGGATCAGGGCGCTGATGGACCAAGGCTGCGATCGCATGCTTCTCGTTCCGCTCTATCCGCAATACGCAGCGGCCACGACGGCGACGGCGGCCGATGAGGCCTTTCGCGCTCTGATGAAGATGCGCTGGCAGCCCGCGGTCCGCGTGGCGCCCTCCTATCACGACGATCCCGCCTATATCGATGCCGTCGCGCGCTCCCTGCGTTCAACTCTGGCAAAGCTCGATTTCGAGCCGGAAAAGATCATCGCGACGTTTCATGGAATGCCCCAGAAATATCATGCGGCGGGCGATCCGTATCACTGCCAGTGCCAGAAGACGTCGCGTCTGCTGCGCGAGAAGCTGGGCATTGCGAAAGACCGCTGGCTCACGACGTTCCAGTCGCGCTTCGGCAACGATCCATGGTTGCAGCCCTACACGGATGAAACGGTTCTGGCGCTCGCCAAGTCTGGCGTGAAGAGACTTGCACTCGTGGCTCCGGGCTTCTCGGCGGATTGCCTGGAAACGCTGGAAGAACTCGACGGCGAGAACCGGCACATCTTCGAAGGCAATGGCGGAGAGAAATTTGCCTATCTGCCGGCGCTCAATGACAGCGCCGAGGGAATGGACGCCATTGAAACGGTCGTCCGCAGGGAATTGGCGGGCTGGCTGTGAGCTAAACGGCGAGCAAGAAACTCAAGAACTCCTCCAATTGCCCGCGAAGGTCCCTCGCGGGCAATTTTTACATATATTGTGCCGTTCAACGTCCTTTCTTGATGATCTGTTTACGAAGTTTTTCCGACTCGACCTTCAAAACACGATTTTCCCGTCCTACCTCAATTGAACGGCAGGCTCCTTGGGGAGGCAGATACCATGAATGGCATTTTCGGCGGTTTCGAGGTCTTCGGTCTGGCGCTGCTGGCGCTCGTGATCTGGGTCCTATGGTCGACCATCAAGATCGTCCCGCAGGGTTTCAACTATACGGTCGAGAACCTGGGGCGCTACACGCGCACACTCACACCCGGGATGCATGTCCTCATTCCCGTTCTTGAGCGGGTGGCGCACCAGATGAACATGAAGGAGCAGGTGATGGACATCCCCAGCCAGGATGTCATCACGCGCGACAACGCCATGGTGCGGGTCGATGGCGTCGCCTTCTTCCAGATCCTCAACGCCGCCAAGGCCGCCTATGAGGTCGATACACTGGAACACTCCATCATCAATCTGACCATGACCAACATCCGCACCGTCATGGGCTCCATGGATCTGGATGAACTGCTCTCCAACCGCGACCAGATCAATGCCCGCCTGCTGCACGTGGTCGACGCAGCGACGGAAGCCTGGGGCGTGAAGGTCACACGCATCGAGATCAAGGACATCGCGCCGCCCCGTGACCTCATCGACAGCATGGCGCGCCAGATGAAAGCCGAGCGCGAGAAACGCGCCCAGATTCTGGAATCGGAAGGCCTTCGTCAGGCCGCGATCCTCAAGGCGGAGGGCGAGAAGCAGGCCGTCATGCTCGAAGCCGAGGGCCGCCGCGAGGCCGCGTTCCGCGATGCCGAAGCGCGTGAGCGCGCTGCGGAAGCCGAGGCGAAAGCCACTGCGATGGTCTCGCAGGCGATCGCGGAGGGCAACGTTCAAGCCATCAACTATTTCGTGGCCAACAACTATGTGAAAGCTCTCGAGAGCCTTGCCGCCGCGCCAAACCAGAAGATCATCATGATGCCGCTGGAGGCATCCTCGGTGATCGGTTCGCTCGCGGGACTGGCGCAAATCACGAGCGACGCCTTCGGGGGCGGCGGCCAGCCCGCGCGTCCTGCGCCCAAGGGGCCGCGCCAGAGCGGGCCTTCGGGCTCGTCATGAGCAATGCCTGACGGGTACGCAACGACGCCATTCGCATCGACATAGGGTCAATCGAGCAAGCCATGCAATTCGTGTCGCACCTCATCGCGCAGTTCGGCCCCTGGCTGTGGTTTGCGCTGGCCGTTGTGTTGATGGTTCTCGAAACCATGGTGCCGGGCATCCACTTCTTATGGTTCGGCATGTCCGCGGCGGTCGTCGGTGCGCTTGCGCTTACCGTTCCGATGGCATGGCCCTGGCAGATCATAGCCTTCGCATTGATCTCGCTTGCCAGCGTGTTCTGGGTTCGCCGTTACGCGCGTGAGGAGGGTTCCAAGTCGGATGAGCCCGTGCTCAACGTGCGTGCAGCCCAGTACATCGGCCGCAAGGTCGAAGTCGTCGTCGCGATCCGCAATGGGCGGGGCAAGGTGCGCGTCGGGGACACCGTTTGGGTGGCGGAGGGCGAAGACGCCGCGCAGGGCGCGGAAGTCCGCGTGACGGGCGTCAACGGGACCGTTCTCATCGTCGGGCCGCTGGCCTGATACGCGCGTGGCGCCACTGTTCTCTTATGGCGCCACTGTCCTTCCAGGCCTAGACCACGCCTGCGCGCAGCAAATCATGCACATGAACGATGCCGACGGGCTTGCCTTTTTCGACAACGAACAGCGCGGTGATGCTGGATGCGTTCATGAATTCGAGCGCGGCGGAGGCCAGCATGTTCGGCGGCACGGACTTGGGCTTTCGGGTCATGATATCGCCCGTCTTCGCCTTGCGCATGTCGGTGTCGATGTGACGGCGCAAATCGCCGTCCGTAATAACGCCGGTCAGGCGCCCCTTTGCGTCCACGATGCCAAGGCAGCCGAAGCTCTTGGCCGTCATCGTCAGCACGGCAGTGGACATGAACTCGCCGGGTCCTGTCAGCGGCAGCTTGTCGGCCCCGTGCATGATGTCGCCGACGTGCTTGAGGTTGGCGCCAAGCGATCCCCCGGGGTGGAAAATCTTGAAATCGTGCGCCGTGAAGCCCCTCGCCTCAAGAAGAGCGATGGCGAGGCAATCGCCGAGCGCCAGTTGCATGGTCGTGGAGGTCGTTGGCGCAAGGCCGTGCGGGCAGGCTTCCTTGGCCCGCGGCAACTCCAGGATGACGTCGGACTGGGTGCCGAGCGCGGAATCCGCCCGCGAGGTCATCGAGACGAGCGGCACGGCGAAGCGTCGCGAATAGGTAATCAGCGGCTTGAGTTCGACCGTTTCACCCGACCATGAAAGGGCCAGGATCAGGTCGTGAGGCGTGATCATGCCGAGATCGCCATGAGAGGCTTCGCTCGGATGGACGAAAAAGGCCGGCGTTCCGGTGGATGCAAAAGTCGCGGCGATCTTCTGCCCCACGTGGCCGCTCTTGCCGATTCCGGTAACGATGACGCGCCCGCGTATCGCCACGAGCCGGCTCACCGCATCCGCGAACGCGCCAGCCATGGGCCCGGACAATTCCTGGCCCAATTGGGTCAATCCTTGGTTTTCGAGCGCCAGGGTCCGCAGCGCCGAACTGACGGCGCTCCCCAACGGCTGTTTGGTGCGCTTTCCCGCCGGACGGGCCTTGGACCGTGGCGGGGTGAGGGCTTTCTGCATGATCGACAACGGCTCAGTTTGAAAAAATCTGCATCTTGCGGGCCGGGCGGCATGCGCCAGCAAGAGGAATCCGATTGCTGGCGACGTCTCTAGCAAAGGCGGGCCCGCGATGCCACCGCCGGACTGGCTTAATCCCCCCTTAAGTCGCCATTAACCCGCCTTTTCTAGTGTCGGCGGGTCGTGTCGGTGGCGTTCGCGTGCGGGATTCTATGCGGGGACGCAACGGCTATGCGCCGCCGGCGATTTGCCAGGTTCGTAATGGGTTTTTTGGCCGCTAGCCTCGTTGTCGGGCTGTGGGGGCCCGCTGGCGCGCGCGCGCAGGATGCCAGCCTGCCTTTGCGCGAAACGTTTTCAAGCGGACCCTCTCTCCCCGGCAATGGCCGTCAGGCACCAGCGGACATCGACGACAATTATGCCGCACCAGGGATCCCTCCGCCCGCTCCCGGCGACGATCCGCCCGAGGTGGCTGAAGAGAGCGACGGGCTCGACCCAGCCCCTGGGGCCGGACAACGCCCGGTGGTTCAGGACGGCGATCCAAACTATTCTGCCGAGGCCGCGCAGTTGCGCGACGGCATCATCGACACCGAAGCCGAGGCGGCCGTGCAGGACGGTATCGATCCCACCGTTGTCGATACGCGCGATCCGCAAGACGTTGCCTTATTCGAAAATCCCCCGGCAGGCTACGATCCGCTGCTGTTTCAGATCGAGGACATCGATCCGATCCGCGACGATCGCAAGGTGCGGCGCCTGGCGACGCTGGATCCCTACGATCCGGCCGGCGTCAGGATCGGCAGCTTCGTGCTATTTCCCGAGGCCGAGTTCTCCAGTTCCTACTATTCCAACGTCTTTCGTGCGCCCGGCGCGGTTTCCGATTGGGCCGCCGACGTGCTCCCATCCTTCCGGCTCGTTTCCAACTGGGAGCGGCATGCGCTGGAATTTCGCGCGGCTGGAGACTTGAGCTACTACGCGCGCTATTCTTCGGAAGACGACCGCGGCTACTTCTTCGAAACGCGCGGCCGCCTCGACTTCACGCGGCGAACGAACCTTCAGGCCCTCGTCAGCCACGACCGCAGCCAGGAAAGCCGGTCGGCGCTCAACGCTTCCAGCGTGGGGACGCGCGCCAACCAGACCGTCGACCGGGGCGAGGCGGCGTTGAACCATCGCTTCAATCGCCTGTCGCTTCAATTGCGCGGTTCTCTCGCCGACTACGGTTTTGGCGATGTCGAGAATGCCGGCCAGACATACTCGAACCGTGACCGCGATTATACGGCAACCGAGGGGACGGTCCGCGCCTCTTGGGAGTTCAAGCCGACGCTCTCGGCGTTCACCGAGGCCGCCGTCAATCGGCGCAGCTATGGCGAGGTCGCTCAAAGCGACTCCATCAGCCGCTCCTCCGATGGCCAGCGCTACAGGTTCGGCTTGTCATTCGGCAACACCGGCCGCATCCTGCGGGGCGAGGTTTCCCTGGGCTACGGCGTCCAGACGCCGGACGATCATCGTCTCAAGGAACTCCACGGGCTCATCATCGACGCCAATGCCGCCTGGCGGGTGACGGAACTCACCTCGCTGCTATTCAACGCGCGATCCGATGTGTCGGAAACGACGACGAAGAACGTCGGCGGGGCGTTCTACCGCTATCTGGGGATTGAAGCGCGCCACGCATTCCGCACCTATCTGGTCGGGTCGGCGGGCTTGTCGTACGCAACGCAGGACTCCCAAGACGGCGTCATCGACGATCGCGAGATCCGCGCCACGCTGGGCGCGGAGTACTTTCTCAATCGCGAAACCGTCCTCTTCGGCCGCTACGCGCACACCAGGCTCAACGCGGCCGGCACCGAGAGCGACTATGACTCCGATGAAGTGCACATCGGCATGAAGATCCGCCGCTAGAGCCGGCCTGCGCGTTTCGTGCATATTGCGCAAACGGCTCCGCCATTTGCCGTGTCGCGCATTCGGGGGGCTATTTCAGCAGGCGGCGGAGTTCGGCTTGCAGCGATGGGGCAAGATCGTCGCGCGCCAGTGCGTAGGCGATGTTGGCCGTAAGGAAGCCGATCTTGGAGCCGCAATCGTAGATCCGCCCGTCGAAGCGCACCGCATGGAACGGCTGCTTCAATTCGTCCATCAGGCGGATCATGCTGTCGGTGAGCTGGATCTCGCCGCCCGCGCCGCGTTCCTGGTCGGCAAGCAAGCTGAAAATTTCCGGCTGCAGAATGTAGCGGCCCGTGATGTGCAGGTTGGAGGGAGCTGTGCCGCGCGGGGGTTTCTCCACCATTTTGCTGATGGCCGAGACCTTGGCCCTGCGGTCGGCCACGCCGACGATGCCGTACTGATGCACCTGATCTTCGGGAACCGGCGAGACGGCGATGAGATTTCCTCCGTGTTCGTCGTAGGCCGCAATCATGTCGGCAAGGCAGGGGTGGCCGGCGTGATGGAGCATGTCGGGAAGCAGAAGCGCGAAGGGCTCGTTGCCGACGATCTCGCGCGCGCACCACACGGCATGGCCGAGGCCAAGCGGGGCCTGTTGGCGGGTAAAGCTCGTCTGTCCGGGACCGGGAAGATCGCGCGCCAGAAGATCGAGCTCGTTGCGCTTGCCGCGCTCGGTCAACGTCCGCTCCAGCTCGAACTGGCTGTCGAAGTGATCCTCGATGACGCCCTTGTTGCGCCCGGTGACGAAAATGAAATGCTCGATGCCGGCCTCGCGTGCTTCGTCCACCACGTGCTGGATGACCGGCCGGTCAACCACGGTCAGCATTTCCTTGGGGATGGCCTTGGTGGCGGGCAAGAAGCGCGTGCCGAGCCCGGCGACGGGAAAAACGGCTTTGCGGATGCGCTTGGAACCACTGGACATTCTGACGTCTCCGGATCGGGGCAAGGTGTTTTCAAGAATGATCTGCTAACGCATGTAGAATGCAATTTGAATAACGTTGCGGCGTGGCGCCTCTGTCTCCGGGGCAATTGTTTCAACCCGGCAAACGCTTGTGTGAAGGTGAGACAGTGCTGCGGGTGCATGGAGTAGGCTTTCGGGAAGGGCTTTCGGGAAGAAACGATGAGCATATTGGTCACAGGGGGCGCCGGCTACATTGGCAGCCACATGGTCCTGGAGCTGTTGGATGCCGGTGAGAGCGTCGTCGTCGTCGATAACCTTTCAACAGGGTTCAGGTGGGCGGTTGCCGAGCCGGCAACCCTGGTGGTGGGGGATGCGGGCGATGAAGACCTGGTCAAGGCCATCGTGCGCAAGCACGGTGTCGGCGCCATCATTCATTTCGCTGGTTCCATCGTGGTTCCGGATTCGGTTGCCGATCCACTCGGCTATTATCTCAACAATACGGTGAAATCGCGCGCGCTCATTCAGGCGGCCGTCGATACGGGGGTGAAGAACTTCATCTTTTCCTCGACGGCTGCGGTCTACGGCAACCCGACGGAGAACCCGGTCCCGGAGACGGCCGGCCCCGCGCCGATGTCGCCCTACGGCTCATCCAAGCTGATGACCGAAATCATGCTTCGGGATGCGTCGCGCGCCTACGATTTTCGCGCGGTCGCCTTGCGCTACTTCAACGTTGCAGGCGCCGACCCGGAGGGACGCTCGGGCCAATCGACCCCGCGAGCGACCCACCTGATCAAGGTGGCCTGTGAAACGGCTTTGGGAAAGCGCGCCGGAATGGAGGTGTTCGGCACCGATTATCCAACGCCCGACGGCACCTGCATCCGCGATTACATCCACGTCAAGGACCTCGCGCGCGCGCACATGTCGGCGCTTCAATACCTGCGCCAGGGCGGTTTGACCGACATCTTCAACTGCGGGTACTCCAAAGGCTATTCGGTTCTGGACGTGATCGGCGCGGTCAAACGCGTGTCCAACGTGGACTTTCCCGTCAAGCTGTCGCCGCGGCGTCCGGGCGATCCGGCAGCCATCGTTGCGGCAAGCGCCAAGATCCGCGATCGGCTGGGCTGGCAACCCGAGCACGACAACCTCGACCAAATCGTCGCCCAGGCGCTCGCCTGGGAAAAGAAGCTTTCCGGCGGAATGGCGCCAGGGGCCGGTTGAGGCCGCAAAAAAGCCTATAAATCCGAGCATTGGCTGGCGTCGAAAATGCGTGCCGCCGGCTCGAATAGGCTATGTCGACCATGCGTGTCGACCGGCCAGCGCGGCGCGCGGGGCTTGGAGGTTCTTGGCTGTGATCCATTGGGGCCGCTGGCGCGCGGTACGCGCCGTGTTTCATGCCCCTCAGATGGGGCGGCAGGCTCTCCTCGCCGCCGTTCTTTTGCTTGTTGCCGGGGCGCAGGCGCGCGCGCAGACGTTCGATGCCTTCATTGCGGGGCTCTGGCCCGATGCGTCCAAGGCTGGCGTGTCGCGCGCCACGTTCAACGGCGCGATGAGCGGCATCAAGCCCGACTACAAGCTTCCCGACCTCGATCTTCCAGGAAAGCCCAAGGTCGACAACACGGGTCAGGCCGAATTCACAAAGACCGCGGCTGATTACATCTCCAGACCCTACATGGAGAAGCTTTCCGCCCAAGGGCGCAGCTTCTTTGCCAAGTACAAGGACGCGCTCACGCGCATCGAGCGCAGGACCGGCGTCGATCCCTATATTATCGTCGCCATCTGGGGTCGCGAAACGGCCTACGGCTATCACAAGCTGCCGCACGATGCGATCCAGGTGCTGGCGACGCTCGCCTATACCGGGCGCCGCCGGGAGATGTTTCGCAGCGAGCTGATCGCGGCTTTGAAGATGCTGCAGATGGGCGTGCCGCGCTCGGATATGAAATCATCCTGGGCGGGGGCAGTGGGCCTGACGCAGTTCATGCCGACCGAATACCTCAAGTATGCCGACGACGGCGATGGAGATGGAAAGGCCGACATCTGGCGCTCAATTCCCGATGCGCTCGCCTCGGCTGCGCGCCAGTTGGAAGGCAAGGGCTGGAAGCGTGGCCAAGGCTGGGGTTACGAAATCGTCTACGGGCACAATGCCGATTGCTCGCTGGAGGGGCCGCCGGACGAACGTCCTATCGGCAGGTGGGCCGATCTCGGCTTCAAGCGCGCGGATGGCAAACCCTTCAGCAAGGCGCAAGCCTCCGAGGTTGCCTATCTCATGAGCCCGGCCGGCACTCATGGGCCTCAGTTTCTGGCTTCGGAGAACTTCAAGGTCATCCGCCTCTACAACACGTCGGACCTCTATGCGCTGTTCGTCGGCCATTTGTCGGATCGAATCCGGGGGGGTGGCGATTTCGCAACGCCATGGGCGGAATTCGCCCAGCCGCGCACCCGCACGGTGCACGACCTGCAACTGCGCCTGAAGGCCCTAGGCTATCCAATGGACAAGATCGACGGAAAGATCGGATCCAACACGCGCAAGCAGATTGGCCTCTACCAGAAGGCGAACGGCCTTGCGATCGATTGCTGGCCCTCGGAAGCTGTGCTCAACCACGCAAATGCGAAGGCAGAACGCTAGGGGCGGTTTGCGCGGCCCGGGCGTGGCGGGCTATGATGGCAGCTAGCGCGATTTGCCGCTCGCGGGCCGGGAGTTTTTTTTCGCCTTTCGTCCAGATCGCGTAAACGGCTCATGTATTTGTCTTGTCGCGCTTCTTGCTGGAAAACTGCGTCCCACTTTCCCAAAAGGGCGCTCTAGATGGAACGGATTGCAATCGGTTCGATGATACGCCGCCTCGTAGCCTCGGTTCTCGCCCTCGCAGCGATCGCCCTTTGGGGATGCCTCGGCGTGCGCGCTGCCGATGGCGATACCGGCGGCAGCTTCCTCGATCCGTTTCCCGAAGGCGAAGTCTATAAGGTCACTGTGGTTGGAGATGATTTCGCCGACGGCCTGCTGGGCGGCCTCAACGATGGCTTTGCAAACGACACGCGCCTGGAACTTCCAAAGCAGGTCCGCCCGTTCGCCGGGATCATGAGTTCCAAGTTCGACGACAAGCTGGCTGAACTCGCACAGGCGATGCCGGGCGAGAGCGCCAGCATCGTCATAGTGATGGTGGGCGAAAACGATCGTATCGCGCTGCGCTCGTCGTCCAATCGCCGTGTGGCCGTCATGAGCGCGGAGTGGCGTGCCGAATACGGCCGCAGGCTCGACAAGGTGATGAAGGCCGTAAAGGTCAAGAATGCCGGCGTGTATTGGGTTGGTTTGCCCAATGTCTCGCGGCCGCTTGCCAACGATCAAGTGCAGGGCATGAACGAGGTGATCCGCGAGCGCGCCTATCAGAACGGCTTCCGCTATATCGATTCTTACGCGGGCTTTGCCGATGAAAGCGGCGCCTATTCGGCGTATGGGCCGGATCTGGCCGGCAAGATCCGCGTGCTCCGCCAGGGCGACGGTGAGCACTTCACCGATGCGGGCAACGCGAAGCTGGCGCATTTCGTCGAGAAGGAAATGCGGCGCGATCTCAATAAGGCGAAGGCGGAACGCTCCATTCCGCTGGCCGGAAACGAGGCCGAGCAGGCGCTCATCAATCCGGACAATGCGGTCAAGGCGCCCGCGCCCTCCTCGCCCGCTGCGGCCGCGGGGCCTGCCAAGGAAGAGGCAGCCAAACCGTTGGTCAGCGCACCAGCCGCCGACCCGTCCGCCGATCAGGCCGCCGATAACGGCAAGATCGCCATGAAAGTCGTGAACGCCAGCGGGCGCGAGGAGTCCTTGACCGTCGAGATCGTGCGCCCGGCCATTCCGGCCACCGTGATCGCGCTGATGACGCGGCGGCAGGCGTCGGGCCAGATGGGCGACCTGCTGGTCGATCAGATCGGCGATGGCCTGACGCTGATGAATTCGGTGACGCCTTCGGGACAGAAGAGCGCCGGCAAATTGAGCCCCTCCCAGGCGCCGTATTTCCGCTTGTTGGTCAAGGGGGAGCGGCTTCAGCCCAAGCCGGGCCGCGCCGACGACTTCACCTGGCAAAAGCCGGACACGTCCTCGGTCATCCGGCCTGCCTTGGCGCCGCGGGGCTGAGCGATAATTTCATTTATCTACCTTCGGACCATTGCCGGCGGCCCCGGCACCCTATTTGCTTGCCGGGAAATCCAGGCTGCGCGCAGCCAATAAAGGGAGATGCCAGAGTGACCCGTGTCGTTCGTTTCCATGAAGTCGGTGGGCCGGAGGTCCTGAAGATCGAGGATCTCGAGGTGCGCGCGCCCGGCGAAGGCGAGGTTCGCGTGCGCATCGAGGCCATCGGCCTCAACCGCGCCGAGGCGATGTTCCGTTCGGGGATGTATCTTCATCCCGTGATCCTGCCGGCGACCAACGGCTATGAGGCATCCGCCATCGTCGATGCGATCGGGCCGGGCGTTTCGGGTTTCTCGGCCGGCGAGGCGATCAGCGTCATCCCCGCGTTGCACTTGAACAAGTACGGCGTCTACGCCGACGTCGCCATCGTGCCGGCGCACGCCTGTGTGAAGCGTCCGCCGGGGCTGACGGCGGTGGAGGCCGCTGCCGTGTGGATGGCCTATATCACGACATGGGGCGCGCTCGTCGACATCGCCAACGTGCAGAAGGGGGACGCGGTGATCATCACCGCCGCCTCATCCAGCGTCGGCATTGCCGCCGTTCAGATGGTCAATTACCTGGGCGCCATATCCATTGCCGCCACGCGCACGCGCGCGAAGGCCGACGAGTTGAAGCGCCAGGGCGCGCAGCACGTCGTCGTCACCGATGAGGAGGATCTTGTCGAGAAGGTCATGGCGATCACGAACGGCAAGGGCGCACGCGCCGTCTATGATCCCGTCGGCGGGCCCATGCTTGAAAAATTGGCCGAAGCGACGGCGCGCATGGGGATCATCATTGAATATGGCGCCTTGAGTCCGCAGCCGACGCCGTATCCCTTGTTTGCCGCGCTCGGCAAGGGTCTCACCATCCGCGGCTACACGCTGTTCGAGTTCATGCCCGACCGCAAGAAGATCGAGAAGGGCGCCGACTTCATCTACCGCGGCTTCGAGGCCAAGGCGTTCAAACCCATCGTCTCCAAGGTGTTCGAGCTCGCCGACATCGTGGAGGCGCACCGCTATCTGGAGGGCAATACCCAGTTCGGCAAGATCGTCGTGACGGCCAAGGGCTGATGCGCCTGCGCATCGGGCGATACGAACGAAAACGCCCGCGAGCATGATGCCCGCGGGCGTTTTGTTCGAGGATGGCGAGGCGCACTCAACGAGGCAGCGACGTCGCACCCATCAAGAACTTGTCGATGGCGTAAGCGGCTTGGCGGCCTTCACGGATCGCCCAGACGACGAGACTCTGGCCGCGGCGGATATCGCCTGCGCAAAACAGCTTGGGATGCTCCTGGAGCTTGTAGTCCTTGTCGGTCGCATCGAGGCCCTTGAAGCGGCCGCGTGGGACGACCCGCAAGCCTAGCTCCTCGATCACATCGCTCTCGATTGGGCCCGAGAAGCCCATGGCGAGCAGAACCAATTCGGCGCCGAGCGCGCCCTCGGTGCCTGGGATGGGCTGCATGGCGGCGTTGACGTGCGTGTAATGCAGCTTCTTGACCTTGCCCCCCTGGCCCGAGAAGCCGGTGGTCGAGATGGAGTATTCCGTCTTGGCGCCCTCGGCCTGCGAGGACGAGATACGCAGCTTCAGCGGCCAGTGCGGCCAACTCAGGGCCTTGTTCTCCTTGGCGGGCGGCTGCGGCATGATTTCAAGCTGGGTGACGCTCTTGGCGCCTTGGCGAAACGAGGTGCCGATACAGTCGGAGCCTGTGTCGCCACCGCCGATGACGATGACGTGCTTGTCCTTCGCCGAAATTTCGACCGTTCCGGGTCTTTGCGGCTCGCCCGCCACGCGGCGGTTCTGCTGGGGCAGGAAGTCCATGGCGAAATGAATGCCATCGAGGTCGCGGCCCGGCGCCTTGGCGAAAAAGTCGAAAGGCTGTTCCGAACCGACGGCGAGCAGGACCGCGTCGTTTTCAGCGAGCAGGTTCTTCAACGGCACGTCGCTGCCGACATGAACACCGCAATGGAACCTTGCGCCTTCGGCCTCCATCTGCTTGATGCGGCGTGCAACGACGTGTTTTTCCATCTTGAAGTCGGGAATGCCGTAGACGAGGAGTCCGCCGGGGCGCGCGTTCTTTTCATATACGTGCACTTCATGGCCTACCCGCGCAAGCTGCTGGGCCGCTGCAAGACCTGCCGGTCCCGATCCGACGATTGCGATCTTCTTGCCGGTCTTGGTTTCGGCGATGTGCGGCCGTATCCAGCCTTCATCCCACGCGCGCTCGGCGATGGCGTATTCGATGGTTTTGATCGTAACGGGCTTGTCGATGATGTTGAGCGTGCAAGCCGCCTCGCACGGAGCAGGGCAGATGCGTCCCGTCACGTCGGGGAAGTTGTTGGTCGAGTGCAGATTGAGCGCCGCCCGTTTCCAATCGCCGTGATAGACCAGATCGTTCCAGTCGGGGATCTGGTTGTTGACCGGACAGCCGTTGTGGCAATACGGAATGCCGCAATCCATGCAGCGCGCAGCCTGCTTTTTCATTTCCGGCTCGGCGAGCGGAACGACGAATTCGTGGTAGTGCTTCACGCGCTCCTCGACCGGCTCGTACTTGCGGTCTTCGCGGTCGAATTCCAGAAATCCTGTCGGCTTGCCCATGGTCTTCTCTTTCGATCGTTGGGTGCGGCTGGCGCGGCTTGGCGTCGTGGCCAGGCCGTTTTCGCCAAGCCGTTGCGTGGCTATTGCTTGACTTGCTGGCCTTTCGCGGCTTCTGCCTCTTTGGACCTTGACAGTTCGCTCAGCGCGCGGCGGTATTCCACCGGCATCACCTTCTTGAACCTTGGCAGATAGGCCGCAAAGTCCTTCAGGATCGCCCGCGCCTTTGCGGAATTGGTGTAGCGCGCGTGCCGGCTGATGAGGGCGTGGAGACGCTCCGCATCCTGCCCGCGCATGTCGAGCATGACGTTGCTCAGCGTCACGGCCACGTCGCCGCCCTGCCTTGCAAGCTCCCGCAGCGTGCCGGGATCGGCGGCGAGCGTTTCGATCTGCACCATCTCTTTGTTGAGCCTTGTGCCGAAGTCGCCGGCTTCGTCGAGCACGTAGGCGATGCCGCCCGACATGCCAGCCGCGAAGTTGCGGCCCGTCGGGCCGAGCACGGCGACGACGCCGCCGGTCATGTATTCGCAACCGTGGTCTCCGGTGCCTTCGACGACCGCATAGGCTCCCGAGTTGCGGACCGCGAAACGTTCCCCGGCGACGCCGCGGAAATAGCACTCGCCCGCGATGGCGCCGTAAAGAACCGTGTTGCCGACGATGATGCTCTCCTCGGGCATTATGCCGGATTTCGGGTTGGGTCGCACGACGAGCTTGCCGCCCGACAGACCCTTGCCGACGTAGTCATTGCATTCACCGGCCAGGTCCATGGTGATACCGGATGCGAGCCACGCGCCAAATGACTGTCCCGCCGTACCGTTCAAAGTGAACCAGATCGTATCTTCAGGAAGGCCCGTGTGACCATAGCGCCGGGCGACTTCGCCCGAGAGCATCGCGCCCGCCGAGCGATTGACGTTGGTGATCTCCACTTCGGCCTTCACCGGCTTCTTGGATTGGAGGGCAGGGCTCGCCAGTTCGATCAGCTTGCGATCCAGAATCTTGTCGAGGCCGTGGTCTTGGGGTTCGCAATGATGGATTGCGACGCCCTTCTCGGGCGTGGGCTTGTGGAACAGCCTGGTGAAGTCGATCCCGCGCGCCTTCCAGTGCTCGATGGCGCGGTCCTTGTCGAGGTAATCGGTATGGCCGATCATCTCATCGAACGTGCGCACGCCCATTTGCGCCATAAGTTCGCGCACTTCCTCGGCGATGAAGAAGAAGTAGTTGATGACATGCTCGGGCTTGCCAGTGAAACGCGCACGCAGCACAGGGTCCTGCGTGGCGACGCCCACGGGGCACGTGTTGAGATGGCACTTGCGCATCATGATGCACCCGGCTGCAATGAGCGGCGCGGTGGCAAAGCCGAACTCGTCCGCGCCAAGCAGCGCGCCCACGATGACATCGCGGCCCGTGCGCAGGCCGCCGTCCACCTGCACGGCGATGCGCCCGCGCAGCTTGTTGGCGACCAGCGTCTGATGCGTTTCCGCCAGACCGATCTCCCAGGGCGAGCCTGCGTGCTTGATGGAGGTGAGGGGCGAAGCGCCCGTGCCGCCTTCGAAGCCCGAGATGGTGACGTGGTCGGCGCGCGCCTTGGCGACGCCGGCGGCGACCGTGCCGACGCCCACTTCCGACACCAGCTTCACGGAGATTGCCGCGCGCGGGTTCACGTTCTTGAGGTCGTAGATGAGCTGCGCCAGGTCTTCGATGGAGTAGATGTCGTGGTGCGGCGGCGGCGAGATGAGGCCGACGCCGGGCGTGGAGTGGCGCACCTTGGCGATCGTCGCGTCGACTTTGTGGCCGGGTAGCTGGCCGCCTTCGCCGGGCTTGGCGCCTTGCGCCATCTTGATCTGAAGCATGTCGGAGTTGACGAGGTACTCCGCCGTCACGCCGAAACGGCCCGAGGCGACCTGCTTGATCGCCGAGCGCATGGAGTCGCCGTTCTTCAAGGGCTTGAAGCGGTCGGCTTCCTCGCCGCCTTCACCGGTATTCGACTTGCCGCCGATGCGGTTCATGGCGATGGCGAGCGTGGTGTGCGCTTCGCGGCTGATCGAGCCGAAGCTCATCGCGCCGGTGGAGAAGCGCTTCACGATTTCCTTGGCGGGCTCGACCTCCTCGAGCGGCACGGGCTTGCGTCCCATGTCCTCGGCCGAGCGGATACGGAACATGCCGCGCAGGGTCATGAGCTGCTCGGACTGCTCGTTGATGCCCTTGGCGAAGTCGCGGTACTTCTGCGGTATCTTGCCATTCATGGCATCCGCGTTGTCCGTCCCGCGCACGGCGTGCTGGAGGTCGGCCACCGTGCCCGGGCGCCAGACGTGCGCTTCGCCGCGGACGCGGAAGGCGTATTCGCCGCCGACCTCGAGGGCGTTCTCCAGGACGGGCATGTTGCCAAAGGCCGCCTTGTGGCGCTCGACGGTTTCGCGCGCGATCTCGCGCAGGCCGATGCCTTCCACCTTGGTGGCGGTGCCGGTGAAGTACTTGTTGACGAACGTCTGACGTAGCCCGACCGCATCGAAGATCTGGGCACCGCAGTAGGATTGGTAGGTTGAGATGCCCATCTTGGCCATGACCTTGAGCATCGCCTTGCCAACAGCCTTGATGTAGCGCTTCTTCAGCTCCTCGGCGGTGGTGCCGGTGCTTTCGATCATCGTGTAGAGCGTCTCGAAGGCGAGATAAGGGTTGATCGCCTCCGCGCCATAACCTGCAAGGGTGCAGAACTGGTGCACCTCGTGCGCCTCACCCGTCTCCACGACGAGCCCGACGGAGGTGCGCAATCCCTGCTTGATGAGATGGTGGTGAACGGCGGACGTCGCCAGCAGCGACGGGATGGGAACACGGTCCGGGCCCGCCGCCCTGTCCGACAGAATGATGATGTTGCAATCGCCCGCGCGCACGAACTCTTCGGCTTCGGCGCAGATGCCGTCGAGAGATGGACCCATGCCCGCCTCGCCCCGGTCGGCGGGATAGGTGATGTCGATCGTCACGGACGAGAAGTTGTTGTCCTTGACCGCGCCGATGCCGCGGATGCGCTCGAGGTCCTCGTTGCTTAGGATGGGCTGGGCGACTTCGAGCCGCTTCTCCTTGGATGTACCCTCCAGGTCGAGGATATTGGGACGCGGCCCGATGAACGACACCAGGCTCATGACAAGCTCCTCGCGGATTGAATCGATCGGCGGGTTCGTCACCTGGGCGAAGTTCTGCTTGAAGTAGGTGTGGAGCAGCTTGGACTTGGACGACAGCGCGGAGATCGGCGTGTCCGTGCCCATGGAGCCGATGGCCTCCTGGCCGCTTTCGGCCATGGGCGCCATCAGGAACTTGAGGCTTTCCTGTGTGTAGCCGAACGCCTGCTGGAGATCGAGCAGCGCGATATTGCTCTTGGCGGCGTGAGTCTTGGGCGGCAGCGGAAGGTCCTTCACCTTGATCTGCGTGCTCTTGAGCCAGGTCTCATAAGGATGGGAGGCGCATATTTCAGCCTTCAACTCGTCATCCGAGACGATGCGGCCCTTCTCGAGGTCGATGAGCAGCATCTTGCCGGGCTGAAGACGCCACTTCTTGACGATGTTTTCTTCGGCGACCGGCAACACGCCCGACTCCGACGACATGATCACGACGTCGTCCTTGGTGACCAGATAGCGTGCAGGGCGCAGGCCGTTGCGGTCGAGCGTCGCGCCGATCTGGCGGCCGTCCGTGAAGGCCATGGCGGCTGGGCCGTCCCAGGGCTCCATGAGGCAGGCGTGATACTCATAGAAGGCGCGGCGGTTGGCATCCATCGTCGGGTTGCCGGCCCATGCCTCGGGTATCAGCATCATGGCGGCGTGCGCCAGGCTGTAGCCGCCCATGATCAGGAATTCGAGCGCGTTGTCGAAGCAGGCGGTGTCCGACTGGCCCTCGTAGGAGATGGGCCACAACTTGGAAATGTCATCGCCAAACAGCGGCGTGGAGACCGACGCCTGACGCGCCGCCATCCAGTTGACGTTGCCGCGCAGCGTGTTGATCTCGCCGTTGTGCGCCACCATCCGGTATGGGTGGGCAAGCCTCCAGGAGGGGAAGGTGTTGGTGGAGAAGCGCTGGTGGACGAGCGCCAACGCCGAGGTCATGCGCGGGTCGGAGAGATCCGTATAGTAGGCCTTCACCTGATAGGACAGGAACATGCCCTTGTAGACGATCGTGCGCGTCGACAGCGACACGGTATAGTGTCCGATGTCGCGGCCCTTGTAGGCGTCGTGAACGGCGTTGGAAACGATCTTGCGCACAAGGTAGAGGCGGCGCTCGAATTCATCCGTGCTCTTGATGTTCTTGGGGCGGCCGACGAATACCTGCCGATGTACCGGCTCGAAGCTGCGCACCAGTGCGGAAAGGCACGAATTGTCGACCGGAACGAGGCGCCAGCCCAGAAGGTCGAGCCCCACTTCCCTGAGGCAGCGGGCCCACACGCGTTCGCAATGGGTGCGCAGTCGCTCGTCCGAAGGCATGAAGACGTGCCCGACCGCGTAGTGCCCGGGCTTGGGCAACGTAAACCCGAGCTTGCTCGTCTCGTCGGCGAGGAAATCGTGCGGGATCTGGATCATGATGCCCGCTCCGTCGCCCGACAGCGGATCGGCGCCGACGGCGCCGCGATGCTCGAGGTTATGCAGGATGTTGAGCGCATCGGAGATGATCTTGTGCGACTTGCGCCCTTTCAAGTTGGCGATGAAGCCGACGCCGCAGGCATCGCGCTCCTGCGCGGGGTCGAACATACCCTGAGGCGCCGGGCGGCCGGAAGCGTCCACCAGTTCGTCTTCGGCGGGGGGGAGGTAGCCTTCGCTCATCGTTCGTCCTCAAATGGCCTCAAGGCCGTCTTGGCATCATCAATGAAATGAATTCTGTTTCGTCGCGGGATCGCCCGGGCTGCGGTGCAGCCGCGCGGGATGCCGGAATGTTGGGCGCACGCTCAGCGCAAACGGGCGCTGCATTTTCGGCCGCCGGCGGGAACCGGTTGCCCGGCGTCTTTGTGCATCGTTGCTTTGCGTATCGCTGCGTTATGTGTCGCCGCGTTATGTATGGGGCCGTCCGTTTTCGATTGGCGGCCCAGACTGATCCCTGCCCCACTCACGGCTTTCGTCCTCCAGCGCCCTTGCGCAACGCAGGGCGTGTCTCGCTGCCGGGCGCCCTGGCGCACACTTCAAATACATGTGGCCAGCGTCGGCTATAAAGGTCAGCACTATTGACCTATTTTTTTGAATTTTACAGAATTCATGTCGCCGCACAAGAGCTAAGTTTCAACATATCCACGAAGGCGGGACGGGGACAGCCCGAACGCAAAACGGGCGAACCAGTCTGGCCCGCCCGTTTTCCTCACACTTGAGATCCGCGCCGCCGCAGAGGCGCAGGGGTCATTGGTTCACCGCTTCGATCTGGCTGGGAGCCTCGCCGGCGTTGATCGCGATCTGGCGGGGCTTCATGCGCTCTGGGATTTTGCGCTCAAGATCGATGTTGAGCAGCCCGTTCTCGAAGCTGGCCGCGGTCACCTCGACATAGTCGGCAAGCTGGAAGCGGCGCTCGAAGTTGCGAGCGGCAATGCCCCGGTGGAGGAAGGTCCGCTCCTTGTCGTCTGGCTTCTTCTCGCCCGTGACGGTAAGCGTCGATTCCTTGGCCTCGACGTTGAGCTCTTCCGGCGTGAAGCCAGCGACGGCCATGGTGATGCGGTAGGAGTTCTCCGCCGTGCGCTCGATGTTGTAAGGGGGGTATCCGCTATCGCTGTCGAACCCCGAATCGAGCATCTGGAACAGCCGGTCAAAGCCGATGGCGGAACGATAGAATGGCGTAAAATCGGTGTGTCGCATGGGACATATCCTCCATAAGAAGCGACATGCATTGCTTTGGGTCCCCCAATGGGCCGGACCCGTTCGTTGCGACCCCTCGTCGATGAGGCGGCCACCAAGTTTAGGTAGGAAGGTGCGGCGGCCGTTCAAGAGCCCGAGCAGCCCGGCTTGTGTCCCGCCTTGTGTATGGTGTGCAGAGGGTCTTTGGCGCAGACGGGCGCGATGCGTTAAGCTTGTCGGGAATTTGGTGAAGACGAACACCGGGCAGCATTCCGCGCATGACACTTGTATCCTTGGCCATCAATCCGATCCCGGCAGGCGCCGCAACCGGCTTTTTCGAAGGCTATGACGGGCGCAAGCTGCGTTACGCCGGCTGGCAGCCGACGCGCGGGCCGGTTCGGGGCACGGTCTGCATCTTTCCCGGCCGCGGCGAATACATCGAAAAATACTTCGAGGTGGTCGCGGATCTGCGCCGCCGGGGATATGCGGTCGCAATTCACGACTGGCGCGGGCAAGGGGGCTCGCAGCGTGCCCTGTCGAACCCGCGCAAGGGGCACGTCGTCGGCTTCACGGAATACGATCGCGACCTGTCGATCTTCATGTCGCAGATCGTGGTTCCAAATCTGCCGCCGCCCTATGTGGCGCTGGCCCATTCCATGGGGGGCAACATCCTGCTGCGGAATGCGCACGACGAACTGTCCCCCTTCGAGCGCATGATCCTGGTATCGCCGATGATCGAGATTCACCGCAATCTTCTCGGCGTGAGCCAGCGCATGGCCCGCATCTACGCGGAAGTGAGCAGCCTGGCGGGCCTGTCGGCGGCCTACGTGCGCGGAGGCAGCGACCGGGCCGAGGAGACGGTCGATTTCGAGATCAACAGGCTCACATCCGATTACGTGCGCTGGTCCCGCAACAAGGCCATCGTTGAAGCCGCGCCCGAGCTTGCGCTGGGGTCCGCCACCGTCGGCTGGCTGCGCTCCGCGTTGCGCAGTTGTGCGCTCCTGCAGCGGCCCGACTACCCCAAGTACATCGCGGTGCCCCTGCTCGTGTTCGCGGCGGGCGCCGACAAGGTCGTCTCGACTCAAGCGATCGAGGATTTCGCTGTCGAGCTGAAAATCGGCGGCGTAATCCTGATGCCGGGCTCCAAACACGAAATCCTGCAGGAGAACGATGCCATCCGCCAGCGCTTCTGGGCTGCGTTCGATGCCTATATGGGCGTGACCATCCCGCGCGCGGCCTAGGGCGCCTGGGAAGAAAATGCAGCAAACCGGTTTTCCCGCAACAAGCGCGGCAAAGGACTCCGAACCGCTCAAAGCCATTTGCACCGTTCGTGTCGCGCGTTCTGGCCCTTCAGGGCCAGCAAGTACCGGAACGCCAGCAAGTACCGGAACGAATGGGCCCGGCCGGCGTTTGGCTTTCAGTTCATCTTCCCCGAAACTGAAAAGCGAGAGACGCAATCATGGCCCAGGCACAAACTTGGACAGGCCCGAAGTCAGCCGCCGCCTATTCTGGCGATGAATTGAAGCAAACCGTCGAGGAGGCGACGACCCAGGTTTCCCAGATGGCGCAGAGCGCCGGCAGGCAAGTGCGAACGGTCGCGGAGGACGTGAAGGATGTGATCGCTCGTAATCCTTATACAACGCTCGCAGTAGCCGCCAGCTTGGCGTTTACGATTGGCGCGCTGTGGAAGCTCGGCAGCCGGCCGGCGTCACGGTTCGATCGCATTCTGCGCGATCTGCAGAATGTCGATTTGCCGAGCCGAGCCGACATACTCTCCGGCAGGTGGCGCTGAAAGCAAGCCGGATCCGACAGAAGAAGCGGCAGCCTGGCGCTGCCGCTTCTTCATTGACGCTTTATTTGGCCAGCAGCTTGAGCGCAGCTTCGTGTACGCGCTTGTCGCCGCTTGCGATGATGTCGCCGCCGGCGCCCGCAGCCTCTCCCGACCACGTGGTGACCACGCCGCCCGCGCGCTCGATTATGGGTATGAGAGGCGCAATGTCATACGTTTTCAAATCCGGCTCGATGATGAGGTCCACGTAACCCGCCGCGAGCAGGCAATAGCTGTAGCAATCGCCGCCATATCGTGTCATCCGCACGGTTTTTTCAAACTGCCCCAGGAGCTGCTGCTGCCGCCCCTTGGCGAACAGTCCCGGATGTGTGGACGTGAGCACCGCCTCGGCAAGGTTCGCGCAGGCGCGCGTGCGCAGCGTGGACACCTTGCCGCCGGGGCCGCGTCTCAAGTGGGCGCGCTTCTCGCTCGACCAGAAACGCTCACCCGTAAACGGCTGATCCATCAAACCCAGCAGCGGCTGATCGCCGTCCATCAGGCCGATGAGCGTACCCCACAGCGGACTTCCCATGATGAAGGCGCGCGTGCCGTCGATGGGGTCCACGATCCACCGATAGCGGCCCATGCCATCCAGATCGCCAAACTCTTCCCCCGTCAGGGCGTGGTCGGGAAATCGCACCTTCAAAGCCTTCGCGATGGCCTTCTCGGCCGCCCTGTCGGCGGCGGTGACGGGGTCGAAGCCGCCATCGACCTTGTTGTGGACCGCAATCGGCCTGCGGAACCACTTCAAGACGGCAGGGCCGCTCAGGTCGGCAAAAGCGTGGGCGCCCTCCAGGAGGGTCTTGAAGGCTATGGATTTCATATGGATTTCAACTGCGAGTTGCTGTGGGCTGCGGCGAGTGCGGCGGGAGGAGGAGGCATTCCAGCGTCTGCTTTGATGTACTTACTGAAAACACAGTTCATACGCTGGCCACCATATAAACAATAGTTGTTGCGCGCCTGATACATTCATTTGTTAATGTACCTATGCAAGTATTTTGAGAGATTGCGAGAGCCCGCGAAGCAGCGCATCTTCGTGCTGCGGTTGCGATTGACACGCTTTCGCAGTCGCGTTGCCCACTATGGGCGTTTCCTCCCTAGACTTGGGCCGTTCGAAACCCGGACGGCCTTTTTTGCTGCCAGGTTTTTGCTGCCAGGCCGCTGCAACTCGGGCCGCGAGCAAGAGCGCGCGGCCAAACACGCACACAAAACATCCCCACCCCTGGAAGCTCAGCCGAGACCAGCTCATAGTGGCTGCGCCGACCCAATGCCCATGTCCGCGCGGATCCGAAGGTTCATATTGGTCTCGTAATACGCGCGTTCGAGCCTCGCTTTTTTTCCTTTTGGTGCGTTTTTCCGTCTCATGTGCTGCGTCGATGCGCGATCTCGACGCGCCGCCGCATCGGAAATGTCTGCAAAAACAGCTTTTTGATAGAATGTTCTGACGCACCGGGTTGCAAACGCGTCGATCCAGGTCTGCGAAAATTGCAGTTGCGTTTGATGCGCCGCACCCTTAATTATTGCGTTGCGACATAGATGGGTTCTGCCCCCTATGTCGAAGCCCTCCTTGGGCGTTTCCTCCCTAGACTTGGGCCGTTCGGTTGCCGGACGGCCCTTTTTCTTGCCCGCTTAGGCGTCGAGTGGGCGTCGAGTGGGCGTTGAGTTTGCCGCCCAGTTCTCGAGCCGTCCCGGATCGCAGCGGATTACTCTGCCGCAGCGCGATAGCCACCAAACATGCCATGGGCGCGCGATATGATCGTCTGGAAAATCGCCTCCAGATCGCTCTTCAGACCATCAAAGCCGCTGTTGGGAACAAGCCGGCGCTCGTCGAGATAAAGCCCACGATTGATTTCCACCTGCAGGGCGTGAATGCCGCGTGTGGGCTTGCCGTGGTGCTCGGTGATGTAGCCTCCCGCGTAGGGGCGGTTCATCTGCACGTCATAGCCTGCGCGCAGGAATGCGTCGCGCACCGCGCGGGCCAATTGTGGATCGCATGAGGCTCCGAAGCGATCCCCGATAACGATATCGGGCCGTGTGCCACCGCTGGCCACCGCCGCGGAGGAGGGCATGGAATGACAATCGATCAGCACGGCAAAACCGAAGCGGGCCTCGGTTTCCTCGATCAGCGCCGTGAGCGCGGAATGAAACGGGAAGTAGAGCCGCTCGATCCGCTCCATCACGCACTTCAATGAGAGCCGCCCCGGGTAAATCTCCTCTCCGTCGGCGACGATGCGCGCCACCGTGCCCAGTCCGCCTGCAACACGAACGGATTGTGTATTGGCGTGGGCCGGCAAGGGATCGCTGACGAGCTCGGGGTCGAGTTCGTAGGGTTCGCGGTTGAGGTCGATGTAGGCGCGGGGAAACAGCGCCGCGATCAATGGCGCCCCATGGGCGGGCATGCCCGAGAAAAGATGATCGACGAAGCAGTCTTCGGACTTGCGCAGCGATACCGGATCAAGGCGCGAGGCGGCGAGGAATTCGGCAGGGTAGCGCCGGCCGGAATGAGGCGAGGAGAACACGAATGCGGCCGACTGCCGCTCTGGGCGGACCAGTTCGTACGTGGGGCTCGGCACGGGTGCTTGGGAGGCGTCCTTCACCATTCTCGTTCTGTCTATCCCCACGTGCGGTCTTCAGCCTTGTTGAAGGGGTTATTCCGGCAATTGGAACGCTCAGTCGAGCATAGGATCGCCGGGCGAATGCGACAGTGCCAGCCCGGCCGCATGATGTCCATGGCTCGTGTCTGGGGCTGGTGTCTGGAGGCGCCGCTGCGGAGGCTGCGACCTCGTCCACAGCTTCATGCTACGTTTACCAAACTCGGAACAGATTTGCGTCCTAGCGAAATTCCGCTAAGGCATAGTGTCCATCGCATCTCATCCACAAGAGTACCATTCATGGCCGCAAAGCCCTCCAGCATTCCGCTGCACCGAATCCTGCTGGCGGAAGACGACGATTCCATGCGGGGCTTTCTCGTCAGGGCGCTCGAAAAGGCCAACTACGACGTGGTCGCCTTCGCAAATGGCGAAGACGCTTACGAGCGGCTGAAGCATGAGCCCTTCACCCTGCTGCTCACCGATATCGTGATGCCGAAAATGGACGGTATCGAATTGGCGCGCCGGGCAAGCGAGATCGATCCCGACCTCAAGATCATGTTCATTACCGGTTTTGCGGCCGTCGTGCTAAACAGCGACCATCAGCCCCCCAAGGATGCACGGGTGCTGTCCAAGCCCTTCCACTTGAAAGACCTGGTAAAAGAGGTCGATCGGCTGCTTGCGGCCTGAAGGCGCAGGGGGAAATCGGCCCTTAATGGCCAAAATTGGCAACGGAGACTTGACCAGCAAGCCGAACACCCTCTAGAAGCACGTCTTCCCTTCTAGGGCACTTAGCTCAGCGGTAGAGCACTACCTTGACATGGTAGGGGTCAGAGGTTCGATCCCTCTAGTGCCCACCACGCGTTAAAGACTTATTTTTGTTAGGTTTTTTCTTGGGATTTGTCTTTCCTTTTCTGTGTTGCCCATTATGCGTGATTGTCAGCCGTTCGCCACTGAGTTCACGGGCAACCACTGACCCCCTATCCAAAATTGCGGCGTGCGTTTCGTTAACCTCAAGGTGCCCATAAGCATCTGAGACGATTTGTATAGACGCCCACCCTCCAGCGTCTTTGACGTGTTGCAGCGACTTGCCGCTGTCGAGAAGGCGGGTTGCGAAGGCATGACGGCCGAGCTTGTGTGACGAGTAATATTTGAGGGCAGGGTCTGCGTTGGCGCACACGCGCTTAATCGCTTGATTGACCGACCATCGGCCCGCATAGCCGAACACGGTCGCGCCGGGATTTGTCTCGCCGTCAGCGGTGATAAGGCGCTGCATCGCGTGCACGAGCGTCGGATTGAGCGGCACCATGCCCGCCGCTCGCTCACGTCATGCACGTGGCAGACGTGAACTACAGCTTGCCGCCGAACGGCAGGCGTCACCACTTTCGGGAGTTCACATCCTTCAGGATAGCGTTGTCCAGCATCGCCTCTCGGTCAGCAGCTTCTTCAGCTTGGCGTTCTCGTCTTCGAGCGTGCGCAGCTTCTTGGCGTCCGAAACATCGAGACCCCCGAACGTCCACTTGTAGAAAGCTGTGCTCGACATCCCGTGCCGACAGCAAACTTCGGCTGTGGGGCTGCCCGCTTCCTACTCCCGCAGGATCGCGATGATCTGTTCCTCAGTGAACCTGTTCTTACGCATCGTCCGTTTCCTCCTGGAGGTTGCGGACTCCACCCAATTCTGGAGGAGATGGCGGGTCTCAGGTCAAGTTGCCGGAGATGGAGTTCGGCCTCGACGACCGTGTCTTCGGACTGCTCGAAGCGGTTGAAGAGTTCGCGCTGGATCAGCACGCTGCCCTTGAGGGCCGCCTCATACATCTTATGCAAGAGCAGGCCGTGCCGGCTCTTCTGGATCGGCTTCTCGCCTGCGGGCAAGGACAGCAGCGTCGCTTTGTGAGGCCGAAGTCTAATTGGAGCGTCGGGCCATCGCCAAATAGATTGCACTTCGGCTGAACGTAAGATCACTTACATCGGTGTGGTCGGGCATCGGTGAGGGCGAGGAATATGACATCAGGGTCAGGTGGCGGAGTTTTCGCTCATTCCGTCGAGGACGCCCCAGAGAGTGAGTGGGAAACGCTTGCGGCACATCTTGCTGACGTCGGGTCACGGTGTTCGAGCCTTTGCGCAAAATTCGACGCTCCAGACTGGGGGCTTGCTGCGGGCTTGCTGCACGACGTTGGCAAGAATTCAAACGAATTCCAGAAGCGATTGCGGGGAAGTACAGTAAAAGTAGATCACGCGACGGCCGGGGCGAGGATCGCGTGCGAGCGCTTCGGGTTGCGGGGCCGGCTCCTGGCTTATGTCATCGGTGGGCATCATGCTGGTCTTGCCAATTGGATTGGCGAGGCAGCGGCGGGGATGCCATCACCGCTCGAACGGCGCATTGACGCGGCATACCGCGTTCCTCCAATTCCCGGTTGGGAAACCCACTGTCCGAACCTGCCGGACCGTTTGCCACCGTTTCAGCCAACGTCTCGAAGCGATACAAAGCCAGTCGCCGCGCTAAACCGCGAAGGGCCAAGCCTCGCGATGTTTACGCGGATGGTGTTTTCGGCACTGGTTGATGCCGACCGGCTCGCCACGGAAGAATTCTATCGCAGAGCAAGAGGTGAACGAGCGGCACTGCGCGGAGCATGGCCGCAAATTTCCGCGCTGAAGGTTCGGATCGATGCCCACATGGCCAATTTGGCCGATCGCACAAGGACGAAGGCCGTCGAAGAGGGACAAAGGGTGGTGTTGGCCGAACGCGCGCGCGTACTTGAATCTGCGCGGCAAGCGGCTGCTGGACCTCCTGGTCTGTACTCACTGATGGTGCCGACCGGTGGTGGCAAGACACTCGCGTCACTGACCTTTGCGCTCGACCATGCCGTTGCGCACGGCTTGAACCGCGTTATCTACGTCATCCCGTTTACAAGCATCATCGAGCAGACCGCGAGTGTCTTCCGGGCCGCCCTCGGAGCTGATTTGCAGGATTGCGTCCTCGAACATCACAGCGCGTTTCGAGAGGACGAAGCTCTCAAGCGCATGGGGGCCGCGGCAGGCGGAGAGAGCGCCCTGCAGGCCGGTGAACGCTTGAGGTTTGCGACTGAAAATTGGGATGCGCCAATCGTCGTGACGACGGCCGTGCAGTTCTTCGAAAGTCTCCATTCAAACCGGCCGGGCCGCTGCCGCAAGTTGCACAATATTGCCCGAAGCGTGGTCGTTCTCGATGAGGCGCAAATGTTGCCGCTGAAGCTCTTGCGGCCGACAGTTGCTGTGATCGAGGAGTTGACGCTCAAATACAATACCAGTGTTGTCCTTTGTACGGCAACGCAGCCAGCAATTACCGCAGAAGGACGCAATGAGTTGGGTGGATTGAAGGGTGGTCTCGGAGAAGTGCGCGAGATCGTTACCAATCCCGAGCATCTCTACAGTTCATTGTCCCGTGTAACGGTTGCACCTTGCCGTTCACTGACACCGGAAGCGCTCGCAGCATGTCTCTGCGAATTGAGCCAAGTTCTTTGTATCGTTGGAACGCGGCCACAGGCGCGCGATCTCTACAAACTGTTGATGGAGCGCGATCCGCAGACTCCAACGTTTCATTTGTCGGCCTTGATGTGCGCGGCGCATCGAACACAGCGCCTTGAAGAGATAAGAACAGCGCTCAACGCGGGAGGGTGCCGCGTCGTTGCGACCACGGTGATCGAGGCTGGGGTTGATATCGATTTCCCCGGTGTCTGGCGGCAAATGGCCGGGCTCGATTCGATTGCGCAAGCAGCGGGGCGCTGCAATCGAGAAGGCAAGCGCACGCGTTTGGACGCGATCGTTCAGCCGTTTGAAGTCGAGGGATGGAACTCGATCCGCGAGCTGCGTGCTAACGAGGCGGCGGCACGAGAGACGTTGAGGAACCTTGCGTCCGGCGAAGATCCACTCGGTCCTGGTGCCATTGGACGGTACTTTGATCGCCTGTATGCGGCAAAGGCCGAGGGTCGTAGCGACGGTCTCGATGCGAGTGGCATCATGACGGCGTTGAACACGGGGCACCTGCAGGCGCAGCTCCCGTTCGCGGATGTGGCGGCCGCCTATCGCATGATCGGCGGTCACATCGCGGTCCCAGGGGCAAGTCGCTCGCTCACACGCGGGCGTGGATTGAAACTCGATACGCATGTTCCAAGACCCAGGGCGGCGCAGTCGCTCGCTCACACGCGGGCGTGGATTGAAACGCCTGCCGGGGCGCATCTACGAGGCGGGGCTGTGGTCGTTCGTTGCGCGTCACGCGCTTTTTGGTCGGGTCTGGCGATGGCTTCGTGTTGGACTGGGTAACCTTGGTGGGGCGGGATTTGGCCATCGGAAGCGGGCTCCGTTTGATGCGGCGTCGAAATGACGCTCGCACCACCCAAAGCCCCGCGTTTCGCGAGGCGAGCTCTTGCACGTTCGGCGCACTCTCTGGTGTCGACCACACCGCTAGCAATGCGTGCTTCCCAGCCGAAGTCGAATGGAAAGTGGCGGGCAGCGCCACACAAACCGCACCGGCGCGGTTGTCGGTTAATGGCCGGCCGACGGGGTTGGCGATGGGCCGGCATTATCCTCATCAGCCAGCGCTCCGAAACTTCAACTATCTGCATCAGATAGGTAATTTTCCAGTCATTGATGGCCCGAGGTCAGCGACGTCTGGTGACCGCAGTCGGCGCATTCGAACAGCGTGCCGCCGCGTTCTTCCCAGACCCGCGCGCTCTCGCAGTGCGCGCAGCAGGGCTTGCCGCCCCAGCGGGCCTCGATCCAGTAGGCGCGGCAGTCGGCTTCGGTGGCGAAGCGCTTCTCGAACTCGACCGCCGTCTTCGGGAAATTACGCCACAGTAATTAGACATGCGCGACAATAGTAAGATGGATGTTCACAAACATCGCAAGAAGATATCGGGTCCACGACGAGCGCGGTCTCTACCTCGAGGCCGCTGCAATGAGTGGCGTTCCGACCGAAACTCCAAGCAACAAAAGTTGCTACTGTGTGCAATCGGTCACAGCAGGAGGTGATATAATTTTAGAGTTAGAACCGAAATCAACTGAGTAGGGGACAAAGATGTCTGCAAGCGGCGATGCGGCATTACCATCGAATGTTAAAGCGATTTTCGAAAGGCTCATCGAGGTCCTTGATAGCGATCAGGAGCAGAACAACACACTGCCTGAGCCTTATCGCTCGGCAATCGTCGGCGGGATCAATTGCGATGTGCTTCCGGGCGCTAGAGGTGAATTCGGGCGGTCAGTCACCAATCCAATTCCAGTTAATGGCCCTCTTGGCGAAGTCCTTTACCTCTCACGCCTACGCACCAACTCCGGCTGGAAGCAGCTCTGGTCTTCAAGCTCGCCGATGATGTTCCACCGAGTGCGGGCAGAGGATGGCCTTGTAGGCGCGGTAGATGTGTTTGAAGTTCTGTCCCTAGATGGCAAGATCCACGAAGAACTTTTCCTATCGCTGTACCATCCGAGAAAGAGCAATAGAACGCCCACCGGGTACGTTCTTGCGCCCAAGCTCGACTCCGCAAACTTCACCTATGGCGTCAACCACATTGTCGAGCAATTTCCGCAGAAGCTCGATGCCTATATCCGCCAGTGGCAAATGGAGACGCTCGGAATTCCGCTGCCCGTCCATCGCGTTCGCGAAGCGGTGAATGGTTCACGTTTCAAGCCATCTTTTCTCGATGACATTGAGAAGATCAAACCGGACCAGCTCGGCTCACAAGTGCGCGGCGATATTCTGCAGCTTTTACATGCGATAAAAGATCCGCGCTTTGAGGGGCAAGATCTTTCGATTGGCATTGATGGAGTCATACGTCCATTTTCTGCAGAGCCTCCTCCGCTGCCGGCGCAGAGCGAGGCTGCAGAGCCGTCGGATACCGCATCACCATGGATTTCGAATGAGGCTGGGGGCGAATCCCGCATGTCAAGTGCGTCAAATAAATCGGTCTGGTCTCAAATTGAAATTGAGGCCGGTGATGAAATACGACACCGACTTTGGTGTGCACTAATCCGGGAAGTTGCACAGTTTGACGTCGAGAGGAGTGGCGAAGATCCCGATGAATGGTCCGATTCAGTCGCGCGGAAAATATTGGAATGGCAAAACGAATCACTACCCTGCAGTTCCGATCTCTCACTCATTTTAGGCGAGTTGGATTATTTTCAGAATTTGGACATGGCGTGGGACGAGAGGTTCCCGTTGTCTGGTCGGACTTATTTCGACCCAACGATTGTTTGGGACCTCAAATGCATGCTTGATGATCATCCCGACGCAAGGGACGCTGTAACAGTCGAGTTGGTGGAAGATTTTTACTCGGATTGGCGGACTGCCTTTTTGCTCCGGATCTTGGAGGCGGTGAAGTCACTCAATGAAGACCGTGACAAAGACGGCACGCAGCCAAGCTCCGTAGCTGCTTCGGCCAAGCGTGGTCGAGAGCTGCTCGCGAAGTTACGGCAGATCAAGCAGGAAAAGCCATAGACATGTCTTCTAATTGCCTAGTGCGATATTTGAGGGGGGGTGGCGTTCCCGCTGCCTCTTCGGAGGGCTCGCGCTCGCACTGGATGGCACCATCTATGCGGTGCTTAGCAGACTGGGCAGATGCTGATTTCGTCGAGGTAAGCAGAAATGGGCTTTGGCGAGTCACAAATGCAGCGGGCTACGTGCGTCCCTACTGCTGATAATTCACCCAACAGGATGCTCAGCTGAACGGATAAAATCAAAAAGCAATTCGAGGGCAATTTCAGATTTCAGAATCAGCGGAAAACGACTCATAAAACTCACATAACTTACCGTTTGAGCAGCAAGGTCCCGCGCTCAAAGATTGTCTCCGAACTAGTGTTCTGACTCCGACGCTTGGTTCTCCTTGACGGCTTCAGTCGAGGGCGCGGCGTTCTTTCTTCAGGATGACTTCGGCGGATTTGGTCCACATGAACGGTTTGGGATCGGCGTTGTGGTGCAGGAGGTAGTCGTGGATCGCGGCCTCCAATTCGGCAACGCTGGCGAAGGCTCCGCTCCGGATACGCTTCCTCGTGATCTCCGCGAAGAAGCGCTCCACGAGGTTCATCCACGAGGCGCTCGTCGGCGTGAAGTGCAGCTTGAAGCGGGGATGCTTGGCAAGTCAGCCGTTCACCTTGTCGGTCTTATGGGTCGAGGAATTATCGAGCACGACGTGGACGTCGAGGTGCTTCTGCACGACGCGGAAGATGATGCGCCAGATCGCCGGTGCCTTCGCCGAGTATGAGAAGGCCCGTCTGGTCTCCAAGCTGCGCCACGCCCGCGAGCGCGTTCGTCAAGTGAAGGGGAAGTGTGAAGGGCGCAAGCCTCACGTGGCATTGCGCCCCGAGGCTGTCGCCTTGGCGAAGCGTCTCCACCGGGCAAGCCCCAAGACCGGCAAGCGCATGAGCCTACGCAAGATCGCCACCGAACTGGCCGCAGCAGGCCACCTCAATGAGCGCGGCCAGTCGTACAACCCCAAGAGCGTGCGCAGCATGCTGGACAAGAAGTGAGGCCGCTGCCTTCACGTCATCTCACAGGGGCGGACCGACCGTTTCGCTGACGTAGCCCTGATTACCGCCTATTACCGTGAACTGCCCTGACCAGGTTCAGCACGCATGGCACAAAGTCGAAGGTCGCTCAGAAAAGGCCGACGTCGCCACCCGTTCGTCATTCAGGCACCTGCGGCGTGGGCCTTGGGCTCCCGAGCCAGTATGATCTGCTTTCTCAAGTCAATCTCTTGCGCGCAGGCGGTAGATATCTTGGCTTACCGTCTACGTACTCGACGCTAGGGGCGATCAAGGCGTCTTTGTCGGTCGATTTCGTTCGCGACGGCTTTTGCGGCTTCTATCGTCAAGTCAGGCAGGGACGAACAGTAGTGCATCAGGATCGCCAGGATATCATGAGTGGCTAGTTGTGCATCGTAATTTCCGTTCCTTTGCAGTTTAGCAAAACCATGTGCATCGAGCGAAGCCATCATCCCAGGAGGCAGTGAAGCGACGGGTTCCGGGACGTCGTGATCATAGAATTCCTTATCGGAAAGTCCCAAAAGAGAGCATATAATAATCCTTGTTGCCTCTAATTGCTCGCGTTCTAGTAATTGCTCGGGTTCTAGATCTGACTCGCTGTTGGCAGGAACGACTCTCTCTGGCTGGCGCGGGAATCGAGTTTTTGCCTTGGCGCGCTCCTCTGGTGAGGGGTTGCTCGGATCACCGTGAACCCGACGATATTGCCGATATGAAATAATGGCACTCACGACTTTTTCTCTATGCGCTTCTTCATATGGGTCGTTTGATGAAGTTATAGGCTCGCTCGGGTACGGCACGCGATATACCGCAGCCGCGTTGGCGGACTCGCGGAGTCTGGCAAAACCCTCAGCGGTGAGATTTCGCATGAAGTAACCTATTTCCTCCGGGGAATGGCTCTCCGTAAAATCTCCCAAGAAAATGTCGTCCTCGAAGGTGTCGTCGTTGACGATGTGGGCCTCAGTGGGGAGAGGTGGCGTCGGCTTCTTGTTCATGCGAAGAAACTCCGTGTCTTGGATCGCAAAACGGCTGATGTGCTTAAAGTCGTCGGCGTGAGAAATGCTGGAAGTCTTGGCACCAAGGCCAGATGGGCCAAGTATTCCCTTGATAGTTGATGATCTCTGTTTGGGTGATGGACTTCTTGTCGGCCAAGAACTTATCCAGTGGGCGAGAGCCTGATCCGTAGACGCCTTCACGCAACTCAACGCGGCGGTTGCGAAAATCCAACCATATCGCAACTTCTCCAACACCGGCATAGTGCAGGTAACTTTCACGACTCAATCCGGGGAATCATTCGCCAGCCCCATCAGACTTGCTAACCTGCTCTCCGCTCGTGCCTTCCGGGACCCCTTTAGCGGGCACTTGGTTTTTACGAATTTCGGCGCGGGCGAGAAGAGCGTCGAAACCCTCCGGGGTGAGCTGCGGCATGAGCTGACCCATGCTCTGATCTCCGCCCGTATAGTCCCCAAGGACCTCATCATCAGGCTTTCCGGTCATGCTGATAGTCTCCCTGATAGGCAGGTCAAAGATTACCTGCGGGATATTGGAATTCCACATGCAGATAGGGTCAGGGCCGGTACTTTACGAGATGCCTATTCCGAACTTTATGGCGGCCTGCCCGACTTCGAGTACCGGATGCAGCAGGAAGCCATCGCGCACGCGGAGCTCTTGAACATCGTCGTAACTGCGATACCTATCCAGATACTCATCGCGAAGGGTACGACGGTGTTGTTCGCTCATGTCGCGAAGCAGTAATCTTTGTGGTGGATCCCTCTACCGGGCAAGCGAGTCGCTGGTCTGACGTTGGTGGCTTCTTGGAAGTGACGCAAGACGCTCAGCAGTACATACGATCAACATCGATTGGCGTAGACTCCGCGATAGCCGTGCCTTGTTTTGTCAATGGCCGGCGCAAAGCGATTTTGATCTCACACTTTGGAGTCTCTACGCCGCGCAATGCGGGCGAAGTCGGTCTTGACGTGGAGAACGCTGGGGTCAACGTCACCGATGAAGTCTCCAAGATGAGACTCAGACTCGCTGACGGGATCCGCGCCGACTTCCGGCACGAGCTTATCCACCTTCTTCGTTCCATCGGTGCTCTGGACGGGCCGTTGTGGCGGCGTCTTGTCGATCATGCCAATTCCCTCCGGTTTCTTGAGTTGGATGCAGAAGCGACCGTATACGTGCCTTTTCGAGCTCTCTAGACGTCGCGCAGGAAATACTTTCGTCATGATAGGCCCCGATTTGTCGCCTCTCTTATTGCCGCAAGAAACATACGCGGATGCAGCATTAGAGGGCAAGATAGACGCGATGGTGCACGGTCGTAGTGAATTGTGAGTTCGCCAGCGCCTTGACCGAGTCTAGTCACTAAAGCGAATATCGGGAGCATACCCGGCGTTAAGATGCTACTAGCGCAATCTGCCGCTCGCCGGCGGAATGTGCTAGTTTGGCATCAAAGCGGCACGGGGGCAAACATGGCCACGATCTTCTACGTGCGAGACGGAACTGGTCCCGAGCGCACGAACGGCGGCCACGTGGTGTCGCCCTCCACAGTTGATTCCGCCTTCCCTAGCGTGCGTCTCGCTTATTTCGATACGCCGCCAGCGTTTAATGACGGCTACTCTGCAAACCCGGTGGCCGATTTCAACTATGTAGTGCTCCACGTCGAACCACACGAAATTCACGGTAGATTCAACAAAAGCGGGTATTGGCTTTTGGAAGGTGTGCGTCCTTGCGACACCGCGTCGTTGTTTGCCCCAACCATGAGTATGTACGATTTCAGATCAAGGTCTATTGGGCTGGCATTCGCGGCCGCCGTTGGTAGTGGGCTAATTTCGTCCAGTATAGCGTCGAGCGTTGATCGACACGCGTCGTTCATCACCATTTGGTTCAGTTACTTCCTTGCCGTCGCAAGCGCCTGTTTAGCCGCATGGGTTGTGTTGCGGCTGGTGACCAAAGACGTGTCTGCGTTTTGGTCAGCAATTGCTGTGGTTGCAGGACTCACCTTTTGGATTGGCGCGCGTCCGCCTTATCCGCCGACCCTAGAACAACTCGTTGATAGAAATTGCCGTCCTAGAATTGATCTTCTCCCATACGCGATCTCTCACCGCCACCCCTTTTGGGCGAGTGTCGCCGTGTCCGCTGATCGTTCTCTCGAAGCGAGCAGCGAGAGCAATGAGCGATGCGCGCAAATACCAGATGCCGCATCCAGGCAAGACTGTGCACAGTGGACCCAACTAGGTCGCGCGGAGGATCGCTACTGTCGCGATCACGCCAATCGTCAACTCCGCAGTGCTCAGTGATGGTAGCGCGATGCCTTCAGGATCAGCCACGGGATGCAAGCGTGCGAGCGATGAGGTGCTTCAAGTTTCTTGAAGCTCGGTGCTATGATTGACGCGTCATGCCGCGCCTGCGCATGGCAGCAAGTGGCCCATCTCGGTCTTTTGGCGGCTTCGTCGGTGCGTCCGCTCGTGAGGGTCATGTCTTTATCCGAGATGGCCCCGTGGTGCCAGAGTTCCGGCATGTGCGCCACGGATTCCTGGTGTATAGCTTCAACTTTATTCGTGCGGTTATGGTATGCTGTAGAGCAGTCCTGCCTAAGCGTTATCTTGGTGCCAAGACTTCCAGCGTTTCTCACACCGACGATTTTAAGCACATCAGATGTTTTGCGATCCAAAACACGGAGTTTTTTCACATGAGCAAGAAGCCTATGCCACCTCTCCCCACTGAGGCCAACGTCGTCAGGGACGACACCTTCGATGACGACATTTTCTTGGGCGATTTTTCGAAGGATATGGGCGACTTCATGCCAAACTACACCGGACGCGGCCTTGCCAAGGCGCTCGGCGAGAAGGTTATGAACAAAGAGCCCATGCCGCCCGCTAAGCGGCTGCGCAAAGCCCCGCCTGTCGGAGACTGATGTCCAGTAATGCGTCATAGTCTGGAACTTACCGTTCGGGAGCGTTTTCGCGCCAGCGCCAGGTCGTCTGGCCGATCGGGTGGTGGACTATGAGGAGGCTCGATACGCCGAAGGCAACGGTTGATCTCGACCCGTGGGACACACGCGGGCGTGGATTGAAACTTGATCTCGGCCATCCGACACGAAGTCGAGGCTCCAGCGCTGGTTCTTGTCATCCGGCGACACCATCGGCGAGCGTGTTCCAAGAGCACGTGTTTCCGTCCACGGCGACCCCGAACAGCAAGCTTTTCTTCCCGATATAGGCGGTAGACCTTCTTGTGATTCACACGCACACCCTCCCGCCGAAGGATCAAATACAGACGCCAGTAGCCGAACCGCCGGCGCGCTAGCGCCAACAAACGAAGACGTGCGCTCCATCATCACTTCGACGGCTGCGGTGGCGGTAGACCTTTGGCGGCAAGCCCACCAACCGGCAGGCGCGCCGTTGCGAGTACTCTTTTGTTTGGATCGCCCAGCTCACGGCGCTTTTCCTCGACCTGGGCGTCAGAAGTTTTTCGTCAGCATCTCTTTCAAGGTCGCGTTGTCCATGACCTCTTCAGCAAGACGCTTCTTCAACCGTCGGTTCTCCTCCTCCAGCGCCTTCAAGCGCTTGGCGTCGGAGACTTGCATGCCGCCAAACTTCGATTTCCATTTGTAGAAGGTCGCATTGCTGACGCCGTACTTGCGGCAGATATCTGCCGTTGGCCGTCCCGCTTCCTGCTCGCGAAGGATCGCGATCACCTGCTCGTCCGAATACTTTCCCTTACGCATCGTCCGTCTCCCTTGGGTGACGAACGAAGTCTACATCAATTCGAATACCCGTTGAGGGGGAGGGTCACTTGGCACCACGACACGTGCTTTTAAGGCGCGACTGCGCGTGAGCACACCGGAGCGCGATCAACGAAAAAGACCTGGGATTGGCCGGCGAGTTGGCGGTAGCCGCCAGCGCCGCATTCGGCAGAAGTTCCAAAAAATCCGACCGATTGATCCTTCCGTCGGAATCGGGCCACCTCACTCCTTGGTATAACGCTTAGGAATCGTTTGAAGGGTAGCGCGCGCCATAAAGATCTAGGTGTAGAAGAAGTGGTTGCATCAGTTTGCCCTTCTTTGGGCCGTCAACCAAAACGACATACCTCTATGAGGATCACGGCAAGGTGGTCAGTTCATCATGAGTTCGACGTAGTCGATGGCGTGCCCATAACGCACGAGGGCAAGACCAGCCGAGCCCATCATGAACTGAAAGCTTTGTGTACCCGTACTGTAGTTGCGCAGTTCGTCACCGGGCACAGCTCGCGCACGCAACCTGCGGAAGTCCCGGCAGGCCGGAAAAGGCACCTTTGCCAAAAGTGCGTCAAGGATTTCGATTGCGTCGCCGCGCAGGGCGAGATTGTCGATCTCATCGTCCTCGTCGACATCGCGAAGGAGATAAGCGAGTGGACCGGGAGGTTCGAGCATCTCTTGGGACGGCCATCGCGCTTGGCGTTGGCGCTCGGCGGCAAGGACAGCCCACAATTCCGCGAGCGCGAGAGCTTGGTTCAGAATCTCCGTACCTAGCTTCAAATATGTCGGCGAATGGACGCGCAGATTTTCGACGACATAGTCATGCAGTGGGTTTCCGAACGGGCACAAACGATCCAAGGCCGGCGTCGGCGGGTGAACCAATCCGACGCGACGAAAAATCTCTGGCACCGGAAATCCATCGACTTCGAGAATAAATGCAAGCTCAGCTATTTCGAGGATCCGCTGCTCGGCTCGCTCATCGTTGGCGGCCCAGGCAGCTTTTGAAACGCCTGCATCAGAAGGAGATATGCGAAGCCGGCGCAGATTGATCATGGACGACAACGTGCTCACGTGACATGGATGCTGCATGGCCCCTCCGATGACGGTTCAATCGCATAATATCATGGACTCGAACCCATGAGATAATATGTCGCACAAGGCGCCTTACTCGAAGGCTGGGTAGCTCTCTAAGCTCGCTGTTTCTCGCAGCGACCGTCCGCAGCGTTCTGACGAATCTCAGTGGGAACTACCCTCACGTCGTCATGCCAGCGAGCACATACGATCACCAGTGGTTGCAGCAGCTGCTCGATCGGGCCGTTGCTGAAAGATGTGGTGTGTGCGGATGAACTGCACCACGTGTGAAGCCACTTGTGAATCTGAGAGCCTTCGGCAAGCACTTGGGCTTCTTGAGAAGCGTTCGATTAATAATCCCACCCCCGGTTCGCAGCAGGTCGCAATGCCATCCTGGTGGTAGTATCGAACCCTGAATTCGAGCGCCTCGCGCAGCCGCGGCTCCATTGAGTAAACTGCTTTTGGGAAAAGTTACGCCAGACCGATCGCGCCTTACGGAAACCGGGTTGGTCAGCCGTTGGCCAATACCTTGCGCGGGTTCCTATTGGGTTCTCGTCTAGTTCTCCGCAGTTCTCTGTTTTAAAAGTCGTCTTAAGCCCTTGCTTTCTTGGTTTTTGTCGCCTAAAAGCGGCCCTCTTGTCCCCCTTGACATGGTAGGGGTCAGAGGTTCGATCCCTCTAGTGCCCACCATCCTTGATGAATCGGTGTCGTTATGAAAGTTAGAAACTCCCTGAAATCCCTGCGCTCGCGGCACCGCGATAACCGCGTTGTGCGCCGTAAGGGTCGCGTCTACGTGATCAACAAGACGCAGAAGCGTTTCAAGGCCCGCCAGGGCTGAAGAGGGCCGAAGGCGGGGACCCCTGGCTGGGGACCTGCGCAACCAGACGAACAGGCCCGTGACGCTGGCCGATGCCGGCCCATGACACTGGGCGCGGCTATCCGCGCTCCAGCGGCCTGCTTCAAGCCTCGCTCGACCTTCTCATTCTTTCGGCCAGATTAAGATTCTGTACTTTGACGCCCTGGGCGCGTTTGGATAGGTTTGCGCCCATGAGGGCCCGCACCCAAATTCTGCTCGGTTTTGTATTCCTGGCGCTTGCCGGCATGGCGGGCACGCCGTTACTGGCGCAGGAGCCCAAACCGCCTGCGGCGGCCACCGGGCCCGACCCATCGGCCCAAGACGCTCAGCCGGAAGCCGGATCGAAAGAAGCCGCTCCCGCTCCCCCCGAGGTGGACGGTCCAGGACTTCGCGACCGCTACCGTGCCGCAAGGAGGGGTTATCAGGGCGATCCCGGCTTGATGGGGCTCAACTTCCCGCACAACCAGGACGAGGCGACGGTGGTTCTCGGCAAGCTCTTTGCCGCGCTCGCCAAGATGGACGATCCGCTCCTGGCGACGAAGGTCATGGAGACCATCGAGCGGATCTGGCGTCTGCCCGGTGGTGACACGGTGAACCTGCTCATCGATCGCGCGTCGGATGCGGCCAACAAGAACAACGCCGACCTTGCCCTGAAGCTGTTGGACGCGGCCGTCGATCTGGCGCCCGATTATGCGGAGGCCTGGAGCCGGCGGGCGTTCGGCTATTATCTCAAGGGCGACACGACCCGTGCGCTCGGAGACCTCCGGCGCACGCTCGCGCTGGAACCCAATCACTTCAAGGCGCTCGAAGGCCTTTCCAAGATCCTCGAGGAGCAGGGGCAGAAGAAGGGCGCGCTCAAGGCGCTCGAACAGCTCTATCGCATCAATCCCAATACGCCCGGCGCAAAGACGGCAATCGACAACCTCAAAAAAGAAGTCGAAGGCCAGGGTATCTAGAGCCATTTGCGCGTGCCGTGCGAATTGCGCAAACGGTTTGCCTGAAGACGCCCCAACGGACCGCGAATATCAATCATGACGAGGACTGAAGCACAGTTCGGCCGCCGTCTTCGTGTCCACTCTCTCGATCGGCCGGTGCGGCGTGGCCAGCCCGCGACGGGCGCGTGCGGCCGACGACTGGCGTGAGCAGACCGCCGGCGTGTGGCACGGATGGGTCATCGCAGCGCTTGTGCCGACCCTTCACCGCCGTTGAGTGCGGCGACGACGTGCGGAACGGACGACCTGCGCAACAACGACTACGTTTCAATGTAATCGTGCTTTGGCGCGCGCTTGTGGTGCGCGACAGTGGCTTTGGGAGTTTTTCCTGGCAATTGAGCCGAATGAAAAGCGGGCCGAATAAAATCGAGCCAAACTAAAAGAGCGGCCTTTTCGGGCCGCTCTCTCCGTGGATAGCCTGGATGGATGGTCTCTTATGAACCGCGCAAGCGCTGCGGATATCACCAGTAGAACCAATCCCAGTACCAACCGCCACGACGGCGGCGACGGCGACGGCGGCGGCGACGGCTGCGGCGCCGCCTCCTGCGCCAAGGCTGAGCTTGCGCGGGTGTCGAAGCAGACGTCAAGGTTGCGACACTCGTCACGCTCGCCACGCCAAGTGCGGTCGCACCCATCGAGCCGATCGTGCTAACACCATATGCGACCATCATGACGATAACCGCGATGGTGCCCACGACGACCTTTCGAACGTTGCGAGCGATGCTCATGCCAAAGGCTGAGGCCTTTTGCATGGCATCACGTGGGATGTAGGATGCCATTCTTTTCATTTCACCGCCTTTCTCTCATTGCGCTACCGAACGGTAGCGTCGTCTGAAGAGTACTTGGCCATACGGAGATTGCATGGCGTAAAGGTGCTCGGTTCTTGAAATCCTGGGACCTGGCTCCACTCCGCAATTTGGTCGAAAAGCGGAAGCGCAAATCGTCAGATTACAACTTCTTACCTTATAGGCACGTCGTCATTTCGACAACCGTGCAACCGGGTATGATCAATCACATTTGGTTCGATATTTTGCCATTGACGTACGTCAATCTAATAGGCTTGCTGCATGTGCTCAGGGGCGCAACAAGTTGCGGACGGGTTGATTGGAGAGCGCGTTGCCCTCAAAGTTCCTCACAGCAACATTCACAGTATACTGCAGGTTCAGCCTGACGTCCACGGAGTTGGTGTTTTCATCTTTCGCATAAAGACTGGGTAGCGCTGCTGATGTCGAAAAAGCATACATATGTACTTGGTATCAACGCCTATGACCACGATGTCAGCGCGTGTCTGCTGCGCGATGGCGAGATTGCATTTGCCATCGAGAAGGAGCGCGTTACGCGCCAGAAGCACGCGACGGGCTTCTATCAGGACGTCATCGATTACTGCCTCAAGGCCGAAGGCATCACGCTCGACGACGTCGATCTGGTCGTGCGCAATTGCTACGTCCTGCCGATCGAGGATATGGAGCGGCGACTCGTCTACGAAAGCGTTCCGGAATTCCTGAGCGATCAGGAGCGGGTGCAGACGAAATCCAATCCGCTTTATCTCTCCAGGTCCGGCAAGGTCGTAACGGTTTCACACCATCTCGCGCATGCCTACAGCGCGTTTGCGGCGTGCCCGTTCGATGAAGGCGTCATCATGATCGTCGACGGCGTTGGCAGCTATGCGGCCGACATCAAGGAGCCCGGTCAGATGACGCAGGGCGTCACGCCCTTGGCGCGCGAGTCGGAGAGCTTTTATTTCTTCAAGGGCAGCGAACTGACGACCTTGAAAAAGGTATGGCTCGAACCGGTGCGCGGGTTCTTGAGCGATGAATTCTTCTTCATGGAAGGTCTTGGCGCCGCCTACAGCCGCGTGTCGAGCTATATCTTCGCCGACTGGAACAAGTGCGGCGAGGTTATGGGGCTTGCGCCCTACGGCAGGCCGAACGCTTTTCAACCGCTCGTCATCTTGGAAAACGGCGAGATCTCCGTACCGGAGTGGACGGCCGACTTCGACAAGCCTTGGGTGCCCGAGGTTGACGACAATTGGGAGAAGAGCCCACACGTTCAGCATTGGCAGGATATGGCTTGGCGGATCCAGGACGACACCGAAAAGGTATTGCTGGAGCGCGCACGTTGGTTGCGCGAGAAGACGGGCGCAAAGCAGCTCTGCATCGCCGGCGGCGTCGGCCTCAATTGCGTGGCCAACGGAAAAATCGCAGAGCAGTCGGGTTTTGAGGACATCTGGATCCAGCCCGCCGCAGGAGACGGCGGAATTGCAATCGGCTGCGCCTACTATGGTTGGCTCGAAATTCTCAAGAAGCCGCGCAACTACGTCATCAACCATGCCTACTTCGGTGTCGATTATAAAGCCGACGTTTCACGCAAGGCGGTCGAGCAGCCGCGTGTGAGACTGGAAACGGTGGTCAAGGAGTCGAACGATATTTGCGCCGAGACCGCGCGCCTGCTGTCGGAAGGCAAGGTGTTTGGATGGTTCCAGGGACGTTCGGAGTTCGGACCACGCTCGCTCGGTAACCGCTCCATCCTTGCTGACCCGCGCACTGCCGCAATGAAGGACACCCTCAACAGGCGTGTGAAGTTCCGCCAGGCCTTCCGCCCCTTTGCACCCATCGTGATCGCCGAGCGGGCCAAGGATATCTTCGAGGGCGAGATCGATTCCCCGTTCATGCTCCTGGCGATGAAGGTGAAGCCGGAGTGGAAAGACAAAATTCCTGCCATCGTGCACGTCGACGGAACGGCGCGTGTACAGACGGTGCGTGAGGATCAAAATCCAAAGCTCTACCGGCTTTTGAAGGAGTTCGAGAAGATCACCGGGGTGCCGGTGCTTCTTAATACGTCCTTCAACGTCAAGGGCGAGCCGATCGTTGAGACGCCGCAGGACGCGCTGAACTGCTTCCTGGGAACAGGCATCGATTATCTTGCTCTGCACGACATGCTGATCGAAAAGAACAAGATGCACGGCATCATGTTGCCGATGCGCAAAACCTACAGGGAAATCTCCGAAATGGTTAAGCGCGGCCTGATGGTCGATGATTGAGGGTTGACGTGCTGCCCCGCAATACGGGCGGCGCCGGCGATGAGATACAGGATCGCTTAGGGCAATCGACATGGATGTGCGGCGGATTCCTAGATCCGCCGCACATCGGATGCACACTGTAAACCTGTGCACACAGCAAACGACTTTAGCATATCAGTCCGCCGCAGACCTCACGGGCAGAACCAGATCGGTCCGACAACCACGCAACCCCGGTCGCGCCACCGGTGCGGACGGTGGCTGTAGCGATGCCAACCGCGATACCTGTCGTAACGGCGATCGTAGTGATGGTGGTGCCTGCGATCATGGCGCTTCCACTTGCGATGCCTGCGCTCTTGATCGAAGTCGCGGACGTTGACGATGGGACTTTGGTTCGCCGCGGCCGACCTCAACTGCTCAGCGGGAATTGCTGGAGCGGCACTTGCTGCCGTTGCCGAAAGTACCGCGAAAGCGGCGCATACACTGACGATTAGAGCTTGCACAAATCTCTCCTTGGGCTTGCGTTCATCGGGCAGAACGCCCGGCGGACGCTATGGTTCCATGAGCCCGCGCGGGCGCGATGAGCCTGCGCGGCACGGGAGAGGATGCATGAAGCGGGAGAGGGCGCGGTTGATCTGAGACGGCCGCATCGTGTGCGGACCTTCAGCACCGATGCGGTGAATCAGATCTCGTCGGCAATCGGCGCGCCGCTGTCATCGACGAAGGCAATTCGGATCATGTTCGTGGCGCCGGGCGATCCAAGGGGGACGCCGGCGGTGATCAGAATGCCGTCACGCGGCCGAACCAGTCCTTCCTCGAACGCGATGCGGCAAGCCTTGCGCACCATGTGGGCAAGGTTCTCAGGGTCGCCCGTCATGATGCACTGAACGCCCCACGCGAGCGAGAGCCTGCGGGCCGTCGACTCGATGGGCGTAAGACCGATGACGGGAATACCGGGGCGTTCGCGAATGACGCGCAGAACGGTCGAGCCCGTTGCCGTGTAGCAGACGATTGCGCCAAGCTGCACGGTGTCCGCGATCGCGGAGGCTGCGTGCGCGATGGCGTCGGCGCCGGTGGGCTGGGGTTCGGTACGTGTCGCGTGCAGGATTGGCTCATAGAGTGGATCGGCCTCGACCTCGATGGCGATGCGGTCCATCGTCGAGATGGCTTCGACAGGGTATTGGCCGACGGCGCTCTCCGCAGACAGCATGACGGCGTCCGCGCCGTCGAACACGGCCGTTGCAACGTCGGAAACTTCGGCGCGCGTCGGCATGGGCGAGGAGATCATGCTCTCCAGCATCTGGGTTGCGACGATCACCGGCTTGCCGGCCGCGCGAGCCAGCCGCGTGATCTTCTTTTGCAGCCCCGGAACCTTCTCCACCGGCATCTCGACGCCAAGGTCTCCGCGAGCGACCATGATGCCGTCCGACGCAGCGATGACGTTTTCGAGGTCGGCGACCGCGGAGGGCTTCTCGATTTTTGAGAGGATCGCAGCGCGCGTGCCGATCAATTTTCGCACTTCATGCAGGTCGTCGGCGCGCTGTACGAAGGACAGAGCGATCCAATCGACTCCGAGCTTCAGGGCGTGCGCCAGATCAACTTTGTCCTTTTCGGTAAGGGGCGAGATGCCAAGCAGCGTATCGGGCATGGAGATGCCCTTGCGCGATGCCAGCATGCCCCCGACCCTGACCTCTGCCGTGATCTTGTCCTTGGCTTTTTCGATCACCTGCATGCGGATCTTGCCGTCGTCGAGCACGAGGTTGTGTCCGATATCGATGGCTTCGAAAATCTGTTCATGGGGCAGAAACACGCGGGCGTTGGTGCCCGGTGCTTCCTCGCGGTCAAATATGAACGTCGTCTTCTCGGCGAGATGGACGCGGCCGGTGCCGAATTCACCGATCCGGAACTTCGGGCCTTGCAGATCAGCGAGTATGCCGATCGCGTGGCGATGGCGCGCCGCGCACGCACGCACGGTGTTATAGAGTGTCTTGGCGCCGTCCGCCGTCGAATGACTCATGTTGATGCGGAAAACGTCAACACCGGCGAGGAAAAGCCGCTCCACCATTTCAGGGGCTGCGGACGCTGGGCCAAGCGTTGCAACGATCTTGACCCGGCGATTGCGTCTCATTTCTCATCACTTCCCTGGGCATCGGGATCTGTCAGGCGAATGGTCCATTCCTTCGCCTCCCCGGTGTCCACTTCAAAAAATCCCGTGCGCTTATATCCGCGTTTTGCGCAATCCTGAACCCCCCGGATCGCGAACGACTTGTCTGCGGTGCACATCTCGTTCTTGCCGCCCCATTCGCCGCCCCGGTCATAATCGACGGCGTGCACATACACGAAACGGCTGGGCACCGGTCCCTTCAGAAGGGTTTCGCACGTCTGGGAGGCGATGTTCCACCAGCCTTCGGTCGCCCAGCCGGTGTTGTCCTGATAGCCGATGGAAACCCCGACCCGGCTTGCCGTCGAATTGCACAGCTTAAGATCGGCCCGGGCATCGTGCGCTGCGAGCAGGCAGAGGGCAAGCCCCACCGCCCGCGCAGCATGTTTGTGCGCAGGCCCTTTCCGGATATCGATCACCCCGTTCAATCCCTCTCGTGCTCAAATAGGGCCAGCGTTCTTTGCCGCCGACCCTATGCTGGCCTCAAGGGTCGACGAGGATTACGCGGAAATCATTCACGTTCGTCTGGGTGGGGCCGCACAGGATGAGGTCACCGAGCGGTCTGAAGAATCCCGAAGAATCGTTGTTGGCCAGGAAATTGGCGGCATTTTGATTGACTGTCTGGGCGCGCGCAAGGGTGTCGGGGAAAATCATCGCGCCGGCGGGATCGTCGGCATTTCCACCCCCGCCATCGGTGCCGTCGGTATCCCCGGCGAGTGCGCAGATGCCCTCGGCGCCATCGAGCGCGATGGCCAGGCCCAGGGCATATTCCTGGTTGGGCCCGCCTGAGCCGTTGCCCTTGACCGTCACGGTCAATTCGCCGCCGGACATGATCGCGATTCTTTCGCCGCGGCGTTTGGCGCCGAGCGCCATATCGGCATGCGCGCGGGCGATCTCGCGGGCCTCGCCCTCCAGGCTATCGCCCAGGATCTCAACGCGATAGCCTTGCGCGCGGGCAATCCTGGCTGCGGCCTCGATCGATGCCTTGGGAGCTGCCACGATTTCGTACTTCGAATTCGCCAGTTTGGGATCGCCCGGCTTGAGGGTCTCGTTTGCAGCATCGCAAAGCGCGGCCGCAATTTGCGGCGCGGGGGTGATGTTCCAGCGCGCCAGCACGTTGCGCGCATCCGCCAGCGTCGAGCGGTCTGCGACGGTGGGGCCCGATCCGATTTCGTCGGGATGGTCGCCCGGCACGTCCGAGATCGCAAGCGTCAAGAGCCGCGCGGGATAGGCTGCCGCGGCGAGCTTGCCACCCTTGATCTGCGATAGATGCTTGCGCACGCAATTCATATCGGAGATCGGAGCGCCGGATTTGAGAAGCTGCTTGGTCAGCTGCTGCTTGGCCTCGAAGGAGACGCCCTCGACTGGCGCCGCCCACAGTGCGGATGCGCCGCCTGAAAGCAGGCATAGCACGAGATCGTTGGGGCCGGCCGTCCTGGCGAGCGCAATAGCCTGCTTGGCGCCCTCGATCGAATTGGCGTCCGGCACGGGATGGCCCGCCTCGATGATCTTGATGATTTGCGTGGGCAGGCCGAAGCCGTGGCGAGTGGAGATGAGGCCCGAGATCTTATCCTGCTGGCCCGCGGCGATGTAGTGGGCCTCCGTGGCGACCGCCATGGCGGCGGTGCCCTTGCCCGCGCCGATGACGATGATCCTGCCGCCATCGGGGACGGGCGGCAGATGGGCCGGCAGGCAGACTTTGGGGTGGGCGGTCGAGTAGGCGGCCTCATATAGGGCCATGAGCGTCTGCCGCGCCGCCTGATTGGTCGCCTCGGCCATGTGTCCTCCCGATGTAACTTTTTCTTTTGCACGCCCTGGGCTGGCCGGGCCGGATTGGTCTTTAGTGCTGGTTTGCTGGATCGCCTATCGAGCGTCAAGGAAAAGGAAGCCGCAGTCAGGGGCTGGCAATCCCATCGGGCAGGGGCCATCCTATACTAAAGCGTTGCCTGTGTGCGGCGCGCCGCTCAAGACCCGGATGAGAGCAGGGCGCTCGGGCCCTCGGGAGATGCACTGATGACCACGGACCCCAAGACGACTGAAGCGCTGGAAGCCGCTGCGTTCCGGCGTCTGGTAGCCCACCTGCGAACCCGCAGCGATGTTCAGAACATCGATATGATGAATCTGGCGGGGTTCTGCCGCAACTGCTTGTCCAACTGGATGATGGATGCCGCCAGGGACCGGGGGTTGGAGCTTTCCAAGGACGCCGCGCGCGAGTTGATCTACGGTATGCCTTACAAGGAGTGGCAGGCCAAATATCAGACCGAGGCCAGTCCGCAGCAGTTGGCCGCCTTCGAGGCCAACCGGCCCAAGGAGCACTAGCGCCGTTCGTCTTGCGTGTTTCGTTGACGCGCAAACGGCTCCACGATTTTTTTCGTCATGCTTCTGTTTTCGCCGTGCGTCTTGCCGCAAAACGCGTTTGCCACTTTTCCCGAAAGCGCGCTAAGGAAGCCGGGTGCGGATCGAGGCTGACGCGCGCGCGTTCTGGCCGGGAAGGCCGGCCCGTTTGCCTGCGTGAAACAACAACCCGCCCCAATACGGGAATATGCGTGGATTGGTCCCTTGCGGGGCCCCTCGCATCTGCCTTAACGATTGAACCGTCACAAATGGCCGTCAAAGGCGGCAGGGAAAAGTGCCCGTGAGCAAGACGCCCCTTCTCGATACCGTCAAGACGCCCGCCGACCTCAGGGCGCTGCCGGAATCTGCGTTGCGCCAGTTCGCCGATGAACTGCGTATCGAGACCATCGATGCCGTGTCGGTGACGGGTGGGCACCTTGGCGCCGGCCTTGGCGTGGTGGAGCTGACCGTTGCCCTTCACTGGGTATTCAACACGCCGGACGACCGCCTGATCTGGGACGTGGGGCATCAGGCCTACCCCCACAAGATCATCACCGGGCGCCGCGACCGGATCCGCACGTTGCGTCAGCCGGGCGGCCTTTCGGGCTTCACCAAGCGCGACGAGAGCGCATACGATCCCTTCGGCGCCGCGCACTCCTCGACGTCGATCTCGGCCGCCCTCGGCATGGCGGTAGCGCGCGACCTGTCGGACGGCGACAACAACGTCATCGCAGTGATCGGCGACGGCGCCATGAGCGCGGGCATGGCCTATGAGGCGATCAACAACGCGGGCGCGCGCGACGAACGTCTGATCGTCATCCTCAACGACAACGATATGTCGATCGCGCCGCCTACCGGCGCGCTATCGGCCTACCTTGCGCGCGTCACCTCCTCGGGCGCCTATCTGCATCTTCGGGACTACGCCAAGCAGCTCGCCAGGATGCTGCCCAAGAAGTGGGAGCGCCGTGCCGCGCGCGTGGAGGAATACACGCGCCACCTCTGGCAAGGCGGCCAGTGGTTCGAAGAGCTGGGCTTCTACTACATCGGGCCGATCGACGGCCACGACTTCAATCAGCTCGTGCCGGTTTTGAAGAATGTGCGCGACACGAAGCACGGCCCGATCCTGGTTCACGTGGTGACCCAGAAGGGCAAGGGCTACGCGCCCGCGGAAGCTTCCGCCGACAAGTATCACGGCGTGTCGAAATTCAACGTCGTCACCGGCGCACAGGTGAAGCCCAAGCCGAATGCGCCCACCTACACGCGCGTATTTGCCGAAAGTCTCATCAAACAGGCCGAGAAAGACGACAAGATCGTCGCCATCACGGCTGCGATGCCGGATGGCACGGGCCTTGACCTGTTCGGCGCACGTTTCCCCGAACGCACGTTCGACGTCGGCATCGCCGAGCAGCACGCGGTGACGTTCGCGGCGGGTCTCGCCGCCGAAGGCTATAAGCCGTTCGCCGCGATCTATTCGACGTTCATGCAGCGCGCTTACGATCAGTTCATCCATGATGTGGCCATCCAGCGCCTGCCCGTTCGCTTTGCTCTGGATCGCGCGGGCTTGGTAGGCGCCGACGGGCCGACACACGCCGGCGCGTACGATCTGGCGTTTCTCGGCTGCATTCCGCATATGATCCTGATGGCGGCCGCCGATGAGGCGGAGCTCGTCCACATGGTGGCCACGCAAGCGGCGATCGACGATGGTCCTAGCGCGCTGCGCTATCCTCGCGGCGAAGGCGTCGGCGTGGAGTTGCCCCAGGACGGTCACCTGTTCGAGATCGGCAAAGGCCGTATCGTGCGCGAAGGCTCCACCGTCGCGATCCTGTCGCTGGGCACGCGGCTGGCGGAGTCGCTGCGTGCGGCGGAGCAGCTGGCTGCGTTCGGACTGTCCACGACTGTTGCGGACGCGCGCTTCGCAAAGCCTCTCGACAAGGATCTCATCCGGCGCCTTGCGGCCAACCACGAGGTGCTCGTCACCATCGAGGAGGGCTCGGTGGGCGGCTTCGGTTCCTTCGTGCTGCACTATCTGGCCGAGGAAGGGCTGCTCGATCGCGGACTGAAGGTCCGCTCGATGCTGCTGCCAGATACGTTCATCGACCACGGCAAACCCGAGGACATGTACAAAGCGGCGGGACTTTCAGCCGATGGGATCGTCTCGACGGTGTTCAAGGCGCTCGGGCGCGACAGACTGATGGGCGAGCTTCCCGGCAGAGCCTGAAGCATTCCCGCGCGCGCAGACGGCGTCGGCGCGGTGTCGATCCGCGAAGCTTCTCAGCGCGACGCCTTCGGTGCGTCGGGCTTCGCCATCCACTTGATGAGCAGCCCGGCCGGAAGGATCCATAACAGCCCCGCCACGACGTAATAGACGAACTCCACCAAGCCGTTCGCTTGCCGGATCTGCAACACGACGGCGACCGCCAGCGCGAGGAGCGCATAAACGGTGATGAGCACGATGAGAAGAATCGCTCCTGCAAACTTCCGCGCCCTTTGGGTCATCAGTATCATCCTTAAAGCGAAGCTTTGCCTGCGGGGTGCGGCCCGGCGCGCATTGCGGGCGCAGTCTTGGCCCATTATCAGGGGCTAGGCAAGTTCACCGCCGATCGTCGGCCTCCGGGAGAGGATGAAGTATGGCAAACGCCGCTGCAAATCGGTCCGCACTGCGCGCGGAGCACGTCGCAGAATCCGGTTATGCGCTCGTGGAGGCATGGTTGTGGTTCGTGGCCGCGCTCGTATTCGCCATGGTGGCTGTCGGCGGGGCGACGCGTCTCACCGGCAGTGGTCTGTCGATCACCGAATGGAAGCCGATCATGGGAGCCATTCCGCCGCTCAACGAGGCCGATTGGCTCGCTGCATTCGATAAATACAAGCAAATCCCTCAGTACAAGCTCATCAACGAAGGGATGGCGCTCTCGGACTTCAAGACGATCTTCTGGTGGGAATGGGGCCACAGGTTGCTTGGCCGCATCATCGGCGCCGCATTTGCGTTGCCGCTCATCTTCTTCTGGGCGCGGGGATGGTTGCGCCGGGGGACTGCAGGCAAATATGCCGGACTGCTCGCGCTGGGCGCCATTCAGGGCGCCATCGGCTGGTACATGGTCGCCTCAGGGCTGTCGGAGCGCGTCTCGGTGAGCCAGTACCGGCTCGCGCTGCATTTATCGGGCGCACTGGCGATCTTCGCGCTGCTGGTGTGGCTGGCGTTAGACGAGCGCCGCGCCCGGCTCGGCGGCTCGCCCGCCATCGTCACCGGCTTCGTGCGCGCGATGGCGGCTGTGTTGGCCGGCTTCATATTTCTTCAGACCGTACTCGGCGCCTTCGTCGCGGGGCTCAAGGCGGGACTGATCTACAACACATGGCCCAGCATGGATGGTCAGTTCATTCCCTCCGATTACTGGATCGACGGGCATGGCCTCATGAGCTTCTTTGAAGGCCATGCGGCCGCCCAGTTCAATCACCGCATCGTGGCTTATATCGTGCTCGCCGCGGCGTTGGTGCAGGTCATCGCCATTCTTCGCGCCGGCGCGACGGCGGCTGCCAAATCCTCAGGGGTTCTTCTCCTGCTCACCACGGCCGCACAGGCGCTCATCGGCATCCTGACGCTCGTTTGGCACGTACCTTTGACGCTCGGAGTGCTGCATCAGGCAGGCGCGGTCGTCGTGCTAGGCGTTGCCGTGTGGCACCTGTTTGCGGTGCACGACGCGCGCAAGGTTTGAGCGCATCGCTGAAAACGGGGATCATGGAGTGCGCCGCGCGCCGCCATTCGCCGAGTTCGTGCGTGCCCGCCGCGCCTCTTCGTGCATGCGCTCGCCCCGCGCCCTTCAATGGCTCGATGGCGCCTGGACCCCAAGCATCAGCTTGAGGTTCTGGACCGCGGCGCCGGCTGCGCCCTTGCCGAGGTTATCGAGCCTTGCGACCAGCAGCGCCTGGTTCAGCGCGCCCTTGCCGAACACGTAGAGTTCCAGGGCATCCGTGCCGTTCAGGCCGCGAACGTCGAGCCGCGTGATCTTGGCGGCAGCCTCCCGCACGACGCGCACCTGAGCTGCGCCCGCGTAGTGCGCGGCCAGCGCATCTTCAAGCCGGTTGAGGGTGACGTTTCCCGGCAGCAGGTCAAGGTGCAGCGGGATCGAAACCAGCATGCCTTGCCTGAAGTTGCCGACGCTGGGAATGAAGATCGGGCGCCGTTCGAGCCGCGCGTAGGCCATCAGCTCGGGAATATGCTTGTGTTCGAGGCCCAGGGCATAGAGTTCGAAAGCAGGCGCCGTCTTTGCCACTTCGTAGCTTTCGATCATGCTTCTGCCGCCGCCCGAATAGCCCGACACCGCGTTGACGGTGATGGGAAAATCGGCAGGCAGCAGGCTGGCGTCGGCAAGCGGCCGCAAGAGTGCGATGGCGCCCGTCGGATAGCAGCCCGGATTGGCGACGTACCTGGCGTTGGCGATCCGGCCGGCCTGGCCGGCCTCGAGCTCGGCGAATCCGTAGACCCAGCCGGGCGCGACGCGATGTGCGGTCGAGGCGTCGACGATCTTTGGCGCATCGCCGCCGAGTTCTGCGGCCAGCGCCACCGCTTCCTTTGCGGCGTCGTCGGGCAGACAGAGCACCACGAGGTCGCAGGCGCGCATCATGTCCTTGCGCGCTTCGGCATCCTTGCGCTTGGCAGGGTCGATGCTCAGCACGTCGATGCCGGCCTCGCTGGCAAGCCGTTCGCGGATCTGCAGGCCGGTCGTTCCAGCCTCGCCATCGATGAAGACCTTGGCCTTCGCGCCCTCGGGTACGTTCATGTCAGCCTCCCAACCCGAGCCGGTGCATGATGCCCTGCCAGATGGTTTCCGAGCACCCAACACCATAGGCGCGGCAAGCGATGTGGTGGCTGTCGCGGTAGATCATGTCGAGCGCAACATAGAGAATGATGAGCAAGCCGATCCAGGCGATCCCGGGGTAGCGATGCAGCAGCCTAGCAATATAGGAGGAGGCGACGGCCATCAGCACGATGGCAATGGCCAAGCCGATGACGAGCACGAGCGTCGATTCACCGGCCGCACCCGCGACCGCGAGCACGTTGTCGAGCGACATCGACAGGTCGGCCAGGATGATCGTCCAAAGCGCCGACCAGAAGGTCGTCTCGCGCCCCTTCATGGTGTCGGAAGCAAGGTTGTTCTCGATCTCCTCGATGGACTCGTGATTGGCGTCCATGATCTGGCGATACATCTTCCAGCATACGAAGAGCAGCAGCAGGCCGCCCGCGAGGGTCAGGCCGATGACTTGAAGCATCTGCTGGGCGATGCTCGAGAACAGGATACGAAGCACCACCGCGCCCGCGATGCCCCAGAAGATCACCTTGTTTCGGATATCCTTGCTGACCTGGGATGCGGCCATGCCGACGACGATGGCGTTGTCGCCGGCCAGCGTCAGGTCGATCATCAGGATGTTGAACAAAGCCATCCAATGGGTGCGCCACCATTCCGGCGAAAGGACAAGGCCGATATCGGTTACAACCGTGTCGAACATCGCGCCGAGATTGGCGGAAAGAAATTCCATGGCTCTGCGGGCTCCCGTGCCGGCCGCGTGCTGCGCGACCCTGAAATCACTCATCTGGATCGCGCGGTATGTGGCATCCGCGCCGCCCAAGAGCAAGTGCGCAGGCTGTCAAAACACAACCAACCGCGCTCATTGGTTGCAGCCATGACGCGACGGCCTTGGTCTTGCCGCGATCGTTCCCAAGGGTCGCTTGCGGAAAATTTGGGTGTGACGAGGGGACCACGAGAATGACTCTCAAGCCGATTATTTCAGCCATTTTCGCTGTGCTGGCGATGTTGGCGACTTTCGCGGGGCCAGCCGCAGCGGCATCGGCCGCCGCAATCGAGGCCGACGCGCGCGACACCCTTGAACGCTTCTACCGGAACGTCGGCGGGGCTCGCGATCTAGCCCAGAAGTCCGTCGGAATGCTGGTGTTTCCCTCCGTCGTGAAGGCCGGAATGGGCATCGGCGGCGAATACGGGGAAGGCGTACTGTTCGAACGCGGCCACCCCAACACGTATTACAACACGGTTTCGGCCTCGATCGGCTTCCAGCTTGGCGTACAGGCGCGCTCGGTCATCATCATGTTCATGAACCGGCAGGCGCTGGCGAGCTTCCGGCGCACGGACGGCTGGAAGGTCGGCGTCGACGGCTCGATCGCCATCATCACGGTGGGCGCGGGCGGCTCGATAGATACCTCGCGCATCACCAGCCCCATCGTCGGCTTCATCCTCGACCCCAAGGGCCTGATGTATAATCTGACGCTCGAAGGCTCGAAGATTTCGCGGATCAGGAAGTAGCGGACCCGGGCGATCCGGATAAGTCCAGCTATGAAAAAGGGCCGCCCCGAAGGGCAGCCCTTTCTTGATGGTTCGAGGTCGCTCGGGACCAGCCCGCCGCTGGGTTGGCCCAATCAGCGCTTGGAGAACTGGAACGAACGGCGAGCCTTGACGCGGCCGTACTTCTTGCGCTCGACCGTTCGGCTATCGCGGGTCAGGAAGCCCTGCTTCTTGAGAACGCCGCGCAGATCGGGCTCGTAGTAGGTGAGCGCCTTGGAGATGCCATGACGCACAGCGCCGGCCTGACCCGACAGGCCGCCACCTGTAACGGTGATGCGGATGTCGTACTGGGTTGCGCGGTTTGCGATCGAGAGCGGCTGCTGAAGCATCATCTGCAGCACGGGGCGAGCGAAGTAAACCTTGAAGTCCTTGTCGTTGACCGTGATCATGCCCTTGCCGGGCTTGAGCCAAACGCGCGCGACGGCGTCCTTGCGCTTACCGGTCGCGTAGGCGCGGCCGAGCTTGTCGAGCTTTTGCGTGCGCACCGGCGCCTCTGCGGCTGCGGACGCGCCGCCCTTCAGGCTTGCCAGGTCGTCCAACGTCTTGGTTTCGGTTGCCATTGGATTAGACCCTCACGTTCTTACGATTGAGCTTGGCGACGTCGAGCGTCTCGGGGTTCTGGGCCGAATGGGGATGCTCGGCGCCTTTGTAGACGCGCAGGTTGCGCATCAGCTGGCGCTGCAGCGGACCGCGGGCGAGCATGCGCTCGACGGCTTTGGTCACGACGCGCTCGGGGTGCTTGCCCTCCAGGATCTGGCGAGGCGTGCGCTCCTTGATGCCGCCGGGATAACCTGTGTGGTGGTAGTACACCTTGTCTTCATGCTTGGCGCCGGTGAAGACGACCTTGTCGGCGTTGATGACGATGACGTTGTCGCCGCAATCGACGTGCGGGGTGTAGATGGACTTGTGTTTGCCTTTGAGGCGGGTGGCGATGAGAGCAGCAAGGCGCCCCACGACGAGCCCTTCGGCGTCGATCAGGATCCACTTCTTCTCAACCGCACCCGGCTTTGCAACGAACGTAGACATGAGACTTCCGAGGCTCCTGCCGGCTGCCGGATTGGATGGGTGATGCGCCGGCGCGACATCCGCTCCGGCCTCTGCCGCGGTGCATACGAGCTCTCGCGCTTCGCGTCAATACGCGTTTTCGATCTGATATTTTCTCAAACTACATCAATTGCTTAAGGCGAGTGGTAAAATGATACCGCTACACGGTATAATAATACCGTGACGAGAACCCACCGTTGCGGCGGCCTCGCAACACGCCCTGATGCAAAAAGTCCCAAATCGTGATCATCTGTCGTGCGGGACACCGGGAGGGCTGCCGGCGCCGCACGTGGATTTCTTAATGTAGACGCACTTGGCGTGTGTTTTCAGCCTCCGGCAGAGCCACGCCGCAGGCGAACATGCAGGGCCTTGCAGGCGGGCGAGGAGGGACATTCGATGACGCATTCGATCAAGCTGCTGGGGCGCATTATTTTTATGGTGTGCGCGATATTGGGGCTGTTGGGCGCCGCGCAGGCTCAGGAGGTGAAGCAGATCAAGCTCACCGAAGCTCAAGTGAAGAGCTTCATCTCGGCTCAAGGCGATTTGGCCGCCATCGCTTCAAAGATCCAGTCGGCCGGAGAAAAGCCCGACCCGGCGCTGCAAGCCGAGCTCGAGGACATCGCCAAGAAGCACGGCTTCAAGGATTTCGCCGAACTCGACGACGTGGCCGCGAACATCTCCATCGTGATGGCGGGGCTGGACGCTCAAACCGGCAATTTTGTCGATCCGGTGGATGCGCTGCAAAAGGAACTCGAGGACGTCAAGAAGGACGAGAGTATTCCGGAGGCCGATAAAAAGCAGCTCATTGAGGAGCTATCGGAAGCCATCAAGACGACGCCGCCCCTCCAGAACCGTGAGAACATCGACGTCGTCAAGGCGCATCGCGCCGAGATTGAGCAGGCGCTCCAGTAGCTGCACACGTCTCGGCGTCGTGGCGCCGCTCTTGCAGCAACGGGCGCGCCGGGCGAGAATACGGCGCAGCTGCTCCATGCATGAAACTTGGCAGTGATGCCGTTCGATGGCCAATAAACGGCGGAGGCGTTAGGCGGCGATGGTCGAGACCAACGAGCTTCTCGTGACACGCAGCGAGCCCGGCGTCGCGGTGGTAACGCTGAACCGTCCGCAGGCGCGGAACGCCCTTTCGCTGTCGGTGCTTCACCAACTGCACGTTGCGTTCAAGACGCTCGGGGCCGACAAGCAGGTCGCCGCGATCGTCCTTGCGGCAAACGGCCCGGTATTCAGCTCCGGACATGATCTCAAGGAGATGACGGCCCACCGTGCCGACAAGGACGGCGGACATGCCTTCTTCGAGACAACCATGCGATCGTGCTCGGAAATGATGCAGGCAGTCGTGCATTGCCCGCGCCCGGTTATCGCGGCCGTTTCGGGCGTTGCGACGGCGGCCGGTTGCCAACTCGTCGCCAGTTGCGACCTTGCCGTGGCCGCCGAGAGCGCGACGTTTGCAACGCCGGGCGTGAATATCGGGCTGTTCTGCTCGACGCCGATGGTGGCGCTGTCGCGCAACGTGCCCCGCAAGAAGGCCATGGAGATGCTGCTGCTCGGCGAGGCGATGAGCGCGGACGACGCCGTGCAGTATGGTCTGGTCAACCGGGCGGTCGCGCCCGGCGACGTCCTGGCGGAGGCGCTGGCCATGGCGCGCAAGATCGCGTCGAAATCGAAGGCGACGATCGCGATCGGGAAAAGCGCGTTTTATCGCCAGATCGAAGCGCCCTTGGGCGAGGCGTATTTGTACGCCGCCCGCATCATGGTCGAGAACATGATGGCGGCCGACGCTGAGGAGGGCATCTGCGCCTTCATCGAAAAGCGCCCGCCGCAATGGACAGGCGGCTGATGCAGCCGCGCATAACGCTCCTCACCCTGGGCGTCGCCGACATCGCGGCGTCGCGGACGTTCTATGAGAGGCTCGGTTTCGTTGCCGCGCGCGACAGCGACCCGGGCGCCGCTTTCTTCCAGGCAGGCGGACTCGTCTTGGCGTTGTTCGGCAGGCAAGCGCTGGCGGACGATGCCGGGGTTGCGAATTGCACGCCGGGATTCTCCGGAATTTCGCTTGCGCATAACGTGGCGAGCAGGGCCGAGGTGGATGCGGTCATCGCACAAGCGGTTTCAGCCGGCGGAACGCTCGTCAAGCCGGCGCATGACGCCTCCTGGGGTGGATATTCAGGCTATTTCGCCGATCCCGACGGTCATCTCTGGGAGGTTGCGCACAACCCCGTCTGGCCGATGGACGACGAGGGCCGTGTATCGCTGTCCGGGCTGGAGCCTGCATGACACACGAGACCTACAGCGACGAGGACATTGCGCACATACTTTCCAGCATCCGCAATATCGCGCTGGTAGGCGCCAGCGCCAACCCGGTGCGCGCCAGCTTCATCGTCATGAAATATCTCGCGGCCAAGGGCTACAGCGTTGATCCGGTCAACCCCGGGCTTGCGGGGCAGACGCTGCTGGGCCGCAAGGTCTACGCTTCGCTCGCCGATATCGAGGGCGGCATCGACATGGTCGATATCTTCCGCAACTCGCAAGCGGCGTTGGGTGTCGTGCGCGAGGCCATTACGCTCAAGGGCAGGCTCGGGCTCAAGGTCATCTGGATGCAGCTCGGCGTGCGCAACGACCAGGCGGCGGCCGAGGCGGAAGCCGCGGGCCTCAAGGTCGTGATGAACCGCTGTCCAAAGATCGAGTACGGCCGGCTTTCAGGTGAAATCGGTTGGTTCGGAATCAACACCGGCAGGGTGTCGAGCCGGCTTCCGCGATTGTCGCCCGCGGGAGTTCAGAGCCTGCGCATCGAGCCGCAAGAGAAGTCTTGAGGCTCAGGAATTCGCGCGCGCCAGCGACAGAAGGATCAGCAGCAGCAACACCGTCACGGTGGCGGCGATAAGGGCCGGCAGCGGGAACGAAACGCCCCAGAGGGCACAGGCAAGCAGTGTCACGTTGGCTGTCGAGATGCGCCAGACCACGGGTAGGTGCCTGTTGCCGAGCGCCTCGGCCGCGCGCTGGTAGAAATGCGATTTGTGTGCCTGCCAGACCTTCTCCCCGCGCGCCAGCCGCCCAAGGAGCGTGAGCGTGGCGTCGGCCAGGAAGTAGGCGGGCAGGATCAGCGCGGGCACCCAGTATCCCCGCACGGCCAGATCGATCATCATCGCGCCCGTGAGGTAGCCGAGCGGAACGCTGCCGATGTCACCCATGAACACCGACGCCTTGCCGCGCTCGCGTAGATTCCAGATGAGAAAGCCGGCCGTGGCGCCCAACAAGGCCGCCGACAGGGGGGCGAGGGAGACGCCGCCGGGAACGGCCGCGCCGATCAGAAGGTAGCCCGCCGCGATCGCGACCGCCTCGGCGCCCGCAATGCCGTTGATGCCGTCCATGAAGTTGAACAGGTTCATCATCCAGGTGAGGGCGAGGATGGCGAGCGCACGGTCGGCCCACACCGGCACGAGCCCCTGGAATACGAGCGCTTCGCGCGGGAGGGTGAGGATCAGCACGGCGGCAGCCGCAACGTGGACGGGAAAGCGTATGCGCGCCGGCAGGGGCGCCGTATCGTCGAGCCAGGATACGGCCATGACCAGCATGAGGCCGGTGAGCAGCGCGGACGGGATCTCAGCCGCCGGAAAAAGAAGGGCGGTCGCCCCGAGCGCGGCAATCAGCAGCGGAAGCCCGCCGCCTTTGGGGACTATGCCTTCGTGCAGGGTGCGCTCGTTCTCGTGGGCGAGCGCACCGCGCGAGGCAAGCCAGGGGATCATGGCGCGCGTGCCGATGGCGGCGGCGGCGAAGGCTAACAGCGCAACGGGCAGCAGATGCAAGAAAGACCCCTTGGATTGGCCGCGGTCCGGCATGGCCGTTGCGGCAGGCGCCGCCGGGAAACGCCGACAGGTAGCACACGCTTCGCCAGGGTGGCCACCGCTCGATCCCGGCGGAAGTTCCGAGCCGGGGCGGCTGGGGGGCCCGCGGCCGCATCTGGAACTTGCGGGCTCCTTTGGCCGTTCTGCCCCGGCGAAGGCGAAGAGCGGCTGTCGCGTTAAGCTTTTCGGCGGCTCCGCGCCAAAGTGACGCCAAAGTGATCTGACGGATTAATTCTAGAGTAGTTCGCCATAGCCAAAAACGGCGCATCCTTCCTCGCTGTCCCTTTGCCAAAGGACGGCACTTGGGGCATATGGCAAATATGAAAGTCACAGATGCCATGAAATCGGGCGCACTAAAATCGGTTCGGCTCGAGATGGATTGGTCGGTTCAGACCATACTGCCCATAGAACTCAATGGCCGCGAGGTCGTGCTTGAGGCGCATGCCTATCAGGGGGAGGCGCCGGAGGAGCAGGCCCTCGTTCTGATCAACCGTGATCCGGCCGCGCCGAAGGACACGGTGCCGGTGGTGCGTGTGCATTCGGGTTGCGTGACAGGCGACATTTTTCATTCCCTGCGCTGTGACTGTTATCAGCAACTCCAGGAAGCCTTGCGCCACATCACCGAAGTTCCCCTCGGCGTGATCGTGTATGTGCCTTATCACGAAGGGCGCGGCATCGGCCTGTTCAAGAAGATCCAGGCCTACGCGCTGCAGGACCAGGGGCTGGATACGGTGGAGGCGAATATCGAAGTCGGCGCGCCCATCGACAGCCGCGACTACGACCTTGCCGCGCGCATCCTGGCGGACCTCGGCATGACCGAGATCAAACTGCTGTCCAACAACCCGGCCAAGGAGCAGGCGCTCAAGGCGCTGGGCATCCGCGTTGTGGAGCGCGTACCGATCGTCATCTCGCCCAATCCGCACAATCAGCGCTATCTGGAGACCAAGCGCCGGCGCATGGCGCACAAGATCTGATCGATCCGGTCAGTCATCCTTTGCGCAAATCGCGAAATAGGCTCCAATGTTCGGCGGTTGTCCGCGTTTTTTGGGACTGCCGATCGGCTCTTGTCATTGGTCTTGTCGCGCTTCTTGCCAGAAAGCCCGGCAGCCGCTTTTCCAAAAAGCGTTCTAGCCTGGTCCGAAAAGATCGTCGTGGAGGTCCGTTGCGTGGACGTCCTGGTGTTTTGCGCCGGCCCCTGCCGGCGCCGCGACAGGTGCTTCCGCGTCACCCGTCGTCTTGGGAATCGTGAAGCCGCCCTCCATCACCAGCCGCGCAAACAGGCCGCCGCCTTCGGCAAGCTCGGCGAAGCGGCCGCGCTCCACGATGCGCCCGTGATCGAGCACGATGATGAGATCCGCGTCGGCAACCGTGGAGAGGCGGTGTGCGATGATGAACGTGGTGCGGCCCTTGCGCAGCGTATCCAGCGCGCGCTTGATTTTGGCCTCCGTTTCGGCATCGAGGGCGCTCGTCGCTTCGTCGAGAATAAGGATTGGCGCGTCCTTCAAAATGGCGCGCGCGATGGCGATGCGCTGGCGCTCGCCCCCTGAGAGCGATGCGCCGCGCTCGCCAATGACGAAGCCGTAGCCGCCGGGCTTTGCGATAATGAATTCGTGCGCCTCCGCCAGTCGCGCGGCGCGCTCGACCTGGGCATCGCTGGCGTCGGGTTTGCCGATCCGGATGTTCTCCGCGATGGTGCGATTGAAAAGCCCTGCATCCTGGAACACGACGGCGATGGAGGCGCGCAGCGATGCCAGGGTGATATCCGCGATGTCCCGGCCGTCGACGGTGATGCGCCCGCAATCGGGATTGCGGAAGCGTTGCAGCAGCGCGATGGACGTCGATTTGCCCGAGCCAGTCGGCCCGACCAGGGCCAGCGTTTGTCCGGCGCGCGCATGGAACACGAGATCGTGGACGCCCTGGGGCCCTTCGCCGTGACGGAAGCTGACGTTTTCGAACCCGACGTCGCCCGCGACGTTTTCAAGCGGCCCGGCACCGGGCTTCTCGACCACCGCGACGGACTCGTCCAGCATGCTGAAAAGCATGCGCAGCGCAGGCGCCTGCTGGTGCACGCGCACGACGAAGGCGGAAAGCTGATCGAGCTTGCCGATCAAAAGCCCGGCGAAAGAGACGAACGAGACGATCTCGCCCACCGTCAGTTCCCCGCGCTGGGCGAGGATCGCGCCGATGGCGAATACCGCAACCATCGTGAGCGTCGCTGCTGCCCGTTGCAGGACGGATAGAATTCCCCACCAGGTGAGGACGGGAAATTGGGCGGTCATCAAGTCCTTGATCATGCCGCGCAACGCTTCGGCCTCAGCACTCACGAGCGCGTAGCTTTGCACGACCGAAACGTTGCCGATCACATCGCCGATGCGGCCGGAGATGGCGTAGTCGTATCTGTCGGCGGCGGACTGGCCCGAGGAGGTGCGCCGCATGACGAAAATATTCATCGCCGTATAGGCGATGGCCGTGCACCCCAGGATGGCGGCCATGCGATAGTCCATGGAAAGCGCGGTCGGGACCAAGAGGACAATGCCGAAGACGGCCGTGAGCTGCTCGCGCATGGCGCCGAGCCACAACCAGAAAAGAGAGCTGCAGCCCGAGACGATGGTACGGATGACTGTGCCCGATCCGCGCGTGGCATGGTAGGCTTGAGGTAATGTCATGGCGCGTTCGAATACGTCGGCCATGACGGCGAGCCGCCGCCGGTGGGCGAGCCGGTCGGCGTAAATTGCGACGGTGACGTTGGCCAGGATACCGAAGAGGCCGAGCGCTGCCCATAATCCGATGATCGGGAAAGCGCCCTCTCCCTTGGTCAGAGCATCGACGACTTTTCCGAACAGCACGGGCTCGGCGAGTTGGATGGCGGCAATGACGACGCCTGCAGCGGCGAGCGCGATGGCCAGATATCTTTCAGGCGCCAGAAGTCCGAGCGCGCGGCGGTAGATTTGAACGAGCGTCATCTCGGGGCCCGGTCCGGGCCGGGTTAGGCCGGAGTTGCCCACAGGCGTCCCTCCCGCTCCTTGCCGGGGGCACGCACCCGCGCGCCGGGAACCGCTGTGGCTGGGTTCGCGTTCAAAGGGATAGCCAGAAAAGGGAATTGCCCGGCGCGCGGCGAGGGAACGGCGCATCGTCCATTCAGGTGCCGTTCACAATCGCTGCCCATAGGCTCCTCTTCGTGCGCCGGCCACCTTCGTGATATGCGTTGGCGGCGGCCAACCGCGCATTCGACACAACACTTTCTTGGCATGACAAGGCGGACCGCTCAATGACGGTGCACCATCATAATTTTCGCAAACTCGAAAACGACCCTGTGATTGCCGCTGTGGTCAAGGCCTCCCCTGACCGGCCTTTCGTTATCGCGCAGCTCGGACAGTCACTCGACGGACGAATTGCCACGCCCACCGGGGCGAGCCGCTGGATCAACGGAAGCGGTGCGCTTGACCACCTCCACAGGCTGAGGGCCAACGTCGACGCCGTGGTTGTCGGCGTGGGCACGGTTACTCATGACGACCCTGAGTTGACGGTGCGCCGGGTGGAGGGGCGCAATCCGGCCCGAGTGGTGATCGATCCGAACAATCGCATGCCCTTTTCATCCCGGTGCCTGGCCGATGACGGCAGCCGGCGGATCATATTTCGCAAAGGCGATGGCGTATGTGATCCCAAAGTCGAATACATCACGATTCCCGATGGTGCGGCGTTCGTCGATCCAAAGTGGATCGTGGATGCACTCTATGCGCGCGGGCTTGGAAAAATCTTGATCGAGGGCGGCGCGCGCACGGTATCCGGTTTTATCGACTCCGGAGCCGTCGATCGCCTGCATGTACTGGTCGCGCCTGTGATTTTAGGCTCGGGTATTCCGGGATTATCGCTCGCACCCATTGCAACGATGAACGAAGCGCGCAGACCCCTCACGCGCACACATGTTCTTGACGGCGGCGACGTGCTATTCGATTGTGACTTGCGAGGCATCGACGAGGGGTAACGTGCCATGGCGGATGACGAGCGTTACGACATTCCCATCTACAGTCGCCAAGCGCGCCGGTTTCACTGGTGGGTAGCATCCTTCATCCTGCTGCAGGTCCCCATCGGACTTTACATGACCTACCGCGGTTATGAGATGGAGACGGTCAACGACAAGGGCGAGATCGTCAAAGGCGTTTGGGATGGAATAACCAATACGCTCTATAACTCTCACAAGACGCTCGGCCTGCTCATACTCCTCCTCGTCGTGCTGCGTTTGAGCTACCGGTTGGTTTACGGCGCACCGCCCCCCGATCGCAGTGTTCCAAGCGCGATGATCGGTGCATCGCACGCGGTCCACTGGGGTATCTACCTAGCTCTGCTGGTGACGCCGATAATCGGATACGTCGGTATCTCTTACGGGCGCTACCTTGAGGTTTTCGGCATTCCCCTCCCCCCGGTCACCATCGAGGACAAGAAGTTCGCCGAGGAAGTTTTCGAATATCACGAGACTGCAGCGATCATTCTCCTGTGCCTTATCGGTGTGCACGTCGCCGCTGCGGTCTATCACAAGTTCATCCGCCAGGACCGCGTAGTCGAGCGAATGCTGCCCAATAAGAAGAATATCGCATAGAGCGCATTCTTCTTGGAATTCGGGCGCCGGTTTTCCAGCAAGAAGCGCGGTCACACAAAAAGAGAGCGCTGCCGGAATTCGATGGCCGCTAAAGCGCTTCGTCGCTGACGCCGGGCGTTGCGAAAATATCCGTGTGACCGATTTCGACGGCCGAGCGGATGACTTTTACCCAGGTTTCAACGGTTTTGGCGTCGACCACGCCTGTCTCGAGAACCGCCATCGCGTGCCCGCGCTGGAGTTCTGCGATCAGCACGCGCTCGCGCTGGTCGAGACGCCATGGGCTGTCGCCCTCCACAACGCTGTAGCCCTGGAGCCGGAACTGATCCGCCAGCAGCGCGGGAGCCAGCGGGCCAGCGGCGGCGCCAAAGCCTTTGTCGTTCATCTGATGGCGGTTGAAGGCTGCCGCGATTTGATTGTCGGCAGGCCGGTGAGGCGTCCATTTCTGCAGACCGTTATAGGTGAGGACGCCGTAAAAGGGCGTGCGCGTCAGCGCGAGGGCGCGCACCATGTCACGAATGAAGTCCGCAGACACCAGATCGAAGAGAGCGCAAGCCGTAACCAGATCGCAGTTCCCGGACAGATCGCCAAGTCCCAGGGAGAGATCCCGCCTCAGCAGGGATACTACGATCTCGGCATGACCCTTCTTGAGAAGCAGCGTGCCGCCGCCGGTATCTTCCGCAGCATCGGCCCAGCGGCACAGCGCCTTGCGCGCGTGATCCAGCAGGTCGCCATCGCTGTCGACGAGCCTCCAGGCTTGGCGCGCACACAACAGCGGGGCCGTTGCGCGCAGGTTGGAGCCGGTGCCTGCTCCCATGTCCAGTATCGTCATGCGCTCGCGCAAACCGAACCAGGCGGATACGGCGCTCGCAACTTCGCGGCTGCGGCTGCGCATGTCAGCCGGTTCCCGCAGGCTCAGCCAGTCGCACGAGAACGCACTCATGCCTTCAGGCCCAAGATGACGGCGGCGATGCGCCGGGCGGTCTCGTGCCAAGTGGGCAGCGTCCGGCCGATCTCCCATGACGCGTCCGCGAGCTTGTCGCGCAGCCGCTTGTCGCTCAAGGCGCGCCTCAGAGCGGCCGACATGTCCGCGGCATTGCCGGGCTGCACATGGAGAGCGGCCGAGCTGTGGGCGGCGTCACCCGCCGCTCCGCCCGTTGTCGTCACGATGGGCAGCCCCCGCGCCATCGCCTCGGCAATCACCATGCCGTAGCCTTCGAATAGCGAGGAGGAGACGAAAAGATCGGTGCTTTCGTAGAAGCGGTCGAGTGTGGCGGGCACCACCTTCCCGGCGAGTGTTACGCGCTCCGATAGTCCCTCCTGTGAAATATGCTCGCGCAGCGATTCGACGCTTCCTGGATGCCGGTCGAGCGCACCCGCAATCGTCAGCTTCCAATCGATGTCCTTGAGCGGGCTCAGCGCATCGATCAAGCTTTCGTAGTTCTTGCGGGGCGAGACCGCGCCAACGGCGAGGATGTGTAGCGGCGCGCCTGTGCCGGTCGCGCGCTGGGCGGGATCGGTTCCGGGTTCCGCGACCGTGATCTTGTCGCGATCGACGCCAAGCTCGTCCCTCAGAATGCGCGCGGTGGCTCGCGAGGTCACCACGACATGGTCGGCGCGCGCCAGCGCGGCCGCTTCCGTGATTTTCAGTTCGACCTTGCGCGCGTGAGGCAGGCCCGTCTCCAGGTAGAGCGGGTGATGCACGAGCGCGATGATGCGCCGGCCAAACAGCTCCAGGCTGTCTTCGGGGAGGGCGCCATAAGCGAGCCCGTCGAACAGTACAGTTGCATCCTCCGGCGTTTCGCCAATCAGTTCGATGACGCCGGCGACATCGCCGGGGCATGGGTTGGGGAACTCGGCCGCCAGCGCCAGATGGCTGACGTTCACGCCGAAGGCCGGCAACAACTCTATGACGCGGCGGTCGTAGGCATAGCCGCCGGTTGGGCTCCTGATGTCGCCCGGGATCGCGAAGATAGCTTCAGCCACGGATCGATCCTTCGAATGAAGCGCGCGCCAGATCGGTTTCCGAAAGGGTCACGCGGATTTTGGCCAGATGCCGGCCGTCGTCTCCAAGGCGGCCGCCCCGCGCAGCCTCGCAGAGGCGGTCGAAGATATACTTGCAGAGAAATTCAGTCGTTGTGAGAACGCCCTCGAATTGAGGTAAAGCGTCAAGATTCTGGTAAGCAAGGGGCTTAAGCGTTTCGCTGAGCGCATCGAGTGCGGCCCCGATATCGACGACGACATTCTTGGCGCCAAGCCTTTCGGCGAAGAAGGCGGCGTCGACGAGGAAGGTTGCGCCGTGCATGTTTTGCGCCGGGCCGAAGAAAGGATCGGGCAGCGAGTGAGCGATCATGATGCGGTCACGGACTTCCACGGCGAACATGGGCGGCAATCGTCCTTTCAGGCGACAGTTAATCGGAGTAGCGGATGATCGGGGGCAAGCCGGCGGCCGTGCCGGTGAGCAATGCGGGAAGCTGTTCGGCCGCGTGCTCGAAAGCAATCTCTTGCGTCACAAGAGCATCGAGCGCGGGATCGTCAAGCAGTTCGAGTGCCATTTCCAGACGTTTGCGATGGTTTACGGTGTTGCGCCGGCTGGCTGCGACGTGCCCGACCTGGGAGGAGATCAGCCTGAGACGGCCGGCATGGAACGCTCCCCCCAGATCGACGCTCACGGACCTGTCGCCAAACCAGCTCAGTTCGACGATGCGGCCTTCAAAAGCCGCCGCGTCGATGGCGGTCTGCAGTCCGGCGGCGGTGGCGGACGTGTGGAATATGATTTGATTGCCGCCGGGAGCATCCGCGGGGGCCATGAAAGGAATATCGAGCGCTGCCGCCAGGGCCGCCTTCGCAGGGTCCGTGTCGCACAGACCGACGTGAACGCCGGCAATTCTACTGGCAAGACGGGCAACCAACAGCCCGACGACGCCCGCGCCTATCACCAGGATTCGATCGCCCGGCGCGGCGCCCGCATCCCAGTGTGCGTTGAGAGCGGTCTCCATATTGGCAGCCAACGTGGCGCGCCGGACAGGAACCGCCTCGGGGATGGGGATCAACATATCGCAGGCAGCCTGGAAGTGATCCTGATGGGGATGCAAGCAGAAAACATTCTTGCCGGCCAGATTCTCAGGGCCCGCGATAACCTTTCCGGCCGCCGAATAGCCGTATTTGACGGGGAAGGGGAATGCTCCCGATTGCAGCGGCGCGCGCATGCGCTGCCATTCGGATCGGGGAACATGGCCGAAAGCAACGAGGCGTTCCGTGCCGCGGCTGACAGCGCTGAACAAGGTCTTGACGCGGGCTTCGCCGGGCGCGGGCGCGGCGAGCCGCTCGGTGCGCAGTTCCGCCACGCCGGGCTTGACGTACCAAAGCGCCCGGGCCACGACCATCTGGCCCTGGCTGCGGCGCATCGGACCTGCCGCCCTGCTTTCCATCCTGTATCCTCGCCTTGCCCGTAGCTGAAGAGCCGATGACCGTATCCTCTCACAATCCGGACCTCGCCGGGACGGCCGCCCGGTTGAGCCTTACGACACCGGCGGGGTTGCAGGCAAACACCAAGCTCGGCCGGCGGCGCTTGGGCGTGACGATCGCGAACGTGGCGGTTTGGCTCGCGCTGGTGCTCTGGTTTGCCAGCATCCTCTCGAGCGGGGGCTGGTCGGTGACCGACTGCGTTCTGCTCATTTGCTTCATGTTCGGCAGCCCGTGGGCCGTGCTGGGCTTCTGGAACGCCGCGATAGGTCTTTGCCTGCGCCATGGCGCGCATGACCCCCTCGCGCAGGCCGCTCCTTTTCTTCTGGACTCGGATGGGCGCCGCGCCCCGCTATTGATCGACACAGCGGTGCTGATGACGCTGCGCAATGAGGATCCCGAGCGTGCTCTGCGGCGGCTGCAGACGGTCAAGGACAGTCTGGATGCCACGGGCCAGGGCGCGCGCTTTGCCTACTTCGTCTTGAGCGACACGCAGATTGCGCAGGTGGCGGCCCGCGAAGAGGCCGCGGTCGCACGCATGCAGGCGCAGGCGGGGCCCGGCGCACGCATCCTCTACCGCCGCCGTGCGGTCAACACCGGCTACAAGGCCGGCAACGTGCGCGACTTCTGCGAAACCTATGGCCGCGATTTCGAGCTGATGCTGCCGCTCGATGCCGACAGCCTGATGACGGGCGAGGCCATCGTCGACCTTGTGCGCGTGATGCAGGCTCACCCCAGGCTCGGCATTCTGCAGAGTCTCGTTGTCGGTATGCCGTCGGCCTCGCCGTTCGCGCGCATCTTCCAATTCGGCATGCGGTTTGGGATGCGCAGTTATACGATGGGTCAGGCTTGGTGGGTCGGCGACTGCGGGCCCTTCTGGGGACACAACGCGCTCGTGCGCATCGCGCCGTTCACGCAGCACTGCCGCCTGCCTGTATTGGCCGGATCGCCGCCGTTGGGCGGGCACATCCTTTCGCACGATCAGGTCGAAGCAACCTTGATGCGCCGTGCCGGCTATGAAGTCCGGGTCATGCCGTTCGAGGCAGGCTCCTACGAAGAAAATCCGCCCGATGTTCTCGAGTTCATCCACCGGGACGTGCGCTGGTGCCAGGGCAACATGCAATATCTGAAGCTGCTCGGCCTGCCGGGTTTGCATCCCGTTAGCCGCTTTCAACTCGCCTGGGCCATTTTGATGTTCCTCGGCGTGCCGGCTTGGACGCTGATGATAGCGCTTTCGCCCATCGCCGCGCACGAGGCGAACTCGATCGCCGGCTTTCCCGGGCAAAGTGCCAAGGCGCTTTACGTAACATTCCTGCTGATCTCGCTGGCGCCGAAAATCGCCGGGCTCTTGGATGCGGCGCTGACCAAGGGCGAGGTCGCCCGCTTCGGCGGGCCGCTCAGGTTCTGGACGAGTGCGCTTCTGGAGGCCGTGTTCTCGTTCCTGCAGGGCGCCATCTCGACCATCCGGACCAGTATTTTCATGATCGCCCTGCCGTTGGGCAGGGCGATCGTCTGGAGCGGGCAGAAGCGCGACGCCGGGGGGCTGGGCTGGAGGACGGCGGCCCGGGCGCTATGGCCACAGACCCTCTTCGGAATTGCCGTCATGCCGGCGCTCTACGCGGTTTCGCCCGCCAGCCTTGTCTGGAGCCTGCCGCTGACGGCGGGCTATATCCTCGCCATTCCCTTCGCGGTCGCGACCGCGAGTCCAAGGCTGGGGCGCATCATGCAGAAGCTCGCCGTTGCGGCCATCCCGGAGGAAATGATCCCCATGCCCGAAATCGCCGCCGTGCGCGCTGCAGTTCCGAGCGATCGGGAGGAGACACGCCGGTCATGACATCGCGCGCCCTCAACGGCATCTTCAGATCGCTGCGGATCTATCATGGGCGGGATGCTCCTCGCGCGGCCATGGATGCACTGTATGCGCGCTTCATGGGGGCGGGCGACCTCGTCTTCGACATCGGCGCCCATGTCGGCGATCGCGTCTCGTCGTTCCGCCGGCTCGGTGCGCGGGTCGTGGCGCTCGAGCCTCAGCCGCTGGCCATGCGCGCGCTGCGCCTGATCCATGGCCGAGACGACGGCGTGGTGCTCTTTCCCGCCGCCGCAGCGGCGAAATCAGGAATGTTGCAACTGAAGCTCAACACGGCAAATCCCACCGTCTCCACGGTCTCCGCCCGGTTCATCGCCGGAGCGGAGGGCGCGCCGGGATGGGAAGGCCAGGTTTGGGACGAGGAGGTCGGCGTCAATGCGGTGACGCTCGATGAATTGATCGCGCAGATGGGGTCCCCGCGGTTCATCAAAATCGACGTCGAAGGCTTCGAGGACGAAGTGCTCGCCGGGTTGGGCAGAGCCGTGCCCGCGCTCTCGTTCGAGTTTACGACGATAGCCACGGACGTTGCGCTGCGTTGCCTGGAAAGGTTGTCGTCGCTTGCCGATTACCGCTATGACGTCGCCATGGGTGAAAGCCAGAGATTGACATTTGAACGGCCGGTTAGGGTTGCCCAAATGGCGCAATTCCTGAAGGCTTTGCCGCACAGCGCCAACTCGGGAGACATATACGCCCAGCTTGCGAAGGATGCGGACGCCTGACGTGCTTCTTTCTGAAAAGTAAGTTCGATGTGGAGAAATGGACCGATATGCACCGCCTGACCCGTTGCCTCGTTGCTCTTACCGCCGCCTTCGGACTTGCCGGGCAGGTCAACGCCGCTTCCCTCGACGGCCTTGCCGTCGATGCGATAAACGAGAGCGAGGCGGTCTTGTGCGCCGAGAAAGACAACGTCGCCATCGCCTTCGCGAACAAGGATGTGCGCTCGTTCCGTATCGAAGCCGCCCACCCCGTCTATCTGTCGGGCGGCATGCGCGACAATTTCGAGGCCGACTGGACCGCGTGCGACATGAGTGCCGATCCGGCCTACAAGGCGCCGGGCCGGCCGCGCAAGGAGACGCTCTACGAGGAAACCGAGATGTGGGTGGTGGGATACGCCTTCCCCACCTTCTGGCGCCCGGCGACGGCAAGGGTGCGCATCGGCGACCGGGTCGAGGAAGGCATCCACATGCTGCAGGTCTGGCTGCTGCGCACTGACGGCGCGGAGGAGGTGCTCGTTCTGTATCCTCAGGACGGCTACTGGCGTCCGCGCCCGATGACGCCGCCCGACATGCGTAACACCGGCTACGGCTCGTCCTTCCTCGTGGGTCCCATCGATCGCGAAGTGCGTCCGCACGTCAAGATCAAGGAAGTCGCGTTCGAGCCCAAGACACGCACCTTTACCTTGACGTTCGAGAAGGGCGGCAGCGCCACGGTGCGCATGGCCAAGGCCGATCACAATCGGCTGGCGCTCGACGTCGCCTTCGACAAGGGCATCGCAAACGGCCCCTTCGCCATGTTGCGGTCCATGTACGTCACCGAGTTCAACAACGACGTCGCCCGCATCGCCGTGCGTGAGCGCGGCGCCAAGGGCTGGCGCGAAGACAACATCATGAAATTCGACAAGGCGCATGCAACCGACATCTGGATGGGCCGCTTGTCACCATCCCAGCACAATACCTCCTCGCCCGACGTGGTGTTCAACTCGTTCTCCGATGGGCCATATCCCAAGCGCCCCAAGAGCGAGCCCCCGCCGGAAGTCAAGGCCGAGGACGCGAAATAGAACGCTTGCACACTGTCCTCTCGCTGCGCGGCTTTTGATCCTCATGGTGCAATCGTAGGGGGAGCGGCGAACGCTCGCCTTCTACCAGCGCAACCCGGAGATGGCGCCGATTGCGGTGGGTGTGCCGGCGGGAAAGAGGAGCGCCAGTTTCTCCGGCGAGAGGCTGGCGCCATCCATGGCCTCGTGGCGATGGATGCCGGAAGCGACGAACAGCGCGTCGCAACCGAAGTTTTCCGCACCCTTGAGATCGGTTCGGATGGCGTCGCCGATGACGAGGCAGCGCGTGCGCGCCACATTGCCGTCGCGCAGCCCCTCGGCGATTGCGTGTGCGGTCTCATAGGCGGTGAGGTAGGGTTTGCCCGCCCAAAATACGTCGCCACCCATGTGTGCGTACAAATCCGCGATCGCGCCTGCGCAATAAAGAAGCGTACCGCCCACGTCGACGAGCAGATCGGGATTGGCGCATACGAAGGGCAGGCCGCGCGCTTTCGCCTTCTTGAGGATTGGAATGTAATCTTCGGGCCTTTCGCGAAGGTCGTCGGTAAGCCCCGTGCAGACGAGCGCCTCGGCGTCATCGATGTGGGCGGGCCGGCCTTCAAGCGCTGAGAAGAATGCGGCGTCGCGGTCCTGCGGCCCGATCAGATACAACTTGCGAAATGCGCGCTTGGCGATGTGGTCCAGCGCGATCGCGCCTGAGGATACGATGTCGTCCCATGCGCTTGCGGGTACGTTGCGGCTCCCCAGCATGGTCTCGACACGGTGTTTGGGAACCGGTGCGTTGGATACGAGGATGACGGTGCCGCCCCGCTTTCGAAACCGCTTTAGGGCCGCGCACGCGTCCTCGAATGCGGTAACGCCGTTGTGAACCACGCCCCACACGTCGCAAAAGAGCACGTCGTAATTGCCCAGCAGGGCGCCGGCGCGGTCGAGAATTCGAGGGATGGGCGCATGCGTAGAAACGTTCTTCGTCACCGTTAACGACCGATCGGTTGCGGGCAGGGGATCTCTGGCGGCATGCCGCCTCGCCGGGTAGCATGGCCTCGCGCAACGATCCAGTCTCTCCACTCGCGCAAAGCACCTATGCACGCTAGTCTGGACGTACCAGGATACTACCGATTGCCGCACGGTGGCGGGCATGTCTGTGTGGATGGCCTCGAGAGCGTCGGTTCGGCCATCGTGCCTGTACAGGGAGCGTTCCTCACCCGGATTCGGGGTGAGGCGCGATTTCAGCATTGTTTGATCCGGGAGGTTCTCCTCGACATGACGATTGAGACAGACGACAGGGTTTGCGGGGGCGGGGCTGGCCGGGCTGGCATGAACGGCGAAAGCGTGGAGGCGCGCGAATGGCGCGAGGCGATCGCTTCCGTCATCGCCTTTGAAGGCGTAGACCGGGCTGACGAGGTGCTGACGCAAGCCGTGGATATGGCGCGGCGCTACGGCGCGCGACTGCCTTTTGCCGCCAACACCGCATACATCAACACCATCGCACCGTATGAAGAGCCCAAGTACCCTGGCGATCGCGAAATCGAGGCGGCGATCAAATCCGCTATCCGCTGGAACGCGGTTGCCATGGTCCTGAAAGCCAACAAGACCTCCACCGAGCTTGGCGGGCATATCGCGAGCTATCAGTCGGCAGCAACGCTTTACGAGACGGGCTTTCAGCACTTCTGGCATGCGCCAAGCGAAGACCATGGCGGCGATCTGATTTTCTACCAGGGCCACTCCGCCCCCGGCATCTACGCGCGCGCGTTCCTTGAAGGACGCCTGAGCGAGGAACAGATGCTGAATTTCCGTCAGGAGGCGGAAGGCAAGGGTCTGTCGTCCTATCCCCATCCCTGGCTGATGCCGCATTTCTGGCAGTTCCCCACGGTCTCGATGGGACTGGGGCCGCTGATGGCGATCTATCAGGCGCGATTTTTGAAGTACCTGCATGACCGCGGGTTTGCGGATACCTCAAATCGCAAGGTGTGGGTATTCTGCGGCGACGGCGAAATGGACGAGCCCGAAAGCCTCGGCGCGGCGGCGCTGGCCGGGCGCGAGAAGCTCGACAACCTCATCTTCGTCGTCAACTGCAACCTGCAGCGCCTGGACGGGCCGGTGCGCGGCAACGGCAAGATCATTCAGGAGCTGGAGGGGAACTTCCGCGGCGCCGGCTGGAACGTCATCAAGTGCATCTGGGGCACGAACTGGGACGAGTTGCTGGCGCGCGACGGCACCGGCCGCCTGCGTCAGCTCATGGAGGAGTGCAATGACGGCCAGTACCAGGACTTCAAATCCAAGGACGGCGCCTATATTCGCGAGCACTTCTTCGGCAAGTACCCGGAGACGGCCGCACTCGTCGCCAACTGGTCGGACGAACGCATCTGGTCGCTGACGCGTGGCGGCCACGATCCGCGCAAGGTCTATGCGGCCTATTCCGCCGCTGTCGCTCACAAGGGCCAACCCAGCGTGATCCTCGCCAAGACCGTGAAGGGCTACGGCATGGGCTCGTCAGGCGAAGGTCAGATGATCGCCCATCAGGCCAAGAAAATGGGCGCCGACAGTCTGCGCCAGTTCCGCGACCGTTTCCATTTGAAACAGATCTCGGATGATGACCTGGAGACGCTGCCCTTCTTCAGGTTCGAGGAAGGCAGCAAGGAGCAGGACTACCTCATGGGCGCGCGCGCGAAGCGGGGAGGGTCCCTGCCGCAGCGGCGCGCCAAGACCACCTTCCAGCTCGAGATCCCGCCGTTGTCATCGTTTGAGGCCCAGCTCAAGGGCTCGGAAGGCCGCCAGATATCGACCACCATGGCGTTCGTGCAGATGCTGACCAAGATGATGCGTGACAAGGGCATCGGAAGGCACATCGTGCCGATCGTACCCGACGAGAGCCGCACGTTCGGCATGGAGGGCATGTTCCGCACCTTCGGCATCTATTCGCAGGTGGGCCAGCTCTACCGGCCGGAAGACGCCAATCTCCTCATGTACTACAAGGAGGACAAGAACGGGCAGATCCTGGAAGAAGGAATCAACGAGGCTGGGGCCATGGCATCATGGATCGCGGCCGCCACGTCCTATTCGTCCTCCAACGTGCCCATGATCCCGTTCTTCATCTACTACTCGATGTTCGGCTTCCAGCGCGTAGGCGATCTGGCCTGGGCTGCGGGTGACATGCGCTCGCGCGGCTTTCTCATAGGGGGCACCTCCGGGCGCACGACGCTCAACGGCGAGGGCCTTCAGCATCAGGACGGCCACAGCCACATCATTTCCGCAACCGTGCCCAACTGCATCTCTTACGACCCGGCCTTTGGATACGAAGTCGCCGTCATCGTACAGCGCGGGCTGGAGCGCATGTACCGCGATCAGGAGGACGTCTACTACTACATGACGGTTCTCAACGAGAACTACGAGCATCCGCCAATGCCGGAGGGTGCGGAAGAGGGCATTATCAAGGGGATGTACCTGCTCAAGGCTGCCGACAAATCGGCGCCTGGCTACCGCGTGCAATTGCTTGGATCGGGCGCCATTCTGCGCGAGGTGATCGCCGGCGCCGAGCTGCTCGAAAGGGACTTCGGCATTCACGCCGACATATGGAGCGTGACGAGTTTCACGGAGTTGCGCCGCGAAGCCGAGGACGTCGAGCGCTGGAACATGCTCCATCCGCTGGAGCCCGAGCGTGTGCCCTACGTGACGCAGTGTCTGGCCTCGCGCGGCGATGCGCCGATCATCGCCTCCACCGACTACATGAAGATGTATGCCGAGCAGGTTCGCGACTACGCCCCCAACCCCTACATTGTGCTGGGGACCGACGGGTTTGGACGCTCCGATTACCGCCGCAAGCTGCGCGCCCATTTCGAGATCGATCGCCACTTCGTCGCCGTCGCGGCGCTGAAAGCGCTGGCCGACGAGAACAAGGTGCCATCGCTCAAGGTCGCGGAGGCCATCAAGAAGTACGGCATCGATCCAAGCAAACCGAATCCGGCGCGGGCCTGACCTCAACACAGCACGAGATTCACAGATCAGGGAAAGTCAAGAATGTCAGCGAGCGAAGTCAGGGTTCCCGATATCGGCGACTTCAAAAACGTCCCCGTCATCGAGGTTCACGTCAAGCCCGGGCAAAGCGTGAAAGCGGAAGATCCGCTGGTCACGCTGGAAAGCGACAAGGCTGCGATGGACGTGCCTGCGCCTCAAGACGGGGTCATCGAATCCGTCACAGTCACGGTTGGCGACAAGGTCAGCGAAGGCACGCTGATAGCCAAGATCGCCGGTGCGGGCTCGGGTGCGGGACCGGTAAAGCATGGCCAGGGAAAGCCTGCTTCAGGCCTTCCGCCGGCGCCCAGTGCAGCGCCGCCCGGCGCGGCCAGTGCGGCGCCCGCGCCGGTTTCCACGATCGAGCCGATGCCCGAGCCCTTGCCCATTCCCCGTGAGGTCCCCGCGCCTCCGCTTCAGGATTTTGCAGGCGTCCACGCCAGCCCTGCCGTCCGCCGTCTGGCGCGAGAACTCGACGTCGATCTCACGGCCCTCAAGGGTACCGGCGAGCATGGCCGTATAACCAGGGACGACGTGAAGCGTGCGCTGGCCAAGGAAAGCGGCGCTCCGGCCGGCGGTGCCGGCATCCCGGAGATCCCGCCGCAGGATTTTGCCAGGTTCGGCCCGATCGAGACCAAGCCGCTGTCGCGCATGAAGCAGTTGTCCGGCCCCCATCTGCACCGCGCTTGGCTCAATATTCCGCACGTCACCCACAACGACGAGGCGGACATCACGGATCTCGATTCCTACCGCAAGACGCTCGACAATGCGGCCAAGGCGAAAGGCTTCCGCGTCACGCTCCTCGTGTTCCTGATGAAGGCGTCGGTCGTCGCATTGAAGGAGTTCCCCGAGTTCAACGCTTCGCTTTCGCCCGGCAAGGATGCGCTCGTCTACAAGAAATACTACAATATCGGTGTTGCCGTGGACACGCCCGACGGCCTTGTCGTGCCCGTCATAAAGGAGGTCGATCGGAAGGGCGTGCTGGAGCTTTCGCAGGAATTGTCCGCCGTTTCGGCCAAAATGCGCGACGGCAAGATCGCGCCTGCGGATATTCAGGGTGGGACGTTCTCGATCTCATCGCTTGGCGGCATCGGCGGCACGGCGTTCACGCCGATCGTGAATGCGCCGGAAGTCGCGATCCTGGGTGTCGTGCGTTCCGCCATCAGGCCGAAGTGGGATGGTGCGACGTTCGAACCGCGCCTGATGCTGCCGTTGTGCCTGTCCTACGACCACCGGGTTATTGACGGGGCGCTCGCTGCACGCTTCACCCGTAGATTGGCGGATGTTCTGGAGGATGTGCGCCAACTCGTCTTGTGACCCCGCAAAGGAAGAGAGAGCGATTATGAGCACGACTGAAATCCGCGTACCCGACATTGGAGATTTCAAGGATGTGCCCATCATCGAGATTCACGTAAGCCCCGGCGCGACGATCAAAGCGGACGATCCATTGATCACGCTGGAAAGCGACAAGGCGGCGATGGAGGTGCCTTCGCCGCAAGGCGGACGCATCGTCGAAGTGCTGGTCAAGATGGGTGACACGGTGAGCCGCGGCACGCCGATTGCCCGCATCGAAACCGCTGGTGGGGCTGCCGGGGAGGAACAGGCCGCCGGCCAAACGGCAGCGTCCGCAAGTGCGGGTGCAACCGCGGCCGCTGCGGCGGCGGGCCCCGCCGCGGCCTTCACCGGCGCCGCCGATGTGACCTGCGATGTCATGGTTCTGGGCGCAGGTCCGGGCGGCTATTCGGCTGCGTTCCGCTCCGCGGACCTCGGATTGAGCACCGTCCTCATCGAACGCGGACCCACGCTCGGCGGCGTTTGCCTGAATGTCGGCTGCATCCCCTCCAAGGCGCTGCTGCACACCGCCGCCATCGTCGACGAGGCGGCTGCGCTGGCCAGCCACGGCATCAAATTCGGCGCGCCACAGATCGATCTCGATGCGCTGCGCGCCCACAAGAACAAGGTGGTCGGCAAGCTCACGACGGGCCTCGCCCAGATGGCCAAGATGCGCAAGGTCAACGTCCTGCGCGGCGTTGGCGCCTTCCTCGATGCAAATCACGTCGCGGTCAGTGCAGCCGACGGCGCGCGCCAGGTGGTGAAATTCTCCAAGGCGATCATCGCGGCCGGGTCCGAAGCCGTCGCGCTTCCCTTCATTCCGCAAGACCCGCGCATCGTCGATTCCACCGGCGCGCTCGAACTGCGCCAGATCCCCAAGAAGATGCTTGTGATCGGTGGCGGGATCATCGGGCTCGAGATGGCGACGGTCTACTCCACGCTTGGGGCGCGCATCGACGTCGTCGAAATGCTGGACGGGCTCATGCCGGGCGCGGATCGCGACCTGGTGAAAGTCTGGGAGAAGAAGAACGCCAAGCGCTTCGATAAGATCATGCTCAAGACCAAGACGGTCGGCGCCGCGGCGAAGGATGACGGCATTCATGTGCGCTTTGAAGGTGAGGCGGCGCCCAACGATGCGCAGGTCTACGATCTCGTCCTGGTCGCGGTCGGCCGCTCGCCTAACGGCAAGCTCATCGGAGCGGAAAACGCCGGCGTCGCCGTCTCCGGGCGCGGCTTCATCCCGGTCGACAAGCAGATGCGCACCAACGTGCCGCATATCTTCGCCATCGGCGACATCGTCGGCCAACCCATGCTGGCGCATAAAGCCGTGCATGAAGCCCATGTGGCCGCCGAGGTCGCCGCGGGTAAATCATCGGCGTTCGACGCGCGCCAGATCCCGTCCGTTGCCTACACCGATCCGGAGATCGCCTGGGCCGGCAAGACGGAAGATCAATTGAAGGCTGAAGGCGCTAAATTCGGCAAGGCCGTGTTCCCGTGGGCGGCTTCGGGCCGCGCCATCGCCAACGGCCGGGACGAGGGCTTCACCAAGCTGCTGTTCGACAGCCAGACGCATCGCATCCTTGGCGGCGGCATCGTGGGCACCCACGCGGGAGATCTGATCAGCGAAGTCTGCCTCGCCGTCGAGATGGGCGCGGAGCCCGCCGACATCGCCAAGACGATCCATCCCCATCCCACGTTGGGCGAATCGATCGGCATGGCGGCCGAGGTCTTCGAGGGCACTTGTACCGATCTGCCGCCGCAGAAGAAACCAAGCGCCTAGTCTGGTAAGCGCTTAGTCTGGTAAGCGCCGAGTCTGGGCACCGCGCGTTGCCGTTTGCCGCAGGATGGCGCCGGGCGCGGTCCGCGCGCCTCGTCACGGACGGGGCGCTGCCGCGCGGCGCAGCCGGTCGTTGATCGCCTCTCCCAGCCCTTCCTCGGGGATCGGCATGACAGCGATGGTCTGCGCGCCCGACCGATCGAGCCTTCGCAGGTAGGCGAACAGGTTGGCCGCCGCTTCCACCAGATCGCCGCGCGGGCTGAGGTTGGCGATTGGGCCATTGGTCGGCGGGATGCGATCTCCGAATGCGAGCAGCGCCTCGCCCGGCCGGACGTCGGGCGCATTCAACCTCATTCTCGCGTTCGGCGCGTAGTGGCTTTCGAGTTGGCCGGGGGACGCGGGGCTGGCGCTCATATCGCCTGCGCGCAATAGGCGCGCGCCGACAACGGTTTCGATGGCTTGTGCGGGAACGGCCCCGGCACGCAGCAGAACCATGTCCTCGCCCGTGGCGTCGATAACGGTCGATTCCAGGCCATGCGGGGCCGGCCCCCCGTCCAGGATCATGGCGAGGCGGCCGGCCAGATCTTCCGCGACGTGTTGCGCGGTCGTTGCCGTGATGCGGCCGGAACGGTTGGCGGAAGGCGCGGCGAGCGGCCTTCCGGCTGCCTTGAGCAGGGCTTGTGCTGCTGGATGAGCCGGAACCCGCAAGGCGAGGGTCGCCAGTCCCGCCGAGGCAAGGTCGCTGACCGCCGCGCCGGGCGCGCGCTTCACGACCAGCGTCAACGGCCCAGGCCAGAAGGCTTCCGCAAGGCGGCGCGCGCGCTGCGAGAAGATCCCGAGCCGTGCTGCCGCTTCCAGATCTGGAACATGAACGATCAGCGGGTTGAAGCGCGGCCGCCCCTTGGCCTCGAAAATACGGGCGACCGCGCTGGCATTGGTAGCGTCCGCCCCCAGGCCATAGACGGTCTCGGTGGGAAAGGCGACGAGATGACCTGCGCGCAGCAATTCGCCTGCCTGACGCACCGTTGCATCGCTGATCGGCGTCGGAACGGTCGCGGCGACCGGGTTGCTGTGGCCATTATCCGGCATAGTCTCTTTCGAGTTCTCGCGTTCTTGGCGCGTCAACGATCCGGTTGAAGCGGACTTCGTGCTCAACTAGACGACAATGGCTCCGCGCTCAAGGCGCATGGTTCGTAGAGGCGGCGATGCCGCAAGGAGAAAGGTGAACGCCGATGGTTGAGGGAATTGACGTTTCCAAGCAGGACGGCGTGCAGATCATCCGCATCAACCGCCCTCAGAAGAAAAATGCGCTGACGTCAGCCATGTACCGCGAACTCGTCGCCGCCTTCGATCAAGGCGACGCGGACCCTGCCGTCGCAACGCACGTCGTGCTCGGTCTTAAAGGCGTGTTCTGCGCAGGCAACGACATCGCGGATTTTCTCTCGTTCGCGCAGGGTGGCGGATTGCCGTTGGAGACGATCCTGGCGTTTTTGGGCAAGCTGCCGCTGATCGAGAAGCCGGTCATTGCGGGCGTGGACGGCATAGCGGTTGGGGTGGGCGTCACGATGTTGATGCACTTCGATCTGGTGTATGCGGCGCCGGAATCGTTTTTCTCCACGCCCTTCCTCGATCTCGGGCTTGTTCCGGAAGCCGCCTCCAGCCTTCTCATGCCGCGCGCCTTCGGCCATCAGCGCGCCTTTGAAATGCTGGTGCTGGGAGAGCCGTTTCCAGCTGACCGGGCTTACGCCTGCGGTCTTGTGAACTCCATCGAACCGAGCGAGCTCCTCGAGGAGAAGGTCTTTGCGGCCGCGCGCAGGCTGGCGCGCAAACCCCCGCAGGCGCTGAAGCTGGCGCGGCGTCTGCTGCGCGGGGATCCTGACGATGTCCTTGTACGCGTAAGGCAGGAGGCGGAGTTGTTCCGCGAACGGCTGTCCTCGCCGGAAGCCTCCGAAGCATTTCAGGCATTCTTGGAAAAACGCCCGGCCGATTTCTCGAAACCGCGGTGAGGGCGCCGATTGCGGCCCGGCGGCTTGGCTCGTGGCCTTTCGGGTGGCCTTTCCGGCGGCCCTGCGAGCGGGTTGAGCCAGCCTGCGCCGTTGCGGAGGGTCGGCGGGCTTGCGGGCCCGCTGGGTCGAAGTGCGGCAGGCGTCAAGAGGTATCGCGCGTCGATGCCGAAGGGCGTAAACTACAACATCAATAGTCAGGAAGACGGGACGGAACGCGCATGGGTTCACTGAAAGACAAGACGTTGTTCGTTACGGGCGCCAGCCGGGGCATCGGCTTGGCCATTGCCAAGCGGGCGGCGCGTGATGGCGCGCGCATTGCCATTGCGGCCAAGACCGACAGCCCGAATCCCAAGCTGGAAGGCACGGTTCACTCGGCCGCCGAAGAGATCATGGCCGCGGGCGGACAGGCGCTGCCCATCGTCTGCGATATTCGCGATGAGGATCAGGTGCAGCGCGCGGTGGATCAGGCGGCGGCCACCTTCGGAGGCATTGATATTTGCGTCAACAACGCGTCGGCCATTTCTCTGACCCCCATTGAAAAGACCGAATTGAAGCGCTTCGATCTGATGTTCCAGATCAACACCCGGGGAACGTTTGCCGTTTCAAAAGCCTGTCTGCCGCACCTCAAGCGCGCCCAAAATCCGCATATCCTGATGATGTCGCCGCCGCTCGACATGAACGCGCGCTGGTTTGCGGGCCACGTTGCCTACTCGATCGCCAAGTACGGCATGAGCTTATGCGTCCTGGGTCTGGCGGAGGAGTTGAAGAAGGACGGCGTCGCGGTCAACGCGCTCTGGCCACGCACGACCATCGCCACGGCGGCCATTCGAAACGTGCTCGGCGGCGACAAGCTGATGAGCATGAGCCGCACACCCGATATTCTGGCGGATGCGGCGCATCTTGTTTTTCAGCAGCCGGCCAGGACCTTCACCGGACAATTCCTCATCGACGATACATTCTTGCACGAAGTCGGCGGCGTGACCGATTTTGAGGCCTACCGCGTCGATCCCAGCAAGCCGCTGGCGCCCGATTTCTTCGTGCCCGCCGACAGCAATCCACCGCCGGGCGTCACGCTTGCGCGGCTGTCGGAACTGGCATGGGCTTCTGCCAAGAACGCGTGAAAATGTCTTGGCGGGATCTATGCCTGGCGTAGTATGCCTGAAAAGCTTGGGACAACGCACAAAGGCCGGATCGACGAATGACCACCGTCCTCATAACGCATCCGTCTTTTCTCAACCACGACACGGGCCAGTATCATCCCGAGCGGCCCGACCGGATGCGCGCGATAGATCGCATACTGAGCCACGAGATCTATAACGGACTGGAACGCAAGGAGGCGCCGCTGCGCGAGGATGCGCAAGCGGCGATCCGGCGGGTGCATCCGGGCCGCTATTACGACGGCCTGGAAGCCAAGCGTCCTGCTCCCGGCGCACCATCCATCCACCTCGACGGCGACACCATCATGTCGGAAGGTACTTGGGAGGCCGCGTTGCGTGCGGTCGGGGCGGGACTTGACGCCGTCGATCTGGTCATGACGAAGCAGGCGGCCAACGTCTTCTGTCAGGTGCGCCCTCCTGGCCATCACGCCGAGAGCAACGTGGCGATGGGCTTTTGCCTGTTCTCGAACGCCGCCATCGCAGCCAATTACGCACGCGACAAGCATGGCGCCGAGCGCGTCGCGGTCGTCGATTTCGACGTTCACCACGGCAACGGCACCCAGCAGATCTTCTGGTCCGACCGCGACCTGTTCTACGGCTCGACACATCAGATGCCGCTGTTCCCGGGTACCGGCGCCTTGAGCGAGACGGGGGTCGGCAACATATTCAACGCGCCGCTGCGCGAAGGCGATGGGCGCGAAAAATTCGAAATGGCGTTCCGCGAGCGGATCCTGGGCCCGTTGCGCAACTTCTCCCCCGATTTGCTGATTATCTCCGCTGGGTTCGACGCTCACAAGAACGATCCGCTCGGCGGGCTGGAACTGGTGGAAGCGGATTTCATGTGGGCAACCGAGCAGCTTGCGGACATTGCGGACCGCCAGGCGGGCGGGCGCATTGTGTCGATGCTCGAGGGGGGCTATGACCTCGCGGGACTGGCCCGTTCTGTCGCCGTCCACGTCAAGACGCTGATGGATGCGGGCGCCTGATGGCGCGCTTGCCGCCGGTTCCAAGAACCATGAGAGAACTGACATGAACACGACCGCCAAGCCCGCGCGCAATCATGCCGACATCAAGGAGATGAGCTTCGAGCGCGCGCTCAAGGAGCTTGAGCAGATCGTCGGGCGCTTGGAGCGCGGGGATGTCGAGTTGGAAGAATCGATCGCCATTTACGAGCGCGGTGAAGCCCTGCGCGACCACTGTGATCGCCTCTTGAAGCAGGCCGAGGCCAAGGTGGAGAAGCTCACCTTCGGCGCGGACGGCCGCCCGCGCGGCACCGAGCCGCTCGATCCCGGCGCGTGAGTTGCATCGGAACGCTCGAGAGCGCTTGCCGGAAAAGTGGGAACCGGTTTTCCGACAGCAAGCGCGTCAAGACAAAAGACCGGAGCGCTTGCCGGAAAAGTGGGAACCGGTTTTCCGACAGCACGCGCGTCAAAACATGGAGATATGGGCCCGTTTGCGCGGCGCCACGAAACGCGCAACGGCTCTTGAGCGGATCTTCAGGCCGATCGTTCACTTCGAGCACAAAAAACAGCGCGGTCCGGTCGGGCCGCGCTGCTTTGGAGTTGTCGAAGCGGCGATTACGAGGCTTCCTTTGCCATCTCGCGCAGCTTGAACTTCTGGATCTTGCCCGTGGAAGTCTTGGGTACCTCGGTGAAGACCACGTGGCGCGGAACCTTGAAGCGGGCGAGGCCCTGGCGGCACCAGTCGATGATCTCTTCCGCCGTTGCCGTGGCGCCCGGACGCAGTTCGACAAACGCGCACGGCGTCTCGCCCCACTTCTTGTCCTCCTTGGCCACGACCGCGCAGAACGCCACCGCGGGGTGTTTGTAGAGCACGTCCTCCACCTCGATCGACGAGATGTTTTCGCCACCCGATATGATGATGTCCTTGGAGCGGTCCTTGATCTGAATGTACCCGTCGGGATGCAGTACGCCCAGGTCGCCGGAGTGGAAGTAGCCGCCGGCGAATGCCTCCTCGGTCGCCTTCTTGTTCTTGAGGTAACCCTTCATCACGTTGTTGCCGCGGAACATGACCTCGCCGATGGTTTCGCCGTCGGCGGGCACCACATGCATCGTTTCCGGGTTCATGACGGTCAGTTCTTCAAGTGTGACGTAGCGCACGCCCTGGCGGCCCTTCTTGGCGGTGATTTCGTCCTTGGACAGTGCGTTCCAGGCTACGTTCCATTCGTTGATGGTCGCCGGGCCATAGGTTTCGGTGAGGCCGTAAAGGTGCGTCAGCCTGAATCCGGCTTCCGTCATGGCGGAAAGGACGGCGGCAGGCGGGGGAGCCGCGGCGTGGTTGAACGCCACCGTATGCGTGATCTGCCGTTTCTCGTCGGGGCTTGCGTTGAGCAACGTCGCCATCACGATCGGCGCGCCCGACAGGTTGGTCACATGATGATCGACGATGGCGTCGTAAATGGCCTTGGCGCGCACCCAGCGTAGGCAGATGTGCGTGCCGCCCATCATGGTGATCGACCATGTGAAGCACCAGCCGTTGCAGTGGTACATCGGCAGCGTCCACAAGTAGATCGGGTGGATCGTCATGCCGGTTTCGATGCTGTTGGCGTAGCACATGAGGGCCGCGCCGCGGTGGTGGTAGACGACGCCCTTGGGGTTGCCCGTGGTGCCGGAGGTATAGTTGAGCGAGATCGCGTTCCACTCGTCGCCGGGCCAGTGCCACTTGAAATTCTTGTCTCCCGCCGCGACGAGCGCGTCATAGTCCAGCTCGGAGATTGCGGGGTTGGGTTGGGGAAATTCCGTGTCGTTGTAATCGATGACGAGAGGCTTCACCTTGGCAATCGCAAGGGCCTCCTGCATCACCGGCTGGAACTCGCGGTCCACGATGACGATCTTGCTCTCGGCGTGGTCGATCTGAAAAGCGACGATGGCGGCGTCGAGGCGCGTGTTCATGGAATGAAGTACGGCGCCCGTCATGGGAACTCCGAAATGGGCTTCGAGCATCGCGGGGGTGTTGGCCAGCATCACCGACACCGTATCGCCCTTGCCGATGCCGCGGCTGGCGAGAGCCGAGGCAAGTTGGCGCGCGCGGTCGTAGAACTGGGCGTAGGTGATGCGCTGCCTGCCGTGAATGATCGCCGTTTGCTGCGGATAGACCGCGGCCGAGCGCTCCAGGAAGCTCAGCGGCGTCAGCGGCTGATAGTTCGCCGCGTTCCTGTCGAGGTCCTGTTCGTAGGGGTTGACGGCCATTGTGAGCCCTTCGCCTTTCTTAAGGTTGCGTCGCGCCGGAATTATTCAGAAACATCCGGGGGGACGCTAGCGAAAGGCGGCCGCCCCTTCAACGGGGCATTTGTCGGATAGGCCGAGGCGGCGGCGCCTGCCCGGCCGCCTCCTGCAGCGAGACGCAAACAGCCTTCAGAGCCCCCTTTTTTCGCCGTTCGCGCAGATCACGCGAAAAGAGCTCAGCCCGCACCGCGCCTCTGGCGGCGCTGAGAACCCGTGGGGCGCCGGCTACTCGTCCTCGTTTTCGTCGGCATCCTTCTTTGAGGACAGTTCCTTGAGTTTGGCGAGGACGCGGGCCTGCTCCTCCTCGGGCGTCTCCTCATGCTTCTCGGGCGAGGGCTTGGGCGAGACGATGGTGGCCGTGGCGTCCGCCGGCTTGTCGGCCATCTCGGCGGATGGGCCGGTCGTTTCCTCGGCGGAGAGCAGCGTGCCCGCCTTTTCGCGGTCCTTCATCGCCTCCTTGCGCTCGCGCTCCAGGCGACGGGCCGCCTTCTTGACCTCGGCATCGAGGTCGATCTGCGAGCACAAGCCCAGGGTCACCGGGTCCTGGGGCGTGAGCTGCGGGGAGTTCCAGTGCGTACGGCCGCGGATCTGGCCGATGGTCGGCTTGGTCGTGCCGACGAGGCGCATGATCTGGCTGTCCTTGAGCTCGGGATGGTTTCGCAGCAGCCAGAGGACGGCGTTCGGGCGGTCGTGCCGGCGCGAAACTGGCGTGTAGCGCGGCCCCTTGCGCGTCTGCGTGTGGGCGGGCAGTTCAACCTTGCTTTCGGCCAGTACGAGCTTGTGCGAAGGGTCTTTCTCGGCGCGCGCGATTTCCTCGCGCGTGAGCTGGTTGGACGTCACAGGGTCCATGCCCTTGATGCCCTGGGCGACGTCGCCGTCGGCGATGCCTTTCACTTCGAGCGGATGAAGCCCGCAGAATTCCGCGATCTGGTCGAAGGACAAGCCCGTGTTTTCAACCAGCCAGACGGCGGTGGCCTTGGGCATCAGGGGACGGCGTGCGCTCATGTGAGTCTTCTCCGGCCCTCCGCACCCGGCGGGGTGCAAAGGAAGCTATTAGGGGAACTTGCGTTTAAGGGATCAGAACGGCTTATACCCCCGAGAGAGCCCAAGGCGCAACCTCGGAAAATGGGCGTCCGATGGATAGCCCGGCCGCGTGCGGGACGTATTGTCCGGGCAGGATAAAAAGCGACTCCGGCAGGTTGCGAGCCCAATCGCACAGGGCTAGTGTCCGCTCCGCGCGTTGCCAGAGGGCTTAAGAGGGCCCGGCCAACCGCCTAGGAGCAAAAGGAAATTAGCGATGCCGGCGACTGCGGCTACAACTCATTATTTCGAGGATCTCAAGGTCGGTCAGGAAGCCTCTATGTCGCGCGTGGTTTCGGAGGCCGACATCGTCGCCTACGCAGAGCTGTCGGGCGACTATAATCCTGTTCACCTCGACGCCGAGTATGCCGCCCACACGGTGTTCCAGGAACGCATCGCACACGGCATCCTGTCGGCGGGCTACATCTCGGCGCTGTTTGGCATGAAGCTGCCGGGGCCGGGTTCGATCTACATTTCGCAGACGCTGAATTTCAAAGGCCCGGTCAAGATCCATGACCGCGTCGAGACGACCGTGCGGCTGATCGAATTGCTGCCTGAGAAGAAGCGCGCCAAGTTCGATTGCGTGTGCATGGTCAACGGCAAGCCGGTACTAACGGGCGAGGCCGTCTTGATGGTGCCGAGCCGTCCGGCCTGATAATCAGTCCTCCGCACCGGGCGGCGGTTGCAATGCGCAAGCAACGGCTCCGGACAGGCGGGAAAAGGGCTCTACTCAGATGCAAGTCGTTCACGGCCACACGCATGTTCCAGTCAACGCGCGCGGCGCAGTTATTGCCATCGGTAATTTCGACGGCGTGCACCGTGGCCATCGGGCGCTTCTCGCGCGAGCCGTAGCGCGCGCCAAGCAGACGGGGCACCAATCCGGCGTCATGGTGTTCGAACCTCATCCGCGCGAATTCTTCCACCCGGCCGAGCCGTTGTTTCGCCTGACGCCCCTCAACCGCAAGCTCGCGATCTTCGAGCGGCTCGGCTTGAAACTGGCGTTCGTGGAGAATTTCGACGCTCACTTTGCCTCGCTGTCGGCGCAAGAGTTCATCGAGCGCGTGCTGGTGGCGGGCCTGGGCGTGACGCACGTCATCGTGGGCTACGACTTTTATTTCGGCCACAAGCGCACCGGCAATCCGCAGATGCTTGCCGCGGCGGGCGCCAGGCTCGACTTCGGCGTCACGGTCGTGGCGCCGGTGGCGGAGGCAGGCGAGGTCTTCTCGTCCTCGGCGGTGCGCGTCTACCTGGCGCAAGGCGACGTGAAAGGCGCGACGCATGTGCTGGGCGAGCCATGGCGCGTGACGGGCAACATCGTCGGCGGCGCCAAGCGGGGGACCGGGCTCGGCTTTCCCACGGCCAACGTACCGATGCCCAAGGGCACGGCGCTGGCGCACGGAATCTATGCAGTGCGCGCCCATGTTGACGGCGTGGTCCATAACGCCGCAGCCTACCTCGGCACCCGCCCCACCTTCGACAACGGTATGCCGGTATTGGAGGTGTTCCTCATCGACTTCACGGGCGATCTATACGGCCGCCACATCGAGGTAGAATTCATCGATTTCATCCGCGAGGACCGCAAATTCCGCTCCAGCCAGGCGCTGGTGGCGCAGATGGATGAAGACGTCAAGAAGATCCGCTCGGTGCTCGCCGGGCAAGCCTAGCGCACCTGCCGCGGTAGCGTGAACCGGCTTACCGGCAAGAAGCGCGACAAGACAAACGACTGGAGCGTTTCGCGATTTGCACGAAACGCGCAATGGCTCTAGTGGCGATAATGCCAGCCCGCCTTTGCTTTGCACCTGTGGGGTTGCTAGAAGGCCGTCTCTGATCTGATTTGAAACGCGAAAGCCCGCCCCAGATGTCCAAGAAGCCCGAGGGTCACAACCCGACCGCCAAGTCCGCTGACAGGTCCGACAAGGCCAAGGAGGCTGCCAAGCAGGGGGCTTCCGCCAAGTCGGATCGGGCAGCTGGCGATGGCTCCGGGGAACGGGACTGGGGCGCGACGCTGTTTCTGCCCCAGACGGATTTTCCCATGCGCGCCGGCTTGCCGGACATGGAACCGCGCCTGCTCAAGCGCTGGGAGGAAATGGACCTCTACGGCCAGATCCGCAAAGCCTCCCGGGGCAAACCCAAGTTCGTGCTGCACGACGGCCCGCCATATGCGAACGGCAACATCCACATCGGACATGCGCTCAACAAGATCCTCAAAGACCTCGTGGTGAAGTCCCAGCAGATGCTGGGTCACGATTGCCCCTATGTGCCGGGCTGGGATTGCCACGGGCTCCCCATCGAGTGGAAGATCGAGGAGCAGTATCGCGCGAAGGGCAAGGAAAAGCCCAACTTCTCCGACCCCAAGGCGATCAACGCGTTCCGCGACGAGTGCCGCAGGTTCGCCGGGACATGGCTCGACGTGCAGCGCGCGGAGTTCAAGCGCCTCGGCGTGCTGGGCGACTGGGCCAATCGCTATTCGACCATGGCCTATCGCGCGGAAGCGGCGATTGCGTGCGAGATCATGAAATTCGCCGGCAACGGGCTGCTCTATCGCGGCTCCAAGCCCGTGATGTGGTCCGTCGTCGAGAAAACGGCGCTGGCGGAAGCTGAGGTCGAGTACCAGGACTATCAGTCCGACATGATCTGGGTGAAGTTTCCAATTAAGTATGACACTCGCTATATGCGTTTGCCGGTCGATTTCGATGAGAGTAACGGGCTGAAAGAGCCCAGAGTTGCTGAAGTTGAAGATTCGCTAGGCGTGGCGGTTGCACTGGACGGTGCTTCCATCGTCATCTGGACGACAACGCCGTGGACCATCCCCGGCAACCGCGCGATCAGCTTCTCGTCCAAGATTTCTTATGGTCTCTATGAAATCACGAAGGCTCCCGAAGGCAATTGGGCGCACGTCGGCGACAAACTTGTCGTCGCCGACAAGCTTGTCGCCGACGTGATGAAGGCGGCAAAGGTGGAGGACTATAAGAAGCTTGGAGTGGTGGCCGCGGAAAACTTGAAGAGTGTCGTCGCCGCCCACCCGCTCGCATCCCTCGGATATGACTTCGACGTGCCTCTGCTCAATGGCGATCATGTCACCGACGACACGGGCACGGGCTTTGTGCACACCGCACCGGGCCACGGCGCGGACGACTACAACATCTGGATCGCGAACCAGAAGGCGCTGCGCGATCGCGGCATCGATGCGGCGATCCCATTCACCGTCGATGCCGATGGCGTACTGACCAAGGATGCGCCCGGCTTCACGGGAAAGCGCGTCCTGAAGGAGAACGGCGACAAGGGCGACGCCAACGACGCCGTCATCAAGGCGCTGGCCGAAGCCGGCAATATCATCGCGCGCGGGCGGCTGAAGCATCAGTACCCGCACTCGTGGCGGTCCAAGAAGCCCGTCATCTTCCGCAACACGCCGCAATGGTTCATCGCTCTTGATAAGGCGCTTGGCGACTCCCCTGCGGGGAGCCGGCCGCCAAGCTCGAAAGGTAAGACGCTCCGCCAGATTGCGCTCGCCGAGATCACGAAGACGAAGTGGGTGCCGGAGACGGGCGAGAACCGCATCACCGGCATGATCGAGAACCGCCCCGACTGGGTCGTCTCGCGACAGCGCGCCTGGGGCGTGCCGATCACCGTTTTCGTCGCCAGGAAAGATCACGCTAACTGCAAGGAAGGCGACATCCTGCACGACGGCGCGGTGGATGCGGCCGTGATCGAGGCTTTTGAGAGAGAAGGCGCAGACGCGTGGTTCGCGGAAGGCGCGGCCAAGCGGTTTCTTGATGCAAGCACGGACAGGCTGGATCCCGGCAACTGGGAGCAGGTCAAGGATGTGCTCGACGTGTGGTTCGATTCGGGTTCCACGCACGCTTTCACGCTGGAAGATTCCGAGGCTTTCCCCGACTACAAGGGGCTGTCGCGCACGGGGCACGTGAAGGGCGGGCAGGACCGCGTCATGTATCTGGAAGGCTCCGACCAGCATCGCGGCTGGTTCCACTCCTCGCTGCTCGAAAGTGCGGGCACGCGCGGCGTTGCTCCCTACGACATCGTGCTGACGCACGGTTTCGTGCTCGACGAGAAGGGGCAAAAGATGTCGAAATCGCTGGGCAACGTCGTTGCGCCCCAGGACGTGATGGCCAAGTCGGGCGCGGATATCCTGCGCTTGTGGGTGGCCGCATCGGACTACTCGGACGATCTGCGCATCGGCCCGGAGATCCTCAAGACGTTCTCCGAAACGTACCGCAAGCTGCGCAACACGCTGCGCTGGATGCTGGGTGCGCTTGCGCATTACGCGCCGGAAGCGCAAGTCGCGATCGATGACATGGGGCCGTTCGAACTCGAGCGCCTCATGCTGCATCGTCTTGCCGAACTCGATCACGAGATCCGCCGGGCCTACGAGGGCTACGATTTCCGCAAAGTCATCGGCGTGCTGTCGCACTTCATGAACACGGAGCTTTCCGCGTTCTACTTCGACATCCGCAAGGATGCGCTCTACTGCGAGGCGCCCTCGTCGAGGAAGCGCAAGGCGGCGCTGACGGTGGTCAACCACATCTGCGATTGCGTGATCCGCTGGCTGGCCCCCATCCTGTCTTTTACGGCGGAAGAAGCCTGGCTGCTCTATCGCCCGCACGCGGAGGCGTCCGTGCATCTTGCGAGCTTCCCCAAGATCCCACGCGGCTGGCGCGACGACAATCTCGCCGCTAAGTGGGATCGCGTGAAAGAGGTGCGCTCGGCCGTCACCGGCGCGCTCGAGATCGCGCGTGCGGAAAAGAGTATCGGTTCCTCGCTGGAAGCCGCGCCGCAGGTCTTCGTCACCGATCAAGACCTCATGGACGGGCTCGCCGGCGTCGACATGGCCGAGGTGTGCATCACCTCGGCGATCGAGGTTTCGGATCAGGCGATCCCGCAAGGCGCGTTCCGGTTGCCCAACGAGCCCGGCGTGGGGGTCGTCGTGAGGCGCGCCGATGGCAAGAAGTGCGCCCGCTCCTGGCGGATCACCCGGGACGTAGGGTCTGATCCCGCCTATCCCGATTTGTCGGCCCGCGATGCAGCCGCCATGCGCGAAATAGACGCCAAGGCGGTCGCATGAGCGTCACGGCGCAACCTTCCCGATCCTGGGTGTGGGGACGGTGGTCGGGCCTGGCGCTCGGCGTGGTTGCGGCCACCTTCGCCATCGACCAGGCGCACAAGTACTGGATGATCCACGTCTACGGCATCGCCTCCAAGGGGCGGGTGTACGTCACGCCGTTTCTCGACGTGGTCTTCGTGAAGAACACGGGCATCAGCTATTCAATGTTCGATCAGGACAGCCAGATGGGTCAGAACCTGCTGGCGGCCTTCGCCCTGCTGGTTGGACTCGCGTTGTGGGTCTGGATCGCACGTTCCGCATCTGGGCGGCTGATGGCCGTCTCGTTGGCGCTGATTATCGGCGGAGCGCTGGGGAACGCGCTCGACCGGGTGCTCTTGGGCGGGGTGGCGGACTTCTTCTCGGCCCATGCCTTCGGATTCTACTGGTACGTGTTCAATATCGCGGACGTGGCCATCGTTGCGGGGGTGCTGGGGCTGCTGTATGACTCCTACAAGTCGAGTCGCAATGACGCCGCAAAGCCTCGGTAGGGGGCTTTTGATCCTGCGCATTTCGGGCATGCGCGGGCGCAGAGTGACTGGGGGGAATATGTCACTGAAAACATTGTTGAAAATCAGTGCGGCCGGTTTGATCGCGGCGGCTGTTGCGGGCTGCGAAGCCGGCGACGTGCAACTCAACGGCAAGGTTTTCGACGCCCTTGGAATGAACACCTCGTCGGTCGATCGTAAGGCCCCGGACGTAAAGGCGCGCGCGGGAATTGTGGTCCCGCCGGATCTCTCCAGCCTGCCCGAGCCCGGCTCGGGCAAGGGCCAGCAGGCTGAACTGCCCGTAAACGACTACGACGCCAGCCGCACCACGTCGAAGGCGGATCTGGAGCGCCAGCAGAAAGAATACTGCGAGAAGCACTACGACATGGCCAAGGCCATGGGCGACCAGGATGCGGCGCTCATCGAAGGCCCGTTGGGCCGCTGCCAAAAGTCTGTTTTGAATTTGATCGAGGGCGGCTCGTCCAGCGACGAGGGGCAGTGACGGGAGCCATCCTCGGCGTTCGGTACCGGCGTTCGGTGCAAATGGCGCAACGGCTCCCGCGCACTTGTTCTGTCGCGCGTCCTGCCGCATAACCGGGTTCCACTTTCTGGGCAGGAGCGTGAAGCCCGGGTCTCAAACGTTCAGCGCGCAGCCGAACGCCCGTGCGCTCCTACGCGGTTTCGCGCGACTTTGGCGAGCGAAGCTGATGGTATTGAAAATAAACTCCAATCCGAACCCTCGGCCTCGCGCACAGATGAACGCGATGTCATTTGACTTATGCTGCCCCAGCCGTGAAACCTCCAGCACCTGAGCCGCATCCGGTCCAGCCTGCCGGCATGGATCCCTCTTCCCGGCTAATCCTTGGATGACGGCGCAATCCGAGCAACGATACAGGGACACCGCATGATTGCTCCCGCGTTCCGAACCGTTCTGGCAACTCTTCTCCTGGCGCTCCCCATGCTTGTAATCAAAACCGACGCCTTCGCGGACACCTCCTCGCAAACCCGGGCCAGCGCGTTCGCGCTTGCCAACGGCATGCAGGTCGTCGTCATTCCCGACCACCGGGCTCCCGTCGTCACGCACATGGTCTGGTATCGCGTGGGTGCTGCCGATGAGGTGCGCGGCGTTTCCGGCATCGCGCACTTCCTGGAGCATTTGATGTTCAAGTCGACGGAGAAGTTTCCGGCGGCGGAGTTCTCCAAGGTCGTTGCGCGGCTCGGCGGGCAGGACAACGCCTTCACGGGGCAGGATGCCACCAGCTATTTCCAGAACATCTCCAAGGATCGTCTGCGCACGATGATGGAGATGGAAGCCGAGCGCATGGTGAACCTGCGGCTCGATGAGAAGGAGGTTCTCACCGAGCGCGACGTCATCCTGGAGGAGCGCCGTTCGCGCATCGACAACAATCCAGCCGCGCTGCTCGACGAGCAATTGAACGCGGCGCTCTACCTCAATCATCCCTACGGGGTGCCCGTAATCGGCTGGTATCATGAGATCGCCAAGCTCTCGCGCCAAAACGCGCAGGACTTCTACAAGCACTACTATGCACCCAACAATGCGATCCTGATCGTGGCGGGCGATGTGACGTCCGATGAGGTCAAGAGGCTCGCCGAGGAGACCTACGGCAAGTTGCCGGCCAATCCGGCGGCGTCCTCGACGCGCGTGCGCCCCTCCGAGCCTCCGCAGATCGCTGCGCGTCAACTGGAGCTGACAGACCCGCGCGCAGGCAATTTCTCCTTCCATCGCTACTATCTGACGCCGAGCTATAAATCGGCACAGCTTGGCGAGGCCGAAGCCCTTGAAGTGATGATGAAGATCATCGGGGATGGGGCAACCAGCCGCCTGTACAAGAAGCTCGTCGTGGAGACCAAGGTCGCCGCGAGCGCGTCCGGCAATTATTCGGGCCACGGGCTCGACAGCGGTCAGGTCACCCTGTTTGCGGTCGCCGCCGACGGCGTGCCGCTGGCGAAGGTGGAGGCCACGGCCGACGAAGTGCTCAGCGACGTCGTCAAGAACGGCGTCACGCCGAAGGAGCTGGAGCGCGCCAAGAACTCGCTTCTTGCCGAGTACATCTACCAGAGCGACAATCAGGCGATCTTGGCCCGGCGCTATGGCTGGGCTCTGGTGGTGGGCCGCACCATCGAGGATGTCGAGAGCTGGCCCGAGCGCATTGCCAAGGTCGGCATCGGCGACATCAAGAAGGTGGCCGCCGAATATCTCGACATCAGGCACTCGGTCACCGGTTACATGACACCCGACAAGAGCGAAGTCGCCCAGGCGGCCTCCGGATCCGCGCCGGCTCCGGGCAACGGGACGCAGAGGTAAGCACATGATGCAGTTTTCAAGCGTGCGCGCCAGCCTGCTGGCCGGTGGCTGGCGCAGGGCGGCCGCCATCGCCGCATCCATCTTCCTCATTCAAGCATCAGGGACGTCTCCGGCCAGTGCCATGAACATTCAGACGATCAAGAGTCCCGGCGGCATCGAGGCCTGGCTCGTGGAGGAGCACTCCGTGCCCCTCGTTGCGCTGCGCTTCTCTTTCGACGGCGGGTCCAGCCAGGACATGCCCGGCAGGGAGGGAACCGCCAACTTCATCACCGCGATGATGGACGAGGGGGCAGGCGACATAAAATCCGCCGACTTCCAGGAGCGCATGGAGGAAATTGCCATGCGCATGAGCTGGACCGACAGCAAGGACAGCATGTACGGCAGCCTGGAGACGCTGACCCAGAACCGCGACAAGGCAACCGAGCTTTTGAAGCTCGCCGTGACGAAGCCGCGCTTCGATGCGGATGCCGTCGAGCGCATTCGTGGTCAGTTGATGGCCAACCTCATGTATTCGGAGAAGGACCCGGACAAGGTCGCCGGCAAGGCGTGGTTCGCTACAGCCTTCCAGGGACACCCCTACGGCCGCTCGTCCGACGGCACGCCGCAGACTGTCTCCTCGATCTCATCGGAGGATCTGCACGCTTATCACAAGCGTCTGTTCGCCAAGGACAACCTGCGCGTGGTAGCCGTGGGCGACATCGACGCGGCCATGCTAGGCAAGATGCTGGACGAGATCTTCGGCGAATTGCCCGGCAAGGCTGAACTCAATCCCGTGCCTAAGACCGAACCCGTGAACGCGGGCACGCAAACGATCATCGAGATGAACGTTCCGCAGTCTGTTGCGGTATTCGGCCTTTCTGCCATGGCGCGTAAAGATCCCGATTTCATCACCGCTTTCGTGGTCAACCACATCCTGGGCGGCGGCGGTTTCGCCTCCAAGCTCATGGAAGAGGTGCGCGAGAAACGCGGGCTTGCCTATTCGGTCTACAGCTATCTGCAGCCCTTCAAGCATACGTCGGTGTTGACCGGCAGCGTGGCCACCAAGAACGAAGCCATGGCCGAGAGCCTCGACATCATCCGCAAAGAGCTGCGCAAGATGGCCGAAAACGGTCCTGAGCCGAAAGACCTGGATGCGGCCAAGAGCTACCTCATTGGATCCTACCCGTTGCGCTTCGATACCAACGCGAAGATTGCCGCTCAGCTCTTGGGGCTGATGGAGGAAGGATTTGGACCCGACTACGTCGACAACCGCAACAAGCTGATCGATGCGGTGACCCTTGAAGACGCCAAGCGCGTCGCCAGGCGGCTTCTCCAGACCGACAAGCTCATCGTGACGATTGTGGGCAGGCCGGCCAATGTGAAAGCCATCGGCGCCGTCGCCGTCACCCCGCCAGGTTGATCAGCAGCCGGCAAATTGTTCGAGGCGGCAGACCTTGGCGTTTGCCGCCTTTTCTTTGTGCGGGCGGCCCGCCCGGTGTGGCTCACAGGGTTGCGCCAGCGACAGCTTGACCGGGGTTGCCGGTGCCGGCGTCATGGGACGGCCGCGAAGTCTGTGCTAATCGTGCGCCGGCAACTTGGAGAGTTCGAGATCTGGGGAGAGGCATGGCTGTCGAAGGTTCCTCGCACTACCGGCAATCCGTCGCCGGCTGCATGGATGGCGCAATCGGCGCCCACGGGCTCAGCGACGACATCCTGAATCGCTACCTCGACCGCCTCGAGCCTCATCTGGATGCCCTGCGTTCCGATTATGCGAGCGGGGCTCTGCCGCTATTGCGGATTGCGCAGGAGCGCGACGACGTGAGCGCGGCGCGCGCCGCGCTCGCCAGACTGTCGGAAGGGGCGCGCACCATCGTGTTTTTCGGCACGGGCGGATCGAGTCTTGGCGGGCAGACCCTGGCGCAGCTCGCCGGATGGAACATTCCAGGCGGGGCCGATGCGGCGCAACGCACACGTCCACGCACCCGGTTTTATGACAATCTCGACGCCACCACGCTGGCAGCCGGTCTTGCGTCGCTGGATCTTGCGGCCACGCGATTTGTCGTGACGTCCAAGTCGGGCGGCACGGCCGAGACACTGGCGCAGGCGATCGTCGCGTTGTCGGCGGTCAAGCAGGCCGGGCTCGAGGCGCAGGTGCCTGGTATGTTCCTTGGCATTACCGAGCCTGCCAAGCCCGGCAAGGCGAACGGCCTGCGCGACCTGTTCGCGTCCCTCGATATCCCGATGCTCGAGCATCATACGGGTATCGGCGGCCGCTTCTCCTGCCTCACCAACGTCGGACTGATGCCGGCGATGGCGCGCGGATTGGATCCGATGGCGGTGCGTAGCGGGGCGTATGGCGTGGTGCAGGCCATGTTGAGTGCTGGCGCGCCCGCAAGCTTCGCGCCGGCCGTCGGCGCCGCCACGGCCGTCGCGTTGTCGAAGGAGCGTGGCATCCACACGCTTGTGATGATGCCGTATAACGACCGGCTGAGCCGTCTTGCGGCGTGGTTCGTGCAATTGTGGGCGGAAAGCCTGGGCAAGAACGGCGAGGGCACCAGTCCTATCGCGGCGCTTGGGCCGCTCGACCAGCACAGCCAGTTGCAACTCTATATGGATGGGCCGCGCGAGCATTATCTCACCGTGATGCGGGTTGCCTCGGCGGGCAAGGGGTCGCGAATCGATCCCGACTTCGCAAGACGTGCGGGCGCGGAATTCATGGGCGGGCGTACGGTCGGAGACGTCGTTTGCGCGCAGGCACAAGCCGTTCCGGAGGCATTGGCGCAGGCCGGACGGCCCGTGCGAACCTTCGATGTGGACAGCCTCGATGAAAAGACGCTCGGTTCGCTGCTAATGCACTTTATGATCGAGACGATTCTCGCCGGCCGCCTTCTCGGGCTCGATCCATTCGATCAGCCAGCCGTCGAACTGGCCAAGATTCTGACCAGGCAGCGGCTGAAGGCGGGGGCATAACCGATACGCGCAGGCAGCGGCACGTTTCGCGCTGCGCGAGGATGGGAGACGAACCCTTGGGTATTCGCCAGCTCTCGGCCGAAACGATCAACCGCATCGCCGCCGGCGAAGTGGTGGAGCGTCCCGCCAGCGCGGTCAAGGAACTCGTCGAGAACGCCATCGACGCGGGTGCGCGTCAGATCGAGATCGTATGCGCGGGCGGCGGGCTTTCGCTGATCCGCGTGACGGACGATGGCTGCGGGATGGGCGCGCACGATCTGGCATTGTGCGTGGAACGCCACGCGACCTCCAAGCTCTCGGAAGAAGACCTCTTCGACATCAGGAGCTTGGGGTTTCGTGGCGAGGCCCTGCCCTCCATCGCCTCCATTGCGCGGCTTGACGTGAAGTCCAAGCCGCGCGGCGCCCGCGACGCTCTCGGCATTGCGGTGGAGCGCGGGCGCAAGGGCCCCGTGCATCCGGCAGCTCTCAATGCGGGCACCGCCGTCGAGGTGCGGGATCTGTTTTCCGCGACGCCCGCGCGGCTCAAGTTCATGAAGTCGGAGCGCGCGGAGAACATGGCGATCGCCGACACCGTGCGCCGCCTCGCCATGGCGCATCCACAGATCGGCTTCACCCTGCAGACGGGAGAGCGTTCGCCTTTGATCCTGCCGCGCGCGAACGCGACGCCCGATGGCCTGCTTGAGCGCCTGGGCCGTATCATGGGCGGCGAATTCATGGCGGACGCGCTCCAAATCGCTGGTGGCGGTTCGGGGGCGAGCGGCCCCATGCGCGTGTTCGGCTTTGCCGGCCTGCCGACGCTCCATCGCCAGGACGGCACACAACAGTATCTGTTCGTCAACGGCCGCCCCGTGAAGGATCGGCTGCTTATCGGGGCTGTCAAGGGCGCTTACGGCGATCTCATCCCAAAAGGCCGCTCGCCCTATCTGGCGCTCTTTCTGGAGGTTGCTCCGGCCGATCTCGACGTGAACGTACATCCCACAAAGGCGGAGGTGCGTTTTCGCGATCCCGGCCGTGTGCGCGGACTCATCGTCGGCGCGCTGCGCCAGGCGCTGGAAGCGGCCGGACATCGCGCCTCCGCGCAGGGCGGCATCTTGACGGTGGAAAGCTTTGCCGCCGAAAGCACGGCCATCCCGGCCGCAGCTTCTGGAAATGTGCAAATCGCAAACGGCGCGGCGCCCTCGCGGGCATCTTTCCACCATGCCAAATCGCAAGCTACCGCCGGAGCGCCACACGCCGCGGGGGCTGCCGGTCAATTCGCCGAATCAGGGCAGGAGCCCTTCGTTCCATTCGCCGATCCCGGTTTCGCAGATCCCGGTTTCGCAGATTCCAGTTTCGCAGATCCCAGTGCGGACGCGCGCGCCGCCGCCGCGCCGCCGCGGGAGGATCTTGTCGCGCGTCCGCTGGGCGCCGCGCGGGCTCAGGTGCACGAAAACTACATCCTAGCTCAGACGCGCGACGGCCTCGTCATCGTCGACCAGCACGCAGCCCACGAGCGCCTCGTCTATGAGCGGCTGAAGAAAGCGCTCGCAAACGGCGGTGTGGCCCGCCAGGGGCTGCTTATTCCGGCCATCGTGAACCTCGACGAAGACGAAGCCGCGGGGCTCGTCGAGATGGCCGGCGAGTTGTGCGAACTCGGTCTCGTTGTCGAGAGTTTCGGGGCCGGTGCGGTTGCGGTGCGCGAGACGCCCGCGCTGCTCGGCGACACGGACGTGGAAGGTCTGGTGAAGGATATTGCCGCCGAGATCGCGTCAGAGGGGACAGCGCGCCATCTCAAGGACAGACTGGAAGCGATCGCCTCGCGCATGGCCTGCCACGGCAGCGTGCGCTCGGGCCGCCGCCTGACGGGCGAGGAGATGAACGCGTTGCTGCGCCAGATGGAGGCGACGCCATATTCGGGCCAGTGCAATCATGGCCGCCCCACCTACGTATCGTTGAAGCTCAGCGATATAGAACGCCTGTTTGGCCGGCGCTGAGGGAGCGGGCGGCGCGGGCACGGAGAGACGCTATGGCAAACCCCCTTTATGACGCTTTGCTGGCGCCCCATGCGGGGAAGCGGAATGCCTTTCTCATTGCGCCGGACGGTTCGCAGACATCCTACGCGGAGTTTCTCCACGACGTTTCACGCATGGCCCATGCGTTGATTGCGTGCGGCGTGAAGCCCGGGGCGCGCGTTGCCGTACAGGTCGAGAAATCGCAAGCCGCACTGGCCCTGTATGGGGCGTGCATTCTCGCAGGCGCGGTCTTCTTGCCGCTAAACACCGCCTACACCAGCGCCGAGGTTGCGTATTTCGTGGCCGACGCACAGCCCACGCTGATCGTGTGCGACCCAGCCGCCAGCGAGACGCTCGCATCCTGCGCGACGGAGCACCATGCGCGCCTGGAGACGCTCGACCGCGATGCCAAGGGTTCGCTGGCGAGCTTGGCAGCGCGGATGCCCGATACGTTCGCCGCCGTTGCCCGGGCGTCGGATGACATGGCCGCCATCCTCTACACCTCCGGCACGACAGGGCGCTCGAAAGGCGCGGTGCTATCTCATGGAAACCTGCTTTCCAACGCCCTTGCCTTGCGTGACATCTGGCGCTTTACGCCGGCGGACCGTCTGCTCCACGCGCTGCCGATCTTTCACGTGCACGGGCTGTTCGTTGCCACCAACGTGATGCTGGCTGCCGGGGGATCGATGATTTTCCTGCCACGGTTCGACGCCGAGCAGGTGATCTCGCTGTTGGCGTCGGCGACGGCGATGATGGGTGTGCCCACGTTCTACACGCGGCTGCTGGCCTCGCCGGCGTTTATGCGCGAGCGCGCGAGCCGTATTCGCCTGTTCGTGTCGGGCAGCGCGCCGCTCCTGCCTGCAACGTTTGCGGATTTCGAAGCGCGCACCGGCAAACGCATCCTCGAGCGCTATGGCATGACCGAGACGGGCATGATCACGTCGAATCCCTACGAAGGAGAGCGGCGTGCGGGTGCGGTCGGTCTTCCTCTGCCGGGAGTGTCGGTCCGGGTCGCCGATCCTGAAACGGGAGCTGTTTTGCCCGCCGGGCAGACGGGTGTCATCGAAGTCTGCGGACCCAACGTGTTTTCCGGGTACTGGCGGCGCCCCGATCTGCGCGACAGCGAGTTTCGCACGGACGGGTATTTCATCACCGGCGATCTGGGGCTGATCGACGAGGGCGGCTACGTGTTCATCGTCGGGCGGGCCAAGGATCTCGTGATCTCTGGCGGGCTCAACGTCTATCCTAAGGAAGTCGAAACCTTGATCGACGGGCTGGAGGGCGTGGTCGAGTCGGCCGTCTTCGGTGTCCCCCATCCCGACCTTGGCGAGGCCGTGACGGCGGCCGTGGTTGCGGCCCCTGATTCAAAGCTCGATGCGCAGGCCATCAAGGCAGCGCTGGCAGGTCAACTCGCGGGCTTCAAGCAGCCCAAGGCGGTTTTCCTCGTCGCGGATCTGCCACGCAACACCATGGGCAAGGTGCAAAAGAACATTCTGCGCCAGACCTACAGGGACGTGTTCCAGGGCGCCGAGGCAAAATAAAGCCGGAGCGGTGATTGTCCGCCCCGGTTGCTCTCGCCGGTCGACGTTGAACGCCGCCGTGGAACCTTACCCTCGTCAGGCCGGATATTGGGCAGGATCGACGCCCGCCGTTTCGAGGAACTTGCGGATCTGGACGACCTCGTCCTTGGGCAGCGAGTGGTTGACGTGCGTAAGCGCGACGGTGCGGCCGTTGAGCGTGACGCCGATCCGGTTGCCGTGCTTGGTCTCGATTTCCGCCCCCAGTTCCTTCAGAACATGCTCGACGTCCTTGAAGTCGATGTTGGAGCTGATCGGATGCGCGAACAGCTGGGCGAGTACCTTGCGATGCTTATGGTTCATGGGGCCCTCGTTGATGATATTCATCAAGAAGACTGGCAGCACCCGAGCACGAAGTGATTGCGCAGGATCAAGCGCGCAAGCGTCGTTTTTCCACACTTGTTTGGCTGCGGGTTGAATCGTGCCTGCACGAAGCGGCCCCGGGGTGAAGGCTCCCGGGGCCGGCTCGACGCAGGACAGTCGGTTGCGCCAATTCCGAAGCGAAGCGAGTGCGCAACCGGCCGGCTCGACGC
>DAOKZR010000003.1:0-119733 GCA_035325525.1 Hyphomicrobium sp. | reverse complement strand
GAAGCGAAGCGAGTGCGCAACCGGCCGGCTCGACGCAGGAGAGTCGGTTGCGCCAGGAAGTCAGTGCCCTTCGACGTCGTCGGCGCTATCGGCGTTGAGCTGTCCGTAGTTTTCAACGCCAATGCGGTTCAGAAGGTCGAGTTGCGTCTCGAGGAAGTCGATGTGGCCTTCCTCGTCCTTCAACAGCTCCTCGAAAAGCTGCATCGTGACGTAGTCGCCAACCTCACGGCAGATCTCGCGGGATTTCGAGTAGCTTTCGCGAGCAGTGTGCTCGCCCTTGAGATCGCATTCGAGAACCTCCTTGAGGTTCTCGCCGATCATGAGGGGTGCGACGTGCTGCAGATTGGGATGGCCTTCCAGGAACAGGATGCGATCGACGAGCTTGTCGGCGTGGTGCATCTCCTCGATGGATTCGGCGCGTTCCTTCTTGGCGAGCTTGCCGTAGCCCCAGTTGGCCAGCATGCGGTAGTGCAGCCAATACTGGTTGATGGCGCCAAGCTCGAGCTTGAGGGCTTCGTTGAGGCGTTCGATGACTTGTTTATTGCCCTTCATGGCGATGGCTCCGGCTGCTGTGAAGATTACAAATTTGCCAGCCGAGTTTATGGCATCGCGCGCGCGATGGCCATAAGCGCATGCACCGGAAAGGGGATCAGGCTATCTGCCGCAAGGCCGAATCGTGGCGGCTGTACGCGGCCCCGCGTGCGCGGCGCTGGCGCCGATCCTGGAGGATGGCCAGCCTGCGGCGTGCCTCGGCCAGGGAATAGGGGCAGACGCGCGTATCGTGTTCCAGCCGATCCATGGACGCATAGATCACGCTGACCGTAAGGGGCGCGCAGCGGCAGCAATTCATGCGCTTCTGGAGATGCCGGAAAACGATGCCTGGTGTGGGCAACAGGGCGCGTGGCGCGCTCATGATTTCGCGGACGGCACGGTCGATGTCGCGATCCGTAATGACCATGCAGGAACAGACGATCACAAAGGCTCTCCAATGGTTCAGGGTTCAAGGCCCCGGTATCGGAATGTGTGACAAGTTTAGTATGGAAAGCCGGCCCCGCGTCAAGACAGACCTGCGTGAATGCGACCGAAGGTCTAAGGGTAAGTTTTTGGAATAATTCCAAACTTTGCAGGGCGTTGCGGTTTTGCGGCGTTTAGGGGGCATCCAGTCCCATGAGGGTCATGATCCGGTCCACGGCCAAGGTCGGCAGCAGCGTGCCCTGGCCGACCGCTAGCTCGATGTCCGACAGTTCCGCCGCCACCCGGGGATTGGACTTCAGCGCGCCCGTCAGCCTGTCCTCCAGCATGTCGCGCATCCAGGAAACGGCCTGAGCACGCCTGCGGGCTTGAAATTCACCCGTAGCGGTCATCTTTTCGCGATGCTCCAGCACTTTCGCCCAAAGAGTTTCGAGCCCTTTGTTCTCGCGGCCCGAGATGGTCACCACCGGCGGGAACCATGTTGCACCGTGGGGTGTGAAGATCTGCAAGGCTGCGCGGTAATCGGCGGCGGCGCGTTCTGCGCGGTTGATGTTGTCGCCGTCGGCCTTGTTGATAGCGATCATGTCGGCGAGTTCGATGATGCCTTTCTTGATGCCCTGGAGATCGTCACCCCCGCCAGCGAGCAGCAGGACCAGGAAGAAATCGACCATGTCGGCGAGCGAAACCTCGCTTTGTCCGACGCCGACGGTTTCCACGATGACGGCGTCGAAGCCTGCCGCCTCGACCAGGGCCATCGTCTCCCGGGTTCGGCGGGTGACGCCGCCCAGCGTGCCGGAGGAGGGCGATGGGCGAATGAAGGCGTCCTTTTCCTGCGCCAGCGCGTTCATACGGGTCTTGTCGCCCAGGATCGAGCCGCCCGTGCGCTTGGATGTCGGATCGATGGCAAGCACCGCGATCTTCAGTCCGGCATTGATCAAGTTCATCCCGAGCTGATCGATGGTGGTGGATTTGCCGACGCCCGGCACGCCCGTAATGCCGAGCCGAACGGCATGACCGGTCTTGGGCAACAGCCCCTGCAACACGGCTTGAGCGAGGCGGCGATGCTCGGGATTGGTGCTTTCTACCAGCGTAATGGCCCGAGCCAGCATGGCGCGGTCACCGGCACTGACGCCCGCCACATAGTCTTCAACCGGGATGCGATGGGCGGGGCGCGCGGATAAGGTCATGAGATCGTTGGGCTCGTCAGGGTTCGGCATTGCTCGTTGCGGGCGGGACCTTGGGGACAAAAGGCTTCGGCTGCAAGCCGTGATTTCGCCGCTTCGGCCGCTCATAAGGTTGCGCCGGATCATAGCGGCGTACGCGCGAGCGCCCCAAGCTTGCAGGCGCGGCGGGCGGCGCATATGGTCCGCGCAATCGCGGGGTCGCGGGCCGAAGGGGAACCAATGAAAAGATTGTCAGGGTTCGCATTGGCGCTCGCCTTGCTGCTCCCGGCAGCGGGCCTCGTTACCGGCTGCAGCCAGGAAGCTTCCAGGCAGGAGCGGCCGGCTGAGGACAAGTCCGGCCAAGCGCCCGAAGCGAGCGCGCCGGCCGTGCGCGAGGACGACGGTTCTGGCCAGGAATACGCCAAGAAAGAAGCTGCCCCTCCAGGTACGGATGCGAGCGAGGCCGAACGCGCGCCGGAAGAACCGCTCGGAGAGGGCGCTCCGCTTGAGAGCGCCATGCCGGAGGAAGCTCCCGCGGCAGGCGAAACGCCTGACACGGTGGGGGAGGCGTCGCCAGCGCCCGCCTTGCCGGATGTTGCGGCTCCCAAACCCGCCGCCCCAAGCCGAGCCGCCCCTGGTGCTGACGGCGCGGGGCCGGGCGGGGCTGCCCCCGAGGCGGCAAAGACCACCGCCGCACCGCCACCTCCACCGCCTGGGGACAACGAGATGTTCGATGTCGTCCCCGTATTCTATGGGACGGACCGGGCCGTGGAGCCCGATCCCAAGCGGCTGCAGTACGGGGCCGAGCGGGGCCACAAGCTCCAGCTGGGGCGGGCTCTGGTAACCGTTCCCACCGCCCACAAGGTTCCCCAGATCGAGCGTCCCTGGGTGATCGAGATCCCGTATTTCAAGGTCAAGATCTACGAGGAAAAGGAAGACACCTCCAAGCACTTCACGCTCCAGGAGATCAGCGCGCTGACCAAGGAGGAGATGCTCGCTCTCGTGAAAGAGCGCCTGGCGAAGTCGGCGAACTTCAAGGATCACGCTTTTGTCTTCGTCCACGGCTTCAACACGTCGTTCGATTACGCGCTCTATCGCACGGCGCAGATCGCCTACGACCTGAAGTTCGACGGCGCGCCCTTCGTCTACAGCTGGCCGTCGGGAGGCAAGGTTGCGAGCTATACCTACGATCGCGGCAGCGCCGAGCAGGCCGAGCCGCATCTTGCCGAGTTCCTCGATATCGTCGTCAAGCAGAGCGGTGCAAAGTCGATCAGCCTCATCGCGCATTCCATGGGCAATGAGCTGTTGCTGCGCGTGCTGGAGCGGCTGCGCCCGCAGGCGCCCAAAGGCGTCACCATCAGTCAGGTGATCCTGGCCGCGCCCGACGTCGATCGCGACAAGTTCATGAACATCGCCCGAGAGATCACAGACTTCGCCAAAGGCGTGACGCTCTATGCAGCCTCCAACGACAGGGCGCTGGGGTATTCCGCACGGTTCTGGGGCGGCGTGCCGCGTGCAGGCGACGTGCCTGCGGCAGGGCCGCTGATCGTGCCGGGCGTCGATACGATCGACGTCAGCGCGGTTTCCACCGATAGCCTCGGGCTCAACCACTCCGGCTATGCGGAGAACAACGCATTGCTGAATGACATCAAGCTGTTGCTGCAGACGGGAGAGCGCCCGCCGGACAAGCGCATTCCGATCCTCGAGCACATGACGACGGCAAGCGGCGGGGAATACTGGCGCTATCCGCCGGTGAAGTAACGGGGAACGGCAACCTCAACGGTTTCTAAACTCCTGTCCGATAATGTGACACCCCAGGTGCAGGCTTCGGGGTGTGCTTATGGCGTTTCGCATTGGAATTGTGGGGATTGCATTCGCGTCCGGTATGTCGGGGTGGGGGCTGGCGGATGTGCGCGCGGCGCGCGCCGACGAAGCCTTCCTGTGCGGCCCCGATACGGTCGTCTACGTCAAATCGGCAGAACTGGAACTGAAGAAGCGAACCGATCCGTGCATCGCGGCCTATTTTGGTCTCCAGATCGGGGGAAGTCCGTCCCCGGGGACCCAGCCTCCTGAAACAAAGCCTTCTGATAAATCGGCAGGAAGCGATGGTCTTCAGCCGGCGCGATCGGGCGACGTAGCCGCGCCGCAGCCTCCGGCATCGAGCCCCTTCGAACTCAAACGGTTGCCATCGCCTGAACAGGAGACGCCCGCCCGCCCGGCTGAGGAGCGCTCCGCTTCGCTTGCCCGGGTGGTTGCGGCACCTGGAGCGGATTTCAGGAACGTGCACGTGATCAACCCCTCCTCACCTGACGAGGAATGGTACCGGCACGTGCGCTAGCCGGCGTCGCGCCGCACGTTTCCCTAATGCACGAAATCATGGACCGATATGCGCGTATTTCGTCGATTTATGTTTCTGGCCTTGCTGATGATCGGCGCGCGCTATGCTCCCCTCGAGCGTGCCGGAGAGTTGCCTCTGCCGAGCGCGCAGATTCCTGGCACGCAAGTTCCCAGCACGCAGGTTCCGAGGGGAGACGTTTCCGGCACACGGAACGCGACCGACCTCGCCACGGGTTCAGTGACCTCGACACGGTCAGCGAATTCGCCCAAAATAATTGAGGTGTTCGACGCGCGCACCCGCATGGCGGTCGACGCGATCCTGGCTGGCGCCCAGCAGCAGCAGCGGCCAGAAGGCAAGACGGGCGCTTCTCCTGGCCAGCATAGCGGGAAGCCTCGCACCTTCCAGCGGCGCGATGACAGCGGATCGGAAGAAATCTACATCGGTGGAACGGGGCTTCTCCACGAGGATGTCTCCAAGCGGCCGCCTCATCCCATTGCCGCCGCAAATCCCGATAGCTTTGTCGTGATCTGCGAGGCCGGGTGCCGGCCGGACAGCGATCGGATCGTCTACAAGGTATCCAAGACCAGTGCCTCAGCCGCAGCGATTGCCAAGCGCCGGCTCGAGGTGACATCGGCCGAGACCCTGGTCGCGAGCGCGGATAACGCGGCGGTGTGTATCGCAGGCTGCTACGATGATGAACCGGCGCGCAAGCGGCAGGCGCGAAACGGCAATGATCCTTCGACGAGACAACTGACCGGCCTTGCGGCAGCCCCGGCGGCGCGCTCTGTAGAGCCAGAGGAAGACGTCCTGGGCGGCGAGGTCTATCGGGTCATCGCGAACGTGGATGCGCGTCCGCAGCCGCGCATCTTCCATCGCCTGGCGGGTGAGCATGTCGCGGTGGCGCTGGCGGCCGTTGAGGCGCCGCGCGCCTTGTCCGAAAGGCAGACCCCGGATGCCGTTTCGCAGGCGGACGTCGCGCAGGACGCGCTTGCCGCGCGCCATCTCATCAGCCAGGAAACGCACATGCGCGCGATCAGGAAGCGCGTCGCGGCTCTCACCGCCCTTTCGCGCCGTCTCGACAAGACGACGGGCGCGCTCTGCCAGGAGGCGATTACGCCACTCAACCGGCGCGCTCACTGGCTGGCGCTACAGGCGGCCGTGGCGCGTTATGCGGCCACGCAAGGCAAGAGCCTCCAGGTGTTGGCTCAACTCGATCCGCGATAAACCACTTCTTAAGCGTGTTTGCGTATCTGTCGTATCGGTTCAGTTCAGTGTCGAAGGTTTCAGTCATGCGTCGGTCAGCGTTGCTCCTATGGGGCTCCATTGCATTCTCTTGCGCCTCGCTCGCACCGTTTTGGAGCGCCGTTGCCGCAGACACCTCGAAAGCGGGCGCCGCGCCGGAGCCGCGCTTGAACACCATTCCGGAAGATGGTTCCGCCGACGACTTCCCAGCTTCGAGCCGGCTGGTACGCGACCTCGTTGCGGCGCACCCCAACGAAGATCTCGTGATCTGCGTGGCCGGATGCAATCCGGTGCGCGACCGGGTGATCTATTCCCAACCTGCAGATCCGCTGGCCGCCAAGACACACGTCGCAAAAACTGAATCCGGGCAGGTGGCGCCGGCTGCCCTCGAGCCGGTCGGCGACAGCGACAGCAAGGCCGCGCCGCCCGCGGCAGCGGATGCGAAAGCGCCTGCCGCAGCGGAGCCTTCCGACGAGCGCGCACCGCCGTCGGACAGCGCTACGGCGAAACCCGCGGAAAGCGAGAGCCACATGGAACCCACCGCTGCCGAGCCCGAGGCCAGCAGCGAAAGCGCCGATGAGCCGGCAAGCGAAAGCGGCTCCGATGAGGCGCCTGACGAGCGTGATCCCACCCGCGATCGCCATCGCGACGCCGGGTCCGATGCGCCTGCGGGTGAAACGTCCGAGTAGGCTCGGATGCCTGGGGCGCCTTCGGGCGCCTCATTGCATTTGAATGAGCTTCATGACGTCGGCATACGACGATACCTTGTACACTAGGCCGTTCTTGATGAAGTATTGCCACTCGAGCTTGTCGGATTGGGCCAGGTCTTCTGGAGTGGCGGAATAGAGTTCATCGCTCAGCACATCGCGGAAGTTGATGGCCGTCGACTTGGCGTCATCGCCCAGATACTGCCATGTACCCGGCGGCGGCAGGCGGCTTTCGGCCCCCTTGTGAAAGACGACTTCGCGCAGCATTTCCGGTGACAGCTCGCCGCGTTTTATCGCCTCGATCATCATCTCGACGAAGCCGACCTGCACCAGGCCCGAACAAATGTATTCGTTTGGCGGCTGCCAATCGTTCTCGCGATAGACCTCGACCGTCTTCTCCTTGGTGCGCACCTTCGACTGCACCCCGAACCAGATATTGCGCGCGATGTGCAGGATGGCGAGGAAATCATAGCGCGCCTTGATCTTGTCGAGGAGGAGCCCGCGCACGCGCGACTGACGCGGCGCTGTGAACCAATCCTTGCGCAATCGCTTGATGGCCACGAACGTGCTCTTGTTTTCGGCGTAGTCGGTGAATTGCGTGAGGTCGACGCCTCCCGTCCCGGCCTCGATGACGAAGGTGCCGGAAATGCCCGAGTCGAATTGCGGCCCCGTGAAGACGAGCGCGGCATGAGAAAAGGGGGAGTTGGTGGCCCAGCGAATGACGGCGGCGGTGATGTCGCCGGTCCGCCGCGTCAGCACGACGTCCGCGCGGTCGAGATAGTGCCCTTCCAGAAACGTGGCCACGTCCTTGGGCCATTTGTCATCGAAGGGCTTTGCGGTTTGCGCGGCCTCGGCGCCGGGTTTGGGGGCGGGCTGCTTGTTGAGTGCGCTTGAATGCTGCGCGAGCGCCAGCGCCATCGCGAAGGCTGTCGCCAGGGACAGTAGTGCCGCCCGCTTCATGATATCTCCTCCTTTACCCACATTGCGCCGAGAGCCCGCACGGCCGTGGGATTATGCCCAAAAGCACTTCGCGTAAAAAGCCGTCGCGCCGGCAGCAGCCCCTATCCGCATGGCGGCGCTGCCATTTTAGAAGCGCGGCGTGGCAGCCCGGCACCGTCCTTGAAATGCCGGCCTGATCGTGGCGCGCTGGCGGAAGCGGGGCGCTGCGACGGAATTCCCTTGGCGCTGCGTTTCAATGAGCGACGGCGGCGGGGGCGCCTCCCCCTTTTGAGCCTCACGCCAAGCTAAGGAGATGACATATGATGAAGATTTCTCGCGGCGCGCTTGCCGCTCTCGCCGCCGCGGTGGCGATTCCTACGACCGTTGCAATTGCACGCGGCTACGATCACGGCGGATGGCAGCGCATGACGTCTGAGACGCGGGAGCGTCTGGAGGAAGGCCGCATTGCCATGGCCAAGACGGCCCTCAAGCTCAATCCCGACCAGGAGAAGCTCTGGGCGGCCGTTGAAACCGAAGTCCGCGCCAACTTCAAGGCGCGCGAGGCGCGGCGGGCCGAACGCCAGAAGACGCGCGAGGAGTGGCGCAAGGAGCGCGAAGCCGACAAGGACGCCACCCGGCCTCGCGTCGATCTTGGCGAGCGCTTCGAAAAGATGAGCGAGAGAATGACTGAGCGTGCGGAGCGCATGAAGGCGTTCGCTGCAGCGTTCAAGCCCTTCTACGCGTCTCTTTCCGACGAGCAGAAGGATGTGCTGCGTCCCCTGATGCGCGATCTGATGCGCGGCGAACGCGGCCGGCACGGCGGCAAGCACTGGGGTTATGGGCGCGGACCGGGCGGCTGGGGTCATCACGGCCCGCGTTTCGGTGATCGCTTCGACGGCCGCCGCGCCGAGCGGATGGAGGATCGCGGCCCCATGGTTGACGACAAGGGCGCCGACGACCAGGGCTCAACCAACGATTAGGTCCTGTGCGGCGACGAACCCTGGTTTCAAGGTCGTTGCGGGAATGCGGGGCGCGCGGGCCAGGAGAGATCCTGGCCCGTATTTTTTGCGATGGTTGGCATGTGAATGAAAAAGCGCCGGACCAAATGGAGCCGGCGCTTTTTTCTGTGTTTAGATCAGGCCATCGCCCTCACGCCGCGCTGGTGTCGCCGGCAGGGCGGCCGCGCCGGCGCGGCTGCGAGCCATTGAGAAACTTGGGCGGCCGCTGTCCATTCCAGCTCTGGGCGCCCTCATTGTGAGCGCGCTCGCGACGGCCCTTTTGGCCGTGCCTGTTGTCAGGGCTTGCACCGTCGGGGCGCCGTTCGCCGAGACGAGGCTTGCGTGCCTCGTGCCCCTCCGCCCTCGAGAAGCGTTCTTCGCCGTGATGTGCATCGTTGCGGCGCTCCTGGCGCGGCCGATGCTGTTCGCGAGGGCTGTCGCCTGCGCTGCGGTCGCGTGCATGTGTGTGGGCGCGCTGCTGCGGACTGCGATGCTCGCTGCGCGTTTGCACACGTTCGTTGCTGGAGGCTTCGCGCTTGTCCCGGCCGTGATGCGGCCTTTCGCGGTGCGCATTCTCCTGGCGCTCGCCAGAAACGCGAGCGCCGCGCCCTGCGTTCTGTGCGCGATGGTCCTCACGGCGCCCGGTGAGGGCTTTGCCTTCGAAGTCGCCGCGTTGGCGCTGATCGCCATCCTGCTTTGCGCTCCTGCGGCGGTCGTGGCGATGACCTCTGTCACGGTCAGGGCATGCTCCGCCGTCCCGGTGGCCCGCACCATCGCGCGGGCGCCGCCTGGGAGCGGCGTCTTGGCGCCGGCTTTGAGGCTGTGGCGCCGGCAGCGGTTCGCCGCCGATGTCGTCGATGACTTCGATCGACTGCTTCATGAGCCGTTCGATCGCCTTGATCTCTCCCCGCTCAGACGGATCGCACAAGGAGATCGCGATGCCGCTCGTGCCTTTGCGGGCGGTGCGGCCGATGCGATGGACATAAGTCTCGGGCTCGATGGGCATGTCGAAATTTATTACGTGCGTGATGTCCGACACGTCGATGCCGCGTGCGGCGATGTCGGTGGCGACGAGCACGCGCACATGACCGGCGGAGAAGTCCTTCAGTGCGCGTTGACGGGCGTTTTGTGCCTTGTTGCCATGGATTGCCGCCGCACCGATGCCTGCCATGCCGAGGCGGTCGGCTACACGATCGGCACCGCGTTTGGTGCGCGTGAAGACGATGACGCGCGATGCCGTCTCGTCCTTCAGGATGGTGTGCAGGCGGCTCTGCTTTTCGGGGCAGCGCACGATCATCACTTTCTGGTCGATACGATCGACGACGATCTGCTTGGGGCTCAGGTCGATGCGATGAGGGTCGGTGAGGAGTTCGTTGGCAAGGCTGCGGATTTCCGCGGGCATCGTGGCCGACAACATCGCGGTGCGCCGCTTGTGCGACAGGAGCGATGCGATTCTGCGAACGTCGCGGATGAAGCCCATGTCGAACATGCGGTCGGCTTCATCGAGCACGAAGGTGCGTACCGCGCGCAGATCGACATGGCGTTCCTCGATGTGGTCGAGCAGGCGTCCGGGCGTGGCGACGAGAACATGCACGCCGCGTTTCAGGGCGTGAATCTGCGGGCCCTTGCTGACACCGCCCAGAACCACTGCGCGGCGGATATTCAGGTGACGGGAAAGACTTGCCACCTCCTGGTCGATCTGAAGGGCAAGCTCGCGGGTTGGCGCGAGGATCAGCGAGAGCGCTTCCCACTGGTTGGGGCTGGCCGGATTGGCAGCTTGCTCCTGCAAAATAGGCAGCACGAAGGCGGCGGTTTTGCCTGAACCCGTCTCCGCGAGGGCGAGCATGTCACGCCCCTCGATCTGAGGGGCTAGGGCAGCCTGTTGGACGGGGGTGGGTGTGGAATAGCCGCACTGCTTCAGGGCGCGCGCAATTGGCTCGGCGAAGCCGAAGGCGTCGAAATTGTCTTGTGTCAAAGTGGAAGATGTCCCAAGGGCTCCGAAACCTGTGCGCACACCATTGTGCGAGGTCTCGTCCCATGGCCCACACCGGCGCTTTCGGGGTGTGGCCTCGTTTGTTCGGATTGATCTGGATGCAGGGTCGAGCGCGTTTGTCAAAAAACGCTTCTGGTGGCACGAGGACCCGAGCGCCATCGAAGAGCAACTGGCGCGCTTATGCGCAGGCTTCGGTGGCGAAGTCAAGGCGCGTTGGTGTCAGCAGCGCCAATGCGGCGCAGGCAGCGCCGGGCTCTAGCGCTTGCAGGGGTATGCTTCGGAGAGGGCCGCCGTCAGGGTTGTCCTGGTGGGTTCGTTCCAGCGCCCGGGGTGCTTCCTGGCCCAGTCCAGATAGACTTTGGCTAGTTCGTCCATGTTGTAGCCCTTGGGGACGCAATACCCGTCTTCAGGCTTCGACATCTTGACGTGGGAATTGATGAACCCGGCGCAGGATGACTTGAGCTGGATGAATTCGGGGGTGACCGCTTCGATGGGACGGGGCAGGCCCAGGTAGCTTTCGCACAGTTCCACAAGTGGGCGAGAGTCGTCGCCCTGAGCGGGAAGAGCGCCCGATACGGCAATGGCGAGCGCCAAGGATCGCAAGACGCCGGGTCTTCCGAGTGTGCAGAACATGTGCCCGCAAAACCTGGGCCGGCGAGACATGAACGCGCAAGATTTGAACGCGGAAGACATGAGGACGAGCCTGCTTCCAGAGGACGGGTTGGAGACGCTCAAGCTCCTAGCACGCACGAAAGGCGAGGAAAACCGCGACGGAAGTCGACGGTCGGCCCGTCAAAGCCCATATGGGGGGATGCCTCGTCTATGCTTCGCAGCCGTCGTGGGCGATAAGTAGCCGTTCCAGAAAGAAAGCGAGCGGCCATGCACGCACACGACGACGGCGAGCTTACCCAGGAGCAGATCGAAGCCATCGCAGTCCGGGTTTTGGCGACTTACGACGAGCGGACCCAGATCAGCTCCATCGCGAGGCAGATCCCGGGCTTTGATCTGGGGGCGGCATATCAGGTGTGCGCAAAGGTGCGCAAACTGCGCGAAGCGCGCGGGGAGCGCACGATCGGGCGCAAACTCGGCTTTACCAACCGCAACATTTGGGAGGAGTACAAGGTCTACGCGCCGATTTGGAACTATGTGTACGACACCACCGTGCGGCAGATCTCGCCGGAAGGCGCCACGTTCGACATGGGTCTCGTGGTCGAACCGCGGCTCGAACCGGAAATCACCCTGGCCCTGAAGCACGCGCCCGAACCCGGGATGGACGAGCGCGCGCTCATGGATTGCATCGCATGGGTCGCGCATGGCTACGAGGTCGTTCAGTCGCTCTTCCCCGGCTGGATCTTTGAGCCGGCCGATACTGTGGCGGCCTTCGGCCTGCACGGTGCGCTTCTGCTGGGGCCCCGGCATGAAATCACGCAAGGCAATCGCGACATCTGGTTTGGGCGCCTGACGGCGTTCGAGGTCGCGCTCTTTAGAAACGAACAGCTTGTGGACCGCGGCCACGCCCGGAATGTCCTGGGAGGGCCGCTCTCGGCGCTGCGTAACGCGGTGGACGTTATCGCGGCCGATCCGTTCAATCCGCCGATCGCGGCGGGCGAGTTCGTCACGACGGGGACGGTCACCCGGGCATTCCCCATGCTCGAAGGCGACACCTGGAGATCGCAATTCTCAGGTGCGCCGTTTGAGGGCCTGCTTTTGATATTGGGCAGGAATGCAGGGAGCGCCGCGCCTCATCTAATCTGAGGTCGAAGATGAGCGTTGCCCGGCTCGCTGGATTACATTCTAAAAAGAAGAACTGTTATTCCACGCAGTGCGGATAGAGCGCCGATTTGGCTGGAAAGCCGCGGACACACACGGATAATCTGGTCTCGACAGCATTCGACCAGTGTCAAAAACGCAGTACACGTTGAAAATAGCGGGCAAAGTGCAGCGGTATTTTGGCTGATATTGAGCGAATATATTCGCTGCCCGGGAATTAAACGGCAAATAGGTGAGAATAATTTTTCAGCAACCGAATGATAGGGTTAGCCCCGAATAAAGCTAACCGGCATATTCACGGTAATCGGAACCTGAACTCGAGACGAGATATTTCGAGTGTGGTTGAACGAAATTGTTTGCCAGCATCGTATTGTACTTATGGCCATAATTATTTCGACGAACTAGTTTCGACCATATTCGCGATTGGCCGCGCCATCGCACATCGAGCCCCACGCGTCCCACCAGCGTTCAGCGTCGGAACGAAGGACTGTCCAGCGTAGAACGAAGGAAACAATGCGCGGCATTTCTCCACGACTCGTACTGCCAAAGCACCTGCACCCGATGTTTGCAGAGCAGATCGACGGCGTGCGCGCTGATCCTGGCTTTTATGCTGCCATGCGACTGCACGCGGATGCGACCCGGATGGCGCCGGGGTTCGGCTATGATTCTTATTATACCAAGCATATGGGAGATGCGGGAAATCTGCTGATCGAGCAGGTCGCTTATCTTCACCATCTGCTCAAGGAGCATCAAGACCACGGCGCTGGCGCTACGTTGGGTAAATTGCAGAGGGCTGCCTTTATCCATGGCTTTGCTAGCCCTCGCCGGGTCACGATGTACGTCAAGCGCCTCGTGCAGGTCGGCCGGATGAGCTACAGCGAGGATGCGCGCGACCGGCGGGTGCGCCGTCTCATTCCGGGGCCCGAGCTTTGCACCACGGCCTTGCGGCACACGCGTAACCTGACGCGGGCGGCTGCGCTGCTTTGGCCGGGTGAGGACCTGAACGAGCATGTCGAGCGTGATCCCGAATATTTGGAGGCGCTCTATATCGCCATGCTTGGGCGCTATCTGGCGGGTGCAGACCCGTTACGCCCCTTTGCCGACGTGCGCCATTTCACGTCAAAGGATGCCGGCAGCTATCTCCTGGGCTCCATGATCTACGGTTGCTTGGAGCACTCAGACAAGCTCGATCCTGCAACTGAATTCACGTTGAGCTATGCCGATGCGGCCGCAGCCTGCGGCGTCTCCCGCACCCATGTGCGCAACGTCATTGAGGCTGCCGAAGGGCTCGGGCTCGTGACGAAGATGGGTGAAGGCGGCCGCTCGGTACGCCTGACCCAGAAGATGATCGGCTCCTACGAGCGATATTTCGCCTGCCTTATGATCCTGGTCCATGCCGCTGCGGGCGACGCTCTGGAAAGCCTCAACGCGGGCTGATCAATCGAGCGCAGCAATGGCCTGCCGCATCGCTTCCGTGACACCCCGTTCAGACATCGCATGCCCCGCAGCCTCGATGATCTGCAACTTGCAATCGGTCCAGGCCGCGGCAATCGCTGTTGCTGCGGCAGGCGGGCAGAGCAGGTCATAGCGGCCCTGGACGATGGCGCCGGGAATGCCGGCAAGGCGTTGCGCCCCGGCCAAGAGTTGTCCTGGCGCCAGGAAGAAATCGTGCGCGATGTAGTGCGCTTCGACAATGGGTGTCGGTGGCGGCGGGGCGCCGGGCGGACAATCGGCCGGCAAAACGGTCCGTTGCGGCGTCAGCTCGGAAAGTATGCGCTCATAGGCGTTCCAGATGTGGGCGGCAGGCGTATGAACGCTGGGATCGGGATCGCGCAACCGCCGCACGTAGGCCGCGAGGGGATCGGCGCGCTCGGACGCTGGAAGCCAATCGAGAAACGAAGCGTACAACTGCGGCCTGAACGCGCGAGGACCTTCGATGAAAGCCCAGACGACCTCTTGGCGGGTTCCAAGAAAGATGGCCCGCAGGACCATCCCGCTGACACGATCAGGATGCGCCTGCGCGTAAGCAAGCGCGAGCGTCGATCCCCACGAGCCTCCCACGATCAGCCAGCGATCGATGCGGAAGTGCTCCCGGATCGCCTCGATGTCGCCGACCAGATGCGCCGTCGTGTTGGCCCGGCAGGACAGGTAGGGATGACTGCGGCCCGCGCCGCGTTGATCGATCAGGAAAGCGTGGTCGCGCTCGGGATCGAACAGGTTGCGGTGCAGATGCTGCGCACCGCTGCCGGGTCCGCCGTGGAGGAACAGACATGGCCTGCCCCCGCGCCGTCCAACCTCCTCGACGTAGATCCAATGTCCATCGCCCACGTCGATCATGCGCGCATCGAAGGGGCGCGGAGGAACGGAGACTTGTTCGTTCATTCAGGAAACCGGCGTTTAAACTGGCGTTGACTGTGAACCTTTTATCATTGGAACCCGCGCGGGGATCAACGGGCTTTTTTCAGCCGTGCGATCAGTGCGCTGGCCGCGGTGGGATTGCGCACCTTTGCGCCAGAAATGAAATACAAGAAAACGTCACCCTTCCGCGCCCAGCCCCTGGCCTGCCTGGCAAGCACCTTAAGCGCGGCGTCCGAATAGCCTTGCCCGATGTTTTCATCGGACCCCATATGGCGCGCATATGTGAAGCCGCCCGACGATTGATCGATCGAAGGGTAGCGCGATCCGCTGGCGTAGACCACTGCAACGCCGTGCGCGCGCGCAAGTGCGTAGAATTCGGGTGTCGCGAAGCTGGGATGCCTCACTTCGATCGCGTGGCGCAGGCGCAATCCATCGTGCGATTCGGGAAGGAGTTCGAAGAAGGCCGCCATGTCGGCGGGGTCGAATTTTTTCGCCGGCATCAGTTGCCAGTTGACGGGGCCGAGCTTGTCGCCGAGTTCGGTGAGGCCCTGGCATAGAAACTTGTCGATCGATGCTCTCGCCCCGGCCAGAACCTTGCGGTTGGTGACGTAACGCGAACCCTTCACGGCGAACATGAAGTCGTCGGGTGTCTCATCGCGCCAGTTGCGCCAACTTTGAGGCTTGAAAGTGGAATAGTAGGTGCCGTTGATCTCGATGGAGGTGAGAGCGCGAGAGGCAAATTCCAGCTCGCGTTTGTGGGGCAGTCCCTCCGGATAGAAGACGCCGCGCCATGGCTCGAATGTCCACCCGCCGACGCCGACACGGATCTCCCCGCCTGGCACTCCGCCTGCCATGTGCGCTCCAGCTCCCGGCCGCTCAAATTGAATACGAGATGCGCGCCCACACCGGTTCGGCTGTAAATCATGCATCTATTTGAACGCGAAGGGCGGCGCAAGGGCCGCCTTCGCCGTCGGTTTTCCCGCCGGGCGAAGGCGGTTTGGGACGATCGCGCGGATATCTCAACACATAAAGCGCAGCTTTCGCGACCTCATGGCTGTTCCTGGTTCCATTGCAGGCAAGGCGGACGATGAGCCACGCAATGAATTCACGTTCCTGCGAGCCCGCGCGCGGTGACACGGCCGCGCAAACATCGTTGAACGCGGTCCGCATCGCCAGAAGGTCGCGGTCGTTGAAGCAAGCACCGCCAGCGCTTCGCGCAATCGCGGCGCTCCTGGCTTTATCTGGATCGACGGACGGCATTGACTTGTGCGGCATCGAAATACTCCAGGCTACAGCTCCGACATCTCGAAACACTTAGAACGCATCAGCCAAAACGCAATCCGCCGGCGCCTCAGATGCAGTTTGATGTGTCTTTACCGGCAAGATGAGTAAGCGACGCCAATGGAACAATTTGAGCCGGGTGCGCGTTTTAAACGCAATGCATGCCCTGTGTCGCGTGCTTGCAGCAAGGAGGTTTCTCCAATGGATGACGTGTCACGAGAGACTCGCATTCAGCTCATGTTGGATGAGCAGGAACTCGCAGCCATCGACGACTGGCGCTTCGAGCAACGTATGCCCAGCCGCTCGGCCGCGATCCGCCAATTGATCCAGATCGGCTTGCGCACGCAAAGCACGTTGCTCGGCAACCGGAGCAAGCGCTCGCGCGATTTCGGCGTCTTCTCCAAGCCGCGAGCCCAGGCCGACGACGGTGCAACGTCGTGACGCAATCCCTGTGCTGCGATTCCAGGAAGGCGCGCCCAGCAATCACAGGCAGAGCGAGCTGCGCTCTGCCTGTTCTGGTTTACGCCATGGGCTCGCGACGAGACTGAGTTACCGTGACTGAGTTATGCAGGTCGTTTCATGCCCTCTGCCTGCTGCGCAATTTCCGCGTGCGCATCCCAGATCAGGCGTTCAATGATCTGCTTGCGGCTGGGGACATTGGGGTGAGCCCGGCGCAAGTCATCGAGTTGCTTTAGAGTGGCGGCGTCGAGGGGCAAGGATACGATATGATCCATGGGCAAGCTCCGTCCGTTGCGAGGCGAGTGTGATGGCACTGGATATGCCGTGCCCCCTCAGGCGGCTGTATCGTGTGGGACAGGCCGCACTTGGGATGAGGCTAGCCATGGCGAGCGCGAGTTAGCCTGCGCTGTCGGACGCGAACTCGGCCTCCAGCTCCTGCTCCATGCGTACGAGGTCTTCGGGCAGCGGCATGCCGAAGGCCTTCAATTCGGACAGCTTCTCCCTGATCTGGAGATAGATCTCGTGGGCGTCCTGAGGCTCGTTCTGCATGGCGGTCAGCAGAAAGGAGATGTCGGTTTTCAGTTTATCGAAGCTCATGGATACGTCTCCTGGAACGGGATCGCACAATTAACATAACATGTCTTCGGAAAAGCGGGTGCATGCTTTTGTGATGACTTGGCGCATTGTGCGCAAGCCCGCGCGCCGGTTCGGGAACTGGGCCGTGGCCCGGCTCGTTTCAATTCAGATGCGGCCGATCCGCTCGAATTCAATTCGTAGTCAACCCGTATTCAATTCATAGTCAAGGAGGCTTCTCATGGCCCGCTCAGTTTCATCTGCGCAGATCGAAAAGGAGGACATTCTGGCTCTTCTGACCGATGCCGAGATCGCCAGGGTCAGCATGGCGGAGACAAAGCAGTCGCTTGCTGCGGGTGAGCAGTTCGTGGATCTCGACGACCTTGCGGCGGGAGTTCAGACCGCGCGTGGTGCAGACGCTCCCAATGTTCACGACCTGATCGTCAAGAGCGCGGTGGAACAGCAGACATGGTCGGCGATCGTCGAGCGGTTGAAGTCTGGGTGAGTCCGTTAAGCCCGCCGGATGGCGCCGATAATCTCGGTTTGTGCGCCGCACGGCGCGCAACCTCAAATGCAGTAATTCTGCGTTGACCCGTGGTAAGCACGATCCTAGCCTGCCTATCGGCTTTTCTGCTCTCTCCGGTCCAGGCTCTCAAGCAGCTTTGGTGCGGGCTTGAGGTGGATTGGCGCGTATTGTGCGCAAGGGGCAGGTTGATAGGAAGCGACAGGAGAATGCAATTATGGGTCAAGTATCTTCATCTGGACTGACGATCGTCATTACAGGCCTCACTCTCCTGCTTGCCGCCTGCTCTCCCTCCCCATCTGCCAACCTGAGCGACACCATCCAGTCGTGCGCGGCCTGTCATGGCGATAACGGCGTGCCGACCGATCCGACTTTCCCCGTGATCTGGGGTCAAAATCGCGCGTACCTGCTCAACCAGCTGCACAATTTCAAGATCGGCCACCGCAAGAACGATATGATGGCCGCCATCGTCGATCCTTTGACCAAAGCCGATATGGAAGCCCTTGCCACACATTTCTCGCAGCAGAAGTGGCCGACGATCGATCAGGCTGCCGGCGCCCAGTCCGAGCAGGTCGCCCTCCACATCATCGACACCAAGCAATGCACCGCTTGCCATCACGACCATTTTCAGGGCGACACCGTTCGCCCCAGGCTCGCGGGGCAGAATGCCGGCTACCTGCTGAAGACGATGCAGGATTTTCGCAGTCACGACCGGGGAACGTCGCTCGCCATGTCGTCCTTGCTGCGCGACGAGAGCGATGCCGACCTGAAGTCGCTGGCGGACTATCTGGGCAGCCGCAAAGACCTCATCGCCCAGAAGTGATGGCTCAGGTACGTATGCATGTGCGATTGGATCCCAGGGATAAGCCCTGGGATCATAGTCGAACATGAGTGCTTACTCCGCCGCCTGCTTGGGCGTATAGCCGAGCTGCTGGTTGAGTTTCTCGAGCAGATCACCGGCCGCTTCGGGGATGTTGGTGCCGGGGCCGAAAACGGCCTTGGCGCCTGCGGCAAACAGCGTGTCATAATCGTGGGGAGGTATGACGCCTCCGACCACGATCATGATGTCGCCCCGGCCTTCCTTGTCGAGCGCGGCCTTCAACTCGGGCACCAGCGTCAGGTGACCGGCCGTCATGGACGACACGCCTACGATGTGCACGTCGTTCTCGACCGCCTGGCGGGCCGCTTCGTCGGCGGTGGCAAACAGCGGCCCGATATCGACGTCGAAGCCCAGATCGGCGAAGGCCGACGCTATGACCTTCTGGCCGCGGTCGTGGCCGTCCTGGCCAAGCTTGGCAATGAGGATGCGCGGGCGGCGGCCGTCGTTCTTATCGAAGGCCTCGACGAGCTTCCTTACGCGATCGACGCTGGGGTTCATCGCGGCTTCCTTCTTGTAGACGCCTGAAATGGCGCGGATCTCAGCCTTGTGGCGAGTGAAGACCTTTTCCAGCGCATATGAAATCTCGCCCACGGTCGCCATCTTGCGCGCGGCCTTCACGGCCAGGTCGAGCAGGTTCGCGTTGCCTTTGGCGCCCTCGGTCAAGGCATCGAGGGCGGCCTGGACGTCCGCTTCGTTGCGCTCGGCGCGCAGGCGCACGAGCTTGGCAAGCTGGGCCTCGCGCACCGCGCGGTTATCGACTTTGAGGAAGTTGATCTCCTTGTCGCCCTTGATCTGGAACTTGTTGACGCCCGTGATCGTCTGGCGGCCGCTGTCGATGCGCGCCTGGGTGCGGGCTGCGGCTTCCTCGATGCGCATCTTGGGAATGCCCGCCGCGATGGCCTTGGCCATTCCGCCTTGCTCTTCAATTTCCGCGATGTGGGCAAGTGCGCGCGCGGCGAGGTCGTGCGTCAGGCGTTCGACATAGTAGCTGCCACCCCAGGGATCGATGGTGCGCGTGGTGCCCGATTCCTGCTGCAACAGGAGCTGCGTGTTGCGGGCGATGCGTGCCGAGAAATCTGTCGGCAGAGCAATCGCTTCGTCAAGCCCGTTGGTGTGCAGCGACTGGGTGTGCCCCTGCGTTGCGGCCATGGCTTCCAGGCACGTGCGCGTGGCGTTGTTGAAGATGTCTTGCGCCGTCAAGGACCAGCCGGAGGTCTGCGAGTGGGTGCGCAGCGACAGCGAGCGCGCATCCTTTGGATTGAACTCCTCCTTGATGAGCTTGGCCCAGATGAGGCGCGCGGCCCGCATCTTGGCGATCTCCATGAAGTAGTTCATGCCGATCGCCCAGAAGAACGACAGACGCGGGGCGAAGGCATCGACGTCGAGCCCGGCCGCAACGCCCGCGCGCACATACTCGACGCCGTCGGCGATGGTGTAGCCAAGCTCCAGGTCGGCCGTCGCGCCCGCTTCCTGCATGTGATAGCCGGAGATCGAGATCGAATTGAATTTCGGCATGTGCGCCGAGGTGTACGCGAAGATGTCGGAAACGATGCGCATGGAAGGCGCTGGCGGGTAGATGTAGGTATTGCGCACCATGAACTCTTTCAGAATGTCATTCTGAATGGTGCCCGCGAGTCTCTCGGGCGGAACGCCCTGCTCCTCGCCCGCAACGATGAAAAGAGCGAGCACGGGAAGCACCGCGCCGTTCATGGTCATGGACACGGTCATGTCCTGCAGCGGGATGCCATCGAACAGCGTGCGCATGTCATAGATGCTGTCGATGGCGACGCCTGCCATGCCGACGTCGCCCTTCACGCGCGTATGATCGGAGTCGTAGCCGCGGTGGGTGGCAAGGTCGAAGGCGATGGACAGGCCCTTTTGGCCGGCGGCGATGTTGCGGCGATAGAATGCGTTGGAATCCTCGGCCGTGGAGAAGCCCGCATACTGGCGGATGGTCCAGGGCTGAAGGGCGTACATCGCCGGATAGGGGCCGCGCAGATAGGGCGCCACGCCCGGAAAGGTGTCGAGGAAATCCAGCCCCGCCGTATCGTTGCCGGTGTAGACCGGTTTGACCGGAATTCCCTCCGGCGTCTCCCAGACAGGCTCCTTGGGCGGTTGGGCGCCGGAGGCTTGGCTCGGTGTCTCGAGAGCGATCTTGGTGAAATCGGGGATCTGGGTCATCGCGACGGTCTTTGGCCTCTCACAGGTTGGGCGTGCGAAAAAACGCTCACGATCTTGTGTAGCGAGCGAACTCGTTGCCGATCAAGCCGATTTGGCGCTTTGCGACAATGAGAGTAGGGGGCGGGGAGGCTCAGCCAACGGCCTGCATGAAGGGCGGAGCAAGAAATCAAGTCATTGGCAAAGAAAAGAAAAAGGCCGGCGAGTGGCGCCGGCCAAGCTCAGTCTTTCGGGAGGAAGGAACGGATGGCTATCAAACGCATCCGGCCTTGCGTTGGTTCCCGGCCGGTTCGGGGTCGCAGAGCGCCTCGCGCACATCCCGTTCGGTCAGGTCGAAGTCGGCGAGGCTGTAGGTGTGGCGGCCGTGGCGCCCCTTGGGATTGGCGGCCAGCCAAGCCTCGATCTTAGCGGGGAGCGCGGGGTCGCGCTGGTAGCCCATTTTGCTGTAGATGCCCGTGATTGTTGCGACAGGCGCGGTGGTGATCTGTTCGTAGTCGACATGGACGACCCGGTCGGCCGGCACCCGGCGCAGCGCCTCGCGCGAGACTTTCTGCGCCAGCGCAGCCGATGAGAGCACGTAGTCGGTGATCTTGCGCTTGTCGAACCGGTCCGACGTCATGCCCCAGGCGACGGCCACCAGGCTGCAGTAGGACGCGACACACTCGACGGGGTCGCGATGGGTCATGACGAGGCGCGCGTCCGGGTAGACTTCGAGCAAGGCGGGAAGGCCTGCCATATGTTGCGGTGATTTCAGCACCCAATGCCCGCCCCGGTTTAGCCACTGCAGAATTTGCAGTTGGCGCTTGTGCATCTGATAGGCTGGGACCGCGGATTGACCGGCGAACCAGTCCCAATACCCGGGAAGATAAGCAAAGTCCCAACCGGGCGGCATGGCGGCGTAGTTGCGGAACAGGTGATAGCACTCGTCGGGATCGTCGAAGCTCATCGGATGAATGATGTTGAGATCGGGCGCAACCCACTTGAGAAGTCCGAGCGCGCGCCTGGACTTCTTGATACGGGCTGCTTCAGATAAGCGTCTGCCGCGACGCTCGGGAAGCGGGCAGTAGCCTTCCCAGACGGGCGTGAAGCGCGCGTCTTTGTGCAGGGACAAGAGCCGCTGAGTGAGGGTGGTGCCAGTGCGCGGCCATCCCATGACGAAGAGCGGGCGTGTGATCTGCTCTTCTTCGATCTGCGGGCGTTCCTCGATGAACCGATCGAATTCGAGGGTGTGGCGGAAGCACTGGAGAACCTGCGAGCGCACGGCAAGCGTGCCAAACAGGGTGAGGTCTGCGTCCTCCTCATAGGACTTCAGACGGACGCGGCGCGCAGTCCTGACCCACGGGCTTGCCCCATCTTTGCGTCCAACGTCACGCTCGACGGCCTTGAATGCATCCGGATCGTCGAGCTTGGGGAAAAGACCCAAAGAACGCAACAGCGGGCCCAGGCTGTTGAAGGCCGCGATGGGCCATGGTGGCGAAAGGCGTGTGCCTGATGGAAGTTGCCGCATGGCCTTTCACAGTCCGCAATCAGCAGTTGGAATACGCCCGCTTAGGCTAGGTAAGATCGCGCGAGCGAGTTCGCTAGCCATGGGAAGCCTTTTCATATCAAGCGATGTTAGCCGGATGTGGTTCCACGAATGTGGCAAGGAAAAGAAAAAGGCCAGTTTTCCAAGGGGGAAAGCTGGCCAGTCGGGGGCGGGAGGCAGCAAGTGCAAAGAGTTCTAGTCGCGCGCTGCAGAGGCTATCAGCGTGAGCAGCGCCAGTCCGGGGATCGAAATCAATAGGCCCAGCGAGCAGGCTGCGTATTCATTGCCGCATTCGAAAATCGGCGCGGCGGCGTGCCCGATATCGGGAAAAGACGCGGCAACCACCGTCACAGCTGTGGTCAATGCGATCGTTGCTGAACCGATAATGCCGGACATCGGGTCTCTCCTGGAATGTGCTCGGGCGCGCTCGCCGGTGCTGTGATCCTGGACGTGAGACTGGCTCAATCGGTGCCGCGGGGCTGTTCCGGGCGTGACACGGCTTGTGCGTGGCTTCAGCGGCCGCGGCCGACGATCTCGCGCTTAGCAACGCAAATAGCATAAACCTTGGTAAATGAACGGGTTGGTTCATCTGGCCGCCATGGCTTGGACGCGTTTTGGGATCAAGAAGATGCAATCGCGGACGCGCACGGCGCGCACCGCCAGGAAAGATGGTCTTCCCCCTGACTTGAGAGCTTAAGGCATGAACGTTTTGGCCCCTCGCATATTGGTCGCGCGTTTTGCAGGCGTATTGGCTGGTATCCTGGTCGCGCTTGCCGGGAGCACGGCATCGCCCCCACCAGCTGAGGCCCAGGGTTGGTATGACTGGGAACGGCCTTTGCGCGTCCGGCCTCGCGCGCCCGCCTATTTCGACGACTATGACACCTACGAGGGCCCCAACCGCTACGAGCGCCGCCGCTGGTATCGCCGCTATGGCCGCGGGTTCGATCCCTACGACGACGAGGGCGGCGACGGCTGGTCCGCGCCGCGCGAGCGCCGCGCTTCCCGGCCTGCCAAGCGCGGCGGCGATGACTTCGAGCAAGACGAGGCGAGCGGTAATGCAATGGGCAAACCGGCCGGCCTGACCGGGGGTGCCCGGCCCGTCATCGCGCCCAAGGCGCCGCCGGTCGTTGCGTTCAGCGCGGCCTATAAGCCCGGGTCCATCATCATCGATACGAGTGCGCGCAAACTCTACTACGTGCGCGGCCACATGTCGGCCTTCGCCTATCCGATCGGCGTCGGCCGCGATGGCTTCTCGTGGACCGGAGCTGAGAAGGTATCACGCATTGCCGATTGGCCGGATTGGTACCCGCCTGCCGAAATGCGCAAGCGCAAGCCCGAGCTCCCCGAGCGGATGCTGGGCGGGCTGAACAATCCGCTGGGTGCCAAGGCGATCTATTTGGGCAACACGCTCTACCGCATACATGGCACCAACGATCCCAAGTCGATCGGCCGCGCGGAGTCGTCGGGCTGTTTCCGGATGCTGAACGCCAATGTCGTGCATCTGGCGTCGCTGGTCTCGGCCGGCACCGAAGTAACCGTGGTGCGTTCGCTGGGCCGCGGCCCTGTGATGGCCGATGCTTCGGCTAGGGTGGTCAGCGCGCCAAAGCCCCGCCCCGCGCAGCGCACCCCGCGCGTCCGCTGGAGCGCAGATCCCGATCCCGATCCGACCTTCACCGGCGACGATCTGCGCTGATCGGCTGACTTGGCCGGCCGCCGCCTCCGTCCGCCGTGAACCGGCCTCGGCCAACATCCTTCTTCAGGCGCCGCTCATCCGAGTGCCGCCTGAAGGCCCTTGAGCGTGGCGACGGCGTTGGCTCCTGCAAACAGGAATTGGTCGACGCCGGCCGCTTTGAAAGCCGCTTCCCTGCCGCCAGGGCGTCCGGCCATCAGCACGAGCGTTGCTCCAGCAGCTTTGAGGGCTTGCGCCGTCGCCTCGGCGACATTGGCGTACACGGCATCCGATGAGCAGATGCAGGCTGCCGCCGCGCCCGAGGCTTTGAAGGCCTCGGCGGCCGCTTCCGGCGTCTTGTAGCCGTCCGAGGTCAACGCCTCGATTCCGCCTGCCGCGAGGTAGTTCTTCATCCACGTCGAGCGCACGTTGTGGTCGACGATCTCGCCCATGTTGGCAAGAAACACCTTGTAGCCCGCGGCCGCGTCGGCCGCATCGCGCAGTGCCTCGAAGGCTTCCCCGAGCCGGTGCATCTTGAGAGGCGCGATCTCGATTTCGGCGTCCTGCGTGCTGGGAGCGGCGGGCCGCGGCCAGGGCTCGGCCTTGATGCCGTCGTCGCCCAGCAGCGGGAAGGCCGAAACGCCCGTCAGTTGCGTGCGTCCGGTCGCGATGGACTTGGCGCGGGCCTGGGCGGTGGCTTCGATCATCTCCTGCACGTAGCCGGTCGTCAGCCCCGGGAGGATGCCGCCGCGCGCCTCGATATCCTGGAAAATCTCCCAGGCCTTGCGCGCGATATCCTGGGTTAGCTGTTCAACGTACCACGAGCCCCCCGAAGGATCGGCGACGCGTCCCAGGTTGCTTTCTTCCTGGCATACGATCTGGATGTTGCGCGCCACGCGGCGCGCGAACGCATCGGGCTTGCCGAGCGCAAAGGTGAACGGCAACACGCAAATGGCATCTGCGCCGCCGAGGGCGGCCGCGGCGCACGCGATCGTGGTGCGCAGGATGTTGGTCCACGGATCGCGCTTGGACATCATGCGGTAGGAGGTGGGAACGTTGAACGTGACCTTGGCCGCCGCTTCACCCGCACCGCACGCGTGGGCAACCTGCCAGACGAGCGTGCGCGCGGCGCGTAGTTTGGCGATAGTCGAGAACTGGTCGGCATCGGCGGCAAGCGCCACGGAGATCTTCGGGATGGCATCGGCGGGGGCGACGCCTCCATGCTCGCAGGCACGCAAGTAGGCGACGAACGTCGCCAGCATGGCGGCCAGTTCCTGCGCTTCGCTCGCGCCGCCGACGTGGTAGGCCACGCCATCCGCCGACAGGGCCGTTACATGCGGCATGGACAAAGACGTCTTCACGAGCGCCACTGCGCGGCCCAAGACGGTGTCGAGCGGTTCGATCATCCGCCCCGAGACGGCGAGCGTGCCGAGCGGGTCGGCGCCGAAAGAACCTGAGCGCTTGTCCTCCGCAATGGCGCGGGCCGCCCAGACCGCGTTGAGGGCCACTGCCGCCTCGTAGGAATTCTCGCCCGTGATCAGCGCCACGGGGCAAACGTCGAGGAGTACGCCCGAGAGTGCGAAATCGAGCGCCTCGCTCGTCGCGGGCAGGCCGGGGCCGCCCATGTGCAGCGCGATGGAATTCACCCCGCCTTCCAGGTCCTCGAGGATCGATGCGTTGGCCGCAGCCGGATCCTGCTCGACGTGGATGGTGCGGATATCCCAACCCGCGCCCGGACGCACCGGCGCGGCGCCCCTGGTGTAAGGGGCGGCGCCCGGCAGCGCACCTTCCGACGACACGAGCGCATCCTTGCGGGCGTACAGCGGTTTGATCGCGATGCCGTCGGCCGTCTTCGCCACTAGGCGTTTGTCGAAGCCGGCCCCTTTGAGCGCCTTGTCGACGAGCGCCCGCCAGTGATCGTAGCCGGGCTGGGGAAAGCCGGCGGCGAGAGCGAGGTTGGACGTCGGGTTGATCATCGCGTCATTGTCCTGTCAGGTCGGGATTTCACGGGTCCCTCTAAATTCACGGTCACTCTATAACGACTGGACGCGGGGTAAGACGAGGCAAAAAACACTTGTACCTCAGGTCCTGTTGACGCGCCGCACCGGGGCTCGGGCGGCGCCGAAAACGCGCCTTTTCCGGCATGGGCGGCTCGCGGGTCGGCTATGCAACCGGTGTTTGCAATGGCCGGACGCCCGTGCCAAGACGGCGGGGCATGAAACAGCCGCGAGTCGCCTATTGTTAAGGGCTGGAGCAGCGTGGGCGCGGCAGGCGTCCATGGCCGTCGGGGCGATCGGTTCCTGTCAGGTCAAGCCGGACCAAGGCAGGCCGGGAAATCTTGGAGTGACGCAATGAGCCAATCGGTAATCGTGGAAGGCAAGATTTTCGTCGGCAAGAGCAGCAAGCCCGAGTATCTGGAATTGCCGCTCGCCAACCGCCATGGACTGATCACCGGCGCCACGGGTACGGGCAAGACTGTCACGCTGCAGGTCCTGGCGGAGGGTTTCTCGGCGGCGGGCGTTCCGGTCTTTGCCGCCGACATCAAGGGGGATCTGTCGGGCATCGCGGCCGTCGGCGAGCCCAAGGATTTCATTCTCAAGCGCGCCCACGAGATCGGGCTCGAGCCCTATCAGAACCGCGCTTTTCCCTCCATCTTCTGGGATGTGTTCGGCGAGCAGGGCCATCCGATCCGGGCCACCGTCACGGAAATGGGCCCGCTGCTGCTGTCGCGCCTGCTCGAACTCAACGAGGTGCAGGAGGGCGTGCTCAACATCGCCTTCCGGATCGCCTCGGACGAGAAGATGCCGCTGGTCGACATCGAAGATCTGCGCGCGCTGCTCAACAACATCGCAAGCCGCGGCAAGGAGATCTCCACCAAGTACGGCAATATCGCAACCACATCCGTGGGCGCGATCCAGCGCCGCCTGCTGGTGCTGGAGGAACAGGGCGCCACGCACTTTTTCGGCGAGCCTGCCCTCGATATCAACGATTTCCTGCGCATTGCGCCCGACGGACGCGGCGTGGTCAACGTGCTGGCTGCCGACAAGCTCATGGAGGCGCCGCGCGTTTATGCGACCTTCCTTCTGTGGCTGCTGACCAAGCTGTGGCAGACGCTGCCCGAAGTCGGCGATCTGCCCAAGCCCAAGCTGGTGTTCTTTTTCGACGAAGCACACTTGCTGTTCGATGATGCGCCCAAGCCTTTGATGGACCGGGTGGAGCAGATCGCGCGCCTCGTGCGCTCCAAGGGCGTGGGCGTCTACTTCATAACGCAGAACCCGGCCGACGTGCCGCGCACCGTCGCCAGCCAGCTCAACAACCGGATTCAGCATCGCCTCAACGCTTTCACGCCCCAGGATCAGGCAGGCATCGAAGCTGCGGCCAAGACCTTCCGGCAGAATCCCGACCTCAATACCCAGAAGGTGATCAAAGAACTCAAGGTCGGCGAGGCGCTGGTGTCGCTGCTGGAAAGCAAGGGTGAGCCTTCCATCGTCCAGCGCACGCTGATCCGCCCGCCCGAGGGGCGCATCGGTCCGGTCTCGCCACAGGAGCGGCGCGGAGTCATCGAGTACAGCCCCTACTACGGCAAATACGAGGAGCGGCTCGACCGCGAGAGCGCCAAGGAGATCCTGGCCGAACGCGCCGAAGCCACCGCCGGGCAGGCGCAAGCCAGCGGCGGCGTCGGCGACTGGCTGGGCGGCGTGCTGGGCGGAGGGCGCAGTTCCTCGACGGGCCGCCGCCAGCAGGGAATGGGCGAAATGATCGGCAAGGAGCTACAGCGCTCCATCTCCCGTACTGTAGCCACGACCATTAAGAATATTATCATCAAGTCCATCACGGGTGGTCGCAGATAGACCGGATGGAAGGGATGAAGGTGAGGAAGACAGCATTGAGAACGAAGGCGCATGTGAGCGCCATCGCGATACTCGCCGGCATGTGGCTGTGGGCAGGCGCCGCATGGAGCATGGGCGGCAATCTTTCCACCAAAGGCGAAGCATTGCTCAATGAGCGATGCGCCAAGTGCCACGCCATCGGTGCGGAAGGCGACAGCAAGATCGCCACCATCAAGCCGTTCCGCGATGTCATTGCCGCGTTGCCCGCCGATAATCTGGGCAATGATTTTATCGCCGCCATGAGCAAGAAGCACAAGGAATACGCGTTCGAGCCGATGGATGCGAAAGCCATCGGCGACTATCTCGACAAGCTGAAAATTCATATCGACAGTTCGAAGAAATAGGCCTGTGCGCGGTCGGCGCGCGCTGAGAAACGACAAGGGGCGTCACGCGCATGATGAGCGCAAAAATTCGTATAGCCGCAGCATTCCTGGCAGCCGCCGCTTGGTCATGGCTGCCCGCGCAGGCCGAAGACCTCAAGGCCAAGGGCGAGGCGCTGCTCACCAAGAACTGCGTGCGCTGCCATGCGATCGGACCGACCGGAGAGAGCACGCACAAGCAGGCGCCGCCGTTCCGCCAGATCGTGACGCGCTATCCGCTGGACGATCTGGCCGAAGGACTGGCCGAAGGGTTAACGACGGGGCACCCCGATATGCCGGAGTTCGTTTTCAGTCCCGGTGACATCGACGGCATCCTCGCCTATCTGCAGGATCTCAAGGATAAGACCGACGGCGGCGCGCCCGGGACTGCCGAGTAGCCCGGCGGGTGATGGCGGCAGCCGGCGCGCTGGCGCGCGCTGCGGTTTCTGCCCTGCTCACAACCGCGGGCGCCGGACATGTCATCGAGTCTCGACCGGCGAGCCGCGGCGCTTGGCGATTTCGGCTCGCGCATAGGCGTAGGCCGTCTCGACCAGCGTGCTGTGCTGGCGCCAGTCCAGCGCGCCCATGCGGGCGGGCGTGGGCGGCATCAAGAGCCAGTCCCCGGGCTGAAGTTGGTGTTCGAAATGATTTCGGTTGGCCATCAGGCTGCGCACAAGGATGGAGGCGGGCGATGGTGCGTCCGGCAGATCCCTGCGCCTCCATGGGTTGAGCAGCTTCCATAGCAATTCACGGCGTGCTGGCAGGTCGGCGTAATCGACGGCGAACTTCTCCCCAGTCGGCGGATTGAATGTGACGACGACGTTCGGCCCCGGTTTGATCTTGCGCATGACGTCGATGGGCACGTTCGAGGCCACCGACCCGTCAACCAGGATGTTACCGTCCGGCTTGAAATAGGGTGGCAGGATTGCCGGGATCGCGGCGCTGGCGCGGATCGCTGCCCACACGAGGCCCGATCTTAGAACCTCCAGGCGATAGTCGGTCAGATCGAGCGCGACGGCGAAATAGGGCTTCCATAAATCCTCGATGCGCGCGTTGCCGTACTGCTCCTGCAGCAGACGGTCAAAGTGCGTGTGGTCGAGCAGGCTGTAGCGTGGCAGCGTATACCGCTGCATGGCCTTGCCTTCGATGAACATGCGATGCACGCCCCGGTCGATCTCGTCGGCCGGTCTGTCCTGCGCGAAGGCTGCCGCCATGGCCGCGCCGCCGGACGCGCCGCCCAGCAGATCCAATCCGATGCCCTGCTCGCAAAACGCCTTGTAAAGTCCGATGTGGGCCGCGCAGTAGGCGCCGCCCCCGCAAGCGACGAAGCCCAACGCCTGCCCGCGCAGGAAGCGCCACAGCCGCGCAAGGCTGTCCTCCTCGCCAAGTGCAACGTGGTGGTGCATCACGACCGGGCGCTGCGCCAGCCAGTGGCGCGTGCCCTGTGCGCCGTGACGGTGATCGTGCAGAACGACGAGGCGATGCCGGGCGGTGCGTTCGAGGGCGAATGAGAACGTTTCGAGTTCGTTGCGCGCGACCGGCGCGCCGATCGGGGAAGCGCCTTGATAGCCGGCCAGGACGATCTCGTCGGCCTGCCGGATGGCCTTCTCGCTCCACGGCGTGAGCGCGTCGTCGGCGATGTAAACAACCGTCGCGTAGCGCGCCTCCAGGCCGTTCAGCCTTTCGGCCGACTCGACGTCGTCAAGCGCGCACGCTTCCAAGCCGTGGGATCGCAATGTGTCCGAGCAGATCACGAGCGTGTCGGGATTGCGCCGCGCCGCCGCGCTGATGTCATCGAGAAAGGACTTGGGCAGCGGGCGGTTGCCGGCGCGTACCAAAGCGAGCGTGCGCGGCGGCGGCTTGGCTGCGCCTGCGCCGGCGAGGCGCGCGCTCTTTCGCGTTTCCGCTGCGAGCCGTTCTGCGAGCGTCGCCGTGATGTTGGACCAGATGGCGGGAGCCTGAGCGGAAATGGCGTCGAAGTCGGCACGCGTGAGCCGCACGACCACGCTGTCGCGAATGGCGGTGCAGGTTGCGGTGCGCGCGCCACCGGCGAAAAATGCGATCTCGCCGATGGTTCCCCCGCTCGAGATCTCGGCCACAGGTTCGTCCTGGCCCGCCACATCGACGCTGAAACGGCCGGTGACGATGACGTAGAGCGCGTCCGCTGCATCACCCTCGCGCACAAGGGCGGTTCCGCGCGTCACGGTGATGGGGGAGAGGCGCGCTTCCAGCAGCGACAGTTCGGCCTTGGACAGGCCCCTGAATGCAGCGACCGTAGAGAGGCGGACGTTTGAAAACGGCATCGGGACGCCCAGCTCATTGGCTCTTGAAGAGAGCATATTAGCACGAGGCGCCCCGCCAGGTGGGCAACGTCTTATCCGCAAGGTTGACTGGAAGACGGCGGCCGGCCCTGCATGAGGCCCGTCAGCCCAACAGGGTCTCGACGTGTTCCCAGTTGATGAGGTTGTCGAACCAGGCCTCGAGATACTTGGGCCGTGCGTTGCGGTAGTCGATGTAGTAGCTGTGCTCCCACACGTCGCAGCCCAGGATCGGCTGTGCACCGTGCATCAGCGGGTTCTCGCCGTTTGGCGTCTTGGCGACATCGAGCCGGCCGTCCTTGAGGGTGAGCCAGGCCCAGCCAGAGCCGAACTGGGTGGAGCCCGCATTGATGAAGTCGGCGCGCATCTTGTCGTACCCGCCGTAAGCCTCGACCAGCTCTTGAAGTTTGCCCGGCAGCTTGTTGCCGCCGCCGCCCTTTTTCATCCACTGCCAGAAATGCAAGTGGTTGTAATGCTGGCCGACATTGTTGACCACGCCGGCGTTCTTGTCGGCGAAAGCCTCCTTGCAGATGTCCTCCAGCGGCTTGCCCTCGTACTTGGCGCCGGCAAGCAGCTTGTTGCCGTTGTCGACGTAAGCCTGATGATGCTTATCATGGTGGTACTGCAGGGTTTCTGCCGACATGTAGGGGGCGAGGGCGTCGTAGGCGTAGGGCAGATCGGGGAGTTTCAGGGTCACGAGACTATTCTCCAGATGAAAAGAGCGCCGGCCCGGCGGAAATGGCGGGCCCGGGGCAACCTAGAGCGACTTGTCTAGTGTGGCAAACACGGGAGGGGCCGGGCCGGCGCTCGACTGATACTCCGGCCCCATGACGTTGCCTTGCTGACATTGGGCTGGCGGGCGCATGGGCCGGTAAAGAAAAACGGCGAATTGACGCCAAGAGTTCCCCGGCTATATGCAACCCTAATTTGCTTGTACACGGATGCGTCGCGGACAAGCCGCGTTAATGGCCCGCTGCTAATTCTAGTCACGGCAGGTCTCGAATTGCCGACGGATAGCGCCCTGCCTTCGCGTTTTTCCAATGCGACAAGGCGAGGCACAGGTGGGAGTGCCGCGAACAGAATGGGCAAGCCGTTGAAATATCTATTTACGCTGGGAATCCCCCTCGCTCTGGCTGGCCTCGGCTTCATCTACATGCTGGCGCCCCGCGGGAAGTTCGAAGAGGCCATTCTCTACGAGACCGTTCCGGTGGAGCGCGGAACGATCCGCAAGATCGTGGCGACCTCCGGCCCGGTGCGCGCGCTCGTGACGGTGTCGGTGGGCTCGCAACTCTCTGGACAGATCGACAAGCTCTATGTCGATTTCAATAGCGAGGTGAAGGAGGGCGACCTGATGGCGACGCTCGACTCGCGCACCTATGACGCCAAGGTCGCCCAGGCGCGGGCCGACTTGCTGGCCGCGCGTGCCGGGCTGCTCAACCAGCAGGCCACCATGCAGCGCAACCAGGCGATCCTTGCACAGGCGAAGCGCAGCATCGATCGCCAGTCGGCGCTCGAGAAGAAGGGTTTTGCGGCTACTGCGACATTGGAGAATGCACAGCGCGACTACGACATCGCGCTGGCCGACATCGAGGTGACAAAGGCGCAGATCGAAACCGCCAAGGCGGTCATCGCGCAGCGTGAGGCTGCTCTCAAGCAGGCCGAAGTGGACCTGGAACGCACGCGCATCGTCGCGCCCGTGAACGGCACGGTCATCTCCCGCACCATCGACGTGGGGCAGACCGTGGCAGCGAGCTTGCAGGCCCCGGAACTCTTCAAGCTTGCGCAGGATCTGCGCCGCATCAGCATCGAGGCCCAGGTCAACGAGGCGGACGTGGGCGCGGTGGCGGAAGGCAACCCGGTGACCTTTACGGTGGACGCCTATCCCGAGCGCATCTTCGAGGGTACCGTGACGCAGGTGCGTTTGGCTGCAACGGAGCTGCAGAATGTCGTTACATACACCGTCATCATCGAGGCTTCCAACGATGACCGCCGCCTGTTTCCCGGCATGACAGCCAATGTGCAGATCGAGGCTGCCAAGAAAGACGATGCGCTGCGTGTGCCCAACGAGGCGCTGCGCTTTCGTCCGCGCAGTTCCGACAAGCCGTCGGGCGGGACGGGTGAACCGAAGGAAGATCGCTCAGACCGCATCGTTGCGCGTCTCAAGAGCGACCTGCAGCTGACCCCAGCCCAGGAGGAAGCCGTGCGCGAGGCATTGAAGAAGCTTCACAGCGCGTCGGCGGCTTCAGGGACCTCTGCCATCGATCGCAGCCTGTGGCATCAAATGACGCAATCGACGCTGGAGCAGACGTTGCGCCCGTTGATGAGCGAGACGCAAATGCCCCTTTACGAGAAATGGAAATCGGGACGTGCCGAGATTCGGTCGGGCAACGTCTACGTTCTGGATATCACGGGCGCGCCGGAACGCCGTTACGTGAGGCTTGGCATTTCCGACGACCAGTATAGTGAGATAACGGGCGGAAATCTGAAAGAGGGCGAGCGCGTCGTGGTGCGCGCGCGTGAAGCCAGGAAATGACCGCGCTTACGCTCGATGCGCCCGGCGCGAGGGCGGTGCGGAATGCGCCGGCACCAGCCAAGACCCCGTTCATTCGCGCCGAGAACGTCTCGAAGATCTACACCATGGGCGACCAGACCGTGCGCGCACTGGATGGCGTTTCACTCACGATCGACGAGGGGGAATTCGTCGCCATCATGGGAGCCTCGGGCTCCGGCAAGTCGACGATGATGAACCTTATCGGCGCGCTCGACGTACCCACCTCCGGCGCGCTGTACATCGATGGACGCAACGTCTCCGACATGACGGCCGACGAACTGGCGGAGCTGCGCAATCGCCGGATCGGATTCGTGTTTCAGCAGTTCAATCTCTTGCCGCGCACGCCTGCGTTGCGCCAGGTCATGCTGCCGTTGCTCTACGCGCACCCGCGTCCGCACAAGCCCGAGGACATGGCGATGGAACGGTTGCGCCAGGTGGGCCTGGGCGATCGCGCCGGCCACCATCCCCGCCAACTGTCGGGCGGGCAGCAGCAGCGTGTCGCGATCGCGCGTGCGCTTGTCAACAATCCCAAGATCCTTCTTGCCGACGAGCCGACTGGGGCGCTGGACACCAAGACCTCCGAAGAGATCATGTCGCTGTTCTGCCGCCTCAACGACCAGGGCATTACCGTCATCGTCATTACCCATGAACCCGACATCGCAGAATTTGCGCGCCGGCGCCTCACGTTTCGTGACGGCCGCATCGTGGACGATGTGATCAATACGCGCCGCCGCTGGCCCGCGGGAGATACGCGATGAGCCTGCTCGATAGCCTTCAAGTTGCCTGGTCGGCGCTGCGCGCCAACCTGATGCGCTCGATCCTGACGACGCTCGGCATCATCATCGGGGTGGCCTCTGTGATCGTGCTGGTGGCGGTCGGCGCGGGCGCGCGCAGCGACGTGGAGAGCAAGATTGCCTCGTTGGGCACGAATATGCTGGTGGTCTATTCGGGCTCGAGCCGCGTGCGCGGCCGCGCAGGAGGCGCAGGCACCGACAAAGAGCTGTCGGAAGGAGACCTCAACGCGCTGCGCAACGCCATCGGGGGCGTGAGCGCCATTTCGGGGCAATTGAGCGGCTCCGGCCCTGTCGTGTTTGGCAATACCAATTGGACGACGACGCTGAGCGGGGTGCATCCTGATTTTCTCAGCGTGCGTGATTGGCCCCTGGAATCGGGTCGGGAGTTTACGGCCCAGGATCTGCGCTCTTCCGCAAAGGTCGCCATTCTCGGCCAAAGCGTCGTCAAACAACTCTTTCCCGGCCAAGATCCCATGGGCGCGACAATACGTATAAAGAACACGCCGTTCCAGGTTGTGGGCGTTCTCACTCCAAAAGGCTCGTCCAGCTTCGGACGCGATCAGGACGATCTGGTCTTGTTGCCGATGACGACGGCCCGCAATCAAATTCTTGGCAAAAGTGACGTAACGCCCGATCAAGTGGGACAGATATATATAAAGTTTAATAATCAGACCAATCTCGACGACGCACAAGAGGAAATGGAGACTCTGCTCCGCCAGCGCCGGCGGGTAAAAGCTGGAGATGAGGATAATTTCAACGTGCGGAATCTGGCGGAGTTTATGAAGGCTCGCACCGAGGTTCTGAGTACGATGACGTATCTATTGGGTGCGACATCGGCGATCTCTCTGATCGTTGGCGGTATCGGAATCATGAATATCATGCTGGTATCCGTGACCGAGCGCACCCGAGAGATCGGGCTGAGGATGGCCGTAGGCGGCCGTCGCCGCGATATCATGCGGCAATTCCTGGTGGAGGCGGTGAGCCTTTGCCTTATTGGCGGCTTAATTGGAACGGTCTTGGGTGTCGCGGCAACTTTCGGTGTTGCCCAAGCGGGGGGTATGCCGGTACTTATTTCGCCAAGCGTAATCGTGATTGCAATGGGCGCGGCGGCGGTGACTGGTGTATTCTTCGGCTTCTTTCCGGCGAGGCGGGCGGCGCATCTCAATCCGATCGAGGCCTTGCGCAGCGAATAGAGTAAATTAAGCGGTCGCTTTTTAACGACGTTGCGACGTAGTGTTTATTATTGGTTCGGGCCCCATGGCGTGAACACGTTCATTCGTTTATGGCTGGAGCCGGAGAATAATGGGGATGTTTGAGCGTGAGACAAAAGTCTAAAGGCACTTTGAGCGGCAATCTCGAAAAGATGTCATTGAAAGAGCTTGTCGAACTTGAAGCCCGCGTCGCCAAGGCGATTGCCGTAATGCGGGACAAGGAACGCGCCGAGTTGAAGCGCAAGATGGCCGAGATGGCGGAAACGCATGGCTTTTCCGTCAGCGAGTTGTTTGGCGGCGCCCGAGGCCGTGGCGCCGGCAAGTCGAAGTCGTTGGGCGTTGCGCGCTATGCCAACCCCGACAACCGATCCGATACCTGGACCGGCCGCGGCAGGAAGCCGAATTGGCTGCTGGAGCGACTCAGGAAGGGTGCCAAGCTGGAAGATTTTGCGATCTGACCGGCTGAGCGAGGCTTTTAGCCTACACCCACTGCCAGACTGTCCGGCCCGAGCGTGGAAAGTCACATGCGGGCGGGTTGCGTTTTGAGCGCGCTGTCTTGAGCGTGATCCAGGACCACCGGCGCAGGGCGCGTTCGCCCGCAAGGCGCCACCAGGGACGGCCAGGAAGGCAAACCCAGGCGAGAGGAGACAGGTACGGCGGGCTGCAACCGGGTCAGGTCGTGGCGTGATGCGCATAAGGGACTAAAAATTAATAAGGAATCGTCTTTTGACACACAATCGGTCCTGGCTCCTTGCGCGTCCGCGCCCGGCCGGATGGCCCGGGAACTCCAAGGTGAACTCCAAAGGACCTGCTAACCGAATTATGCTTGTTTAGCACTCACACCTTGACACTGCTAACAGCCAACCCCATAAAACGGGCGCGGGGTTAAAGTCCGGTGCGCTCGTGCGGCTGCGCCAGCCTGCCATCCAGGCATTTGCGGCATGGGAACCAGGACTTTCCGCATCATCAGAAACCAGAAAACTTGTCAGATCATGAGGTTTACCCCATGAAGTTCCGTCCTCTCCATGACCGCGTCGTCGTCAAGCGGGTCGAGGAAGACACCAAGACCGCCGGCGGCATCATCATTCCCGACACCGCCAAGGAAAAACCCCAGCAGGGCGAGATCATCGCCGTCGGCCCCGGCGCCCGCGACGAGGCAGGCAAGGTCAACGCCCTGGACGTGAAAGTCGGCGATCGCGTCCTGTTCGGCAAGTGGTCGGGCACGGAGGTGAAGATCGACGGCCAGGATCTCCTCATCATGAAGGAGAGCGACATCCTCGGCGTGCTCGAAGGCTCTGCCAAGGCGAAGGCCGCGGCCTGATTTTCCGATTTGTAAAAAAAACCCTCGAAATATTTAGGAGTTGCTTCACATGGCAGCTAAGGATGTCAAGTTTTCCCAGGACGCTCGCGAGCGCATGCTCCGCGGCGTCGATATTCTCGCCAATGCCGTCAAGGTGACGCTCGGGCCCAAGGGCCGTAACGTCGTCATCGACAAGTCATTCGGCGCACCCCGCATCACCAAGGACGGCGTCACCGTCGCCAAGGAGATCGAGCTTGAGGACAAGTTCGAGAACATGGGTGCGCAGATGCTGCGCGAGGTCGCTTCCAAGACGGCCGATCTCGCCGGCGACGGCACCACCACCGCCACGGTTCTGGCGCAGGCGATCGTGCGCGAAGGCGCCAAGTCCGTCGCGGCCGGCGCCAACCCGATGGACTTGAAGCGTGGTATCGATATGGCCGTCAATGCGGTCATCAACGACCTCAGGACGAACTCCAAGAAGGTCGCCAAGGATCAGATCGCTCAGGTTGGCACGATCTCCGCCAACGGCGATGAAGTCGTCGGCAACAAGATCGCGGAAGCGATGGAGAAGGTCGGCTCGGAGGGCGTGATCACGGTCGAAGAGTCCAAGACGCTCGACTTCGAACTCGATGTCGTCGAAGGCATGCAGTTCGACCGCGGCTACCTCTCGCCCTACTTCATCACCAACGCCGAGAAGATGGTCGTCGAACTGGAGAACCCCTACATCCTCCTGTTCGAGAAGAAGCTCTCGGGGCTGCAGGCTATGCTTCCGATCCTGGAGGCCGTCGTTCAGTCCGGCAAGCCGCTCCTCATCGTCGCCGAGGACGTCGAGGGCGAGGCTCTCGCCACGCTCGTCGTCAACAAGCTGCGCGGCGGCCTGAAGGTTGCCGCCGTCAAGGCTCCTGGCTTCGGCGATCGCCGCAAGGCCATGCTGGAGGACGTCGCGATCCTCACCGGCGGCACGGTCATCTCGGAAGATCTCGGCATCAAGCTTGAAAGCGTGACGCTGAAGGATCTGGGCCGCGCCAAGAAAGTCACGATCGACAAGGAGAACACCACGATCGTCGACGGCGTCGGCAAGAAGCAGGAAATCGAAGCCCGCGTGAAGCAGATCAAGGCGCAGATCGAGGAGTCGACCTCGGACTACGACCGCGAGAAGCTCCAAGAGCGTCTGGCGAAGCTCGCCGGCGGTGTTGCCGTGATCAAGGTCGGCGGCGCCACGGAAGTCGAAGTCAAGGAGCGCAAGGACCGCGTCGACGACGCCCTGCACGCCACCCGTGCAGCCGTCGAGGAGGGCATCGTTCCGGGCGGCGGCGTCGCTCTCTTGCGCGCCATTAAGGCTCTCGAGTCGCTGAAAGGCGACAACGACGACCAGAAGGTGGGCATCCAGATCGTGCGCAAGGCTCTGCAGGCTCCGGCCCGCCAGATCGCCGCCAACGCCGGTGAGGACGGCTCGGTCATCGTCGGCAAGATCATCGAGAACTCCAAGTACTCGTTCGGCTACAACGCTCAGAGCCACGAGTACGGTGATCTGTTCCAGCAGGGCGTCATCGACCCGACGAAGGTCGTGCGCTGTGCGCTTCAGGATGCGGCCTCTGTGGCCGGCCTCCTGATCACGACGGAAGCCATGATCGCCGAGGTGCCCAAGAAGGACGGCGGCCACGCACACGGCCCTGCCGGCGGCATGGGCGGCATGGGCGACATGGGCTTCTAAGCGACGCTCGCTCCTACAGACGCATCAAGGTTGGCCCCGGAGCAATTCGGGGCCATTCTTTTTCTCCCCATCTCGCGTTCTGGGCATCAGGCGATGCTCGGTGATTGCGTGACGTAACTTGCCGCCGTCAGCGCCGCGGCCGCGATCCGGCCCCACGATCGTTCCTGACATTTCCTGCCGTCAGACCCTTCACGTCCGCTCGCTTGCGCGTTGTCGGTGCGGGAGAACCACAGCACCTTGCACGGACACGACCATGAAGCGCGCGGCGCACAAGGTTTGCATACGCGCAGGAGCATAACTGATCTCGAATCGGACGCGTGCATTCATGCGTTGTCTGAGGAAATTTTTATAGCTGTGCACAAGGTGCCGCGCGCAAGCTGCCAGGCAAATATTCGGTTACATTTTCTCTCGCGCATTACTGAAAAATTTGAAGCACAGCGTCCGCATGGTCAGTCATGCGCGATGAACAGCCGTATTTTGCCAAATCGCTCAAAACGGAAGGGGAAGTCATGTCTCAAGATATTCTGAGCAGTCTCGATGCGTTATGCGTGCAAGTTCGCGCGCGCATAGAAGCCACGCCCGACTTCAAGACGCTTCTGGCGCTGGAACGCACGTTGTCGGAGGTCCGCGGCTTCATGCCCACGGCTGGCGCCGTGGCGCAAAACGACCAAGACGCTGACGCGGCGTGCGCGCGTGCGCCCGACGCACCGGCCGATGAGGCCGAAGCCCCGGCGTGCGGGGGAGAAGAAGCCGGAGCCGAAGCCGAAGCCGAAGCCGAAACAGAGGTGGAGGCTGCCGCAACGGCGCCGGCGGAAGAGAGTGAGCAGCCGGAAACGGCGGTGGAACCGGGGGCGGATGAAGGCCCGGAGTCGAACGCCGCAGCGGCGGCCGATGAAGCCGAGCAGGCTCAGCCGGCGCAGGCGGCCGACAGCATCGAGCAGGCTGGTGAGGTTGGGGTGCCGGGGGCGGAAGATGGTGAGGCGGCGAGCGTCGAACCCGCCACATCTGCCGAAGAATCCCCCGCCCCGGAGAGCCCCGGCCCCGCCGAAGCGGCCGGTGAGGCTGAACAGGACGCCGCCGCCGGGATCGTGGCGGTCTTACCGGCTGAGCCTGCCGCCCGGGCCGAACAGGTCGCAACTACCCACTGACGTCGGCATGAGACGAACCTAGACGGCGTTGCAAGAGACCTTGGTGCCGCCGCACGCCCGCGGGCCGGCACCCTTTTGCGTGGAAAGGCCGCTTCATTCCTCCCAACAGCGCAACACGTCGCATCCGCGCGCCGCGTCCTCGAATTTCACCGGCCGCGTTCGCCAGTGCGAGATCACGCGAGTTCAATTGCGTGTGTAATAGGGGCAATTCTGAGCGCACAGCGCGTCGAGCGTGCCATCATCCCGATCGACACGTTGAGCGCTGGCCCACGCTTGCATGGGGTACGCCTGCCGCCCATATCCCTCTTGCCTGCGTGTAGGCGCGCAGACCAACCTCAATGAATGGCAACGCTTCAAATAGGGAGGCCGGATATCATGCACGCAACAGAAATCCAGGCTCACGCCAGGAAACTCTATGAGGCAATGGGGCCCAAGGCGCTTGCGGAAGCGGCACAGAAGGCCAAGTCGTTGGAGAGCGGTGGAAACAACGAAGACGCCCAAACGTGGCGGCGGATCGAAGCCGCGTTACGGCAAATGCAGGGCCCGCGATCGTCGTGAGCCTCAAAGCGCAAGCAGCCCGCTGCGCAGGCTGATAACGCTGGAGCCATTCCGGGTTTCGTTGAACCGCGGAACGGCTCTAACCGCTTGTCCTGGCGGCGCTTGTTGTCGAAAAGCCAGTCTCCGCTTTTGCGAAAAGCGCCCTAGAACGATGCATCGTGAAAGATGCGCTCCCAGACGAAAAGCAGCGCCGTGTTCATGATGCCGACGCAGATGAAGGCGATCGCGATCGCGCCAGAGGATGCTTCCGGAAGGCCGAGCCATTCGGACGAATAGGCGACGGCCAGTCCTGCGACGATGCTGACGAGAGCGAGAACTGCGAACACGATTTGGACGAAACGCAGCGAACGTGCACGTTCGCGGTCCACGTGATCCATGGGCTTTTACCTCTACGCAATACGACGGGTCCCAGCGGCCGGAACCTACCTGGATCCGGTCAATTGCGAAAGATATTTTTAAGGATTTAGTAACGATCGGCCACAAGCGCTTGAAGGGTGCGTTTGTGCGTTGCCGCATCGCTCGGAAAGTCGGCGGACATCCACCACTCTTCGAATGCGGCAAGCACCCGTCCGACCTCGGGGCCGGCCCCGACGCCCAGAGCCAATACGTCGGCGCCGCGAACCGGCATGGCCGGGATCGTCCATCGATGAGCCAGGAATGCCCGGTCCTTGCGGGCCTCGTCGCCGGTGGCTGCGGCCGAGGACGCCCATGAAACGATGGCTGCGCGCAGGAAATTTTCCCGGCCCTGTTTGTAAAGCCAGCGGCGCGCATCGGCTTCGCTCGTTTGCGGGTCGTAGGAGGGATGGCGCCTGGCTGCGGCGCCGAGCGCATCGGCTTGGCTATTCGACAAGCGCAGATGCGCTGCCAGATGCGAAGCGCCCTGCGGGCTTTCGAGCGTCAAGGCGGCCAGACGCGCAACCGCGTCGGCGCCGAGCCCGCACGCCCGCTCTATGGCGACGAGGCGCGCCAAGCGGTCGGGATAGGTTTCCCGGCCGAGCACGCGCGCAAGGATCGAGCATTGCGCCATGACGGCCACGACCTCGGCCGCCCGCGGGGCAGCGATGAGCTTCATCGTCTCCACGCCTATGCGCTCCGAGGAAAGCCGCGCCAAGCCCTCTTTGAGTTCGATGCAGGCGGCAAGGCCGCCGGGATCGGGCTGGCCTTCGCCGATCTGCGCATTGAAGCGGAAGAAGCGCAGAATTCTCAGATAATCCTCGCGGATGCGTTCGTGCGGGTCGCCGATGAAACGCACGCGCCGTGCGGCCAGATCGTCCAACCCGGCGAAGTAATCGAAAACCTCGCCACGAGCGTCCGCGTAGAGCGCGTTCATCGTGAAGTCACGCCGCGCGGCGTCCTCCCGCCAGTCGGAGCTGAAGGCGACGACGGCGCGCCGGCCGTCCGTCTCGACGTCGCGTCGCAAGGTCGTCACTTCGAAGGGGTGGCCGTCAGAAACGATCGTTACCGTGCCGTGATCGATGCCGGTTGGATGTACCCCGAGCCCGGCGCGGGAAGCGCGTTCCATCACCACGGCCGGCAGGAGCGGAGTTGCGATGTCGATGTCCGTGATCGGCGCGCCGATCAGTGCATTGCGTACCGAGCCGCCGACCACGCGCGCTTGTCCCCCGTCACGTTCCAAGGTCTCCAGCACACGCACGAGCGCGGGCGCGCGCAGCCAGTCCGAGTGGGTCAGAAGTGGCGCCATCTTGCCCTGGTTAAGCGTGGCCATCGCAATTCACTTCTTCTCGTCGTTGACGCCGTGGCCGGGCACAACCCTACCGTCGTGGTAGGACGGCGGCGTGTAGGCTTCGCCGGGCCTGTGACCGGACGTCGTCGAGAACAGGACCAGTGTTGCGATCATGAGGAAAGCGCCGCTAATGAATAGCTGTACGAGGGGGGCTTCGCGCAGGACGTGCCACAATCCGGGCCAGTCGTTGCGCCGGTAGGCGATGTAGGAAATGTAAAGCAGCGTGGGCAGCAGGAAGAAGAACAGGTTCTCCAGTACGATGCGCATCATGCGGTCGTCAGCCTCCGGTGCAACGCGCGAATGATTCCCGCCGTCGCGCCCCAGATATAGCGTCCTTCATGGGGAATGGCATAGAAGTGCCGTTTTGCGCCGCGCCAATCGCGAGCGTCGATGCGATGGTTGGCCTCATCGAGAAGAAAGGCGAGCGGCACGGTAAAGATGTCTGCGACCTCGTGAGGGTCGGCTGTGAGGGAAAAACCGGGCCTGACGGCGCCCACAACCGGCGTTACCAGAAAGCCGGTGCTCGTTTCGTAGGGCTCGATGTAGCCCAGCGGCTCAACGAAACTCGGGTCCAGTCCGATCTCTTCGTGAGCCTCACGCAGCGCTGCGATGAGCGGCGTGGGGTCCTGCGGCTCGATCTTGCCGCCCGGGAATGCGATCTGACCTGCGTGCGCGGCTAGATGCGCGGTGCGCTGGGTCAGCAGGACATTGAGCGGCGCGCCGATCACGACGGGCACGAGTACCGCAGCGGCCCGCAACTTCGGCTTTGCCGCGGGACGCACCTCGGGATTGAGGTCGTAGTCGCTGGCTCCAGGAATCGGATTTACCGCGGGCAGCGGCGCGGGAGCCGGCAGCAACCGTCTGGCCGCGAGATCGCGAAACGCGTCCTCGTCCATAGGCGGCCATGTGTGGTGCTGCAAAATTGAGTTCATTCAACCGCTCATCTTAAAGCCAAGTATCGCGCGAGGGCAGCGGATTTTGCTCCGCGTCGCGGATTGAATCACGATACGGTCATAGTCTGAGGCGAAGGTTCCGCCGAATCAAAGGGCCCTTTCGCAAGGAGGTGATTTGTTGGATCGCGCGTTCCAGCGCTGCCGCGGCGTGGCAGCGGCGGTGGTGGCCATGGCGCTCGGGTTCGCCATGGCATCGGTGGAGCCGGTTCGCGCGCAACCGGTTCGCGCTATGTCGACGGCCGAATTCCTGGCATCGTTAACCGCCAGCGAAGCGGCCGAGTTTCAAGAGTGGAGGCAGGCGCGCCGCGCCTATGAGCACCGGCTCGACATCTACTGGGATAAGGTGGACGCCAAGCGCGCCGAGCGCAAGAAGAAGCGCTCGCGCGACACACTGTTTGACGCCGGCGACTACGTGATGACGCTTCCTCCGGCCTACTCGGGCCGGAAGCTTTCGAACGACCTCGCCGCAAAGTACGCGAGATTCTTGAGCCTTCAGGAGCAGTCGACGCCGGCGCCGCCATCGTCCGGGATCCCTGTCGTCTCCGATTATCTGGAAGCGGCCAAGCGCGTCTACGGGTTCGTGCCCGAGCGCGTGTCCGAAAAAGAATTCAAGCGGCGCTATGCGGAAGAGGCCCATGCGCTTGGCTTGGCAAAGGATCAGGTGGTGCGCGTCTATGCGCTCGAGACGGGGGGCATCGGCACCTACGACATGCAGGCCGGCATCCATCCGGTCAAGAAGACGGGACGCGCCATCTCGAGCGCGCTGGGATACGCGCAGTTGCTCGACGCCAACTCCGTCAACGAACTTTCGAAGAACGGCAAGCTGTTCATCGCGCGCCTGCAGAACAAAGCAGCCAATCCGAACCTCTCGGCAAAACGCCAGCACGAGCTGAAATACAAGATCACGGTATTGAAGCGCATGTATGCCAATGCGAAGCGGGTGCCCTTCAACTGGGCGCGGCATCAGACGTATGCCAAGACCGGCGAGGGCATGGGGATGCATGTTCTCAACATCGACGGCGACATCGGCCCGATGCTTCAGGCCATGAAGCTCAAAGGGCTGGTGGACACGGCGGCCAGGTATGGGCGCCCCAATCTGACGGGGGCTCAGGTCGAGGTGATGAACCTGTCAGGCCCTGCGACGGGCTTGGAGCTGATGCAGCCCGCGGGCCTCAAGGCCCCGGTGTCGAACTTCTTCTCGCGCCGTGCCTATTACGTAAACAAGATGGTGATCGGGCTGACCGGCGAGCAACTGCTTGTGGAACTGGACCGGCGCATGACGGCGAGCATTAAGGCGCAAGGGGCCATCGAGTTCGCACAAGCCTTCGACGAGGTGCTGGCCTCCAGGACGGCGGGGCGCTAAAGCCGTTTTCGCGTTCGGGGCAAATCCGCGCAAAGCCGGCTTGCAACGGGCAGGGGGCTGACGGATGGTAGCTGCCGGGCCTCGTCCACGTCGGGCCCGTCAACCGTTTGCGCCATGATCGAACTCGACGCCATAGATCGCAAAATCCTCGGCCTGCTGCAGGGTGATTGCCGCCTCACGATGCAGGAGATCGCCGACCGGGTGGGGCTGTCCGCCTCGCCGTGCCATAGGCGTATCAAGATCATGGAGGAGGCGGGCATCATCCGCGGCTACATTGCCCTGGTCGATCAGCGCAAGGTCGGCCTGCCGGTCAGCGTGTTCGTCTCCATCAAGCTCGAGCGTCAGCGCGAGAAAGATCTGGAGGCCTTCGCCAAGGCCATATCGCGCTGGCCCGAGGTGCTCGAATGCTACCTCATGACGGGGCATCGCGATTATCTTTTGCGTGTCGTCGTAGAGGATCTGACGGCCTATGAGAAGTTTCTCAAGCACAAGCTGACGCTGGCGCCGGGCGTTGCCTCCATCGAGTCGAGTTTCGCGCTCGATCAGATCAAATACTCGATTGCCTTGCCCGTGTGAGCGCAATTCCCCCCGCGGCTGATTCCGGCGCCGTTTTTCAGCGCCGTTCTCAGGGCCATTTCACGACCGGCGGCATCGAGGACAGGATCGAGTCCACATTGCCGCCCGTCTTGAGGCCGAACACGGTGCCGCGGTCGTAAAGCAAATTGTACTCCACATAGCGCCCGCGGCGGACGAGCTGCTCCTCACGCTGGGCCTGCGTGTAGGGCAACGTGTAATTGCCGCGCACGAGCATGGGATAAACCGAGGCGAAGGACCGGCCGGCGTCCTTGGTGAAGGCGAACGCCGCGTCCCAGCCGCCCTGCTCGTCGGACGGCGTCAGATAGTCGTAGAAGATGCCGCCGACGCCGCGCATCTCCTTGCGGTGGGGCAGATAGAAATACTCGTCGCACCATTCCTTGTAGCGCTTGTAGTCGGCGACGGGATGGGCCGTGCAGGCGCCGTGCATGGCGGCATGAAAGGCCAGCGTGTCGGCATCCGACTGCGTGCGGCGGGCGTCGAGCACGGGGGTGAGATCCGCGCCGCCGCCGAACCACCACTTCGTCGTCACCACCATGCGCGTGTTCATGTGCACGGCCGGCACGTTGGGATTGCGCATATGCGCAATAAGCGAGATGCCGGACGCCCAGAAGCGCGGATCTTCCTCGGCGCCCGGGATCTGCTTGCGGAACTCGGGCGCGAATTCACCATGCACCGTGGAGGTGTGCACGCCCACCTTCTCGAAGACGCGCCCGGCCATCATGCTCATGACGCCGCCGCCTCCCTTCGCGCCTGTGTGGTCGGTGCGCTCCCAGGGTGTACGAACGAAACGCCCCGCCGCCATGTCGCCATGGGGGGCGCTGGACGGCAGATCGGCTTCGAGCTTCTCGAACGCGGCGCAGATCTGGTCGCGCAATTCTTCGAACCAGGCGCGGGCGGTTTGCTTGCGGGTTTCCAAAAGGGATTGGCTCATGGGGCTTGGACTTGTGCTCGTCTACTTTTCGACCAATATGGCCCCTAGTGCATAGGCTGTTCAACCCGCCGCCACAAGCCGTCTGGCCCTCGGGGCACCTGCCCCGTCAGGGCCGCATTGTTTTTCGCCGCCCGGAAGGCTTGAAGCCCTTAAGGCGACCGGGTGCGAGCCCACACGGCGTAGACCGTACCGGCGGCGGGCGGAGCCGTTCTTGGAGACGATTGGAAAGTCACTCTAGATGTTGAGGCGCATAGCATCCTGGTTCGAGGCGCGCATCGATGCCTTTGCGCGCCCTGAGATCGTGCGCCCGCCTTCCAGCCTGTGGCAGTTCTACTGGCACTTTGTTAAGCCCGTCTGGCCGATCTTCGTGGCGCTGCTCGTCATGGGTTTTCTCGGCTCGGCCATCGAGGTGATGCTGTTCGCCTTCATCGGCCAGATCGTGGACCTGATGAAGGCGACGTCCGATCCCAAGACGTTCGTTTCGGACAATACGGGCACACTGGCCTGGATGGCGTTCGTGGCCCTGATCGCGCGCCCGGTCGTCTCCACCGCGCACGACCTGATCAAGAACCAGGCGGTGGCGACGACGTTCACCAACCGCGTGCGCTGGCAGACGCATTCGTACGTGCTGCGTCAGTCGCTCGGCTTCTTCCAGAACGACTTTGCGGGCCGTATCGCCAACAAGATCGTGCAGACCGCGCCCGCGCTGCGCGAGAGCGTCGTCCAACTCATCGACGCGTTGTGGTATGCGGCCGTGCAATTCATGGGTTCGATCGCGATTTTTGCCGCGTCCGACTGGCGGCTGACCATTCCGCTGGCGATCTGGCTGGGCGCCTATATTGTGACGCTGTCGTACTTTGTTCCGCGCATCAAGAAGCGCGCCACGGATACCTCGGAAGCCCGCTCGATGCTGGTGGGCCGCATCGTCGACAGCTACACGAATATTCTGACCGTCAAGCTCTTTGCCCACGCCGAACGCGAGGACGACTACGCGCGCACGGCGTTCCGCGAGATGATGGAAAAATGGCAGGCATCGCTGCGGCTCATCACGGGCATGGAGTTGGCGCTTTATTCGTTGAACGGCATTCTCATCGTGGCGACCGGATGGCTCGCCATCACGCTGTGGGCCAACGGCGATGTCACAACGGGCGCCAATGCGACGATCATCGCCCTCGTCGTGCGCATCGTCATGATGTCGGGCTGGGTGATGTGGACGATCTCGGGCATCTTCGAAAATATCGGCGTCGTGCACGAGGGCATGGAGACGATCGCGCGGCCTCATACGGTGCTGGACGAGCCAGATGCCCGTCCACTCAAGGTGACGAGGGGAGAAATCCGTTTCGACGGTATCCAGTTTCACTATGGGGCGGGCGTCAGCGGCGATGCCGATGAGCCCGTACGCGTCATCGATCGCTTGAGCCTCAACATCAAACCCGGCGAAAAGGTCGGCCTCATCGGGCGCTCGGGCGCGGGAAAATCGACGCTCGTTAATCTGCTCTTGCGCTTCTACGACCTGGAAGGGGGACGCATCCTGATCGACGGCCAGGATATTGCGCGCATCACGCAAGACAGCCTGCGCGCTCAGATTGGCGTGGTCACGCAGGACACCTCGCTGCTCCATCGCTCGGTGCGCGACAATATATTGTATGGCCGCCCCGAGGCGTCCCATGAAGAGGTGCTGGCGGCTGCCGGGCGCGCCCAGGCCGCGGACTTCATCGAGTTCCTCGAGGACATGAGGGGGCGGAAGGGCTACGACGCACATGTCGGCGAGCGCGGCGTGAAACTGTCGGGCGGTCAACGCCAGCGCATTGCCATCGCGCGCGTGCTGCTGAAAAACGCGCCGATCCTCGTGCTCGACGAGGCGACGAGCGCGCTCGACAGTGAGGTCGAGGCGGCCATTCAGGACAGTCTCAACACCTTAATGGAAGGCAAGACGGTGATCGCGATCGCGCACCGGCTGTCTACCATCGCAGCCATGGACCGGCTGGTGGTCATGGATGAAGGACGCATCGTGGAGGAGGGCGCGCACGCCGAGCTGCTTCGGCGTGGGGGCGTGTATGCCCAACTCTGGGCGCGCCAGTCGGGAGGATTCCTGGCTCAGGAGGCGGCGGAATAGCCGCGCCGGGCGGAGGCGCTCTCAGGGGTCCATTTCCCGCGTTTGGTGCAATCCGCGCAAACGGCTCTTCGCGTTCGTCTTGTCGCACGTCCCGTTGGAAAATCGCGCTCCTGAGCGTCGAATGATTCAAAGCATTCTTGCCACAGGTGACCGGCAACCGGCCCCGAGGGGCGGCAACTATGTTGACTTTTGAGGTATATAATTACATGCGTGTCATTCAATTAGTAAACGGCGGCGATTCTACGCCGTCAGGCGGGCCGCCGCCTGCGTTTTGAGGAACAAGAACGATGCATATTCATGGTCTGCGTGGCGTGATTCGCGCGGTCTGCCTTCTGGGACGAGATAGCGGATTCCGGTCGCGTCTGCTTGGAGCTGTCGCCGGGGCGGCCTTGACGCTCTTTGACGTTCCCGCGCCGCATGCCCAGGAAGTGGAACCCGAGCCGGCTGCAGCGGCTTCGGCAACGGGCAAGGCGCGACCCGAAGATGCGGCTGGCGCCGTTGAGAGCGATGCGCATCTTCCTGCCGTCACCGTCGAAACGGCCGACGAGCCCGACGCATCCTCCTCGGAGGCGCCCTCCGCGTCAGCCGCAGCGGCGGTTGAAGACAAGGAGGGCTCGCCGCCGGCGCGCAGCAAGGGCAAGGCCCAGAAAGCCGCGGCCTCTCGAGCCACGCCGCCTCCTCCTCCAGAGGAGTATGAGCCGGTCGCAGATCCCGGCACTGGTGCGCAGAGTGATGCGGAGGGCGCAACCCTACCCGTGCGCGGCGGACCGGGCGGCATCGATGGCTACACGGCCGCACGCACCACGACGGCCACGAAGACGGATACGCCCATCAAGGACATTCCTCAGTCCTTGACCGTCATCACGCGCCAGCAGAGCGATGATCAAGGGGCCAAGAGCCTTGGCCAGGCGCTGACTTACGTCCCCGGCGTTAATGTCGCGCAGGGTGAAGGACATCGCGACCAGATCACCATTCGCGGCCAGCAGACCACGGCCGACTTCTACGTCAACGGCGTGCGCGACGATGCGGAGTATTATCGCGACCTCTACAACGTCGAGGCCGTCGAGGTGCTCAAAGGGCCGGCGGCGATGATCTTCGGGCGTGGTGGCGGCGGCGGCATCGTCAATCGCTCGCAGAAGGAAGCCAACGGCGAGCGCGTCCGCGACGTCACGGCCACCTACGGTAGTTATGATTCCAGGCGTACTGCGATCGACGTGGGAGATGCGATTTCGAGCGCCGCCGCGTTTCGCATCAACGCCATGTACGAGAACTCCGAAGGCTTCCGCGATTATTTCGAGCTGGAGCGTTTCGCCGTCAATCCGACGCTGGGTTTCAAGCTCACGGACCGGACCAAGCTGCTCGTCAGCTATGAATACTATCGCGACGAGCGGACCGTGGACCGTGGAGTGCCTTCGCGCGGCGGACGGCCCCTGGAGGGCTTCGACGAGACGTTCTTCGGCCACCCGCGCGACAGCTTCGCCGACTATGAAGGTCATACCGTCGCCGCGACGCTGGAGCACAAATTCAGCGACGACGTGAAGGTGCGCAACCATACCTCTTACATGACCTTCGACAAAGCCTATCAGAACACATTCGCCAGCAGCAAGGTGTCGAGCTCAGGCGAGGTTACGATTGGCGGGTATCGCGATACGACGCAGCGCGACAGCATCGTCAATCAGACCGATTTGACTATGAAAATCGATGTGGCCCCGGGGATGCGTCACACCATTCTGGCGGGTACCGAGTTCACGCACCAGCAGACCGACAACGGGCGCAACACGCCGCACTTCCTCACGCCCGGCGGCCCGGCGAGTCTCAGCGTGACCCTTGCGAGCCCGACCCTGTTTTCGCCGGTCTATTTCAACGAGGTCAATCGCCGCCGCGCGACGAACCTCAGCACGCAAAGCGCCTACGTTCAGGATCAGCTACAGGTCAGCCGGTATCTGGATATCATCGGCGGCATTCGCTTCGACCGGTTCGATATCGACTTCGAGAACGGCTTGAACGGCGACGTCTTCAGTCGCGTCGACAACGTCTGGTCGCCGCGTACCGGCGTCGTGTTCAAGCCATCCGAGCAGATCTCGCTTTACGTCAGCTACTCGCGCTCCTTCCTTCCCAGTGCGGGCGATCAGTTCAACGTGCTCGATGTGACGAGTTCCACGCTGGAGCCGGAGGAGTTCGAGAACAAGGAGATCGGCTTCAAGTGGGATATCATGCCGCGACTGATGATGACGGGTGCGATCTTCCGGCTCGACCGCAAAAATCAGTTCGTTGCCGATGGTCCGTTTGCCGGACAGCAAGTAGGCGAGACACGTACGGAAGGTGCGGAGTTGGCTCTGACCGGGTATCTCACCGACCGTTGGCAGATCGCGGCAGGGTTTGGTCACCAGATCGCGGAAGTCGTCGAAGGCCGGCCCTCCGATATCGGACATGAGGTCCCGTGGGTGCCGCACAATACCTTCTCGCTGTGGAACAAATATCAGTTTACCGACATGTTTGCGGCCGGCCTGGGCATCGTTCACAAGACCGATTTCTTTGCCGCGCTCGACAACACGGTGCAGGCGCCGGGTTACACGCGTGTTGATGCTGCCCTCTATCTGGACCTGGACGATACGTGGAGTGCGCAGATCAACGTCGAGAACCTGCTCAACGAGGACTATTTCGCCGCCGCGCATAACAACAACAACATCATGCCCGGCGCGCCGACATCGGTTTACGTCACTGTGGGCGCTAGGTTCTGACGAGCCTGGCGCTTGCTTTGAAGGCTTCAAAAAAGGCCCCGGGGAACCGGGGCCTTTTGCGTTTGTGCCGTCGCGTGCCGATGGCTTGCGAAAATGCCGCGGCATTAATTGTTGACTCCAAAAGTAATGTATGGCTTCATCGTGCCACCCACTACTCCGAGGGAAACTAACCGCCCGCGCCGTATTGCACCCAGCTACGCCGCGGGCGCTTTTTTTTGTTCTGCCGTTCTCCAATTATCTGACGCGCCAAAAACCGCGCGCCAGCCGCGGGCCGCAACCCGCCACCGGCGCATGGGCACAAATCGGGGAGGCTTGCGTGTGGCTCAGTTCGAACAATCCGTGAGCTGATCGGCCTCCAGCGAGAACGAGTAGGGCCCAGTATTGCGAACTTCGACGTTCTTGACGAGGCACGAGCGCCCCGACTTGTCCTTGATCTTCACGTCGTAGGTGCCCGCGCTAACGCCTGTCAGCGGCAGCCGCTCGTCGCTCTCGGCCACGTTGTTATCGTCGTTGGCGGTCTGGTTTTGTCCAAACTTGCCGGTTCCCGCCGGAGCCAGGTAGAGTTCAACCAGATCCTCGCCGGTCAGGTTCCAGAACTTCATCTTGGCTTTTTTCGCCGCCTTGTCGTCGTCATCGCCGGCAAGGGCGCCCGATGCCGCGGCCACCAGCATGAGGCCTGCGAGAGTTGCCAGTTTCATGGATGCCTGTATCTCCCTGTCATTGGTAAGTGCCTTGGGTCTGTCATCGTGATCGGCTGCGAGCATACGCGGAGCAATCCCGCCTAGCCAGTTGGCGGCGGTCACGAATGATCAAAATTCCGAGGGGCAGGTGATGGGAATCCTCCTGTCTGGCGTAGCGCCTCGCCCACGGCCATCGCCGCCGCCACCGCGATGTTGAGTGAGCGCAGGCCCGGGCGCATGGGAATGCGCAGATGCGCGTCGGCCGTGTCGTGGACCTGCCGGGGCACACCGGCGCTCTCGCGGCCCATGAGCAGGATGTCGCCTGACGCGAAGGCAAAGTCGATATGGGCCGTCTGGGCGTGCGAGGACAAGAGCACGAGGCGGCATCCCCTGGCGCGGCGTTCGGCGTCGAATTCCTCAAAGCTCGTGTGCCGCGTCAAATCGACGTGGTCCAGGTAATCGAGGCCCGCCCGGCGAAGGGCGCGATCGCTCATGTCGAAGCCTGTCGGGCCGATGACGTCCACCGGGATGCTCAGGCACGCGCCCATGCGCAGGATCGTTCCGGTATTTTGAGCAATGTCAGGCTGATACAACGCCAGTCGCATGGTTCTAAAGTCTCATGTTCGAGGTTGCCCGCGCGTCTGCGATCCGTGATGCGCCAAATTGCCCGCCGGGTGCGGCCCAGGGAACCTTGAGGGGTTCGCCGAACGGTGTCAAAAGGTCCCCGCAGGGGGATCTGTGTTGCGCTCAAGTCCGGCTCGGGCGCCACGGCGAAACAACAAAAGGGGTGTTCAGCCCCTCCGCAAATCGCCGTGAAGGTCTCTGCATGTGCATTTTACTTCGGAGGCTCTCGTGGCATCTCACGCTGATCACGCCGATGAGGCAAATCGCCGGGACTTCCTGGTGATCGCTGGCAACGCCTTCGCGGCGGTCGGCGCCGCATCTTTGCTCTGGCCCTTCATCCAGCAGATGAACCCTGACTCCAGCGCCAAGGCGATGGCGTCGACGGAAGTCGATCTGTCCCATGTGAAGGAAGGCCAGGCGATAACCGTCATGTGGCGCGGAAAGCCGGTTTTTGTGCGTAACCGCACCAAGCAGGAAATCGAGGCGGCCGAAAGCGTCGACGTGAAGACGTTACCCGACGAGGAGGCCCGCAACGACGCTCTGCCCGCTTCGGCGCCGGCAACCGACGATAACCGCGTCAAGAAGGGGCATCACAACTGGATCGTGCTGATCGGCATCTGCACCCATCTGGGCTGCATTCCCAAGGGTCAGGGTATGGGCGACGCGCGTGGCGACTACGGCGGCTGGTTCTGCCCGTGCCACGGCTCGCACTACGATACCTCGGGCCGCATTCGTAAGGGCCCGGCGCCGCGCAATCTTGAGGTGCCGTCCTACGAGTTCACTTCCGACACCAAGATCAAGATCGGCTGAGGAGTCATAAGATGTCAGGTCACTCTTCAAACTACGAGCCGACGTCGCGCTGGGGAAAGTGGTGGGACGAGCGCCTGCCCATCATGCGCATGATGCACGGGCAGTTCGTAGATTTTCCCACGCCTCGCAACCTCAACTACCTTTGGACGTTCGGCGGCATCTTGATGTTCTGCCTCGTGGCGCAGATCGTCACGGGCGTCGTGCTGGCGATGCACTACCAGCCCTCGGATGCCGCGGCGTTCAACGCCATCGAGCACATCCGGCGCGACGTCAACTACGGCTGGATGATCCGCAACTTCCATTCGGCCGGCGCGTCGATGTTCTTCATCGCCGTCTACATCCATATTTTCCGCGGCATCTATTACGGCTCCTACAAGGCGCCCCGCGAGATCCTGTGGATCCTCGGCGTCGTGATCCTGCTGATCATGATGGCGACCGCCTTCATGGGCTACGTACTTCCCTGGGGCCAGATGAGCTTCTGGGGCGCCACCGTCATCACCAACCTGTTCTCTGCCCTGGATACGATCATTCCAGGGCTCGGCACGGCGATCGTGGAATGGCTCTGGGGCGGCTACTCGGTCTCGGGCGTGACGCTCAATCGCTTCTTCTCGCTCCACTACCTGCTGCCCTTCGTCTTGACGGGCGTGGTCATTTTGCACGTTTGGGCGCTGCACGTCACAGGGCAGAACAATCCCGATGGCCTCGACCTCAAGCAGCCCTCGGACTCTGTGCCGATGCACCCTTATGCGACCTCCAAGGACATCGTGGGTATGTTCGCCTTCCTGATCCTGTTCGCCTGGTTCGTGTTCTTCCTGCCGGATTACCTTGGACATCCCGACAACTATATCGAGGCCGACCCGCTGGTGACGCCGCCCCACATCGTGCCGGAATGGTACTTCCTGCCCTTCTACGCGATCCTGCGTGCTTTCACCGGCTCGTTCCTCGGCATACCCCTGGGCGGGTTCGCCAAGCTGATGGGCGTCGTCGCGATGTTCGGCTCGATCCTGGTCATGATCTTCGCGCCCTGGCTCGACACGTCACGCGTGCGCTCGGCCAAGTATCGCCCGATCTTCAAGTGGGCGTTCTGGGTCTTCCTGTTCACGTGCCTGGCGCTCGGCTATCTCGGCTCGCTGCCCGCCGAAGGCGTCTACGTCTTCTGGGCGCAGATTTTCACGGTGATCTACTTCGCGTTCTTCCTGATCGCGATGCCGGTGATCGGCCTAATCGAGACGCCAAAGCCCTTGCCGCGCTCCATAACGGATGCGGTTCTGGGCTCCGATGCAGCAGCCAAGGCGTAAGCGAGGACACCATGAGAAATATCATCTCACGATCTGCCGCGAGCCTTCTGGCGCTTGCTGCGCTGGCTGGCGTATCGAACGCGGCTGAAACCGCGGCCGCGCATCACGGGATCGAGCGGCAGCCTTGGTCGTTCGCCGGCTTCAGAGGCCAGTTCGACCAAGCGCAGCTGCAGCGCGGCTTCCAAGTCTACAAGGAAGTCTGTGCGGCGTGCCACGGGCTGAAGCGCGTTTACTTCCGCAACCTTTCGGAGCCGGGCGGCCCTGGTTTTTCCGAAGAGGGGGTGAAGGCACTGGCTGCCGAATGGCCCAACCAGATCCCTGAACCGAACGATCAGGGCGAGGTCGCCAAGGACGGGGAGCTGATCAAGCGTCCAGCCAAGCCCTTCGATCCGATCCTGGGACCTTATCTCAACGACAAGCAGGCGCGTGCTGCGCAGAACGGCGCCTTGCCGCCGGATCTGTCGGTGATCGCCAAGGCGCGCGGAGTCCACCGCGAGGTCAGCTGGATGATCCATCCGTTCCTGATGTTGGGAGACATCATCCAGGGTTACCAGGAGGGCGGACCGGATTACCTCTACGCGCTGTTGACGGGCTACACCGACCCGCCCGCCGACGTCACGGTCGGGGAAGGGATGAGCTTCAACACGGCCTTTCCGGGAAATCAGCTTGCCATGCCGCCGCCGCTCTCGGAAGGCGTCGTGACGTATGAAGACGGCACCAAGGGGACGGTCGAAAACTACGCACGCGACGTCTCGGCGTTCCTCGCCTGGGCGGCCGATCCTTCGCTTGATCAGAGAAAGCGCATCGGCTGGCAGGTCATGCTGTACCTGCTCGTGACGACGGTTCTGCTTTACTTCGGCAAGCGCCGTATCTGGTCGAAGCTGCACTGACAGCCTTGGCGTGTTGCGCTACGAGATAAACGAAAGGCCCGCGATTGATCGCGGGCCTTTCGCATTTCCACCTGGGGGAGCGGGTTATTTGGAAAGCTCGGTGAGGTTTGCGACGATCGGGGCCACAACGGGTTCGATGATCGCGGCGACACCTGGAATGCCGGTTGCCTTTTCGATCGCGCTCGTCACGCCCGGCAGGGCCGCATGGATCAAGCCGGCGAGAGGCGCACGCGCGTCGCCGCTCAGCAGGGCTGCTGCGGACTTCAGAGCGTCGACTTGCTTGCCTGCATCCTGGAGCTGGGGCACGGCGGCCCTCGCCGTCGCCTCGTCGGTGATCGTGGCGAGCGATCCGGTGAGCGCGCTAATCGCCTTATTAGCAAGGCCTGCGAGATCGGCCTGCGGGGCCGCAGGTGCAGGGGCGGGTGCTTCGGTTGAAGCGGGATGCGCAGGCGGTGCAGTTGGCTCCGGTGTTCCGCGGTTGAGGAAGTTCCACAGGAGATAGGCAGCAATGAGCAGGGCCACGAGAGGAATGAGCCAGCGGCCTAATCCGCCGCTATCAGCAGGCGCTTGCGGCGTACGCGGTGTGGCCGCTCGAGCGACATTCGAGGAGATCGAATCCAGCACGCCGGTTCCTTTCAAAAGATCGGAGAAGCCTGCAGGCATTGCCGCCGCGATATTCTCTTTCTGTGAGGCGAGCAGGTTGGCAACCCCCCCTGCGTCTAAACCGCTTGCCTTTTGCTGCTGGGAGAGCGTGCCCAGAACCACCGGAGCCAGCATTCCCAAAAGCGAGCTACTCTTGCCGGTGTCGACGCCGCCGAATTTGCCGAGCGCACCGGCAATCGCATTCACCGCATTGCCGCCGAGCAGGGAGGACAATGCCGATGTACCCTGGTCGGTAAACTGCTGTTGTTGCGGTCCACCGATGATATTTTCAAGGTTACCCAGGATCGAGGGATCGAACTTTGAGAGCACGTTGGTGAGGCTGGTGGCGCCGCCCGGTTGAGCGGCTTTGCCGGTCAGGCCGGCCAGAATAGCCGGAATAGCAGCAGAGATGAGCTTGCCTGCGATACCTTGGCTCAAACCGAGGCTGGAGGCGATACGGTTGATGACCATGGGTCCCAGAAGCTGCATGGCAAGTGACACGAGGTTCATGATGATGATCCCTGATTGAAGGTCGATGGAAAGGCGCTGCAAGTGTCGGCCACGCAGGATACGAGGCTTACCTATCAAACACCTTTGCCGTGAATTCGGTTAGCGCCGTTGAAGTGGGGGTATTTTCGTTCCATCACGGTTGATCTGGGTTTGATCTTGATCAACCTGATTAATACGCTTACGGCGCGATGTTTGTAATATGCTGATATAAAAAGAGGTTTTTCGCACGCGAGCGACATCCGCAAACAACAGGGGAACATGGATATGGCAAGATCCGTACTCGGCATCATGGGAGGGAGTGGCCTCTACCACCTTCCCGGCCTGGCGGGCGAACGCTGGGAGACCATCAAGAGTCCTTGGGGTTCGCCATCCGATCAGGTGCTGTTTGCAGAGATTGGTGGATTGCCGATCCGCTTCTTGCCGCGTCATGGACGCGGCCACCAGGTATCTCCGACCCACATCAACTATCGCGCCAATATCGATGTGATGAAGCGTGCGGGCGTGACCGATCTCGTCTCGGTATCGGCCTGCGGATCATTGAAAGAACGCTACGCACCGGGCCATTTCGTCGTCGTCGATCAGTTCATAGATCGCACGTTCGCGCGCGAAAAGTCGTTCTTCGGCGACGGGTGCGTGGCGCACGTCTCGCTCGCCGATCCGGTAAGTCCGCTGCTCGCCAAGGCCATCGAGGCGGCGCTCAAAGCCGAGGATGTCGAGCATCATATGGGCGGCACTTATCTGGTTATGGAAGGCCCTCAGTTCTCCACGCGCGCCGAAAGCGAACTTTACCGCTCGTGGGGTTGCGACGTGATCGGCATGACGAACATGCCGGAGGCCAAGCTCGCCCGCGAGGCCGAGCTTTGCTACGCCACCGTCGCCATGGTGACCGACTATGACTGCTGGCACGACGATCACCAGCAGGTCGATATCGCCGCCGTGCTAGCGGTCATGAAGGACAATACCGCAAAAGCGCAGCGCATGATCGCCCGGCTGGCGAGGGAATTTCCGCGCGAGCATCCCGCCTGCCCGATCGGATCGGACACAGCTTTGGAAATCGCCATCGTTACCGCTCCGGAAGCGCGCGATCGCGCATTGATCGCAAAACTCGATGCGGTCGCGGGGCGCGTTCTCAAGGGCTGAGCGTTCTCGAGGGGTGAGCGTGCTCGAGGGCTGAGCCTGAGCGCTCTGCGCATCAGCCCCCCACGCCGATCAGGATCTTCATCTTCACCAGTTCGGGGAAGAAGGTCTGCAAGAACTGGCCGAAACCCCACAGGATAGCCGTCAGCAGAATGAGCGCAGGGATGGCGGCAACGGTGGCCTTGAGAAAGAAAACGACCAGATGGCCGAAGGGCACGTCGATGCGGCGCACCACGGCGGGATAATTTTCATCGAGCACGGCCGCTGCCGCGGCGGGCGCAGGTTCCACGTAAACCTTGGGGCCCACGGCGGCATAGGGATCGGCGGCATAGGGATCCGGCGTGGTCGAAAGGGTGGGCGCGGCCGCCCGCTCGCGTGCGGCACGCTCACGCGCTTCGCGTTCGCGGGCCTCTTTCTCGCGCCGGAAAGTGCGCGGAAGGTCATCGGCGGGATCATCGCCGAGGGGGGCGTAAGTCGGGTCCGCCATTACCATCGAGCCTCCAGCCATCATGTGATAGTCCCCCACAGGGGAGGCGGCGCGGCGCACGAATCGAATCAGCACGCCAAAGCCTCGATAATCTTTCTACCTTGAGCGTGAGGATATTGCTAATTTGCGCCGCGATTTTGACGGGAGCCCGACGTGAACGATCTGAAGACGCTGATACGCACCATTCCGGATTATCCCAAGCCCGGCATCATGTTCCGGGACGTCACCACGCTCCTGGCAGACCCCGCAGGCCTCAAGTCGGCCATCGCGGGGATGGCGGCTCCTTATGAAGATAAAAAGATCAGCGCGGTGGCGGGTATTGAGGCGCGCGGCTTTATTCTCGGCGGCGCCGTGGCGGACCGGCTGGGCTGCGGGTTCATTCCCATCCGCAAGAGGGGCAAGCTGCCGTGGAAGACCATCGGGCAGGAATATGCGCTGGAATACGGCGTCGACGTCATCGAGATTCACGAGGATGCCATCGCGCGCGGATCGCGCATTCTGATTGTTGACGACCTGATTGCGACGGGGGGCACGGCAGAAGCGGCCGCAAAGCTCATCCGGCGGTCCGGTGGCGAAGTCGTGGGTGCTACCTTCATCATCGATCTGCCGGAACTGGGCGGCATGGCGCGTCTCAAGAGCCACGGCATCGACAGCCATGCGCTGGTCGCGTTCGAGGGACATTGATCATGCCGGGCGCGCTCGATCAGGACCGATTGGCCGTGGCGCTCAAGGCGGTAAGGTCGTGGCGAGCCCGACTCGAGGGCGTGTTGAGTTGCCCCGTCTGCGGTGTCACGGGGCTTGTCGTCACGGATTGCTCCTCGCGTCCTCATGCAGAGTGGTATCGCTTGCAGTGTGCCGCCTGCGGCCTCGAGGAGGTTCTCAACATTCCGCTTGGCGCGGGCAAACCCGGTGGGGCGCAGTGGAACGATTAACAATCGAGCGAGCGTGTAACTCATGAAAATCAACGGTAAACCGATGCGCACGCTCTCGCTGCGGCCCGACGGCTGGTCGGTAGAGATCATCGACCAGACACGCCTGCCGCATACCCTGGAGACCGTGGTGCTCAAGACTGCAGACGATGTGGCGTATGCCATCCAGGCCATGCTCGTGCGCGGTGCGCCGCTGATCGGCGTTACGGCTGCCTATGGCGTGGCGCTGGCCATGCGCAAGAGCGCATCGGACGAAGGTCTTCAAGAGACGATCGCATATCTTGCCGCTCAAAGGCCGACGGCGATCAACCTTCGCTGGGCGCTGGAGCAGATGCACAAGGCGCTCGCACCCCTGCCGGCCGACGCCAGGGTGGCGGCAGCTTACCGGCGCGCGGCCGCCATCGCCGAGGACGACGTCGAGATGTGCCGGATGATCGGCGCCAACGGGCTGCCCCTCATCCGGGATCTGGCGGATCGCAAACAAGGCGGGCCGGTCAACATCCTCACGCACTGCAATGCCGGCTGGCTTGCCTGCATAGATTGGGGAACCGCAACCTCCCCCATTTATCAGGCGCACGATGCGGGCATTCCCGTCCATGTTTTCGTGGACGAGACGCGCCCGCGCAATCAGGGTGCATTGCTCACCGCCTTCGAGCTTGGCCAGCACGGCGTTCCACATACGCTGATCTGCGATAACGCAGGCGGGCACTACATGCAGCAAGGAAAGGTCGATCTCGTAATCACTGGCACCGACCGCGTTGCTTCCAATGGCGACGTCGCCAACAAGATCGGCACGTATCTCAAGGCGCTCGCCGCCCATGACAACCGCGTGCCTTTCTTCGTCGCCCTGCCATCCTCGACCATCGACTGGACGATCGGCGAGGGCGCGGCCATCCCCATCGAGGAGCGCGACGCGCGTGAAGTCACCACGATCCAGGGACGAGACGCGGGCGGGCGCATCATACAAGTTTCCATTGCGCCACCTGACACGCCGGCAGGCAATCCCGCATTCGACGTGACGCCGGCCCGCCTCGTGACGGGGCTCATCACCGAGCGGGGGGTGTGCCGGGCGACTCGCGAAGGGTTGCTGTCGCTGTATCCAGAGCGCGAGGCGATCTCGGTATGAGGGGATATGTCGAACAAGGCACGGACGATGCGTTACGGGTGCGCGTTCTGGAAACCGCGCTTGCGATGAGCCGCTCAGGGCTATCGCCCGTGCGCTCCGGCAACGTCTCTGTCCGGTCCGGCCCCGCGATGCTGATCACGCCCTCCGGCATGGCCTATGAGGAGTTGACGCCCGGCGATATCGTCCGCGTCGAATACGACGGCAGCGTCGCGCGCGGCCAGCGAATACCGTCCAGCGAATGGTGCTTTCATCTCGCCGCTTACGCGGCGCGGCCGGATCGCCATGCGATCGTGCATACCCATTCCATGCATGCCACGGTGCTGGCGTGCGCGCACACGTCGATCCCTGCGTTCCACTATATGGTCGCGGTTGCAGGCGGCCGCGACATCCCCTGCATCCCGTACGCGAGTTTCGGGACCCCGGAACTGGCCCGGCTCGTCGCTGAGGGACTGAGGCAGCGCGATGCCTGCCTGATGGCCAACCACGGTCAGATCGCGATGGGCGAGACGCCGCAGAGCGCTCTGGAACTGGCGCAAGAGGTCGAGGTTCTGGCGGAGCAGTACTACAAGGTGCTCGCGCTTGGCGCGCCGCATTTGCTGGACGATGCCGAGATGGATGCCATGGTGGAGCGTTTCAAGACTTACGGTCAAAAGGCGCAAGCCGGCAACTGAGACGCGGCGCTGATCTTGCGCGATCAGTCCACGGGGCGTTCATGCACCTCCACGTAGGTACTCCAGACCTCGGCGCGCCAGCGTGACACGCACGGACACACCTTGAGATGGCGTTGTCCAATGCGAGACGGCCTGAAAACGAAATTGAATCGGAAATCGTCCGGTTCTTCCTCGATCAGGCCGCGCGCCAGATATTCGTCGATCACCGTCGTGCCCACGATATCGGCGACACGTTCGTTGAGGTTGAGCAACCCGGCATTGTAGCGCTGCCACGCAATTTCGATCAGCGCGAGCGCCCTGCATTCCACATCGGTGATGTTGTCAGCGCACGTTTGGTGCCGCGGGCTGGTCAGGGCCGATGGAGTTCGCACATCATGGTCGCAGACCCGCGTTAACGGCGTGGCCGTTGTGTGAGGGGTCGGAAGGCGCGCATCGCCGGCTGTCTCGCGCAACGCCTGATAGCGATCGATGACCGCGAAGGTCTTGAGCCTGATGATCGCCAGCCGTTCCGGCGTGTGCTCGAACACACCCTGTTTGACGAAGCTGATAAAGTCGTAGGCTCTGCGCCGTCCCCATGTCGGGATCGTCAGCGTGATCGCGGCATCGCGCGCGCCGCGACGACTTATGGCAGCGCGGTCCCTTCCAGCGTTGCGAACCATATGCTCGATCCAATCGGCCGGCGAACCCGGCAGCATCGGTGTTTCCCCTTCCGGCTCACACAGGTTCTGCTCCAGATGGCGCAGGGCCGCGGACGCGTTGTCGAGGAAAACATCGAGATCGGCGGGAGCTTCCATGCGGTCGAGGACGAGATTGCCGTAGCCTTCACGCACAATTTCTTCCTGGAAGGCTGCGAAAAGGCAGTCGATGTCGCCGCAAGCCAGCACGACGGCCAGGAACGTCTCGATGGATCGCGGTGTGGTTGGCATTCGATTGCCTCGCGCGCGCAATGTCCGGGATTTCCACCCGGAGCGTGATCTCCCTGCACCCCCGAGGGGTGCAACGTTTCAGATTAAATCCAACGCGCGCCGCGCGAATAGCCAGCCTGATGCAAGATTGTCGGATTGTTGCCCATCGGAACCGTTAAGTTCCGGGCATTGGAAAAATTTTCCGAACTGTTCCAGTGAACGGCAGGTAATTATTGCGTGCTGTAGGCCGTTAGTTGCAGAAAGCGCACGCAGGTATCGCCCCATGTGCGTTGATCAAGATCAAGGAAACCAGGCGGCGCGTCAAACGCCGCGGCGAGCTTGTCCTCGACAACGCAAACCGCATTCTCGCAAAGCCAGCGGCCTTCAGCCAGCGACGTGAGAGCTTTTTCAGCCAGGCCCTGGCCATAGGGCGGATCGAGGAAGGCGAGCCCAAAGGGCTCGATATTTCCCGCCTGTCCCAGCCCGCAGGCGTCGCGCCGAAAAATCCGCGTCTCACCTGTCAAGCCGAAGGCTTCGACGTTGCGACGGATGAGCGCTCGCGCCTTGGCACTTTCTTCCACGAACAAACAGTAGGCCGCACCACGCGACATCGCCTCCAGGCCGAGCGCTCCAGTGCCCGCGAAAAGATCGATGACGCGCGCCCCGGCGATGTCGAAGCCGTCGATCCCATGCGCGAGAATATTGAAGATGCTTTCACGGACGCGGTCGGCAGTGGGGCGCAATCCTTCGTGATCGGGCGCAGCCAAGGGGCGGCCGCGATACTTGCCGGCAACGATTCTCATGGTTCGTCTGGGTTTCGCGTGTGAGCCTTGGCGGTGCGGTGGCGTTCTTTGCGCTCTTGGGGACCTTCCGAGAGCCCAAGCTCGCGCGCGGCCTTGGGCCCGAGCTGTTCCACGAGCGTGCGGCGCTTGACGAGTTCCACCGCGCCGGGCGCCAGGTCGAGCAACTGAAATGGTCCGAACGAGACGCGGATGAGCCGGTTCACAGTCAAATTGAGGCTGGACAGAATTTTGCGCACCTCCCGGTTCTTGCCTTCGCGGATCGCAATCGACAGCCACATGTTGGCGCCTTGAACGCTATCAACCGTCGCCTCGATGGGCCCATAGCGAACGCCCTCGACCTCGACGCCATCCTTGAGCTTGTCAAGGTCTGCAGGCGTGACGCGGCCGCGCGCGCGCACCCGGTAGCGGCGCACCCACGCGTTGGCCGGCAGTTCGAGGTGGCGGGCAAGGGCGCCGTCGTTGGTCAGCAAGAGCAGCCCTTCGGTGTTGAAGTCGAGCCGCCCCACGGAGACCACGCGCGGGAGTTCGGGGGGCAGCTTCTCGAAAACGGTGGGCCGGCCCTGCGGATCGGAGTGCGTCGTCACCAATCCCTTCGGCTTGTGATAGCGCCACAGGCGCGGCGGTTCCTTGCCGGGCAGCGGTTTGCCATCAACCAGCACCTTGTCCTTTGCATTCACCTCGAAGGCGGGGGTCGTGAGCACGCGGCCATTGACGTTGACACGCCCGTCTGCAATCCAGCGTTCGGCTTCGCGGCGCGAGCACAGGCCTGCGCGCGCCATCGCCTTGGCGATGCGCATGGGTTCGTCTGCGCCACCTGCGGGCCGGCTCTGACCGGAGGCGGTGGCGGGAGGCTTTCGAGGGCCTTTGCTTGGGGCCGTGGTCATCGCGTTGGCGCAATCCTGGAGGTTGAGGCAGGGCCCCTTATGACATCAGCCCGTCAGTTAAGCCATATGGAGTTGGCGCTCGTCCAAGCCCGTGCGGCGGCCGAGCGCGGGGAGGTTCCGGTTGGTGCGGTGCTCGTGGGGCCCGATGGCGCGATCATTGCGGCCGCCGGCAATGCAACCCGCCGCGACAACGATCCGACGGCCCATGCCGAGATGATCGTTTTGCGCGCAGGCGCGGCCAAGCTTGGCGCGGAACGGCTCACCGGTTGCGATCTTTACGTGACGCTGGAGCCGTGCGCCATGTGTGCGGCCGCCATCTCGTTCGCCCGCATCAGGCGGCTCTACTTTGGTGCGTCCGACCCCAAGGGCGGCGGCGTGGAGCACGGCGCGCGGTTTTTCACGCAGCCGACGTGTCATCACGTGCCGGAGGTCTACGGCGGGATCGCGGACGATGAGGCCGGGCGGCTTCTCAAGGACTTCTTCGGCATGCGCCGCTAGAGCCGCATTCTGCAAAATTAGCGCAAACGGAAAGCGCTTTAGGGCTCGCTGCGATCTTGCTCCCCGTTGTCAGGCATCCGGGCGGCGCTTGCGGCTCTTGCGGCGGGAAAGCAGCCCGCGCCGTGGCTTGGCGCGGACGGCCCTCGGCTCCCGTTGCGCTTCCGAGGCGGGAGTTGGCTCGCCTGCCGGGCTCGGGATCTGCGCCAGTGTCTCCACCGAGAGCACGCGCTCGAGTTTGGCCTTCAGACGCTCCTTTGCCGGTTCGGCGGTTGCGAGAATGTCATCCACCTTGAGAATATCGAGAAGCTGGAAGCGCTGCGTGCCGGCCGAAATCAGGATGTCGGGCTGACCGTTTTTCAGCTTTTCACGCACGATCGTGCGCTCGAACAGGAAGGCGCTGGCGAAAAGCGATTCCATGGCCGTCGGATATGGCCGGCGCGGGTCGGGCACCGGGGCGCCCGAGACGTCGATCGCGACGATGATGTCGGCCTCGCCCTCAAGCAGGTCATAGGGCAACGGATTGGTCAGACCTCCATCCACCATGGCCTTTCCGCCCACGAGCACGGGCTGGAAGATCGCCGGAAGCGCCATGCTCGCAGCGACCGCAACGCCGAGCGGGCCCTGTGTGAAGACCTGCTGCTCCTGATTGTAATAATCGGACGCGACGATCTTCAGCGGGATGTCGAGGCTCTCGAAATCGGGCTTGGTCTGCTTGGGCATGATCACGTCGAGAACCGCGCTGGGGTCGAGCAGCGCGGATGTGCCGGGAAAGAGCTCACGGATCTTCTGCAAGGGGCGCGCGGCGAAGAAGTCGCGCATCACGGCGAAACGTTGCGACAGGATGTATTTGGTATGTGCGCGCATCTGTGCGCCCGACATGCCCGAGGCGTACGCCGCACCCATGATCGCGCCGATGGATGTACCCGAGATGACCTTGGGTCTGATGCCGAGTTCATCGAAGGCTTCAAGCATCACGATGTGGGCAAGTCCGCGTGCGCCTCCGCCTCCGAGCGCCAGACCGATGGAGGGGCGCGGCGGCGAGGTGACCGCTGCCGGAGCAGGGCGCGGACGTTCGACACACTTTCGGGACATGCTTGCGGACCACCCGTGGTTCGCCGGTTGCAACGGCTGATAGCAAGCACAGCACAGCGCGGCAAAATTTGGAACCCGCTTAACGCGGCTCCTTCTCGCGCGACATGGCCCGCCAGCCGATATCGCTGCGCCAGAACCCTCCTGGCCAGTCGATCCTGGCGATCGCGGCATAGGCGTGCGCCTGGGCATCGGCGACGTTGCGGCCGCGCGCGGTGACGTTCAACACGCGGCCGCCATTGGCCAGAATGCGTTCGCCTTCGCGGCGCGTCCCGGCGTGAAAGATCTCGACGCCATCGACCCGTGCAGCCGCTTTCAGGCCCTTGATTTCGGCGCCCTTCTGCGGTGTGCCCGGATAGCCCCTGGCAGCCATCACGACGGTGAGCGCCGCATCGTCGCTCCACTTCAACTGGAGCGAGCCCAGCGTGCCGTCCCAGGTCGCCCGCATCGCTGCGAGGATGTCGGAGCGCAGCCGCATCATGAGCACCTGCGTTTCCGGGTCGCCAAAGCGCACGTTGTATTCGATGAGCTTGGGACCTTCCTTCGTAATCATGAGGCCGGCAAAAAGAACGCCGCGAAAAGGAGTGCCCCGCGTGCGCATGGCGGCAACCGTCGGCAGAATGATATCGTGCATCGTGCGCCGGGTCATATCGGCAGTCATGACAGGCGCAGGCGAATAGGCGCCCATGCCGCCCGTGTTGGGCCCCGTGTCGCCGTCACCCACACGCTTGTGATCCTGGGCGGAGGCGAGCGCCAGCGTGTGCGTGCCGTCGCACAACGCAAAGAAGCTGGCCTCCTCGCCTTCGAGGAATTCCTCGATGACGACTTCCGCGCCTGCCGCACCGAATGCGCCTGCGAAACATGCTTCGATGGCGCAGCGTGCTTCGTCTTTCGTGGCCGCGATGACGACGCCCTTGCCCGCCGCCAGCCCATCGGCCTTGATGACGATGGGAAGGGGCTTTCCTTCCAGATAGGCGAGGGCGGCGTTAGCATCCAAGAAGCGCCCGTAGGCTGCTGTCGGGATATTGAACTGGGCGCAAAGGTCTTTGGTGAAACCTTTCGAACCTTCCAGGCGTGCCGCGGCCGCATTGGGGCCGAAATAGGCGATGCCCGCTTTCTCGAGCGCGTCGCCAAGACCGTTGACCAGCGGCGCTTCCGGGCCGATCACGACGAAATCCACCGCCTTGTCGCGGCAAAAAGCGATGACGGCATCGTGGTTGGCGGCGTCGAGTGCGACGCATTCGGCCACTTCGGCGATGCCGGCATTGCCTGGCGCGCAGTAGAGCTTTTTCAGGAGCGGACTGGCCGTCATGGCCCAGGCCAGTGCGTGCTCGCGGCCGCCCGAGCCAATCAAAAGTACATTCATCGCGGACTCGATTGCTGTGGGGTCCCTGATGTACCATCGGGGACGAAAGAGACAAGGACGGAATACCAAGGTGAGCGACTTCGAAAGACCTGACTTGCGCCGCGACGGGCGTGCTGGCGCCAATGCGCCGGAGTTTTCCGTCTCCGAGCTGTCCAGCGCGATCAAGCGGGCCTTGGAGGAAGGCTTCGGGTACGTCCGCCTGAGGGGCGAAATTTCGGGTTATCGCGGGCCGCACGCCTCGGGTCATTGCTACTTCGCCCTCAAGGACGACAAGGCCAAGATCGAGGCTGTCATCTGGAAGGGGACGTTGGGCCGGCTGCGCTTCAAGCCGCAGGAGGGGCTGGAGGTCGTCGCGCAAGGCAAGATCACCACGTTCCCGGGGTCGTCCAAGTATCAGATCGTGATCGAGGTTCTGGAGCCGGCGGGCGCTGGCGCGTTGATGGCGCTCCTGGAGGAGCGCAAGCGCAAGTTCGCTGCCGAAGGGCTCTTCGAGGATGCGCGCAAGAAGCCGCGTCCGTTCCTCCCGCGCGTCATAGGCATCGTGACGTCGCCGACCGGCGCGGTCATTCGGGATATGCTGCATGGGTTCGACGAGCGCTTCCCCGCACATGTCGTCGTCTGGCCGGTTCGCGTGCAGGGCGAAGGCAGTGCGCAAGAGGTCGCCAACGCCATTCGCGGGTTCAATGGGTTCGCGCCCGCAGGTCCGATTCCGCGTCCCGATGTGCTGATCGTGGCGCGCGGCGGCGGGGCCCTGGAGGATCTCTGGGGCTTCAACGAGGAGGTCGTCGTCCGCGCGGCAGCCGAAAGCGTCATTCCGATCATTTCGGCGGTAGGTCACGAGACGGACTGGACCTTGCTCGACCTCGTGGCCGATGCGCGCGCTCCCACGCCGACGAAAGCAGCCGAGTGGGCGGTGCCGAAATTCAGCGAACTGGCTGAGGCGATCGAGCAGTTCCGGCAGCGCCAGCGAAGCGGCATTCGCCGCTATCTCGACGAAATGCGCAATACATATCGCGCCGAAGCGCGAGGGCTGCCCAAACTTGAAGACCTCATCGCCCTGCCGCGCCAGCGCTTCGACGGCGCAGCCGGACGGCTCGATCAGGGTCTGCGCGGTCTGCTGCAACGAAAAAAGACCGGGTATGCGCAAGTCAGTGCAACATTGCGGCCATCGCTGCTGGGCGTGCGGCTTGGCGCGGCGCGGCGGGCGCTCGAGCGGCTGGCGCAGCGCCAGGGCCATTGTCTTGCTCGTTTTTCCAATCTGGAGCGCAACCGTTTCGAGCGGGTTGCGAGCCGTTTGCGCGCGGGGCAGATCGCCGCTCGCATCACCGAGTGCCGTAAGGACCTGGGCGTGCTGGAGCGGCGTGGCGCCCAGGCGCTGATCGGCCGCATCGCGCTCGGGCGGCGCAGGCTCGAGGGCGACGCCAACATGCTGCGGACTTTGAGCTATCAAAGCGTGCTTGCCCGCGGCTTTGCGCTGGTGCGCCGCGAAGACGGCGCCGCCGTGCGCACAGCGGCCGCACTTTCCGCGGGCATGCAGATCATGATCGAGTTCGCCGACGGAAAGGCCGGTGCCGAGGTGACGCACCCTTCGGGCAGCGTTTCGCGGCGGGAGCCTGCCGGAACTGCGGCGCGGGCGGCGCGTTCGCGCCCGAAACCAGAAGGATCGCGCGGGGGCGGTGACAACGGCTCGGATGGTGGCGGACAAGGTAGTCTGTTTTAAACCCTGTGCGTGCAAGATCGCGCCAAGGTGACCGGCTGCCCCTTGACGGAACGCGCCTTCATGGTGCTTGGATAGGATGGTCTCACGCGCCACTCGGATGATGGAAGGTTCATGAATCGCATCGACAAGTTTTTCGGCCTGAAAAATGAGGCGAAGGTGCGCTATCTCGATGGCGAATTCGAAGTCGTGTCTCCAGGCGAGTTCGTGCGCTGCGCAGTGACCGGCCAGACGATCCCGCTTGCCGATCTGAAATATTGGAGCGTGGAGGCGCAGGAGCCTTACGCGTCGGCCGAGATTTCGTTGAAGCGCTATCTTGAACTGCGCAAGAAGAACGCGGGCGCCTGACTGAAGGCTTCGGGCTCAAGGCTTCGGGCCGATCGCGTCAGCCGGTCAACCATCCACAGCTGATCGGATGAGCGCGGTGAGGGCTTCAAGTTCACCGCGTTCAAGCTGCATCGTGATCGCAACGGTGAGCGTTTTTTCGCGCAGCTCGCCGAGTTTCCCACCCGCGCCGTACAATCGCACGAAATCCTTTTCCGTCGTCACCAGACGCGCCCGGTGCATCTCGGCGAGCGCCAGCAGGCAGGCCGCGTCCGCTTCCGTGAAGGGGTGATGGTCGCCGTAGACTTTCCGCGCGGCGATGTCTGCGCCCGCTTTCGTGAGCAGTTCGAAGAACCGATTCGGATTGGCGATCCCCGCGAAGGCGACGGCGCGCGCGCCGTTGAGCCATTTGAAATCGTCCGCACCCGCAACCCGGGCGCGCAGCACGGGCCCCTGGAAGACGCGCGCAATTTGCTGCCGGGTCTCCTCCAGCTCACTGGTGTCGGCCTCCCCGTTGAGGATGACGACGTCAACCTTCGACATCTGTGTTGCAAGCGGCGCGCGCAGAGGACCCGCCGGCAGGCACATGCCATTGCCGAACCCGCGGCGGGCGTCGACGATAGCGATGGACAGGGCCTTGTGCAGCGCCGGATTCTGCAATCCATCGTCCATGATGATGACCGCGTTGCGCGCAGACATCCGCTCGATAAAGCGAGCGCCCTCGCCACGCTTGCGGGCAACGACGGTTGGCGCGGCCCGCGCCAGCAGCAGGGGCTCGTCACCCACCTGCGCCGCGTTCGAGGCGTGGGCGTCGACGAGCAACGGGCCGGCGGCGGTCCCGCCATAGCCGCGCGTCAGAAAGACGGGTTCGCGGCCGAGCGCGCGAACGATATTGGCGAGCGCGAGCGAAAGCGGCGTCTTGCCGGTTCCTCCGGCGGTGAAATTCCCAACGCACAAAACCGGCACGCCCGGCGCGTAGGCGGGGCGGCTATTCATGCGCCGCCCGGCCAGCGCGCCATAGAGCGTTGCTGCCGGAGACAGTGCGCGGGCCTGCCAGCCGCGCATGCGGCGATACCACCATGAGGGTTCTCTTGTGGTCACAGAGGCGTCCCGGGTGCGTCGAGATAAGGCGTGAGGGCATCGAGCGTCTTCTGCTTCGCCCCTGCCAGGGTTGAAAGAGCCTGTTCCGCGCCCGAACGTATCGCCGCCGCGTCTTCGCGGCTGGTGAGTATGCGACCCACGGCGTCTGCGAGCGTGCTGCCGGACATCACGGTGACCATGCCCTTGGCGTGCGCAAGGGCCGCGTAGGCATCCAGGAAGTTATGCGTGTGCGGCCCGCTGACAACGGCCGTACCGTGCTTGACGGCCTCGATGGGGTTTTGTCCGCCATGCGCGACCAGCGAGCCGCCGATGAAGGCGACGGGACACAGCGCATAGAAAGTGCCCAGTTCGCCGATCGTATCGGCCAGAAAGATCTGGCAGTCTCCCGAGGGAGCCTTGCTCTGCGAGCGGCGCTCGACCTTGAGGCCTTGCGCGGCAATCTCGGTTGCCAGAGCTTCGGCGCGGTCGGGATGGCGCGGGGCGACGATGGTGAGCACATCGGGCAGCTTTTCAAGCAACATCGTGTGCGCGGCCACGACCTGCGTTTCCTCGCCCGGGTGCGTGCTGGCCGCTAGCCAGACGTGGCGCATGCCGACCGCTTGCTTGAGCGAGGCCAAATGTGCGGCATCGACCGGCGGGGGTGGCGCGTCGATCTTGAGGTTCCCGCTGGTGATGACTTTCGGCGCGCCGAGGAAACGGATCACGCGCGCCACCCGGTCATTCTGCGCCAGGATGAGCGCAAAGCGCGAGAACAGCGGACGGCCGAGCCGCGCATACTTGCGCCATCGCTTCATCGAACGCGGCGACATGCGCGCGTTGATGAGCGTCAATGGGATGTGGCGCTGGGATGCCGCGAGGATGAGGTTCGGCCAAATCTCGGACTCTGTGAAAATCGCCAGATCCGGCTTCCAATGATCGAGGAAGCTCGCAACGTAAGGGCCGGCGTCGAGCGGGACGAACTGATGAAAGGCGCGTTCAGGAAGCCGTTTTGCAGCCAACGCAGCCGAAGTCGTCGTGCCGGTCGTCAGCAGCACGTGAAGATCGGGGTCGCGCGTCAGCAGAGCTTCGATGACCGGCATGGCCACGTTCGTCTCGCCCACGCTGGCCGCATGAACCCAAACGAGCTTCCCATCGGGACGCTGACGCGTAGGCTGGCCCAGGCGCTCATTGCGCCGCGTCGCGATTTCCTTGCCGCGCCGCGCGCGATAGCTCAGCAAGGCGGGGGTCAGCGGGCGCAGGCAGGAGAGGCTCTTGGCATAGATCTTGAGCATAAGCCCGGGCGCGGGAGGCGTGCGGGCGGCCAGCATGTCGAGCGGGGTCGCCCGGTCGACATCGGCGCCGGCAAGCGCATAAGCGCGCCGCATCGCTGCGTCGAGTTCGTGTTCGAGCATCTGGCGCAGTTCTTCCAATCTCGCAGCGCCGGCGTCGCGCGGCACGGCGATCGGGCGTCCGCCTGCGAAAGCAAGCTTGGAATAGGGGAGGTTGATCGTAATCCGGCTCCAGGTATCCAGCGACGCCATGCGCGAGGAGGCCGCCGCGACGGGTACTATCGGCCGGCCGGACAATTGCGCGATCGTGATGATGCCGATACCCGCTTTACGCGCCGGCCCTGGAGGAACGTCCGCCGTCATGACCAGGGAGGATCCCTGTGAGAGGGCCCGTACCGATGCGCGTAGTGCGGCCGCCCCGCCGCGATCTTTCTTGCGGTCGCCCGCGCCCGCGCCGCGGATCAGATCCACATCGAACGCGCGCATCGCTTCGCCGATGAGTTCCGCATCGCCGTGACGCGCCACCATGGCCGATACTTTCGCGCCCGGCGGGCGAAGCGTGCTCAGCATCATGAACTGGCCGTGCCAGCACGCGACGATACAGGGGTGGGCTGCGGCGAGTCGCTCCATGAGGTCGGGCGGGTCATAAATGGCCTGGGAGGTTTGGGCCACATGGCGGATGAGCCGCGCCAGCGTGCGGCCGGCGAGCCGTGTCACCCTCGTTTTGGAATCTGCCATGGGGGTGGCAACCTCATTCCTCGGCCCGCGTCCTACGCCAAAGCAATCCATTACGGCAAAGCCACTTGCGGTGCGTACCTATAGCGAATATCTAGCCTGTGCAAACGCGTTTGAACGGCGAAAAGCGGGGGAAGATCCGCGTTATCCAGGGACAAGCTCATCGTGGCTTTCCGGGCCTTCTGCGCTGTGATCGCGCAGCACGCGCAGGAAGCTATAAACTTCTGATAAGCATATAAATTCGAGCGACCCGGCGGCATAATGGCAGGCTTGTTGAAGCGAGCAAAGCGCTCAATCCGCCGCAAGGCGGGCGATTGGCTGCACGGAGCCATCCACACCGCACCCGATAGCCTGCGTGCGCGCATTTCCCCCGCGCTTTGCTATTTCGAGATGCTCATTCTCGATTATGGAATCGCGCGCGTTCTCTACAACAACCGCCATCGCATTTCGCACGAGGCTTGGCGATCGGCCCAGCCGGCGCCGCATCAAATCCGGCATGCGGCGCGCATAGGTGTCAAGACCGTCATCAATCTGCGGGGCGATCAGTCTTTCGGCACGATCTGGCTGGAAGAGCGGGCGTGCCGCCAGAATGGTCTGACACTCGTCAATTTCAAGCTGAGATCCAGGGCGGCGCCCTCGCGCCAGGAGCTGCACGCCATTCGCGATATGCTCGGGGCGATCGAATATCCGGTCCTGATCCATTGCAAGTCGGGTGCGGATCGCGCCGGCTTGATGAGCGCGCTCTATCGTCATGTCCGCGAAGGCGTGCCGATCGAACAAGCCAAGAAGGAATTGTCGCTGAGATATGGCCATATCCGTCAGGCGGACACGGGCGTGCTCGATCATTTTTTCGAGCGCTACCTGGCCGACAACGCCCGCCAGCCAATGGAATTCTGGGAGTGGGTCGGAACCCGCTACGACGAGAACGACGTCAATCGCTCCTTCAAGGCCAAGCCGATAGCCAACAGGCTGGTTAACACCATTCTGGCGCGCGAGTAGCGCCGATCGCGGCCGCTTCGCGGTGCCGCCTCACCTGCCGGAATAAGAATCAATTGACGAAGGCGATCTCATGGTCGCTGCCTGCCAGGCGCGCATAGGCGCCCTTGCGCGCGATGAGTTCGTTATGCGTGCCCCTCTCGATGATGCGGCCATCCTCCATCACGCAGATCAGGTCGGCACGCTGCACGGTCGAAAGGCGGTGTGCGATGACAAGTGTCGTGCGATTGCTGGTGAATCGCGCCAGAGCCTCCTGCACGAGCCGTTCGCTTTCGGTGTCGAGCGCGCTCGTCGCTTCATCCAGCAGCAGGATCGGCGCATCCTTGAGGATGGCGCGAGCGAGCGCAATGCGCTGGCGCTGGCCGCCTGACAGCCTGCCTCCGCGATCTCCGATCAGCGTCTGATAACCCTGCGGCTGGGCCATGATGAAATCATGCGCCGCCGCCGCTCGGGCCGCGGCGCGGATCTCCTCTGGTGTCGCATTCAGTTTGCCGAGCGCGATGTTGGCGGCGATCGTATCGTCGAACAGCGTGATGTCCTGGCTGACGATGGCGACCTTGTCGCGCAAGGAGGCGAGAGTCACGTCGCGCACGTCCTGCCGGTCGATGAGAATCGCTCCCTCGGTCACGTCGAAGAGCCGCGGCACGAGATTGATGATCGTCGACTTGCCCGCACCCGAGCGCCCGACGAGAGCGACGGTCTGGCCGCCCTCGACGTCGAGCGTGAAATCGCTGACCGCGCGCACATCGCCCAGCGGCTCATATGCAAAGCCGACGTTGCGGAAGCTGATCGCACCCGATTCGAGGACGAGCGGTTTGGCGTTCGGCTGGTCGACGATCTGGGGCTTTTCGTCGAGCAGTTCGTAGACGCTTTCGATGGCGGCGAGGCCTTCCTGGACCTTGCCTGACAGATTGCCGAGCGCGCGGATCGGCTGGGCCGCCATGAGCAGCGCCGTCACGAAGCCCATGAAGTCGCCGACGGTCGAGATGCCGCTGGCGATGCGCAGATAGGCGAAGGCGACGACGCCAGCCACCGCAAGCCCGCCGAGCGCCTCCAGCATGGGGTCGAGGCGTGCGCGCGTCCTGACCGCCTTGAAGCGCAGCTTGAACACCTGCTCGAAGCTCGCGCCGAGCTTCCTTGAAGCATATTCCTCCAGGCGGAACGACTTGATGAGGCGCGCGCCCGACAGGTTTTCCGATAGCAGCGAGGTCATGTCGCCCAGTTCGTTCTGGGTTTGCTTGGCGACGCGCCGCAGCCGCCGCGAGATCAGCGCGATGGGCAGGGCGGCGAGCGGATAGACGGCAAGCACAACCAGCGTCATCATCCAGTCGAGATAGAGCATGGAGATGACGAGCGCGAGAACCGACAAGCTATCGCGAATGGCCGAGTTCATCGCAGCCATGACAGCCGCTTGAATGAACGCGATGTCGTTGGTCAGTTTGGAGACGAGACGGCCTGGCGTGTCGCGCGACAATCGCGAGAAGTCGGCCGAGATCAGGTGGGAGAAGGCGAGTTGCTGAATGTCGGTCGTCAGCCGAAGAACCAGCCTGTTGGTCGCGACGTTCTGCAAATAAAGAAAAATGCTGCGCATCGCCGTAATGCCAATGATGGCAAACAGCACGAGCCTCAGCAGGCCGCTGTCGGCCTGATCGCTCTTCATCAGCGTGTCGAAGGATAGCTTGATGACGGTCGGGTAGCCGCCGGTTGCCGCCGCAAGGCAACCTGTCAGCACGATGGTCCAGACGAGCTCTCGCCAGCGCGGCCAGACCCAATCGGCCAGGAAACGGCGAAGAAGCGCACGCGATTGCGCATCGAGTCGCAAGCTGCCCTTGGTGGATTTCGCCACAGCGTTCTTGAGGGCCGCCACCGTCTTGGCTATCTCGGTCGATTTTGTCATCAAGCCGTGTGCTCGCCGCCGCTCTTGCCGGCTGGCGTCGATTCCGGCGACAGCAGGCGATGGAGATGGACGATGAAATAGCGCATCATAGCGTTGTCCACGGTGCGTTGTGCCGCTCCCTTCCAGGCAGCGTAGGCGGTTTCGTAATCCGGGAATACCCCGACGACATGCACGTGCTCGAGATCGCGGAATTCATGGCTTTCAAGATCGGTCAGTTCTCCACCGAAGACGAGATGCAGAAGTTGAGGCTTTTTTGCCGAAGGGCTCTTGTTGCTTTTGCTCATGAACGATCCATTTGTGGTCAACCGATGCGAAAGTCTTAAGCCCCGTGTCTACAAGGCCGGCCCTGCGCATCAAAGCCCAAGTTTCCATCGTTCCCGTGCGCGAAACCCATACGGCGGATTAAGCAGCCATTTACCCTGTCTCTTAATCGGATCTGAAGACAATTATGGCAGTTTGATCGAAATGCCTGAGGAACAAATCGGGCTCGAAGGTCGGCAGCCAAGCGCGGCGCGTTTTGTCCACAAGGCAGGCGCGCCGCGCGCGCATCCGGCGAAGCCCACGGCCGCTTTTGCACGGGGCGCGATTCGCTCAGTTCAGACCGGCGAACCATGAAAGCGCCATATCGGCGACCAAGCCGATGAAGACCGCGGCCCCGACGTCTCGATTGGACCGGAACCGTCGCAGGCAGTTGGCGGGATCCTTGGTATCGAGCGTCGCAACCTGCCAGGTCATTTGCAGAAACACCAAGGTAACGGCGAGGAAATATATCAGGTGCGTCCCCGCCAGCAGACCCGCAGCCAGCCACAGCACCACTGCTGCCGCGTAAAGCCCCCCGACCCACGAGACGGCGTCGTCGCCGAAAGTCAGTGCGGTCGAACCCAGTCCCAGCAGCGCGTCGTCGTCCTTGTCCTGATGGGCATAGATCGTGTCGTATCCCACCGTCCAAAGGACGCAGCCCGCATACAGCAGGATCGCGGGCCAGCCCAATGAGCCTTTGACCGCAGTCCAGCCGACGAGCGCGCCCCAGTTGAAAGCCAGCCCGAGCACGATCTGCGGGTAGGATGTGAAGCGCTTGGCGAAGGGATAGGTTGCGACGATCGCGAGCGATGCGATGGCGAGCATGATCGTAAACGTGTTGAACGTGGCGAGCACGCCAAGACCCACGAGCGACATCAACGTGACGAAGACGAGCGCGCCCGCTGGCGAGATTTGTCCGGAAGGGATGGGCCGGTCCCGGGTGCGCGCGACCTGGGCATCGATGTCGCGGTCGATGTAGTCGTTATAGGCGCAGCCGGCCGCGCGCATGGCAATGGCTCCGATGGCAAACAAGACCAGCAGCCGGATGCTGGGGAAGGGTTGGCCGCGCTCCACTTCCGCGAGCGTCTGCGACCACCAGCACGGGAAGAGCAGCAGCCATGAGCCGATCGGGCGGTCGAATCGGCCAAGGCGGAGGTAGGGCCGCCAGGACGCAGGCGCCCAGCGATCCACCCAGTTGTCGGAGGGTGCGTCGGCTACAGCCGCGCCCGGTTGCGGCTTGATGGTCGCGTCTTGCTGCATGCGTTGAAGAATCGAACTCGTTGACAAGGTTGCACACGGCACGATTGCCCGCGTGCGCCATTCCCGGCAAGCCTAGACGGGGCAAGGCCCGCGGGCAAACGCAGTGCGCCAGCAAAGCGCATTTTTGCGCCGCCATTAGGTGCATTTGTGGCTTGCGCGGCTCTATGTAGCAGTTAAGACGTCCCGCCATGGCCATCCACGATTTCACATCCGAGCGCCTCTTCGTCGATGCCGACCTAGCCGAAGGTGCAAGCGTCGAACTGTCTCACGAGCAGGCGCATTACCTGTTGAATGTGCTGCGGATGGCGCCGGGCGGCGAGTTGCTCGTCTTCAACGGTCGTCAGGGAGAATGGCGCGGGCGGCTCGAGGATGTGAAAAAGCGGTCCGCGCAGCTCAGGATCTCGCATCGGACGCGGACTCAGACCTCTGGTCCCGCCATCCATTACCTGTTTGCCCCGCTCAAGCACGCCCGCCTCGACTACATGGTGCAAAAGGCCGTGGAATTGGGCGTGGCTCGCCTCAGTCCCGTGATGACGCGCCGGACGGTTCCGGGCAGGGTCAACATCGAGCGCATGCGCCTCAACGCCATCGAGGCCGCCGAACAGTGCGGCGTTCTGCGCGTCCCCGAAATCGACGACGTTGCGGTCCTGGCAAAGACCCTGGAGGCATGGGACCCTTCGATAAGGCTGATATTTTGCGATGAAGAAGCACCCGTGAAAGACCCGGTCGCGGCGCTCGCCGCTCTGACCCCGGGCGTTCCCGTCGCCGTCCTCATCGGGCCGGAGGGCGGTTTCGATGAGCAAGAGCGCCGCCTGCTCTTATCCCGCCCTTTTGTCGTACCGCTATCGCTCGGTCCCAGAATCATGCGGGCCGACACGGCCGCGATTGCCGCCCTCACATTGGTTAATGCAACTCTGGGGGACTGGCGTTAGCGAGCGCCTTCGAGACCTGCGTATCGTGCAAGACAGCTTGCTTGTGGCCCGGCTCGCCGCCATAACCTTGTGCCCACGCATCGGGCTGTCCGCCCGCACGGACCCGGTCGGGCCTCTCGATGCGTTCTTGCACAACCGCAAGACCAGCCTAGCCCAGGGACCTTCACTTCGATGTCGACGCGCGAAGACGGCGCTCAAAGCCCTCTGATCGAAAGCCGCGCCGATCTCGTCGCCTGGATCGCTGCTGGAGCAAAGCCGAAGGCTGACTGGCGTATCGGCACCGAACACGAGAAGTTCGTTTTCCGCACCATTTCGCTGGAGCCCGTTGCTTACGAGGGTCCGCGGGGCATCCGCGCCCTGATGGAATTGCTGATCGAGCGCTACGGCTGGGTTCCCATCATGGAGGGGGACAACATTATTGCGCTGAAGCGGCCGGAAGGGCCGCTCGGCGGCAACATCTCGCTGGAACCCGGCGGTCAATTCGAACTCTCGGGCGCGCCGGTCGAGACGCTGCATGAAACGTCGGCCGAGACCGTGCGCCACCTCTATGAGGTCCTTGATGTCGGCGAGGATCTCGCCATCGGCTTCCTGGGCGTCGGCTTCTCGCCGAAGTGGACGCTGGCGGAAACGCCGCGCATGCCCAAGCAGCGCTACGCGGTCATGACGCGCTACATGCCCCAGGTGGGCACCCGCGGGCTCGACATGATGTATCGGACGGCGACCGTACAGGTGAACCTGGATTTCGGCGGCGAGGCCGACATGGTCAAGAAGCTGCGGGTGTCGCTGGCCCTGCAGCCGATCGCGACCGCGTTGTTTGCCTCCTCACCCTTTACCGAAGGCAAGCCCAACGGTTTCCAATCCATGCGCAGCGAGGTCTGGCGCGACACCGACAAGCGGCGCACCGGCATGTTGCCGTTCGTGTTCGAGGAGGGCATGGGTTACGAGCGCTACGTCGAGTACGCGCTCGATGTGCCGATGTACTTCGTCTACCGGGCCGGCAGGTATATCGACGTGGCGGGCTCCTCGTTCCGCGACTTTCTGGCGGGCAAGCTGCGCGGCTTCGAGGGCGAGCGGCCCACGATCGACGACTGGTCCGATCACCTGACGACGCTTTTCCCCGAAGTGCGCCTCAAGCGCTTCCTGGAGATGCGCGGTGCCGATGGCGGCCGCTGGAGCATGATTACCGCGCTGTCGGCGCTTTGGGCCGGGTTGCTTTACGACGAGGCGGCGCTGGAGGCGGCGTGGCAACTGGTCAAAGGCTGGTCCGAGGCGGACCGCGAGGCGTTGCGCAACGCGGTGCCGAAGACAGGGCTCAAAACGCCTTTTGGCGCAACCAGCGTCAACGAGATTGCGCGCGAGGTGCTCAAGATCGCCCGGCTGGGACTGAAAAACCGGTCGCGGATCGACGACAAGGGGCAGGACGAGACGATCTATCTGGCGCCGCTCGAGGCGATGGCCGATCGCGGCCGGACACTCGCCGACGAGCTTTTGGAACGCTACCATGGGCGCTGGAAAGGCGACATCGATTGCGTTTTCGAGGAATTCGCCTTCTGACTCCGGGGCATGCGCGGCGGTTCAGTTCCCGTTCATGCGTGCGCGCGTATAAAAGCCGGCTCGGGACCTTTTGCCGCGTCCCGGGGAGGGCGTGAATGCGAAATGTACCGTTGAGGATAGCGATTTGCGCCGGCCTGATGCTCATGAGCTCGGGGCTTGCCGTGGCTGGCGAGGCCGGCCGCGGGCGCCACATTCAGGCGGCTGGCGGGAGCGACTGCCACAAGCGCTGCCAGGCTCAGGAAAACCAGTGCCGCATGTCGAGCAAGGATCTCGATTCAAGCGTGTGCGCGGCTAGGTTCCTGGCGTGCATTCAAAGTTGCCGCGGCCGCTAGCGCCTTTTGCGCGTTTCGGGCAAGCGCTCCAGCCCTCGGCCTAATAAGAGCGCGCCCCCTCCGCCGAAGAAGGCGCCGATCCTATCCGCGGGCGTTCCTTGCACCAACCTGGCGCAATGTCTTCTCAACCGGTGCGCCGCTGTCGCCCCCATCGCTCAGATTGACCGGGCGCGACCACTGCGCGTCGCCGGCGTACAACTCCGACAGGAATTCGATGAACGCGTTGACTTTCGAGGGCATGAACTCGCGGCAGGAATAGACGGCGTAGATGCCGTTCTTGGAGGAGCCGCCGTATTCCGGCAGCACGACGCGCAACTCGCCGCGGCTCACCTCCTGAGCGATCTCCCACCAGGCGCGCAATGCAAGGCCCAGGCCCTGAAGAAGAGCCATGCGCGTGAAGTCGGCGGCATTCGAGCGAATGTTGCCCTTGACGCGCACATCGTGCTCGCCATCTGGACCTTCCAGCCGCCAGATGTCCTGTGCACCTGCGAGCAGGCAGTTGTGGCCTTCCAGATCGGCGAGCTTCTTGGGCATTCCGGCCCGCTCAAGGTACAGGGGAGATGCGCAGATCACGCGCTTCTCATTTGCAAGCTTGCGTGCGACCAGTGAAGAATCTTCAAGTTCTCCGATACGGATTGCGACATCGAAACCCTCGCGAATGATGTCGACGAAATGGTCGGACAGGTGGACCTCGAGTTCGATGTCGGGGTAGCGCGAAAGGAACTTCGGCAGGTGGGGTGCGATGTGCAGGCGGCAGAACGTGGTGGGCACCGAGACCTTGAGTGTTCCCCGTGGCTTGGTGTTGCGGCGCGACACGTAGTCCTCGGCTTCCTCGACGAGGCTGAGGATGTCGACGACCCGCTTGAAATATCCCTCGCCCGTCTCGGTGAGCGTGAGCTGGCGCGTGGTGCGCTGGAACAGGCGCGCCCCAAGCCGTTCCTCCAGGAGGCTGATCCGCTTGGAGACGACGGCAGGCGACAACCCCATCTCGCGCCCAGCCGCCGACATGTTGCCGGTGCGGGCGACGCGTGCGAAAATATCCAAATCGCTGATCGCTGTCACGTTAGGGTCCCTGGGCGTGCTGGTTCTCTGCGTCCTGGGTTGCGTCACGTGAGCCCCCATCGGTTTACGTTCTGCCATGAACAAACTGTCTCGCTAAATCGTCTTAGATGAAGGACTGTTTTTCCCTAAAGACTAAACTCAACCCAATGTGGCTTCTACAGCAATCGGGATCGTGGAGCGTTCGCCGCCGATTTTCAGGTGTTTGATGAATGTTCAATCTGACGCGAGGCTGTCGCCGTTGCGGGAAAATCGCCAAGATTCATGCGCTGAGCGCAAACCGGCTCGTGCCAAGGAGGCCGTTGCATGTCGTTCGTGAGCTTACCCGAACCTGAAGCCGGCGTGCTCGCCCGTCGCGCCCTAATCGTCGAGGGGCTGGGCAAGATCATCGCTCCAGAAGCTCTTGTGATCGACGAGGACGGCCGGCGGGCGTTCGAGACGGATGCATTGACCGCCTACCGGCGTATTCCGCTGGTCGTGGTGCTGCCGCGGACCACGGAAGAAGTCTCCCGCGTGCTGCGCTATTGCCATGAGAACGGCCTCAAAGTCGTTCCGCGCGGCGCGGGAACGTCGCTGTGCGGCGGCGCGCTGCCGGGGGAAGATACCGTCGTCGTCTGCGTGTCCAAAATGAACCGCGTGCTGGACATCGATTATGTGAACCGCACGGCGCGCGTGGAGGTCGGCATCACGAACCTGGCGATCTCGGGCAAGGTCGCCTCGAGGGATTTCTTCTACGCGCCCGATCCCTCATCGCAGCTGGCCTGCACGCTGGCAGGCAACCTCGCGATGAACTCAGGCGGTGCACACTGCCTCAAGTACGGTGTCACGACCAACAACGTGCTCGGCCTCAAGATGGTGCTCATAGACGGCACGGTCGTCGAGTTCGGCGGCCCCTACCTCGAGCCGGCGGGTTACGATTTCCTCTCCCTCGTCATCGGGTCGGAGGGGCAGTTCGGTATCGTTACGGAAGCAACCGTGCGTATCCTGCGCAAGGCGGAAGGTGCGCGCCCCATGATGGTGGGCTTCTCCTCGTCCGAGGCCGCCGGCCAGTGCGTGGCGGGCATCATCGCCGCCGGGATCATCCCCGTTGCGATCGAGTACATGGACAAGCCTGCGATCCAGGTCTGCGAGGCCTATGCGCGCGCCGGCTACCCGCTCGACGTCGACGCCCTGCTCATCGTCGAGGTGGAGGGTTCGCCGACCGAGATCGAAACGTTGCTGGGCCGCATCACCGAAATCGCCAAGCGGTTCGAGCCCAAGTCCATCGAGGTCAGCGCGGACGACGATCAGAGCGCAAAGATCTGGGCCGGCCGCAAGGCGGCCTTCGGCGCCATCGGCCGGATCGCGGATTACTACTGCATGGATGGTACCATCCCGCTGAGCCAGCTTCCCATGGTGCTTGGGCGTATTTCAGAGATCTGCACGGGCTATGGCTTGAAGGTTGCCAACATATTCCACGCAGGCGACGGCAATCTTCACCCGCTGATCCTCTATAACGCGAACGATCCCGAGCAGGCGCACAAGGCGGAGAGCGCGGGCGCCGACATATTGAAGCTGTGCGTGGAAGCCGGCGGATGCCTCACCGGCGAGCACGGCGTGGGCATCGAGAAGCGCGACCTCATGACGGTGCAATTTTCGCCCACAGATCTGGCCGTGCAGATGCGCATCAAGACCGTATTCGATCCCGATTGGCTGCTGAACCCGGGCAAGGTATTCCCGCTCGAGGTGAGCGCCTCCGCCAGGCAGGCCGCCTGATCAACGCTTCACGCCAACGACATCGCGCGCGGCACGACAGAAGGCCGGGCCGAAAACAGAAAGGAAACGATCCGGTGAGCGAATTGTGGCGACCCGCCGTCGAGTGGGAGTTGCGCAGCATGATCGCGCAACTCGCCGCGAGCGGCCGTTCGGCGGAAATCGCCGGTCATGGCTCGCTGCGCGGGGTTGGCCGGCCCGTTTCCCACGATGTCGTCATCACAACGGGGTCGCTCCGCGGGGTGACCCTTTACCAGCCGACGGAACTCGTCATGTCGGCGCGCGCGGGCACGCCGCTCGCCGATATCGAGGCCGAGCTGGCGGCTCACGGGCAGATGCTCGCGTTCGAGCCCATGGATGTTGGCGCAGCGAGCGGCGGGCCGGCCGGGATGCAGACCATCGGCGGCGTGTTCGCCAGCAACATGCCGGGGCCGCGCCGGATCTCTGCGGGCGGCGCGCGCGATCATTTGCTGGGGGCGAGCGCCGTCAACGGCCGCGCCGAGCTGTTCAAGTCCGGTGGCCGGGTGATGAAGAACGTCACGGGCTACGATGTGGCCCGCGGGCTCACTGGGAGCTGGGGTACGCTGGCAGTCCTTTCGGAAGTGACGTTCAAGGTCGTGCCGATGCCCGAGGCGACTCTGACGCTGGCGTATGCGGGATTGCCCGACGACCTTGCCGTGGAGGCCATCACGGCGGCGCTGGGGACGCCCTACGACATTTCGTCCGCCGCCCATCTGCCCAAGGGCGCGGCCTCACGGCTGTCCGATCCCAAGCTTGCGGCGCTTGGCGTTTCGCTGACGCTGATCCGCCTTGAAACCTTCTCCAGTTTCCTTGCAGGACGCTCTGGCAAGCTCAAGGACGCGCTGAGAGTCTACGGAGCGCCACTGGAGCTCGACTCCGAGCGATCGCATTCGGTCTGGAGCGACATCCGCCAACTGAATGTGATGCCGTATTCGCCCGAAACCAGTTTGTGGCGCATCTCAACAACGCCGACCAAGGCCCCCGAGATCGTCGCCGCCATCAGCCGCTTCATGGCGACCAACGCCGTTTACGACTGGTCGGGCGGCCTCATCTGGCTGGAGGTGCCTGCCGCAGCGGATGCGGGCTCTGCGGACGTGCGCCGGGCCGTCGCCGTGCGCGGCGGTCACGCCACGCTGATCCGCGCAGCGCCCGAGGTTCGCCACACGGTGGAAGTGTTCGAGCCGATGAAGCCCGAGGTCGAACGCCTGACGCGCGGCCTCAAGGCCGCCTTCGATCCTGGCAACATGCTCAATCCAGGCCGCATGTATGCGGGGCTTTGAAGCCTGCGTGCGTACTATGATTTAGCGCCGGCCGAGAGTCCGGCTCAGCAAAAAGCAAAACGATGCAGACCAATTTCACGCCAGAGCAGCTTGCCGATCCAATGACCGCAGAGGCCGAGAAGATCCTGCGCCGCTGCGTCCACTGCGGGTTGTGCACGGCGACCTGCCCCACCTACCTCGTGTTGGGCGATGAGCGCGACAGCCCGCGTGGCCGGATTTATGCCATCAAGGACATGATGGAGCGGGGGATCGACGCGCCGCCGGAAGTTACCTCGCATATCGACAGGTGCCTTTCCTGCTTCTCGTGCATGACGACCTGCCCATCGGGCGTGGACTACATGCATCTGGTCGAGATCGCTCGCAATCACATCGAGAAAACCGGCACGCGCGGATTCCGCAACCGGCTGGTGCGCCGCATGCTGGCCGAGATCGTGCCTTACCCGCGCCGGTTCAGGTGGGCGCTGAGGGTTGCGCCGCTGGGTCGCCCCTTCGCCGGCCTGATGAAGCGCATCGGCCTGCAACCGCTCGCGGCCATGGTCGAGATGGCTCCGCGGGACGTTGGCCGGCAGCGGTTCATCGGGCCGGGCAGGGCTGAGATCACCAAGGGCAAGCGCACGGGCCGCGTGATCTTGCTGGCTGGCTGCGCCCAGCAGGTCCTGCGCCCGCAGATCAACGACGCTACCATCCGTCTGCTGGGCCGCAGAGGCGTCGAGGTCGTGGTTTCAGCCGACGCGGGCTGTTGCGGCGCGCTCACCGGCCATATCGGCATGGAGGAGCCCGCGCTCGAGGCCGCGCGCCGCAACGTAGATGCATGGTCGAAGGAGATCGCCAAGGAGCCGGTCGACGCCATCCTGATCAATACTTCCGGCTGTGGCACCACGGTTAAGGATTACGGCCACCTTCTGGCGCGGGATCCCGAATACGCCGAGCGCGCCAAGGCCGTCTCCGCCTTGGCCAGGGACGTCAGCGAGTTCCTGACCTCCCATGACATCGGGGCGCCCTCGCGCTGGACGTCTCTGAAGGTGGCCTACCATTCGGCGTGCTCGATGCAGCATGGCCAGCGCATTATCCGCGAGCCCAAGGCGCTGCTGAAAAAAGCGGGCTTTACGGTGCTGGATATTGCCGAGCCCCACATCTGCTGCGGCTCGGCCGGGGTCTACAACATCCTCCAGCCGGAAATTGCAGGCGCGCTGCTGGAGCGCAAATCGGCCAACATCAAGGAACTGCGGCCCGATATCGTGGCCGCGGGCAACATTGGCTGCATCGCCCAGATCGCTCGTGGCGTGCCCTATCCGGTCGTGCATACGATTGAACTCATGGACTGGGCCTATGGTGGGCCCGTACCCGAGGGGCTCGACGCACTGGCCGAGTACGCCACCGATGTGCCCGAGCCAGCGCAGCACCGTGTGGAAGACTACATTCGAGGGTAAAGAAACCCAGTCCACGAATGATCGCCGCCGCCCAGGACGGCGCCCGAGGCGAAATGTTGAGCTGCATCAGCGGCTAGGCGGATTTTTCTGCCACCATTGACATTATGCGTCATATTTGGATTAAGGGCTTCAGTCCTGCACGGCGCTTGCATGGCCGCGCAACGGCATGACGCGCCGCTCCGCAATGAGGCGGCGCGCGCGATCCTGGCCGCGTTGGTCCGGATTTGAACTCCAAGGTGATGCGTATGTCGAACCCGATCTTTACCAATTGGACCCAGAACCTCACGGACAAGTGGGCCAAGGCGCCGCTCAAGGCGACCCATCGCCTCCACGAGCATCCGCTTTTTTCCCTCGACGCACTCGCCGGCCTGATCGACCGTTACCCGCGTGAGCACTACGCGCTCGTGCAGATGGGGCCGCAAGGCTCGCCGCGCCGCAGCTGGCGGGAGGGCGACATCGGCGGCGTCAAGGGCGCCGCCGTCATCGACGCCATTCGCAAGGGCCGCATGTGGCTCAATCTGCGTAACGTCGGCGCCGTGGATGCCCGCTATCGCGAGCTGCTCGACCAAGCCTTCGAGGAGGTCGCGCGCAATGTTCCCGGCTACGAAACCTATGCGCGCACCAACGGTATCCTGATCTCCTCGCCCAATGCGCAGGTCTATTATCACGCGGACCTGCCCGGGCAGTCGCTCTGGCAGCTCCACGGCCGCAAGCGCGTTTTCGTCTATCCCAACACGCCGCCGTTCCTTACCGAGGAGCAGCTCGAAAACATCGCGCTGTTCGAGGTCGAGATCGATATGCGCTATGAGCCCGAATACGATCGGCACGCTCAGGTGTTCGAAATCGGCGGCGGCGAGATGCTGCACTGGCCGCTCAATGCGCCCCATCGCGTCGAGAACCTCGATTGCCTCAACGTCTCGATGACGACGGAGTACTGGACGCAAGCGATCCGGCGCAGCCAGATGATCAACATGGCGAACGGCATTCTGCGCTACAAGGCCGGCCTCAAGCCCAAGAGCCGCGCGACGGATGGTTTGGGCTTCTGGGCCAAGGCCGTACTCCAGGCCGGCGTCAAGCGTGCGGGCTTGCTGAAGAAGGAGCGCAAGGCGCGCCGCCCCATCGAGTTCAAGCTCGATCCGGGGCATCCGGGCGCAATCATCGACTTCCGGCAGGCAGCCGAATGAGTAGCATCATCGACGTGCCGAAAGGCGGGAAGGTATGAAGCGGTAGGGTTATGGCGAGTTTAGGTGACAACGCTGCTTTGAGCGAAGCAGCCGCGGTGGCACGCCCCTGGAGATGGCGGGGACCCCGGTTCATCGCGGAAGTCTTCGACGGCGCCGATGAAGCGCTCGCCGCGCTGGAGAGCGTGCAGCGGGGCCTCGTTTGCACCGGTTTCCAGTCGATCGACTGGCTCACGGTTCTCTACGAGGACTTGGCGCCCGCCAAGAACGCGATGCCGCGTCTGGTGGTCGTGACCGAACGCAACAGCGGGAATGTTGCGCTCATCCTGCCGCTGATCATCTACAAGAAACGCGCCTTGCGGATCGCGCGCTTTGCCGACCTTGGCGTTTCCGATTATGGCGGGCCGATCCTGGGTCCGGCGGTACTGAAAAAGCGCCGCTCTATCCGCCGCGCCTGGCGCGCGGTCCGGCGCGCGCTGAAGGATGTCGACATGATCCGCCTGGAACGCATGCCGGCGCAAATCGGCGGACGGGCCAATCCGCTGGTCACGCGCTCGGGCGTCGCGCCTGCGCGGCACAACGGCAACGTGCTCACCATCGACACCACGGTGGACGATTTCCTGCGCGAGCGCGGCAAGAAGTACCGAAAGGAAGTCGAGCGCTGCACCCGGCTGTGGAAAAAGGAAGGCGAGGCTCGTTTCGATCGCGCCATGAGTGCGCAGGATATTGCGCGCGCCTACGTGGTTCTGGAAGAGCAGCAGCTTGCGCGTCACGCGGCTCTGGGCAGCAAGTACATCCTCAACCAGCCCGCCTACCGTGCGTTCTACGAACGCCTCGTGATGGACGGCGCCGAATGCGGCCTTGGCTATCTGTTCACGCTGAAGGCGCGCGGCGCGATCGTTGCGGCGCTGTTTGGCATCGTGCACGATGGCACCTTCACGTTGCTGCGCATCTCGAACGGGGGCGATTCCTGGAGTCATCTTTCCCCGGGACGTCTCGTTATCGTTGAAGCGATGAGATACTTCGTCGCCCAGGGCGTGCGGCGCTTCGATTTCGGCATCGGCGACTATCCCTTCAAGCGCGGCTTCGGCGTCGGCGAGGTTCCACTCTACGACCTGATCGTCGCCAAGGACCTGTCGGCGCTGCCCAAGACGCTTTATCACCGCGCCGTCGCGCATGCCCGCAAGAACCCGGCCATCCGCAATTTCGTCCGGCGCCTGAAGGCGCGCGCGGGCAGGGCATGAGGCGCTTGCCCGAAAAGCGGGGACCGCTGAGCGCCCTGGCGCCTGCCTGCGATCCCTGATCCCCGATTTGCGTGCCCGGATCGGCGGCCTGGGGGTCCCGGGGTCCGCGGACGCCGGGCGTCGACGCCCGGCTTTCGCACTGCGGGACCATCCGCTATAAGGCCCCCAACACATTTCCGGGCCCCTTGGGAGCCTCAGCAACTCTAGAAGTTCCTTTCCATGTCAAAAGTCATCAAAGGCGCGGCCTCCCAGGCCTCATCGGAAGCGCGCCCGCAAGCCAGAATCGCCAAAGGGTTCCGCGATATCGAGGCGATCGAACTGAAGGGCCTCAATGACATGCTGGGCGTTATCCGCTCGGTCTACGAGCGCTACGGGTTCGAAGCGCTGGAGACGCCGGCGCTCGAATACACCGACGCGCTGGGCAAGTTCCTGCCCGACCAGGACCGCCCCAACGCCGGCGTGTTCTCGTTCCAGGACGATGACGAGCAATGGCTGAGCCTGCGTTACGACCTGACCGCGCCGCTGGCCCGCTACGTCGCGCAGAACTTCAATACCTTGCCCAAGCCTTTCCGCCGTTACGCCTTCGGCAACGTCTATCGCAATGAGAAGCCGGGGCCGGGACGCTATCGCCAGTTCATGCAGTTCGATGCCGACACCGTCGGCGCGGAGAGCGTGGCGGCGGATGCGGAGATCTGCATGCTTGCCGCCGACACGCTCGAGGCGCTCGGCATCAAACGCGGCGATTACGTCATCAAGCTCAACAGCCGCAAGGTGCTCGACGGGGTGCTGGAACTCGCCGGCATCGATTTGTCGGATACGTCCCATGCCGGCAAGCGCCTGACGGTACTGCGCGCCATGGACAAGTTCGACAAGTTCGGCGTCGAAGGCGTGGCGCAGTTGCTGGGCAAGGGCCGCAAGGACGAGAGCGGCGATTTCACGCTGGGCGCGGGGCTCGATGAGAGCAGCGCGAAAATCATCACTGCATTCCTCACCGCGGCGCAAGGCGCACGCGAGGAGGCGATCGACCGGGTCAAGACGATCGTCGCGGGTAATGCCCGGGCGCAGGAGGGGCTGTCGGAACTGGAGTCGATGGCGAAACTCGTGTCCGCCGCCGGCTATGACGGATCGCGGATCGCCTTCGATCCCTCGGTCGTGCGCGGGCTCGAATACTACACCGGGCCCGTGTTCGAGGCGGAACTCACGTTCCAGGTGAAGGATGAGGACGGCAACACGGTGCGCTTCGGCTCCGTCGGCGGCGGCGGGCGCTATGACGATCTCGTTGCCCGCTTCACCGGCCAGAAGGTGCCTGCAACCGGCTTCTCCATCGGCGTGTCGCGGCTTCAGGCGGCGCTTGCGCACGTCGGCAGGAAGACTGGGGCGGCGCCCGGTCCCGTGGTCGTGCTCGTGATGGACAAGGACCAGGTCGCCTCTTACCAGAAAATGGTGCAGGACCTGCGCAACGCCGGCATCCGCGCGGAAATGTATCTGGGCTCCTCCGGCATGAAGGCGCAGATGAAATACGCCGACAAGCGCAATTCGCCCTGTGTCGTCATCCAGGGCTCGGACGAGCGCGCCAATGGCCAAGTGACTCTCAAGGATCTGATCGAGGGCGCGAAGATGGCGGCTGCCATCAAGGACAACAAGGAATGGAAGGAAGCGCGGCCAGCGCAGCTTTGCGTGCCTCAGTCGGATCTCGTCGCCGAGGTCCGCAGAATCGTTAAACGTCACCAAGGTTAGCGATCATGGCCGCTGAGACGGCATTGCAATTCGAGGCGCTGGAAGCGCAGGCGCAAAAGCTCATGTCGGTCTTTATCAAGGCCGGGCACGAGGCCGTCGCGCCTGCGATCATCCAGCCTGCCGATGTCTTTCTGGATGCGATCGGCGAAGCGTTGCGCGCGCGCACGTACGTGTTCACAGATCCCGATGGTGCGGAACTGTGCTTGCGGCCGGATCTGACGCTGCCGACTTGCCGGCTGCACATCGCACGCCATGCCAATCCGGCGATCCAGGCGCGCTACTGCTACAATGGCCCCGCCTTTCGCTTTCAGCCCCGGGGGGCCGACGAGACGCACCCGAGCGAATTCCGCCAGGCGGGCATCGAGCGGTTCGGCGACAGCGAGCCGGAAAGCGCGGAGGCGGCGGCCATCGCGCTCATCATCGAGGCGCTGAGCGCTGCCGGGCTCGACGACTGGAGCATGCGCATCGGCGACCATGGCATATTCCGCTCGGTGCTCACGGCGGCGGGCGTGCCGGAGCGCTGGCGGCAGCGGCTGGCGGACGCGTTCTGGGCACCCGAGCAGTTCCGCGCCGTGCTCAAGCAACTGACGACCGCGCCTGACGCCAATGCCCGGAAACTTCCGCGTGCCTTGCTGACGTCCTTGAAGGCGGATGACATCGAGGCGAGCGAAGCCGCGGTTGGCGCCTATCTGGATGCCAACGGCATCGAGCTGATCGGCACGCGCACGCTTGCCGAGATGACCTCCCACCTGATGGATGTGGCGCGCGACATCGACGCCGCGCCCTTGTCTGCGGCGGCGGCTGCGTTGATCGAGAGCTATGTGGCGGTCTTGGGTCCGGTGCGTACGTGCGGGGAGACGATTGGCCGGCTGCTGAAGGGCGCCACCGCCGGGGCGGGCTCGGCGCTCGACATCTACGACAGGCGGCTTTCCCGGCTCGAGAGCGTGGGGCTCGATCTGTCGCGAGTGACCTTCGCGGCCGAGTTCGGACGCAATTTCGAATACTACACTGGCCTCGTGTTCGAGGTGATCTCGCCGTTGTTCGGACCCATGAGCCCGATCGCAGGCGGCGGGCGCTATGACAACCTGTTGCGATCCGCAGGCGCCGCGATCGACGTGCCCGCCGTCGGCGGAGCCATCCATACCGAGCGCCTCTTGAAAGCAGTGAGGGAGGCGCGGGCATGAACGCGAAGCTGACGCTGGCCATTCCCTCCAAGGGCCGCCTCATGGAACAGACGGCGGAGGTTTTCGCGAAAGCGGGACTCGTTGTCAGGAAAGCCGGTCATGCGCGCGGCTACCGCGGCGAGATCGACGGGCTGCCCGGCGTCGACGTCGCCTACGTCTCATCGTCGGAAATCGCCGCGGCCTTGAAAGCGGGCAGCGTCCACCTTGGCATTACGGGCGAGGATCTCGTGCGCGAGAGCATGTCGGATGCCGACACGCGCGTCACGTTCCTGCGCGCGCTCGGTTTCGGCTTTGCCGACGTCGTCGTGGCCGTGCCCGCGTGCTGGATCGACGTCACGACGGTGGCTGATCTTGAAGCGATCTCCCGGGTTTTCCGCCGCGCCCACGGCCGCTGGCCGCGCGCTGCCACCAAGTACAAGAACCTGACGCGCCGGTTTTTCGCCGCGCACGGCTTTGGCGATTATCGCATCGTCGAGAGCCTGGGCGCGACGGAGGGCACGCCTGCGGCGGGTACGGCGGAGTTCATCGTCGATATCACGACAACGGGTGAGACGCTGCGCGCCAACGGCCTGCGCATCCTGGAGGATGGCGTCATCCTGAAATCGCAGGCCAATCTGATTGCCGCCAACCTCGCGTCCTGGACGCCCGACCTTGTAGAGTTGCGCGACGCCTTGACCAAACGGCTGGCCAGTTGAGGGAGCCTGCGCACACGGATAGCGCAAGCAGACTGCGCACCTAACCCAACTCCGCCAGGATGCACTTCAGGATGCCGAAATCGTAACGTCCATCGAGTGCCCCATGAGCAGGTCCCAGCTTGCCGGTCTCCAGGGTGTTGCAGCGCTCGAACGCGGCAAGGATCTCGTCCATCTCCGCCTCATCGAGCGGCAGGACGGCGCGCGCCTCGACGAGACCCGCCGCGATGGCGTCCGCGAAATGCCCATAAACGGTTGAAACCGCGATGTTCCGCTCCGTGGCGATCTGGTCTGCGTCGAGGCCCCGCAAATGCGCAGCCAGCGTCTGGTTGACGGTGGATGGCAGGCGGTTGTCGAGCATCGGATGAGGCTTGTGTTGGCCGATGACCTCCAGGAACGCATTGCCGTAACGGGCGATCTTGCTGGCGCCCAGTCCGGTGATGTCGTGCAAAGCCTCTTCGTTCAAGGGACGCTTCTCGGCCAGTTCGGCGAGCGTGCGATCCTGAGCGACTACGTAAGGCGGCAGCTTGGCCGCGGTGGCCAGTTTGAGCCGTAAAGCGCGCAGCGCCTGCAGCAGCGTCTCGTCCCGGGGCGCGACCTTGGCGATGATCTTGGCGTCGCGGCGCGGCTTCTTCTGGGGTGCGCGGGTGACGCGGATGAGAAACTTGGCTTCCCCGCGCAGCACCGGCCGCGCGCTTGGGGTCAACGCCAGCGTGCCATGGCCTTCCTCGTCCGCACTCAGCAGTCCGGCGGCTATCAACTGGCGGAAAAGGGCTTTCCAGGCTGCCGCCGGCACGTCCCTGCCGATACCGAACACCGACAGGCGATCGTGGCCGTTGCGCACGATGCGCTCATCCTCCTTGCCCACCAGAACGTCGCACAGATAAGTGACGCCGTAACGCTGGCCCGTGCGGTAGACGGCGGAGAGCGCCTTCTGTGCGGGGATCGTTCCGTCCTCGGTCTTGGGTGGATTGAGGCAATTGTCGCAGTTGCCGCACGGCTCAGCCAAGCGCTCGCCGAAATAGGCGAGGAGCGCCTGCCGGCGGCAGCCGGGCATTTCCGCCAGGCCGATGAGGGCGTCGAGCTTCTGGCGCTGCACATGCTTGAAGGCGTCGGAGCCTTCGCTTTGCGCAATCCACTGGCGCAGCTGTACGACGTCGCCGATGCCGTAGGCCATCCAGGCGTCAGCAGGCTCCCCATCGCGGCCCGCACGGCCCGTTTCTTGGTAATAGGCCTCGATGGACTTGGGCAGATTGAGATGGGCGACGAAGCGCACGTCCGGCTTGTCGATGCCCATGCCGAACGCGATCGTGGCGACGACGATGAGGCCGTCCTCATTGAGAAAGCGCGTCTGGGCGGCTGCGCGCACATGCGGATCCAATCCAGCGTGATAGGCGAGCGCTCTGCGGCCCTTGGAGGAAAGCCAGGCAGCCGTTTCCTCGACGGACTTGCGCGATAGACAGTAGACGATGCCCGCTTCGGCCGGGTGCTCGCTGGATATGAACTGCCACAGGCGTTCGCGCGCGCTCAGCGAGCCCATCTCGGCGATGGTGTAGCGGATGTTGGGCCGGTCGAAGCTTGCGACGTAGACTTCGGCGTCCTCGAGCGACAGCTCGGTGACGATCTCCTGGCGCGTGCGCTCGTCGGCCGTGGCGGTGAGCGCGATGCGCGGCACATGGGGAAAGCGCGAGGCGAGGATCTTGAGCTGGCGATACTCGGGCCGGAAGTCATGGCCCCATTGCGACACGCAGTGCGCCTCGTCGATGGCGAACAGAGCGACTTCGTGGCGTGCAAGCAGGTTGAGCGTGCGCTCCTGCACCAGCCGCTCGGGCGCGACGTACACAAGATCGAGCGCACCGGCTGCGAACTCGCGCTCGATGGCGTCCTGGGTTTGCCGGTCGAGCGTCGAATTGAGGAAGGCGGCCTTCACGCCCAGATCCTTCAGCGCGTCGACCTGATCCTGCATCAGCGCGATGAGCGGCGAGACGACGACGCCGGTGCCGGGCCTGACCAGGGCGGGGATCTGGTAGCAAAGCGATTTGCCGCCGCCCGTCGGCATCAAGGCGAGGCAGTCGCGGCCCTCCAGCAGCGCCGCGATGATCCCTTCCTGATGCAGGCGGAAACTCTTGTAGCCGAACACCTCGTCGAGCTTGGCGCGCGCCATGGCGAGCGGTTTGGGGTTCAGCAGATCGAAGGCCGGCAAGGCTTTGGGGGCGGCGGATGCCGGCATTGCGGTAGTGCTCCGGAATGACGCGACTGCGACCGGCAATCCATAGGCTGATTCTTGGCCCAAACCGGCATTCCCGATGCTGGATGTGACGACAATCCCGTTGAAAACTTGAAAGGATTTTCGCGTGCGGGAAGGTTTCCAATATTTAACGAGACGTTCAGCGGGAGTTCATGTTGGGCCCGCTAATGTCCCTCTCAAGCTGATGGAGCTAGCGCCCATCAGATCCCAAGGCGCCCGGCCAGGTTCCCCTCTCCCCCACCCCCGGCCTGGCCGGCGCTGCCTCGGGAAACCCATTTTCGGATTCCTCCCTGAAGTGACGTCCCTCCCTTCCCCGCCGGACTGGATCTGGCGGGTTTTCTTTTGTGTTCCAGGCCCTTGGCTGGGACGTCGCGCCTGGGGCGGGTTTGCCTCTCGATTTTTCTGCTGCAACGCGATAAGCGAGGCTCATGGCCGATCCGACCGCAGATTCCCTAGCCCACAATCCCGTGTTGATCGAAGTGACGCGCGGCCCCCTGGTGGAAAGCCGCCATCGCGGCGTCGTGGCGGTGGCCGATGCGACCGGCGCGTTGGCGCTGGAACTGGGCGATGTGCGGGCACCCGTCTATCCGCGATCGGCGATCAAGCCGCTGCAGGCCCTGCCGTTCATCGAGACGGGCGCCGCCGACCGTTATGGTTTCCAGAACCGCCACATTGCGCTCGCGGCCGCCTCGCACTCGGGCACGCGCGCGCAGGTGAGCGCGGCCGGGGAAATGCTTGCAGCGATTGGCCTCGACGAAAGTGCTCTGCATTGCGGAACCCATGTGCCGTCCGATGAAGACGAACAGCGTGCGCTCTTGCGCACCGGCAGCAAGCCCTCCCCGCTCCATCACAACTGCTCGGGCAAGCATGCAGCGATGCTGGCGACTGCGTGCCATTTGAGTGCGCCGATCGCGACCTACGAGCGGGCCGACCATTGCGTCCAGCAGCGCATTCGCGCGGTGCTGGAGGATATGTGCGGCGCGCAGCTCACCGCCGACGTCTGCGGCATCGACGGCTGCTCGGTGCCCAACTGGGCTCTTCCCGCGGCAAGCCTTGCGCGTGCTTACGCGCGCTTTGGTACGGGCGAGGGGCTTTCGCCCGAGCGTGCGCGCGCCGCGCGCCGCATCGTGGAGGCGGTGCGCGCCGAGCCGGACTTCCTCGCCGGTCCCGCACGGCTCGACACCCGCGTACAGAAACTTCTCGATGGTGCGGCCTTCATCAAAACGGGCGCGGAAGGCGCCTACGCCGGATGCATTCCGAAAGCGGGCCTGGGCTTCGCGCTGAAGATGGATGATGGCGCATCGCGCGGCGCGCAAGCCGTTGTGTCGATGCTTGTGGAATCGCTGCTTCCCGCCGCTCGCGGCAAGTTGCCGCTGAAAACCCTCAAGAACGCCCAAGGCAAGGACGTCGGCGTCGTCCGCCCCTCCGCGCTCGCCGCCGTTGCGTTTGGCTGAGTTCGCCCGACGGGCGGGCGTTTGTCCAACGCGTCAGACGGCGACGTTGGCGCTGAGCGCGATGCGTCCGGCGGCGGAAGGATCGCGTGCCAGATCCGGCCCTGAGACGGCGCCAAGATGCATCTTGCGGATTGCGCCCTCGCGCGTCTGCGAAATGAGATTGTTGGCGATCAGGCAGGCGCCCGCTTGTGAATCGCCGGTGACGGCGATGCCTACGCGCGAGCGGCGGATGACATTACCCGTCACGGCGACGTCGCGCATGTAGGCGCCCCAGCCGATTTGGATTCCGGCGGCCGGCGCGCCCTCGATCGTGTTGCCCGTAACTGCCGAGTCCGCCTCGATGCTGATGCCTTCGCCGCGCTTTTCGCCTTCCGGCTCTTTCTCGCGGCGGAACAGGTTCCGGACCAGATTGCCCTGGATGACGGCAAGGCGGCCGCCCTGGTTGAAGTTCGTCACCGAAATGCCGGTTGCGGCAGTGTCGACGACGTTGCTGGCGATGAGGCAGCCTTCAAAGCCGAACTCTGCATAGAGCGCGACCTCGCCCAGCCGCTCGCAGCTGTTGGCGATGATCTGGAAATTGGAGGCGGCATTGGCGCGGACGGCGCTGTAAGTGCAGTCGGAAATACGGTTGGCCTGCACCAGAACGCTGCCGGCGCGAAACACGTTGATGCCGTTTCCCCACTCGCCAGTGCCGCCGGGCGCGTTGCGAATCTGGCTGACGCGGTTGGCCAGGACGGTTGTGCCATCCTCACCCGGCTCGCTGCGCCAAACGAGAATGCCGTTGGATGCGCAGCCGGTAACCTCGTTGCTTGAAATGTCCAATCCTTGTGCGTCGAGCGATTTGATGCCGGCGGCCAGAACGTCGTGCACGCTGGAGCGCGTCAAGCGCCCGCTGCATTGCGTGAGCGCGATGCCGCCTGCCGCGCTGTTGCGCACTTCGACATTGACAATGGTAAGCTCACGCGCACGGCCGATGCTGAGCAGCCCTTGCCCGCGCGTCTCATCGAAGGCTTTGTACGCGCCATCTATGACGAGGTCTTCAAGGACCATGCCGTCGGCCTTGTCGGCGGTGATGCATGCGGGCCCCCCGGCGAACATCAAAACGGTACGGCGTGCGGCGCCCCTGAGCGCCGTTCCCGGGCGGAGCCGCAGGTCGGAGATGCGAAAGACGCCTTCGGGCAAGGCCAGCGCGCGGCCCGAGTTGGCGGCCTCGTCGATGAGGTTCTGCAGGGCTGCCGTCTGGTCGTCGTCCGCATTGGGCCTGAGGCCGCCCATGATCTCGTTGCCGATCTGGCGAAATGCTGCGCGCATGGATCCAGGGCCGGCTGGGGCAGCGTCCTTCGCGTCGGCACGCGATGCGGCGGCGGCGCCCGCGCCAAACCCGAAACCGGCGGCGAGAAGGGAACGGCGATCGACGGTCATGGCGGCCTCCTTGCGCGTGTAGGCACAAGGACAAGCAACAACAGCGCCAGTCAGGTAAACGGTCGACCGGTATGGTTAATGCGCCAGATCATGAGCGGCGCTGGCGCGGCAGTCCTCCAGGCACACGCGCAGGATTTCCAAGGCGCCCTCCAGCGCATCAGGAAAGCCAAGCGGCGGGCCATCGAGGTCGGCCGGTATATGGATGAAGCCGGCGCGGCAGGCCGCCGGCAGGGCCCTGCTGGCCACGAGGCTATGGTAAAGGACCGCGTTGCAAAGATAGCCGCCCGCGTCGTTCGACAATGAGACAGGCAATCCGAGGGCTTTGAGGCGTGCCTGGATTTTGACCGCGTCGATGCTGACCGGATGCAGATCCGGACCATCATGGGACAGCCGGCAACCGGGTGGCAGGCGGCCTGTTGCATCGGGCGCCAGGCGGCAGCGATTATGCGCGCGCCGTTCGATGCGAAAGCCCTTCGCACCGGCGGCAACGCCGAAGTGCAAGGCAAGAGCGGGCCGGTAGCGCGCGATGAGCGCTATCGCGCGTTGCGGCGCGGCGCTCCAGGCAGTTTCGAGGATGTCGTGATAAAACGCGTGATCCGAAAAGGCGCGCGACGCCTCCTTGGCCAATGCGGGCACGAGCTGCGCCGTCGCGTTGTGCGCGATACCGGGGAAGGGCCCGAATCCCGTGAGCAGAACCGTGCCTGATCGCGCATGCCTCATAGAATTTAGTTTACACGAACGCGCAGGCGCACGCACTGCGGCTCAATCGGACGGTGGCGCCGCGGCGGTCCTGAAATAGGGCTCGACCACGCCCTTGAGCTTCACCGTGATGGGGTTGCCCTTGCGGTCGCGGGAGTTGCCGGCGGCGACGCGCACCCAGCCTTCCGAGACGCAGTACTCCTCCACGTTGGTTTTCTCCACGCCATTGAAGCGAATGCCCACGTCGCGGGCCAGGATCGCCTCGTCGTAGTGGGGACTGGCCGGGTTGACGGAAAGTCGGTCAGGCAGCTTGTCGGTCATCGTTGCTTCCTCTTGAGGGCGGTACTCCCAGAGCGCTTTCGCGTTTCGCGCAAATCGCGCAAGCGGCTCTGCTCATTGGTCTTGTCGCGCACCTTCCTCAAGAGCGCGAATGGGGAGGACGCATGGCCGTCAGTTTGCAAAACGGAAGTGCATGACGTCACCGTCCTGCACCACGTATTCCTTGCCCTCCAGCCGCATCTTGCCGGCCTCCTTCGCGCCTGTCTCGCCGTTCAGCGTGCAATAATCGTCATAGGCGATGGTTTCGGCGCGGATGAACCCTTTCTCGAAATCCGAGTGAATGACGCCCGCGGCCTGTGGCGCCTTGGTGCCGCGCGTGACGGTCCAGGCGCGGGCTTCTTTCGGGCCAACGGTGAAAAAGGTGACCAGATCGAGCAGTTTGTAGCCGGCCCGGATCAGGCGATTGAGGCCCGGCTCGGCAAGCCCCATCTCAGCCAGGAAGGCGTTGCGATCGTCGGGCGCCAGCCCTGCGAACTCGCTTTCGATCTTGGCGGAAATGACGACGGTTGCCGCGCCCTCCTCGTCGGCGCGTTCCTGCACCTTCCTGGAGAAGCCGTTGCCCTGCGCCGCCGAGCCCTCGTCGACATTGCACACGTAGAGCACGGGCTTGGACGTGAGCAGTTGCAGGCTGCGGAAGATCGCCGTCTCCTCTGGCGTAATCTGTGCAAGGCGCGCCGGTTTGCCTTCGCGCAGCAAGGGGAGGATCTTCTCGAGGACTGCAAGTTGCGCCTTGGCGTCCTTGTCGCCGGATTTCGCCTTCTTCTCGATCTGGCTGACGCGCTTCTCCAGGCTCTCCAGATCGGCCAGCATCAGTTCCGTCTCGACCGTGTCGGCATCGGCGATGGGATCGATGCGGTTCTCGACATGCGTGATGTCGCCATCTTCAAAGCAACGCAGCACATAGGCGACCGCATCTACCTCGCGGATGTGAGAGAGGAACTTGTTGCCGAGCCCTTCGCCTTTCGATGCGCCGCGCACTAGGCCCGCAATGTCGACGAACGTCAGTCGCGTGGGAATGATCTCCTTAGAGCCTGCGATTCCGGCGAGTGTGTCGAGGCGCGTGTCGGGCACGCCGACTTCGCCGACGTTGGGTTCGATGGTGCAAAAGGGATAATTGGCGGCCTCGGCGGCGGCTGTCTCGGTCAGCGCGTTGAAGAGGGTCGACTTGCCGACATTCGGCAAACCGACGATGCCCATCTTGAAACCCATGTGTGATCCGTCCTCGAATTGCGTTGCGCTCAGCTACAACGCTCATCCGCCAAGATCAATGGGCAGCGGTGGCGCGGGACGGCTCTAGGGTGGATGCAGGATACCCAGATTGAACATCCGGCGGCGGGCGTCCTCGTGCAGGCTATTGATGGCGAGAACCTTCGCGTAGCTCTCCAGCGCCAGTTCCCGATCGCCCCAATCGCGGGCCATCTCTCCGCGCATCCAGAACAGCGGCAGGTAGCGGCCGTTGACCTTGATGCCCTTTTCGAACTCGCTCTTGGCCTTCTCGCGCTCGTTCATGGCGTTGAAGACCTGAGCACGGCCCATGTAGGCTTCCACTTCTGCGGCATTGAGTTCCAGAGACCTGTCGAAGTCGGCGAGCGCCTCGTCATAATGTCTGGCGGCCAGGTAGGCCAAGGCGCGGCTGCGATAGTAACTGTCGTTGGCCGGGTTCTGCGCGATGAGGCTGGAGTAGTCGTCAACGGCCTTGGCGAATTGTGCGAGCTTTGCGCGCGCGCCGGCTCGGCCTTCCAGGGCGCGGACGTTGCCCGGCTCCAGTTGCAGCACGGAAGTGTAGTCATCGGCGGCAGCCGCGAACTCGTCCTCCTTGGCCCAGCCGACAGCGCGCAGCGTAAGAATGCGCACGCGCGCGCCGGGTTCGAGTTCCTGAGTATTGAGGAAGTGCGTGCAGGCCCGCACGACGAGCGGGGCGGAATCCGTTTGTTCGCAATCGGCCATGGTGGGCGTTTGGCCGCGGGCCGGCTGTTCCGATGGAGGGCCGGCATACTGCGCGGCGATGGGAAGGGGCGCAGCGAGAACAAATGCGAGGAAGCTGAAAGTTGCGCCGGTAAACGCGTGCCGGTGTCGGTCAACTCGGTCTGCGAGCCTACACGCCATCTCTTTCCCTCGGGATGGTCCGCGCGCCTTGGTGGAGGAGCTGAGGCGGAGCGGCTGATGCCGCCGGAACGGCACGCAGGGAACCCTAATCCGTTCGGCGCGCGTCCGGCTTGCACAGCACGCGCCAGCGGTGCGTCTCATCGCGAATAGCGCGCTAATGCGAACGTCGAGTAGCGTTCCGGGCTTGGCAGGTTAGTCTTGTCCGACATGGCGGAGCGCAACGCCTGCTCGATGTTGACCCCGTTGTCTGCCTCACGCATTGCGATGACGATGAAAGGGCGCTGCCAGCTGGTTTCATCATTTTCGCATTCCGTGCAGGGTTCAAGATACCTGCCCAGATTGAGCGTCCACATGGGGATGTCCGGTTTCACGGCTGCATGAACCCATTCGGCGATGCGCGCCGCACGCAAGCCGCCGCGCTGGGTCTCGCGCCCGATGTCGCCTTCCTGGCTCGCCAGCCCCACGGCGATCAAGGCGTGTGCGCTCCCCAGGCCTTCGCGCAACTGCGGGGCGAGCACTTCGTTCTCGATGTCAGCAGGGGTGAGGCGCTTGTCGGCGCGCTCAAGCTCCGTCGTCGATCCCAGGACCCAGCCGTAGTCCTTGGTCAGCACCACGACATCGAACAGCGCACGGCGGCCCAAAGCATCCGTACCTTCGATCGGGAATGCGAGCGTACGTTCGTTCCAGCGCTTGGCAAAGATGCGCTGGGCGCCAGTCTTGTCCAAGAACTGTGAGAAATAGGCGTCTTTCAGCACGATGGCACCGATTGCGGCGGTGAACAAAAGAGCAAGGAGCCCGATGACAGCTTCTTCGCGCGCACCAAACAGACGGTGGAGAAAGCCTATTACGCCGGAATGGCGCGCCTCTCCGGTTTCATCCCTGGGACCGGTGGCGCTCTGTGCTGCCGCGCTGGAGCGTCCGGCGCCGAAGTCCTTGTGATAATGGACCATGTGTTACTCGCTTCACCAACAGGGGCCGGCGGCCGCCGGTCTCACTCGTTCGATTTTCGCGAGCCAAGCCACTTTTTCAAGTTTTCTGCCAGCGCAGACTGGCGCTTGTTGGCCCGTTCTCCGGCGGGATGGGGCTTATTTGCTTTTGGCTGTGGCGCTGGAGCCTCGTCCTTGGGCGAGGCGGGGGCGCCCGGCGGCGGCGTCCGGTTCGATTTGCGGGACTCTGAGTTGGATGCTTCGGCCTGCTGCATGAAGCGGGCCACGTCGCTCAAGAAACGCGCCTCATCGCCCTCGGCCAGATGATGCGCCGCCCGGGCCAGCGCGTCGAGCAATTCGCCAACCCACGCGCGCTCGGCCTTGGCGAAGTCGTTGAGCACGTAGTACGTGACCGCGTCCCTGGAGCCGGGATGACCGATGCCAAGCCGCACGCGCACATATTCGTTGCCGATGTGTGCGGAGATCGAGCGCAAGCCGTTGTGGCCCGCGTTGCCACCGCCGAGCTTCACCTTCACTTTGGATGGCGTGAGATCCAGTTCGTCGTGGAAGACGACGACGTCCGCCGGATCGATCTTGAGAAAACGGATCGCCTCGCCGACCGAGCGTCCGCTCTCGTTCATATAGGTTTCGGGCTTCAGCAGCATGACGCGCGCGCCGTCGATGGCGCCCTCGCTCACGAGGCCCTGGAATTTCTTGCGCCAGGAAGGAAAATCATGCGCGCGCGCGATCGCGTCCAGCGCCATGAAGCCGATATTGTGGCGGTTGGCCTCGTATTTGGGGCCAGGATTGCCGAGACCGACAAACAGTTTCATCTTGCTCGCGCCTCCCGGCAAGCCCGCGGCGCATCGGCCGCGAGGGGGCCCGCGAGAGGGCCTTGTGACTTCCGGCGGCGCACCGCGAAGACGCGCCGCCGGACAGGTATTGCCTCAGGATTACTTCTTGCCAGCCGGCTTGGCTGCCGCTGCGGCCGGTGCGGCCTTGCCTGCTGGCGCGGCCGGCGCGCCCTTACCGGCTGCTGCCGCGGGCGCGGCTGCCGCTGCTGGCGCGCCCTCGGCGGCTGCGGGTTCTTCTTCGCCCTTCAGGGCGCCCGCGATGGTGGCGATGGTAAAGTCGCGGTCCTTGATAACCGGGGTGACGCCTTCGGGCATCTGCACGGCCGAGACGTGGATGGAGCGGCCGATCTCAAGGCCGGTCAGGTCGATCTCGAAGAACGGCGGGATCTTGTCGTAGGGGCAATAGACCTCGAAGCCGTGACGCACGATATTGAGCACGCCGCCGCGCTTCAAGCCCGGAGACGCCGCTTCGTTGGCGAAGCGAACCGGAATGGAAACGCGGATGATGCCGTCCTTGCCCACGCGCTGGAAGTCGACGTGGAGGGGGATGTCGCGCACGGGATCGAGCTGAACGTCGCGGGCGAGCACGATATGCTTGGTGCCGTCGACGTCGATCTCGAATGCTGTCGAGGTGAAATGGCCCTTGAGGACCTGCTTCCAAAGCTCGTTGTATTCGAGCGAGATCGTCTCGGGGGTCTTGTTGTCGCCGTAAATCACGGCGGGTACGTTTCCTTCGCGGCGCGTTTGACGTGCGGCCCCCTTGCCGGCACGCGGGCGCGCCTGAGCCTTGAGCGGGATGAGCCCAGACATGGCATGTCTCCGAGTAGTTAGGGGTTCCCCAAGAGGGAAACCAGAAAAAGCCGCATCCGGCCTCCAAGGGTGCCGGGCGGCGTCTCACAAGCGTTCATGAGATGGCGGGCTTATAGCCGCGATCCCCGATCTGCGCAACCTGGCCGCCAGCTGGCGGGTCATCCCTCGGGCCTTGCCGTCGGCGGCAGCGAGAGTACGCCCACGGGAGTGCTGGCCGCGAAAGGGGAGATGCAACTTTCCCGGCTTTATCCTGCCCGCTCGCAAACCCAGGCCACGGGTGCGCAGGGTTGCCGCAGCCAGGGGGCGGGCTAAAGTATCGGATCAAGGCAATATGCAGAGGCGGCGGAAATAGCCTGCCGTTCTGGGGCTCTATGGAAAAGAAGAACACTAGGCGCCGCTCGGCTGCCGACCAGGATAAGATCGTCGTAGAGGCGCTGCGCGGCGTCGGGCGCCCCGTTTCGGCTTACGAACTGATTGAGGAGTTGCGCGACAAGGGCGTCACTGCCCCGCCCACCGTTTACCGTGCGCTCAACCGTCTCATCGAGGACGGGCTTGCCCACCGGCTTGAATCGCTGAATGCCTTCGTGGCCTGCAATCAGCCCCGTCACCATACGGGCAAGGCCGTCTTCGCCATCTGCGAGGAGTGCGGGGGCGTCGCTGAATTCGACAGCGAAACGGCTGAAAAGAGCCTCGCTCAATGGGCCAAGAAGACGGGCTTCAAGGTCCGCACGATGACGCTCGAATTGCGCGGCCAGTGCAAAGAATGCGACCGCACGTCGGGCTGAGAGGGAGGCTGCGGGTTACAACTCTAGAAAGACAGCCCGAACATGTCGCTGATGATGTCGCCCGTCGATCGGGCTTCGCGTTTCTGGCGGGAAGGCGCGGAGGATGCAACGGCCTTCGGATTGAAGTTGGGTTGGGGCGGCGCAAGATGGTTGCGGCCCTTGTTGATCTTGTCCCAATCGCCGTCGAGCGCCTGCGTGATCCGCCGCTCGTGCCCATAGATGTCGGGAAAGGCGCGCACCTTGCCGTCATCCTCGACCCAGGCAGTGAAGTAGGTGAGGTGGATGGGAATGCGCTTTTCCATTGCAACTTCGTTGTTGAACGGGCCGGAGCGGATGAACTCGGCGATTCTGGCTTTGTCCCAACCCTTGTCGTAGCCCAGGATGATTTCAGCCAGCTCCACGGAATTCTTTACGCGCAGGCATCCATGGGAAAGCGTGCGCTGAGCTTGGCGGAACATCCACCTGTCGGGCGTGTCGTGCATGAAGATGGTGTGCTGTGAGGGGAAGGAGAACTTCACCACGCCCAGGACGCTTTTGCCGCCTGGAGGCTGCATGACGTAGTAGTTCCGGATGTCGTCCTTGCTCCAGTCGATCGTCCGCCAATCGAGCACCTTGCCGTCTTTGGTCTCGATCTGCAGCCCGTATTGGCGCATCAGTCCGCCGCCTTTGAGCAAGCTCGGCCAAAGTTCGTGCACCATGATCGATTCCGGCACGCGCCACTTGGGCCGCAGCACGACGTATTTCAGATTGCGCGTGAAGATCGACGATTGCTTATCGATCATGCCCGCCACGATGCGTTCCTTCCGGATGACTTTTCCGTCCTTGTAGACGTACTGCATGAACTCCGGGATGTTGTTGAGCACGTAGAGTTCGCCCATGTCGTCGTGCATCCAGCGCCACTCCTCCATGTTGGCGCGCAGCCGCTTGGCGCCGGCAGACAGAGCCTTCTTGCCATCATGGGCCGCGGAGGCGGCCTTGCCATCATGGGCCGCGGCGGCGGCCTTGCCCCCACCGGCCGCCAGGAACGCCTGTCGCAGCTTTTCGAATTGCGGATGCTTGGGATGTGTCGAGATCAGATATGCGGCCGGCGTGGAAGCGGCAAGGCCGGCAAGAACGTCCCTGGGATCGAGGAGTTGCGGCTTGCGGTCCAGATTGGAGTTCAGCATTTCAGCCGGCTCCGTGATGCGCCCGCCACGTGCATGACGCGCATAGAGCAGGGCCGCGCGTGTAAGCCTCACTTCGGCCGTTGCCAGTGCCGCCGGATCGGTGCCGGCCGCTTCGAAAGCGGGAACCGCAAAATCAGAAGCTTCAAGGCCGTAGGCATTGGCGTCCCGCAGGACTGCAACGATGTCATTGGCCTGCTGCATCGGCCCGCTTTCGCCAACCCACAGCGGCGCATAAGCGCGGGCGTGATAGAAGGCCGCCATGGTGTCGCCTTCGATCTTCGTGTGCTCATCGGTTGACTTGGAAACGTCGGACTCGACAGCCTGTTTGACGGCGGCGGCCAATGCACCGAGCGCGGCAGGGGCAGGAGCCGTTTGGGTCGCAGCCTCGGGACCGGTTTGCGGCGCGGCGGGCGCGTTCGCCCCGGCCGCGGGGGCGGCCGCCCGGTCTTGGCTATTCTGCGCGGACGTGTCGGCCGGATCAGCGCGTTCGCTCGCATCCTGGTCCGGCGTGACGTGCCCAGCAGGCTGAGGCATGGCCGCGTCCTGCGCCGAGGCTTCGGCACAGAACATGGCGAAAGACAGCAGGGCTGCGGAAAGGACGTTGAAGCGGATCAGCATGAAGAAGCCTCGAGGGATCAAAACGCGACGCACGCGCAAAAGGAAAACTGCTATCTGATTGGCTCAACAGTGTGAACATCAAGCCGGGCGAAACCGTGGATAGTCTGGCAGCGCGTGAAATTTGACGGCTCATGTGCCCGAATTGCGCCGCTCGAGGTTGCGGCAGGCTCGGGGAGCGTACTGCGCTGCAGCGGAAACGGCGACCCCTTATTCCCCTTACGTCCCGGCAGGGTTGAGTTGAAGAAGGATATAAGGTTTTGCTTGGGTAAAGAGGGAGAACCGCGGATGGAAGCTGTCACCACCGGGAGCGTGGACAACGCCGAGAGCACATTGGCGCGACTGGCTCTGAGGTTCACCGATTTCGCGGAACGCTGGTTTCCTGATGCTTTCGTGTTCGTCGCGCTCGCCGTCGCGATCGTGGCCGCTGGCGCGCTTTTCAACGGCGCGCAACCGGCGGCCATCGCAACTGCATTCGGCGAGGGGTACTGGAGCCTCATCGTCTTCACCATGCAGATGGCGTTGATGGTCGTCTCGGGCTACGTGGTGGCCGTATCCGCACCCGTCGAGCGGTTCATCTCGTGGCTTGCGAGCTTGCCCAAGACGGGACGGGGAGCCGTCACGCTGGCCGCCGTGATGAGCATGGCGATGTCCCTCATCGGCTGGGCCATGAGCCTGGTCTTCGGCGCCGTGCTGGTGCGCGCATTGGGACGCCGCAAAGACCTCAAGATGGATTATCGCGCGGCCGGCGCTGCCGCCTATCTGGGATTGGGGGCAACATGGGCGCTTGGCATCAGTTCGTCAGCGGCCCAGTTGCAAGCCAATCCCGGCAGCATGCCCAAGTCGCTCCTGGAAATCACGGGGGTCATCCCGCTCACCCAGACCATCTTCCTGTGGCAATCAATGGTGACGATGGTCCTGATCTTCGCTCTCTCGGTGATTGTTGCGCATTTTTCTGCGCCCTCAGTGGAGAAGTCGGTCACGGCCGAAGATCTGGGGATGAACCTCGAAGCCGAGAAGTTCGACGATACGCGGCCATCACGCCCGGGCGAGTGGCTGGAATACTCGCCCGTTCTCACCTTGCTGCTGGTTGGCATTTCGCTGCTGTGGTTCGCGCGCGAGTTTCAAACCAAGAGTGTCCTCACGGCCGTTTCGAATCTCAACACGTACAACTTCTTCTTCATCACGCTGGGGCTGCTTCTGCACTGGCGGCCGCGCAACTTCCTCAAGGCCGTTCAGAAGGCCATGCCGGCAACGGGCGGCATCCTCATTCAGTTCCCGCTTTACGGAGCCATCGCGGCCATCCTCACACAGGCGAAGAACGCTGCCGGCGTGTCCATCTCCGATCAGATTGCGCACGCCTTCGTCAGCCTGACGACACACGACACCTTCGCCATCGCCGTCGGCATCTACTCGGCGGTGCTCGGCATGTTCATTCCGTCGGGCGGCGGCAAGTGGCTGCTGGAAGCGCCCTACGTCATGCAGGCGGCTAATGAGCTGAAAGTGCATCTGGGCTGGACCGTGCAGATCTACAACGCCGCTGAAGCGCTGCCAAACCTGATCAATCCTTTCTTTATGCTGCCGCTGCTGTCCATCGTCGGCCTGAAGGTGCGCGACATCGTCGGCTTCACGTTCCTGCAGTTCCTGCTGCACACGCCCTTCGTTCTGTTCCTGTTATGGCTCTTCGCCATGACGTTGACCTATGTGCCCCCCGTGATGCCGGGCTGAAGCTCGGGGCGCAAACCGCGCGGGCCCGGGTGCGCGTCAGACCTGCGGCGCAAGCAGGCGTTCGACGCACATATCGACGCCCTGGCGCCAATCGGGCTGCGTGATGGTGAAGACGCGGCGGAGTTTGGAGCAATCCAGGCGCGAGTTTTTGGGCCGGGCCGCGCGCGTGGGGTATGCGTCCGTGCCGATGGGGGCGAGTGACGTCGTGGGCCCTCCCAGCTCAGCGGAGCGATCGAGGATCCTGCGCGCCAGGTCGTACCATGACGCATGCCCGCTTCCGGCTGCGTGATAAATGCCCCAAGGGTCGGCGCCGGCCCAGCCGGGGCTTGCGATCTTGCGCGCAACGCCCAGGATCGCCGCGACGAGATGGGGTGCGTAGGTAGGGCTGCCGGTCTGGTCGCAGACGACCTTGAGCGGCGTGCCCTTGCCCGCATGACTGAGAACCGTCTTCACGAAATTCTTGCCGAACGGACTGTAGACCCACGCCGTCCGCAGAATGACGTGTCTGGGATTGGCGGCGGCAACGGCGTGCTCGCCTTCGAGCTTGGTGCGGCCATAAACCGACTGCGGCGCGGTGGGGTCGTCTTCGGCGTAGGGTGTGGGCTTGGCGCCGTCGAACACGTAATCGGTGGAAAGATGAATGATGGGCGTGCCGCGTCTGGCAGCCGCCGCGGCGAGCATGGCGGCCCCGTCACGGTTGAGCGCCATCGCGCGCTCGGCCTCGCCTTCCGCATCGTCAACGGCGGTGTAGGCGGCCGTGTTGATCACGACGTCCGGCCTGATGTCGGACAGCGCGCGCTCGATGGTGGGCGAATTGCAGATGTCGAGGCCCGGACGTCCGATGGCGCAGGCTTCGATATCGGGTGCGGCGGGCGCCGCGTCGAGAAACGCGCGCGCCACCTGTCCGTGCGATCCGGCGATGAGAAGACGCATGTGTTGGGCTCTCCCCGGGACGTGCCCTGACCTGTGCCGCCGGCTTCCCGCCATGGTCCGGCGGAGTGGATTGCGAGCGTTGCGTCTCAGTAGAAGAGACTGGAGACGCTTTCTTCGCGCGAGGTGCGCGCGATCGCTTCGCCGATCAGCGGCGCAATCGAAAGAATGCGGATGTTCTTGGCGGCCTTGATGGCTTCTGTCGGCAAGATGGAATCGGTGATGACCAGGGACTTCAGCCGCGAGTTCCGGATGCGGTTGACCGCGCCGCCCGACAGCACGCCGTGCGTGATGTAGGCGGACACTTCCATGGCGCCGTTCTTGAGCAGCGCCTCGGCGGCGTTGACCAGGGTTCCGCCCGAATCGACGATGTCGTCGATCAGGATGCAGCGCTTGCCCTCGACATCGCCGATGACGTTCATCACCTCGCTCTCGCCCGGACGCTCGCGGCGCTTGTCGCAGATGGCGATGGGCGCGCCGATGCGTTTGGCCAGCGCCCTGGCGCGGACCACACCGCCGACGTCCGGCGAGACCACGACGATGTCGCCGTTGTTGCCGTAGAAATCCTCGATGTCGCGCGTCATGACGGGCGCAGCAAAAAGGTTGTCGGTGGGGATGTCGAAGAAACCCTGGATCTGGCCGGCGTGCAGATCGAGCGTCAGGACGCGGTCGGCGCCCGCGCGCTCAATGAGGTTGGCGACGAGCTTGGCGGAAATCGGGGTTCGGGGGCCGGGCTTGCGGTCCTGGCGGGCGTAGCCGAAGTAAGGAATGACGGCGGTGATGCGGCGGGCGGAGGATCGCTTGAGAGCGTCGATGAGGATCAACAGCTCCATCATGTTGTCGTTTGCCGGGAACGAGGTGGACTGAATGATGAAGACGTCCTGCCCGCGCACGTTCTCCTGAATCTCTACGAAGATCTCCATGTCGGCGAAGCGTTTCACCTGCCCCTTGGTCAAGGGCAGCTTCAAATATGCGCTGATCGCCTCTGCGAGCGGACGGTTGGAGTTGCCGGCGACTATTTTCACGTCTGGCGTCTCCCGGCCCTGTCGTGGGCTGCTTGCGTCGCGGGCATCGAAAGGCATGAGCTTACACTCCTCTGCGATCCCGGAAAATTGCTTCGGTCAGCGGGCTTCTACCAAGAGGGCCCGGTGGTGGCAACCGCCGGGCCCTGTGGAGATTGCGACATGATCTACCGGCCGTTAGAGCGCGTCTCGGAAAAAGCGGCGTCCGGTTTTCCTGCTGAAACCGCGACAGGAAAGATGCGTGGAGCCGCTTGCGCAATTTCAACGAAACGCGCAACCGGCTCCAGGCGGATCGCTTCACAGATATGGTTAGTTTGCCTTCGGCAGCAGCTTGATGATGCCCTGGGCTGCGGCCTGGGCGGCTGCGTCGGCCGTCTTGCCCCACGCGCCGTCGAGCGAGCCCTGCGGGATCTCGTTCTTCTGCGACACGGTGCCAAGCTTCTTGCCCTTGGGGTCGAAGACGTTCCAGTCGATCTGGATGGGCTGCTTGCCGTCCTTGCCCTGGCCCATCGCAACCTTGCCTTCGATCTTGTAGGTTTCCGAGTTGGCCACGGTTGCCAGCGGCACGCCGTTCTTGCTCAGTTCGCGCTGGATGGCGCCGGTCAGCGAGACCCCGCCGTCACCGGGCGCCCCCGAAACCGCAGGCACCAGCGCCCGATACGCGCCGCCATCTATGCTGCCCGTGGTAGCCGCCGCCGCGGCAGGCGCGGAGGGCAGCGCCGCGGTTTGCGTGCCTGCAGGCGCGGGGGCAGCGCTGGGTGCTGCGGCGACCTGTTGGGTGCCGCCGGTCGTGCCGGACGAGGCGACGGGCACGCTGACGGAGGTGCTGTACCAAGTCGCGATCTGCCCCGCCGTCTTGTCGGCAATGCTCTGGATCACCTGGGCATTGGCAGCGGACCAGGGATCGCTGCCGCCGGCCGCCGCCATCTCTTCGCCGGTGATGCGATGCGCGCGCTTGCCGGTCTGATCGGTCACGTCCCAGATATACGAAATCTTGGAGCCGGTCTTTTCGCGGGCAGCCACGACATACCCGCGCAGCACGTATTCGCCCTTGGCGGACGGCCCCTGCGCGACCGAAATCCTGTTGCGTTCGATGGATGATGCGAGCTGCGCCTGCAGATCGCGCGAAACGCCTTCGGGCGCGCCGATGATGGGTGCGATTTCGATGCGCGCCTGCTGAGCATTTCCCGGTGGCGGGGCCTGCTGGCCCGCAAGCTGTGTCTCGGGTGCGGTCTGCCCGCCTCCGGCGAGCAGCGAATTTCCGGTCTCGCAACCGGCGAGAGCAAGCGCCATCACCGAAGCCAGCGCGGCGCCGCGCAGCGAGCCGGTCCAGCCTTTCAGTGCAGTTGATAGAAACGTCGTCACGGCGACTTCCCCCGTTTTTGTACCCGCTCTTTCCGGCGACCGACGTACCAACCCTGCGGCCTTTGACTCCCTCACACGAACCCTACCGGTACCCACCAATGCACCTGTAGATCAGCGAATACGCGCGCGTCCAGATGGCGATGCGCGAGATCTGTGGTCACCCGCCCTCAAGGTGGCCCCGGCGGGAACTTGGCTGTGGATTGTGCAACTAGGCCACGACAATGGCAGAGATTTGGCGTCCGTAATCGCCCTCCTTCAGCGCCTGCGAACGCCGGTAGCTGAAGAAACGCGATTCGTTCTCATAGGTGCACGGCGCGCAGATTTCGACCTGGGCAATCCCGATACGGTTAAGACGGCCAGCGACGTATCCTGGAAGATCGAAGTGGACGCGGGCGCCTGGCGAAGGAGAGTGGAAGTAGCGCTCGTTGCCGGGATCGAGGCGCAGTAGCCCGGCTTCGAAGTCAGGGCCGACTTCATAGATCCTGGCGCTGATGGTCGGGCCGATCGCGGCGCGTATCGACGCCGCTTTCGCGCCCTGCCGCACCATCTCCGCCACCGCGGCTTCAAGAACGCCTGCGACCGCACCTCGCCAGCCGGCGTGTGCCGCAGCTACCACGCGGGATTGGGTATCTGCCAAGAGCACCGGTGTGCAGTCGGCGGTCAGTACGCCGATGGCAAGACCGGGGGTGTTCGACACCACCGCGTCCGCCTTGGGAGGGCGGGCGCGATCCACCGGGCCCGTCACGGCCAGCGCCGTCGCGCCATGCACCTGGTAGAGCGTCACCACGTTGGCGTGCGCGGCGCCCAGATGCTCCGCCACCCGGCGGCGATTTTCCAAGACGTCGTCGGGGTTGTCGCTGGAGCCCAGTCCGGTGTTGAGACCGGCGTAGATGCCGCCCGACACGCCGCCCTCGCGGCTGAAGAAGCCGTGGCGGATTCCAGGTGCCGTGAGGCCCGCGGCCATGATGGGTTTGAGCATGTCGAGCAAGCGAGCGATGGCGTGACGAAGCCTTGCAGGTGTCGTGGCGGCGGGCGCACTCTACCATTGCGTACCGGCAACGGGTCAATGCGACCGCGCTACCCGCCGGCCTGAGCAAACCCCGGAAGCGGCGGCAGTCCCTGCGTGCGCACGCCGATCACCTTGAAGCGCGTGCCCATTCCATTCGGCGCGATGATGCGCGCAACGCCCAGTTCGATCTCGCCGGCGCGTGCGGGATTGGCGTGCATGAGGCGCGACGTGCGTTCGATGATGCCAAGGTCTCCGAGAAACTCGGCCTGGGTGACGGGGCCGTCGATGACAAGTCCATTGGCATGCAGCACGCTCGCCAGTTCATAGAAGCTCACGTGTGCGGAGATGTCGGCTTCGCCCGGCGAGGTAAGCGGATATTCGTATCCATGCCCGCGCACCGCCTGGAGCGTGTCGCCTGCCGATGCCGTCGCATAGCCATAGTCGATGATCAGCGCCGCGAAGGGGCCGGTGCGGGCAAGCGTGCTCAACGCTTCGGCAAAACGTTCCGGGCGCTGGCTCTCCACGATCGTGCCGGGCGGGGCCTGGGGATAAAGGCGATCGAGCGCGCCGGTCGTTTCGCTTACGTCGCGAATGCAGAAGGCAAGCGCGCCGTTTGCATCGAGGCCGACGCCGCGCTGGCGCCAGCCCTCTGCAGTCTTCACCCACTGATCGATGGGCCAGGCATCGAGAAATTCGTTGGCAAGGATGATGGCAGGGGTCGCGAACCCGACAAGGTTGTGGCCCCAGCTGATCGCAACGCCTGTTTGGGACAGCGTTTCGCGCTGAACGGCCTGCAAGACGGGGCTCGCTTCGACCAGGTGAACGCGCACGGCCTGAGCGAAGCCCGGCACGACACGGGCGGCGCGCAGCACGTCACGCATCATGGTGCCGCGGCCAGGGCCGTATTCTACGAGCGTGAGAGACTGCGGAGCGGCCAGCGCCTGCTGCCAGACGACGCCCGCCCAAAGGCCCAGCATCTCGCCGAACACTTGCGAGATCTCAGCCGCGGTAATGAAGTCGCCGGATGCGCCGATCGCGTGCCGCGTGGCGTAGTAGCCGCTGGCTTCATCCCAAAGACAGGCCGACATGTACTCGGAAACGCTCATCGGGCCGTGGGTGCGAATGTGCTCGGTAAGCTTCAATGCCAAGGGTGTGGCCCGGCGGCTGCCGGGATCGGCGCTCAAGATGACACCTTCTGGCTTTTCATATTGTCCCCGGCCTTGCCGGCATCGATGCCTGCATCGGTTTCTTTGGCGGCGCGCGCCGAGGCGATGAAGTAAAGGCCCAGGAGCAGCATCGGGATCGAGTACATCTGGCCTGCCGTAAACGGGCCGATGTTCAGGATGTGCGATGGCTCGGGCTCGCGGAAGAATTCGCAGATGCTTCTGGCGATGGCGTACCACACGAGAAACGCCCCCGCCGCAAGGCCCGGGCGCTTGAGGCCGAGCTTGGAGTGCGTGACCAGGCGCAGGATGAAGAACATCACCAGACCTTCAAGCGCCGCCTCGTAGAGTTGGCTGGGATGCCGGGGCAAGGGTCCCCCGTTGGGGAAGACCATGCCGATGGGCGCATCGGTCTCGCGTCCCCAATGCTCGGAATTGATGAAGTTCGCGATACGGCCGAGAAAGAGCCCGAAGGGAGCTCCGGCGGCGGCAAGGTCCATGACGGAGCGCGCCGGGGCGCCCGTCCGGCGTGCAAACAGAACGAGCGTGAGTGCCGTCGCGATCAGCGCGCCGTGAAACGACATTCCGCCCTTCCACACCTTCACGATCTCCGCCGGATTGGCGAGATAGAACTCCGGATCGTAAAGCAGCACCTGCCCCAGCCGGCCTCCGATGACGACCGCCAGCGTGAGCCACAGCAGCAGGTCGTCCGCCTGTTCGGGCTTGAGAGGCGCTGCGCCCTGCCAGAGCTTGGGCGTCGCCAAAAGGCGTTTTACATATTGCCAGCCCAGCAAAAGACCGAACATGTACGACAGGCCGTACCACTTGATCGAAATCGGGCCGATCTCGATAGCGACCGGGTCGATGGCCGGATATGTCAGAAACGCCAGTGTTTCGATCATGTGCCCTCATGCGCGGGAATGCGTTAGCCCCCATGGGCGCGTGGCGTGGGCTCGCAAGAATCTGCGTGCTGCCTTGAACTGCCGCGTTGCGGGTTGTTCGCGGCCTGCCAGCCAATGTCAAGCAACCCTTGAAGTCGCCAGCGCCTACGGTCATATGTAAGGCCTTGAATTACTTTCCCTCTAAGCCTGCCAGGAACGCCGCGATGACACAGACGTCCAACCGTATTTTCGATGACCTTGCCAAGATGATGACCGATGCCGCGGGCGCCGCCGAGGGCATGAAAAAGGAAGTTGAGAACATGATGAAGGCTCAGGCGGAGCGCTTCGTCAATTCCATGGACCTGGTCAAGCGCGAAGAGTTCGAAGTCGTCAAGGCGATGGCCCAGAAGGCCCGGGAGGAGAACGAAGCCCTGAAGACGCGCCTTGCAGACCTCGAGGCGAAGCTGGCCGGCCGCTGAGCGGCTTCCTCACTCCATCGCATGGGCCCGAGGTTTCTTCGCGTCGCGTCGCGTGGCGAAGAACCTTGGCGCCCCGCCTCGCCGGTTAGCACGCAGACGCCGCAATCCTGGGCGTCGAGCCATCCACCGAGCCATCCACAGCGGCCTGGAAGTTCTCAACACCAAGTTGCGTTGCGGGCCGGGTTTTGCGCGCCTTGCCCGGTCTTCGCCACTTTGCCCGTGGACAAGGCCTGCGTCGGCTTGCGACTCGCAAGTCGAGGATGCTTTCGTCCCGCCACGGCCGACGCTGGCCTTCGGCTCCTGAGTGTTGCGTGTGTGGGAGTTATGGCGCCAGCGAGCGGGAAGAACCGCAGGGGCTGGCCGCGATGGACAAGGATGAAGCGAGAATGGGAACTGCCGAACGCAGCTACGAGCGCCTGATCAATCCCATCGATCTCGTGGAGCAATTGGCCGCGGCGCACGATTGGTCGGCCGACCGCTCCAGCGACGACGAGTTGACCCTGATCGTGGCTGGGACGTGGACCGATTACCACGTCTCGCTCAACTGGCGCGAAGATCTCGAAGCGCTTCACCTGGCGTGTGCCTTCGACTTCCGTGTGCCGGATAACCGCTTGCCTGAAATGTATCGCCTGGTCGCGCAGATCAACGAGCAGCTCTGGCTCGGGCATTTCGATCTGTGGACGCAGGAGGGCCTCGTCATGTTCCGCCATGCGCTGCTGCTCAACGGGTCCGTTGCGACCACGCGCCAATGCGAGGCCATGCTGCGGGCGGCGCTCGAAGGCTGCGAACGCTACTACCAGGCCTTCCAGTTCGTGGTCTGGGCGGGTAAGGAAAGCCGTGAGGCCCTGGTTTCGACCATGTTCGAAACCGAGGGTCAGGCTTGATCCGCACCCGTTAGGACTGCTGTCGCATGAGTTTGAAGTTCGATGGACCGGTGCTGCTCGCCGGCGCCGGCAAAATGGGCGCCGCCATGCTGTCCGGCTGGCTGGCGCAGGGGCTCGATCCTGCCGGCGTCATCATTCAGGAACCCCATCTTGCCGGCGAGGCTGCAGAACTCGCCGGGCGCCACGGCATTCGGGCGTATTCCACCGTTCCGGCGCTTCCTGCGCCGCCCGCCGTTATCGTGATCGCGGTTAAGCCTCAGGTCATGGAAGAGGTTTTCGCGCCGCTGGCTGCAATAGCCGGGCCCGCGACAGCGGTGCTGTCGATCGCCGCGGGAAAATCGATCGCGAGTTTCGAGAAACATCTAACGGCCGGCGCCGCCGTGGTGCGCGCCATGCCCAATACGCCTGCGGCCATCGGGCGGGGGATTACGGGCGCGGTGGCCAATGGGCACGTCAGTGCTGCCCAGAAAGCCGCCTGCGATCACCTGCTGCGGGCGGTCGGAGATGTCGTTTGGGTTGACGATGAAGCCCTGATCGATGCTGTCACGGCGGTCTCGGGTTCAGGTCCCGCCTACGTGTTCCTGCTGACGGAGTGCTTGGCCGAGGCCGGCCGCGCAGCCGGCCTCGATGGGGATCTTGCCATGCAATTGGCGCGCGCGACCGTGACGGGTGCTGGCGAACTCATGCACCGCTCGCCATTGCCGGCGGCGACGCTGCGCCAGAACGTGACCTCGCCCGGCGGCACGACGGCTGCGGCGCTTGGCGTGCTGATGCGCTCGCCCGGCGGTCTGCGAGATCTCATGTGCGAAGCGGTAAATGCCGCCAAGCGACGAGGCCGCGAACTTGGCTCATGACCCTGCCTGGATGGGAATAGGTTCACTGGTGCATTGTTCGCGGCCCCGCGGATGGCGCTGACCCGAACACGGACCGATCTGGCGAAAGGGGTCCTCGGGCCAGCTATCCGGCCGAGGTTCGCCCCTAGGAGGAAGCGGCAAAGCCTCGACGGCGACGTCCGTGGCAAGCATGAACGGTCGTCTCGAACGCCAAATTGTAATATGATAACATTACTTGCAACTCACAAGTGCGTGTGGCCCAAGTTCCCGCAAGGCGCGGGAAAAAATCGTCGTCCAGGATCGGGGCCTCTTCAGAGGGGCAGCGAAATGATCGCACGCAGACCCCCCATGGAACTCTGACCCAAGGCGATCTCCCCGCCGTGGCTCTTGGCGATGTCGCGAGCGATGGCGAGCCCGAGCCCGGAATTGCCCTCATCCACGTTGCGGGCGTGGTCGATGCGATAAAATGGTTTGAAAACCTTCTCGCGCTCGGAAGGCGGAATGCCCGGGCCGTTGTCGTCAACCTCGATGCGCACCCACTGGCCTTCGGTTGCGGCGCGGATGACGATCTGATCGCCAAAGCGCGCCGCGTTGGTAACGAGGTTGGTGATGGCGCGCTTCAATGCCTGCCGTTTCAAGGGCAGCACGAGATCCTTGCGCTTCTTGCGCAGCTTCAGCTCGATATTGTGGCCGTAGATCTGGGCTTCGGCATGGATCTCAAGAAGCAGGTCCTTGAGGTTCGTCGGCTTGGCCTCCTCGCCGCCGTCGCCCTTGGTGAAGGCGAGGTAGTCTTCAAGCATGTGCTGCATCTCGTTGACGTCGGCGGAAAGCGCGCGCGTTTCGGGCGTGTCGCCGAGCAGCGCCAGTTCCAGCTTGAACCGCGTGAGCACGGTGCGCAGATCGTGGCTGACGCCTGCAAGCATGGTGGTGCGCTGCTCGACGTGCGTGGTGATACGGTCGCGCATCTCCAGAAATGCCTCGGCCGCTTGACGCACCTCGCGTGCGCCGCGCGGCCGGAAGTCCGGCGGGAAAGAGCGCCCTTTGCCGAAGGCGTCCGCGGCATCGGCAAGCCGCAGAATGGGCCGAATCTGATTGCGGAGGAACAGAATGGCCACGGTCAGCAGAATGATCGACGTGCCAACCATCCAGAGCAGGAAAATGTGCGAGTTGGAGGCGTAGGTCTGGCTCCGGGTGGCGATGAAGCGCAGAATTGCATCGTCGTGCTTGACGCGGATGTCGACGTAGCGCGCTTCTCCCACTGTATCGATCCAGAACGGGCGATTGACGTGCCGCCGGATCTCAGCGGAGAGCGCACGATCAAGAAGCGTGAACAGCGGCTTTGGTCCCGGTGGAGGCAGCTCGCCTGCGGGCAGGAATTGAAGCTCCAGGTTCAGCCGCTTCTTGGCCAGCTCGATGAGGTCTTGGGTCTTCTTCTTATCGGGCAACTCGTCGTACATGTCGACGATCGCCGCGATGTCGCGGGCCGTGGCCTCGGACAAGCGGCGCGTGACGGCCTGCCAATGGCGTTCCATGAACGCGAAGGCGATGACGCCCTCCAGCACCACGATAGGCGTGATGATGATGAGGAGGGCGCGCGCGTAAAGCCCTTTGGGCAGAAGCTCCGGCATCAGCGACAGGATACGCCGCGCCAGGGGATGGGCGCGCATGCGCGTGCGCCAACCGAGGGGCGGTTCAAGCTCAGCGCCATGTTCCCGGGCAGCAACCATGTCAGCCGATTTCGTTTCGCTTCCGAGGGGCGTATCGCATCAGTCGGTGTAGAGAATGTAGCCCTTGCCGCGCGCGGTCTGCAGATAGACCGGGTTCGAGGGATCGGATTCGATCTTGCGGCGCAGGCGATTTATTTGCACGTCGATGGCGCGCTCGCTGCCTGTCGACTCGTCGCTCGACAACTCGTGACGCGGCACCGGCACGCCGATGCGGTTGGCGAAGAGGCGCAGCAGGTCGCGTTCACGCTCCGTCAGCTTGATGCTTTCGTCATCACGCCGAAGCTCGCCGCGGGAGATGTTGAACACGCACGGTCCCATGCGGATCTCGTCGTTCTGCGGCGGAGAGCCCTGGCCGCGCCGCAAGATGATCTTGACGCGCAAGAGCAGTTCGCGCGGTTCGAAGGGCTTGGCCAGGTAATCGTCGACGCCGGTCTCCAGACCCGCGATCCGGTCTTCGGGATTGGCGAGCGCGGTCAGCATCAGGATCGGGACCGCGCGCGTCGCCTTGAGATCGCGCGCAAGGCTAAGTCCGCTCTCTCCCGGCATCATGACATCGAGCAGCACCAGATCGAAGGAGAGACCGCGCATGAAGGAACGGGCGGCGGCGGCATCGGCCGCCTGGGTGACGCGAAAGCCGCTCGAGAGCAGAAAGCGGCTCAACAGGTCGCGGATCTTCTGGTCGTCGTCGACAACGAGAATGTGAGGTGCATTGTCGGGCAGCGGCTCGCAGCGCGTGCGCGGCGCGGCCTCATTGGCTTGGGACGTCATTTGAGAAGCGGCCTGTCCCCCGGTGCCTTTCATCATTCAGCTCCGTTGCGTATCCTACCCGAGGCGTCGCCGGTGATCAGCGCCTCCACGTAGGGTCGATCTTTCTCCGCAATCATGCCGAAAAGAAAGCGCCGCGTGAGGCTTTCTGCCCCGGGTCCTGCCTTGGCGAGAGCGGCCGCGACCCGTTTGGTTTGTATTTCCGTGAGCTTGTCGGTCAGTCTTGCGCCTTTGGTTGAGACGTAGAGCCGGCGCTCGCGGCGATCCTCGTCGCCGGCCCGCTGAATGATGAAACCTTCGTCGATCAGCGGCTTGAGAACGCGCGCAAGCGATTGCTTGGTAATCTTTAGAATGTCCAGCAATTCCGCGATCTTGAGGCCAGGATTGCGGTGCACGAAATGCAGCACGCGATGATGCGCGCGCCCGAAGCCGTAGTGTTCCAGGATGCTGTCGGGATCTCCGGTGAAGTCGCGATAGGCAAAGTAGAGCAACTCGACGCACGCCACCAGATCGAGCGGCGCGGTGTCCTCGCGCGCGTGCTCCGACCCATTGGACTCCGCACTGTTGCCCGCGGCCCCACCAGGGCGGCCTGCCTCGGCATCGGACGTTATGTCAGCCATGTTGACTTATTGGCCTTGAATGTTTCGCGTTTCAAGTCAAATTGTTGAGCGAAATTTGCGCCGGCTGCGCGTCTCTCGCACTTGCCCAGGGGGCGGTTGGGGGGTAAGGCTCTTGAGGTAGCTTTCTTTCCTTCCCAGACCTCGGGGCGTGCTTGGCTGGCGCCCGTGGTTCAACATGCGATACCGGGACTTTAGATTTCATGGCTGACATCGTTCCATACCATGACCGCGACGGATTTATCTGGATTGACGGGGAACTCGTTTCCTGGCGCGATGCCAAGGTGCACATCCTGACACACGCCCTGCACTATGGCAGCGCGGTTTTCGAAGGCGAGCGCGCCTACGAAGGCGAGATTTTCAAGCTTCGCGAACATACCGAACGCCTGATCGAGGGCGCGGGAATCTTGGATTTCAAGGTTCCATACACGGCCGACCAGATCGACGCGGCGTGCCGCGAAGTGATGCGCGCCAACAACCTTTCGGACTGCTACGTGCGGCCGATCACATGGCGCGGCAGCGAGATGATGGGTATTTCTGCCCAGGGCAATAAGATCCATCTGGCCATCGCGGCTTGGAATTGGGGATCGTATTTCCCCATGGAGCTGCGGCTGAAGGGCATTCGCATCTGCATGGCGAATTACCGCCGTCCGGCGCCCGACAGTGCTCCCTATCGCGCCAAGGCCGCAGGCCTTTACATGATCTGCACCATCGAAAAGCATCGTGCCGAGCGCGCCGGCTACTCGGACGCTTTGATGCTCGATTACCGCGGGCACGTTGCGGAATGCACGGGCGCAAACATCTTCTTCATCAAGGACGGCGTCATCAATACGCCCACGCCCGACTGCTTCCTCGACGGCATCACGCGCCGCACGGTGATCGATATCGCCAGGGCGCGCGGCATGACCTTGAACGAACGCACGATCCTGCCCGAGGAACTGGGTTCCTTCACGGAATGCTTCATCACCGGCACCGCCGCCGAGGTGACGCCCGTGTCGGAAATCGGCGATCATCGATACAAGCCCGGGCAGATCACCGAGACGCTGCTCAACGACTACATGGCGCTCGTTCGCCCGGAAAAGCAGGCTGCCGCCGAGTAAGGCGGGCGACATGCGCAACGGCCCAAGCCCCGGCTCGTTAGATAGGCCGGGGCTTTTGCATGATAAAAGCCGGGTATGTTGCCGGCTTTTTTGTAGGGATGGCTGGGCTATGCATGCCGCTCTTGCCGGCGCGCGTGGCTGCATGCACGACGCGATGCCCTTCGCGCCAGCCGGCGCCGATGAAGCGACGCCTTGTAGAATATCACGCAAGCGCGTTACGAGACGCACTGAAGCCATGCGTCCGTGACCTGCGCATCAAACGGCGCTTCACCGCGCGTTGGCAAGCAGCGCCCGCGCGCGCCCTGGATGGGGCCAGGGTGTGGAGTGCGAAGCTGCGCTCTTGCAGCTTAGTTGTTCGTGGACTGCTGAACGCTGCTGCCGAGCTTCATGGGCACATACTCGGGAGCCTCACGGCGGCACGCACCCAGAGCAAGTGCGGCAAGGCATACAGCAAGAATTGTGAGTTTCATCGAACTTCCCCGTAATAAACGCGCGACCCCGATGATCGCATCACCACAACGCGCGGCAAGTCCCCGTGTTCCGCACTCTTGCCAACTCAAACTAGCCGCGTGGCTGCGTTGAGGCCACCGCCGATTCGCGTTTCCCACATCGGGCCCACATATTTGCGCAAGCAGCATAAGACGGCGCCCGCGCCGCGTTGATCGCATCTCACGCGAAACGGCGTGCGGCGCCATATGATTGAGCCGAGTGCAATCGCTCTCACGAAGCCGTGGCGTTTTCGCGCTGGGCGGGGCCGATATTTCGAGGTGACGCGCCTTGCGCAGCCGAATCCCGATCCGGACTGCGCGCTCTCCCTTGTGCCGGACGAGGGCCTGCCATTTTTTCGCCAGGAGAGTTGGCTGCTAATACAACTGCGGGAGCCGGTATCAGAAACGGTGTTGAGGACTTTCCCATGTCGCCCCGCTTCCTGTCTTCCTACAACAGTGACGATGGCCTCGCGCTTGCCGCGAGCGCGCATGACGGCCTCGCGGACTTCTTTGCCGGCGAGCGTATTTGTCCGCCGTCGCATCGCGCCCGCGCAGGCAGCTCTTGGCTTCGCGCCTGGATCGTCATCCTGACGATGGGCGGTGCAAGCTGGGGCTGGCTGCAGGTACCCGAGACGATCAAAGAGCCTCTTCACGAGGCGATTGCATTCGCAGTCACGACGCTCGCTTCGCGAGCCGTAAGCGGGCGCGCGGAAGATGCGGCGCCGGCAGAGCCGCAGGCGTCGCAGCCGCTGCCGCGGCCCTCGGCGGCTCGCGAGATTGCCGAAGCTCCCGGCGCGCAATCTGGAACGCAAGTCTTGCAAGAACCCGCGCCGGCCTCCACCGCCCCAGGTGCGCTAGGCGCGGACGCCGCCGCTGCCGTTTCGGGCGAAGAGGTAGCTGGAGATGAACCTGCCGGCAAAGCCGGGCCCGAACGCTTGCCGCCCCCGGCGGTCGACCCCGCCGACCGCTACGCGGCGCGTGCGCTCGCGGCGGGACTTCATCCCGATCTGTCCCGGGTCGTGCTCGGGAAATTGACCTTGGCCGACTACGGCAACGCTCGCCAGGCGATCACCGCGGCGCTGGCCGAGACGCCGGACGGCGGCACGTATATCTGGCCGCCGAAGCCCGATCGCAAGCACGCACAATTCGAGGTGCGCTTCGTTGCCGGAGCCCCGAAGGATTGCCGCCGCTATGTCGTCACCGTCATCAAGGATCGCTGGTCGACGACGGCGCGCGCCATGGAAAAGTGTGCAGCAAGTGTGCGCGGTTGAGTCCGGAACCGATGACGCCGGGCTGCGTTGTGGGCCTGTACGTCAATGTCAACAAGGCCAGGTGCGACCATGCCCGTTCTGAATGCAGTCCTGTTTCACATCCTCGCCATTGCGGTGAGCCTGTTGTTCGTCGCGCCGGCCCATGCGGTGAGCGACGAGGTTCGGTCGGCATGCGAGCGCGATTATTCCGCTTATTGCGGTCATCATCAGGTGGGCTCGGAATCGCTGCGTTCATGCATGCGGGAGAACAGCAAACGGCTTTCGCCCGGCTGCCGGCACGCGCTCGTCACATCGGGCGAAGCAAGCCCCCAGGATATCCGCCGCTACAAGGGCGAGATGGCAAAAGGCGCACGCTGACTATCCTGGCGACTTTCCGGACCCTGCGGCTTTCAGGCCGTGAGCGATAAAAGTGCAAGGCGCATGGTCGCCTCGTGCGGCCCGCCCTTGCGCTGGTTGTTCCTTAGTATTAGCTACGGCGGGAAACACGCCCCATGAAGGAGTTTCCCATGACGGACACGGACAAGACGATCGAAGAACTTCAGCGCCAGTCTACGGAGCTGTCCGGCATGATGCTGGCCACGGGCGTGATCCTCACGCAGCTATTGCAGTCGATCTGCAAGCGCGAACTCAATCCTCAGGCAGCCGCGGGGCGAATCATGCAGACCGCGCGCGAGGGCATCGAGAGCTTCACCAGCGAAACGAATGCCGATCCGCAGATGAAGAAACGCGCGCTCGAAGCTGTGCAGCAATACGAGGACCAGATCCGGTCCGTGCTCGCGGTCTGATCGGCTGGAGCGCTTTGCGGAAAAGTGGGAACCGGTTTTTCCGCTAGAAAGCGCGACGAAG
>DAOKZR010000002.1:366910-633458 GCA_035325525.1 Hyphomicrobium sp. | reverse complement strand
AGATAGTTGGTCGGAGCGAGAGGATTTGAACCTCCGACCCCCAGTCCCCCAGACTTAAGGTCCCGACCCGCCTTAACCCTTTCTTGCCGAAAAAGATGTTGTAATGCAAGGGGCTACTCCTTAGCGTTGCCCTTGCTGGCCCCCCGTTGCCCGCTGTGGTTGGTGTTTGTTTGGAGTTTGCAACATGGCTTATGAACAGACGGTATCGTATCCTTGCACGATGCCTAATTACGACTTCGAGAACGAGCTTCTGAAGGAACTCGATACGGTCTGTGACGCTGGCGTCGGCTTCGGTCAGCGCGACCTGTTCTTCATGGGCCTGGAGGCCCCGCTCGACGCGGACAAGGTCAAGGCCCTGGCGAAAAAGCACGGGCTGAAGGTGAAAATCCACAAGCCCGAAGAAGAGGAAGTGTACGAGTCCATCTCGGAGGAAGAGTCCCAGCGAAGGAGCGCCAAGTGGTTCGAACCGGACCCCGAGTACACGGTCGTTCGCAATGAAGACGGCTCCTACACTGTGACGCACAAGGGCACCTCGATCACGTTCCCTTACGAGGGGCACGACATGAAGGGCATCACGACGGAAGGGTGGAAGGCTTTGTTCCACGCCCGACAGAAGAGGTCGGGGTGATGAGACTTGAACTGCCGAAGGTGTATCACGACGTGATGGAACGAGAGCGCGCGGCTGGCCAGAAGATGTCGCTACAGACACGGGGCCGCACCGAGCTTGAACATGCCCTCCTCATCTACATCGAGTGCTTGCCCGGTTACCGGATCATCGGCGTTCACAAGGATGGTCGCCGAGTGGTTCTCGTCGAGCAGTGGACACAACCGCCGGACATCGGCATCGCCGAACAGAAGGCAAGAGGCGAGTTCCTAGGCTTCAACCCGTTCGTCTCGTACGAAGCAGAGTCCCTGGTCCATGATGAACTTCACAGACGCCAAGGTTAAGGCTCTGGTTGAGAAGGGACCCGGCGAAGCCCGATCCCTCATCGTGCGCGACAGCCAAGTCCGGGGCTTGTTCATCGAGGTCGGGAAGACAGGCGGGTCGTTCAAGATCCAAACGACGGCACGGAAGCTCGGCCCCGAGGCGAAGTCCATCCGGCGCACCTTGGGCAGGACGACGGATCACACCGTGCAAGAGGCTCGTGTCTGGGCTCTGGGCCTGCTCGGCGCGCTCCGTAAGGGTGAGCACCATGCCGCGCCAAAGACCGTCCCGACCCTACGGTCCCTCTACGCGCGATTTGCCGAGATGCGTGGGGCCGAGGGCCGTGACCCTGTCCACACCCGCAACATCATGGCGAACGCCGAATTGCACCTGAAGGACTGGCTCGCCCTCTTCGCCGACAAGATCACCGCCGACATGGTGGAGGCCCGGTATCACACGATCAGGAAGGGCCGGGGGCCGTATGCGGCCCGGCACACCATGGCGCAACTGCGAGCCGTGTTTGCGTCGAAGTCGGGACTGCACAATCCTGTCCTTGGGCTTCGTATGCCCACACCCGATCGGCCCAAGGGCGGAGCCATGGGGCCTGATGAACTGGCGCAATGGTGGCAGGCCGTCGAAAAGCTAAACAACCCCATCCGGCAGCGGTTCCACAAGTTGCTTCTACTCAGCGGCATGAGGAAGGGCCACTTGCGGGCCACGCGGCGCGAGTGGGTCGATCTCGCCGGGCGCTGCATCAGGTTTCCAAAGCTGAAGGCAGGGCGACCGTTCCGTCTTCCGTTGAGTGATCCGATGCTAGCGATCGTGGAAGAGCTGATGGCTTTTCCACTCTCGTCACCGTGGCTCTTCCCTACCTTCGACGGCGGGCATCTCATGGAGGCGCGCGAGCCTACGTTGTCGCACACGGGCCATGATCTGCGCCGGACCTATGTATCCATCGCGGCCAAGACCGCGCTCCCAGAAGACTACCGCAAGGCCTTGGTGGATCACACAACGGCGGGCATCCATGGCCGCTACCTAAACCTCGACGTGATCTTCCCTGAGCTACTGGCGGCTCAGGGTGTCATCAGTCAGCAACTATTAACGGTCCGAACGGGATAGTCCTTGTTGAACGCTGGCGGGGGCTGCTACACCAGCACCTGACAGTCGGCAACCCCGCTCCATGCGAGCGTGCCCTTCGTCCCCTCGTGGTCCAGTGGGAACTGTTCGTCCTCCAACCCGGAGCGCGAACAGCGCTTCCTATCGTGGATCACCCCATGGATATCCCTGACAATCGAAGGCTGGTCACACCAGCCGAACTCGCTGCCCTTATTGGGCTCAGCGAGAAGACCCTTGAAAACCGCCGTGCCAATGGCACGGGGCCGAAGTCGTTCAAGATCGGCCGCCGCGTGTTCTATCGCGTCGCCGACGTGCGCGCATGGCTCCAGGCCCAAGGGGGTGATCTGTGATCAACTCAATCCTCGTGAGGTTTACCTGGGACCAAATGGTGTTCCTTCCGGTCGATCACATTTCGCAATTTGGCGTCGAACGAACCGGCAAGAAGAACGCAGAAGGGAAGCCTGAGTCGGTACCCTACGTAATCGCCAATGGCCAAAAGTACACCATCGACGACGCAACCTTCCTCATGCTCCAGCACCCGCCGCAGGACATGATTGAGGTCGTGCAATACGCGCCAAAAGACTCCGGCATCAATTTCATCCGATACACGGAAATCACACGGATTGAGATGCTGGAGTTCAAGGACAAGCTGATCGATTGGCGTCTGCATCTGCGCGACGGAACAACCGTCGATCTTGAAATGGGCAACGACAATCCAAACCGGAAGAGTCTTGAAACGCTTTTCCGTTTCCACGGTCATGAGCTTCCGGAGTGTGTGTGAAATGAAAACCCCTATCGACTTCCTCAAACGTATCTACCCGAGCGGGCCTTGGGTGCTGACGGCGATTGAGCCCAAGAAGAGCAGCGACCATGAGAACGGCATCGAGACCCGCACCTTTGGGCCTCAGGACGAAGCCGCGTGCGCCGCGTGGATCACCAAGTGGAACGGCACCCGGAACCTGTACTGGCTCATGAACGAGCCCAAGGGTGCCATCGACAAGAAGACCGCGAAGACTGACATGCGGCGGGCCTGGATGCTCTACGTCGATCTCGATCCGAAGAACGCGCCCGAGGTCATGTTGTACGAAGACCAGCGGCGGGCACTGCTCGAGAAGCTGACCATGGCGCTACCGCATGGGGTGCCTCAGCCCTCGATCATCCTGGACAGCGGCGGCGGGTATTGGGGCCTCTGGCTCCTGGACAACGCGGTGGACATCGACGGCGACCGCGCGCTCGCAGAAGATTACGAGCGCTACAACATCCGTCTCGAACAGGTGTTCGGTGCCGACAACTGCCACAACGTCGATCGCATCTGCCGACTACCCTTCACGCTCAACATCCCTGACTTCAAGAAGGTGGCGGCGGGCCGCACCGAGGCCACCACGGCAAGCGTTCTGGACTTCAACGGCAAGCTCCACCCGCTTTCGTCGTTCGTCCAGGGAGTGAAGGGCAAGCCGAAGCCGACCCCGGCCCCGAACCGGCCTCCGTTGGAGCAACGCCGCATCAACGAGCTGAACGCGCTCGACGAGTGGAAGGTGCCGGACCGGGTCAAGGTCATCATCGCCCAAGGGGCACACACGGACCCGGAAGAGGTCGAGAAAAAGAAGGCCCGCTTGGGCAAGGACCCTTCCCGTTCGGAGTGGCTGTTCGACGTAGTGTGCCACCTCGTGCGTCAGCAGGTGCCAGACGAACTTATCAAGGGCATCATCATGGACCCGCAATGGGGCATCAGTGAATCCGTGCTGGAGCTGAAGGCCGGTGCCGAGCGCTACGCTGAGAAGCAGATCGCGACGGCGCACGCGGCGGTCGGCGTGGTCATCAACGCGGCTGACGTCAACCTTGTGCGGTTGAGGCAGAACGTGGCCCGCGTGCTGCTCAACAATGACCTGCTCATTTTCCGGCAGGGCTACTCGCTGTTTCGGCTTCGCCAGGAGGACGGGGCTTCGGTGCCACAACCGGGAGCGCCCAAGGTAGCGCGGGGCACCTATATCCTGCAGGACGCGACCGAGGAGTGGCTACTCACTCAGCTCAGCATCCTGGCTCAGTTCGTGAAGACCAATAAGAAGGACGAGAACTATCCCGTTCGGCCGGACAGGTCCGTACTGATGTCGCTGATGGATCATCCCGAGGAGGAACCGTTTAAGGTCATCAACCGTGTCGTCCGAACGCCGACGCTGACCCGCAACGAACCTGGCTACGACACGGCGACTGGGCACTATCTGCACTTCGACCCGGCCGACTTCCCACCGGCCCCGATGGAGCCAACCTGGGAGGATGCTGACCGTGCCATCGATCTGCTGGAGTACCCCATGCGCGACTTCACGTTCGCCAATGAGGCATCGGCAGCCGTGGCCGCGTCAGCCATGATCTGCTCGGTGGTCCGGCCGTTGATGCGCGCGTGCCCGCTCCACGTCTTCAACGCGGCGCTTCCGGGCTCGGGCAAGACCAAGCTGAGCGAGATGGCTGGCATCCTGGCACTTGGCAGCCTGCCACCGATGTTGACGTACAGGCCCTTCGACGAGGTCGAGAACCAGAAGACCCTCGAGACGGTTCTGGCCTCCGGAGTCGGCTGCATCGTGTACGACAACGTCGAGAACGCGCCGATGATGGGCTCGATGCTCAACGCCATCCTGACCAACCCAAGTCACACGTTCAGGGTGCTTGGTGGCCACAACGAGAAGACGGTTGGCACGGCGGTCCTGATGATCGCCACGGGCAACGCGGTCCAAATCCAAGGCGACTTGGCCAGCCGGACCGTGATCTGCACGATCGAGCCTAAAGAGCCGGACGGCACCCTGTCCACGACGCCGTCGCGGCGCGCGTTCGACTTCGACCCCGTGGCTGAGGTCCGGAACAACCGTGGTCGGCTGGTGATGGCCGCTCTCACGGTCATCCGTGCCTTCATCGCGGCGGGTAAGCCGTTCCCTGATGGGTTCCGGCCAATGCGCGCGGGCACCTTCGACGACTACGACATGGTCAGGGGCGCGCTGATGTGGCTTGGGCGCGGCGACCCGCTGGCCACTCTTCGTGACGTGGATGACCCGCAGGAGGAGGGTCGATCTACGTTGTATCAGGCACTCTACCTGAGGTTCGCCGGTCGGCCGTTCGTTTGGCAGGACATTGCTGAGCTTGATGGGCGCGACTGGATGTGCCCCAAGCGCATCATCGCTGAGATGTCCAATCGTCGGGGTGAGTGGGTCCCGAAGGCGGCGCAATCGGTCCTCAATGGTGTCTGTCGTGTGCCCTTTATGGGCTTGACCATGGTTAAGCAGAAGGACCGGACCGGCATAAACGTTTACAAACTAACGGGTACGCCGCATCAGACTTTTTTATGCAAGATCAATGATTTGCGCGACAGGAATCGTCTGCCTGATGGTGATGTCGGGCTCGGTCAATAGGTCGGTGCTGGTAGCCCGAGGGTAGCTTTACAGCCGTTTAGCGCTACGAAGTGCAGTGCCCTATAAAGGGGCGGCATATCGCGGGAAAGATGGCTGGTAGGACTGCCTTCGGGTGCCTGCGTTGTTGATGCGACACACCCTTGGGCTTCTGGGCCACTCCTCTTCAATACCGAGGGAAGTCGCGCCCACGCCACCCATCGTCGGATATAAAAGAGTCTTTATATGTCGCCCTGGGAGCCACCAGCCAGGGCAACTGGTGGGCAGCCACCGACCCGTTCCGGCGGCACCGGAGCTCCTGGCCCTCGGCCCCCGGCCCCACACACCAGCCGCACACCGACCCCGTAGCGGCCCGCCAATAGCGCGCCCCTGGTGCCCTGGTGCTACCCCTTCCACCAGCCCCGGCCCGCCTGCCAGCGGCCACGCCACGGGGCAGCGCACCGACGCCGTGACTATCGGCCCCGACCGCCCCTGGTGCATGGTGCCGGAACTGCCTTATACCCCCGAGGGGCAGCCTTAGTGATCGGTCAAGGGTGTCATGTCGGTCGTGCCCTGGACCACTGCCTTCTGATCAAGCAGCCCGCTCATTTCAGCGCCGACGAGGCCCCGGTACATTGCGGGCCATGTCCAAGACAGTCACATCAGCACGCAAGTACGACCCGAGGTATGTGGTCGCCGAGTTTACTCCCACGGGTGCGATGATCTACTCGGGCCTGACCGAAGCAGGCTTGCAAGTCGTCGAGGACGCAGCCGCCGAGGGCCTGTCACACGAGTCCATCGCTACCCTCTTGGGCATCAGGACCGCCTCCTGGGCTGACGTCCGTCGCCGCCATCAAGATGCAATGGAAGCCTTCGTGGCTGGTCGTGCCCGGTACGACACCAAGCTCAAGCGCCAACTGAACAAGCACATCGACGAGGGCAACCTCACCGGCATCATCTGGGGCATGAAGTCGATCCTCGGATACCGAGAGGTCGGCCCGGCTGATGGGTCCAATCCAGCGGCCGCGAACATCAACATCACCATCAACGCACCTATGGGCGACGATGAGTGGAAGAAGATGATCGACGTGACGCCGGAGGACAAATGAGCTTCGCCCCTACCGAAGTCCTCCCGACCAGTCCGTCGCCATTTCAGGCTCGTGTGCTGAAGTACAGGCGGCACGCCAACATTTTCAACGGCGGGGGCAGAGGATCGGGCAAGAGCCAATCCCTGATCTTCGACTTCCTTGACTTGGTCCGGGAGTACGGACCCGTCGCTCAGCTCTTGATCCTCAGAGAAAGTTGGGCCGGACTTTCGGAGATCAGCACGAAGATGCTGGCACTGGCGCGCATCGCGTTCGGCCCGACCGTGTCGCTGAACAAGGGCAGCGGCGTGATGACGTTTCCAAACGGCGCGAACGTCTACTTCCGGAACGTGCTGGACGACACTAGCTTCGCGAGCGCTCAAGGAAGAACGTATCTGGCCATCGGCGTCGACGAGATGGGTAATTTCCCCGGTCCCGCCGTGGCGTTCACGATCAAGCTCTTCTCAAACCTACGTCCACCCAAAGGGATCAGGCCGCACGTTCACATCACTGCGAACCCCTTTGGGCGAGCGCACACCTACTGCCTGAAGAACTTCATCAACCGGAGCGAACCGTGGAAGCCCTGGCAGGATGACTTCGGCAACTGGTGGATCACGGCTCAATCCACCTACCTCGACAATCCCGCGATCAATCATGAGTCGTACAAGCGTCAGCTCTTGATGGCCACGCAAGGCAACCCGGCCCTTCAGGCCGCATGGGTGGAAGGTTCGTGGCAGGCACGCGGGGCAGGTCTCATGTTCGATATGTGGGACCCACAGATTCACATAAAGTCGCCGCCTCCCCTTCACATGATGAAGTTCCGTGTCGGCGTGGATTGGGGCACCGCTTCGGTCGCTTCGGCTACCCTCTTGGGCGAGTTGAAGGAGTACTGCACCAACCACATCCCGGGCGACCTGTTCGCCGTCGACATCCACGACACTTGCTACGAGAAGGGAAACTATTCCGACGGTTCTGGTGCGAGCGCCAGCGTGTTCGCCGCTGGCATCAAGGCCAACCTCCTGGACCGCTACGGGCTGCCACACTCGACACCGCTGGTCGTGGACAACGCGCGCGGCATCAATGCCTACGAGACTGTCGTCGGCATCTTCCACGAGCAGGGTCTTCGTGGAGCAGAGGCAGTTCGCAAGAAGAATCGCGCGGGCAACTGGACGCGCATCCGTAACCTCCTCGACGGAGCCATCCATGGCGACTCTATTGGGCTTTGGTTCGATCCGAAGTGCGAAGGGCTGATTGAGACGCTACCGTATCTCATGCGCGATGAACTTAAGCCTGATGACATCAACCGCCATGAAAAGTCGGATCATCACCTCGACTCGCTAGGGTATGTCGTTCAGGCCGTAACAGAACAGAAGATCGGCGCAAGCCAAGCACCAGTCGTAGGATATTACTGATGAGCGCACTCGACGCCGCACTCCAGAACCGCCCAAAGAACCCGCACTTCGAGAACGTGCGCGCCAAGGACCCCACGCTGCACCGGAACCTCTCACCGGGGTATCATCCTGATGCCTTGGCCGAGGCTGACACCGCGAGCGCCGCTCTTGCGAAGGGAAGAGCCGCGCTCGCGTCGTGCTGGACAGTACATGAACGCATCGTGACGACCGCCATCCAGGTGGACAACAAAGCGAAGTTGGCCGCCGCCGTAGAGCCCGAGATTGCCCGCGCGGTGAAGTACCTCAAGGAAGAAATTGCGGGCCTCGATCGGCAATGGGCGCACCACGACGAAGCGGTGAAGAAGGAAGTTGGCAGCGGCACGTTCCCTCTCGCTGCCGAGATACGCGCGCACTGCAAAGCGCTGCCCCCGGCCGAACGTCAGCGGTTCCTCCATGAACAAGTGAAGGCGGGCAACCGCGACGCGGTGAAGGCAATCATCGCCGCGCCGTCATGGTTGTCAGGGCTGGAGGAAGACGAGGTCTACTTCGAGTCAGTCAACATGGCGCACGAACTGCTCGCGCCGAACCACGCCATCGAGAGGCGCAATGCCGCCAAAGCAGCCGAGACGGCCCGCAAGCTTCTCGATGAGTTCGACGGCGCATGGTCGCGCTCACTTCGCTACTGGAAATCCAGCGATGACCAGAAGGTCAGCGATCTTCTCAAGACCCTCGAGAAGGACGACGCGGCATGAGCACGCCTGAACCGGCTGAGTTCAATCTGTGGCGGCCCTGGCAGTTCGCATACGACGAATGCAAGGATCGCCGTGTGCGAGTGCTGAAGGAGCTGAACCAACTACCAATCGTGCATGAACTGGCGCAGGACTCGGGCTTTGTGGGCCGCGCACACGCTTGGGCGTGGTCGAAGCAGGGGCCGACGCCGAAGGGCAAGACGCCGACAACGTGGCCGCCCGAGTACCCGAGCGCCATGGTTGCAGTCGGCGAGTACTATTACGCGCTGACGTTCGGCTACTACCAGCACGCGCCGGACATGCTGGAGCCCTCGCCGAACAGCTTCGAGGAGGCCATCATCAAGGTGAAGGCGTTGAGTGCTGCAAACCCCATGCTGGCATTCTGAAACTCTACAAAAAATATAAAGAGGCGAGCCGGTCGCGCTCAACTAGCGCTATCGCCATCACCATCTACGGCGAGTGCGTCATTTTCCGCGCGTGGTATCGTCCACTCGAACGCTCTATCGCCCGTTCCAATTTTGAGAGAAAATTTGGACCGATCATTGGTGGCGGAGATGTTCAAGTCTAGCAATTCCGACGAATGGCTATCAATAGACGCTATCGGCGTTCGGATGTACCGCTCGAGAAACTTCGCCATAGTGGGGCCTGCCTCGGATTCCAGATGAGACCAAGCAGCATCCCCAACAAATGCAGTGCCGCCGCACTTTTTAAACTCTACTGTCAAATCATCTAAGCGGGCGCTCGGCGTAGGATCAAGCACTAGCAAAATCGGATTAAACCCAGACTCGCGACAGTCGCCCGCGAAATCCAACTCTTCGCCAAATCTGCCCTGACCGCTCGCGGCAATTGTAACTCGCAATTTAAACTCGTAAGCATCCTTTCCAACCAAGCAATCAACTTGCCTGCCTTTAGTTCGATCACTTCTGCGCTTTACGGGCGAGCCACTGGCACCAAGTCGAATTCCTCCCAAAGCGTTTGCAAGCACAGGCTCGAAGAGATAACCCGTCTCTTGCGCGGCGCGGTTATCAATATCATAGAACCACTTCCTCCAAACAATCCATGAAGCAAGTGCTCTGTCTGCCTTTCCACCAAACTCGAGCAGTGCGCGCGGTGCAACCTGCAACATTGTGGGTACAGGTTGAGCGCTGAGAACTTTTTCATATTTCCGACGCCTCTTGTGTAGTCCACTAATGCATTCAAGGTAGGTGGAGAAGTCCTCAATTTCATTCTCGCAAAGCAAATATAGACCAACGCAATCGTGGACTCCTGTCGTGGCTGTAAACCACTGCGTAGGTATCTTGTAATAATCGCCTTCGCTGTCTTCTGGCAATTTCGGCAGCTTGGCTGAAAGATCTGCGCGGCCAACGTCCGACGCGATCACCGCGAACAGTTTGACCAGCTCCCCGTCATCGAGAACAATTGGAAGCGCCGTTGCACCACCCAAAACGCGAACATTGTTGATGCGCTTCGACTGTTCCAGAGTGAGTCGCTTATCCCTGCGGGTCATGCGACTTTTTCCATCAACGATTCAAGGTCCAGTTGCGCGTCGCCTTCTCTAATTTCATCGAGCAATGCTTTTGTCGCCTTCAGTGCTGGGCTCATGCCTATGGAGTCAGTCAGCGCATACCCGATCAAACCGCCACAGGCTCGCCCGTACTTGTTGGCGGAAGTGCCACCAAACATGCCGTCGAGCTGAACCAGGTGATGCGCGATTTTGCTTGCGGCTAATGGCGGGAAGGCGTTGCCAATTTGCTTCGCAATGCTCGACGCATTGCCGGAAAACTGGAAATAGTCAGGAAACGACTGCAGTCTAGCCGCCTCCCTGAGCGTTAGGTTTCGATCTTCGCTTGGATGAACAAATTCGCGTGTGGCTGCGCTTGTAATGGTTAGACTATTATAGTTCGCAACCAGACGTTTTATGCCGCTGGGCGCACCTCCACGTTTCTCTGTCGGAGTGCCATCCATCACTCTCCGATTGGCACGGCGCTTAAAACTATCGTGCCATAAGTGCTCAGGCAAATCTTTCATTGTCTGGCCTGGCTTCAGATGCCTTATTATTTCGCGATCTTTGCTTCGGGTGAGCGAGTAGTGCAGCGTTACATTGTTAGCTGTGTTCCCAATTCGCATTAGCTCATCATAATAGCTAGATGGAGCCTGCGACATGTAACTCACAGATGCACCTTTAGCACTTGCGGCACGACCAAGCCCGGCAAGAGCCAATTCCAGTGACGGGGCGGATGGAAGACCGCGACCGGACTTGTGTTTGCCAGCGTGAAAGGAATGAGTTGCGGGCGGAAGAGTAAAATCCAATCCTAAATTATTGCCGACAATGATTACCCGCTTCCGCGCCTGTGGAAGCCCGAATGATGCAAAATTCACTTTTTCAAGGCGAATTCTATATCCTAGTCGTATAAATTGGCGAACGAGATCGGCGAGGCTGGTGCCCCCACTTGAAGTCAGCAAGCCTTCGACGTTTTCGAAAAGGAACCATCGGGGTTTCAACTGCTCCAAGATCGCCAAATAGTTAAAGATCAGGCGATTGCGAGGGTCCGAGCCGTTCTTGATTCCGGCGCTGCTAAAACCTTGGCACGGCGGTCCGCCAACGAGCGCCAGAGGCCGCTCTAATTGAGCAAGCCTCGCGTTTAGTTTTCGATTGGGCTGCGAAAGATCTGTTTCCCATATATCCGCCGCGAGGTTGGTACGGTAGGTCTCGCAAGCATCGGGATCGATTTCGGCGGCTACCTTTGGAGGCGCTCCAGCTTGCGCGAACCCTAGCGATAATCCTCCCGCACCTGAAAAAAGTGCGACTACGGAATCGTTCGTTCGTTTCTTCGCCATACTGTCTCCAACCGACTGTCAAGTCTGGTGCCGAAGGATCAGGATCGTGACAAACTCTCGGCTGCCCTTGAACACGAAGCGAGCTGTCTTAAATTTGGCTAAGATTCGAAGGGTGTAACCTTGGTTAGTGCAAGAACTGATGCGTTATCCACAGACACTTGAGACAAGCGCGCCTCATCCCGGCACACGGGAATATTCAGTGTCGAATCCTACTAGACCTGACCACGATTCACCGAGCCATACCACGCCATTAGAGGCGGAGCCGCCCGCAAGGATGCCGGATCGTGCCGATCGACGATGAAGCCGTGTGGGTTGCGCTGGCGCGTCAGCCATTGGAACCGGACCCTGAAGCCTACAAGGGAGCCCTGGAGGCCCGGAGCGCCAAAACGTACATGAACTAGCTGCTGGGGTTTGCGTGGTGTTTGCAAGGGCTCCAGGCTGCGCAGATATGGAGCTAACTCCTTGAAAGATTGGTCGGAGCGAGAGGATTTGAACCTCCGACCCCCAGTCCCCCAGACTGGTGCGCTAACCAGGCTGCGCTACGCTCCGAATCCGGCCTCCTTTTGCCCGCCCGGGGGCCTGAGGTCAACCGCCATCGTGGGGTGGGCTCAAAACAAAGGCAGCTTGCCGCATCAAAGGGGCGCCGGCAGCCTCCAGATCCACCAAAAGCTGCGGAACCAGCGCATCAGAAGAGATCCGCGCGCCGCGCGCCAGCGCCACCGCTGCCCGATAACCGGCGCCTTCAGCACCAAGCGGAACATCCCACGTGCGGACCCCGAGAAACCGGCGGGCGGCGCTGCGCTCCAAATGGGAACACACGCCATGGCTGGCGCCCTGCACGCTATTGCGCCCCTCGATCAGGGCGGATCCCGATCGCATCGCGCCGGCCCCGGGTTTTCCCGCAGGCCCCATGACCCCCGCGGCATACAGGACGGCAAGCAGGCCCCGTCCATCGGCTTTGGCAAACGCTTCCACCCTGCACCATGCTTGAATGAACGCGGCATCATCCATTTCCATTAGGCTTACACCGCTCGCGTCCAGCGGCCGCCCGTCGAGGTGCTTAAGGCCCACACCGCCCGAGATCTCGTTTGCGAAATTCACGATCCTCGCCCGGCGCTCCGCCGGCATGGCGCGCGCTGAGACCGGTTCAATGTCGACGCCGAGCGGCGCTATCCGCGTCAACCCAACCAGCGCCAGGGATCCCGCATGGGACAAGCTGAAATGGGGCGCGGGCGCCGGCAGCCATGGGCGTCCGCCGGACGCGACCTCAAAGGGCTGCGTGCGCAGGCCCGCGCCGCCCCAGCGCTCCAGCAGCAACCTCAGCGCGATGTGGGCGTTGCGCCAGTGCTGCCGGGCGGCCGGCGCGGGAATGACACAAGCGCGCTCTTCTTCATCCGGCGACAGGCGTGCACAATCCGCTTCGGCAGCCGATAGCGGCCCCGCCATCTCATCGAGATCGATGAGCCAGAGTTCCAAAGCAGTGTCAGGCAGCGGCGAGACACTCGCCACCGGACGGGTGCTCACGTACGCCCGCCGGCTCGCGAACGCTTTGCGCCGGCGCTCGCCTCTGCGATGACATTGCCGATGAGAAGAGCGCGACAATGCTCCAACTCCCGGATCACGGATCGAATGACGTCTGCACGGCTTGCGGCCGCACCCGGTACGGCGACGGCGGCCACTGGCGCGGACGCCGGCGTCACGGTTTCAATCGGCGGCGGCGCGGCGGCGGCCACGGCAGCCGCCCCCTTGCCGGGCTTCGCCTTGGCGTCCTTGCCCGAGGCCGGGCGCTTGGCTGCACTCTGCGCGGCGCGCGCCAACACTTTGACCTGCTCGACGCCTTGCTCGCGCAGGATCTTTTGTACGCCCTTGATGGTGTAGCCCTCGGCATGCAGCAGATGGCGAATGCCACGCAGCAGCGCCAAATCCTCGGGCCGGTAATAGCGGCGGCCGCCGCCACGCTTCATGGGCCTGATCTGAGGAAACTTACCCTCCCAGAACCGAAGCACATGCTTGGGAACATCCAATTCTTCCGCCACCTCGCCGATGGTGCGGAACGCATCCGCGGATTTGTTCATAACGTCGAACCTCGCCCTCAGCCCCAAGCGCTTGAGCAAGGCACGTCCCTCGCGCCCGCCCACGCACCCACATTTCGAGGCCGCGCGCCGACGCCAGATGAAAGGCATGGGTGATGCGAATGACGTGGCGTAGCGCGCGATGGCGCGATCATACCTCAATGAATGTCAAAACGACAAAAGCAAAAAAATTCCATCACACTCGCGCGTGCGTCACTCCGCTGCGCGCTTTGTGTGACCCTTGTTGATGCGATCCTTCATGATATTCGAAGGACGGAAGACGAGAACACGCCGCGGCGTGATCGGTACTTCCTTGCCTGTCTTGGGATTGCGTCCGATGCGTTCGCCTTTCTGGCGAATGCCGAACGAGCCGAACGACGAAAGCTTGACAGACTCGCCGCTCGCAAGGCTGCCCGAAATTTCTTCCAACACACGCTCAACAAGATCCTGGCTCTCATTGCGCGGCAGCCCTACTTTCTCGACCACCGCCTCGGCCAGATCGGCGCGAGTCAAGGTTTTGCCTCCCATTGTCCTCTCCCATGCCCGGCCCATGCCCGGGCTGTTGTTTGGCGGGCGATGCTACCGGGTGAATTCATCGCGGTCAACGCAGGAAGCAACTGAAATCTATGGTGTTTCCCTTGTTGCATCGCACGCACGCCGCGTAGACCGGCGTTTTTGAGAAGGTTTATTGCGGCCGTTAACTGAGAATCCGGTTTCTCGCCCCCCTCAGCTGGCGCCAGCGGTTGTAGGGCGGCGGGAATAGGCGCCCCTAAGCTGCACGATACGGCGCGGCAACGCGACAGGGCACGGAGGCGCTCTTTGTTGGATACGGTTCGTGTCGGAAAGAGTGCGCTACCAGCGGGCGAGAACCGCGCCCCAGGTGAAGCCGCCGCCCATTGCTTCCATGAGCACCAAGCCGCCTTCCTTGAGGCGATGCTGCTCGAACGCTTCGTTCAGGGCGAGGGGAATGGAGGCTGCCGACGTGTTGCCGTGCTTGTCGAGCGTTATGACGATCTTGCCGGGATCGACGCCGAGCTTCCTGGCGATGCCATCCAGGATGCGCTGATTAGCCTGATGCGGCACGAACAGATCGATCTCGTCCGCCGCAAATCCCGTCATCAAGAGGGTCTCCTCGATGACGCCGGAAATCTTCTGCACGGCGTGGCGGAACACCTCGCGGCCATTCATGCGAAGATGCCCGGTCGTCTTTGTGGATCCGGGGCCGCCATCGACATAAAGGAGATCTTCAAACCGGCCGTCGGAGCGGATGCGCGTCGCCAGCACGCCGCGATCATCGCGGCCGCCAAGCTGCGGCTGGGCTTCCAGCACGACGGCGCCCGCGCCGTCGCCAAACAGCACGCACGTCGTGCGATCCTGCCAGTCGAGTATCCGCGAGAAGGTCTCCGCACCGATCACGATGGCGCGCTTGAACTGCCCGGTCTTGAGAAAATTGTCCGCGACCGTCATGGCGAAGACGAAGCCCGAGCACACCGCCTGCACATCGAACGCGGCACCCCGCGTGATGCCGAGTTGTTGCTGGATGCGTACCGCCGTGGCGGGAAAGGTCCGGTCGGGCGTTGCTGTCGCGCAGATCACCAGATCGATGTCGACAGGATCGATACCGGCGCGCACCAGCGCCTGCTTGGCGGCAGCAGTCCCAAGATCGGATGTATGCTCGTTGTCGCCGGCGATGTAACGCTGGCGGATGCCGGTGCGCTCCCTGATCCATTCGTCGGACGTATCGACGATCTTGGCCATCTCGTCATTTGTCACCACGCGCTTCGGCAGATGCGCGCCGACGCCGCGAATGACCGATCGAATGACTGCCACGAATGCTTTCCTTCTCGCTTACCCGAACTCAACTTGCCCGTTCGGCAGACGTGGCCTCGGGCTTTCCGGCAGCCTGCTCTATCTTATGGTGAAATGCGCCGAGATCGTCCGTCAGCCGGGAGATCAGGCCGGAGTCCGCCATCTCGTAGGCGAGATCGACGGCGCTGGCAAATCCGAAGGCGTCGGTGCCGCCGTGGCTCTTTACCGCGATACCTTTCAGACCAAGGAACGTACCGCCGTTGAGCCGCCGGGGGTCCATTTTTGCCTTGAGAACCCGGAATCCACCGCGTGCCAGCAGTGCACCGATCTTGGTGAGGAGCGAACTCGCCATCGCGCCTTTGAGATAAACGCCAATTTGCCGGGCGGTGCCTTCGGCTGTCTTCAAAGCGATGTTGCCGGCAAAGCCTTCCACGACGATCACGTCGGCGGCGCCATGTCCGATCTGGTCGCCCTCCACGAAGCCCTTGTAGTCGAAGGGCAGATCCGCGCTGCCTTTCAGCCAGGCATGAGCTTCGCGAACCTCTTCGACGCCCTTGACGTCTTCGACGCCGACATTGAGCAGTCCGACGGTAGGTTTTTCAATGTGAAAGATCGCTCGCGCCATGGCGGCGCCCATGAGCGCCAGTTCCGATAGCTTGCGGGCTGTGGCGCCGACATTGGCGCCCACATCGAGCACGATGCACTCGGAGCGCACCGTTGGCCACAAGGCCGCGAGCGCCGGACGCTCGATGCCCGCAATAGGTCGCAGGATCAGCTTGGCCATCGCCATCAATGCGCCAGTGTTGCCGGCCGATACGGCTGCGTGCGCCTCGCCGGACTTCACTGCCTCCAGCGCCAGCCACATGCTCGAGCCCTTGCCGCGGCGAAGAGCGTGGCTTGGCTTGTCGTGCATGGCCACGACATTGCTGGTGTGGACCACACGCGACTTCGCCTTGAGCGTGCCGTACCGGTCGAGACCCGCGTTGATGCGCGCCTCGTCGCCAAAGAAAATGAAGCTCAACGCAGGATGCCGCTCAAGCGACAGCGCCGCACCCGGAATGACGACCTCGGGACCGTGGTCGCCGCCCATGGCGTCGAGCGCAATTGTTTTCGGACTCGCCATCGTCTGCCTTACGTCCCCGACAGATCCCATGCCGCCTGGCGCGTCAAACCCGTCCGGCACATCAAAGCCGCCCGGCGCGTTGAACGCCTAACGCCCCCACATGGTCCTGTCATTGTGCAAAATTGGCTGGACCATAGCGCCTTTGCTGGTCCAGACAACCGGCAATTCACCGTCCTGCACGCTTGCCGCAAAGGTACGCTCACTTCTTCTCTTTCAATTGCGCAAGGACCGAAAAAGGATTGCTTTTTTCGGACTCGGCGGCGCTGTCCTTCCAATCGAAGGCCGCGTCGGCTTTACGCGGATATGGGTCGAGCGCACCCGAAAGTGTCTCAAATATGATTCGGCCCGCCGGAATGTCGTCTCCGGTCAACATTTCGACGTCCGGCCCTTCCAGAACGCTTCTGTCCTCGCCGCCTTCCGGCTCCGACGTCTCGCGCCAGAATTCGACCTCGAAGGGTTCCTCGATTGCCGAAGGCACCGGCTCGAGGGTCACCACGCAGGTCTGCACCACGTCGGCGGCGATCTGGCCCTTGAGCCGCCAGCCTCCGCCCGCGACGCTCATGATCCTGTAGCGCGCCTCGAGTTTGTCGAGGGCCGCCAGACGCAGTGCGCCCGCAACTCCCGCGCGTTCCGAAGCGCCGGCGCTGCGCGTGATCTCGAGGCCCTGTGCCGGCACATCCACGGTCGCATGTGACCAGGATGCGAGCGGCTCGTCTGCTGTTGCGGGATTCAGGGTCATGCCGTCACCTCGTCTTTTTCAAAACGGCTTGGGAAGCGCAGGCCGCGCGATGGGTCGTGCCCGGCAAGGCGTGCTGGAGCACATCGACGAGCGTTTGTGTATTTAGGAGCCGGGCGTCCTTCGTGCACGCCAGACCTTCGACTTGGTAGCGAATTGCGTTCGCCAGCGCTTGCGCCAGCGGCCAACTGGCCTCAGTCGCAACTCCATCTCCACGATTCCAGATATGAAGGAGAAGGGCGCGCGGCAAGGCATCGTCGCCGTTCTCGGCAAGGGCCTTGCGATAATCCTTCGCCCGATCATAAAACGCCGCAGCCGCCCGCTTCACCTTTTTGGGCACCGTCAAGTCCCCGACACCCATTTCGCGCATGCAGTCATCCATGTCGGTGATGAACGCCTCGATCGCGGCCTGGGACAGAGCCATCCCGCCCGGGGTGTCCTTGAGACGCTCCAGGACCAGAAAAAGCACCAATGCGATCACCTCGAAGCGGCCGCGGGGTGTATCCGGGACGCAAAAAATCGAATAATATCCGGGTGTTCTGGCGACCGTCACGACCGCGCCATAAAGCTCTCCTGCTTTAGCACGGTTAGGCCAGGACGTGAGCCACGCAAACATCTCGTTCAATTCCTCATTTCCGGGCCGGCGGCGCACCTTGAAGGCAATTGGGGATCGCCGGGCGTCAGGGCTCTGGTCAACGTTGCATCGCCGCCTTCTACAGTCTAATCGCCTTGTGTCCATGGATAGAAGTGATTCCAGCCCCATGAATTGGTACGTGCGCCCGAAATCTAGACGCCATATCTCAGCCAAGCTGGCAGGGCTGACGCTGGTTCTCGCCCTTGCGGGGTGCGGCGAACAGATCATCAAGCATGGATATCAGTTCCGCGACACCGATCTGCAGGCGATCCAGCCCGGCATGAGCCAGGATCAGGTGCGCACCACATTGGGCACGCCGGCCACCACCACCATGCTCGGCAGCGGCAGCGCCTTCTATTACATCTCCAGCACGATGTCTCAGACGTCGTTCATGCTTCCCGATGAGACCGACCGCAAAGTCGTCGCCGTCTATTTCAACGAAGGCGGTACCGTCGAGCAGGTCGCGAACTACGGCCTGAAGGACGGGAAGGTGTTCGACTTCATCTCGGCCAAGACGCCGGCGCCCGGCGCCAAGGATGAGGGGATCGTCAAGTCGCTGTTCCGCAACCTCGGCAAGAAGACGAATATCTTCGGCGACGGAACGTGATTTTGACACCTGGTTTCTGAGCCGCAGAGATCGCAGGACATCTTCGCAACGTGCATCGCAGGGAACTCGGGCAGCGCCTGCGCATATATCCTGCGATCGCGACCCTCATCCGGAATTCCGATCGCAGGCTCCTTCGTGCGGCCCTTGCTCCAGTCTTGAGCCGCGTTGCCAAGGAACCAGATCCATCTGCGGCTCGACCCGTCAGCGTCGCAGCCGCCTGACAAAAGGGCCCCGGAGTCGCCTCCGGGGCCCTTTGACTTCGCAATGTCGTCTGATCGTCCGTGGATCAGCCGTGGGCCAGAACGGCCAGCAGCAACAGCGCAACGATGTTGGTGATCTTGATCGCCGGGTTGACGGCGGGGCCGGCGGTATCCTTGTAGGGATCGCCCACCGTGTCGCCGGTCACGGATGCCTTGTGCGCCTCCGAGCCCTTGACGTGCTTCACGCCGTCCTTGTCGATGAAGCCGTCCTCGAAGCTCTTCTTGGCGTTGTCCCAAGCGCCGCCGCCCGAAGTCATCGAGATGGCGACGAAGATGCCCGTGACGATCACGCCGAGCAGCATGGCGCCAACGGCCGAGAACGCCTCGCCCTTGCCGGCGATTGCGTTGACGACAACGAAAAGTACGATCGGCGAGAGAACCGGCAGCAGCGACGGAACGACCATCTCCTTGATCGCGGCCTTGGTGAGCAGGTCGACGGCGGCCGCATAGTCCGGCTTTTCCGTACCCTTCATGATGCCGGGCTTGGCCTTGAACTGGCGACGCACTTCCTCGACGATGGCGCCGCCCGCGCGGCCGACCGCGGTCATGGCGATGCCGCCGAACAGGTAGGGAATGAGACCGCCGAGCAGCAGACCGACGACGACGTAAGGGTTATCGAGGCCGAAATCGACCTGCACGCCCTTGAAGAACTGATAGGCCGTCGCGCCCTCCTTGTTGGCCTCGGAGATGAAGTGATTTAGGTCGTAGTTGTAGGCGGCAAACAGCACCAGCGCGCCCAGGCCGGCCGAGCCGATCGCATAGCCCTTGGTGACTGCCTTCGTCGTATTGCCGACCGCGTCCAGCGCGTCGGTGGAGCGGCGCACCTCCTTGGGCAGTCCCGACATTTCGGCGATGCCGCCGGCGTTGTCGGTCACTGGCCCGAAGGCGTCGAGCGCGACGATCATGCCGGCCAGACCAAGCATGGTCGTGGTTGCGATCGCCGTGCCGAACAGGCCGCCAAGGTTGTAGGTCAGGATGATGCTGGCAACGATGGCGATCGTCGGCAGGGCGCACGCCTCCAGCGAGACCGCCAGACCCTGGATGACGTTGGTGCCGTGACCGGTGACGGAAGCCTGGCTGATGGAGCGCACCGGGCGATAGCCGATGCCGGTGTAGTACTCCGTGATCCAGACGATCAGGCCCGTCAGCGCCAGGCCGACGAGACCGCACCACATCAGGTTGAGGCCGGTGATTTCGACACCGTTGACCGTGCCGACGGCGCCATAGCCGCCGAGCACGTACTGCGTTGCGGCCCAAAGGCCGATGATCGACAACGCACCCGATGCGATCACGCCCTTGTAGAGCGCGCCCATGATGGAGCCGTTGGCGCCAAGCTTCACGAAGTAGGTGCCAACAATCGACGTCACGATGCAGGCTGCGCAAATGGCCAGCGGGTAGACGATCAACGCATCGAGGTTGGCCTGACCCGCAAACAGGATCGCGGCGAGCACCATCGTTGCAACGACCGTCACGGCGTAGGTTTCAAACAGGTCGGCGGCCATGCCGGCGCAATCGCCGACGTTGTCACCGACGTTGTCGGCGATGGTCGCGGGGTTGCGCGGATCGTCTTCGGGAATGCCGGCTTCGACCTTGCCGACGAGGTCGCCGCCAACGTCGGCGCCCTTTGTGAAGATGCCGCCGCCCAGACGGGCGAAGATCGAGATCAGCGATGCCCCAAAGCCCAGCGCCACCAGCGCGTCGATGACTTCACGGCTGGCCGGGGCCTTGCCCATCATGTTGGTGAGCACATAGTAGTAGACCGACACACCCAGGAGCGCGAGACCCGCCACGAGCATGCCGGTGATCGCGCCCGCCTTGAAGGCGATGTCGAGGCCGCGGCCCAGCGACTGGGTCGCCGCCTGAGCGGTACGCACGTTGGCGCGCACCGAGACGTTCATGCCTATGTAGCCGGCAAGACCCGAGAGCACCGCGCCGATGGCGAAGCCGACGGCTTGCAGCGGCCCGAGCAACGCCCAGGCAACAAGGAAGATGACAGCGCCGACGATGGCGATCGTGCGATACTGGCGGTTAAGATAGGCTTGCGCACCCTCGCGGATGGCGGCGGCGATTTCCTGCATGCGTGCGTTGCCAGCGTCCGAGCCCATCACCGCATTCGATGTGATGAAAGCATAGACGATGGAGAGCGCGCCACAGGCGATGATCCCCAAGAGTATGTTGCTCATTTTGAGGTCCTTTTTGGCCCTGGATTTTTGAATGTCATGACGAGCGGCGTGATTTTCCCCGAACGCCCGGCCCCGCCCCCCCTTTGTTCTTTAGGCGAGAGTCGCGCCGGACCATGCCAAAACTGCTCCTGCGTTGCAACATGGGCACAAGTGTCTTTTAGTTGAAAGCAGGCATCGATTACCGACATGGCACACTCGACCCCGGCCAAACGTAGGGAGAACAGCGCTCAAATGCCCATAGGCCGCACCTTCGGCCCATAACTCCGGGGCCGATGGCCTATTGGCGCATCTTGACACAGCCCGCCCGGCTTTCAGCCCCGGCAGCCGCCCCATACATCGATAGCCTCGCCGGCAGCAGCGTACTGGGCGGACTGGGCGAGCCTTGAAAATCGTCTTTTCTCTTGGCGGTTGCCGGCTTCTCCGCGGCAGATTGCGCCCGAACAAGCACCCAAGTCTCCCAAGAGGCGAAGGCCGGTCTTGGACCGGCCTTCCCGCGTTCTGAACCGGGCCTTGCGCGCAGCCGCCTTATGAGCGGCAGGGCCGCGCCTCGACGGAGCACCCCCAGCCGCCCCCGCTCTGCGAGCACGTCATTTTCTTGCTGCCGGCCTTGCGATAGCTGGCCCAAGCGGATCCATATTCAAGATCGACAAATGCCGACCACGCGGAGATCGCGGCCATTTCCGCCTGCCGCTTGGTGGGCTCCCCACTCGATGAGCCGTAGTGGAAGTGATCGGAATAGCAGACGTATCCGCGCTCGAAGCGCGCATCATGCATCGCCTCGCCGATCGTTTCTGGCTGCAAGGATTGTTTCCGCGCGGCCTCTGCGCTGCCGGCTGCTGCAAACAGAGCGGCAATTGCGAGCGTGCCTGTAAACGCTTTCATGAAGGTCATGGCTTCGGGTCCTATTGATTCTGCGCTTGGCAAATTTGTTCGGCAGAGTTTGGCCAAAGCAACGAACAATTCAACGCCGCGCGCTTTGCATCCCCGCACAACGCGCGGAAATTTCGAAATTGCGGCACCGATGACACACTTGTCATTCATGCGCTGTCATCCAGCCGTGATCTTCAAGCTGGAGAGCCGGCCGCGGAAAGTTCCGCGCCCGGCTGCGCCATCGCAATGCGAATGCGCAATGTCAGCGGCTGCAGGGAATGGCGCGGACTTCGCAACCCCAGCTCGTGCCGGACTGCGTGCAACTCAAGTCTTTCTTGGCCGAGACCGCATAGCTCGACCATTGAGCACCATATTCAAGATCCACCAGTTCGAACCACGACTGGATGGCCGCGGACTTCGCCTTGGCCTTGGTCGGCTGGTCCGTGCTCGCGCCGTAATGAACATGGTCGGCAAAGCAGTAGCGGCCGCCATAGCGCGCGATGTCATGGATCGCCGCCCCGCCCGACAATACCAGCGTCTGGCGGCCCGCCGCAGCATGCGCGCTATGAACCGCGAAAGGCGTGACAAACGCTGCCGCGAGAGCGCAGGCAGCAACCACCGAACGCCGTGTTGTATGCAATGACATGCTGAAATTCCCTCGGAATGTCGCGAATCGATTTGGCCAGGATGCGACGTTTTTCCTTGAATTCAGACCATGCCTCGATATCAGATATCAAATCGCCCGAAGAAATGTTGACCGGCGCGGCAAAGATGGCACAGGCGTGCCCGATGACGTCATTTTGCTGCGACGACCGAGATCTCCACCAGCATGCGCGGATCGATGAGCCTGGCCTGGACGCACGCACGAGCTGGAGCATCCTTTCCGCCAAGCCACGCGATCCAGGCTTTGTTCATGTCGTCGCGGCTGCGGATGTCGGCAAGCCAAACCGTTGCCTGCACGACCTTTGACTTGTCGGTTCCGCACAACGCCAACAGGCGGTCGATCTCGTTGAGAACCTCCAGCGTCTGGCCCTCGCAGCCCTTCGACAGGTCAGCCGGAATAACGCCCGCGGTGAAGACAAGGCCGTTCGCCTCCGTGACCTTGGAATAGACAGGCGTAGACTCATGGCGCGTAATGGACATGTAAGACGCTCCTGGAATGCTTCTATTCTGGCATTATGCCGGGCGTCCTCTTAGCTCATGCCGGCCCTGACCGGGAAGCTAAAAGATCGGCGGCAGATCCTGCCGCTCGCCATCGACGATCAGGCCCTTCAACGCGGCCGTTCCATCCGCCCCCAGCGCCACGACGGCCTTGATGGAATGGCTGCGGACTTTCTCCTCAAGAGCCCGGCCCGTTCCTTCCGGCACGAAGTATGACTCGATGCCATAACGGCCAAGCAACGTCGCAGCCGCCGCTTGCTGCCGGGTCGCCGGGATCGTGGAGATCGCACGCACGCGCCCCTTGATGACGACTTCGCCCGCGGCGACGTCGGCGGGATAGTGAGCCGATATACGCACAACGCTCCAGGCGTCCTGCTGCTGTTGCAGTACCGCGTAAAAGATGCTGCCGCGCTCGATGCCCTTTGGAATTTTTTCATCTGCGCCGAGCGCTTGGCCGGTGATGCGCGAAATGTCGTAACCCAGCGTCACATAATCCCCGCGAAACAGATCTCGCGGATCGACGGGTGTGACGCTCAGAACGATCTCGCGGCCCGTCTTCAAAAGACGGTCGCGCGCAACCACGATGTAGGCCAGCGCGGCGGTCTGAAGGGCCGCAACGAGAATGGCCAAGCCCAGGAAAACGCGAGGCGTCTGTTTGCCGATCATGGCAACTCCCTGTGCAATTGCCGCTTGTGCAGCCGCCACGCGACGGCCGCGAGCCCCGCAAAGATCAGCCCGGCGGCGAGGAAGAACAGCGAGGTGTCAAGCAGCGTCCCCACCGTCTTCGCGTAAAGCGCAAGGATTTCGATGGAGAAAGCGCCATAGCCGAACCACAGCGCGCCGCGGCTTCCCCTTTCCAGCCCGTACCAGATGAGTGCAAGCAAAAGCAGAAGCGTTGCCGCGGCAACGCCGGCAAGCCCGCGCGTTGAGGTGCTCTCGATGAACTGCAGTGCGAACAACCCTGCGAATGCGGCCGCCGACGCATAAATTACCGCGATGTGCGCCACGTCGCCGATCCGGCCGGCTCTTCTTTCGCCGGCAACGCCGGCGGCTGCGCAACCAAGCCCCATGACGACGGGCACTGCGTGCGCATGCCCCTGTTGGAGCGTGTAACCAAGACTGACGGCAAATCCTGCCAGAGTCAGCGCCGACAGATGCGCGCCGGGCCACCAGCGCCGCCACGCGAACGCCGCCGTCACGAGCGCCCATCCCGCGAGAAACTGCCAATGCGTTCCTGAATGTTGCGACATCCACACGCCGCTCCAAACGCATACGAGCACCATGGAGAACGCCAGCGCCGGGTTCGAACGCAGGATGACCGCAGCGCCAAGCGCACCGATCCACCACATCAAGACGCCATCCGGCGGATTCCCGTCGATGTGGAACATCTGGCTGATGAGCATGATCGTCGCCCCGAACACGGCAAGCGCGGCAAGGATCGAGGCATCCCTGAAAATGCGCACATCGCGCACTTCGAAGAATGCAGCCGCGAGGTAGCCCGTCCACATCAACCCGAACAGAAGCCCGAGGCGCGCGAGCCTGGGAATCTCGTCCCAGTGTGCGGCCACGAACGACATGACCGCAAAGCCCAGCAGGATGCTTGCGAGTATGGCAAGCACGCCCGGCAGCGAGACGCCGCCCGCGCGCGCAACGTCCGCACGGATCAGATCGGCGCTCCCGGCGCTCACCCAACCCGATTTCGTCCAGCGCTCCAAGTCGCGCCCCAGACGGCGCCGATATCCCCACATGACGTGATCCATTTCTCAGTCCGGGCGAAAGCGATGCCTCGAGCGTATTATCGAAATAAGCGGGAGCCCGTGAGCGGCCGGCGCAGACGGGGCTCAATTCTCTGCCGGAACCCACCCTTTTTTGCGCAGCCGAACCCACTCGGCGCGCTTGCGCGGGGACGTGACCTGGTTGAGGGGTAAACCCGCGAGCAGCTCTGGGGCCGTGACGATGCCATCCGCGTCGCATTCGATGTCCTCAAGGCGCACTTCCTCCGTCGTTCCATTTGTACGGGGGGATGTCCGGGAGGACGCCGGCCTTTGCGAGGTCTTCGAACGTGGCATGCTCAACAACCCTTTTTCGGTCGTCCGCGAGGTGGAACCACACTTCACGACCGCTTAATTCTACTTCGATTTGTGGCGTCCCGGAGCCGATGGGATTCGCGACAAACACGGCCCACACCGGATATATTGCATTTTATCCTTATTTTTCCGCTATCTCATGTCGATTCTTCATGGGGTTTCTGCGCTACTTTGTGTGACCGGGCCTGGACATGTGCCCACAGTACCCACCGGGATTTACCGGGATCAGACGGGAAAAAAGATCAATAATCGTGGCTACTTATGGCGTTCGGCTCAGGAATGCTCACACCCTGAAGGCCGGTGCGGTCCGGCAGCGCAAAGTGGCCCGAAACGTCCATCCGGCGGGAACTGGGTTAGAAAAAAGCGAATAAAATCAATAATCGCGAAACGCTTGGGCGCAGTCCAGTTCCTACCCCTATACAACCGTGAGCATAATCTCAAAAGCAATTGATCTATAAGGTGTTTTGTCGAATTTGTTACTTCCGAGTTGCTGCCGCAAAGCGAGAACTCGAAGGCGGGATGCGCTTCCATGGAAACGGGGCATTTCAAAGAGCGTTCGAACCGCCTCTAAAGGGGGCTTCAAACGGGCCTCAATTCTCTGCCGGAACCCACCCTTTTTTGCGCAGCCGAACCCACTCGGCGCGCTTGCGCGGGGACGTGACCTGGTTGAGGGGTAAACCCGCGAGCAGCTCTGGGGCCGTGACGATGCCATCCGCGTCGCATTCGATGTCCTCAAGGCGCACTTCCTCCGTCGTTCCATTTGAACGGGGGGATGTCCGGGAGGACGCCAGTCTTTGCGAGGTCTTCGAACGTGGCATGCTCAACAACCTTGTTGGGATCGCTCGCAAGGCTGAAGCGCACCTCGCGACCATTTAATTCTACGTCGATTTGGACCTCGGCGCCATGGCGTTTCTGACCGTATTCGAGCAGCTCGGCCATGTAGTTGCGGGCATCAGAAACCACCCTCGGGTGGTCCGGCTGGCGGGTCTGCCAGAACGCGAAGCCAACTCTGCGCTGCCGGACCGCACCGGCCTTCGCGGCCTGAGCATCCATGAGCCGAACGCCATAAGTAGCCACGATTATTGATTTTTTTCCGTCTGATCCCGGTAAATCCCGGAAAATCCCGGTAGGAACTAAGTGCACATGTCCAGGCCCGGTCACAGCTACACTGCCAGCTACACAACTTGTTGCATTTACTCTTTTCAGCTCATGCGGGGAGGCCTATAGTTGCAAATGATTTGCAATAGCATCTAGGCCGGACCGCCCATCCCGTGCGGGCCGGTGAGGGTCGAGGAGCACCATTACTTGGACGCCAGTCGCGACGTTACGATTTCGGGGGCAGCGCCCGTCCCTGGCGGTTGGCTGCGGCCGCGCGGCGAAGCCTCGCTCAATGACGTGCATCGCACCGTACCGGTTGCTCGCTCAGGCCCCATGTGGCGCCGGCTTCTCGCCTACCTCGGCCCCGGCTACATGGTTGCCGTGGGCTATATGGACCCCGGCAACTGGGCGACGTCCATCGCGGGCGGCGCTGAATTCGGCTACACGCTCCTCACCATCGCCATGCTTTCCAATTTCATGGCCATAGTTCTGCAATCGCTTGCCGCGCGCCTTGCGATCGGCTCTGGCCGCGATCTCGCCCAAGCCTGCCGCGACGGCTTTGCGCCTTGGACCGCGTGGCCGCTTTGGCTGCTGGCGGAAGCCGCCATCGTGGCCACCGACTTGGCGGAAGTCATCGGCACGGCCATAGGCTTGAAGTTGCTGTTCGCCATCCCGTTGGCGCTCGGCGTGGTCATCACAGCGCTCGACGTCTTTCTCGTGCTTTTTCTCCAGCGCCTGGGTTTCCGCTACCTGGAGGCATTCATCGTTGCCGGGCTGGCGGCAATTGCGATCTGCTTTGCCATGCAGCTTGCGCTTGCCAATCCGGAATGGCGGGAAGTCTTCGCCGGCTTCATTCCCAGGTCCGAGATCGTAACAAATCCGCAGATGCTCTACATCGCGCTCGGCATCATCGGCGCGACGGTCATGCCGCATAATCTCTATCTGCACTCGGCCATCGTCGGCACGCGCGATTTCGGCCGCTCGATCTCCGAGCGGCGCGACGCATTGAAGCTCGCGACCATCGACTCCACCGTCGCGCTCATGCTTGCGCTGCTCATCAACGCGTCGATCCTCATCCTTGCGGCCGCAACGTTCCACAAGGCAGGAATGCCGGACGTCGCCGACCTCTCCCACGCCTACGATCTGCTGGCGCCGCTTCTGGGCTCGGCTTTGGCGCCGACGCTTTTCGCCGTTGCGCTGTTGTTGTGCGGCCTCAATTCGACCGTGACGGCCACCCTCGCCGGACAGGCCGTGATGGAAGGTTTCATCGATATCAAGCTGGAGCCGTGGCTGCGCCGCCTCGTGACGCGCATGATCGCAATCGTCCCGGCCGCCGCCGCAGCCATCTTCTTTGGCGAAGCAGCCACCACGCATCTTCTTATTTTGAGCCAGGTCGTCTTGAGCCTTCAACTGCCATTCGCGGTGGTTCCGCTCGTGCTTTTCACCGCCCAGCGCGCGAAGATGGGCGAATTGGCCGCGCCAAAGTGGCTGACCGCCTCGGCAAGCATCATCGCGGCCATCATCATCGCGCTCAACGCCAAGCTGATCTACGATTTTGCGACAGGAAGCCTGGCCGCGGCGCCTTGATGGATGCCGGGCTTGTTGCGGTCAGCCGGCATCTGGCGCTAGAACGCGCTTCATGACCTTATCGGATCCCATCCACGTTATCGGCGGTGGGCTTGCAGGCTCGGAAGCCGCCCATCAGATTGCCTGCGCAGGCGTGCGCGCCGTGCTCCACGAAATGCGGCCCACGCGCATGACGGATGCACACAAGACGGACGGCTGCGCCGAGCTCGTCTGCTCCAACTCGTTCCGCTCCGACGATTGGGAGAACAATGCCGTCGGCCTGCTGCACGAGGAGATGCGCCGCGCCAACTCTCTCATCATGGCGGCAGGCGATGCGCACAAGCTGCCCGCCGGCGGCGCGCTGGCCGTCGATCGCGACGCATTTTCCCAAGAGGTTACCGGCCGCCTCGCTCAACACCGGCTGATTACCATTGAGCGTGGCGAAATCGCGGGGCTGCCGCCCGATGAATGGCGCAACGTGGTGATTGCGACAGGGCCGCTCACCTCGCCGGCGCTGAGCGGGGCCATCGGCAAGCTCACGGGCGAAGGGGCGCTCGCGTTCTTCGACGCCATCGCCCCGGTCATCCATCGCGACTCCATCGATACCTCCATTGCATGGTTCCAGTCTCGCTATGGCAAGAAAGGCCCCTCGGGCACCGGAGCCGATTACATCAACTGCCCGATGAACAAGCAGCAGTACGAGGCTTTCGTCGACGCCTTGCTGGCCGGCGACAAAACGAGCTTCAAGGAGTGGGAAGCCAACACGCCCTACTTCGACGGCTGCCTGCCTGTCGAGATCATGGCCGAGCGCGGGCGCGATACGTTGCGCTATGGTCCGATGAAGCCCGTGGGGCTCGACGATCCGCGCACCGGCCGCTGGCCCTACGCGGTCGTACAACTGCGCCAGGACAACGCCCTCGGCACGCTTTGGAACATGGTCGGCTTCCAGACCAAGCTCAAGCACGGCGAGCAGGTCCGCATCTTCCGGCTGATTCCGGGACTGGAGAACGCGGAGTTTGCACGGCTCGGCGGACTGCATCGCAACACCTATATCAATTCGCCGAAACTGCTCGATACCCAGTTGCGGCTGAAGGTCATGCCAAGGCTGCGCTTTGCAGGTCAGATCACGGGCGTGGAAGGCTACGTGGAAAGCGCCGCCATCGGCCTGCTTGCCGGCCGCTTCGCCGCAGCCCAGGCCCTGGGGCGCGAGGTTGCCCCTCCCCCCGCCACCACGGCACTGGGCGCACTGCTAAATCACATCACCGGCGGACACCTGATTGCCGAGGACGAAGCAGATCGCGGTGCACGCTCCTTCCAACCGATGAATATCAATTACGGGCTGTTGCCCGATTTGCCGGCCGCGCCGACACACGACCCCGAAGGCAAGAAGCTCAAGGGGCCAGAGCGTGGCCGCGCCAAGAAGCAGGCGATGTCGCGGCGGGCGCTCCGGGATCTCGATGCCTGGCTGACGAGCACGCACCAGAAGGCGAACGCTTGAAGGCAGGGGCCTGCCGCCTTGCGCAAGAGCTACTGCTGGGCCGACAAAGCCGGTTCTTCGCTGCCCACCTCGGGAAGAAGCGGCCGGGCGCGCATACCCGGATCGGGCGCGCCGACGGAAGGGCCGGCGGCGGCGGGCTCAGGCACGGTTGGCAACTCCAATGCGGGATCGGTCGGCGCCGGCAGATCGACCGCAGGGAGTTCGGACGCTGGCAGCTCGGATGACACACGCGCCCCGGGCGCAGCCGGCGCCGCAGTCGCAGGTTCCCCTGCCGCACCCGGTGCAGCGAGGTCATCGGATTGGGCACCCGTCGAGGTCGTTTCGGGCAATGCCGGCATCAGGGGCGCAGGCGCAGCCCCGGCGGCGCGTGCCGGCGCGTCATCGTATTCAGGAGCAGGCGGATTGGGATTGGTCTGCCCCAGTTCCGCAGGTGTCGGAGCCGGTTTGGTCAAGCCACTGACGTCGGGCTCGGGAACCCAGGGCTCCTCGGCGGGTGGCGGGGGCGCATCCTCTTCCACCTGGCGTTCGCGCTCGCTGCCTTGTCTATGCTTGGACAGCACGGCGCGCGACTTCTCGGCCACCGCGTCGGCAATTGCCGCCTGCCCTTCTGCGGTGGGATGGAACGCGCCCGAATAGGTCGATGCCAGCAAGAGCTGGAACCACGACAGTTCTTCGAACTTCAAGACCTTCGTCAGCAGCGACACCGCAACATGGAAGTTGCCCGTCATGAACGCGTCGTTGGGCGTGCGGAACCAGCGCCGGCGCGTCGTAAAGGCGCGATAGTCCGCAGGGTTGTAGGGAAACCACTTGCCAGCCGTCTTGCGCGGCAAGCGCAGTTCATCCGCGATCGACGTTCCGTCGCCCACGATGCCAGAGCAGATGCCGCGGTCGATGAACGCGCGCCGGTGCGTTTCCACGAACGACCATCCGTAAGTATAGGCGCTTTCGCGCATCGTGCGATGGAGCTTGTCGCCGATCCAGGCGCCTTCGCGCAGCTTCTGTTCGCTCAAGCGGAAATCCGGCACGATCTCCATGCCCGCGCGGCCATCCTTGCAGGTCTGGCTGCCGTCGCCTGTCAGCGCCATGCCCGGATAGCCTGTCAGGACGACGCGGTCGCTTTCGTCCCATGGAATGTAGAGCAGGTTGTGCAGAGCGCGGTTCAATGACTTGTAGCGCACGCCAAGGCGCGTGATCTGGCTTTGCGCCTCCGCCTGTCCGTGAACCTCGCCAATCCAGCCGCCCAGCCATTTGAGGTAGGACTGATCGGCCAGCACGGCGTTGGCGACGAGCCGGGAAAAACCCACGTCGTTGCCCCCGATGGAGACATAGACAAGATCGATCTTGCGCGCACGCTCTATCGGGCATTTGCGCATCACCAGCCCGCCCTTCAGCTCCGGGATGCGGCCGTTGATGTGATAGGCCTCGGGCAGATCGATGGCCGCACTGTGATGATCTCCGCATTGTGCCTGCGCGGCGGCCGAGATTTGCGACAGCATGGGCGGGTTGGGCACCCATTCGTTGCCCTTGTAGCGCAGGAAAAGCCCGAACGTGATCTCGGCGCCCGAGCACGCGAAACCTACATAGGTCACCGCACGATGCGGATCTTCGACCGCAAGCTGCAGAGCGGCACGGAACTGATGCGAATAAAGCGAGCGATGGCACGCCTGATCCTGCCAGCGCGCGTTCTGCTCGATAAACGCCCGATCGCCGATCTGCCGCCAGTTGCCGGCGCGGGCAGGATAGCCCGACAGAGCGGAGGATGTACTCGACTTGCCGTAGTCGGCGGTGCGGTCACGCGAGAAGCGAACCGGAACATCCGGGTTACCTTCGCCGGACGCGAAGCTGTCACCCAGGCCGACGATCAGAAGATCGCTCACCTTGATTTCCGAGCGCAGGATCTCGCGCCCGCCGATCTCGATCTTGACCTCGGCGCCCTCAGGGTATGGCACGCTCAGGAAGTAAGGCTCTTGGCACGACTGCGTCACGGGCTTGGCGCGAAAATCACCGCCGCCGAGCGGCGCCGCCAGCCACGTGCAGGACAGGCTGGCCGCCTCCTCTAGGCCCTCTATGGTTGCCCTCACGCGATGGTGCGCGGGATTCATGTAGTCGGTGTACTCGGCGCAGCCGTAACGGTTATCCTTCCAGTCCCAGCACGTCTTGCGAAACATTGTCTCCGCCCAGCCATCCTGGCCATGCCGCAGCTGAAGGACGCGCTCGGCGGACAGAACCGGCGTCATGCGTTCTTCCGGGGAAAGAGCCTCGAAGGTGGCGCGATGAACCTCGCTGTCGGCAGGGTCGGTGAACAGGCGGAATGGGTTTTCCACGCGCCATTTGACAACAGGCGCGGCGTGCGCGCCTGACGCGCACGCCGCGCCGTGGATCAGCGCAGCAAGCAGTGCAGCGAGCATGCAGCAAAGCCGCGCACGCGCTTGATGTCCTATGCCGCCCGGCCGGCGCGCCAATCCGCTCATCCCTCTCCGCTCAGCGTTGTCTTCAGAGACGTCCCGTAAGATGGGCGCGCCAAATGCGCCAGACTCGAACAAGCGGCGCGACGTCACCAATATCCCGCATCAAATCATGACCTTGCTTCTCACAAGCGCGCAAATAGGGCTCAACGAGGGCAAGCGGCAGCATCGCGGCGCGTTGCGCAGGAGAGCCATGCCGGAATCGCGGCCGCACGTGGTCGAGGGCCGCACGCGCGTAACGCGCGACAAAGGCCTTGGCGGCGGCCTGATCGAGCGATCCTGCGCCGTCAGAACGGCGCCAGCCTGCCGGAGCGACCTGCGGCAAGGGCACGCGCCCGCGCGCCAGACTTTGCGCCATGGTGAGGCCAAGGCGCGCCAAGCCGTAGGCGCGGCCTGCGGCCCGGCTCATATCGAGGAGATCCTCCGCCGGTTGCGCGCCGCAGATGCGCGCTGCGAGCAGGAACGGTGCACCTTCCAGCGTTTCGATCTCGCTGAGGAACTCTGCCTCGCCTTCGGGAGCCGACCGGTAGAACGTGTCTACCACGGCATCGAGCCACCCATCCACGGCCGAATGCAGATCCTCGCGTCCCGCCAGGATCGCGATGAAGGCATCCGCGACCGGATTGCCCGTCGCGGCAGCCTGCGGTGCAAGCACTGCATCGCGCCACCATTGCAGCCGGATCTCCGCGAGGTGGGGCTCGGAGACGACATGGGAGATCTTCTTGACCTCACCGGTGAAGGCCGCGAGCGCGACCAGATCGCGCCTCGATCGGGCAGGGGCGAGCAAGGCCGCCAGATAGCGATCTTGTTCGTGTGTGCGGGCGCTGTCGCGAACCACGTCGAAATCCGATCGTGTGCCGCCATCCCCAGCGCCTTCCACCGATTGCCTCCCGCCCTATCAATCGACGGCGATCAACGCCGCGCCCACAGCCCGCTTTTCGGCAAGAAGAATGTTGTAGGTCCGCGCCGCCGCGCCCGTCGACATGGGTTCCAGGCCGATGCCGGCGTGGGCGAAGGCGCGGATCAGCTCTTCGGCGGGGAAGACTTGCGTCATCCCCGTGCCAAGCAACAGGACGGATTGCGGTTTCATCTCGGACAGCACGCGCGCAAAGTGCGCCAGCGTGAGATCGGCCGCCGAAACCGGCTCCCACGCGTAGACGCCGCTCGGCAGGCATAGGATGGAACCGCGGTGGCTCATGTCGGCGAACCGGAACCCGCCATTGCCGTAAGCCGTCACCGCGGCTTCGTAGGGGTATCGGGCTTCGAGTTTCATGAGCCATCAAGCCTGCCGCCGTCAGGCGCGCACGGGTGCGTTACCCTTCGCTTGCGTTTCGCTCCAGTCGCGCTTCACGCCCAGATAGCCCAGCAGCGGCGCCGCGATGAAGATCGACGAGTAGGTGCCGATGACCACGCCCAGGAGCATCGCGAAGTTGAAATTGCGGATCACCTCGCCACCGAAGATATAGAGCGCGATCAACACCTCGATCGCCGTTACGCCCGTCAGGATGGTGCGGGAGAGCGTTTCGTTGATCGACAGATTGAGCAGCTCATTGAGCTCCATCTTCTTGAACTTGCGCAAGTTCTCACGGACCCGGTCGGACACGACGACGGTGTCGTTGACGGAGTAGCCTAGAATTGTGAGCAAGGCTGCGACCGTCGAGAGGTCGAATTCGAACTGGAAGAACGCGAATATGCCCATGACGACGAGCACGTCGTGGGTGAGAGCCACGACGGCGCCGACGGCAAACTGCCATTCGAACCGGAACCAGACGTAGAGCACGATCGCGAGAATACCCGCGGCTACCGCGATCATGCCGGTTTGGCGCAATTCGCTGGAGACTGCCGGGCCCACCACCTCGATGCGCCGCTGCGAATAGCCCGAACCGACCGTGTCCATCACTTTCTTCAAGGCGGCCTGCTGGGCGGCTTCCCCGCCGGGCTGCTCCTCGATGCGGATCAAGACGTCGCCCGGCGCACCGAACTGCTGGATCTGCACGCTGCCGGCCACGACGCCGGAAAGGTCGGATCGCAGCTTACCGATATCGGCCGCTCCGGACTTCGATTGCAGCTCGATCATCGAGCCGCCCTTGAAGTCCACGCCGTAGTTGAGTCCCTTGATGGCAACCAACCCCACGGACAGCAGCATGGCGATGATGGAAAGCGCCAGCGCGGCTCCCTTGAAGCGCATGAACGGCAACCGCAGATCGTGCGGGAAAAGATCGAAGCCTTTGAAGTTCGGAATGAGTTTCATGAACACGGTAAGTTATCTCCTCAAACCGGAACTTCGATCTTGCGGCGCTGATCGCTCTGCGCCTTCAGCCAGCGCGACACGATCAGGCGGACAACCGTAACGGACGCGAAGATCGAGGTGATGATGCCGAGCGTCAGTGTCACCGCGAAGCCGCGGATCGGTCCGGAGCCCAACCAGAACATGATGATGGCGCAAGCCAGCGTGGTGAGCTGGCTGTCTGCAATCGTGATGAAGGCTCGCGAGAAGCCCGCGTCGATGGCAGAGACCGCCTGCTTACCGGCGCGCAGTTCCTCGCGGATGCGCTCGTAGATGAGCACGTTGGCGTCGACGGCCATGGCAACACCCAGAACGAGGCCGGCGATGCCGGGCAACGTCAAGGTGGAGCCGATCATCGTCATGAGCGCCAGCGTCAGCATCAAATGCACCACCAGGCCAGCGACGGCGAATATGCCGAATGTGCCGTAGGCGAGAACGGTCAGGATGACGACGCCGATACCGCCGATGATGCCCGCGCGCTTGCCCGCATTGATCGAGTCTGCGCCCAGCGAGGGACCGACGGTGCGCTCTTCAACGATGGTGAGCTTGGTCGGGAGTGCGCCAGAGCGCAATTGCACTGCGAGCGCATTGGAGCTTTCGACTGTGAAGTTGCCGGAAATCTGGCCCGTGCCGCCAAGGATCGGCTCACGAATGACGGGCGCCGATAGCACCTTGTCATCGAGCACGATGGCGAAGGGACGGCCGACGTTGTCCTTGGTGAACTGGCCGAACTTGCGTGCGCCGGATTGATTGAAGCGAAAGTTGATCACCGGTTCGCCGTTGCGGCTATCGAAGCCGGGCTGCGCATCGGCAAGATCTTCGCCTTGAACGACGGGTATTTCACGCAGGAGGTATTCGCCACCCTCCTCCTTGGTGCCTGGGTAGATTCGGTATCCGGACGGGACGCCCGTGAGCTTGGCATCCTCCGCGGTCATCGAGGGATGCACTTCGTGGAAGGTGAGCTTGGCGGTTTCACCCAGGATCTTCTTGAGCGGGGCAGTGTCCTGCAGGCCCGGATACTGGATAAGGATCCGATCCTGGCCCTGCCGCACGACGGTCGCCTCCGACGTGCCCAGAGCGTTGACGCGCCGTGTCAGCGTCGCGATGGAGGCTTCCGCGGCATGCGCGATGCGTTGACGGATGCCCTGCTCGGTCGGCCTCAGAATGATCGTGCCTGGATCGGAGCCCTGGCTCACTTCCATGTCCAAGCCAGCCGATCCCAGGATCGCATTGCCGATCGGCTGGGCGATTTTTTTCAAGTCCCTCAGCGCGGTCTCGGTGTCCTCCGGCTTAACCAGCTTGACGACCATCTGGCCACCCTGCACGCCGATGGCCGAGGCACCGATGCGCTCGTCGCGCAGGGTTTTGCGCACGCTGTCGCGCAGGTTGTTGAACCAGTCCTTTTTGATCTCATCCTGGTCCATGCCCAGAAGAAGATGCGCTCCGCCCTGAAGATCGAGGCCGAGAGGCATCTGGTTCTTCGGCATGAAGGAGGGCCACGTCGCCAGCTGCTCCTTTGTGAAGAAGTTGGGCAGCGCAATCAGAAACCCTGCAAGGCAGGTGAGAATGATGGCGATAGTCTTGAAGCGCGAGAAATGCAGCATGGGATGACTTCTTGTTCCTGTCTTCGTGAACGTCGTGGCGGCGTGTCATCCGGCCAGAGGGTCGGCGGAGCAATGTCGGTCGGCCAGGCGCAGAGTACGCCGCGCCTCAACCTGTCGATACGTCCTTCACGGGCTCGCCCTTGGAACGTACATCGAGCAGCGTGCTCTTGACGACGCGGACCTTGAGATTGTCGGCCAGTTCGACTTCGATATCGTCGGAGGTATCGGACACCTTGGTGACCCTGCCGACCATGCCACCCGACGTCACGACGGTGTCACCGCGGCGAACCGCATTGAGCTTGGTGCGTTGCGCTTCAGCGCGCTTGGATTGCGGACGCAGCACGAGGAAGTAGAAAATGCCGAGTAGCATCAGCATCATGAGCGGGAAGCTCAGATCGGATGCAGGGCTCGACGATTGCGCGAAGGCAGGCGAAATAAACATCGATGGGGTGGTCCTTGCGGTCTGGCGGGATGACGCCGTTTGAACACGACATCCGGCCCGGAACATGTGGGGTCCCAGGTTCGGGTGTGCAAATTCGGCGCGACTATAGAGTGCGCTGCCTCGATTGCAACCAAAAGGCGGGTGAAAGCGCAATGGACGTTGGCAGGGCGCTTTGGGGCCTCTAAAGAAGCCAATCGAACCACTTGGAACCGCTCAAGATGCTCGATTGGACCGGCCTTGCCCCGCTGTTGGAACGTATTGCCTCCGCCCTGGAGCGGGCGAACCCGCCTCTGCCCGGTCCGGCGGACTTTGCAACGGCCGACGCCTTCGTCTGGTCGGCCGACGCGGGAGGCCGCTTCATCCCAGTCGAGAAAGTGAGCCGGGTGCCGCTTAGCCTTCTCAAGGGCATCGACCACACCGCCAGCATCCTTCTCGACAACACGCGGCGTTTTGCAGCGGGGCTGCCCGCCAATAACGCGCTGTTGTGGGGTGCGCGCGGCATGGGTAAATCAAGTCTGATCAAGGCCGCGCATGCGGAGGCGGGCGCGGAACTCGCGAAGTCGAAGGACGCCGCGCGCCTCGTCCTGGTAGAGATCCACCGCGAGGATATCGCGACCCTGCCCCGTTGCCTTGCACATCTGAAATCGAGCGGCCAGCGCTTCATCGTATTCTGCGACGACCTTTCGTTCGACCGGGACGACACGAGCTACAAATCACTGAAGGCAGTTCTGGAAGGCGGCATCGAAGGGCGTCCGCAGAACGTGCTGTTCTACGCGACGTCCAACCGCCGTCATCTCATGCCGCGCGACATGGTGGAGAACGAGCGCTCGACCGCAATCAATCCCTACGAAGCCGTGGAAGAGAAAGTGTCCCTGTCGGACCGCTTCGGACTCTGGCTCGGCTTTCACAACGCCAGCCAGGACGATTATCTCGATATGGTTCGCGCCTACGTCGATCATTACGGGCTCGAGATCGACCCCGAGAAGCTCGAGATGGAAGCCCTGGAATGGGCGACGACACGCGGCGCGCGCTCGGGCCGCGTCGCCTGGCAATTCATACAGGACCTTGCAGGCCGCCTCGGCAATGTGCTGAACTGAGGGCTTTAGCACCGTCGGTGAACCTGGCCCATAGAGGGAACCTGAGGAACGTTTGGCACGTTGAGCGCACCGGGAGGACCCCGGGGCCTCTTGATGCTATGGAATGCGTAACCAGCGCCCGCCGCCGGAGGTTCACGATGAAATTATCTGCATCGCTCGCTCTCTTCTGCACCGGTTTTTTTGCGGCTGCAGAAACGCTCCCCGCGCAAGCGCACCACTACCAGAAACACCACGCCCACGAGGCCGCCAAGGTCCACTATGGCGGCAGCCCCGGTCTTGGATACTGGCGCCGCGGTCCCGGGAAAGGCTACGGCTTCGGCTTCTCGAGCTACAAAGGCGATCCCTTCGGAAGCGACGACTACTGGGATAGCGACAAGTGCTATTACGTTCGCCACGCCGACTTCTGCATCAAGAATCGCATCTTCACCGGCTTCGATTAAGTCGCCGCGTGCTCGGGCGCCTCAGCCCGCGTGATTGCGCATACCGTAATACGAGATGAACAGATAGCTCGGCACCGCCAGCACGGCGTATGCGAGCTGGAAGTCGACGTGCGTCTTGAGAAGTGCGAACGCATAGGGCATCAGCGCGCCGCCCGCGATGGCCATGATGAGAAACGCCGAACCCGTTTCCGTGTGACGTCCGAGCCCGCGGATGGCCAGCGGGAAGATCGCCGGCCACATCATCGCGTTGGCAAAGCCCAGGGCGGCAATGAAGCCGACTGACGTGTAACCGCTCGCGAGATACGCGCCAATCGTGAAGGCAACCCCGAGCGCGCCAGATGCAGCAAGATAGCGCTCCTGTTGATCCATCGCGGGATCACGAGCACGCCCGTTGCGTAACCGAGCATCATGGCCAAAAGCGTAAACGACGTGAACAATGCCGTTTGGCCCAGCGGCAGGCCGAACCCCGCGCCATAGATGCCGATCGCATCGCCCGCCATCACCCCCACACCGACGTAGAGAAAAAGGCAGACGGCGCCCAGCCACAGATTGGGAAAATCGTAAATGCTTTGCTGTTCGTGTCCCCCCGAACCTCGTTGACGACGCAGGGGGAGAGATCCGGCAGACGCGAAAGGATGATCCAGACCCCCAGCAGCCCCAGCAGCCCGGCCATCGCCATGTAGGGTGTGTGAACTTGCGCGGCGAACGCATTGAGAAGCGCCTCGCGCACCTGCGGCGCCGGTGCGGCTTGCACCTTGGCAGCGAAGTCATCGAGACCCCGCATCACAAACGCGCCGAAGACGATCGGCGCGAGAAATCCGGCGAACTTGTTGGCCAAGCCCATGAAGGCGATGCGCCGAGCCGCACTTTCAATGGGCCCAACGATGGAGACGTAGGGGTTCGATGCCGTCTGCAGCAGCGACAATCCGGCGCCAATCACGAAGAGCCCGGTAAGCGCCCCAGGGTACTGGCGCAAAGTCGTGTATTCACCGAACACGAACGCGCCCGCAGCCATGACGAACAGGCCCAACGCCATGCCAGCCTTCATGCCCGTTGCACGCAGAACGGCGGACGCCGGCAGGGCGAGAAAGAAATAGGACAGATAGAACGCCATCGGCACCAGGAAGGCATTTACATCATCGAGGTCGAACGCGAGTTTGACAAACGTGATGAGTGGGCCGTTGAGCCAAGTGACGAAGCCGAAGATGAAGAACAGCACAGCGATGGCGATCATCGGCTGCAGCGTGTCGCTCCTGGTGACGGTTGCGTTCCTCCGTGCCACGCTTCTTTCCCCCGATGGGCCATCCCGCACCCCACCCCACGGGCCACGGGCCACGGGCCACGGGCCACGATTTGATGCCGATTTTTCGCGCGCCTGCAAAACAAAAACGAGGCCGGACCCCGTCAGATCCGGCCTCGAGCTTCCCTCTGTGCTTCGCGCGTGGCGAACCGTGTTTTTCTCTCCTCGGCGCGCCGGCGAGACCCGCGCGCCGTGTGTCTTCAGATCGGCTCCATGAACGGCGCCGGATCGACGGGCTTGGAACCCTGACGCAATTCGAAGTGAACCTGGGGCTGATCGACGGTTCCCGTCTTACCCGCCTTCGCAATCACTTGGCCTCGGCTGACTTTGTCTCCGCGCTTGACCAGGAGCTGATCGTTATGGGCATAGGCCGTGACCCATCCGTTGTCGTGGCGAATGAGGATGAGGTTGCCATAGCCTTTGAGCTCGCTGCCGGCGTAGGCGATGACGCCGCTCTCGGCCGCATGCACATCGGTTCCCATCGGCACCGAAAGGTTGACGCCGTCGTTGTGCGTGCCGTCCGGCCGGCCGCCGAAGCCGGAGATGATGCGGCCCTGTGCCGGCCAGCGCAGTTTGCCATCCGCCGCCGCGGGCTGCTCAGCGGGAACCGCGATTGCGATTCTGTCACCCTTGGGCGCGACGTCCGAGCTGGAGACGGGCGGCGCTGGCGCGACGGTCTCAGCGGGCTGTGCCGAATTGATGATCGTCGGCTGCGCGGAGGTTGCCGGAACTGCGGCGGGGATGTTGGCGGGCTCGGTAGCCGCCGGGCCGGATGCAGGCGGCACGGGGGAAACCGGCACTGCGGCCGGGATCACGCCCGGTTGCGGCCCCGCATCGATGGCCGCCGTCGTGGGAATGGGCGCTGCGGCTGTCTGCGGATAGGCGGCCGGCACCTTCAGCACGGTTCCGGCGCGCACCTTCAGCGGATTGGTAATGCCGTTGACCTGTTGCAACTCCGTGAAAGGCACCTTATGGGTCCGCGCCACGGCGTAAATGGAATCGCCCGGCTGCATCGTATAGCTGCCGTTGTACCTGACTGCCGTCTCGGGCGAGACCGAAGGCGGCGCGAACTGGCGTGCCGGTATCGGCGCCAGAGCCGGTGCGGCTGAAGGCGCGGCGGCAACCGTCTGCGGGATTGCCCCGCCAGACGGCAGAAAAAGTTTCTGGCCGGGTTTGATGTCCGGTGACGTCAGTCCGTTCGCGCTCATCAATTCGGCGAGCGAAACTTGATGACGCCGAGACAGGCCATAAAGCGTGTCGCCGGCCTGCACCTCGATCGCTTGACCGCGCGCGGGCTGAGAAAGGGATGACGGCGGCGTGGCCATCGCAACGCGTTGCTCGCCCGCAGGCCGATAGAGCGGACGGCTGCGCTCGGGCATGGTTGGCGCAGCGGCGATCGGCTCGCTCTGCGGATAGGCACTCGAAGGCGTCGCATCCGGCAGCGGCGCCGTCTCTACGCCACCGCGCGGACCACCGGCACCGTACGGGCCCGGTCGCTGGCTGTGCCTCACCGGGTTCGGATAATCCGACGTGCCGGTTGCGTTCGCCGTGTCGACGGAGGAGGTTGCCTGCGGGGGGTCGTCGAGATTGAACGACGCGTTGTCGAAACGCGTGACATCTGCACTGCAGCCTGAGGCTGCCGCCGACAAAACGATTGCGGCACAATGCGCGGGTTTGAGGCCAAAACCACCGCGCCGGCCAAAGCCAGACCAATACTTCATGATACGCACCTCTACTCGCATCATCCATTAACCTTCATTGGGTTAATGCCCGGTTAACGGGATTGAAGATGCGATCCCGCGCTGTCCTTGCCGTCAGGCGGTCAGGCGGGCGCCAGGGTGGCTTAGGCCCAATGATGCGTACACGCGACCCCGTTGAGGGTCCGACGCTTCCCGCCGTCGTCGCCGGCGATTATGCTTAGACGCGGATTGCGCTTAATTCGCGGACGGATTTCGGCATTACCTTGGCTTTTGCGGCGCCAGTGCAACTCTTGACGCGCAGGCTTTCAGACGGCGTATTTTAGATGCTCAGCAAGCGCTGCAACGGCCGTGATGTCCGTGAGATCGACGCTCAACGGCGTCACTGAAATTTTCTTGGCGGCCATCGCAGCCAGATCGCTGCCCTCGATCAGCGTGGAGCGGCGGCGCTCGAACCCGAACCAGAAGTACGGCGTGCCCCAAGGGTCGGTGCGGCTGTCGATATGGAGCAAGGCTTGATCGCGCACGCCTTGCCGCGTCACCGCAACGCCCGCTATATCGCCGGGTCCGATACCTGGAAAGTTGACGTTCATGAGCCGCCCCGGCGGCCAATCGGCCTCAAGGAGGTTCTTGATCAGTCCCGGAGCATGAACAAGCGGCGTCTGCCAGATCGGCGTGCGATCGCCATCCTCGTAGCCCAGCATCAGCGACAGGGCGATGGACTTGATACCCAGCAGAGTGCCTTCCATCGCAGCGGCGACAGTTCCAGAGTACGTGATGTCCTCGGCCAGGTTGGAGCCGTGATTGATGCCAGACAGGACGAGATCGGGCGGCCGATCCTTGAGGATGTGGCGCACGGCCATGATCACGCAATCGGTCGGCGTGCCGGCCGTCGCATACGTGCGTTCATCGATCTGGCGCAAGCGCAGCGGCTCATGAAGCGTCATCGAGTGCGCGGTGCCTGATTGATTGAGCTCGGGAGCCACCATCCAGACGTCGGAAGAAAGTCCCAGCGCAATTGTCTTGAGAACCTCCAGCCCGCTGGCGTTGATGCCGTCATCGTTGGTCACAAGAATACGCATCGGGATCCTTCTCAATTCTCAGCCTTGCGCCCGAGCCGGCGCCATGGCCGGCGCCCGGTCAGTCGAGCACGTCGCCCGAGCGTCCGACCCGCAAGGGCGCGCCACGCCGGGCCTGGGCAGAGCCGTCACGCTCGCCCGTGGCAACGACGTCGTCCGGGTGCAAACACCACACGCGCGCCACGCCGTAGACGAATACGCCGATCTGGTCGCTCTCGGCCAGTCCGACGACATAGCCGCGCTTGCCGGCGACCTCCGGTTCCCGGTAGCCGGCATTTATGACAACGATGTCGTAGGCGCTCAGCACAGGCGGCTTCATCCCCGGTTTCAAGTTGCGCAACGAACCGCCCGTTAGGCCTTGGCGATCCTTTCCAACCCGCCCATGTAAGGACGCAGCACGTCAGGAACGGCGATGGCGCCATCGGCCTGCTGATAGTTCTCCATCACCGCGACGAGCGTGCGTCCGACTGCAAGCCCGGAGCCGTTGAGCGTATGGACATGGCGCACGTCCTTTCCGCCCTTCACGCGATAGCGCGCATTCATGCGGCGCGCCTGGAAGTCACCGCACACCGAGCACGATGAAATCTCGCGGTAGGTGTCCTGCCCAGGGAGCCATACCTCGATGTCGTAGGTTTTCTGCGAGGCAAAGCCCATGTCCCCCGTGCACAGCAGAACCGTGCGAAACGGCAAGCCGAGGCGCTTCAAGACCTCTTCAGCACAGCCCGTCATGCGCTCGTGCTCTTCGAGCGACTGTTCGGGCGTCGTGATGCTGACGAGTTCGACCTTCGAGAACTGATGCTGGCGGATCATGCCGCGCGTGTCGCGTCCGGCAGCACCCGCTTCGGAGCGGAAGCACGGCGTCCACGCCGTCATCCGCATCGGCAGCTTGTCCTCCTCGAGGATTTGCTCGCGCACGATGTTGGTGAGCGGCACTTCAGCCGTCGGCACAAGCCAGAAATTCTCTTCCTTCACTTGCTCCGGGTCGATGAAGGGCTCCACGCGCTGCGTCGCCGCGATGGCCTGAAGATTCTTCACATAATCGAGCCCACGGAAGACCGAGAACAGATCGCCTTCGAATTTCGGCAGGTTGCCCGTGCCGTAGGCAGCCTGATCCTTCACCAGCAGCGGGGGATTGTGCTCCGTGTAGCCGCCCAGGTTACCGTTTGCCGGCGCGGTATGCAGATCGAGCATGAACGACGCGATGGCGCGCTCGAGCCGCGCCAGAGCGCCCTTCAGGACCACGAAGCGCGCGCCGGAAATGCGCGCTGCCGCTTCGAAGTCCATGAGCCCCAACGCCTCGCCCAGTTCGAAGTGCTGCTTGGGCGCAAAATCGAATTTCGCTGGCGTGCCGACCCGGCGGACCTCCTTGTTGTCGTGTTCGTCCTTACCGGGCGGCACTTCCTCACGCGCAATGTTGGGAATGACGGCGAGCCTGGCATCGAGCGCAGCCTGCATGACGCGCTCTTCTTCCTCGCCCTTCGCAATCGCGTCCTTCAGATCCGCGACCTCCGCCATCAGCTTCGACGCGCGCGCTTCGTCCTTGGCGCCCTTGGCCCTGCCGATCTCCTTGGAGGCCGCATTGCGCCGCGACTGTGCCTCCTGCAATCGCGTCTTGACCGCGCGCAGCGCCTCATCGTCCTTGATGAGCGCCTGTGCCATGGGCTCCAGCCCCCGGCGCGCGAGCGCGGCGTCGAAGCTGTCTGCGTTGTCTCTGATCCATTTGATGTCGAACACGGGTCGCAATCCCTATCTTTGGCCTATTGGCGAACTGGCCGGATTTTAGGGATGGTCATAATGCGCACCGCGTCCGGGGTCCAGCGGCCGAACCGGCCGCGCGGACAATCCGGGTGCGACCTAACGCAATGCATGCAAGACCGGCCACGGACCGGGAGCGCTCAGGCTTCTTCCCGCGCCTTCTCCCTGGCCTTCATCATCCGTTCGACATAGCGGACCGCGACGATGGAACCCTCGTAGAGAACCACCGTCGGCAGCGCCATGATCACCATGCTCAAGGCGTCGGGTGGGGTCATGATGGCGGCCATCGCGAAAATACCCACGATGGCGTATCGGCGCGCACCGACCAATCCATCGGCCGTCACGACGCCGGCACGCGCCAGCAGCGTCACGATGACAGGCAGCTGGAACACGATGCCAAAGCCGAAGATCAGCGTCATGATGAGAGAGAGGTATTCGGAAACCTTCGGCATAAGTTCTATGGTCGGACCCGAGGGGTCTGCCGCACCCGCAAGACCCAGCGAGAACTTGATGAGCACGGGCATCGCGATGAAATAAACGACCATCGCACCGATCACGAACAGGATCGGCGTGGCGACGAGATAAGGCAGAAAGGCCTTGCGTTCGTTCTTGTAGAGGCCTGGCGCCACGAACTTGTAGATCTGTATTGCGACGATGGGGAACGAGATGAAGCCCGCGCCGAACATGGCAAGCTTCACATGCGTCAGGATCTGCTCGAGGAAGTGGGTCGCAATCAGCCGTACATGATTGCTGCCGGACGCCCACTCGTAGGGCCAGACGAGGACGTTGTAGATGTGGCGGGCCACCGAAAAGCACAACACGAAAGCGACGAAGAACGCCAACACGGCATAAATCAGACGCGTGCGCAGTTCGATAAGGTGATCGAGCAGCGGTGCCTTGGACGCCTCGATGTCGTCCTGTCCGTCGTCCCTGTCGCCGCTGCCGGACCCTATGAGCTTATTGAGCACGTTGATCAGCTCTCCGGGTTGGCCGGTGCGGGCATCGGCACGCTGGAGGGTGCGGGCAGTTCCGCAGCCGCAGGTGCGGACGCGCCGTGCGCGGGCGCCGCCTCTTCAGGGCTCGGTCTGACGTAGACCTGCCCCAAGGGCGCAGATGCCGGGAAAACAGCCGACGCGGCGGCCGCGGTAAACGATCCCGGCTGCCCGGCGGTGGCCGCTGCGCCCTGAGCCCCCGGCAGGGCAGTCGCAGACTGGCCTTCCTGCTTGAAAGCCTTTTCGGCAGCCATGACTTCCGCGTTAACGGAGTCCTGCATCTTCTTCATCTCGTCCTTCATCGCGTCCACCTCGGCCTCGCGCATGGCAGCATCGAACTGCGCACGAAACTCGCCGGCATGACGGCGCACCACGCCCGCGTAACGCCCTATGGTGCGCAGGAATACTGGCAGCTCCTTGGGCCCCACGAACAGCAGAGTGACAACGACAAGGATGAGCAGTTCGCTCCAGCCTATTTCGAACATGCAAAACCCGTCCGGCCCGGCTATGGGCTCATCAGAAGCCTGGACGGCATCTCAGCCGGTTTTTTCGCGCGTGGAGACGTCGTTCTCGATCGTCTTCGTGGGCGAGGCTTTGGCGATCTCTTCGTCTTCGGCCATGCCCTTCTTGAAGCTCTTGATGCCCTTGGCGACGTCGCCCATCAGCTCGGAAATCTTTCCGCGGCCAAACAGCAGCAAGCCGACAACAATGAGGAGCAGGAAATGCTGAGCACTTAAACCCATGGAACGAGACCTTCTCGAATTTGTTTCGCTGGTGGAGATGCAACCACCCGACATCATTTGGTGGCACTATCGCAGAACTGTCACCACCCGGCAAGTTCGCGCAAGAGCTTCCAGCCTTAAAGAGACGCAATCTTTCCAGATCTCAAGTCTCGGTCTCGGCAGCAAAAACCAAGACCGAGCCGTGTGTTGTGCCAACCTTAACCTCTGTTCCCTTGGAAAGAGCGTCCTTCTGGTCGACGCGCACCCTCAACGGCCGTTCGAACCCAGCCACCGCAACGTCCAGCCGCGTGCTGTCGCCCAGGAATTTCACACCCAGAACGCGGCCCGGAAGCCCAGATCCGTTGGGGCCGCTGACCGTCAGTTCCAGGCCGCGCTCGCGTAGACAGACCACCGCGTCGGCCCCCTCTGCAAGTCCGCAAGCGGGGAAGATTCCGGCTGGCGTCTCCACCTTGCCGCCGCGCACGCGAGCGGGGAACTCGTTGATCTCGGAGAACAACCGCGCGACGAACAGATCCGCCGGCGCCCGATAAAGCTCTTCCGCCCGGCCCGCCTGCACCACGCGGCCGCGCCGCAGCACGACAATCCGGTCGCCCATGCGCATGGCTTCTTCCGGATGGTGGGTGACGATGAGCGACGTCGCGCGCGTCTCGCGCAGCAGCGCCAGCGTCTCCTCCTGCATGGCTTCCCGGAGTTGTACATCGAGCCCCGAGAATGGTTCATCCATGAGCATAACGGCGGGGCGCGGCACGATCGCGCGGGCCAGCGCCACGCGCTGCTGCTGGCCGCCCGACAGCACGCTTGGATAACTGGCGGCCATATCGAGCAAACCGACGCGGTCGAGGATCGCGCGGGCCGCCTTCAGGCTCTCCGACTGCGGCAGGGACTTGAGGCCGAAGGCGACGTTCTCGAGCACCGTCAAATGTGGAAACAGCGCGAAGTCCTGAAACATCAACCCGACGCCACGGCACTCGGGGGGCACGAACCGATTGGGACCGGCAACCTCGCGCTCGTTGATGAGGACGCGGCCCGACGACGGCCTTTCGATGCCCGATATGACGCGCAGCAGGGTGGTCTTGCCGCAGCCCGACGGGCCAAGGAGGCAGACGATCTCGCCAGGCTTCACGTCGAGGTCCACGCCATTGAGCGCGCCGGCGTCGTCATACACCTTCGTCACGGCTTCAAGCTGAACGCGTGCCGCGAAGGTCGCGGCCGCGCGCGCCCTCAGTCCTGGCTCAACGCTCTGGGACGTCACCGGCGGTCCGCCGCTTGCTCCGAATAAACGTTTCAATGCCAAACGCGCCAACCTCAGGGCCTACATATCGATACCGGCGTCTGGTCGCAAACGAACCTGCCGTTTTCAGTCTTCGCCATGCGTCGAGGCGGGATCGTCCGCGCCGCCACCGCCGTCGCCGTCCGCTTCGATGCCGGGATCCTCGCCGCGGGGCTTCCCGCCGTCATCTACGGTTTGCGAAGCGGCCGCCGTGTCCGCCTCCACCGCACCGCTTGCGGCAGCCGCCGCGTCACGTTCGCCGTCATCGTCGGCATTAGCCGTCCCGCCGTCTTCGTGCAAGTCAAGGCTGCCTTGGGTTTCCTGATCTTCGCCATCGTCTTCAAGCGGCATTTCGTCGGGCATCAACGCGGCGACGTCCGTGGGCTCTGGAACCTTGAAATCCGGCGGCAGGTTAGCGTCGAGCAACCCGGAAGCCTTCAACTCGGCCAATCCCGGCAAATCCTTGATCTGATCCAGGCCAAAGTGTGTGAGGAAGAGTTCTGTCGTGCCGTAGGTGATCGGCCGGCCGGGTGCTCGACGACGGCCGCGCGGCCTGATCCAGGCTGTTTCCATCAGCAGGTCGAGCGTGCCCGGTGAGATGGACACGCCACGGATCTCTTCGATCTCGGCGCGGGTGACGGGCTGGTGGTAGGCGATGATCGCCAGCGTCTCGAGGGCAGCCTTGGAGAGCTTGCGCTCTTCGGCCGTCTCACGCTCCAGCAGGAAGGACAGATCCTCGGCCGTGCGAAACAACCATTTACCCGCAATTCTCACGAGGTTGACGCCGCGATCGCCATAAGCGTTCTGCAATTCGCCAAGAAGGGCGGCGATGTTGTCATCGGAATCCACGCAAGCCTGAAGGGATTTCTCGTCGAGGGGCTGGGAGGATGCAAACAGGATCGCCTCCAGCCGGCGCAGCTTCTCCCCATGTGCGCGTTGCGCCAGATGATCGACGGCGGCTTCAGGATCGCTGAGCGCGGACGGCCGCTCACCGCCGGCGTGTTCCGCCGTCGCCGCGTCCTTCGACATGCTCATCTCGTCCTTGTCGCGCGTGTTGTCCGACACTAACGTCAATCTCGGCGGAACCATCGGCGTAATGCCCCCCAGCTTCCTATCGCAAATTACGCCCTAGTACCCAACGCTCCCTCAGATGAGGCTTAACCAACCCTCTGCCACGCCTCGTTAGAGCCGCGCTTACGCATGTAAATCGGCCCAAACGGCTCATCCTGGCGTAATTCCACCAACCCCTCGCGCGCCATCTCCAGCGTGGCGCCGAACGAACTGGCGAGCGCAGTGCGCTCTTCCTCGCCGTGGGGAAGATACTGCTCCAGGAACAGGTCGAGCTGCGTCCAGTCGCCCGCGCTTGCGCCCACAAGGCGCTCCAGCCGCTGGCGGGCATCCTTGATGGACCAGACCTTGCGCGCCCTGACGACGTGCACGACCTTGATCGTGCGGCGGCGCTGCTCGGCATAGGCTTTGAGAAGATCGTAAACTTCGGCGGTCCACGTCGTCTCCTTGACGGTCCTGACCGTTTCCGGAGCGCCGCGGCTAAACACGTCGCGGCCCAGGCGCTTGCGCGTCATAAGGCGCGCCGCCGCCGTGCGCATGGCCTCCAGGCGCATCAGGCGGAAGGCGAGACGCTGCGCCATCTCCTCGGCGCTCTGCGTCTGGGGATCCTCCTTCTCGCGTGGAATGAGGAGCTTCGATTTGAGAAAGGCCAGCCACGCAGCCATGACGAGATAGTCGGCGGCCAGTTCGAGCTTCAGCGACTGCGCCTGTGCAATAAAATCAAGGTACTGCTCGACGAGCGGCAGAATCGCGATCTTGGAGATGTCGACCTTTTGCGTCCGCGCCAGCGCCAGCAGCAGGTCAAGCGGACCCTCGAAGCCCTCCACGTCGACGATGAATGCGTCGGCGGCTCCGGGCGCGTCGTCAAGTCCCGGGGCTTCCCAGCCCGGAGCTTCCTCGTTGCCCGATATCGCGCTCTCGCCGTTCATCCGTTTTCGTCTGTTTTGAGATCCAGGCTCGATCCTGCTTTCGAGACTTTGCCCACACTACACTGATTCAGGAGATTGGGCAGAATGTGCGCCTTCGCTCAAGACCTCCTGAAGCAGCCTGGCGGCCTCGGCTGCATCGAAATGATGCGTGGCGCGCGTAATGGTGCAGGCCCGCGCGAATCGATCGCTCGCGGCTCCCGAAAGGACCGGCACGCCTTGGGCCGCCGCGCACATCTCATCCATGCCGCCATTGCAGTGAAGGGCAAGATCGCAACCTGCGGCGATGACGGATTCTGCGCGCATGCGCATCGGCCCGGACAGCGCACGCATAGAAAGATCGTCACTCATCAAGAGGCCCTGAAAGCCGATCTCGCCCCGGATGATATCCTGCGTCACGCGCCGCGACGTCGTGGCGGGCGCGCCGGCGTCGATGTCACGGAAGACCACATGCGCGGTCATGGCGGCTGGCGCATCGCGCAACGCGCGAAACGGGACGAAGTCGCTCGCGGTGAGTTCCGCGTGGGGCGTCTCGACCACGGGAAGCGCCAGATGGCTGTCGGCGCACGCGCGCCCGTGGCCGGGGATGTGCTTGATGACGGGAACCACGCCACCTTCGACGTGGCCTGCCACCACTTCACGCGCCAGCGCGATGATCGGGGCGGGCTCCGTGCCGTAGGCGCGGTCGCCGATGACGCCGTGTGCGCCGGACACCGGCATATCGAGCACCGGCGTGCAATTGGTATTGATGCCGAGCGCGCGCAGGTCATCCGCAATCAGCCGCGAGACGGAGCGGGCTGCACGGAGCGCGCGGGCGCCGTCGCGCGCGAACATGTCTCCATACCGGCGCGCGGGCGGCAGGGCACGCCCGAGCGCACCGCGCAGCCGCTGCACACGCCCCCCTTCCTGGTCGATGAGCACCAGGAAATCCTCAGCCCCCACGGCTTCGCGCGTTTCGGATACGAGCGCCCGGATTTGTTCCAGGCCGTGACAGTTGCGCGTGAATAGGATGACGCCCGCAGGCTGCACGTCCCGGAAGAACGCGCGCTCGTCGGGCGTTAGCGAGGTGGCGGAAAGACCGCAGATCAAAGCGGCTTGCATGGCAACGTTCAATGCCTTTCGAGAGCGGGCTGTCCGGCACGTCAGAATGATTACGGCGCCACACCGGGTCCAGGCGCCTGCTTGCCACCCAGGCAAACCGCGCCCTTCGCGGCAGCCGCGCCCAAACAGCAAGACGGCCAGCGTGACGCCAGCCGCCGCATAGTCAAGCGCCCGGCACGCCGCACATCAATACGCCGTCACCCAGCAATCGTTATAGCCCTGGCTCTTGAGCTGCGAGCATACCGAGTTTGCCTCCTCGCGCGAACCCGGCGGGCCGACGACGAGGCGATGATAGCTGCCCTTGGCGCCAAGGTTGGCCTCGGCCACATCCGGCGTCTTGCCAGATAGAACGCCGGCATATTTTTGTTGCATATCAGCAAAGCGTTTGAGCGCGTCCATCCGGCTCGAACTCGACCGGGGCACCGACGCAAGTACGGCAACAAAGCCGCTGCCGGTGGTGGCCACCGAGGTCGATCCGCTGCTTCTGCTTTCAGCCGTTGGCGGCGCAACGGCTGCCTTGATCTTCTTTGCCGAGGGCTTGGCAGCCGCTTGCGCGGGCGCCAACTCAGGCTCGATGCTGCCCGTGTCTGCCGGCGTGGGTGCGTTGGCGATCGTCACCGGTTTTTGGGAAGCGGAAGGAGGCGTCGGCGCAGCGGCGTTGAGCGTACGCGGCGGCGTTGCCTGGCGTCCCGTGCCAAGCCCATCGACAAGGGTCAATCCCGGTACAGCCACCGCTGCGGAGGGTGCTGCGGCGCCCTCTTCCACCGGCGGGGCCTGGATACTGCCGTCACGACCCACCACGAGCGTCGAAACCTTGCGGGCGCCGTTGGCATCCAAGTCGCCGCTGGCGTCGCTTGAGCCGGCTGCGTCGGCGGCTGCGGTGGCCGAGCCGTCCCCAAGACGGCCCATGATCTTGCTGTCCCTATGGGCAAACTGCTTGCCGCCACTATCGGCGGGCTTGAACTTGGAAGGCTCGGCGGCGCTCTTGATGACCGGCGGATCGCCAGCCGACGAACCGCCGAAAATGGCCTTGTAGCCATAAGTCATGCCGCCTCCGAACACGATGGCGCCAGCCAGCACCGCCGCCATCATCAACGGACGGCGGGCGCGCGAGGGTGCTTCTTCCTCGTACTCCTGGCCTTCCTCATCAAGGTACCCCTGATCGAGTTCGCCCCCTGCGGCCTGACCGAAGCCGAGATCGCCGCCGGGCTGGTTCGCATACTCCGCGTTGGGCTGCCCGTAACCTTGATCATAGCCGTCGTGGCCATACGCCTCGGCAGCGTAACCGCCGTGATCGGGCCACTCTGGCGCATGCGCGGGCGCGTGCGGCGCAAATTGCGGCTCTGCTGCGAAATGCGGATCGTTTCCAAAATGTGGCTCACGTCCGAAACCAGGCTCGGGCGTGTAATGCGCCTCGTGGGCAGCGCCATAGCCGGGCTGGGGCTGATGGGCGGAGCTGTATCCGCCCAAATCGAACCCGCCTGCCTCGGCCTGTTGAGGCGCGCCCCAGGCGGGGTTTGCCTGGGCGCCGTGACCGTGCGGAGCATAGGCCTGGCCGGCCTGATGTCCCGAATGAGCCGCTCCTGAATGGGCCGCTCCTGAATGGGGTTGTCCGGGCTGGGCATAGTCATAACCGTGCGCCGCATAGCCCTGACTGTTGGGCACGGCGCGCTGCGGCTGCTCCCCACGAGACTGGTGGGCGGGAGGAGGAGCAAGCGGCTCGAACTGCGGCGCGTATGACGGCGCGGCACGGCCCGCCGTCGTGGGGGCAGCGTTGAACGAGGGATAATCGGGCTGGCCGTAGCTGCCGCCATATGGCGCTGACGAGTAACCGCCATTGCCGCCCGCAGCCTGAGGGGGCGGCGGCTGCGGCTGACCGTACGGGACCTGCCCGAAAGACGGCTGCCGCTGCTGCGGGTGGCTTCCAGGTCCGTGATCCGGCGAGCCGTAGCCGGCATTCTGATGACCCGGGGCCTGGGGCGGGCGGCCGGCGCTCCCTTGGGAGCCTTGTCCCCACTGGTTCTGAGCTTGCGATGGTGCGCCAGGGCGTGCGTAAGGCTGACCCTGTTTACCGTGCACCGGAGACATGTGGCTTACCCCTCGAAACTGGAACCCGCGGACGCCTCGCCCGGTCCTTCGAATCGCGACTCTAGCGCATCGCGTCGGGTGCCTCGACGCCGAGGACCTTGAGACCTGAGTTTATCACCTGCTTTGTCGCGGCAACGAGCGCCAAGCGCGCCTGTGTCGCAACCCCGTCATTTGGCTGGATAAATCGCAAATGTGGCGAATCATTGCCTCGCGTCCATAAGCCATGAAAGGCGCTTGCGGCCTCGTAAAGATAGAACGCCACGCGGTGCGGCTCGTGCGCCCCGGCCGCGCCGTCGAGCTTGACCGGAAATTCAGCGAGCTTGCGGATCAGATCCATCTCGGCAGGATCCGACAATACAGACAGATCCGATTTCGCCAGCGTTTCCATGGAGGTATCGAGAGCGGGCATCTGCTCTGCGACATTGCGGAACACGCTTGCCGCGCGCGCGTGGGCATACTGCACATAGAAGACCGGATTGTCCTTGGATTGCTCGGTCACCTTGGCAAAATCGAAGTCCAGTTCTTCCTGGTTCTTGCGGTACAGCATCATGAAGCGAACCGGATCACGGCCCACTTCATCGACCACGTCGCGCAAAGTGACGAACGTGCCCGCCCGTTTCGACATCTTGAAGGGCTCGCCGTTCTTGAACAGCTTCACGAGGCTGACGACCTTGATGTCGAAATCCGCCTTGTTGTCCGACAGCGCCGCCACGGCCGACTTCATCCTGCTGATGTAACCGATGTGGTCGGCGCCGAACACGTTGATGAGGCGCATGAAGCCGCGCTGGAGCTTGTCCCAGTGATAGGCGATGTCGCCCGCGAAATAGGTGTAACTGCCATCCGATTTCTGGATGGCCCGATCCTCGTCGTCGCCGAAGGCGGTCGACCTGAAAAGCGTCTGCTGGCGGTCCTCCCACTCCTCGTCGTCGTGGCCTTTGGGCTTTTCCAGCCTGCCCTCGTAGACGAGGCCCTTGGCGCGCAGAACGTCGAGCGCAGCCTTGATCTTGTCGCTACCGCCCTCGGTCAGCGATGCTTCCGAGAAAAACACGTCATGGCGGATATTGAGCGCGGCCAGGTCGTCGCGGATCATGTCCATCATGGCGCCGATCGCGAATGCGCGCACCAGCGGCAGCCATTCGCTTTCCGGCATTCCCAAGAGCTTGTCGCCGTATTGATTGGCCAAAGCCTGACCGGCGGGAACGAGATAGTCGCCCGGATAGAGGCCCTCGGGGATTGCGCCGATGTCCTCGCCCAGCGCCTCGCGATAGCGCAGGAACGCCGACTTCGCCAGCACGTTCACCTGGCCGCCGGCATCGTTGATGTAATATTCGCGCGTCACATCGTAACCGGCGAATGTCAGCAGATTGGCAAGCGCATCGCCAAACACTGCGCCACGGCAGTGCCCCACGTGCATCGGCCCGGTCGGATTGGCGGAGACGTATTCGAGATTGACCTTCTCGCCCTTCGACAGGCCGCCCGCGCCGAACGTTTCGCCCTGCGTGACGATGGCGCGGATCAATGCGTGCCAGACATCGGGCGTAAACGTGATGTTGATGAATCCTGGCCCCGCGACATCGGCCCTGGCGATACCCTTCTCGTTTTCCAGCTTGCCCTTGATGAGTTCGGCGATATCGCGAGGCTTCATCCTGGCGGCCTTTGCCAAGACCATGGCCGAGTTGATCGCTACGTCGCCATGCGATGGATCGCGCGGCGCGTCCGCCTGCGGCTGCGGGATCGCCAGATCTGGAGGCAGCTTGCCTTCAGCTTTCAGCGCTTCGAGCGCGGCTTTCACTTTGGCTTCGACGTCGGCAAAGATGTTCATTGGGGAATCCTGGGCGTGGCCGCTGCGCCCATGAGGACAGGCGTAGGGAGACTATCGAGCGCGCTCTAGCGCAATTCCGGGGTGTGATCAAACAGGCGGCGGTGCTCGGCGATGGCGTAGCGGTCGGTCTGCCCAGCCAGATAGTCGGCCGCCAGCCGCGCCTGACCACGCGCGTCGAGCATCCGCATGATCTCGATCCACTCGGGGGGAAGCGCGTGCGCATCGCTGGAATCGCTGTAGCGGGCAAACAGTTGCGTCACGATCCGCTCGGCGCCTTCCATCACCCGCAGCACGCGCTCATGGTGGTAGACCTTGGCAAACAGGAAGGCCTTGAGGGCTGCCAGATCGCGCGCCGTCCCGGGTGAGAACGCCACGGTGGCGCCGCCCGCGCCGCGAATGTCATCGGGCGTCTCGGGGGACAGCCTTTGCAGCCGCCGGCGGCTCTCGCCCACCAGGTCGGCGATCATGGCCGTGATCATCCGCCGCGTGAGCTCGTAGATCACACGATTGCCTGAGCGCGACCCGGCCTTGGCCGCAACGTCCGCGCCAATGGCTCCTGCCAGCGGCACGCCCTCCAGCATGTCCAATGTCAACAGCCCGGCCCTCAGCCCGTCGTCCACATCGTGAGAGAGGTAGGCGATGTCATCGGAAAGGCTGGCGACCTGCGCCTCGGCGCTCGCCCAGCGGTCGAGTTCGAGGCTGCGCCAGGCTTCCACGCGGCGCACCGCCTTGGCGACGGGATCGTTGCGCTCTTCGACCGGGCCGTTGTGCTTGGCGAGCCCTTCCAGCATCTCCCACGTCAGATTGAGCCCGTCGAAATCGAGATACTTGCGCTCCAGCGTCGTGACAACACGCAGCGACTGCGCATTGTGATCGAAGCCGCCGTAGCCCAGCATGGCGCTGTCGAGCGCGCGCTCGCCTGCATGGCCGAAGGGTGAATGGCCCAGGTCGTGCGCCAATGCCAGCGCCTCGGCCAGATCCTCGTCGAGCCGCAACTGGCGCGCGATGGTGCGGGCGATCTGAGCCACCTCCAGCGTGTGCGTCAGGCGCGTGCGATAGTGATCCCCTTCGTGAACGATAAAGACTTGCGTCTTGTATGTGAGACGCCGGAAGGCGGTGGCGTGCAGAATGCGGTCGCGGTCACGCTGGAACGCAGATCGTGTCGGGCATTCGCTCTCGGGATATTGGCGGCCCCGGCTCGGCACCGCGCTCGCCGCATACGGACCAAGCCGGCGCTCGCCGGGGGCAAGCCCCGCGCCGTAATCCGATCGTTCCGCTACCGGCTTGATCCTGATCGCCATTCACGCCTTGAATTTAGCTCAAGCCCGGCTGCCTCCGGGTTTGACTCTGGCACCAGCAGGCCTATCTAAGTAACCTGCATTGCCCCACACACTCCTAAAGCGTGGGGCAATGGCTGCGCAACCGCTAATGGCCTGTCCGTTGATTTGGCCGGAGTTGAAAGACGCATGACCGGCACCGTGACCGTCACCGACCGCGCCGCCCGGCGCATCGCCCAGATCGCCGCCGCAGATCCGGCGACACCGCTCCTGCGCGTCTCCGTGGAAGGCGGCGGCTGCTCGGGGTTCCAGTACAAATTCGATCTGGTCCGCGACAGGGCCGACGATGATCTGGTCTTGGAAAAGGCCGGCGCCACCGTTCTCATCGATCCCGTTTCGGCGCAGTACATGGAAGGCGCAGAAATCGACTTCGTGGACGACCTCATCGGCGCATCCTTCAAGATCAACAATCCGGTGGCCACGGCATCGTGCGGCTGCGGCACGAGCTTTTCGGTGTGAGCCGGCCGTTGCCTCGCGGGTCGGCTGCCCCCTGGCACTTTGGCGCGCGCCGTGGCATCTGATCGGGCCATGAAAATCACCACCTGGAACATCAACGGCGTCAAGGCCCGGCTCGATGGTGCGCTCACCTATCTCAAGGACCAGCGACCCGACGTGATCTGCCTTCAGGAGATCAAGTCCATGGATGAGGGCTTTCCGCGTCAGGCCTTCGAGGACTTGGGCTATAACGTCGCCACCCATGGCCAGAAGAGCTTCAACGGCGTCGCCATATTGTCGAAGTCTCCGCTGGAAGATGTTCATCGCGGCCTTCACGGCGACGATGCGGACACCAGTGCGCGCTGGATCGAGGCGCTTGTCACGGCCGGAGATCGCATGATCCGCGTCGTCTCGATATATCTGCCCAACGGCAACCCCATCGGCACGGATAAGTTTGCCTACAAGCTGCAATGGATGGAGCGCTTCAAGCGCCGCGTGCGACACCTTCTTGCCGACGAGATCCCGCTGGTGCTCGCGGGCGATCTCAACATCATTCCCGAACCGGAAGATGCCAAGCGCCCGCAGGCGTGGGTGAACGACGCGCTCTATCAGCCTGAAAGCCGCGCCGCTTTCCGCGCGCTTCTCGCCCTCGGCCTCACGGATGGGGTGCGTGCGGCCCACCCCGAGCCCGGCGTCTACACGTTCTGGGACTATCAAGCCGGCGCATTTCAGAAGAACGACGGCATCCGCATCGATCACATTCTGTTGTCGTGCGAGGCCGCAGACATGCTGGTGTCGAGCGGCGTCGATACATTTACGCGCGGATGGGAGAAGCCCTCGGACCACGTGCCGGTCTGGGTCGAACTCGAAGCCTGATCACGCGTCTCGCCGGAAAAACAGAAAATCAACCTAATCGAGAACCGAACCGTGCCGGCTGGCGGAATATCTTTCCTCGACCGAGCACTCTGGGCTGAGTTCTTGGTAAACAAATATTAAACGTTGACGCTCACACTCGTCGGCCAATCGCGCATTGAGCATTGCGACCACCTCGCCCTCGCAAAATCCTATTTGCTGTACTAGGCTAGATCCAACTCGTTTGCCGCGACCATGGATGTGGCAACATCCCGGGAGACTTTCATGCGCGGACGCCTGTTCCCAGTCCTGTTTGCAATAGCCGCCGCACCGGCTGGCTCCCATGCGGTCGGTCTTTCGACACAACTGAACTGTGCCAGCGATTACTACGCCTACTGCTCCAGCCATCCGATAGGATCGTCCGGGTTGCGCAAGTGCATGCGCGCCAACGGCCCGCGGCTGTCCAAAGGCTGCATCAACGCCCTCATCGCAGACGGCGAAGTCTCCAAGTCCGAGGTGGAGCGCACGAAGGCAAAGCTTGCTGCCGACAAAGCCAAGGTAAAGCAGGTCAGGCAGGATGCCGAGACCGAGCAGGCGCAAGCTCGGGCCAAGAAAATCGAGCGCGTCGCGGAGCACCCCAAGCCTGCCGCCCAACCCAAGGCGGCGGCGATTGCCAGACTCTCGGACGACGACGGCCGCCACGCGCCCAAGCCCGACGTGCGGCCTGCGCCCGCATCGCAGCCCAAGGCGGAAACCACACCCTCCGAGAGCGTTCCGGCCCAGTCCGTGCTGACGCTCGACGACCAGACATACGAGGCCCTCAAGGTCCGCCAAGCCTATTTCGTCATCGAGAAAGACGCTCCACGCGAAGTTGTTGGGGAACACACCTACACCGGATCGCTGCCGCAAGCCGCAAACCCGGATGCGCCAAGTGACATGCAAAGCGCAGCGGTACATAGCAACATCACCGAGCCCAGTTCCCCCGGCACCGAAAGCGCAGGCGTGACCAAATCAGACGAGCCGGAGGGCGACTTGCGCGGCCAGACGACGCAAAGCCTGGGCTCAGGAGCGGCAAATGCAGCCACCTATCGGCCGGCCAACGCCGAGGAGACGCCGCGCGGCCAACCACCCGCCGTGCAACCCTCCGGCAAGCAGACCGCGGCGCCCGCAACCACGGCAGCGCCCGAATCGTCGCCCGAACCCGTATCCGCGCCGGAGCACGCACACTCCAAGCCCGCACGCAAGATCGTCACGCCCAGGCAGAAACCCGAGTATCCCGAGGGCAAGATGGCCCTTGGCAAGCCGGAACATGCCGCGCCCGCAATCCGCCCCGTACCCGCTCAGTCGCAGGCATGGCAGGAATTCATGAGCAATCGTTTCAACGGCGGCTTGAACTACGAAGGCGTGGGCGCGAGTTTCTCGCGTCGCGGCCGTTGATTTTCATATTCACTTTTCTGCACCAAGAATGACGGGCGGCGAAGCCGGCAAGCTTCGCCGCCCGTTTTCGCGAACGCTAAAAGCCGGATTACTTCTTGGCGACGCAGGTCTTGGTCTTGGCATCCCACGTCATGCCAGCCGTCTTGGCGCACTCAGCTTTCGTCTTGGGCGCATCGGCTGCGTAGGCTGCGATCGGGGCCGAAACGGCAACGAGAAAACCCGCGAGTACAGCAGAACCCAGAACCTTGGACAGCATTGTCTTGTCTCCTGATGAGCTGTTACTGCCGATCGACGCGACCGGCTCGAGCATGACTAACCAGCCAATCGCGACACGAATCTCGCCGCCAACATACGCTTTGGTAAGCCACCGGAAGGCGTGGCCGGGACATACAAAAAGGTAAGCTCTCCAAAAGGTAAGCTGCGCGCCACCTTGGCGCTCCAGGCTCTTTCGATGTTGTTGTCGTCTTCAGCGGGCGATAGCTGTTTCGCGAAGATGGGTACCACCGGATGGATGGCGCGATCGTTCGTTTGCCGCTCCAGGCGGTTGCTCCTCAAAGACAAATCAACGAACGAGGTTCGATCATGAAGTCCGTGATTTCCGCAGTTGCCGCAGCTCTTCTCCTGACATCGGGCGCGGCTTTCGCCGCCGAACATTCGCCGTCGACCGCCGCCGCCACGAGCCACGCCAAGACGCTCAAGAAGGCCCATACGGCCTCCGTCCAGAGCGAGAAATCCAAGAAGTGCTCGGCCGAAGCCAATGCTCAAAAACTCCACGGCAAGGCCCGCAGGGCGTTCCGCCGGTCGTGCATGGAGAAGTCTGCATAAGATACGCTACCTCCCTCACGACCATGCCCCGGTTGCGCCAGCCGTTCTCCCAGGAAGCTGGCGCAACCACTCTGGCGCCGCAGCGGCCCGTTGTATCCTGGCGGATCATATCCTTTCCCGGCGCTTGCTGCGTCGCCCACTGACATCTCCAGCATTTGATGACCACAAGGACGAATTGTCCGGCGACAGCCACCGGTGAACTCTGCTAAATGCTGATGATCGGTGAGCGCGATGCGAATTCTGGTCATAGAAGACGATACACAAACCGCCAATTTCGTCAGGCAGGGTCTGCTCGACGACGGCCACAGCGTCGAGGTTACGCCCAACGGCTCGGAAGGGTTGAAGCTTTCAGTCGTGAACCAGTACGACGTTCTTGTCGTCGACCGGATGCTTCCCGGACTGGACGGCCTCTCCATCGTTAGAGAACTGCGCCGCGCAGAGATCAACTCATCGGTACTGTTCATAACTTCGCTTGGCGGTATCGAAGACAGGGTGGAGGGCCTGGAAAGCGGCGGCGACGACTATCTGGTCAAGCCGTTTGCGCTGGCGGAACTCAAAGCGCGCGTCAACGCGCTCGGCAGGCGCCCGGCGATAAAATCAGAAGAAACCGTGCTGCGCGTTGCCGATCTCGAGATGCATCTCATCCGGCGCGAGGTCATCCGGGCAGGACAGATCATCGATTTGCAGCCGCGCGAGTTCAGGCTGCTGGAAGTGCTGATGCGCAACCAAGGCCGTGTGCTCACACGGTCTATGCTTCTGGAACAGGTGTGGGACTTTCACTTCGATCCCAAGACGAGCATTGTCGAAACCCACATAAGCCGACTTCGCGCGAAAGTGGACCGCGCTTTCGACAAACCCCTGATCCGCACGCTCAGAGGCGCCGGTTACGCCATCAATGATAGCGCATAGGCTGACACGGCGGACGGCGTTCCGCGTCACCGCCGTCTTTGCCGGGCTGTTTTCTCTGACGATGAGTTCGGTCTTCGCGATCATATATTTCGTCATCAGCAACGAACTCACCAATACACTGAAAGACCAGATCGACGATCTGCGCGAAACCTTCGTGGAAGCGAGCGCAACGAGCGGGCGAAACGCGCTGTCTGCGATGGTCACGCGCCATGTCAACGCCGCGCAATCCGATGAGAACATCATCCTGTTGACCGACCTCAGCGGACACTACATCGCCGGCAATATCCTCGCGATCCCGCGGTTTCATTCCTGGCGCACGATTCCCTGGTCCCACCTCCCCTTCGTGCATCGCCAGAGCGAGCCCGTAAGCAGCAATGCCGTCCTGGGCAGTTGGACGAAGGTGAGAAACGGCTACCTGTTCGTTGCCGGAGGGAACGGTGACATCAAGGATGTGCAGACGATCCTGCTCGATGGTCTGGGCTGGGCGGTGGGACTGACCGCCATTTCCGCCATCCTGGGCGGGCTCGCGCTCGGCATGAGCGCGCAACGCCGTGTCGATGCCATTGAAAGCGTTCTGGATTCGTTTGCGCACGGCAACCTGTCCGAGCGTGTCCGCAGAAGCGCCACCCACGACGATCTCGATCACGTCGCAGAACTCATCAACAGCACGCTCGACAGGCTGCAGGCATTGATCGGCAGCGTCAAGCAGGTCACGACCGACATCGCCCACGATCTGAAAACGCCCATCAGCCGGATCAGGCAGAAGCTCGAACTGGCTCAGCAGTCGCCCTCCACCGAGGCCGCGCCCTACAAGGCCGCGATTGAAACAGCGCTGGAAGACATCGACCAGGTCGTTGAGACGTTCGAAGCGCTGCTGCGTATCGCGGAAGTGAGTTCGGGCGCGCGCAAGGCCCGTTTCGTGGACGTGGACCTGCGGACGGTGTTGAGCCACGTGATCGAAGCGCTCGAACCTGTTGCGGAAGATCGCGCGCAGGAACTCATTTCGCAGCTTGAACATAGTGACGCCACCCTCATCAAAGGCGACCGCCAGCTTCTCAACCAGCTCTTCGTCAATCTGGTCGAGAACGCCATCCGGCACAGCCCGTCAGGGTCTCGCATAACCATATCTTTGAACAAGTTGGCCGACGCGATCATGGTTCACGTCGCCGACAGCGGACCGGGCATTCCGCCATGCGAGCGCGATAACGTCCTGCGCCCTCTTTACCGTCTGGAAAAAAGTCGCACGACGCCCGGAAGTGGGCTGGGCCTCAGCCTTGCCGTCGCCATCACAGACCTGCATCAAGGCACGCTGTCGTTGCACGACAATGCACCGGGGCTCGACGTCTGCGTTCGATTTCCCGCCAAGCCCGATGCTGCCGCTTGAAGCGCCGGCAGGGCGGGCTCAAGCCATTTTCGGGTTACATCGCGTGGAGGCACCACTCGTTTTCTTGACGCGCTTCCCGCCGGAAAACAGGGTGCCCGCTTTTCCGGGAAGCGCGCTTTCTTTCACACGCTTCTCGCCGGAAAACCGGCGCCCACTTTTCCGGGAAGCGCTAGCGCCTTCGCGGAAGCGCCAGCAATGGCGCGTAGACGATCAGGAAGCCGGTGAACGCCAACACCCATAGCGTTGCCGACGCATACAGCATCGGCTCGCGCATGACATCGAATGCGGCCGCTATCCGCGTGAGCGCGGACAGGCCCACCCCAACGTAGATCGCCTGGATCGGACGGGTCGCCGTGAGCTGTTGCCCCGTATGTCCGAGGCTTGCGCGCGTCATCACGGCCAACGTCATCAGTCCGATTGCACCTGCCGTCCAGGCATGCAGTGCGCCCGCCTGCAGGACGAGGTCCGGACGCACGATGGCCAGGGCGATCAACGCAAAACCCAGCGGCACGAACGCGAAGCCCGCATGAAGGACGCTGACCAGAGGTTCCGCCCAGGTCCGCTCTCCGGCCCACCGCGTCAAACGCCAGGCATTCACCAGCGCCGCCATGGCTGCGAGCGCTGCCGTCACCGGATGCTCCGGCAGCGCCACCCAGAGGGCGAGCGCAATGGCGCTCACCGCCATCGCCGCCATATCCAATCGGTCGAAAGCCGCCGGAAGGCGGCCCTGTTCGCGTCTCATCAGCCAGTTGCGCGTAAAGTTCGGAATGATGCGGCCGCCGATCACCATGATCAGCAGAAGAATAGCGGCGACACCCACGCGGGTGCCGAGGCCCGTGTCCCATCCAGACACCGCCTCGAAGTGGAAGATCGCATTGCCGGCAAACAGCAGCCCGATCATCCCCAGCACCTTGAGATTGCGTTTGTCGCCACTGGCCACGATCTCGCGCCCTATGACGCCGCCAAGCCCGGCCAGGAACGCGAGATCGATCACCGCCGCCGTGCCGATCCCTAACACCTGTGAGAACAAAATGACGAGGCGGCCGGCGAACCAGAGGGCAAAAAGAGCGAGCAAACGCGCCCCCACAACCGGCCGCCGACCCGTCCAATTGGGCACCGCGGTAAGCAGGAACCCGGCGATGACGGCCGGGACGTACCCATAGATCATTTCATGAACGTGCCATTGCAGGGGGGCAAAGGCGGTCGGTATCTCGATCTGCCCCGACAGCATTCCCAGCCATAGCGCAACCGCGATAGCGGCCCATGCGGCGCCTGAAAGAAAGAAGGGCCGGAAGCCGTAGCTTAAAATCGTGGGCCACTTGTAGCCGCGAACCTGCTCGGCCGTCGTCGTCATGATAGGGCTCCTCGTTGTACCGGCGCGGCGAGCCCCGTGACGATCCAGTCCATCGGGATGTCATGCGGCTGGGGGTAGATCGTGCCGATGGCCTGGATGGGATAACCGACGCCGATCACCAGCGGTTTGGTTTTCATGGCTGCGAGCGTTCTGTCGAAGAAGCCTCCGCCGTAGCCTAGCCTGTAACACTGGGGATCAAAGCCCACCAGAGGCGCAATCACGACCGTCGGTGCGAGCACTTCGCCGTCGGCGGGAAACGGAATGTTCCACACCCCCCGCTCCAGGCGCGCATGGGGCGTCCACTCACGAAACTGCAGCGGCTGACCTTTGGCGAGCACCACAGGCAGCGCCGTGCGCAGTCCGGCAGCATGCGCCGCGGCCATCCACTGCCGCAGCACGGGCTCTCCGCGAAACGGCCAGTACAGGCTCACGATAGTGTCCGGCGTGCGCGGCACGATGTTGTCGAGGTCGCTGGCAATCCTCGCCGCGTGCGCCTCGCGCTCGGCCACCGTCAGAGCCAGCCGCGCCCCAATCAGGCGTTCGCGCTCGGCCTTTCGCCAACGCGCAAGATCTTTCCCCGTCATGGCGTCGCCGGGATCCGTGCTCACGTCTTGTCCCTTCCGGTTTATGTCCCCGCAACCAGGCGGTCGCCGATACCCAACATCTGGCCGCGGTGAAGCGCAATACCCATTTCCAGCGACTGCGCGATCCTATCGGCCCGGTCGACGAACAGGGCTGCCGCATCGGGCGGGCAGCACTCCGACGCCGTCGCGCGGAAAATCGAAAGCCAGCGATCGAAGTGGCTGCGTTCCACGCCTGGAAGGGCGGCATGTACCTGCATCGGCGTTCCCTTGTAGCGCCCCGTCATCAGCGTCACCGACGACCAGAAAGCGCATAGCTTGTCGAGGTGCTCGTCCCAGTCGGCGATCGCCTCGTTGAAGATCGGCCCGATCAGGTCATCCTGGCGCACCCGCGCGTAGAAGGTGTGTACCAGCGTGCGGATCATGGGCTCGGATACGCCGGCCAGCGCACCTGGGGCATTGGGATGAATGTCTCGCGTCATCGCTCGTCAATCTCGTCAGAAGGGCAGGACCAGCACGCCGCGCGCGCGACACAAAGGGGCAGAATTCATGCTCACGCTCGCTCGCCGGCAGGCAGGCATCCCTGTGGCAGGGCACCCTTATGAATGAGATCGCCTTCCACGAATTGCTTGGCCCACGATCCGCATTCCCCCATCATGCACCCCGCCTCGATCGGCGCCCCTGCATCCACAAAAGCTGACAGCGCGGTCTGGTCCGGCGCGACCGTGATCCTGACCTCGCTCCAGACCAGGAAAATCTCAAATGCTTGATTCGTTGCGGAGCGCATTCGCGATGCGCTCCGCATGAGCGACCTCTCCACGGCGGCAACCGTCATGGCGTATTTTCCTCGACCTGACCCGGCTCCGGCGAGAACTCTGCAGCCTTGCCGGGGCGGCCGTTCTCGGCGTCCGCGTCCGCAAGAGGCGCCTTCTTGGCGATGATGTTCGGCCACCGCTCGGCATACATCCTGTTGAGGTCGAGCCAGTGCTGCGTGGCGGCAGGCTCGCTGTCTGGAAAGATCGCCTCGGCGGGACATTCGGGCACGCACACCCCGCAGTCGATACACTCGTCGGGATGAATGACGAGCATGTTTTCGCCCTCGTAGAAGCAATCGACGGGACAGACCTCAACACAATCGGTATATTTGCACTTGATGCAGTTCTCAGTGACGACGAAGGTCATGAATACCTCAGAGACAATGGTGGCGCAAAAGCGTTTTCCATTTAAGATATATCTCTAATTCATCTTTTGAAAGGTTGTCCCAATCAAAAAGATATGTCAATGATAAATCTAACATTTGTTGTCGCAGGGCGCCCATGCAGCTAACCAGATTTTCGGACTATGCGTTGCGCGTATTGATGTACGCGCACGCCGCCAACGGCCGCCTCGTCACGATCGAGGAAATGGCAGCGTCGTACGGCATCTCGCGCGCACATCTCATGAAGGTTGTAAATGCTCTGGCGCGCGCCAAATTTCTCACGTCCGTGCGGGGCAGGATGGGAGGCGTCACGCTCGCAAGGCCGGCCGAGAACATTCGCCTCGGAGACGTCATGCGCGCAACCGAGCCAGACTTTGCGCTCGTCGAATGCTTCGCCACCGGCAACCAGTGCGTCATCGAGGGGTGTTGCAGGCTGCCTGCCGTCATGCGCCGCGCGCTGAACGCGTTTCTGGAAGAACTCGACCGGCACACCGTCGCCAGCATCGCATTGCGGCCGAAAGATTTCCGCCAAGTCCTCGGCGGCACACCGATCTCTGAGCGGCGCGAACCGGCCGTCGCGTCGTCGGGCTACCGAACGCGAGGCGGCTCGTAGAGGGCCGGAGCGCCCGGCTAGATTCAAGCGCGAAGAAACCAGAAAGGCTTGGCAGGGCATGCAAGGCCGGCGGCAGTGCGCCAAGGAAAGCTCATGACGGTCGAGATTGCTGGCGCCCAGCCCGCTCGCCGGCGTCCGATCGCGCGATGAAGTAGGTTTGGGGCCACGTCGCTGCAAGGCACGCCTCAATCGTCGAAATGCTCGGAAATCACATCCCGGTACTCGATGCGCGAAATATAAATGAGAACGAAGTAGTACACCGCCATGACAATAATGGTCACGGCGAGTGTCCAGCCATCCATGACGTAGTCGAAATGCTTGGCAATCAGAGGTTTCGCGGTCTGGGGCGTGTATCCCAGCCGCTCCCACGACGACGCCATCACTTCGTTTTGTCCCAGCGACTGCCAGCTCTGGTCCGAGATACTCCGGTCGACGGTTCGCGCCGGCGCTGCGCCGAACGCGACCGGGCCAAACATCAGCGACAGCACCAGCGCCAACAGGCAAAGCGAATCGAACAGTTGTCCCCATCCGGACTGCTTAGGCGGGATATAGTCGTGGCGTGACATGGACCAACCTCATGTGCGTCCTGACGAGACCGAAGCCTCTGGAACTCGTGAAGCTCGCTCTTTCTTCGGAGGGGTCTCCGGCCCCTTGGCACGCGGCTCCAGAAATTCTTCCGGCGTTCGTGGTGCTGGCTCTTTCCTGGGCGGGACCTCCAGCGCATTGAGGCGAGTTCGGAACTCGAACACGTCAACATAGCAGGAATCTATGCAAGCCGCGCAGTTTGTGCAATCGCGAGACGTGATGAGAAACGTGCCTGTTCCCTTCAAGGCCGGCGTGATGACATGAGGTTCCGGACACGCCTTGAAACAGGCCCCGCAGTCTGTGCAGACATCACGTTTGCTGGCGCTGATGCGCACGACGCTCTTTGTGCCCAACATGCCGTAGAACGCCCCCACCGGACACAAATGGCTGCACCAGCCGCGCCGCGTCACGAATAAGTCGAGTGCAAAGACAAGGGCGATGATGCCCCATCCCGCACCCATGCCGAAGATGAGCCCGCGCTGCAGAATGCTCACCGGGTTGACGAACTCCCAGGCGATCATGCCGGAGAAGAAGGAGGCGGCGAGCGCGGCATAGACGAGAAGGATGCGCGTGCGCCGATCCAGTTTGCGATCGCGCGTCAGCCCGAGTTTCTCACGCAGCCAGTGAGCCGTATCGGTGACGACGTTCACCGGACAGACCCAACTGCAATAAACCCGCCCCCCGACAAACCAGTAAAAGAGGATGATGATGGCCACACCGATCCACTCGGTCATTCGCGGCCAGTGACCGGCGAGAAGGGATTGCAGTGAAATGAAAGGATCGCTGAGCGGCAATACGCCCAGTATTTGGCTCGATGCGAAGTTGCCGCGGGCGATCCAGAGGCCGACCCAAGGGCCAAGCATGAATATGAGAAGCACGAAGATTTGGGTCAGCCGCCGCGCCAGCCAGTAGCGGTGTGCAAAAAGCCAGCCGCGTCGTTCCGCGGCGTACCAGCGCGCGTCAGATGTTACCCATTGTACTGCTGCGTCCTTATCCATTGCCGCGCATCCTTTGCCGTCACAACTTCGACGTCTCTCTTCTCAGAACGCCATGCCCTGTCAAAGGCCGGCCTGCCTGGTTTCGGCCGGCTTTGCCAAGGCCTAAGGGACGCGGCAGCACGCGGATGGCCGCCTCTTCCAGGACGCACATCTTCTCGCACGTCCCGCAGCCTGTGCACTTATCCGAATGCACGACCGGAATTTGCATCGGACGGCCGTTGATCGTCTGCTTCTCGAGCGTAATCGCCTCTTCGCGGATCGGGCAAACGCGATAGCAGATGCCGCAGTGCATTCCTTTGTAGTTGAGGCAGGTCTCGTGGTCGACGAGCACCGCCACGCCCATGTCCGCGTCGCGGATGCTTGGAATGTCCGAACGCAGGGCTCCTGTGGGACACGCCCTTGCACAGGGCACGTCTTCACACATGTAGCAAGGTGTCTCGCGAGCGACGAAATAGGGAGTGCCCAGCGCAGTGCTGTCACCCCAGGTGGCCAGCCGCAGCGTGTCGTAGGGGCAGGCCCGCACGCACTGTCCGCAACGCACACAAGCGGACAGGAAATCTTCTTCCGCGATCGCACCTGGCGGCCGCAGGGCCTTGGCGGCATTCGCCTTAGCTTGGAGCACGAACTGGTCGAGGGCAACAGCGCCGATACATACGACCCCGGCGGATTTTGCCGCTCCGACGAGTAGATCTCTTCGACTTGGTTTGCCGGACATGACGTGCTCTCCAATCAGTTCAATTAAGTTTCACCCTTTGCTCAAGTCTTTCTTTCTCAGTTCCCCTACAGCCAAACTCGTCGGCCGTTACCACTGGCTAATGGCCTCCTGGCGCTTATGGCGCAGCAGGTGTCTCTCCGCCGCTCGGCGCAATCATCAAATCCCGCTTGATGATTGGGTGTATCCAGCAGCGCACCGTAGCCATACCCGGCACGCGCATCGTCACCGACCGCTTCGTCCCAGGGATCTGGGTGTCGAGGTTGTCGACGGTCCCGTCAGAATACACGACGTAGAGGTTGTGCGCCATGTCCGCCTCGTTCGAGAACGTAAGCACATCGCCGACTTTCACGTTCTCCGGCAGGGCTTCGAGTTCCATGTGCTGGATGCGCACGACATGCTCGCCTGCGGCTGCGGGCATCGCCAGAGCCGCGAGCAGCACTATCCAAAGCAGACCCGCAATCCTTGTGAACTCTTTCATGGCAGCACCGGTATCTGGATCTCGGTCGGCGGCGCCGACAATGTCTTCAAGAACGCAATCAAATCCGCTCGATCCTGCGCTGTCAATTTCACCGACTTCATTTCGGGGGACAGACTGGGGCGTGTGATGCCGCCCTTCTCGTAATGCTCGAGCACCTGTTCGATCGACGTCATCGACCCATCATGCATATAAGGCCCGACGATCGACATGTCGCGCAGCGTAGGCGTCTTGAAAGCATGTTGCATGATCACGACGCTTGGCGGGGCGAACTGCCCACGCCCTATGTCGGTCGATTTGAGCCCGATGTCGTGGAAGCTGTCATCGGTGAAGCGCCAACTGCTATGGCATTTGCTGCACCGCGCTGCACCGTTAAACAGAGAAAAACCGCGCTTTGCCTCTTCCGAAATCGCGCGCTCGTCGCCCGAGACCCAGCGGTCGAAAGGCGCTTGGTTGGAAACGAGCGTGCGCTCGTAGGTGGCGATCGCCGCCACGATGTGCTCCGCCGTGACGCCGCCGCCGGAGAACGCGCCGGCGAACTTCTCCGGATAGCCTGGGATCGCAGCAATGCGGGCGGCCGCCTCGTCGAGCGTCGTGCCCATTTCGTGCTCGGCCGTCATCGGCATGATCGCCTGCTGCTCGAGCGACGCGGCGCGCCCATCCCACATGAGCGCCGTCAACCAGGCAGCGTTGATGATGCTGGGCGAGCGGCGCGGCAATGGTGTCGCGGTAACGCCGATGCCGCGCGCCAATCCATCGGACCAGCGCAGCGCCGGGTTATGGCACGATGCGCACGACACGTTTCCCGTGCGCGATAGCCGCGGATCGAAAAAGAGGTGCTTGCCGAGATCGGCCTTGGCCTCCGAATAAGGGTTCGAGTCCGGAAAAACCGGTGCTGCCGGGCGGCGGTACTTCGCCTTGAGCGTTTCAAGGCTTTCCGCCGCCGCCGTGATGGATGCCATTGTGGCAGATGACGGCGCTGCATCCGCTCGGGACGTCATCGCGAGCGCGTTCAGCCCGACCGCGTTCAACCCATTCGCGTTCGGGTCAACCACGCTCAGGGGACCAACACAAAGGACCAGCGCGGCACTGACGGCGACGGCCAGCGCCCCGTTTCTTAACTTTCGAGTCATTTCTTCACGCCACCCCGGCAGTCTCTAGTTCGGGATCGCTTCCCGCGTCGGCGGCTTCCGCGGAGTTTGGCCGATTGGCCGCCGCCCACTGCGTGAGTTGTGCCAGCAGAACGTCACGCGCCACCAGATCCACAAGGTTGGCGAGCGCGGAGAGCAAGACGTCGTCGTCGTACCGGGTCGCAACCGCCGGCAGAGCCGTCGGCGCCGGCTCGATCTGCGAGGAAGGTCCTGCCGATCCCAGCAGGCGCATGTGATGCTGCCGAACGGGTTCGATCCGCTTGCGCAGGTCCGAGATCGGAACATTCTGAAGCTCGGGCAGCACTCCGTAGGCGCCGCTGCGCACGAGCATGTCGAGCGTGACTGGGCTTTCGGCATTAGCCGCCGCGCCCTCATCCGCGGGATCGAAAATATGGTCGAGCACGGCTGCGGCGCACAACAGCCGCCACAGCGGGCGCGCGGCGCTGCGCGCCTCCCGGTAGAGCCGGACGACCGGCTCGAGATGGGCTGGAATGTCGTACCGTTCGGCCGTTCCCATCAGGGCGCTCGGCAAGAACGGTACGCATCGCCAGCGTGCGAAGTGGACGCTATCGGCTACGCGCCACCCGATCATGTCCAGCGCGCGCCCGTGCCTGATGCACAGTTCTTCGACGAGGCGCGCGGCCCCTTCGTAGGCCGCCTTCAAGGCGTCCATGGCGCCGGTTGCCTGCAAAGTGTAGACGATCTCGGTCAGCTTTCCGGTCGTCGCACCCGAAAACAGGATCGTCGCCGGCCCAGTGCTCAACTGCTCTGTCTGCGGAGCCAGCGACGCAACGAGAATATCCGCTTCCCACGCCTTCTGTCCGGCGCCGCGCACGTAAAACCCGACGACGAAACTGCGCGGTTCCTTGGAGGCATCCGAGGCTGCGATTGTTTCGCGCGGAGAGTCCGCTTTAAGCGGCGGCATAAGGTTGTAGGGAATCCACATCGTCACTAGCCTCGGCAAAGTTGGCTTTCACACTCGACCTTGCACGGCCAATCCGGCGCGCAGAAGTCCTAGGGCTTCACAATGATCTGCCCCTTCATGTAGGGATGCGGGCCGCAGACATAGCTGTACTCGCCCGCCTCGTTGAATCTCATCTCAAAGGATTGTCCCGCCCGCAGCATCTTCCCGGTTACTTCGATCGGCGCTGGCAGCTTGACATTGTGCGGAATGGCGTCGTGGTTGGTCCATTTAATGATCGTTCCCGGCGCAATTTCCATGGTGGCCGGCACATACTTCTGCTTCTTAATATCAATTTCGACTACAGGTGCGCCGGCCGGTGCTTCACCTTCAATGATATCAACCTGAGCCGCCCCAGCAAGATTTGCACTGGCAAACACGGCGCTCAGTCCCAAAAGAAACGAAATTTTTCGCATCGACACTCCTATGGTTGGATGGGGGAGAAGCCGGGACAACGCGTCGCCGGCTTCCCCGTCTGCATTAGCTGGCCTTACCGACGATCGGCGAGATCGTGCAGTGATAGGTCATCGCATCGTCATCGGAGCCGAAGCACCAGATGATGTCGTTGCTGAATTCCGGACGATAGACCGGGAGTTCGCCTTCCGTGTTGAGGCACGGGCAACGCAGGGCCACGTTCTTGCCGCAGCAGTCGCGATAGGCGATGAGGTAGCTCTGCTTGTCGGCAGGATTGTAGCAGCTGGCGACCCACGAGCTGGGCGACAGCCTGGTTCCTGGCGGGCATTCGGTCATCGTGCCGCCTGCGCACTCGCAGATGTAGCCGTCGAGCGAGCAGTGACGCCAGTAGTCGCACTGCTGGCTGTCTTTGTCCTGCGGCTTCCAGCCTTCATTCCCTACGAATGCCTGAGCACGGCTGACACGGCCCGAGCGGTCGTTCGGCAGCAGGGGAACCATCGCGGTACCGGCGACGATCGTGCCCAACCGGCCGATGAAGCCGCGGCGGCTGGTGTGGCCGGCCACACGACGGGAGAATTGCTCTACCAGTTCGTCAAACTTGCTTTTTGATGTCATTTTCTCATTCCTTCGTTTCGATCCCTAGACCTGATTTTGCTTAGACGATTCAGACGACTGCTGGGTCAGTGGCTGCCGTGGCCTGCTTGCGCTTGTCGGCCATGTATTCCTGCAGCGAGGCGTGCCCGGTGCGGCTTGCCTCCAGCAGGCTTTCAAGATGCTCGCGCGTATTGCACAAGCCCTTTGCCTTGATGATCCCGTTGTCGTCGATCAATACGCCGTAAGGCACTTTACCGACCTGGAAGCGGATACCGATCTCCGAAGAGATGATGTACGGAAGCCCATCCAGCTTGTGCTTGCTGAGGAACGTTTTGTGTTCCTCTTCCGCACCATCGCTCACCAGCATCACGTCGATGTTCTCGGCGCGGGCCAGGGATTTGACGATGGGCAGCAGCTTGTCGCACATCGGGCAGGTCGGCGAGGTGAACATCAGCAGCATCTCGGTGCCGGAGGTGTTTGCCCCGCCGATCTGGCGACGCTGCCCCTTCACGTCGATAACGCTGAACGTCGGGGCCTTGTCGCCCACGCCAGGACCATGATCGGTGATCATGGCGCCCAAAGGCGCGGAACGTTCGTGTAGCAAACCTACTTGGCGTGCCAATCCGAGCAGCACGGCGCCACTAACGCCGATGAAGATCCACTGCAGAACGGTAGAGGCCAGTAGAAGAGTCGTCATGGTTTCGGTCATGTGTTTATCCCATTCTTTCGATTGGGCTCTTGCTCGAGGGCAGACGCCACAAAGCTTGAAGTTGAGTCACGCTGAAGTATAGCAGGATCGATGCTGCGGCGGCCGCAGTGGCAATCGCAGCACTGGCCAGTCCCGTCGACTGAGACATGGCTGGGTGCACGGCAACGAACAAGGATGCTGCCACCAGAACCGTGTTGCGCGCAACCAGGAGCCAGCTCAGCCCCTGTTTCAGTCCTTGGCGGAAACAGCCGCAGTCGATTTCCTTGCGACCGCGCAGGATGTTGATCCCGATCGCGATCGCAAAGAGGCCGAGGAGACCCGCAGCGGCGAACCCGGCAATGCCGAGCAGGCCGCCGCCGATCAGGAGCGAGCCTGCAATTGCAAGCTCGATCCAGGGAAGCGTGGCCGCGAAGGCTCTATCGAGAGCCTCGGGCAGAAGTCGAAAATTCCGAACGACCCCGTGGAACTCGTCCCGGTTGCGGATCTTCGCCACCGCAGCGGCCGCGAACATGATCGCAAGCACGATGCGTAGGTAGAAGCCCAGTACGGGTAAGATACCTTCCAGCATAGTTCAGACCTCAGTCCTGCGTCGTCACGAGCAGGGGCACTTGACCCACGTCGGTGACCTTGGACGTCTCTTTGCCTGTCTTGGCATCGTAGATGTACAGCGTACGATCGACCGACGAAATGCCATAGAGCTGCGGATTGTCGTCCTGGCTGACGGCAATCGAGTTGATCTCATGGCCCATATCGATCTTGTTCAGACGCTTGCCGGTCTTGGCGTCGTAGACGAAGACGAATTTGCTCGCATACTTGTGCGTCCACTTCGCGCGCTTATCCGCCATCAGATAGATCTGTTCGCTCGGACGATGGTAGGCAACCATCAGCCAGCCGCCGGGCGCCCAGCCTTCCTTCTTCTCCTCGTCAGAGAACGCTTCGAACGAGTCCTTGAACACCGCATCGCCGCTCGAGAAGTCGATCTGATAGATCGTGCCGTCATAGGTCGGCCACACCAAGTGCTTCGCCTTGGGCGAGTAGGCCGGCGTGTTGATGACGTGCTCGTCTTCCGGATGGAACGCCTTCGTCTTGCTTTCCTTGAGATTGCCGTCCTTGTCGAAGGTCGCCTTCAGCAGGTGGCCTTCGCGGCAATGCATGAAGAAGGTGTCATTGCTGGTCGGGAACATGTGATAGCAATCGGGAACGTCCATCGTCTTGACGAACTTCTTCGCCTCAAGATCGACAAGTCCGACGCCCGGGTTGGGCGAGAACTGGTAGATCAGCAGGTGCTTGTCGTCGGGCGTGAGCGACGTCAGCCAGGGATAGGTGTTCACGAGAAAGCGGATTTCCGGCAGATCGATGTCCGCGATGACGTTGTGCGTCTTCGCGTCGAAAATCTGCAGGTAGTCGTCGCGCTTGCCGTTGGACACGCGCGAAAACACGGTGCTCGCGACGCCGAAGAACCGGCCATCCGAGGCAACGACCGGGTTCGGGGTGAGCCCCGTGTCCGTTGTAGCCAGGAACTTTGCCTTGCCGCCGTCAATCGTGAGGACGCGCGTTGCAACCGCGAAGTCGGCCGGGTCGGTGACATAGACGCGGCGTGCATCCGGTGCCGGCGCACTGAGGATGATCGGCTGGTCTTCGAGTTGGCCCGTGACCTCCTTTCCAAGATGCTTAGGGATGGCTGCGCCCTGCCCCTGCTGCGCGAGCACCGGCGTGGTGACCCACGCCATGGCGAGCGCGGATATCGTCAGAGAGAGCTTCCAACTGTTTCTCATCGTCGTTTCCTCCGTGATGCCAACTCAAGATTGGCGCTGTTATTGGTTGGTAGGTTGCAGGATGGATCCGTTTCGGAGTTAGGGTGCGATCTCCCGAAATGGCGGCAGATCGCGAGTTTTGCAGCGTCGAGACCAGCTCGGACGCCGACGGTTTACAGGACGACCAGCCCCGTAATCAGTGCACCGATGCCGACGAGAAGCATGCCGTCGACGAAGGCGGCGTTCTGCTGATGCCGCGCAAGCCACGCCGTTATGCGTGCGTCGGAGATCGGCAGCGCGTTCAACATCACCGGCGCAAATCGCCCGGCGTTGAACGCGAGGAAGATGCCGATCGCGAAGACCGGCGAGCCTGAGAACAGTGCAGCAGCCGTCACCGCGTACAGCAGCGGCGTTTGCACGTAGGTCAGGTAGTTGAGGCCCAGCGAGAAGCCGTACAGCAAGCCGATCACCCACTTGCGGAAGCGCTGGCGGGCATCGTGCGGTACTTGGCAGCGGCGCTGCGGATAGGGCACGCGCAGGAAATCAAACTGGTGCGCGCCGTAAACGATCATCAGGAGCGCCAGAACGGGCAGCCCGAATCCGATGAGGTGGTTGAGGCCGAGCAATTTACCCGCAAGCCCGAGCACCCCGCCCAGAACCACGGCCCCGAGAATGTAGCCGGCGAGATGCGCCAGCAGCGTCGGGGTCCAGGCCGCCACGGAGCCCACGGACCAGCGGCCGTTCGGGCGCAACAGGCAAATGCTGGAGTATCCACACGGCGACCAGGTCGACAGAAGGCCGCCCGCAACCGCCATGGGTATCATGATGGCGGTAAGCGTCGTGGAAGAATAGGCGTCCGCATTCCAAAGCAAGCTCGCACCCACGCCGGCCGCAAGGCTCAGCACGAACGCTACCTTCTTTGTCGAAGCGGAGCGGTTGACAGCGAAATCCGTGGCATCGGGGATCCGCTCGATGGTCGCCGTTCGGAGTCGTTCAAACGTTTCAGCTTGAGCCATAGGCTCCTCCCATCGCAAGGTTTCTTGTTGTTACAGGAGGCCTTATCGCGGCCGTTGTCCTGGGCCGGATCACAACGCGCAAGCTGGGTTTGAAAGTGGGCCGCACGCGAGGTGCGCGCCCAAGGAACCTTCAAATCAAGCGTAGCGGAAGCGACCTTCAGCTAGCGCTACGATGAAAGGTTGATTTTGCAGACGCCTTGCCGAAGTCTTACAATTTTTGTGATATTCGCAGATTAAGAATTCAGCCGGTATTCCGGCTTCGAGTGCAGCTTGATCTGCAATCCGGACCGCATGCGCAGCCCGAGCTGGGGCGTCAAGGCAGTAAAATCAATCGGGAAGCTCACTGTTACCTTGAGGCCCGGATGGTTGTCAGCCAGTTCCAGCGTCGCATCATGAAGCTTGGCTACCGCAACTGCGAAGGGCATGCCGATGCCGTGTCCAGGCCGCGTGACATCGAGCCTTTGGAACCGTCGAAGCACATCCTCCACCGCCTGGGCCGGAATTCCCTGGCCATCGTCAGCCACGATCACGGAAATCTCATCAATCGACGGCACGACCGAAACCGAGATCGTCGTTCCTTGCGGGCAATGCTGAATGGCATTTTCGATGATGTTGACCAATAGCTCCATGATCAAGCCAGGATCGCCCCGCACATAGGGGATGTCCTTGTCGGGTAACGAGGTCTGCAGCCGCTTGCCGCTTTCTTCGATGATGGATTGATATGTTTCGATGATGTGGTTCGTCAGCTCCCGCAAATCGACATCCTGAAAGCGGGAGCGGCCGCTTCCAGCCTGGAACTGGCTGATGTTGAGCAATGCCTCGAAGATCGTGATGATGCCATCCAGATTTCGCACCGCATCATCCGCGCCGGCACGATAGCGTGCCGCCATGTCGGCATCGTTTCTGGCGGCCTCCAGCCGGCTGCGCAGCCGGGTAAGGGGCTTTTTCAGATTGTGGGCGATGTCTGAGGAGAGATTATTCAGGTTCTGGGCCAGCGTTTCGCTCTGGTCCAGCACCCGGTTCAAACCATGCGCGATCTCGTAGAGCGAATCGACCGGACCGGGGAACACAACTCGCCTCGTCATGTCGCCCGCCAGAAATGCTGACAGCGCGGCCTTGATGCGATCGATCCGCCGGTTCGACCGGCGCGAGGCTAAGAAAACGGCCGTGAACGCTCCGAACATGCCGGCAACGCCCGACAGCATCACCGCGTAGATCACATTGGCCGCCTGTTGAGAAGCGGGAGGTTCCGCAATACCCACGAGAAGCCGGTTGCCGGGCAGCGCAGCTTCCGCGACGCGCAGCCGCCGGCTATCGCCCGTTGCTTCAACCGCGATCGATTTTGTCGGCCTCGACAGCGCCCGCAGGGCTACCTCGGCGGGGTATCCCGCTTCGGCGTCGACGACATGATCGTCGGCCTTGTTCAAAAGCCACGCATGGGGCCTCGCCGCGCCGCTCCAGGCCGCCTGCTGGTGAAGCATCTCCTTGGTTTTCGCCCAGCCGTTATCGCGCGCGTACTGGACGAGACCCTCGCGCGCCAGCGCAAGGCGATCCGCCTCCAACGTCTCGGCCGTACGCTTGGTGTCGAACAAGATCAGCGCAAGCACCGCGCAGGCAGCAACGAGAAAAGCGAGCGCAGCCCCCAGCGCCGCTTTCATTTGATCTGGTGTCATCGCTATTCTTCGTACATCGAATAGCCGCTTCCCCGGATCGTGTGGATGAGTTGCGACTTGTAAGGTTTATCAATCTTAGCACGCAGCCGAGAGATGTGGGTTTCCACTACGCTCGTCTTAGGATCGAAGTTGAATCCCCACACGCGCTCCAAAAGCATCGTTCTCAGCACAACGCGCCGCTTGTTGCGCAACAGAACCTCGAGCAGCTTGTATTCGAGCGGCAGCAAGTCGACGCGTTCGCCGCAACGCATCACCGTGCGGAACGTGACGTTCATTTCCAGGTCGCCACACCGCAACGTCTCATGTTCGGAGCGCATCGGCGCGCGCCGCCCAAGAGCATTCGTGCGCGCCAGAAGCTCCGAAAAAGCGAAGGGCTTTACGATGTAATCGTCGCCACCTTCGTCGAGGCCTTCCACCCGATCCTTCACGCTGCCCAGCGAGGTCAGGAACAATATCGGAATCTTCTTGCCGCCGCTCCGCAGCAGCTTCGCGATCGACAGTCCGTCCAGATCGGGAAGACCGCGGTCCAGGATCAAGACATCATAGTCTTCCTTCATGGCGAGGAGCAGGCCGTCCTTACCACTGGCGACGGAGTCCACAGTGTGCGTCGCCTCCCGTAAGCCCGCGCTTACGAACTGAGCAGTGTCGCTATCGTCCTCGACCAGCAGTATTCGCACGCTATTGATCCTTTAAAGGCAGTTTAGCCTCTTCCGATGGACAGAGGAAGATCTATCTCTTCACCTTCGCCGGTTCATGCGATCCTTCGCTGCTTTTCAGTAACCGAGGGGCCGCGGCCACGGCATCGTAAACTGTTGTCCTCTGCGTACATACTTGTACCTTCGGAGGTGAAACCATACCGTCGCGATGAAATAGAACCCTAACACTAGGACCATTTCAATTCCGTAGCCCAAAAAAATCGAGAAATAGCCGAGCCCGCATAACGCGAGCAGCACCAAGGCCGGCAGCGGGTGCCACGGGTGGACATAGCCGCGCCGTATGGTTCCCAGAGGCCATTGCCGCCGGAAGATGATGACACTGAATCCTATATAAGTATAGCTTAGCAGCCCGGACAGGATCGAGAAGGTAATGACCTTGTCAAGCGGAGCGAACACGGCAAAGGCCGTCGCAACTGGAACCAGCGCCCCTATGGCGCGGTGGGGCGTGTGATATTTGGGATGGACCGCAGACAGCCACTCCGGCAGATAGCAATCCCGGGCCATTGCGAAACAGACGCGCGACGCATCGTTGATGCAGGCTGTCGCGGACGCCACAATGGCCAGGACCGTGCCGCAGAACAAAAGCAACATCAGCGCTTTAGAACCCGTCAGGCGGGCCGCATCAAACAGCGGCGTGGTGGTGTTGCCCAGATATTCCCAAGGCATCAGACCGACGCAGACGTACCAAGTCATAGTGGCGGCCACCAACAGCGTGATGATGCCTAGAAGGCTGCCTTGCGGCAGGGCCCGCGAAGGTGAGCGCACTTCTTCCGCCGCCTGGCTCGAACCCTCGATGCCGAGATAGAACCATAAGCCGAAGTACATCGACGCAACGATGCCGAGCCATCCATAGGGCAGGCCCGTCAGCAGACGCTGATGCTCCAAGACTTCATAAGACCATGGCTGTACAGCAATAAACAAAACCACGATCGCGATAAAGGCGATGGCTGTGATGACGAGATTAAAGGTCAAGGTCGAGTAGACGCCGCGATAATTGATCCACGTGAGAAACAGGATCGCCAGCACCATGATCGGCTCTGGGCTGCCCAACTCTATCCCGGCCATGTTTGCAACCAGATGCAGCAGATGTCCGAGCGCGATCGCGTTGGCGGCTTCCAGCATGGTGTATGTAAAAATGAGGTACAGCCCGGCGTTGAAAGCCATCACCGGCCCAATGATATGCTTGGCGTGCGTGTACTGGCCTCCGGTCGTCGCGATGGAGGATGTCACCTCGGAGTCGATCGCAGCGACGCAGCTGTAGAGAAGCCCGGCCAGCCAGCAGGCGATCAGCGCCGCAAGCGCGCCTCCTTTGGCGACCGAATAGTTCCAGCCCATGTAGTCGCCGACCAGCACGATCCCGACGCCGAGTCCCCAGACGTGACTTGGCCCCAGCACCCGGAGCAGCGAGATCCTCCGTTTCGAAACCGGCTCGTCCGTCATAGGGAGAGCCTCATATCCGCTGTGCGAGGTCCAGATCCGGCAGAGCACAGTCTTGGACTTGATCGCATTGGTAAACCTCCAGCCCGTAGACCCGCGCCTTTACGGCCTCACTGGAGTACCGACGGATCATGACGTAGACCGACACAGTGTTAAGGACGACGACGGCGCCGCCTATGATCACGCTCAAAGCGACAAGGCCAGGTGCGGTCTGAGACACCAGCTCTGTGACCTGCCAGAATACAAAGCCAAAAAGAAGCCAGAGGGCGATCACCGAGGCAGCCGCGGCCTGCTTGTCCCGCCGGACCATGCGTGCGATCCGAGGATCTACCAATGCCTGCCGCACGGCCACGGCCCTCCTCATCATTCGATTGTGTAAAATTAACACGCGCGGCCCGCGCACCACAAGGTCTTATGGCGTGCAGGCAGCACCATGCGGGATCCAAAATCGGCCGAGGTTGGCATGTGCAGCAGTCATCGTGCCCAGCCGTAAGAGGGCGCCCTCCGGCCGCCCAGCGCATTGCGGCCCGCGATCGCGCAAGGCCGAGGCGCGCCGGCAGCACGCCGCCGTCAAGATTGCGGGCAGGAACCCGTTGGGCAGGAATGGCTTGGTGCTCTCGCTTGACCGTCGCGTGCTCAGGACTCGATTGGATTTTGTCTCGCCGCGTCAAAGGCGAATTTGCAAACCTCACTAGATTTGTAAGGTTGCTGCAAGGCGCTTGCAAATTGGCCTCTGCCAAAATGTCCTCTACATTGTACAAGGCAACTACATTGAACAACGCAAGGGAGCGACGTCGGCGATAGTGGTGCAGCATCGACTGGGCGTTGAAGAAGGCACGCGACGTGCCGACGAGATCCTGGAAAGAAGCGCTACGTCCTCGACCCCAACTGGCAAGGGTGGACGGCAAATATGAACCAACAACGGCCGAACGAAATAAAGCACGAGCGTTTGTCGAGCGAGCTGAAGAAGGGCCCCGAGCATTGGAACATCGGCGGGGCTATTGGCGGATTCCCGCATGTGACGTCGGCCAAGGCGGCCCTCGACGAGCTCGGCGTGGAAGGGATAACCTTCACCGTATTCGATCAGCATTTTGGAATGAAATGGGCAGGCGGCCGGCCTCATGCGTTCGTGCATGGGCAAACCAAGGAGACGTTCGCCCGCCTCGTGCAGGAATACAACCGCCGCGGCATAAGGTTCAATCTGGTCTTCAGCAACCTGTTCATCGAAGAGCAGCACCTTGGCGACAAGCGCTGCAATTGGATGCTCGAGCACTGCTGCCGGCCCGGCAACGGCGTCATCGTCACCAGTCATGTCCTGGCGCGCTACATCCGCGATAACTTTCCAGATTACCGCATCATCCACTCCCTGACGCATTTCAACAAGGAACCCGCGTATTATTACGAGCACGACGAACTCTATGACGTTTTCGTCCTGCCGCCGCACCTCAATTACAGGACGCAGGTGCTGCAGGAGATGCTGGGCAAGCTTGGTCCTGAAAGGATCGAACTCCTGGTCAACGAGACATGCTTCCGCGAATGCAACATCCGCCAGGATCACTACGATCTGATCAGCAAGGCCTGTCTGGAAGATGACTGGGATCTGTGGGAGCAGCTGACGACGGGCTACTGCCAGCGCGCGCACGCTGATCGCTTCACGCGCCTGGATGAAGCCAAGGACGTCAAGCGCATCAAGAACTTCACGCTCTCGCGGGATGAGGTCGACGGCCTCAAGGCGCTTGGAATCCAGAATTTCAAGCTCGCCAACCGCCAGGTTCCCAACCAGCAGTACGGGAAGTGGATGGATTACTACATCATCGACCGGCTGGGACTTTCGACGACGCTCTACGTTTACGAGAATTACTATAAGCCCGCTACGCATTTCGCTGCGCGGTAGGGTAGTTCCCGCCTGCCGCTGCGGGAAGTAGGCGTCTCATAGCGCAGTTCCCACTGCTATGAGACGCCGCTTTTGCAGGCCCGCACCTTGTCATCTCGCTTATCTCACCGCGAGTGGCGTTGCCATTGACCGGGGTCGTCGCTTACGCAGCCGCCGCACTTGAGATCAATCCGCTCACCGTGAACATCCTGCAGACTGCCGCGTCTCTCGGCATCCCGAGAGTTTCCGATTGACCGTCGTTGGGCTCGCGAGGCATGGCAATGCCCCGTTCGCTCGCGCCTACTGTCACCGCAAACTCAAGAGATAAGCCGTAAGCTGGTCGACCGCGGATGGATCAGGGGCGTGATGGCGTTTGAGCCTCTCTCTGAGAGCGGCGCTTCGTTCTGCATCATTAGCCCCTTTGATCCTTCCAGCGAGCACCTTCGCCGAAGGATGGCACTTCGCGCAGGCGGCCATGAAGACCGCCGAGTTCTCGGCGGCTGCATCCGACGCGAGTAATGCCGCCGCAAACAGCATCGCGATATTACGGGTCAACATTTACGCCTCACAAGTATGCAATCGCGCAAATCGGCCTTGAGGTCCCTTGCTGCATTCTGAACTGTTTCTCGTAGACTTGCAGCTCCGTCCGATCCCGGCGATAGAAGATCCCGGCCATGGGATCTGTTGCGGATCTGTCGCGGCCGCATCGACGCGACCCGCTCCGCGAGTGTGCACGATTGCACGGCGCCGTATGCATCGTTCGCGATCATTGTTCGCGATTGGGGCTTCGCTCGTGCGGACGCGGACGTCAGCGCAGCATTGCAGGCGTCGGGAATTGTCCACTCTTGGAACTCTTGGACTTCGGCGCCGATTTTTTGCCTTAGAGCTTGCTTGACGTCGATTGTCATTGAGCCGGGTCAAGATAGCGCCGGATCAGCGGGAGACCGGCGGGAGACAGGACGCCGGTTGGCCTGACTTTCTCAGGGAGTGAGCGGCATCGCGGCCCGAGTTTCCCGCGCGATCGAAATCACCAAGCAGCGCCCCGTCTTCTGTTAACTTACGCCAAAAATTTTCTCTTATTTCTCGATAGAAAATCAAAAAGCCGGTAATCGGGCGTCAATGCCTCACGCAAACGGCTTTCAACTTCAGCGCTTAGAGGGTTATCACGTGGCCTTATTCTCCCGGCATTGAGGTGTTGGAGTTTTGGCACGCGGCGACCCAGATAGTTCTGTAAACTGTTCATCAGCAGATCAAGGTCTTCCAATACTGCGGCCATATGAATTTTTTGCTGGAGCGCCTCCTTGGCATCCTGAAAATTCCCGGACCGCGTCAGATAAAGACAGTGACTATTCAATCGTCTGCGAACCGGCGTTGAAAGCACCCACTGCACGTAATCGCTAGGGTCCCGGAGGAGTATCTGTCGTTTTTCGGAACCGACTGTATCCAGCGTCATTTCAGCCTTCAGACGGTAAAAGAAGTAGAGCGACAAGAACCGATCGATCGGGTCGCGCATAGAAGTAATAAAGCACGGGCGACGGTTCGTTCTAATTGAAGCCCAAAGTGGATGATGTCCGTGCAGGAACCGGGCTTTTTTGATTTGATCGGCGCACCCCAATAGACCTTTTGCTCTTGATGCAACGCTGTCGGCCACTCTCATACTGAGCCGGCGAAACTGGTCATGAGCCCTAGCCAAGCCGCAATCCAATCCATCGACGTGACGATCCGGCAAAATTGCACTCTCGGTTTTCCCCAGCGCATCCGTTAACGCACTTGCGACGCTCGTTGAGCCTGTCTTGGGTACTCTCAAGAAAACCAGAACATCGGTCTTATCGTCAAACAAATGCGTTTGCCGCAACGTCCCCCACTCCAAATGACCGCCTAATGATTTATTTCAAATCATTTTAGGCACATTGTCCAGTGAGTACGTGTCGAATGGCTGTGCACAAAGTTTCGTTCACTTCGCACGCAATTATCTTTTCCGTGTACGGACCGCTATTAGCCCAGCATTCGCCGCTAAAAGGTGCGGGCCTCATATCGCCAGGTTAAAGCTGGTTTTGCGCCGCTTTGGCGTTTTGTGCCGTAATTGCAGGACCATCTCTCGATACAGCCGGCGCACCCGCCTCGTTGATGGGCCAGCCTTCAAGCTGCGTTGCCATCCGAAGTGGTGAAACTCGTCGCCCTTGTAGGGCATTATCACCTGATGGACGATCTTGCCGTAGCTCTTTGATGTGGGATTGACGTCGACGACAGCGAGCCCATCAGGCTGCGCCAGGTCCGGCGACAACATCAGCGCGAAGGCCAATGTTTCCCTCGGAGCCTGCATGGCGAGTTTCGCCGTGGCGTGGAATGTAGGATCAGGTCTCATCGTCATCGCTGCGTCCTCCTATTCCTTATGTTTTGGGAGCGAGAATCTCCTGAGTTTGCTGCTTGGCGCCGACCGTGTGGGAGCCCAGGAGGATTGATTGGCACTCACGTCCCGTCAGCTTTCCAAGCTGCAAGACAGACGTTAGAAACGAACTCGAGAAAGAAATCAGAAACGCACTGGAGAAGGAATGTGAAAATGTACTCCTCCCTCGAGCGAAGGTCGAGACGATCTCTGAGCCAGTCAAAGCGGGAGGCCTGTTAGGACTGAACCCCTGACCGGGGATCAAAAACAAGGATCGCCAGCCTTTGCCACGTCAGGGGCGCGGATCTGTTCCAGGAGACGAGTAGCAGCTTGCGGGTGGCCTGATCCCCCAATCCGAGACCACGTCTAAGTTTCGAATCCGGCTATTTCCAAGCTATCGAACGGAGAGAAGGACTTGGCACGGAAAGGCAAGTCGGCCGAGGAGATCATCCAGGCCGAGAGTGCGGCGGTCTACGAGGCGCAAGTTCTCATCGAGAGCTGGCGGCATCATTGTGATGCGATCCGGCCGCATCAATCGTTCGGATACAAATCGCCGGCGCCGGACGTGTTCGTTCCGGCGCTTGCTGCATGGCCTCAGTCGCGCGCTGCGTGGGGGCGGATATCGGTCCTTGAACGCCGGGGAGGGGCGGTCCCAGGTATGAGACGATGAGATCCAATTGCAGGAATAACACAACCATGGCTGCGTTCCCCGCCCATGCGATTGTCAGGCACCGAGCGATCAGTCGCAAATGCGGCGCCGAGTTCTCTGCGCACCGCCAGACCGATACGAGTATCCATCCTGTGTAGCCCGCAAAAAAGATCAACAGTGCTTGCTGCACGAGGAACCGATGCTCGACAACGGCCACGGCGTAAAGGCCGATCATGACAGAGCTCGCGAGCACGCCGTAGCCCCAGAACACCTTCCAGAGCGGCAACAGGCCGTACCAAGCTAGCAACTCCGGCTCGAAGAATCGGGTCAGAGCAAGATTGAGCCTCAACTTCAGGCCCAGCATAACGAGCCCTCTTGAAAAGATGGGTTGCGGGTAGTTGGGCGGCGCTTCATCTGCTCCAGATCAATCTCGTGCATGTAGCTGAGCCGCGAGGCAAATGCGCCCATTCCGTCCGTAGCGTCATCGGCGCGGCCGTCATTGCTCATGACATCTCGCTCCCGGCAGTGCTTCAGCAATCACCTGGAAACGCCCAGGTGCACGAACTCCCGACCCCACTCAAACATACAACTGGCCACCTGCCTCGAACATCGCAAACAAAACCTTGTTCTCGAGCCGCACTCTCATTCACCACAGCGCGAGCACGCGGATACAGTAATCGGCGAAGGAAGTCAGGCGCATGCGACGGCATCCCGGATAATTCTGTGCGGTGTGCTATGGAACCATATAACCACCGGACAAGCCAAGCCAAGGGTCGGGTCGAATAGCAGGCCCATTTATTCGCCGCCGTGCCCGGTGCTGTCGATGCTGACCGTGACGATCGTGCCCGAACGGATGATTGCCGTTGCCGTCACGGCCGCCACGCTTGTCTTTCTCGCGCTTCTCAGCGCCATGAGCGCGGCAGCTTGCGGCGCCGGTATGACAAAGGCGGTGGTGCAAGCGACGTTCTAGGGCACGCTGGCAATGGCGGTCACCGCCGGCATCGGCAAGCTCTTCGGAACGCGGGTGTGAGCGTGCGCGAGGTGCATGGGAGGTTGCGATGAACCGCCGGCTTTCGCTGCTGGTATTTCTTGTTCTCGTCATGGGTGGCGGGCTGGTTGAACGCATTGGATCGAGCCCGTCTCTGCGAGGAGCCTAGACCCGATCTGAGTTGCTATCATCCCGCGGCGCACTCGATCGGCTCAGCGTGAAGAAAGCGTAGAAGTAACTGAGCCAGAGGACTACGGAGAGGCCATAGAAGATGATGGTTCGCACCGACCAGAACGGCCAGTACCCGACGGGGCCGATGGCGATCACGTTTGGGTACCAACTGAAAAGCGTGGATCGCCACCGGCTCCACATGAGGGTCATTTCCGTGTTACGAGCCTGCGCGGTCTTGGCGTCGTTGAAGACGCGCTCGCTGTTCCGCTTCAACCACCACCAGGAATCGTCGTTGACCAGTTCGAGCCCCCTGTCGGACCGATTACGCATGTAAATGTATTCGATGTCGGTCGTATTGCCGCGGGCGTCGGGATCGCTGCGGCGCACTTCCGTTCCTGTGATGACGCCGGTTGTCCACGTTGGACGTGCGTATTCCCATCCAAACCAGAGAGGGATACCCACCACGAGTGCAGCGATGGCCAGAACAGAATTCCCCCTGCGCCCCAAGCTATAGGCAAGCACGAGGATCGCCAGGAGGAAGATGTAACCGATCGACAGCCAAGCCTGGAGCATGGCCTAAGCCTCACCACAAATGAGGTTGGAAACGGTCGCGCCGTCGAGTCTTTTTCTTATCATTATTGTCCTCTTCATCTTGCGGGTTGGCTAGACAATGTTGGCATAGCCGCTCAAGAGAGGCGACGGAAATATCCGCTCAAGGGGGCTGTCCGCTGTCAGGGTTTTCGGGACATTTGAGCGGGTCATCCCGAAGAGGGTTCGTCCCATCTGCTTGAAGGTCATGCTGCTGGGTTGAAGTGCGGACGGCTCTTTGCTCGATGGCCCGGCGCTTGATCTCTCGCGCCGTTTCAGGATGCGGGCGGCTCGTCCGGCGCAAGTATCGGCCGGCGCTATATTGTCCGGGCTCTCGCGATAGCGGCGGTGATTGTAGCGGTCGAGCTCCGCGCGGTTATGAGAGGTCGAGTTTACGAGCGAAGGTGCGTATCGGCATTTCCCGGTTCTCGCCGCGAACAGGCTTTCCAAGAACTGCACGGCCGCTACCAAATGGCAGCGTACCGTTGCCATGAGCAGCGCCAACAAAAATCTCATTGAGAATCAATAAGTCATGGCGGAGAGAGTGGGATTCGAACCCACGAGACCCTTACGAGCCTACACGCGTTCCAGGCGTGCGCCTTCAACCACTCGGCCATCTCTCCATGACGGGGAACGGCGCGCACTATACCCAGGACGGGCCCGAGTGCAACCGTTTGACCGCTGTCCCCACGGAAAGGACGCCCTCGCCCTTGACGGACTGGGCCAATACGCCGCAATGGTGGCCTATTCGACCGCGAGTATGGCGCCGATCTGCCAAGCTGCTTCGAGCCTTCATGACCGCGCAACGCCTCCTCAAGCTTCTTACTGTCGTCGCCCTCGCAACGGGGTTGACGGCCTTCTACCAGTGGCACGCCAACGGATTCGTGCCCGACACTTGGCTAATCCGGGCGTCCGCCGGCGCACTTCTGGCCGCCCTCCTCGTCGGCCTGACCGGCCGGGAGACGCGTCCCAGGGTGGTGCTGCGGTTCCTGTCCGGGGTCGCGGCCCTCGTCGCCGTCATCGCACTGGTCGCGGACTTCACCCGCGCCGGGACCGGGTTCACCTCGCTCAATAGCCATCTTTCACAACTGGCCCCCTCGGTGCTGGCCGCCATGCGCTCCGGCGTTACGCAAACACTGGGCGCCGCCGCATGGGACCATTGGATAGCCGCGCTGCTTGCGACGCCGACCTTCGCCGTCTTTTCCCTGATCGGCGCGGTTTGCGCCTACGCCGCGCGCAAGCGCCACAAGATCAGAGTTTTCATCAACTGACCACGGCGCGCCGGACTCGAGAATTTCGACGGCCGGCCTTCAGCCATGCGAGTTTCGTGGGACCGAGGAACGGCTCTGCTCATTTGTCTTGCCGCGCTTCTTGTCGCAAAAAACCGGTTCCTACTTTTCCGAATAGCGTTCTAACCCCGGCTGGCAATCTCTGCCAGAAGCCCGAGCAGAACGAATGCGGCAAGCGCGCTGCATAGCCCCAGCATGATCCGGCGATGCGCGACATTCAGCCGTTCGGCGTCCGCGGGATCGAGGATGTAGGCTTCGATATCGTACTCGGAAATGTACTCCAATGCGCGATCGGCGCGGCTGCGCAGCCAAATCGTCCGCTGATCGTCGAATGGCACGGCCGCGCGCGCGGCGATTTTTTCGCCTATGCTCCCGAACGGAAAGGCCGGATCCTCGAAGCCCTCCAGCGTGTGCCCTACGGCGATCTCCTTATTGTCCTTCGTCCGGATGACGAGACCGCGCAGAAGGACCGGAGCGATCTTTCCGCCAAAGACCTCCCGGCGCAGCTCCACGCCCTTGATGGCGTGATACGGGATGTCATGGCTCGCGTAACTCCATGAAGGCACCGCCGCGCCGTTCTTGGGAAGCGTAAAGCGCACGGCCGTCTTGCCGAGGATCAAACGCGCGCGCAGAGAAAAAAGCAACTCGAGCGCCAGCATCACCATGACCGCGCCAAGCCCCAGCGCAAGCAGCGCCAAAGCGGGAAGTTCGAACCATAGCCCGTCGCTCGCGCGCCGCACGATCATGACGACCATGCCAATCGCAAAAGGCGCCAGCACCAGCAGCGCCAGGGCGAAGAACGTCTGACGGAATGGACCAACTCCGTAATCGGTGCGCTCCCGGCGTACCTGGGCCTGTCTAGCGCGGTGCGCGGCCAACGCACGAGCCCGGCCGGGCGGCGCGCCGCCATCGCCGGCATTTTCCGGCGGAGCGTCCACGGCCCCCGCCGCCCGCCCCTGCGCCCCGATGCTCTCCACCTCGGCACTCATCCGCGCGTCCTTACGCCCTCGGCCTCGCCCATGCACGTCGCAGCGGCCCAACCCCCCATCTTTCAGTCCGCCAAGCCGGAACATGGCCATGCACGATCATTTGATCGCGACAGCGGCTTTTGCGTGTAACCTGACGCCCCCTAGCACGTAATTCAGGCACAAGAGAAGCGCGTGAATTACCCCCTGGAGCCCTCGAGAGTTTTCGCCCCATGTTCTTTTCCAAAAGCTCCCCCGCCATGCCGGCACCCACCCAGGCCCTGCCCGGCCGCGACACTCCCATTGCCACTGCCGCGGAGCACTACGTCCTCAACCGTCCCTTGAAGCCGCCTTATCCGGTGGGCTTCGAGCGGGTCTACTTTGCGCTCGGCTGCTTCTGGGGCGCCGAGCGCGTGTTCTGGAAATTGGGAGACGGCGTCTGGGCGACAGCCGCCGGTTATCAGGGTGGATACACGCCCAACCCGACATACGATGAGGTTTGCACGGGTAAGACGGGGCATACCGAGTCCGTTCTGGTCGTGTATGATCCGGCGCGGTTATCATTCGAGACGCTGCTCAAGGCGTTCTGGGAGTCGCACGATCCAACCCAGGGTTACCGGCAGGGCAACGACATCGGCACACAGTACCGCTCGGCCATCTACACGACGAGCGATGCCCAGCTGAAAGCGGCAGAGGCGTCACGGCTGATTTATACAGCCGTTCTGGAACGAGCGGGGTACGGAAAAATCACGACCGAAATTGCGCCGGCGCCCGAGTTCTATTTCGCCGAGGACTACCATCAGCAGTATCTCGCCAAGGTCCCCGGCGGCTACTGCGGGCTGGGTGGAACGGGCGTCACCTGCCCGATGCCGCACGAGGCCGCCTGAACGAATTCTTGAAGCGCCATGAATTCCGGTCGTCGCCACGCTAGTGAAAACTACTGAAAGCTACTGGGCCTTGGCCTCGCGCTTGGTGTGCCGGTGGCGTTCCTTGACCGGCTTCAGGACGACATGAGAAGCCTTCCCGGCGCCATGCTGGCCATCACCACGTTGAGTGGAAGCGTGATGGGTCGGGGATTTCTTCGTGGCCGGCGCGAGCAAGGCTTCCGGCGGAATATCCAAGCCGTCGGCGCCGCTTTCCAGAACCATCCTACAATCCGCGGGCAACTGCGCGAGCATGAGAGGTTGTTTGGCAGGCGTCTTCTTGGCGCCCGGCGCCACCGGCTTGGGCGGGCGGGCGAGCAGCGCCAGCCAGTCCTCGACTTCCTTGCCGCAGCCATCCTCGCCGGTCACCGCCTTCTGGGGAACGCACCCTATGGAATCCGGCGGGCAACCCACGCGAATGTGCATGTGATAGTAGTGTCCATAATAGGGCCGCACCTTTCCGAGCCATCCGCGATCGGTACCGGCAGCCTCGCACAGCGCTTTCTTGATGGCTGGATGCACCAGCACGCGCTCGACCTGCGGATACGAAGCCGCTCGCTTGATGAGCCGCACCTGCTTGTCGGTAAAGACTTTCGGATCGACCGCGAGGCTGGTCTTGTCCAGCATCGAGGTAGCCGACATGTTCTCGCGCTCCTTGCGCGTCAGCGTGCGGTCAGGCATCGGCGTAAGCCACACGTCGGCATCGAGACCGACCTGATGGCTGGCATGCCCCGTGAGCATGGGGCCGCCGCGCGGCTGCGAGATGTCGCCGACGAGCAGGCCCGACCATCCGTCCTTCTCGCTGGCTTTGGTGGCCAGATCCTCGATCGTCTCGATGAGGCGGGGGTGGCCCCAGATGCGATTTCGCGAAAGCCGCATGGCCTGCCAAGCGGGCCCATCCACCGGCAGGGCGACGCCCCCTGCCAGACAGCCGCGCGAGTAGGAGCCGATGGAGCGCGCCTGCAGCAGGGAGGGGCCCTTCACTTTGCCAAATAGCATTTTGGCTGCGAGGGGCTTGGGCTCGTCCGGCGCCGTCTCATTGCCGGCGCCAGCCGATATCCCGGCAATGCGCTGCGGACCGCCGCCGGCGTCAGGAGAGTTCAGCGCAGCCTGGATGGGATCGACGTCATTGGACGCATTGCCGGACGCGCCCGCGGTACCCTCTGGCCGGGCAACGCCGGCCTTGACGCCGGCCTTCGCGTTCTGAGGCGAAACAACAGGAACAATCGGGATTGCAGCGGCCGAACCTGCTCGGGGCGGCACGCCTGCCCCCTTGCCTGCCTGGTCCGCGCGCGATCCGGGCGCAGCGGTCCCCGGCTGGACTTGGGATTGCGGCTCCGAACCACTTGCGGATGAACTGGGAAATCTCAGTTCGTGCCGCGCCGGTACGAATCCGGGCAGCGTGTCCGTTTCTGCATTGGGCTGCGGGGCGGGTGGGACCGGCGCGACGTCCGCCTTCGCCGTCTCGCCCGTTGCAATGAAGGATTGGGCAAGCTTGGAGGCCAGCGGCAAGAGATCATCGGGCCGCGCGATCACCGCGCCCGTAGTGATCATCAGCATCGCCAAAATGAACCTTCCGGCTCGCATTACCCCGTCCTTGAAAAATTATTTTAATTATACCCTACTTTGCTCTGCGACCAAAATGGGGCCCCACGGGCCTCACTTTCTGCCCCTGAACGGCAACAGCAGGCTCCACAGCAAGCGCGAGGGCTTGTCATCCTGGTAAGTGATCAGCCCTATGGTCATGTTTTTGTGCCCCTTTTCGGGCTCCGCGACGTATGTGCCGAAGATCCTGTCCCAGATGGAAAGATTGAAGCCATAGTTGCTGTCGTGCTCGCGGCGCAGGATCGAATGATGCACGCGATGCATGTCGGGCGTCACAATCAACGCACGCAGGACTCGATCCACGCCGGCCGGCAGCGCAAGATTGGCGTGCGAGAACATCGCGCAGGCATTGAGGACGATCTCGAAGGCGACGACAGCAACGGCCGAGGGTCCCAGCGCGAACACCCAGGCGATTTTCCAAATCATGGAGAGCGCGATCTCCACCGGATGGAATCGAATTGCCGTCGTGACATCGATGTCGCGGTCAGCGTGATGGACCTGATGCAGCCGCCACAGAACCGGGATCTTGTGCGACAGCACGTGCTGCAGCCAGATCGCGAAATCGAGCACGATGAGCGCCAATATGAATTCAAGCCACGCCGGCCACGCGACGGCGTTGAGCAGCCCCCAACCCTGCACCTTCGCGAGATGCGCGGCGGCCACCGCGGCGACCGGCACCGCAAGCGCGGCCATCGCCCGCACCACCACGCCGTCAATGGCGACGATCGACAGGTTGGTGAGCCATCGGCGTAGGACGGGCTCCATGCGGCCGCGCTTGGGGAAAGCGCGTTCTGCGACTGCCAAGGCCACCAGCACGGCGGCAAAAATGCCAAATCTGATCCAGACCTCCTGACCGTTCTCGATCAAAGTTCGCACTCCCTGTCTTGGCCTGTTAAGAACACCCGCGGCCGATCTATCAGCGTGCACGCCAACCAGACCCGACGTGGGCCGGACATCCAGCATATGCCAGATTTTCTCCACACCGGGCCACACGATGCGCCCTGCAGACTGCTCCTGGCGCACGGCGCAGGTGCGGCAATGTCGAGCCCGTTCATGAACAATATCGCCGCGCTGCTCGCTCAACGCGGCGTCGCCGTCAGCCGGTTCGAGTTTTCCTACATGGCTGCTCGTCGCAACGGCGGCAAGCGCCGCCCGCCGCCGCGCGCCGAAACGCTCAAAGCCGAGTACGAGAAGGCGCTCGCAGCGATGCGCTCGCAAATGCGCCGCGGCGCAGGCCTGTTTATCGGCGGCAAGTCGTTGGGCGGGCGCGTCGCCAGCATGATCGCCGCGGAAGCGCATGGGGCAGGCTCGATCGCGGGACTGGTATGCCTGGGTTATCCGTTCCATCCTTCGGGCAAAGCAGATCCGTTGCGCACTGCGCATCTCGCCGGGCTTACGTGTTCCACACTCATCGTCCAAGGCGAACGCGATCCCTTCGGCAGCCGGCCGGAAGTGGAGGCGATGGGGCTCTCGGCTGCATTTTCCATCCACTGGGTGCCCGACGGCGATCACGACCTGGGACCGCGCGCAGCGTCCGGCTTCACCCGCAAAGGCAATCTGGCGGCAGCAGCCGATGCCATCAGCGAATTCATGGCGCAAACAACCGCGCGCTGAAGCCACGCCAGCCGGCACCTCATTGTTGCAGGCCCACGGTTACGCGCATGGCTAGAGGCGCAGCGCCAGGCGCATGGTTTACGCCCCGGCGCGTTGACGGAGCAGCGCGCGCCACCTAGAAGCACAAGAGCCCGTACCGGCCTCCATGGGGCCAGCCCCGCACGGCCCGCCAGCCGATTTTCTCATCCTCAGACAGAAGCCGCTCCTGATGACTGCCATCTCCGCCGATATTGCCGCCGCCCTTTCCCATGCCAAGGCTTGGCCCTTCGAGGAGGCGCGCAAGCTCATCAAGCGTCTCGATCGGTTGCCCGGCGGCAAGGAAAAAACGGTTCTGTTCGAGACCGGCTATGGGCCCTCGGGCCTGCCGCATATCGGCACGTTCGGCGAGGTGGCGCGCACGACGATGGTGCGCCATGCCTTCGAACTTCTCACCGATGGCAAGCGCAAGACGCGCCTGCTGTGCTTCTCCGACGACATGGACGGGATGCGCAAGATTCCCGACAACGTGCCCGACAAGGCTTTCCTGGAACCACACCTGCACAAGCCGCTCACCTCCGTGCCCAATCCCTTCGGAGGGGACTTCGCCAGCTTTGGCGACCACAACAACGCCATGCTGCGGCGGTTCCTAGACACCTTCGGTTTCCAGTATGAGTTCGCCAGCGCCACCGACTATTACAAGAGCGGCAAGTTCGACGCCATGCTGCTGCGCGCGGCCGAGCGCTATGACCAGATCATGACCGTGATGCTTCCCACACTCGGCGCGGAACGCCAGGCGACCTACAGCCCGTTTCTGCCCATTTCGCCAACCACCGGACGCGTTCTTTACGTGCCCATGAAGAAGGTCGACGCCAAGCACGGCACCGTGACCTTCGAGGACGAGGACGGCACCGAGGCGACGCTTCCCGTCACCGGCGGCCATGTTAAGCTGCAGTGGAAGCCGGATTTCGGCATGCGATGGGCCGCGCTCGGCGTCGACTTCGAAATGTTCGGCAAGGACCACCAGACGAACGCCGTCATCTACGACAAGATCTGCGAGATCCTCGGCGGCGTGGCGCCCCACCATTTTGTCTACGAGTTGTTCCTTGACGAGCATGGCCAGAAGATCTCCAAGTCCAAGGGTAACGGCGTCACCATGGACCAGTGGCTCGACTACGCCACCCCCGAAAGCCTTGCGCTTTACATGTTTCAGAAGCCGCGCGAGGCCAAGCGCCTCTACTTCAAGATGATCCCGCAGAAAGTGGACGAGTATCTCCAGTTCCTCGCGGCGTTCCCCAGGCAGGACGCCAAGCAGAAGCTAGAGAACCCCGTCTACCACATTCACTCCGGCAACCCGCCGGCGGCCGAGTTGCCGATCACATTCGTGCTTCTGCTCAATCTGGTCTCCGCGTCCAATGCCCATGACAAGAGCGTGCTGTGGGGCTTCATCCGCCGCATCGCGCCGGGCGCAACGCCGGAGGAACATCCGCTTCTGGATCATCTGGTGGGATACGCCATCCGCTACTACAACGACTTCGTGAAGCCGCAGAAGACATTCCGTGAACCCGACGAGGTGGAACGCAGCGCGCTGCAGGCGCTCTCGGATGCCCTCGGCAAGGCGCCCGCGGACGCCGGCGCGCAGGATCTGATGACCATCATCTATGACGTCGGCCGCTCCGTGCCGCGTTACCAGGATCCCAACGCCAAGGGCGCCACGCTCGAACGGCCGGGCGTGTCCAACGCTTGGTTCAACGCTATCTATCAGGTGCTGCTGGGCGAGGAAAAAGGCCCCCGCTTCGGCTCGTTCGTGGAACTCTACGGCATCGAAAACACGCGCCAACTGATTGCAGACGCCCTCACGGGGAAGTTGGTCGCCGCCGAATAAGGGGCCCGGCGCACAGATGAAAGAAACAGCCCCCGAGGCGAGACCTGGGGGCTGTCTTTCAAATCGGCGCCTTCAATTCCGCACCTAGCGGATCATTTCGCCGCTGCAATCACTCCGCACGCGACGCGCGCACCCCCGCCACCCAGAGCTGGTTCGTCGCTATAGTTGTCGCCGCCCGCGTGAATCATGAGCGAGCGGCCGACGACATCGCCAACCTTGATGTGGGGCGCCGTCAGCGTGGCCTTGGCGGCATCGCCTTCCACCACGAGCTTGGGCAGGTCGCCCATATGGCCGTGACCTTCCGGACCGGCGTGCTTGCCGGTCTTGCCGGGGTCGAAATGCCCGCCTGCGGCAAGGCCGGCGACTTTCTTGCCATCCTTCTCGCCCGGGCCACAATCGCCCTTCTCGTGAATGTGCATCCCGTGCTCGCCAGCGGTAAGGCCCTTCACCTCGATGTCGATGACGGCGCCTTTGTCGCTATCGCTGATCGTAGCCTTGCCGATTTCGGCGCCTACGCCTTCAGGGGTGATCGCATGGATGGCGACCGATGCGGTTTCACAAAACGCCGCTGTCGGCGCCATCGTCAGGGCCGCACCGAGCGCTGCAAGCGACAGGGACAGGTTTTTCATGTGATCTTTCCTCGAAGCGTTCATAGTTGCACCGATACACTCATGCCGCCGCGCCTGCATGGGTCGACGCCAGCACACAGTATTGTAAGACGCACGGACCCGGCCAACGGTTGCGTGCCCATCATGTCCGTACGGGACGGCACGTCACCACCGGCCAAGCCGGGGATCGTCTGCCTCCACCGCGATGTACTCTCGAACAAAGCCTCCCGGCGCGGGCCTGTCGACTGGAAGAATGTACTGGTCCTCGCGCAGCGCACCCAATTCCCAATCCTTGCCGGGCGACACGACGGTAACATTCGGCCCTGCCCAGACGGCGACGGTTCCGCCTTGCGCTTCGGCCGTGCGCGCCCAGTCCTTTATCACACGGTAGTAAGGCTCGGCGCGCCACGCATCCGGGCGCGATGCATCGGCGTGAATGGCGATACGATTGTGCGCGCTCTCATAATTGACGAGAAACTTGGCGTGCGAAGGCTTCCACCTCTCGTCAAGGCCGGCAATGCGCCTATATCCGCAATAGAAGGTGCGGCATGCGATGGGGCGATCTTCATATATTGTGCAGCCTTTCTTCTTGTCGCAATGAGGGCACCAGATGCCGCGAGGCTTGTCGAGAACCTCGATGCTGAGAAGTTTGCAGCACATCGTGCATCCTTCGCACGAGCGGCCGGCCACCAATTCAGCCTGCAATTCGTTTTCGGCTTGCGATTTTGCGTGGTCCATGAATTTATCCCGGCCCAGAGGGCAAGACGTTAACGAAACCTTTTCATCCGGTGCATCATAAGTTCTGTTCAGGCAACCGTCAGCTCATCTCATGTTCGAACGCAACCGTGTCGACAATCGCGCCGAAACGCTGATCGCCATCGAGATCACGATGGCGGACACCAGCACACTGTCAGGCCGCGCCGTCCTGCCCGCCGGGCGCGGTGTCCACAAGCTGCTCGATGGCGAGGAGGCGTTCCTCTACGTCGAGGGCTTCGAGGGCGGCGGCAACTTCGTTCCCAAGGCAGACATTCGCAGCGTCAAGGTCATTGTGCCGCCGCGCACGGTGGCAACCACACTGTTCATCCCCGATGCACGAAATTTCGATCCCCATCGCGTGCTTGGCTTGGAAAAAGGCGCCTCGTTCGAGCAGATCCGGGATGCCTATCATCGTCTTTCCAAGGTCTATCATCCCGACCGCTATGCGGCGATCGACCTCCCCAGGGAGGTGAAGGCTTACCTGGAAGCCATGAGCAAGAACGTGAACGCTGCCTTCCAGGCGCTGCGCTACGTCGGCCAGAAACAACAGCCGATCTATTCGCGCCGCGGCGCTTGAGAGGGCCTTGTTCCCGCCCTGCTGCAAACTGCGCATTGCCTTCGCGCGCGCCAGCCGCTAACGCCCACACCGCTACCCGGGCCATTTGGCGCGTTTCGTGAAAATCGCACCTGGCTCCACCCATTTGTTTCGTGGCGCTTCTTGGCGGAAAACCGGTTCCCGCTCTTCTCCAATGCGCTCCAAAGACAAGGAAACGAGGACGGATCATGCCGCTGCTACGATTTGATCTCATTGAAGGGCGCACCGACGAGGAACTGACCGCGCTCCTGGATGCCGCACACCGCGCCATGCTCGCCGCCTTCAAAGTCCCCGAGGGCGACCGCTACCAACTGGTCCACGAGCACAAAGCATCCCGCATGATCGTCGAAGATACGGGGCTGGGCATTCCTCGCACCAAGAACGTCGTCTTCCTGCAAGTCACCACCCGCCCGCGCCCGCGCGCGCAGAAGAAGACATTCTACCGCCTGCTCGTGGAGGAGCTGGAGAAGAGCTGCGGGATCAAGCCATCCGACGTTGTCGTCTCCATGGTTTCCAATACCGATGAGGACTGGTCCTTCGGCCATGGCCGCCCGCAGTTCCTTACCGGAGAACTCTAGAGCCATTGGGCTTTTTGTGGAACCGCGCAGCGGCTCCACTGATGTGTCTTGTCGCGCTTCTTGCAGGTAAACCGGTTCCCACTGTTACCAAAAAAGCGCTCCATGACCGGTCAGGGCCTGACTTCGAACACGCGGTCGATGCGGATGCGGCTCTCTGAGCGTCCCTCTTCATCGATCTCGCCTGCCTCGTCGGCCGCTATCAAAGCCGAGTACATCGCGTTGAGGTGCTTTTCGCTGTAGGACAGCAGCAGGAAATCGACGCCTGCATTGAGCGCCTTGACGGCGGCGGCCCCGATGCCCGGCTTGCCGCGCGTTATGGCCCCCATGCTGAAGTCGTCGGTGATGAGCAGCCCGTCGTGCTCCCATGTCTCGCGCAACAAGGTACCCACGATGGCGCGCGAATAAGACGCCGGTGCGTTCTTGTCGAGTACGCTGACTTTCACATGGCCCAACATGGTCGCCACGCCGGGCTTTTTCATGAGGCGGTGGAAAGGTACCCAGTCGTTCAGCTCCAGCGTGCCCTCGGTGGCTGAGATTTCGGCGCTGGCGACGTGCGTGTCGCGGGTCGCGCGGCCAAGCCCGGGGAAGTGCTTGAGCGTACACATGATGCCGGTCTGCGCCAGGGTATCGCAGTACCAAGCCGCCACCTTCGCCACGGTGTAGGGATCCGATGAAATGGCCCGCAGACGCAGGCGCGTCTCGCCATCCCCGCGGTTCCCCGGATTGAGATTGAGATCGACCACGGGGCCGAAGTTCATATTGACGCCCACCCGGGCCAATTCGGATGCCTGAAGACGCGCGTAGCCCTCGACGATGCGGCGGCGGTCGGCATCATGTTCGACTTTGGCGAGCAGCCTGCCCAGCGACGGCTGCCGCCGAAGGGGCGGCGACAGGCGCGAAACGAAGCCGCCCTCCTGATCGGCTGCAACGATGAGCGGGGGAAGCCCTTGCTCGCGGCGAATGTCCTGGAGCGCATCAATATCCGCCTTCACAGCCGCCGCCTTGCGGCCGCGCACGTTGTGATCCGTGATGAAGATGCCGGCGATGGCTCGCGCCTTGACCAGTGCCGTGACGCCGGACAGCACGTGGTACCCGACGATGATGTGGCGCCCGAGGCGAGCGAGCCGTTCCGGATCGCTGCCCAGTATCTCCGCGCGGCTCAGTAGACGAGGTTGTGCAAGGGTCCCGTTCGTATCGGCAGGCGATTGCGCGACAGGCTCGCTCTTGGCGACACGAACCGCGCGCGCATGGGCGGCATGGCTCGAGGCGGCCGGCAATGCATGGGCCTTGCGCGCAAGTGCGGCCGGCGTGCCGCGCGGGAGAACAAGCAAGCCCGCTGCGAGAAGTGCTGTGATCGCTGCTTGCGGTCTCATTGGCACGATCCCACCAAACGCGCCGGCGGCCGCACCACCGGAAAGCTTCCTCAACCGGACGCGCCTTCCATCCGTCGCCAAATCTTACACCGCACTCAGTAAATGCGAACCGGGAAATAGCGTTGCACGAGCTCCTCGAAGCGGCCGGAGGTTCGCACTTTGCGCAGGGCCTCATTGATGAGCGCCTTCAACTCCGGGTCGCCTTTGGGCAGAACGATGGCCAAGCCGTCGCCGAAATACTTCGGCTCGATGAATGGCCCGCCCTTCATCTCGCAGCATTGGCGCGACAGCGTACCGTTTATCCAGAACGCGAGCGAAATGCCGTCGTCGAAGACGTAGTCGGCCTTGCCGGAGGCCAGGGCCTCGCGGGCAAGATCGGCGTTCTCGAAGATCACGAGAGGACTGTCGCGGAAGAACGATTTCAAATACGCCTCGTGCGCGGTCCCGCGCGCCACCGCGATGCGCTTGCCATAGAGGCCGGCCGGTGAGATCTCCAGGTCCTCGGCTTCCTTGCGAGCGGCGAACCGCGCGGGCGTGTAGAAGTACCGGTCGCTGAAATCGACTTCATCGAGCGCGCTCGCGGTTACCTTGTGGGCCGCAATGACCGCATCGGCCTCGCCCGAGTTCAGTCCTGGGATGAGATCGTTCCAGCCCCGGGTCTTGATATCGCAGGACGTATTGAGTTCCAGGCAGATCGCCCGCGCCAGATCGATGTTGAATCCGACGAGGGCACCCTCCTCATCGTAGAAATTGAACGGCGGAAAATCGCTGTCGGTGAGGAAGCGGATCACGACGCGGCGCGCCGGGCGGGCCGGGTCTGCCTTGCGGGAAAGACCGACGGCCGCCTCGTCCACTCCCGTCTTATTCGGCGCCTCCTGCGCGCCTGCCAGGGCGGGGAAGAAAATCCACAGTGCCAGTGCCAAGAGGAGGGCTCCGGCACCATAGCCCCCGACAAAATAGCGCCTCACTAAACCGCCCCCGATGGGACTGCCCGTGTCATTGCGCCGGTTCGTTATCCACCCGGATGAAGTCTGCATGCGCTGAAAGCCGATCGTCCTTGCAAGGCGCTGGCGGTTCTCTACCTTCGACGCCTAACTCAATGCTGCGCCGCTGGCTATAGTGTGGCGCTGCAAAAGTCTAAGAATCGTGGGGGAGTAGCGAGCGTGCGGGGGGCGCCGGCACAGTCGGAGCGCGCGCAAGGCGCCTGCCAAGCGGTGCGCGCCGTGGGCGACGCCCAGGGCCTGCCTTCGCCTCGCGATGCCGCGGAGGCTCATTCACTTATGGCGGACGCCGAAGGCGAAGCCGGCGAATGGCTCGACAAGGCGGCCCGGCTTGAGACCGCCGTCAATGGCCTGCGGCGCAACCGTCCCCTCATGTCAGCCGATGTGCTCATCACAAGGCCACAACGCAGCCTGGCGACCGCGCTGATTCTCGCCGCGGCCGCGCTCGTGATCGCAGCGCCGCACCAGGCGGGCCTGCTTGCGCTCGCGATCTTTGCGCTGCCGTTCTTCTCCATCACGCTGCTGCGGCTTGCAGCCCTGTGGCAGCTCATGGGCAAAGAGCGCCGAAGTCCCCGGGCGCACCACCCGGACGTGCAGGAACAGACAGATGCATGGCCGGCCTACACGGTGATCGTCGCGCTTTATCGTGAAGCGGAGGTCGCTGCCAAGCTTGTCGAAGCCATCGCCCGCCTCGCCTATCCGGCCGATCGGCTGCAGATCCTGTTTGTCACCGAAGAAGACGACGAGGCCACCCGCAGAGCGCTCCACACAGCGCCCCTTTCGCGCAACATGCGCGTCCTCAGCGTTCCCGCAGGCCAACCGCGCACCAAGCCTCGCGCGTTGAATTATGCCTTGACCTACGCGACCGGCGAGATCGTTGCCGTCTATGATGCCGAGGACGTGCCCGACCCCGGCCAGCTCAAAATGGCGGCGCACGCATTTGGAACGTTTCACGCCAACCTTGCTTGCGTGCAGGCCCGCCTCGACATCTACAATCCGCACGACACGTTTTTCACCCGGCAGTTCACGCTGGAATATGCGGCCTTGTTCTTTGCCATGTTGCCGGCCTACGAGCGCTTCGGCCTGCCGTTGCCGCTCGGCGGGACATCGAACCATTTTTCGCGCGCCGTTCTGGAGCAGGCGGGTGGCTGGGATGCCTTCAACGTGACTGAGGACGCCGATCTCGGCCTCAGGCTGGCCCGCCTGGGCTTCAAGGTCGCTGTCATTGCCTCCGACACCTGGGAGGAAGCCCCCGCCACTTTCACGCAATGGTTCTGGCAGCGCACGCGCTGGATCAAAGGGTGGATGCAGACCTACCTCGTTCACATGCGCGATCCTGTCCGTCTCTTTCGCGATCTAGGGCTTGCGGCCTTCGTCGGCTTCCAGATGATATTTGGCGGGTTGATCCTGTCGGCCTTGGTCCATCCCATCTTTTACACGCTCCTGGCCTACCAGGCGTTGCACCAGGGAGCGTTCAGCGGATCGCTATCGGAATGGCAGGCGGCGATGTGGGCCTTATGTGCGTTCAACATCGTGATGAGCTACGCGTCCGCGATGATACTGAGCACGTTATGCGCGCGAAGACGCCAAAAGCGTCATCTGGCGCGCGCCACCCTTGGCCTGCCGGTCTATTGGCTCATGATCTCTGCTGCGGCCTATTCGGCCCTGGCCGAACTGATACGACGCCCCCACCATTGGGCGAAGACGTCACATACGGGGGCCGGCCGCGACAGCGTGTAACGAGGAGCCGCCCGCTGGCGTACCTGACTTGGGCCCGCTCCGCCTCGCGTTATGGAGCGTACCTGATCGGACTTGGCCTTGCCGGCTATCGGACTTGGCCTTTCGTGCCGGCTCGTGCACATTGGCGCGCCCATCGTGCACGGCGGGCTGCAGATTCAATACGGGGACCAACGCAATGGCCGGCTATTACAATGCACAGCATCTGGCGGATTTCAGCAAGATCGCCGAGGTGCAGCCCGAGATCGGCAAGAAGTTTTTCGACTATTATGGCGCCGTTTTCGCCGACGGGGCGCTGACCGCACGCGAAAAGAGCCTCATTGCCCTGGCCGTTGCCCACGCTGTCCAGTGCCCTTATTGCATTGATGCCTATACCCAGGACTGCCAGCAGAAAGGCGCCGACATCGAGCAGATGACGGAAGCGCTACATGTTGCTGTAGCGATCCGCGGCGGCGCATCGCTCGTTCACGGAATGCAGATGCGCGAGAAAGCCGACAAACTGGGGATGTGAATGACCGAGCTTACGCCGCCGGGGCGTTTCAGGGAGATCGCCGATGCGGTCGCCGCAGACGCGCAGTCACCGCGTGCCGCCCAGAGCCTTCAGCGCCGCCGGGCGCCCCTGGCATCCGCCCGCGCCCAACTCGACATGCTCCAGGCCGTGCCGCTCGAACGCCATGGCCGCCAAGTCGCTTTCGAGGATCTGACGGGCGGTCAGCTCAAGCCTGCAAAGCTCGACATCTTCCAGGTGAACCTCGGCAAGCTTTGCAACATGGCCTGCCGCCATTGCCACGTCGATGCGGGCCCCGACCGAACCGACGCCATGATGAGCGGCGAGACGGTCGATCGCGTCATCGCAGCGATAAGGCGCAGCAGCGCCGCGACGGTCGACCTCACGGGCGGCGCACCGGAGCTTCACCCGCGCTTTCGCGACTTGGTGGACGCCAGCGTGAAGTCTGGCAAGCACGTCATGGACCGCTGCAATCTCACCATCCTGCTCGTCCCGCGCAACGCCGGTCTCATCGCGTGGCTCGCCGAGCGCAAGGTCGAGATCGTCGCGTCGCTGCCGCATTACCGCCGGCCCAATACCGATTCCCAGCGCGGCGCCGGCGTGTTCGAGAAATCCATCAAGGCGCTCGCGCTTTTGAACGCCGCCGGCTACGGCCGGGGCGATCCGGCCCATCGGCTCACGCTGGTATCCAATCCCGCGGGCGCATATCTTGGAGCCTCGCAGGCGACGCTCGAAAAAGAGTGGCGCCAATCGCTGGAGCGCGAGCACGGCGTCACGTTCGACCGGCTCTTCGTGCTCAACAACATGCCTATCTCGCGGTTCCTGGAATGGCTGGAAACCTCGGGCAACCTCACTGCCTACATGGAGCGCCTCGTCGCCGCGTTCAATCCCGCCGCGATCGAGGGCCTGATGTGCCGCAATACGCTATCGGTGGGCTGGGACGGCCATCTCTACGACTGCGATTTCAACCAGATGCTGGACTTGAAGCTGAAGCCGGCGGCCAATGCGCACATCGCCGATTTCGACGAGTCGCGCTGGCATGAGCGCACCATCGTCACCGCGCGCCACTGCTTTGGCTGCACGGCGGGTGCGGGCAGCTCGTGCGGCGGACAGACCGCCTGAAGCGTGTCCTCCTGCCCAAGAGCCCGGGTGAACGTGGAAATCGAACGTCGACAGGGAACGGTGAGAGAAACACAATCGGCGCACGCCCGCCGATGGACTGGAGCCGAGGGCGGGAGAAATGGAGCGGGCGAAGGGAATCGAACCCTCGTATGCAGCTTGGGAAGCTCGACGTTAGTCAATGCTCTCAATGCGTTGGATACAAAACCGCAGCTAATCGCATCTTGGAGAATCAATCGGTTACAGCGGAAAAACAAAACGCTGAGCGGTCCGTATTCGGAAGGCCGCCCGATCCAGAAAATGAAATCGCCGCCCCGATTGCAGTCGGAAGCGGCGACAAAAAAGAGGAGCAACCAAGTTCCCCGGCTTTAGATAGCGCATCGGACCGGCTGCGCACAACGGGGAACGCGAGGGAAATTTCCGCGATCCTTGCCGATGTTTACTTCGAAATCGCGACAGCCAAGCTGGCTGAGCTGGAATTTCAGGCGCACCGACTTGGCGCCCTGGTCCGCGCCGGCGAGATCCCGGTAACCGACGCCGCTGACGTCCTGTACTTCGCAGCGGTCGCAGACGGGCTTGTCAACGCACATGGCGATGACGCGATTCAGGCCATCATGGTCGCCGGCATGAAAGGCGGTGCCGCGTGAACCGCCATTCTGATTCCTGGGTTGATACCCTGTCCAACGCGGATCTGGACGCGATCACGCTGCGCCATGACCGGAGATGGATCACGGCGCGCGAACTCGATGAAATGGAGTTCGAGGCGGTTAAGTACGTGGTCCCAGGCTACATCGCAGAGGGCCTTACGCTGCTCGCTGGCAAGCCAAAGCTCGGCAAATCATGGTTGGCAATGGATATCGCATTGACCGTTGCGAGCGGAGGCATCTGCCTTGGGGATGTCGAGTGCGAGAAAGGCGACGTTCTCTATCTTGCCCTCGAGGATAATAAGCGGCGGCTTCAATCTCGCATCCGCAGTCTCTGGTCATATGACAGGCCGACTCCCGATCGGCTTCACCTGGCGACGGAATGGCCTCGCGCCGACAAGGACGGAATCCGTGCGATCAGAGAATGGATCGAAAATCACCCCGGCGCCCGCCTTGTGATCATAGACGTTCTTGCGATGTTCAAGGCCACCACGAAGGGCCGGGATCAAACCCAGTACGATGCGGATTTCGCGGCAATTAAGAGCCTGCAGAGCCTCGCCATGGAAACCTGCGTTGCTATTGTCGTGATCCACCACACCCGTAAGGGCGGTGGCGACGCTGACCCATTTGAGAAAGTTTCAGGGACGCTCGGGCTTTCTGGCGCGGCAGACACCACTATCATCCTCGACCGTGATCAGAACGGCTGCACCCTATACGGCAGGGGCAGAGACATCGAAGAATTTGAGACGGCCGTTGAGTTCGATAAGTCGCTTTGCCGGTGGCGAGCCCTTGGAGACGCAACCGAGGTTCGACGGACGGACGAGCGCGGTACAATTCTGACTGTTCTGACCGATGCCAGTGAGCCGATGAACCCCAGGGAGATTGCCATTGAGGCGGACATGAAACGCAACAATGTCGATAAGCTCTTGGGAAAGATGGTGAAATGCGGGGAAGTCATCAAGGCCAAGCGTGGCCTCTACATACATCCAAGCCGCTCCGATCTTCTGACCGATGACGATCTACCTACCCCCGGTCAGAACGGTCAGAAGATCAGAAACACGGGAGGCTGGGGCAATGCGTGATAACCGGGATTCTCAACTTCTGACCGATCTGACCGTTCTGACCGCCCCCCACACATCTCTTGAGGTCAGAAACGAAAACTCTCCTCCTCCTCTCTCTCTTAGGGAGGAGTGTTTATGGGGACAGAAGGCTATTGCTGCTTTCTTGGGTTGTAGCCTCGATAAGGTGACAGCGTTGAGGGATGCAGGCGCACCTATTGGCAAGGCGGCCGGGCATGTGTTTTCCCTCAAATCAGAGCTTATTCATTGGTTGCGGCAACAAATGCCCTGAGATCGCACGCAATCGCTCAATCTGACCGATAGATATAAGCATATCCATGCCTGCACACTGCGAGCATGGATTATGTCTCGATACTCGACGGTGAGCTTGCTCAGACGATAACGGACGCGCTTTTTGAAGCGCGCATTCCGCTCGCGACCTATGAATTGCTAGCGAGGGCGTGATGTCTGCCAATGGTGCCAATGCCCGAACTTCGGGGAGGGGAACCATACGGAGGGGCGGGCTCTCGGCTTCGCGCTCCCGAGCCTCTCCGGCCGCTCAGGCCATCAAATTTCTTGAGTCCCTCAAGATTCCAGAGGGACCGTTGGCCGGCAAACCGATCCGGCTGGCACCGTTTCAGAAGCGGTTCATAAATGGCGCCTTGACTGACGGCATCACGATTGCCGCGCTGTCCGTTGGCCGTGGCGCCGGTAAGACAATGCTTGGCTCCGGGCTGGCGCTGGCGGCACTACTCGGCAAGATCGATCGCCAGCCGCGCCGCGAAGTCATTATCGGCGCTAAGACTCGCGATCAAGGTCGAATTGCTTGGTCCTTCATCGAGGGCCTGGCGCAATCGCTTTCGATAGAAGATCAGAAGCTGCTGACGTTCGTCCGATCGCCGCGCCTCGAGGTTCGATACGAAGGCGACGGCGGCGGTCACGTCCTGCGTGTGCTCGCAAGCGATGCCAAGAACGCTCTTGGCCTTGCTCCGGTCTTTAGCCTGCTGGACGAACGCGGGTTCTGGGACCGCGACAAGGGGGATGCGCTAGAGGCTGCAATCTTCTCTGCGCTCGGCAAGCGGTCCGGCCGGGCGATGGTCATCAGCACGTCGGCGCCGGACGACGCGCATTCCTTTTCAAAGTTGCTCGATGAGCCTGGCGAGCACGTCTACACACAAGAGCATCGCGCTCCCGTTGGCTGCGCACCGGACGATATCGAGGCGCTAAAGATTGCCAACCCCGGCGCCGCGGCCGGCATTGGTTCCTCGCTCGAATGGTTGCAGGCTGAGGCTCGCCGCGCCATCCAACGCGGCGGTAATACCCTTTCGAGCTTCCGCCTGTTCAATCTCAATCAGCGCGTCAGTGGTGAAAACCGAGACGTGCTGCTCAGCACCGATGAATGGTTGCGATGTGAGGTCGAGGAGCTTCCACCACGCGAGGGTGCGGTTGTTATCGGCATCGATCTTGGAGGCTCGGCATCGATGACGGCGGCGGCCTTCTATTGGCCGCAGACAAACCGGCTCGAATGCTTGGGCTGGTTCCCTTCTCAGCCATCCTTACTTGATCGCTCGCACCGCGATGGTGTTGGTTCCCGTTATGTCGAAATGGCGGGCCGTGGCGAGCTATCGACGCTTGGAGCGATGACCGTTCCCGTCGCGCCGTGGCTATCGGACGTGATGCGCTACGTCGAAGGCGAAACCGTCGCCGCGCTGGTGATGGATAGATACAAACAGGCCGAATTGGGTCAAGCGATCGACGCGGCCGGCATTCGCGCACCGCTGATCTGGCGCGGATTTGGATTCAAAGACGGCAATGCTGACTGTGATGGCTTCCGTCGCGCCTGCTTTGACGGGCTCGTGAAATCGAAGCAATCACTCTTGCTGCGCTCTGCATTTGCCGATGCGGTCTGCCTTCGCGATCCGGCGAACAATATCAAGCTGGCGAAGGCCCGCAGCCTTGGCCGTATCGATGCAGCGTCGGCAACCGTGCTCGCTGTCGCTCATGGCGCCCGCATTCTCGCTCAGCCGATCAAGAAAGCGAGGGCTGCAATATGGGCATGAAACGCAAAGACTACGCCAACCATTCGGCAAAGGTCTGCCGCTCGAAACGCTGGCCCGCACTGCGGCTCGCTGCGAAGCGTCGTGACGGTTTCAAGTGTGTGAAGTGTGGTGCTGTCGGCAGTCTCGAAGTCGATCACATCAAACCGGTGCGTGATGCGCCCGAACTATCGTTCGATCTATCGAACCTGCAGACGCTTTGCATCCGCTGTCACTCCCGCAAAACGCAACTCGAATGCGGCTTCGGAAACGAAGTCCCCCCAGCTCGCGCCGCGTGGCGCGATTTGCTCGCCACGATGGCGCAACCTGAACGAAAGGAAACACTATGTTGGAATCCGTGAAAATCTCCCGGCGTCAATCTGAAATCCGTGAAGCACTCGCGGGCCTTGTCGGCAAGTCGGAACTGACCGAAGATGAAACACGCTCGATGACTTCGCTTGATGCGGAGTATCGCGGCAACGAAGCGAAATACCGTGCGGCCCTGATTGTCGAAGATCAGGAACGCCGCGAGGCTAAAGACGATCTGGAAACCCGCTCCGACCGCGATTACGCCGCGCTGGTATCCCAGTTCGAGCTTCGCCAAGTTGCGCTGTTCCTTGACGAGGGCCGCTCGCTCAATGGCGCGACGGCGGAAGTCGTTCAGGAGCTTCGCAGTCATGGTGGCTACCGTGGGGTGCCGATTCCCTATGAAGCCCTTGAAATCCGCGCCGGCGAGACTGTCGCGAGTGGCACGCCATCGCCCAAGATGACCGCACCGATCATCGATCGCATTTTTGCCGATAGCGTTGCGAGCAAAATGGGCGCTTCGTTCATCAACATCGGCCAGGGCACGAACGAATATCCGATCGTCAATTCATCTGTGACAGGCGGATGGGCTGCGGTCGAAACCGGCGCCGTTGCGGGGCCTACCGCATATAGCACGGCAAACCGCAGCCTTGCTCCGAACAACACATTCGGCATCACCATGAAGCTGACGCGCAAGGCGCTAAAGCAATCTGGCGCTGCGCTTGAGCAGGCGGTTCGCCGCGACCTGAATGGTTGCCTTGCCGTTGGCATGGATCGGGCCGTGTTTCAGGGTGCCGGCGCCAGTGGCGAGCCTGCTGGCGTGTTTGTCGGAAGCTATGACATCACCAGTACCCCGGTTTCCGCTGCCGCGTCGTGGGCTGCATTCCGCGCTGCGGTGACGCGCTTCATGATTGCGAACGCGGTAACGGGCCCCGGCTCTGTCAATCTTCTGCTGCGACCCGAAGTCTATAACGCAATGGATGGCGCGCTAATCGATGGCACCGCCGTTTCTGAATGGGATCGTCTGACGAAAAACATTCCGTCTCCGGTTCTATCTAGCAATGCTATCGATGCACCTACTGGATCGCCAGCCGCTAGCAAGGCATTGCTTACCGCTAGCGTGAATGGCGTTGCCTCGATCTTCGTCGGAACGTGGGGGGCAATCGATCTGATCCGCGATCCCTACAGCGACGCGGCATCGGGCGGCCTGCGTCTCACGGCGCTCGCAACAATGGACGTGACCGTTAGCCGTGCGGAGCAACTGCAGATCCTGACGGGCATCCAGTAATGGAGTTTGCGCACGGCATAGGCGCATTGGAAATCCGCAGGCGGCGCGATGGTTCGCGCCGGCTCCGCGGCCGTTTTCCATATAACTCGCGCGCGGTTCTTTCCGATGGTGGCCGCAAAGGCGGCAGGCCGCAGAAGGAAGAATTTGCTTCGCGTGCGTTTGCCTACCGTGTCGAGGCACCTGACAAGGAGATCCATTTGCTGGCGGGTCATGACTTCAATCGTCCGCTTGCCAGCAAACTGAACGGCACGCTAATTTTGTCCGACAGCGACGAAGCGTTGACGTTCGAGGCAACTATCGTCCCAGAAATAGCTGAGACCTCATATGGTCGCGACGTGCTCGCGCAAGTCGATAGCGGTCTTGCCTATGGTATCTCTCCCGGCTTTCGGCTGCCGCCGCCTCGTGCCGTGGCGAAGCCGGAAACATTCGCAGACGAAGGCTATGACCCCGCTCGAGGAATGCACAACGCTCTCATTCGCACGATCGGCGCGGCGCTCCTCTATGAACTGTCGATCGTGACGCGGCCAGCATATAAGGAAACCACGGTCAGCGCGGACGACAGCGAATCGACCGACGAGGAGCAAGAGCAACATCGTTCCGGACAGATCATACAGCCTTCGCCCATCATCGTGCCCGTGCTGGCACGTTGGAGGCTTTGATGGCAACTACAATAAAACAAATCGAAAGCGAGCCTGAATCCTATCCGATATTGATGCCGCCGATCGCACTGAACGATGTCGCGTGGCAGAGAATTGAAGGGTACATCGCGCACCGCTTCGCCGCGCGGGCCGTGGCATGGATCGTCGAAGGGCCGGGGGAATGGGTGCCGCCGTTGACACCGGCGACGATTGCCACGGCTGAAGTCTGGCGAGCTGGCGCGTGGGAAGACATAACGCCAGATGAATCGCCACTTGGTGGCTATTGGCTGATCGGGCATGGCCCCTATCGCTTCACCGGCAGTGTCGGCGGCGGGGAGATTCCTGATTGCGTTCTGGAGGCGGTGCGACGTCTCGCGGCATACATAGGCTGCGATCCGGGCGAGCCGGGAGCTCGGTCCCATAGCGTGACAGTAAAAGACCTCAGCGAGGTAACGATGCGAGCGCCGTCATGGATGGCGCAGGCGATGCAGAATAGCGGCGCCGCCGATCTTCTGAGGAGGTATCGCCGTGCTTAATAGATTGCGACGCATCTTTGCGGTGGCGACAGAGAAACGATCGTCAAGCAGCGGCTTCACGGCAGAGATTATTGCGGCACGTGAAGCATACGTCAGCGGTCGACGAGGCATCGCAGAACTGACGGCGACAGCGCAATCGTGCATTTCGATGTGGGAAAATTGTTTCGCCCTTGGCGATGTCGAGGGCACCGATCTTCTGGGCCGGCACACAATGGCGCTCGTTGCTCGTTCCGTGGCATTGCGGGGCGAAGCAGTGTTCTTGATCGACGGGGACGCGCTCGTACCGTGCTCGGATTGGGATCTGAAAACGCGCAACGGTCGCCCAATCGCCTATCGCCTTTCCATTCCCGAAGCCGGCGGCGGCAGGTCCACCACGGCACTTGCCGGCGAGGTCCTTCATCTCCGTATCGGCTGCGATCCTGCAGCACCATACTACGGGACGGCACCGCTCAAACGAGCATCGCTCACCGCTAGCATACTGAACGCGGTGGAATCATCGCTAGCAGAAGTCTTCGAGAACGCACCGATCGGCAGTCAAATCGTCCCGTTTCCAGAAACCAGCGACACCGACATGACGACGATCGGACGAAGCTTCCGGGGGCAACGTGGCCGCGTTCTGTTGCGGGAATCGGTGAGTGTCAGCGCTGCTGGCGGACCTGTCCCGGCAACGGATTGGCGGCCGTCAGACGTGACGCCTGACTTGCAGAAGGCGGTACTCGTTGAAAACCTCGCAGCGGCGCGTGACGCGATCTGTGGCGCTTTCGGCGTCTTGCCGGCACTCTTCGCGTCTGCCGCTCAGGGGCCGCTTGTACGCGAAGCTCAACGGCATCTCGCAGGATGGACGTTGCAACCGATCGCGATGTTGCTTGCGGAGGAAGCGAGTGAGAAACTCGGCGGTGAAATCACGATTGATTTGATGCGTCCAGTTCAGGCGTTCGATGTCGGCGGTCGCGCTCGTGCCTTGCAAACGATTATCCAGGCGCTAGCGCAGGCGAAGGATGCAGGACTTGCACCTGGCGACCTCAACGCGGCACTTACACTCGTCAATTGGGGCGAGGACGATAAAGCAGCTTAGGCTAGCCACCTTGCGTCGTTTCTGCATTTTGGGCGCGAAAGGCTGGGATTGGACGGTGAGTGCCCGGTTTCCACCGAAAACCCCGTCAGGGCGCGGCGGCCTTGAGTGGGCTGCGCGGCGACTGAATAAGCTGGAGATCGCGGATGCATCTCCGGCTTATTCTTTAATTGGCAATTTAGTTATGCGGCTTGGCAAATGAGGGTGATTTTGCTCAAGCTCTCGATCAATCCGGTATAAGGAACATCTTCTATTTTTCTGCCCTTCAAATCATTGATCATCGCTTTCCTTTCTTTAGTCGAACACCCGGCCCTTCACCGTTCTCTTCCACGAAGATCACGCCTGCTGACTCGAGTGCACGTTTCACGTCTTCCATGGTGCGCTCCCGCAAGGTTTCGCCTCTCTCAAGTCTGGCAATCGTGTCCGGCGAAACCTTCGCCAGCTCGGCAAGTTCGCGAACACCGAGCGACAGAGCGGTGCGAGCCATCTTGCACTGGATCGGGAGCATTTCAGTACCCTGTTACGATTTGCGTTGAATTGTAACGAATCACTGTTATCGTATCAATGTTACGAAAACCAATCAACGCGAATGGGGACCACAATGCAAACAAACGACACCGACGAATTCGATACAGACGAGAAGTTCATCACATTGCCAGCCAGTAAATTCTATCCCGTTGACCTCTCGGATCGCGTCCTAAACAAGCTGCGCACCACCTGTCTTGCCCTGTCGCCTGATAACGCGACTTGGCGCGATGAGGATGAGATTTTTTCCGCGTGGGCAGTCCTTTGTGAGTTGCTCGAAGAGCTGAAACCTCTTCGCGAAAACCTCAACAAAAGAGGTGCGTTATGAGCTCGGACGCCTACGTGGTGGTGCCCACACTCGAGGACCGGCTCGCCCAGCTCCTAGGTGCCGCGCATGGCCTATGGCACGTGATGAATTCAATACGTGAGCCCATGGATCAGCAAGCGATTCTGTTCATCCGTGAGGCGATGCTGGAACACGTGCAAGCTATACGGGCGGCGCTCGACAAGAGCGGATGCGACTTCGATATTGCGTGCCCTGTACTCTACGAAAAATAAGATCGGGCGCTGTCCCTTGGACCGGCCAGCTAATTTGCTTGCCGCAGCGCATAGCGGTGACTTGTCGTTGACATACGGTTTCGCTGAAACTATAAATGGTTTCAGCGAAACCGGAGACCGATCCAATGAACCCGTTTGTTCTCGAGGCGCTAGCCCATTTCAGGGGGCATTGGGACGTCGATATTGTTGGCACTAGCGATGCCGCGCAGCTGCTAGACATCAAACCGAACACATTTAAAACCCGCCTCGCGCGTGGTCAGGCATTGGTGCTACGCGACCCAAACTCCGAACAGCGCACCGCTCTCAGGTTCACAGGCTATCACCTCGTATACAATTTGTTGTTGGACAGGCTGCTGCGCTACGGACTCTCCGTCGAGCACGATAAAACGACAGAGCTGGCTCACGTCTATGCCGAGTGGACGTTCAAAAACATCCTGTCAACGCCCTACCATGCCGACGCTGTCGTGCTATTCCGCAAACTGTCTGATGGCGGATGTCAGGACATGGTTTTCGAGAACGGCAGTTTAGAGGACCTAACCGGCGACGCTGCGCTCATCATCCCCATAGGCTCGATAATCGTTCGCCTCGCTGCCGCTCTGTACGTTCGCAGCGCCGGTAGCCATCGGGAACACATCAACCGCTTAGTCGAAATGAAATTCGCTGTGCAGGGGAACTGATGGCGCGCGGACCGTGCACATTCAAACAAATTGATGTCATGCGCGCGATGCGCGCTGTCCGCGAAGCTGGCGAAGAAGTACAGGGTGTCGAATTTTATCGCGATGGCCGATTCAAGATTTTGACGGCGGCGAACGCTCCAACGTCGCCAGCCGATGATCTAGATCGAGAGCTTGCAGCGTTCGAGGCGCGCCATGGTCAAAATTGATCTCAAGGGCATCGTTACGGTGACATCTAAGGGTAAAACGTATCGCTATGCGTGGCGCGGCGGTCCACGCCTCCGCGGTGAACCTGGCACGCCCGAGTTTGTTGCTTCGTACAATGAGGCAGTTGAAAACCGTCGCGCTCCCGATGCGTCACGCTTCCGCTCGGTGGTGACACTCTACAAGGCCAGTAAAGACTATTCGACTCTTGCGGACTCGACGCGGCGAAATTGGACCCCATGGCTTGATCGCATCTCGGATTATTTTGGCGACCTGCGAATTGCCCAGTTCGACCGGCCGGAGAAAATTAGGCCAGTGATCCGGCGCTGGCGCAATCAATGGGTCGATCGTCCGCGCACCGCTGATTATGGCATGCAAGTGCTGTCGCGAGTTTTGTCCTATGCCGTCGATCCGCTAGGCAAGATCAGCGGCAATCCCTGCGAAGGCATCAAGCAACTTTACAGTGCAAACCGTTCGGAAATCATTTGGACGGATGCTGATCTCGCGCATCTCAAGAAAACCTGTTCCGCTGACATCGGCCGTGCCGTTGATCTGGCGGCGCATACCGGACTACGGCTTGGCGATTTATTGCGGTTGTCGTGGTCGCATGTCGGTGATGATGCGATAACGATCACAACTGGCAAGAGTCGGCATCGCCGAACCGCAATCATTCCGCTTTATGATGACCTGCGCAGCGTGCTGGACTCCATCCCGAAGCGCTCCACGATAATCCTGACCAACATTCGACGGCAGCCCTGGGCCACCAACGGGTTCGGGACAGCGTTCAACCGCGCCAAGATCGCTGCGAAGATGAATGAGCGTGATCTCCATTTTCATGATCTTCGCGGAACAGCCGTCACGAAATTCTATGTCGCCGGCGTACCAATCCGCGTGATCGCTGAGATCATGGCTTGGGAGGAGGAGCACGTTGCCAAGATCATTCGGCGCTACGTGGATCGCGCCGCCGCAACCAAAGCTCTGATCCGACAGATCAACGAAAGGAGAACGTAATTTGCAAAACTTGCAGCAAAACCGACAGCCTGAAACGGTGCTAAGTCCCTGGAGCGGGCGAAGGGAATCGAACCCTCGTATGCAGCTTGGGAAGCTACCGTTCTACCATTGAACTACGCCCGCGCTGGCCGATCCTGTAGCACGGCCCGGCCAAGCCGCAAAGGAGGCTGGCATCGGCCGGGCGGCGCCGGATCGGCGGCCTACTTCTTGGCGAGCAGGTCGCGGATTTCCCTGAGGTAGACCTCCGTGGGCGGCGGCGCAGTGGGAGCCGGCGCCGGCTTCTTCATGGAATTGATGGCCTTGATCAGCAGGAAGATGGCGAAAGCGGTGATCAGAAACTTGATGATGGCATTGAGGAACAGGCCGTACTTGATCTCGATGGGTTCCGTCGGCGTCGGCAGGCCGACCGCAAGGTCGGAGAAATCGACGCCTGCCAGCAAATAGCCGATCGGCGGCATGATGATATTGTCGACCAGCGTCGCCACAATGGGCGAGAAGGCGGCGCCCATGATCACGCCCACGGCGAGATCCACGACGTTGCCGCGCATGGCGAATTCCTTGAATTCCTGCAACATGCTCATGTGGAATGGTCCTTCCCTGGTGCGTTGAATTGGTCTGCTTCGAACTCGTGGCGGGGCGGGGGCCGTGCGGCCCAAAAAACGCACCCCTCGGCGCGAACAGTCCGCAATTGTCCCCCGGACGATTCGCGCGCGAAGCTAAAATACCTCGGTCTCAAGAGCAATCTGAGGACTTGCATCCACTCACCGTTCCAGGGCGAAGCAGTGTTTCCGTGATGCCCATTATCCGGCCATGAATCGGGATCAAAACGAGCCGGATCAGGACCGGGTCAACGCCGCAACCGGCCGCCAGCCGGACGATTGCCCGGACGGGATGGGAACCGGAGAGGGTTGTTATCTGCAAGGACCGGCGCTGACGGGCGCGCGCTGGCCTGCTACAGCGGTTCGGGCGCTCGCGGAAATCGCCGTGCTGCGCGGGCAGATGGAGGCAAGTCATGGAACGCAAGGAACGAAAGCCCTACTGGCGCTCGACCAAATGGCAGCTCCTTGCCAGCTTGGTCCCGTTCCTGTGCGTGATGTTCGTGCTGCCGATGTATGCCGAGCAGCTCAATGCCAACCGCTTCCTCGGTTTTCCGCTGGGCTATTTTCTCGCTGCCCACGGCTTCTTCCTGATCGCAATCATCACGGTCGCGAGCTATGTGAACCGCCAGAACGCCGTGGACCACTGGCATGGTGCGCACGAAGACCTTTGAGTAAGCCGCGGAATACTCCCCGCCTTTGTCTCCGGTTCAGGATTTCCCCTAGCCCAAGGATGGCCGTCAACAGATGTCATTCCCCTCGCGAACGCGTCTGGTCAACCCGCGCCTTGGCACGTACTTCAGCATTTTCGCTGCCTTGTTCGGCGCGATTTTTCTGATGTCGCTGATCTTCGAGCAGCTGAGCCTCAACGAAAACCTAGTGCGCATCGGCCTGTTCGCAGGTCCCCTGATCCTGTACATGGCAATCGGGATCGCGGTGACTTCGAAAGAGCCGCTGGAGTACTTCGCCGCCGGGCGGCGTGTGCCTGCGGGCTATACGGGGCTGCTGCTCGCCATCATCGCTTGCGGCGGCACGCTGCTTGTCGCTGGAACCGGCGCGTTCTTCTTTTCCGGCTTCGATGCCTTGGTCCTCATGATGGGCGGCCTTGCAGGCTTTGTCTTCATGGCGATGCTGCTGGCGCCCTTTTACCGCAAATTCGGCGCCTACACGGTGCCGAGCTACCTGGGCCGGCGGTTCGACAGCAAGGCTCTGCGCATCGCAGCGGCCATGGTCGCCGCGGTGCCGATCCTGCTCGTGATGGCGGCAGAGCTGCACGTTGGCGCGCACGTCGCCTCCCGCCTCACCGGCCATGGTCCCGGCTTGATGACGGCCGTGCTCGTCTTGTGCGTTTTCATCATCGTGTCGCCAGGCGGAAAGCGCAGCTTCACCTGGGCTGCGGTCGCGCAGTCCGTGGCCGCAATCCTGGCGCTTGCGATCGTCGCCGCGACCATCGCGACGCTGGTGACGAGCCTGCCTGTTCCCCAGCTGACGCATGGCCCCCTGGTGCGCAACATGGTGCGCAACGAAATCCCGCAAGGATTGTCGGTCGTCAACGCAACACCTTTCGCGTTCGCACTACCGGGCGAGGGCTTGCAGCACATCACCAAGCCCTATACCCAGCCCTTCGGGTTTGTTGGCACAACCGCTTTCGCACTCGGCGTTCTGATGGTCGCGACCGGGCTCGCCGCAGCGCCCTGGCTGTTGCCGCGCGTGGCGGCCACGCCTTCGGTTTACGACGCGCGCAAGTCGCTCGGCTGGGCGACGGTATTGTTCGGCATCGTGCTGCTGACGATCTCGTCGCTGGCCGTGTTCATGCGCGACTACGTGCTGGATTTCATCATGACGGAGCGCGTCGGCGCCCTGCCTCAGTCGTTTTCCGATCTGGCGAGCATGGGTTTCATGTCGCTGGCGCCCTCGGCAGAACAGGGCAGTCCCATCGGCTATGACGACATGTCGTTCGATCGGGACGGGATACTTTTTGCGGCCGGCGTCGCCGTCGGCCTGCCGCGCTCGTTCATGTACCTAGGGATGGCCGGGGCCCTGGCGGCCTGCCTCGCCTCGATCTGCGCGACGACCGGCGCCCTAGCGGCCATTCTGGCCGAGGACGTCGTTTTGGGCGCGTCCTGGGAGCCTGCCGCCAACGTCTCGCGCATTTGGATCGCGCGTGCATTCGTTGCCGTTGCGGCGCTGTGCGGCGCGATGTTGACGCTCCTTGCGCCCACCGACCCGCTGCAACTCGTGCTGTGGGCCTTGGCGCTGACCAGCGCCAGCCTGTTCCCCTTGCTGATATTGTCGATCTGGTGGAAGCGCCTCACGCGCAACGGCGCGATTGCCGGCATGCTGACCGGCTTCGTCATCGCCGCGTTGTCGATCTTCCTGTCGGAAGCAGGCGTCATCGGATTGCCCAGCGCCATCGCCGGAATCCTCGGTATGCCGTTTGCCACCGCGGTGGCATCCGCGCTGTCTTTGGCGGTTCCCGAGACCACTCGCCACGAGTTGGAGATCGTCCGAGACATCCGCATCCCCGGCGGCGAGATCATCTACGACCGCGAGATGCGCCGCCTCGAGATCAAGAAGCACACCCGCGCCTGACCGGCTCATCGTTGGGTTCCGGCAAAGTCGCGGACTTGCAGATGCTCCACAGGCGGCGGCAGGCGGACGCCCCACGGCGTTCAGCGCAGGGCTTGGCGCGCCTTCGCCTCGCCATTCGCGAATCACCGCAAAGATCGTTGCCGATCGGTCCAGGCATCGCTTCGGGCAGCCTTCCGGGTAGGATGCCAACCACTTGTTTCACAACATGAACTTTCAAGCTTCTGGGAAGGAAACACTCTTTAACCCGACGTTTACTTCGCACTGCCAGCTTCAACCTCAGAGTTCGAATCGTACCGAGTCCGCAATCTCACGGGCCAGATGGCGCGCCGCGCGCAGGAGACGGTTTTGAACCTGCTCCAGTGATTCTTGTCCGTCGAGTTCGCAGGGCACCGGTACGTCCCGAGGGAAGCCGATGTCTAATACCGACTGGAATGAGAGCAACCCGAGCGACACCGTCGCCGGCTACGAGTCCGCGGCCGCGGCCGGCTGCCAGGCCGCCGGTCTCAAGGGGCTGCTGACCGCCATTGTCAGCCAGATCTCCGAGGCCGATCGCCGCCAGGCCGATACGCTCAACCAGTTACAGGACAGGCTGGCCTCCATGGGCCGTGACGCCAAATCGTTGCGCGACAAGGTGCCGGACAAGTTCCAGTTCGCATTCGAGCGCATCGAAGCGGGGATGGCCGAACTGGCCGCGCGCATAGCCGAGACGGGCGTGACTGCGGGCGCCGATGCATCGCGCGTGCCCGGCCTCACGGCCTGCGCGCCACACGACTTCAAGACCGAACCGCCCGGCGCACCCTCTTATCAGCTTGCGTCGCACACGACCGAATCCAACAATGAGCCGCCGATGGCCTTGCGCTCGGCGGCCTCCGGTTCAGGGGGCTGGCGCCGCGAAGACACCTTGAGCAAACCGGCGGCGCCCGATGTCGACACCTTTGACGTCATCGAGAGCCTGCCAGGCGACGTCACCGATCCCTGGAACAGCGACTCTGCCGGCGCACTCGCCGACGTATACGACAGCGATCCTGCGACATTCCCCCAAGGCACCTATGCTCAACCGCCGGCAGAGGCCGCGCGCGTTTATGCGGCGGCATCCCCGCAGGAGCCCAGCGTCGATCATTCCTGGCTCGAGCGGCGCTTTGCCGAAATCTCCGAACGCATCGAAACGTCCATCGCCGAAATCCGCCCCGATCAGTCTTTCTTCGCGCTCGGTCAGCGTCTCGACCAATTCGAGCGCAGCTTCGCACAGGCTTTCGAGAACGTCGCGACGCGCAATGACGTGGAATCCGTGCGGCTGATCGAAGCCCATATGCTGGAGATGGTCGAGCATCTGGAATCGAGCCAGTCGCACCTTGTGCGCATCGAGACAATCGAGTCCCAGCTCGCCGCCATCGCAGGCCGCCTTGAGGAAATTCACGCGCTGGCCAACGCGGCCGGCTCTTACGAATACGCGCAAGGCGACGGCGCGGGTGCTATCGACGTCGCGGCAATCGTGAAAGCCGCTAGCGATGAAGCGGCCGCCCGCTTCGCCAACGCCTCGCAATCGGCCGCCGACGAATCCGCCCTCGAGAACTTGCGCGTGCTGCTCGAAGAATCCATGTCGAATGCGCGCCAGAGCGAGGAGAATACGACCGCGCTGCTCGACACCTTGCAGCAGGCCATGATCCGGCTGCTGGACCGGATGGATGCGATCGAATTCAGCCAGCACCAACGTTCAGGCATGACCATGGCGCCAGCCGTCCACCCGGCCGCCATGTCACCCTCCTTCAAGGATATTGGCGCGCCGGCCGATCCGGGGCGCGTCGAAGCCAACTTCGACGACGCCCTCTCGCGCCCCATGCGCGACCCCGGCCCCATCGGGCTGGATCAGGCCGTCGCCGCCGTTGCCGCGAGCAAATCCGCACCATCATCTTATCGCGCGCCGGTTCAAGCCGGGCATGAAGGCATCGAACTTGCCGCGCCGCCCCCCAAGAACGAACCGCGCAAGCCCGAGAAGCTGCGCCAGGACTTCATCGCCGATGCCCGCCGGGCCAAAATGCGTCTTGCGGCCGAAGCTGGGGATGAAGACAGCGTCGTCTTGAACGCACCTGAACGCGAACCCATCACCTCGCCGCCGCCGCCGGCCGCCAAGCCGGGCAAGCCAGCCAAGGCAACGGCTGGGCCTGCCGCAGAGCGTAAGACAGCCGCCATCTCGCCGCGTGTCGTCGCGCTATCGGTGGCGCTCGCCATCGCCAGCGGCGCCTACTTCCTCATGCCCTTCGGCAAGAGCGATCCGGGAAGTCGCGGAGCGATGATGAACCAGACGTCGGCGCCCGTCGAGAACGCCACCGACGTCACAAAGAGCGCTCCGGGTTCCAAGGCAGCCGCAGCTTCGGGGACGCCTTCCGACACACCACCCCCCGACGCCGACTTCAACAGCCCCGACAAGCCGGCCCAATTGAATCTTCATCGGATGGAAGGTCGCCTCGATAGCGAGGACACGGCAAACGCAGCGAGCCTCCCGATGAGCGGTGTGGCCGTGGCGCACGAGATCACTTCGCCCGACCAGTTGGAGCGGGCGCGCCGCGATCATGCCATGGCCAGCCTGTCCACACGGCTCGGTCAGGCTGCCGCCGAGAACCCGGCCATCGTCTCTCCGGCCGCGCTCGACTTGAATGCCGCACCTATGAGCCAGGCGCCTGAAGTCGCGCCGGACGCCAACAGGCGCAGTGCGCTCGATATGCCGCCTGCCATGGTCGGTCCACTTTCGCTGCGTCTTGCTGCGGCCAATGGCGACCCGTCGGCCGAATTCGAGGTGGGCGCACGGATTGCGGAAGGCAAAGGCCCCGATCAGAACTTCAAGGAAGCGGCAAAGTGGTACCTGCGCTCGGCCTCCAAGGGCTTCGCCCAGGCCCAGTATCGCCTCGGCACGCTCTATGAGCGCGGACTGGGCGTGAAGAAGGACGAAGCCCGCGCCAAGGAATGGTATGGCCGCGCCGCCGAGCAGGGCAATGTCAAGGCCATGCACAACCTCGCGGTGCTCAGCGCCAACGGCAAGACCGCCAGCCCCGACTACGCGCTCGCCGCCCGCTGGTTCGCCGAAGCCGCCGACGGCGGCTTGGCCGACAGCCAATTCAACCTTGCCGTCCTTTATGAAAACGGCCTTGGCGTTTCTGCCGACATGCGCCAGTCCTACAAGTGGCTTTCGCTCGCTGCCCGCGGGGGCGACAAGGAAGCCGTACGCCGCCGCGACATCATGAAGGGTAAGCTGACAGCGGCCGAACTCGCAGAAGCCGAGAAGATGGCAAACGCCTTCCGGCCGCGCGCCACCGATCCCATGATCAACGATGCCCGCACCGCTGGCGAGGCATGGAAGAAAAACTCACCCAACGAAGGTTGATCCCGGCGAAAGCCGGCATGTTACGGGTGGTTCTGCCCGCCGCGCGGTAATGCCATAATATTGCTGGCGTCTTTCCCTTCTCATGGGGCTCCGACCCGTCTATAGCCAGTCTATGGCCAAAAGGGCGGCTCGTGGGCCAGCGCGATGGGCGCGCGGCCACGAACCCGGCATGCTGAGCGGACCCAGAAGTTGATGTACGTCTACCTGCCGATCGCAGAAATGTCGGTGAACGTCCTGGTACTCCTGGGACTTGGTGCTGCGGTCGGGCTGCTTTCCGGCCTGTTTGGCGTCGGCGGAGGGTTCCTCATCACCCCATTGCTCATGTTTCTCGGGGTTCCGCCCGCCGTGGCCGTAGGCACGGGAACGGCGCACGTGGTCGCCTCCTCCGTGTCGGGGGCCATCGCGCAATACCAGCGCAACAATGTCGACATCAAGATGGGCCTGATCATGTGCCTGGGCGGCCTCGCCGGCACAGTGGTGGGTGTCGAAACCGTTCGCGTGCTGCGCAGGGCCGGACAATTCGACCTCATTATCTCGCTGACTTATGTGACCTTCCTTGGGGTCATCGGCGCGTTGATGCTGACTGAAAGCATCAGTTCCTGGCGGAAGGCTCAGGCGGGGATCGTGCATACGGGGCGCAAGTCGGGCCAGCACAGCTGGGTGGACGGCCTTCCCTTCAAGATGCGCTTTCACCGTTCCAGGCTCTATATCAGTGCCATCCCACCCGTCTGCATTGGCATGTTCGTGGGTTTCATGGCGGCCGTGATGGGCATCGGCGGCGGGTTCGTCGTCATTCCGGCGATGATCTACCTGCTGCGCATGTCGACCAACGTTGTCGTCGGCACGTCCCTCTTCCAGATCGTGTTCGTGGCGGCGCTGGCCACCGTGCTGCACGCCATGCAGAATAAGAACGTGGACGTGATGCTGGCGGTCGTGTTGATGGCGGGCGGCGTCCTGGGTGCGCAATACGGCGCCGTGGTCGGCGAGAAGCTGCGCGGCGACCATTGGCGCCTCGGGCTTGCCGTGCTGGTGCTGGCGGTATGCTTCCGGATGGGCTTCGATCTGGTCGCCACGCCAGGCGACCTCTATTCCTTCGGCGTCATACAGCGGGGACTGTGATGATGGATCGGCGCTGCAGCTTCGCCCGTGCGCTCATTTCAGCTGCCGTTCTTCTCACGTCCGTACCTGTATCTGTATGCGCGCAACAACAACCTCCCGAGACCGTGGAGGCCGACGTCTCGACCCGCAGCGTCGCCATCACGTCCAACTATACCGGCACCGAGATCTTGATCTTCGGGACGGTCGCGCATAGCCGCCAGCCCAGCGCCGAGGCCGGCACGTACGACCTGGTTGCGGTGGTCGAGGGCATGTCCCTGCCTGCAATCGTGCGGCGCAAGTCGCGCGTGGGCGGCTTGTGGATCAACACGCATTCCGTGCGCTTTTCATCATTTCCGAGCTTCTACGGCATCGCGACGACCCGTCCGCTCGAGGAGATCGCGGAGCCCGAGACGCTCGCCACCTACCAGATTGGCTTCGGCTACGTGCGAATGGTGCCGTCCGGTTCCATCCGCTGGGCTCCATCGACGCCGGAGGAGGCCGAAGAATTCCGAACCGCGGCCATCCGGCTAAAGAAGAAGGATGGACTTTTTGTCCAATCCGACTACGGCGTCGCATTCCGCGGCCGCTCGTTGTTCCGCGCCACGATTTCCCTGCCTCCCAATGTCCCCGTCGGACCGCTCACCACGCGCCTTTTCCTGTTCAAGGACGGCAAGATGCTTTCGCAATACAAGAGCGAGGTCATGATGGAGCGCACGGGCCTGGAACGCTTTCTGCACGACAAGGCTTACGACTATCCCTTCCTTTACGGGGTATCGACCGTGCTCACAGCAGTGGCCGCCGGGCTGTTTGCGGCATTCGCCTTCGGGCGCCGTCCGCGTTGAGATCCCTTAATCGGCGCCCAGCAACCGTGCTGCAACCGGGTAGACGCCTTCCTGGCCGAGCATCCAGACCGACAATCCTTCGTCGCCGAACACGGGCGAGAAGTCCTCGTCCATGATGTTGAGCCCGCCCGTATAGGCGCCGAACGCGGGCAGGACGAGACGCAGGCCGTTGCCAACGAAGCAGGGACGGCGCAGCGCCGTGCCGTTCATGACCAACCGGGCTGCGGGATGCATGTGGCCTGCAATCTCGTGCGTACGGGCCCCGGGAGCGGGCTCATGGCGGAACGTGATGCCTTCCACCGCCAGCTCGTGGAGCACATTGCCGCCAAGTGCGGCGGCGGCCGTGCCGTCGTGATTGCCGGTGATCCAGATCCATTCACGATCCGCGAGCATGATGGCGAGCGTTTCCCGGTCGGCCTCGTCCATGCGTTCCAAAGCGGCCGCGTCGTGGAAACTGTCACCCAGCGCGACGATGGTGGCCGCATCGTAGAAGTCGATCACATCGGCGAGCTTGCGCAATGTCTCACGCGTGTCGTAGGGCGGCAGCATCTGCCCGCGGGCCGCGAAATGCGAACCCTTCTCCAGATGCAGATCGGCGACGATCAGAGCATCTTCCGCCGGCCAGTACAGCGCCCCCGACATATGCGCGCGGAATGACTTGCCGCACACCGACACGGGCTGATCGTAAAATTCGCTCAAGACGAGACTGTCAGGCCTGAGCCCGGCCATAGTGCTCCCCCGTCATGTCCAGGGCTCCGTCGCCTCCTTGATGAGAACATGGGCGGCGGAGCGCAGTACCTCCTCGTGTGCGCCGAAAACCTGCTCGCGTCCAATTTCCAGCAGGATCGGCACCGAGAGCGGCGAAACGCGCTCCAAGGCTTGATGCCTGATTCGCCCCTTGATGCGCGCCAGAAACTCCCCGAGGCGCGCAATATCGAGCAAGCCTGTCGCAGCATCGGCCCATGCGGCTTCCAACAAAATGTGGCCGGGATCGTGGCGGCGCAACACGTCGTAGATCAGATCCGTCGACATGGTGACCTGCCGGCCAGACTTCTCCTTCCCCGGATGACGGCGCTCGATCAGCCCGGCGATCACGGCGGCCAGGCGGAACGTACGCTTCATGAGACTGCTTTCCGCAAGCCAGGCGTCGAGGTCGTCGCCCAGCATGTCTTCATCGAACAATTCAGCCAGGCGCAATCGCCCGCGCGCGATGAGCGCCGAGACATCGCCGTGACCCCAGACCGCGAGGCCATAATCATTGGCGACAAAGCCCAGCGGCTGAGCCCCGGCCCGGTCGAGCCGCCGCGTCAGCAGCATACCGAGCGTTTGATGGGCAAGCCTGCCCTCGAACGGATAGGCTACGAGATAGTGACGGCCCGAGCGCGCGAAAGTCTCAACCAGTACGTCCTCGCGTCCGGGAAGCCCGGACCTGCGTTGCTGAAGCCGCAGCCATTGGGCAACCTCGGGAGGCAGCGCCCGCCAGGACTTCGGCTCCGAGAGAATCGCCCGCACGCGCGCCGCCAAATGGGTCGAAAGCGGAAACTTGCCGCCCGCGTAGCTCGGCACCATGGGATCTGTCGCGTTCGAACGCGACACGAAGGCTTCCGTGTCGCGCAAGCCTTCAAAACGCACGATCTCGCCCGCAAACGCGAACGTATCGCCCGGCGACAACTGCTCGATGAAATACTCGTCCACTTCCCCCAGCATTCGTCCGCCTTGCAGCCCGCCCGCCGCGCCCGGCTTGCGCGCGCGCCCTGAGACAAGCCGCACCTTAATGACGGGCGCATCGACGATCGTACCCGCGTTGAGTCGATACTGCCGCGCAACCTTGGCGTTGGCGACCCTGAGCTTGCCGTCCTCGGCCGGTCGCAGCTTGGCGAAGCGTTCGTAGGCTTTGAGCGCGTAGCCGCCCGTCGATACGAACGCGACCACGCGGTCGAAGTGGTCACGCGTCAGTCCGGCATAGGGCAGCGCCGTTCGCACTTCCTCATAGAGCGCGGCGGGACGAAACGGCGCCTGGCAAGCCATCCCGAGCACGTGCTGAGCAAGCACATCGAGCGCACCCGATCGCGACAGGACTGCATCCTGTGCCCCCTCCTCGGCAGCCTGCAGGGCGGCGTGGCACTCCAGAACCTCGAACCGGTTGCCCGGGACCAAGATCGCCTTCGAGGGCTCGTCCAGACGGTGGTTGGCGCGGCCGATGCGCTGCGTCAGCCGGCTTGCGCCTTTGGGCGCTCCGACATGAATGACGAGATCCACGTCACCCCAGTCGATACCCAGATCGAGGGTCGAAGTCGCAACCACGGCCCTGAGCTGTCCGGCCGCCATGGCGCGTTCAACCTTGCGCCGCTGCGGCGCGGCCAGCGAACCATGATGCAAGGCAATGGGCAGGTTCTGGTCGTTTACCCGCCACAACTCCTGGAAGACGAGTTCGGCCTGCATGCGCGTGTTGACGAATACGAGGCTCAGGCGATGCTGCGCTATCGCCTCGTAGACCTCGCCGATGGCGTAACGCGCGGTATGACCGGACCACGGCACGCCCTCGTGCGCTTCGAGGATCTTGATGTCCGGCTTGGCGCCGCCCTGGATCTCGATCAGGCCGGCAAGATCGGCGCGCACCTCGGGCGCAGCCTGCGCCACCAGGTAGGCGCGCAATTCGCTGGGCCGCGCCACGGTGGCGGAAAGGCCGATCCGGATATGCGCGGGCGCAATCGTCTGGAGCCTGGCCAGGTCGAGCGCCAGCAGATCGCCGCGCTTTGATGGCGCCAGCGCGTGCAACTCGTCGAGGATGATCGTATCGAGATCCGCAAAGACAAAGGGCGCGTCGGGATGGCTGAGCAGCAGGGCCACCTGCTCGGGCGTCGTCAGCAGGATCTCGGGCGGGCGGCGGCGCTGGCGTTGGCGGCGCGCGAGCGTCGTATCGGCCGAGCGCGTCTCGGTGCGAATCTTGAGGCCCATTTCCGCAATCGGCGCCTCAAGATTGCGCGCAACGTCGGACGCCAGCGCCTTAAGCGGTGATACATAAAGTGTACGCAACCCCGCACCGTTGCGCGAAGCCTTGGCGCGCTGAGATAGCCCCACCAGCGTGGGCAGAAATCCGGCCAGCGTCTTGCCCGCACCGGTCGGCGCGATGAGCAGCGTCGAACGGCGCTGCTGGGATGCGCTCAAGAGCGCAAGCTGGTGACGCCTGGGCGCCCAGCCCCGCGAGGCGAACCATGCCGCGAACGGTTCCGGTAAAGGCGCCGGCGGCTCCTGAGCCGTCTGAGGCCGGGCTCGGTGGGCGCTTGACGTGCGGGACGGTGGCCGTTTTGTGGACATGATGACGATTACGATCTAGACGGGCCGGGTGGATTGTCGAACCAGGCTTGCCTGCCCGGCGTACCGGCCCAGGGTGCGGCCCTTCGACCTGCAGGGAGAGCTTTATATGGATTTGCGCGGCTTTCTGGGCGGGCATCCCCTTGCGGTGTTCGTGCGCCTCGCGGTCATTTCGCTGCTCACCGGCGTCGTGCTATCGGCGCTCGGCATCACGCCGGCCAATTTCTTCCAGACGCTCGACGACCTTGCACGCTGGATTTACGATCTGGGCTTTGCCTCCATCGATTGGCTGCTCCAGTATCTGGTGCTGGGCGCGATGGTCGTGGTGCCCATCTGGCTGCTGGCGCGCCTGCTGCGCTCGCGCGGGATCAAGACGGACTGATTACGGACGCTCTTGACGCTGCTGTCTCTTGCTCCCCTCTCTGGCGGCCTCAGCCGAGCGGCCGGCGCGCCCATTCCTGCGCCTTGCGGCCGCGAATGTCGCCGAGCGACCGGCCGCTGGCGCTGCGCACCGCCTCAGCCAACCGTGCTTTGATGGCGCAGATCAGGCCGGGCCCCTCATAGACCAGTCCGGTGTAGAGCTGCAGGAGTGTGGCGCCCGCTTCGATCTTTGCAAGGGCGGACTGAGGGCTGTCGATCCCGCCGATCCCAATCAGCGGTACCGCGCCATTCGTCTCGCGAAAGACGCGGGCAAGCATCGCCGTCGCGCGATCAAACAGCGGCCGGCCCGACAAACCACCCGCCTCGGCCGCGTTGGGGTCCCTCAATCCGGAGCGCGCCAGCGTGGTGTTGGACACCGCGATCGCATCGACTTTGTGCGCAACCAGCCGCTCCACGATGGCTGGGATGTCGGCCTCGGCGATATCGGGCGCGATCTTCACGACGAGCGGCCTCAGCGGATGGCCTTGGGCCTGGAGCTCCGCGCGCGCGGCGCCAAGCCGCGACAGGAGTTCATCGAGCGCGGTAGGCGCCTGCAGGTCGCGCAGTCCCGGCGTGTTGGGCGAGGAGATGTTGGCGGTGAAATAGCTGGCCAGGTGATTGAACGTCCTGAGGCCCGCGACGTAGTCGGCCGGACGATCGTATGCGTCCTTGTTGGCGCCGATGTTGACGCCGACGATGCCGGCTTTGCCCTTGCGCACCTCCAGACGCGCCAGAGCCGCTGCATGCCCGCCGTTGTTGAAGCCGAGCCGATTGATCATGGCGCGATCACCGACGAGACGGAATACGCGCGGTTTGGGATTGCCGTCCTGGGGCTTCGGCGTGATGGTGCCAACTTCCGCAAACCCGCAACCCAGCCCCAGGATCGCATCCGGGACCCGGGCGTCCTTGTCGAACCCGGCCGCAATCCCGATCGGGTTCTCGAAGTGCAGCCCCATGACGTCTTGCGCGAGTTCGGGTGCATCGCCCTTGGGCGCTCTGGGATAGAGGCCAGCCTCCATGGCTGCGATGGTGGCCGCGTGCGCCTCTTCCGGCCCCAGCAAGAAAAGACCCGCGCGCGCCGCCGGATAGAGCCAATTCAGCATTCCAGCCATTCTCCTTGCAGTATCGGGACACCATCCGCCCCAAGCTCCAGCGGCCTGTGCCAGAGGGCGAGGGCGGCTGGCAATGGGCCATAAAGATGCGGAAACAAATCGCCCCCGCGCGAGGGTTCCCATTTCAGGTCGGGACCGAGCGCTTCGGTGTCAAACGCGACCAGGAGGTGGTCCGGCTTGCCGCGAAAGTGCTTCGCGAGGGTCCCGGCGAGTTGGTGGGCAGCCGAGAAATGAATATATCCATCGCGCTTGTCATCGGGCGAGCCCGGATACACGCCCAGGGCGCGCGCGCGCTCCCAATCCAGGCGCGGCACAACCTTGAACACAACGGGAGGCGGCGCCGGGCTGCTAGCAGTATCAAGGCGATCGGAATGTTGCTCAGACACCTGCACCTCTCAACACCCGGAGGGCGGACATTGGCCTAAACGTGACGGAATTTTGACTTTCGACAAACGCATTGGTTGATTGGCTCGATAGTCGTTTTGAACCGGGGTTGGAATTTAGCACCCAACAGATCCGATCTACATGCTATAGCCGCTGGACATTAGATTGCTGCGACGATTCACGTCCCCTTTTTTGGAGCTGCACAGTTTTCGTATTCCCATGCCGTCTGGTCTACAAGCGTCATCGTTTTCCATTTCAGAGATACTTTCCGGTCCCTTTCTTCTGACCATTCCGGTCTACCAGCGCCCCTATGCGTGAGGCGCGGAGGAAGCTCGCCAACTTCTCGACGATCTCCTGGATGCTGCCGGCATCGAAACCGCAAACGCTCCCGATCCTGATTACTTCCTGGGAACCGTGCTGTTGATGGATTCGCAGCGCCGCACGGAGAAGGTCCGGCTTTCCAAGTCGATGCCGCCGCGGGCCTTCGATATCGTCGACGGCCAGCAGCGCCTCGTGACACTTCTTACCTTGATTGCGGTGTTGCGCGACCTGGAAGGCAACCCGCGGGGGCCCATCGCACGACGCGCAAACTCGATCCTGATGGCGCGCGTCCGCCGGGGGTTCATACCCACCTTCATGCCTCGCATCCAGCTTGCCGAGCGAGACCACCCGTTCTTCATGCGTTACGTAAGCGAGCCCGGGGCCACGCTCCGGACGCCAGAAACAGACCCCATGGGCGCCGAGGCCGCCATTGTGGAAGTGCGCGATTGTTTCATCAGCCAGCTTTCGAACTACACGCCGGAGGAACGCGCGCGCCTTTGCGATTACCTGCTCGATCGATGCGAGGTCGTCGTCATCCTGAGCGACGAGATCGACCGCGCTTACCGCATGTTCATTGTCTTGAACGAGCGCGGCAAGAAGCTGCAACGAAATGACATCCTCAAAGCCGACGTGATCAGCCGCCTTAGACCCATCGAGGTCGAATGGGGCGTCAAGGCCTGGGACGAAACGAGCGCGCAACTGGGCGATGACTTCGAAACGTTCTTCTCACACCTGCGCACCATCTACGGTCACTCGCGGCCCCAGATCGTCTCCGCCGTGCGGGCGGTGGTGGCCGAAGAAGGGGGCGGCGCGGCCTTCATACAGAATGCGATGTTGCCGTTGGCGGGAACATTCTCCGCCATCCGGCGCAGCAGCACCGACGGCGCGGACCTCTCAGCTCGCATGCGTCGGTATCTCCACTACCTCAACCGTCTCCCGGACGGTGACTGGGCGCCAGCCGCCATGTTGGCGCTAAAGGACCGCCACGCCGCCCCGGCCGCGTGCGAGCGGCTGCTGGGAGAGATCGACCGCATGGCGCATCTGTTGCGCCTGCTGTGCCTGGGCGCGGGACGCCGCAAGAGGCGCTTCAGCGACATCGCCCAGGCAATTCGGCACGAAGGCCATCTCACCGCCTCCCATCGCGTCTTCGCAATCAACCGCGAAGAAAGCCGCAACATCGCGTTCCATCTCAAAGACCTTCACAAACGCAATCAGAAGGTTTGCAAGCTGGTTCTGCTGCGGCTCAACGACGAGATCGCCGGCAGCATCGGCAATGTCGATCCCGACGATTTTACCATTGAGCACGTTCTGCCCCAGCGGCCGCCCAAATCGAGCCAATGGCGTCAGTGGTTCCCGTCCGCAGACGATCGCGCTCAGTGTACCGAAAGCCTCGGCAACCTGATTCTCGTCACACAGTCGCAGAACGACAGGGCGCGCAATGCACTGTTTGCGGACAAGAAGGCCATCTTTTCGGGCGGAACGGTCCTGCCGATCACGCGCGGCGTGCTGGCCAGCGCGGCATGGGGCAAGGACGAAATCGAGGCGCGCGAGGCCCAGCTCCTAGGCATCATCCAGCGCGTCTGGCGCATCGACCTTCAACAACCGCGCGCCGGCGACGGCGGCGCCACCCCGGTAACCAAGGTTTCAGCTGGCCGATAGAGCACTCTTTCCGGGTGCAGAAAATTTAAAAGCCCCGCTCGACGGCCTGGGGCCGCGGGGCAGGGCTCATCCTGTCGGATACAGGCAACTGACTAGCGGCGCTAATGGCGCGTCACTCTGTTCAACCTCTCCATCTCGTCTTTAAGTCTGAGCTTCTCTTGCTTCAATCGCCGGATCTCGGCATCGTCGGTTCCGGGGCTCGCGATGGCTTCTTCAATCTGCTGATCGAGAAGCCGGTGCTTTTCCGCTAATTCTGCAAGATGAGCTGCCATCGCCATCTAGTCCTCTCCTCAAGAAAGTTGCAGACTGTTAAAGCGTGCCACAAGACCGAAATAAAGTCCAATGTTTCGGGCCCAAATATTTGCGCCTTGTGGACGTAACGATCGGGACCTGCGCATCGCGGTTTTCTTAGATTCTTAAGTTTTTTCATTGTACTAGCAGACAGGCACAAGACGTCTGTCGGGCATCGTCAACATCGGCTACACTTGCGATCTAGTTTCGTGGTGAGCCTAACGCGGGGGCAGGGTCACACAGATGCAGCAGCGCGACGAGCGCGAGCTTCGAGAAGAATTGGTCAAGCTCAAGACCGAGCATCGTCTGCTCGACGACGAGATCGTATCTCTCGAAGCCAACCCAATGGCAGATCAGTTGCTCATCAAGCGGCTGAAAAAGAAAAAGCTTGCCTTGAAGGACCGTATAACGGCGGTCGAGGATAGGTTGTTGCCCGACATCATCGCCTGAGGCTCGATCAGCTCCCGCCGGACGGTTCAACGACGCACATGCCCTTGAGACCTTGTCATCCGCCCTCCCCTCAATTAAACCCCGGCTTTTCCGCGGCGTACCAGCGCTTTGAGACGGGCGACAGCAGAATATGACGGGCAGCACGCCACGCGTCGGCATCATCATGGGCAGCCAGTCGGATTGGCCGACCATGAAACGCGCCGCCGAGATTCTCGACGAGTTGGGCGTCGCCCACGAGACTAAGATCGTCTCCGCCCACCGCACACCCGATCGCCTTTACGATTACGCAAAGACGGCCAAGGAGCGCGGTCTCCGCGTCATCATCGCGGGAGCAGGCGGGGCGGCGCACCTTCCGGGCATGACGGCCTCCATGACGCCGCTCCCCGTGCTCGGCGTTCCAATTGAAACCAAAGCCCTCAAAGGCCACGACAGCCTGCTCTCCATTGTTCAGATGCCGGGCGGCGTTCCCGTCGGCACGCTCGCGATCGGCGAAGCAGGCGCCAAGAACGCCGGATTGCTTGCCGCGCAGATCCTGGCGCTGAGCGATGCAGCCCTCGCCAAACGCGTTCAATCCTGGCGCGACGCCAACACCCGCAGCGTCGGCGAGACGCCCACAGACGGCTGAGACAACAAACGCGATGTCCGCTCCAGCAATTGCACCGGGTTCGACCATCGGCATTCTGGGCGGCGGCCAGCTCGGCCGCATGCTCGCGATGGCCGCCGCACGGCTCGGCCTGAAATGCCACGTCTACGCACCGCAGCCGGACAGTCCGGCCTTCGACGTCGCAGCCGGGCACACCATCGGCGCCTACGACGACGAGGCGGCGCTTGAACGCTTTGCATCCGGTATCGACGTTGCCACCTACGAGTTCGAGAATATTCCGGTTGCAACGGTTGAATTTCTGTCACGACGCGTTCCCGTGCGCCCTGGCGCAAAGGCGCTGGCGTGCGCGCAAGACCGCATCAACGAGAAGACTCTGGCGCGCAAGCTCGGCGCCATGACGGCTGACTTCGCGCCCATCGCCAGCGAGACCGAGCTTCGCAGCGCACTGACGGCGATCACACCGCCCTGCGTGCTGAAAACGCGCCGCTTCGGCTACGATGGCAAGGGACAGGCGAAAATCCTAAACCCGCTGGATGCGGCGGCCGCCTGGGCCGCCATGCGCGGCCAACCCTCCATTCTGGAGTCGTTCGTCAACTTCCAGCTCGAAGTTTCCGTCATCGCCGCGCGCGGCCTCGATGGCGAGTTCCGCGCCTACGACGTCACCGAAAACGAGCATCGCGACCACATCCTGCACCGGTCGCTCGCACCGGCGCGCATCACGGGGCAGGCGGCGAAGGAGGCCATCGCGATTGCGGAAAAATTCGCCCTTGCACTCGAATACGTCGGGGTCTTCGCCATCGAGTTTTTCGTCCTGCGCGAGACCGGCAGGGACGCGCTCTACGTCAATGAGATGGCGCCGCGGGTCCATAACTCCGGTCACTGGACCATAGATGGCGCCGTGACCTCCCAGTTCGAGCAGCACGTACGGGCGGTTGCGGGCTGGCCGCTGGGCTCCACCGCCCGCAAGGCGCCCGCCGTCGAGATGGTCAACCTGATCGGCGACGACATTCATGCATGGAGGGAGATTGCCGCCGACACCGGGGCGTTCTTCCACCACTACGGCAAGATGGAAGCCCGCCCCGGGCGCAAAATGGGGCACGTCAACCGGCTTCTGCCGTCCCTGCCATTGCCCGGTTGAGGGTGCGCCCGCACGAAGTGCGGCAGGACGCCGCACCAAGTCTGGCCGCATCCAACCGCTTGCCATGACCGTTTGTGCGCGAACCTCCCGCCGGCGATGGACAACCTCGCCCGGCTTTGGTATACGCACCGCCAAGAAATTGAGCGCGGGATCCGGAGGCCGACAGCCCCGGGCTCCGTGGTTTTTTGCTTAAACGTCCACACCGCACATCAGAGGAATACACCGCGTGCAGGTTCTCGTCCGCGACAACAACGTCGATCAAGCTCTCAAGGCCCTCAAGAAAAAGATGCAGCGCGAGGGCATCTTCCGCGAGATGAAGCTGCGGAACTACTTTGAAAAGCCATCCGAGAAGAAGGCTCGCGAGAAAGCAGAGGCCGTACGGCGCGCGCGCAAGCTGGCCCGCAAGAAGGCTCAGCGCGAAGGCCTTCTGCCTGGCAAGCCCGCAGCGCCTGCTCGCGGCGGCAAGGGCGCTGGCCGCGGCTTCGGCGGTGGTCAGAGCGGCGGCTTCGGCGGCCAGGGTGGCGGCCAAGGCGCTGGCGGCTTCTCGTCGCGTTAAACACCCCGCACTTGCCGGATCATTTCGATAACGGACGGCCCGCCTGTGACAGCTGCGGGCCGTTTCTTTTTTGCGCCGTAAGACCTATTGGCCCGACCTTGCATCCTGCCTGTCCAGCCTTGCCGGCCACAGGCTGCCGATCCATGCACTGATCGAGTTGTAGGAGCCGTACACGTAGTGGTCGGCATGGCCGGCCCCCCTGACCACCACGATATCTTTTGGCGCATTCGCGAGATCGTACATCCGTCGCCCCATCTCCACGGGAATTACATCGTCCCTCTCGCCATGCACGATCAAAAGCGGGCAATGAACCTTGCCGATGTAGGCTTCGCTCTCGTAGCGGTCACGCAGCATGGGCCGCACGGGCAGCCAAGGGTATTGGGCTGCTGCAATGTCGACGATGGATGTGTAGGGCGCATCCAGGATCAATCCTCCCGGGACCTTGGCGGCCGCCACCTGCACCGCAACGCCGCTGCCCAAGCTCTCGCCATAGATAATGATGTCGCGCGGTGCGACGCCTTCGTCGACCAGCGCATCGAATGCGCGCTTGCCGTCAGCGACGTTGGCGTGTTCGGATGGAGAGCCGGTAGAGCCTGAATATCCGCGATAACTCATCATGTAGATGCCGCGGCCCGAACTCTTGTATTTCCGAATCCGGTCCGATCTCGACTCCAGAGAGCCCGCGTTGCCGTGGAAGTAGAGCAGCGTCGGCTGCCCGGGACGCGCTTTCGCATACCAGGCGATGACACGCTCGGCGTCCTCCGTCTCGATCACCCGTTCCTCGACGCCCTCCAGACCCGCATCGCTGGGTAGAAGGTACTGCGGTTCAGGCAGGTACATCAGCTTGCGTTGCGCCAAGTACATGGCAAGCCCGACCGCGAGGTAGATGCTGGCTGCAATGATCAAAGCCGTCTTCAAGGGCACCCTCCTCCTTGAGCGCTTGCCGGAAAAGTGGGAACCGGTTTTCCGGCATCAAGCGCGACAACCAAATGCGTAGAGCCGTTTGCGCGATTTTGGCGAAACCCGGAAAACGACTCAGGATTCCTCATCTTACTTGGCGCATAGTTCTAATGGCCTTGCAGGCGCGCGCAAACCACGCCGGGCCACTTCGAAGGCGCGTCGTTGCAGCCGGCGCACGCGGATGGGATAGTCCCACTCAGCCGGCCGTGAGATACCCGATGTGATGGCCCTCGCGCCGGCGTATGTCTTCCAGCAGCTCGAAAATCTCGTTGCCGTGCAGCGGGCGTCCATGCTTCACCATGCTCGCATCGTTGGCGGCCACGAGTTCGCGATAGATCGGCTCGGCGGTCTTGTGCAGCATGGCGACTGCCGCTACGGCGCCGCGGCGCATGTTGATGGGAACCTTGGGCGCGACGGACGACAGGATGTCCTTTGCACTATCGGAGAAGTACGCCGAAAGCCGCCCCAAGAACGCCACGACGCGGATGAGCACAGTCTCCTTGAAGCGGAAACCGTAGGTATCCATCCATTCGAACAGCTTGTCGCACGCGAAGTCCTGCAGGCGCACGCTGGCCGTTTTGGTGTAGTCCTGCCATTCGCAGACGAGATCGAATTCCTTCTCCATGTCGATGTCGCCGGGCGCGAAGGTCTGCGTCGCCGCGACGCCGATGCGCCTGAGAAAGTCGCGATTCTGCATGCCGATATGCGTGGGATACCGCGGAAGTTTTACCGCGCCTTCGCTCGCCATGTCGAAGGCGAGGCGCACGAGCTTGGAGCAGAACAGACGCTTGCGGGCGTCAAGCCGCATGGAGAAATCGTACAGAATGCGCTTGCCGATGCCCTGGCGCGATGCCTTGACGTGCTCATAGATCAGCTTGGCGGCACGGGCCGCCAGTTCGCGGTCCTTGTGACGATAGAGCACGGCGCGCGCGATATGATCGTCAAGCGCGCGGGCAAGTGAGCCGAACACCGCGCCATCCTCGATCAGGCTTTCGACCACGAAGTGCGCGCCCCCTTCGTCCAGGTAGACCATGCAGATGTGAGAGAACTGGCTGTCCACGTCTCCGATCCGCGCGATGGCCGCGCTGTTGTGGCGCTCGCCGCGCACCAGAATTACATCGCCGGAGCGGAATCCAATGTCGCGCCCCTTGTTGGGAGCAAAGAAGCGCCAGTTAACCAGCGTATTGGTCTCGTCCCCCGTGAAACCGCGCAGCCCCTCGCCGGTTGCCACATGCTTGCCCTGCGCCAACGCCACTTCGCCCACCATGTCGTTCACGTAGCGCAGGATGCGGAACACATCGCGCAGCGCCTCCTGCACGCCCTGCGACATGAGACCCTTGCTTTCGAATTCCGCCAGCCTCTCGCGCAGTCGCATCCGCACGTCGAACAGGCGGTACTGGATTGAAACCGCGTCGCCGGCGACCTCGTGCACGTCGTAGGCGTCGAGGTTCGCATTGGCCGCCCGGCTGTAAATAAGCTTGAGCGCCTTCTCCAACTCGTGGGCGGTATTTGCTGGCGTTGCCGACAGCCGCTCGATCACTGCGAGATCGTGCTCGTAGGACACTTGCGAACCGGCGACGGACAACACGATTGAAACTCCAGGAAACCCTCTGAACCGGACTATACCAAAGGGAATTGGGCAAAAAGCGTCTTGCGGGCCACACCTATGGTCTCTCTCTTGGGTGCGGGATTTCCTCTCGGACAACCCGTACCACAGATCCATGTCAGGGCTCCGCCGCCCTTAAAGCAGAACGGCGACCCTGGCCAAATACCCCAGGATCGCCGTTGCTCTTTTGCTTGAAGCGATGACGTCGTCAGTGCGCCAGCGCCTTGGCGATTTCCTCCGTCATCTTCTTGGCGTCGCCCAGCACCATCACCGTGTTGTCCTTGTAGAACACGGGGTTGTCGATACCGGCATAGCCCGAGGCCAGCGAGCGCTTGTTGAAGAACACGGTCGCGGCTTTCCAGACCTGGAGCACGGGCATGCCGTAGATGGGCGAGGACTTGTCCTCTTCCGCGCTCGGGTTCACCACGTCGTTGGCGCCGATCACGTACACGGCGTCGGCCTGGGCGAACTCCGCGTTGATGTCCTCCAGTTCGAACACCTCGTCGTAAGGAACGTTGGCTTCCGCGAGCAGCACGTTCATGTGGCCGGGCATGCGGCCCGCGACCGGGTGGATCGCGTACTTCACTTCGACGCCGGCTTTCTTCAGCGCATCCGCCATTTCACGCAGCGCGTGCTGCGCCTGGGCGACCGCCATGCCATAACCGGGCACGATGATCACCTTGGAGGCGTTCTTCATGACGTAGGCTGCGTCTTCCGCCGAGCCGAGCTTGACCGGCTTCTGCTCGCCGCCGCCGCTGGGGCCAGCGGTCTCGCCGCCGAAGCCGCCGGCGATGACCGACAGGAACTGGCGGTTCATGCCTTTGCACATGATGTAGGACAGGATGGCGCCCGACGAGCCGACCAGGGCGCCCGTAATGATGAGCGCGATGTTGCCGAGCGTGAAGCCGATGCCGGCCGCCGCCCAGCCCGAGTAGGAGTTCAGCATCGAGACGACGACGGGCATGTCCGCGCCGCCGATCGGAATGATGATGAGCACGCCGAACGCGAGGCTCGCCAGCACGATCAGCCAGAACAGCAAGGACGAGCCGCCCGACTGCATGAACCAATAGATCAGCAGGATGATGAACACGCCGAGCGCAGCGTTGATCAGGTGGCGCATGGGCAGAATGATGGGCTTGCCCGACATGCGGCCCGAGAGCTTGGCGAACGCGATGACCGATCCTGTGAACGTGATGGCGCCGATGGCCACGCCGAGCGCCATCTCCAGAAGGCTTGCGCCCTTGATGCCCGCCGCCGCATTGTCGGGATCGACCAGGATGCCGAAGGCCGATGGCGCATAGAGCGCACCGGCTGCCACGAACACGGCAGCCATGCCTACCAGCGAGTGGAACGCCGCCACCAGCTCGGGCATCATGGTCATGGGAATTTCACGGGCCGTCTTGGCGCCAATGAAGCCGCCTGCTCCCATGCCGAGCACGATCAGCACCCAGGTCCAGAATCCGAAATCGCCTAGCTGCGCGATGGTGGTCAGGATGGCGATCGTCATGCCGATCATGCCGAACATGTTGCCCTGGCGTGACGTCGCCGGGCTCGACAGACCGCGCAGCGCAAGAATGAACAGGACACCCGCGGCGAGGTACAAAAGGGCGGCGAGATTGGCGCTCATATCAATTTCCTCTATCGGCAATCAGTCTTGAGGAGGGGCACGGCATCATCGCTCACGAGCCCTCCTTCTTTGCGGGTGCGTCCTTCTTTTTGTACATCGCGAGCATGCGCTGCGTGACGAGGAACCCGCCGAAGATGTTCACGGACGCCATGGCGAGCGCGAGAACGCCGAAGATCTTGGCGATGCCGCTATCGGTGGCCGTGAGATTGACACCGACCGCCAGAAGCGCGCCAACGACGATGACCGACGAGATCGCGTTCGTCACGCTCATTAGCGGCGTGTGCAGCGCAGGTGTCACCGACCACACCACGTAGTAGCCGACGAAGATCGCCATCACGAACACCATGAGGCGGTAGACGAAGGGGTCGACCGGACCGCCCAGGCCTTCCGATGCAAAGGCGGTTGCCGGCACAAGCAGCATGGCGAAGGCAACCATGATCAGCGCTTGGAGGTGACGCATTGGATGTCTCCCACTTTCGGTTTGTTCAGGACTGCTGCACGAGATTGGGGTGGACGATCTTGCCGTCCTTGGCCACCAGCGTGCCTTTGACGAGGTCGTCGTTCCAATCGACCGCAAGCTTCTTTTCTTTCTTGTCGAGCATGATCTCGAGGAATGCCAACAGGTTCTTGGCGAACAGAGACGACGCGTTGACCGCGATGCTGCCGGCGAGATTGAGGGGGCCTGAGATCTTCACGCCGTTGGGGGTCTCGATCACCTTGCCTGCCTGCGTCAACTCGCAGTTGCCGCCGCGCTCGGCCGCCAGATCGACGATCACCGAACCCGGCTTCATGCTCTCGACCATGGCGCGCGTGATCAGGCGCGGCGCGGGGCGGCCCGGAATGAGCGCCGTGGTGATGACGATGTCCTGGTTCTTGATATGGTTGGCGACGAGTTCTGCCTGCTTGGCCTGGTATTCAGCGCTCATGGGCTTGGCGTAGCCCGCCGCCGTCTGGGCCTGCTTGAACTCTTCGTCCTCGACGGCGACGAACTTCGCGCCGAGTGACTGCACCTGTTCCTTGGTCGCAGGCCGAACGTCGGTGGCCGTCACCTGAGCGCCAAGACGGCGCGCCGTCGCGATCGCCTGGAGCCCCGCGACGCCCACGCCCATGATGAATGCCTTGGCGGCCGGCACGGTGCCGGCCGGCGTCATCATCATCGGCAGCGCCTGGCCGAACATGGCGCCGGCGTCGACCACGGCCTTGTAGCCCGCCAGGTTCGCCTGGGATGAAAGGATGTCCATCGCCTGCGCGCGCGTGGTACGCGGCATGAACTCCATGGCGAAAACGGAGGCGGCCGTCGCGGCCAGCGCATCCAGCCCGGCGCGGTCGTCGTAGGGGTTGAGGCCGGCAATGACGAGCGCACCCGGCTTCAGGGCCTTGACATCGTCGGCCGAGGGACGGCGGATGGCGAGAAGGACGTCGGCTCCGCCGAGCGCCGCCTCGCGCGAGACAATCTCCGCACCAGCGGCCTTCAAGGCCTCGTCAGAGAAGCGCGAGCGAAGGCCGGCGCCGCTTTCCACGCGGACCGTGGCGCCGGCAGCCGACAGCTTCTTGACCGTCTCGGGTGAGACTGCGACGCGCGGCTCATCTGCCGGCTCACGGGTAACAGCGATCGTGACCATGAAAGCTTCCGATTACGGTTTGGGGATGGGGCTTAGAAACGAATTGGGCAGGCCATCATGGACCTGCCCTGGTTTGAGGTCGTGCTCGAACAGCCCACACTGGGCCGGCATCGCTCAAGCCAAGAAAATCTTCATGCCGATGAGCAACACTGCGAGGGCCGCAATGGCAATCTTCGTGAAGCGGATAAAACTTTCATACGTCCGACGATGCTCGGCGTATTCCATGGCGGGATGGCCGCCAGTCGTATCGACACCCACGTTCTTGTCCTCCCTGGATTGGAAAGGCCTTTTCCGGCCGCATTTGGTAACGCAATGCCCCGATGTCAGCAAGACAAAGGGTGACTATCTTTCGAACAATGACAATCTTTCGCAGGATGCGCAAATGCCTTTCTCACGCCCTGCACCGATCCGTCTACGTGGTTGCTACAACGGCTTGGCCGCCATTGTCATCTCCATTTCTACCGCCGCCGCCAGCCGCGGACTGGCGCAGGAGCCATCCGAACCCGGCCCGGGCGGGCTGACCTCTTGCCTGAAAGCCGTCGCGCAGCGTTCGGGAGAAGAAATATCCTGCAATTATATGGCGTTGCTGACCCCCGAGGAGCGAGACGACATGCGCCGCATCTCGCGCGGCCTGCTCCAGGACGCGCACTGCCTCGTCAAGATCCGGATTGCGCGCGCGATTCTGGAGCAGGCCCTCACCGCACCAGACCAAGTCTTCCAATCGCCGCCCCAGCCGGTCAGTTGCAACATCAAGACCAAGAGCGGCGAATTTCCCATAAAGGCAACCTTTGCCCCGCAAGTGACGTTCAAGGAGGGCCGGGCTGTGGGAGGCACGCCCGGTCTGGCCAATGTGGAGGGTATCAACAGCTACCTGGCATGGCCTGTGGTGGCCTACGTCAACAAATCGGCGCGTATTCGCGATGCGATGCTCGAAATCATCAACACCTACAAGCCTGGTCTGCGGCCGGCGCGCTGAGGGCGCGGTCACGGTGAGCGCGAGCCACGGTCTTGCCACGCCGATAATCGATATTCCGGCGACGGGGGTGACGCTCATGCGCGCCTTTAGGGGGAGGCGCCATCCTTTCGCATATGCGGCCGCTCAGCCCGGGCGCCCGCCAATAAAAGGAGCTCAACCCATGAAAGTAAAAGATGCGATGCACTGTGGAGTGGAATGGGTCTCGCCCAACGCGCCGCTGTCGGAGTTGGCCAAGCGCATGCGCGAGCATGACATCGGGGCCCTGCCCGTCGGCCACGACGACAAGCTGATCGGCATGGTGACCGACCGGGACATCGTCTGCCGCGGTCTCACAAACGGCAAGGATATCTCCAAACTCACGGCGCGCGACGTCATGACGCCGAGCGTCGTGTGGTGCCGTTCCGACGAGGAACTGGACGACGCGACGCGCATCATGGAAAGCAAGCGCATTCGCCGGCTGCCGGTGATCGATGAAAACAAGCGCATGGTCGGCATGCTGAGCCTCGGCGATCTCTCCCATGCCCGAAAATCCGGAGACCTTCCCGCTGAAGTGCTCCAGGCCGTTTCGGCGCACCACAACTGATCTGTCGGCCGTGAACGGCTGCAATCAACGTCAGATCATTGACACGAAAATGCGGGGCGCGCACTTCAGCCCCGCATTTTTTGTCCCGGCAGATTCGTTCTGTCCTGGAGCCCGTCTTCGCGTTTGATGCGATCGTTCTAAATGGCGACCTGAGTGCCGACTTCCACAACGCGGTCCGTTGGGATCTGGAAGTAGGTCGTCGCATCCTCGGCGCTGCTCGCCAACGCGATGAACAACCGCTCTTGCCACCGCGGCATCTCGGACTTGGCCGTGACGCGCAGCGAGCGGCGCGACAGGAAGAACGACGTCGAACCCATGTCGACGTTGAGATCCTTGCGCCGGCAATGTTCGAGGATCTTGGGAACGCTCGGCGTCTCCATGAAACCGTAGCGTGCGACAATGCGGACGAACTGATCTGAGACACGCTCGACCGCCACACGCTCATGACGAGCCACGCGCGGCGTTTCCTCCGTCTTGATGGACAACAGGATGTTGCGCTCGTGGAGCACACGGTTATGCTTCAGGTTGTGCATCAGGGACGTCGGCGCGGCATAGGGATCGCCCGTCAAGAAAACGGCCGTTCCAGGCACCCGATGGGGCGGCTTGCTTTCCAGCTTGCGCACCAGCCAATCGAGATCCGCCTCGTTGCGGCGGGTTTGCCTCGCCAGTACGTCGGTACCGCGCACCCAGGTGAACATGATGAGGCACAGGCTCAAAGCGATCGTGATCGGCACCCAGCCGCCCTCGAACAGCTTGAGAATGTTGGCTGAGAAAAAGACTTGCTCGATAAGCAGGAACGGAATGATCAGCATCGCTGACTTCCACAGCGGCCACTTCCAGCACTTCCAGACGACGAAGAACGCCATCATGCTGTCGATTACCATGGCCGCCGTGACGGACACGCCATAGGCGGCGGCAAGATTCGACGAATTCCTGAACAGGATGACGGCAACGAGCACGGCCGTGAACAAGAACCAGTTCACACGCGGCATGTAGATCCGCCCGGCTATGCTCTCCGACGTATGGCGGATCTCAAAGCGCGGCACGAGGCCAAGCTGGATTGCCTGCCGCGTCAAGGAGAAGGCGCCCGTTATGACGGCTTGGCTGGCAATCACCGTCGCAAATGTCGCCAATATCATCATCGGAATGAGGGCCCATTCCGGATAGAGGCGGTAGAAGGGATTCTCCAGCGCCGTTTCGTCGGAGATGACCAGCGCCCCCTGTCCGAAATAGTTGAGCAGCAGCGACGGGAACGCGAACCACAGCCACGCAGCCTGAATCGGATTGCGGCCGAAGTGGCCAAGGTCGGCGTAGAGCGCCTCGGCGCCGGTTGCGGCGAGAAACACCAGTCCCATGATGGTCAGGCCGACGACGCCGTGACGCCAAACGAAAGTTATGCCGTAGGCCGGGTTGAGCGCATTCCAAATGCGTGGGTTGTCCATGACATGCAGAAGGCCGCCCACGGCAAGGATCGCGAACCAGAGGACCATGATGGGGCCAAAAAATTTCGCAACCCTGTCGGTACCGTGCGCCTGCATCGAGAACAGCACGGCAAGAATGACGACCGCGGCCGGGATAACGGCCTTTTCCATCTGCGGCGCCAGCAGCTTGAGACCCTCGACCGCCGACAGCACCGAAATGGCCGGCGTGATGACTGCGTCACCATAGAAAAAGGCCGCGCCCAGGATGCCCAGCGTCAGCAGCAACGGCGCGCTGCGTTTGGCAACCGACTGTCCAAGCGCCATGAGAGCGAAGGTGCCGCCCTCACCCTTGTTGTCGGCGCGCAGCAGGATGATGACATACTTGATGGTGACGATGATGAGCAGCACCCATAGAATAAGCGAAAGCACGCCCAGCGCCGACTCGCCGGTCGACAGGCCGCGCAGCTTGGCGGCGTGGATGGCCTCGCGAAACGCATACAGCGGGCTCGTACCGATATCGCCGAACACGACGCCGATCGAGCCGATGACGAGCGCCAAGAAATTCTTGTGTTGCCCGTCCCCGGCGCCGCTGTCGGCGCTCTGGGTACTGGCCGGCGTTTGTGCCATCTAGGCACCTCGCGGTTTTGGGGAAACTGCCCTCAACAAAGTCGCGGCCTTCTACTCCTGCCCCTTACGGTTGGGAAGCGGCAAAATCGCGCGTTCCGCAGGCTATTTGACTTGACCTGTTTTGAAATAGGCATTTGTCCCTAGTCGCCACGCTCGGGGCGGGAGGGCCCGCCGGACGGACCATAAACGTCGGGCAGGCCCGGCCGTTCCAAAGCCGCCCGCATCCCCCGGAGCGGCCGGGCCGCCCCAATAGAGTCAAGGCGGGGGCGGGCGCCCGCCTGCCGGCAGCCGTACGCCCATTCCTCATGTCAAGCCTCCGGTCAGGCGACAGCCTTGTCCATGGCCTCCAGTTCATCGATCATGTCCTCGATCACCTTCAGGCCCTTGTTCCAGAAGGCCGGATCGCGGGCATCCAGGCCGAAGGGCGCCAGCATCTGGGAATGATGCTTGGAACCGCCGGCCTTGAGCATGTCGAAGTACTTGGCAACGAAGCCCGGATGCGCCTCCGCATAGAGCCCGTAGAGCGAGTTCACCAGGCAATCGCCGAAGGCATACGCATAGACGTAGAACGGCGAATGGATGAAATGAGGGACGTAAGTCCAGAAGACTTCGTACCCGGGCTTCAAGTCGATAGCCGGGCCGAGGCTTTCGCCTTGCACGTCCATCCAGATGGCGTTGAGCTGATCGAACGTGAGTTCCCCGTTGCGGCGGGCCTCGTGCACCTTGCGTTCGAAGGTGTAGAAGGCGATCTGGCGCACGACCGTGTTGATCATATCCTCCACCTTCGAAGCCATCATCGCCTTCTTCTCGCGCCGGTCCTTGGTCTCGGCCAGAAGCGCCTTGAAGGTGAGCATCTCGCCAAACACGCTTGCCGTTTCCGCCAGCGTCAGCGGAGTGGGGGCCAGCAGCGGCCCCTGGTCGCGCGCAAGCATCTGGTGCACGCCGTGACCCAGTTCGTGCGCCAACGTCATGACATCGCGCGGCTTACCCAGGTAGTTCATGAGAACGTAAGGATGCACACTCGGCACCGTTGCGGCCGAGAACGCTCCGGGCGCCTTGCCGGGCTTCACCGGCGCATCGATCCAGTTCTTGTCGAAAAACTCCCGGGCGATCGCGGCCATATCCGGGGCGAACGCGCCGTAAGCCTTCAGCACGATCGCCTCGGCCTCGGGCCAGGTAATGACACGCTCGGGCTTTTCGGGCAGCGGCGCATTGCGATCCCAATGCGAAAGCCTTTCCATGCCCAGCCACTTCGCCTTCATGGCGTAGTAGCGGTGCGACAGTCGCGGATAGGCTGCGCGCACGGATGACACCAGCGCGTCGACGACGGGTGCTTCGACGCGGTTGGCAAGGTGGCGGCTGTCGGCGACGTCCTTGAAGTTCCGCCAGCGGTCGGAGATCTCCTTGTCCTTGGCCAGCGTATTCGTGATCAGCGTAAACAGCGGCAGGTTTGCCTCGAACACCCTCGAAAGCGCTTCAGCGCCTGCCCGGCGCGTGGCCTCTGCCGGGTCGGACATCAGGTTGAGCGTGGGCTCCAGCGACAACGGCTCCTTCTCGCCCTCCACATCGAAGCGCAGGCTTGACATCGTCTCGTTGAAGAGTCGCGTCCAGGCGGCGCGCCCCGTCTGGCTCTTCTCCGTGAAAAGCGTCTCCAGCTTCTCATCGAGCTGGTGGGGCTTTTCCTTACGCAGATCGTCGAACCACGGCTTGTAGCGCGCAAGATCCTTGTGCGCGAGCGCAGCCTCCAGAACGCCGTCATCGATCTGGTTCAGTTCGAGTTCAAAGAAGATGAGGTCGGTCGAAATCCGCGTCAGGGCCTCCGAAATGTCGCCGTAGAATTTGGCGCGCGCCGGATCGCTCTGGTTTTGCGCGTAGTAGAGACCCGCGTAAGAGCCGAGCTTGCCCATCGTGTCCGACAGTCTCTCGTAGTCCTTCACAGCCACCGCGAGTTGCCCGCCATCATTGGCAAGACCGGCGAGCTTACCCTGATAGGCGGACTTCATCCGTTTGGCTTCCCGGGCGCCCGCGTCGATATCCGCTTTCACCTGCGGGGCAGCCGGGCTGGCATACAGATCGGAGAGGTCCCACTCCGGCATGGCGCCGAGTTCGGCGCCCTGCTTGGCTGCGGCTCCGGCGGGGGATGAGAGGATTTCGAGGCGCGAGGTCGGACGCATCGGTGATGGTTCTCCGTTTTTCCTGAGACGGTTCTTCCTGAGACATCAGGCCGCAAACGCGAGCGGCCGTGGACGGCCGCACCGGGCAGAATCGGGGCGAGCCCGGTGGATAGCAACCCGTCGCAGCGAAAGATAGCGTCCCGGGGAGCCCGCACAAGGGTGTCGGCGCCATTTCGCACGCTCCATTTGTCTCGTAGGATGGCGCCGTGGGAATAAAGTTTGCAGGAGGGTTTGCGAACATGCTCGCGCGCTTGAGGGTCATGATTGCACTGGCTCTGTCATTTGGGCTGGCCACGATGTTGCCGGTGCTCGCGCAAGAGATCCCCAAGTCCAAGCAGACGGCGCTCGGCAAGTATCTCGATGCCAAGCAGACCTTCGACCTCGTAAACAAGGACCGCGCGAAAGTGTTGTTCGTCGACGTGCGCACATCCGCCGAACTCATGTTCGTCGGGATGACGCAGGAAGTCGACGCTCACGTGCCCTTCGTGGAGATGCTGCTGGAATGGGATGCAAAGGCCGACCGCTACAGGATGGCCCCCAACGCCGCGTTCGTTCAGCAGATCGAGACACAACTCGCCAGGAAGGGGCTCACCAAAGCCGACCCGGTCATATTGATGTGCCGCTCGGGTGAGCGCTCGGCTCGCGCGGTCAATGCCCTTGCGGCGGCGGGATTCAGCAACGCCTACAGCCAGACCGAAGGCTTCGAGGGCGATCTGTCGAAAGACGGACAGCGCAGCATCAACGGCTGGAAGAACGCCGGGCTGCCGTGGGATTACAAGCTCGACAAGACAAAACTGGCACGCAGCGCGCCCTGACTCAGCATGGTTCTCGCGCCATCTGGAGCGCTTCGCGAAAATCGCGCAACCGGCAGCGCTCGTTTACTGTGTCGCGCTCGCGCGCCTCGCGTTCGCAGGACGTGGTTAATCTCATAGCGCATAAAAAATGCTCCACGTTTCAACCAAGCGTTTACCGTTGTCAGGCAGTCTGGCGAACATTGAGTGAGTTGCCGGTCACCGGTTGTCCGATCCTGGATCACCTTGGGCTTGTCGCCCTGACCGGCCCTGTAACAGTCGGGTTAAGTCGCGTCTCATGTCCAAGCGTGTTCTCATCGTCGATGACGATCCCGCCCAGCGCCGTATCCTTGAAGAAACCATCAAGCGGTTGGGTTTTGATACCAGGACTTGCGGGTCCGGCGACCAAGCTCTGCAAATTCTTGAATCAGAAGATCATGGCGCAATAGCGCTGGTGCTCCTCGACCTCATCATGCCCGGCATCGATGGCATGGGCGTACTCGAAAAGGTCGCGGCCAAGTCCGGCATGCCGCCCGTCATCGTGCAGACCGCACACGGCTCGATCGACGCGGCCATCTCAGCCATGCGCGCTGGCGCTGTCGACTTCGTCGTAAAGCCGGCTTCACCCGAGCGCCTCGATGTGTCGATCAAGAGCGCGCTCAAGATCGAAGCGCTGGCAGGCGAGATCAACCGCATCAAGAAGAAGGCGGAGGGCACACTGACCTTCTCCGATCTGGTCATGCGCGGCGACGCCATGAAGCGTGTCATCTCGCTGGGCAGGCGCGCGGCTGCCTCCAACATCCCTGTCCTCATCGAAGGGGAGTCGGGCGTCGGCAAGGAACTCATCGCGCGCGCCATCCAGGGCGAGAGCGAGCGTGCAGGCAAACCGTTCGTTGTCGTCAACTGCGGCGCGATCCCCGAGAACCTCGTCGAAAGCATCCTGTTTGGACACGAGAAGGGATCCTTCACGGGCGCCGTCGACAAGCGCATCGGCAAATTCCAGGAGGCCGACGGCGGCACGCTCTTCCTCGACGAGGTGGGCGAGCTTCCCCTCGACGCCCAGGTCAAGCTGCTGCGCGCGCTGCAGGAAGGCGAAATCGACCCGGTGGGCTCCAAGAAACCTGTAAAGGTGGATTTCCGTCTGATCTCCGCGACCAACCGCGACATGATCCAGCTCGTGAAGGACGGAAAGTTCCGCGAAGACCTTTATTACCGTCTTAACGTGTTCCCGATCTGGGTGCCTCCTTTGCGCGAACGCATCGAGGACGTCCCAGAACTGGCCCGCCACTTCGCCGCGCGCTTTGCGGCCGAGGAGGGCAAGCGTATCGCGTCCATCAGTGAAAACGCCATGCGTCTCATTCAGGCCTATTCGTGGCCAGGCAACGTGCGCCAACTCGAAAATGCGGTATTCCGCGCCGTTGTGCTGGCCGACACGCCCGAGCTGACGGTCAGCGAGTTCCCGCAGATCGCTGCGCACGTGGAAGGCTTCCAGGCCGAGATCCCGGCCGCACCCGCCGACGTGCAAAAGCAGCCTGCCTACACGGGACCGGCATTGTTGGGTGCCGAGAACACCGTTCCGCAGACCGTCGCCCTCAAGGGCGCGGGCGGCACTGCCGCTCTGGGCATCCCGGCTATTTCCGAGGACGGCGAAATCCGGTCGTTGGAAGCCATCGAGGCCGACATGATTAGGCTTGCACTCGGGCGCTATCGAGGGCACATGACTGAGGTGGCCAAGCGCCTCAAAATCGGCCGCTCGACGCTTTACCGCAAGATGCAGGATTATGGCCTCGAGCCTCGCGCCAACTGAGCGCTTCTGAGCCAAAGAGCTTTCCGGCCGCGCAAGCTGGCTGGAAGTCCCCCGGAGCGCTATGCCCTTCGCGCTTCGAGTTGAAGGTCCCGGCGCTCCTGGCCGGGGCCTTCATTCCTTTTGGCGCTCCCATCTGGTCATAATCGCCCTCCCGCCAGGACTCTCGAGGCTTCCCCACATAAGGCCAGGGGCGAAAGACTTGTGCCGATGGGTGACGAGCGGACGCGGTTTTGCCAAACGGCCAGCGCATTCGCGTCCCCTTGCAGCAACAGTTTCGCCATGGCCGCGTGTGAAAGAAATAGCCGGGCGCAGGGGTTCACGTTAACTATAGTTCGTGGCTGTCGGAGTACGGCCGCGCAGTGCGGAAAGGTTGCGTTCCATGGTTCGCTTGCGGCCCCGTTTGGCGCGTTGGCCTGCTTGGCGCACGGCCGCGCATCGGGTGGCATCCGGCGGGATCGCCTGCCTGACATTGATGGTAGGCTTGTGCGCGACGCCGGCCCATGCCTTCGATCCCGACGATACGCCCTGGACGGTGGATGACGCAGACCCTGGCGCTCAACCTGACTCCATCGAAGACCTCTTGGAACGTGACCGCAGGTCCATCGTCCAAGACACCGACATCGATCCGCCGGGACAGGACCAGCCGGACTTCAACGCCCATCGAGAGCCGGGCAGCCTGGACACCGATCAGTTGATGCCGCCGCTGCCGGCCGAGATCCACCGTGCTCCCGACCAGGGCCCTCAATATTCCATCCGCCCGGGAGATCCCGAGGCCGCTCTGGCCGCAAGCAAGCCGGTCCTTGCGCCGGCGCCCGCAGCGGCCACGCCGCCAGCACTCCACAACGGCCCCGCCCAGCAGCCGACACCGGTTCTTCCCAAGCCCACGGCGCGAACGCTCCAGCCCGTGGGCGCCGCAGCGGCGGCCCTGACCCCATCGCAGCTCATGCCGTCCGCCACGATCGGCGGTAATAACCGGCCGCCTGCGCCCGTTGCCCCTGCCGGCGCGCACCCGGCCCTGCCGGTTGCAACGCCAAAACCGCCTGATCTGCCGAACGGCCCCGCACCGGCGATCGTCCCTGCCCAGGCTCCCGATCACACGGCCATCCTGCACGAGAGCCCCGATCCGGGCGCCCCGCCGCCCCTGGCCGTGCCGGCGACGCCCGTCGAGCAGCCTGCCGTCGCAGTCAACGGCAAGCTCTATCTGCCCATCAAGCGCTATTTCGACACCAAGGGAGCCACCGCGCTTGCCACGTTCGACGGCCAAGACCGGGCGGCCCTCGCGGCCCATTACGAGAAAACCCTGGGCGAGGCGCTTTGGGTCACGCGCGACGGTTTCAACGATGGCGCGCGTGCGTTGATGGCGCAGATCGCCAAGGCCGACGAATGGGGGCTGGCGAGCGCCGACTACAAGCTGCCCGGACTTGCCGCCACGGGGGTCAATTACGACTACGCTCGGCTCATAGAGGCCGAGGTCGGGCTGTCGCTCGTCGCCATGGAATACGCCCGCCACGCCCGCGGCGACCGCATCGACGATCCAACACAGCTATTGTCGTCCTATATCGACCGCAAACCGCAAATCATCGAGCGTTCAAAGATCATCGCCGATCTGATCGCGGCGCCTGACAAGGCGGCGTACCTGCGTTCCCTGCATCCCAAGCACCCGCAGTTCGAGGCGCTCCGCCGCAAACTGGCGGAGTTGCGCGCGAAGAAGCGCGCAGGCGCCGAGCTGGAACTCATTCCAGACGGCCCCAAGATTACGCCCGGCAAGTCGCATGCGAGCATCGCCGCGTTGCGGCGCAGGCTCAATACCCGGACGCCCGGCGCCAACTCAGAGGGCACGGCGATGGATGAGACCTATTACGACAAGGATCTCGCCGCCGCCGTCATCGACTACAAACGCAAGAACGGCATTGAGCCAGCCAATTCGACCATTACCCCCGCGCTGCGTGCAAGCCTCAACAGACAAGGCAGGCTCGACGAGGAGGCGCTTCTCGCCAACATGGAGGAATGGCGCTGGATGCCCGAAGACCTGGGCGAGACCTACGTGTGGGTCAACATTCCCGAGTTCCTCGTGCGCGTCGTGAAGCAGGGACAAATCATCCATGAGGAACGTATCGTCACCGGCCGCTACGAGACGCAGACACCGATCTTCTCGCATGAGATGAAGACTGTGGTGTTCCAGCCGACCTGGAACGTGCCGGAGTCGATCAAGGTCAACGAGTTGCTGCCGGAACTTCGTGCCGGCCGCAATCCCATCGCCGGCCAGGGGCTGCGCGTGGAGCGCAACGGCCGCACCGTCAACGCTCGCGACGTCGACTGGAGCCGCCAGGACATCCGCAACTATCACATCTATCAGCCGCCCGGCCGCTCCAACGTGTTGGGCGTCGTGAAGTTCCTTTTCCCCAACAAGCATGCCGTCTACCTGCACGACACCCCGGCCAAGAAGCTCTTCGACCAGAAGATCCGTACTTTCAGCCATGGGTGCATGCGCGTGCGTAATCCGCTTCAACTCGCCAGGGTCATCATGGCGGAGGACAAAGGCTGGGACCAAGACAAGGTCGATGAGCTGATCGCGTCCGGCCCCGAAGACAACGACGTTGCGCTCGACAAGCCGATGCCCGTCCACATCACCTACTTCACCATGTGGGTGAACGAGGGCGGGGATGTATCGGCCTTTCCCGACGTCTATGGCCACGAAAAGCGCATCAAGCTCGGGCTGAATGGACGCTGGGAAGAGATCATCAGGAACCCGGATCACTTGGCGCCGGCCGAGCCGGGCGCCGTGGCCTCGCGTGAGGATTGGGGGGACGCGGACGACGACAGCCAGCGCATCGCGCGTCAGGCTAGGCCATCCCGGTATGGCGCACCCACGGCGCCGCAGAGGCTGCGCCGGGGTTCGCCCGGCTACAAGTCCGGCACCGCCTTCTCCGACTTCATCAAGAACGTCTTCGGCGCCAACTGACGCGGGGAGGGCGTGGCCGAGTGCAGCCGGATCGTCCGGCGATCTTATGATCTTCCCGAGTATGCCAGGGCGCTTCCAGCCAGAGGCGGCGCATTTTTCCCATGCCCTTTTCTTGCCAAGAGGTTGAGGTCTTATGGCTCGGTTACCGGGTCTTAAGAGTTGGGGATTAACTCTCTAAGGTGCCCGAAAACGGGGATTTCTTAGGTAGAAGCGTAGGGATCGGGGGACTTCGTGGCCTCACGACATTTCGGCGCCATTGCGAGCGTTCTGCTGCTCGCTGCCGTGACGGGTCTCTCCGCCGACAAGATTTCAGCGGCCTCCCCGGGCGAGCGCGTGATCTCCTTCTACCACATCCACACAAAGGAAACGCTGACCGTCGTCTACAAGAAGGACGGCCGGTACGTTCCTGAAGCGTTGAAAAAGATCAACTGGATCATGCGCGACTGGCGCAAGAACGAGTCGATCCCGATTGATCCCAACACGATCGACCTGATCTGGGAAATGCATGCGGAGCTGGGATCCCAGCAGCCCGTCAGCATCATCTGCGGCTATCGTTCGCATGGCACCAACGAGATGTTGCGCAAAACCCGCGGCGGACAGGCGAGCCAAAGCCAACACATCACGGGCCGCGCCGTCGACATCACGTTCCCCGACGTCCCCTTGAAGCGCATCCGCTATTCGGCTCTGGTGCGTGAACGCGGCGGCGTCGGCTACTATCCGACTTCCGGCATCCCCTTCGTTCACGTCGACAGCGCGCGCGTGCGTGCCTGGCCGCGCCTGCCGCGCTACGAACTGGCTCTTTTGTTCCCCAATGGACACACCAAGCACATGCCGGCAACGGGCGGTCCGATCACGCCGGCTGACGCGCAAGCCGCCCGATCCAAGCATCACGACCTTGCAGTTCAGGTCGCCGCTTATCTCGACTTGCGCCGCGGCGTGCGTCCGGCCACGATGGTCGCTTCCGCGGATCGCGCCAAGCCCGCAATCCAACCGGCTCCCGATCCTACGCCCAAGCCACGTCTGGCGCTGGCGTCGCTCGGCGGCGGCGATCTTCTGCCATGGTCGAAGAAGTCTCCCGCAGCGGCGCCGAAAAAATTGCTGGTCAGTTGGGAGCCTGTGCCAGAACGCGAGGCGGCCCGCCCGCAGGTTGCGGCCCTCACGCCACACCCGGCGCCGGCGGCTGCGCCCAAGCTCGTCGCACCGCCCAAGATCGTCGATCGTCCTTCGCGCTTCGAACCACCCAATGCCTCGGCGAAGGCCGCAGCGCAGCCCGATCGCTCGGCGCTCGCGGCCCTGGTGGCCAAGGCCCAGAGCGAGCCCATGCCGAAACTGGTTTCGCAGCCAAAGCCCGCCATGCGTCCGGCCAAGGCGCTGGCGGCGGCGGCCATGCCGGAGATCATGCCTGAGGTCAACGCCAAAGGCGAAACGCGCGCCCCGGCTCGAGTGGCCGCGCTCATCCCGCAGGACAAGGAAAGCGACAGCATCACCGACATGAGTCCCGAAAGCCTGGGCAACGGATGGGTGCAGGCGCCGGAGTTCGACGAAGACCATCCCGAAGAGCTGGCCTACCGGCCCTTCCCGCTGGGCCCGCTGCTGACGGACGAGCCGAACTCAAGCGAGCCGCAGTTCGAAGGCCTGAAGCATCCCGACGTCGCGCAGACCCTGGAATTGATCGACGATATCGGTGCCGTGCTGCCGATGCGATTCCGCCCGGGCCAGCAGGTTGCTCAGGTGATGTGGGCGCAGCAGTTCCAGGGATCGGCCGTGCACCTCGACGCCCTTGAGGAACTCGATCAAAGCCGCGCCGCAACCGGCATATCCGAGCGCGCCGTGCAGACCAGCACCCGCGCCAAGCCCTGATCGATGATGCGCGACGTCAAATGAGTAGAGCCATTTGCGTTATTTCCACGAGCCGCGCGCTCGGGATGTTCAGTTCTTGGCCGCACGCTCGCTTCCAAGCCGCATGATTTCCTCACCCGCCGCCAATACGAGTTTGCCTAGAGCCCGGTAGTCGTCCGCGCGCGGGCTGGAATGGCGCCACGCCAGCCCGATCGTACGTGCAGGCTCAGGTTCGACGAAGCGCATCAACTTGATCTCCCGGCCGCGCTCCTCCACGAGGATGCACAATTCCGGAAGCAGCGTGATGCCAAGCCCCGCCGCAACCATCTCCACGATGGTCGACATCGAGGAGGCTCCGAACGTGTTGATCGTATCGACATGCTTCAGGCTGCAGTAGGCCAGGGCTTGGTCGCGCAGGCAGTGGCCTTCTTCCAGCAGCAACAGGCGCTCTTGCTTGACGAGGTCAGGCGTCGCCCTCACCCGGCCCGAGAGGTTCTGCGTTTTGGGCAGGGCAAGCAGGAAGCGGTCCTCGAATAACGCCAGCGTCTCGATGTCGGGGTGTTTGACAGGCAGTGCCAACAACAGCACATCGAGCTTGCCCTCGACCAGTTCACGCATCAGCGTCTCGGTCTGCGTCTCGCGGACATGCAGCGCCAACCCTGGGTAATGCTGCTTGAGCAGCGGCAACAGTGGCGGCAGCAGATAGGGCGCAACGGAAGGAATGAGCCCCAGCCGCAACGTTCCCGACAGGACCCCTGCCGATTGCTTGGCGAAATCGATCAGATCGCGCACGTCGTTCAGGATGCGTTGCGCGCGCCCGGCGATCTGCTCGCCCTTTGCGGTCAACTTCACGCCCGATCGCGTGCGCTCGACGAGGTCGAGCCCCAAGGAAGCCTCCAGCTCTTGGATCTGCATGGAGAGCGCCGGTTGGGTTACCGAACACGCTTCGGCAGCCCGGCCAAAGTGCTGCTCGCGGGCGAGAGCATGGAAGTACCTGAGCTGCTTCAGGGTTACATTCTGCATTAAAGATCCTAATCAAATCTCCGATCGAATGCGATTTGAGCTTATCACGCTTGCGAGTTGGGACCACGAAAAAAGCACGACGGGCATTGCCAGTCGTGCTCAAACTCCTGCTCGCGAGGATCGGACGTTGGGCTTTACTCGGCCGCGATCATGGCGTCGGCGACCCGCTCGAGGGCCGCACCGTCATCCAGCATGCCGAGCGCGTGCAGGTAGACCTGCAGAACCGTATCTTCCTCTTGGCGCTCGCTCTGGGATTTCTTGCGTAAACGGATGATCTGGCGCAACACCTTCACATCGAAGCCGACGGCCTTGGCCTCCAGATACTTGTCGCGGATATCTCCGGAAAGCTGCTTCTTCTCTTCCTCGAGGCGCTCGATCTGTTCGACCAACTGGCGCAACTGTTTCTGCGCGGAAGCCTGCAGCGTGCTCATACCTGAATTCCTCTCGTTCGCATCACTTGGAGGAACGCTAGCGAGGCCGCGCGCAGCGAACAAGGAGGGCACGTGAGCAATCCCATGGGATAACATTCAACGAGCACTTGACGTGCTTTTCACGTCTCTGATCGATTCGGGGCTCAGGCCACCAGCCCATGAAGTTTGGCCTCGGTCATGATTTCGGCCAGAACGCCGATCGCCAGGGTCGCCTGACCCTTGGCTTGCGGGATGGCGCCTATCGGCGCGCGCATCCGGGCCAAGGTGTCGGCCGAAAAGCCCATTGCCGCAAGCTGCGCCAGGCGCTGGCGGTGGACCGCATGATTGCCGAGCACGCCGATATAAAAGCAGGGCCGTTCCAACACGCGCTTGAGGATGCCAGGCTCGCTGACGTGATCGTGGAAGGCGATCACCACAGCACAATAAGCATCGACCCGTGCGAACATATCCTCCGGCGGCGCTGGTGTCGAAAGATGCGCAATGCGGCAGCCCTCCAGCACCGCCCGCGTCGCGTCATCTCCCGCCCAAACGTCCGTGGCGATTCCGGCGGCCTGCGCCATCTGGCATAGCGCGCTGACCGTGGGCCCGGCTCCCAGCATCACGATACGCGGCTCGGGCAGGTAGACGCGTGTGACGCGGTTGCCTTCACGCCGGCTCGTTTGGCCCGCCGCGGCGCCGCTGACGCAAGACGTTCCGGTTTCCAGGTCCGTGATGAGGGCGAAGGCCTTGCGATCCCGCCGCAGTGCCTTCATCGTCGCGAGCGTCGCTGACGGCAGGCCAGCGTCGAAGTACACGTCGAGCCCGCTGCCGCACGGCAGTCGAACATCGAAATAGGGAGAGCCGCGCCCATAGCGCACAAGTCTGTTCTCGCCCGCCGCGAGCACCGCCTGCGCTTCGAGCACAACCGCCTGCTCCAGGCATCCGCCCGACAGATAACCCGCGTATCGGCCGTCCTCGCAGACGGCCATCTGCGCGCCCACGGGGCGCGGCGATCCGCCTTCGATGGAGGCAAGCGTGACAAGAACCGTGCGCAATCCTTCTGCCTGCCAGGCAAACAGCGCGGGCAACACGTCGTCATGCCCCAGGAGGCCGGCCGGAAGCGGCATGTCAGGGCGAACGATATTCATCGAACCATCGCTGATGTATGAACCATGACCGCGAACGCACCCATCAGGCGCCCTGCTTCTTGCGGCGCGCCGCGCGGGCGACGTAGCCCTTGCGGCCGGCGCGCGCCAACGACGTTTCCAGCCTTGCGCGCTGCAACTCGATCTCTTTCACCGATTTGCGCGTGAAGGCGAGATGATTGGCGGCTGCGCGCGCGGCCGCATCGGGCTTGCGCGCGAGGATCGCCTCCGCGATTTCGATATGCTGAGCCAGCAGCGTTTCGCGCACCTTCTCATGCAGATAGAGTTGCTTGCGGCTGTAGAAGATATTGGAGCGAAGGAGTTCCGCCAGCGCTCGCATCATGTGCGCCAGCACCAGATTATGAGATGCATCGTAGATCAGCAGGTGCAGATCGAAGTCCGCCTGCGCCTCCTGCGCGGGGTCCTCCAGACCATGCACCGACTTCATGGTTGCCACGCAATTGCGGATCGCCTCCCGGTCGACATCGTTGGCGCGCATCGCCGCATATCGCGCGGCAAGGGAATCCACACTCTGGCGAAACTCGAAATAGTCCTGCACGGCTTCGGAATTGTTCTCCAGGAGCGTCGCGAGCGGCTTGGTGATCGGAGACATGAACTGGGCCACATAGGTGCCCGACCGCGATGTCGTAAGCAGGCCGCGCGAAACAAGCAGCGCCAGCGCATCGCGCAGCGAGGGACGCGACACGCCCAGCATGTCGGCGAGTTCGCGCTCGGCACTCAATTTTTCGCCCGCGCGCAACGCCCCCTGCAGAATGAGCCGTTCAATGTGACCCGCTATCGCTTCCGCAACGCTGGGAGTCCGGACCACCGCAGCCATGGAATCTCCTCGGTTCCTACTCAGTGAAGGCCGTGGCCTCCGATTTTTGCACCCGGCTGCCCGCCAACCTTCGCTAATTGGTTAGAGCAAGCATTTGCCCAACGCAAGTAACCGGTATATTAAGTTGACCACCAACAAGTGTGAGCACCGCGCCTTGACAGATTCAGCTTCGGCCGCACCGCAAAACAGCGCGCCGTCCCCCTCCAGGGACCACCCGTCGCAAGCCGCGCAAGCGCCCGAAAGACCGCGGGTCGGCTTATTCGTTACCTGCCTCGTCAATCTGTTTCGACCCTCCGTTGGCATGGCCACGGTTAAACTTTTGGAGGACGCCGGCTGCGAGATCGCCGTTCCCGAGACTCAAGTCTGCTGTGGCCAGCCTGCCTACAACAGCGGGGACAACACGTCGGCGCGACTCATCGCTCGACAGGTCATCGCGGCGTTCGAAGGCTACGATTATGTCGTCGGCCCCTCCGGGTCTTGCATGGCGACAATCCGTTGCGAGTACCCCAAGCTCATGGCGGATGATCCCCAATGGCTGGCGCGCGCAGAAAGACTTGCCGCGCGGAGCTATGAGCTGTTCGACTTCCTCACCAACGTGATGCACGCGACACCCCAACCTGTACGCCTGCAAGGAACGGCGACCTACCACGACAGCTGCACGGGTCTACGCGCGCTCAAAGTCAAGGATCAGCCGCGTCAGCTTCTGGCCGGAGTCGAGGGCTTGAAGATCACGGAGATGCAGGATGCGGAGACCTGCTGCGGCTTCGGCGGCACGTTCTGCGTCAAATACCCGGCCGTGTCGGCCAAGATGGCTGACGACAAGCTTGCCAACATCGCGGCCACAAGAGCAGATTACCTGCTGGGGGGAGACCTTGGCTGCCTGCTCAACATCGCAGGCCGCATGACCCGCACCGGTAGCCCGGTCAGAGTTTATCATGCAGCGGAAGTTCTCGCCGGTATGAGCGACCAGCCCGCTATCGGCCGCGGCAGCGACGACGACTGACACCGTATCCCCGGCTCTTCGATCCACCACCAGACTGCCAAAGCGCCGGAGTTTGCAGAACATTTCGTGCAAACATGAACGGGTTTTGACGCCGCGTGCGACAATCCGGTCCAGAACGGAACGATGCACATCAAAATGCATTTTAGCAGGCATGGTTTATCGGTCTCAACAAAGGAGGAACCATGCTGCGATCCAAGACCTCTGTTGCGTTGGCGAGCATCCTGCTTGCTGCAACTTCGAGCATCGGGCCGGCTGGTGCAACGCCTGCGACGCCGGCCGCAAAGCCCGCCGTGACCCAGCCGCACCATGATGTGCAGAATGTCGCTTGGCGCGGCCCACATGGGCATTGGCGCCGCGGTGGCCACTGGCACGGGCATCGCGGTTGGGGCGCCGGCATTGTCGGCGGTCTGGTCGCCGGCGCGCTGATTGCCGGGGCAATCCGCGAAGGCCGCGCGGCCGACATCGACATGGAGCGATGCGCGGAGCGCTATCGCTCGTTCGATCCGGCCTCAGGGACGTATCTGGGTTACGACGGCGAACGTCACGTATGCCCGTATCTGCTTTGAGGAAAACAAAACCGGCGCCCAATCACCGGACGGCTCGAAGCCGCCCGGTTTTCTTTGGCCACCGGTCGCGAATAGCGGGACCTATTGCGTCAGCGGCGCCGGCGCGCCGTCCAGTTGCTCGGCTTCGGCGATCAGCGCTTCACCCAGCCGCCGAGCCTCGTCTGCGGCCAGCCCGTAGGGTACATCATCTTCAAATCGCACCAGCACGATCCGTTCAAAGCGGCCGGCGCCGATTGCAAATCCGCTCGGCATTTTGGTCGGCGAGAGTTGAGAGCCCGAAGTCGCCTTGGCGCAGCGAGCGAATTCCTCCAGCACGCGCGCAAGGGCGGTCGCTGTTTCAGGCCCAAGCGAAACCGTCCAGTGGCGTCCCGTCGCGTCGGCCAAGGTGATCGCGAGGCGGTCGGCCGTGCTTCCGCCCCGTGTCGTCACGATCGATTGCGCTGCAAAGGGTTCCATCATGTCGCCGCCTCCCGCCATGTACGAAACGGAGCGTAATGGATCCGGCATCCCGGCGATATGGCACGCACGCAACGCAACCGCTGTCCTCACACTCGCACACAACAAAAAGGCCCGGGAAACCGGGCCTTTTCGCGTCAGTTGCAGGAGGCGGGCTCAAAGGCCCCTGGTCCAACTGTCGATTTCCTGGCGCGCCTTGTCCTTGGCGTAGCCATAGCGCTCCTGAAGAACGCCTTCGAGCTGCTCGCGGCTGCCGTTCACGCGGGCAATGTCGTCGTCCGTGAGTTGTCCCCACTTCTCCTTGACCTTGCCGGTGAATTGCTTCCAGTTGCCTTCGATGCGATCCCAATTCATGCTGAACTCCCTGGTGATCTATTCACAAACAATGCGCACCAACATCGGCCGGCGTGTGCGCATGTCCTCGAGGTGGTCATAGAACGCCCAAGGGAGCTGGAGGTTCCGCGCAGGCTGGGTTCGTTCGTATTCGAATCGGCCGTGCCGGGGATCTATGCCAGGCGGGCCATTTCCTCACGCACGCGGATATCGGCAATCATGCGATCGAGCAGAAGGCATGTGCGCCTGAACAGATCTGATCCAGCACGATAGTCTGCTGCAGCATAGAAATCACAACGGCCCGCCTGAAACAGTTCAACGCATTTCGCCAGGCCGGAATGTGCCGCGGGCGCCATCGCCTTCTCTTTCTGTCTGGCTTTGACTTTTCCGCGCTTGCCGGATGCCCCTCGCGAAAGCGCGCCGTGTACGGCAATGGCGTGTCCACCGTTCTTCTTGAGCAACGCCATGCTCGGCACGTCCGTCTCGCCGTCGCCGAAATAGATCATGTTGGAAAACGGTATGGGCCGCTCGGATTCCGGCATGTGCGTGTTGATGCTCTGGAACTGATCCTCCAGCCCCTTGTTGATCCGGAACAGATACTGCGTCTTGCCCGTATCGGTGATCACGCGCTTGGGGAAAGGCAGATCGTAGGCTTCGAACCAATACTCCGACGCGAAGACGTTATCGAACTTCTTGTAGATGGAGGTACCCTCGATGATCTCGATGAGACCAGAGGAAACGAGATAGTGCTTTGCGCGCACCCCCGCCGTTCCCGCGCGTTCAGCGATATAGTCCGCAATTGCATCGAACCAAGTCTCGATGCCCGGATAAAGCTCGACAGACGCGCCCTGCGCAACAAGATCGTTGCGGTCGACCCGCAACCCCTTTTCCTTCGCTTTCTTATACATGAGATGCATGTAGGTGATGAGCGGATCGGCGCTCTCGGCGCGTGCGACGCGCGTACATTCCGCCCAGAACTCGGCGGCCTTTATGCCAAGCTGCGGCAGGAACGCGTATTCCTGCATGGGACGCGGAGAGAGCGTGCCGTCGAAGTCGTACACCAGCGCGATCGTGTTCTTTGCGGCAGGCGCCGCCGCAGCCCCGTTCCCGGACGTAACGGCACCCGATGACGGTGTTTGGGATTGGCCATTCCCGGTATTGGCATCCTCACACGCGTCCGGATGCGCCTTGCGCGCACCAGCCCGCCTCACGACCCTTTCGCTCATGGCAAAAGCCTCCGCCCTGCGCACGCGACTTGTAGCTCGGACAAAAAAGCCGATTCGGCCGCCGGCATAAAGAAATTCCGCAATTCGGCTCACGTCTTTCCCACTTGTCGTCGCGATTGCGCCGGGCGTCAGCCACGATCGGCTCTTAAATAAGTGAGCGCCCGGGGATCAGTGCTCGCGTCGCCCCGGCGCGGAGATTGCCAAAGATGAAAGGTATGATCGGCTGCATCGCGGCTGCTCTGATGGTGTCGAGCGGCTCGGCCCACGCGCAGAGCGCCGGAGCGGACTGCGCCAGCGCGCTGAGCGCCACGGGCATATCAAGCAGCGCGGAGGGCGGCCGCGATTTCGAGCGTTATGAGGGACAGGCGCCGCCGGGGCTTGCGCGCCAGCGCGCCATCGAGAACTGGCAAGTGCAGATCGCCAGCTCCTGCCCGCGATACTCCAGCAAATGGTGGCGAGCGCGCGCCACGCGCATCGACTGCGAGATCGCGAAAGGCACGGAACATTGCACGGCTACCGCTCAGCCTGCCCGGAAGCTGCTCAGCTATCTGTTGGCGTTCTGAGCGGAAGGCGGCGGAGCTCGAAACACGTGTAGCCCCGTGCTCGGGCCCCGCCGCACCCTGTTCATCGCCGCCCTATACGCGACGAACGCGCACTCGTCGTCGCCACGCCGCGGAGCGCGTTTGCGCCCTCCCGCTCGCCGGCCTGGTTTTCTATTTTCAGGCATTGGATTTCTGCTCGAAGATTTCTTCACGCACCTGTGCGTAGCTCAACACAGAGAACAGGACGGTGCCGCCAAAGACGTTGCCCGCCAGCGTCAGCACAAAAAATCCGAGCGCCGCATCGGTCAAAGTGACCATACCCGTCAGAACGCCATAGAGCGCCTCCGCGCTGCCCGCCACGACGTGCGTGAAGCCAAACAGCGCAATCAGATACGTGAGCAATGTAATCATCGGGAATTCGGCGCCCTCGCTGGAAGCGAGCAGCCACACCAGCGCTGCGATGATCCAGCCCGCGCCAATGCCCTTGGTGAACATCTCGAACGGCGTGTTCTGCATCAAGTGCGTCACGATCCGGCCAAGTTCGGCAGAGACGTCGGCGCCCACCAAGGGGAGTTTGGCAAATGCCAGCGCGAAGATAAGGCAGCCTGCGATGTTGGCCGTCAGCACGATGCCCCAAAGCCGCAACATGCGCCAAACCCACTCGAGCTTGCGGCGGGCCATGACCGGCAGAACGGCGGTGAGCACGTTTTCAGTGAAGAGCTGCTGATGTCCCAGGATGACGATGAGAAAGCCCACCGCATAGCCAAGCTTGGCGATCGTCGCGGTCCACACCGACGGCGGAAGGTGGGCGGCAAGGGCCGCTTCGGTCAGGAAGGAAAGACCGATCGAAATGCCCGCCGCGACCCCAGACCACCACAGCGCAGAAGCAGGCCTGCGCAGCTCTGCCTCGCCCTGGAGGCGAATGATCTCGTAGACGACGGCCGGGCGGTGGCGCACGCCTTCGCGAACCTGTTCACGTTCCTTGCGTGTCAAAGTGGAAACAGGAGAGCCGGTAACCCTTTCCGGCTCCTTTTTCTCGGTCTTTTTCTCTTCCGTTGCGTTCATCCCATCCCCGTCTGCCCCTGCGATGATCGCCGGCTTCCAAATGGGCCGCTCACCCCGAACGATGGAGGCAGGCACAGAAGGCAGAGGAAAACGCGCCAGCAGGCAGGATGGTTTCCTTCAAGATGCGTTAATGCTTGCAACCGCAGCCGCCATGACCTCCGCAGCCCTCATCGGCCGCGCCGTGCCCATGAGGCGCATGGCCGTGATCGTGGCCGTGTTCGTGTTCGTGGCTGTGCCCACCGCAGCAGCCCCCGCCATGAGCGTGGTTGTGGTCGTGGTTGTGGCCGTGGCCGTGCCCGCCGCAGCAGCCCCCTTCATGATGATGCTCTTCAGGATCGAGGAGAGCGCCGGCGAGGCGACGCTCGATGGCGATTGAAAACTCACGCGGAGAATCCACCTCCTCCATCAGCATGGCCATCACCTCCGCGCCGATGCGCAGATCGTCCACCGCGCCCAGATAATGCCGCCGCAAACGGCCTTGGCGATCGAAGATAAGGATCGCTGGCGTGCCTTGCAGCTCATACGCCTCCATGGTGGCGGGCATGTTCTCGCCGTTGGGCTTGTCGTAGGCGACGGGAATGGTGACGTGATTGGCCGCGAGGAACGCTTCCACCTTCTCGGGCGCCTGCTCGTCGAAACGTTCGAACGCCATATGCAGGCCCAGTACCGCAACCTCATCGCTGGCGAAGGCATGGCGCAGCCGCATCGCCTGGGGCAATCCGTAGCGGCCCGAACCAGGACACAGCATCTGGAAGACGGCGACGACGACGACCTTGCCCTTGTGGCCCTTCAGCGTCGTGTTGCCGCCGGCATTGTACCAGCGCGACGCGGTAAACTCAGGCGGGCTTTCAGGATTGAACATGCGAACGTTCCCCATGGAATTTCAGTTGGCGCGCGAGGCTTATAGCATAGCCGTCGGCCAATGGGCGCGTTGCCTCAGTCGCAGCCCGGCATTTCCTTGGCGGCAGCCGCCCGGACGCGAAAATCGCCGGTGCATGGGAACTTCTCGCGCGCGTTGCAGCCCTCCAGCGCGCCGGTTGCAAGGATCGTGAAATACAAAGGACACCCGCGCATGACGTTGAAGGCCTCCACACATGCAACCGTTTTGGGACGCCGGTACTGGACGCGGTTGAGCGCGTTGAGGCTATCGTCGCGAACCTCGCCGATGATGTAACCTGGCCGCCCCTCCACAAGCGCGCTGCGGATGGCGCCGGGCTGGGTGATCGCGGGGTCCGGCGCCAGGACGAAACCTGCCGAAGGCTCGCGGAAGCCCTGAACGGCCATGGGCCCGGCCGGACATCCCGCCAGCGCGCGCATGATCTGCCGCGCCGGCCAGATCTTGTCGATCGAGGGCATGGCAAACCCCAGTAGCGTCACGGCAAACACCGAAAGCGCCGCCATGCCCCAGATGGCCCAGTCGCGCAGTGCGCCGGCGCGTCCGGCGCGTGCGCTGGCAAAAAACAAGCCCCCCACGATAACGCCAGCAAGAACGACGCCGGGCGACGGCAGCGCGTGGAGAACGCCAAACGGCAGCATGACAAGCGCCAAGCCGAACGACCCGGCAAGCAGGGGCCAGGGAATGGCGTGACCAGGAGGCGGGCGACCTTCCTTGCCGGACCGGGTTATGAGCATCGCAACGGCAAGCGCCATGGCCGGGAACAGCACCTGGACGGTGTAGGTCCCGGGCTTGGACGACACCAGTTCCAGATAGACGATGTAGCCAAGGATCCAGGCAAGCAGGAAGCGGGCCGTCTTGTCGGCCGCGCGTTGCATCCACAATCGGCGCAACGCCGGCCACAGCAAGGCGGCGCCGGGGAGAAAGCCGAGCACCGCAGCAAGAACGAAGGTTCCCGGAAAAGCCCGGAGCTTCATGTCCTGCGCGCCGCCCAGCGCGGCGAGGAGCTTGTTCCAGTTCATTCCTGCAAAAGGAAATCCGTCTTGCATCGCACGTACGGCGATCCACGGCGCAGCGATAGCGCAGGCCAGCAACGAACCCTTGCCGGAATGCAGCCGGCCGACCCACCAGAAATCGCGATCCATGACGCTCAGCGCAATAAGCGTGACACAGACAAGAATGGGTGTGTGCAGCGCGTTGATGAGCATCCCGAAACCGACGGCCGCCCAGAACAACATCGCCATGGCGAAGGTGCCGGCATTCTCGCCAGCCGCGTAGATGCGCAATAGCGCCAGCATCGCAACCGTCGCCGGCAAGAGCGCCAACCCGTCCGCGATGGCCAACTGCGACAGCGCCACCGTGAGGGGCGCAACCGCAAGCAATCCCGAGGCAAGCACCGCGCCCTCGCGTCCGGCGATGGGGCCAGAGAGCCAATGAAGCGCCAGCACGCTGAGGAGAACGGCCAGCAACCCCGGAAGGCGATAGACGCGAATGTCGCGCGCATGATCGCCGCCGGCGGCCGATGCCGCGAGCCCTTGAGCCCAGAAGGCGCCAATCGGCCGGAACTGGTGGACCGTCTCGCCAAAGCGCGGATCAAGCCATGCCCCGCGCATCAGCATGGACCGCGTCGTCTCCGCGAACACGACCTCGGTGCGATCGACCGCGGGCAGCCGCAACAGGCCCGGCAGGTAGGTGAACAGGCACAGGGCGGCAAGCGCAAGCGCGGCCATCTTCGGCCGCGCCGCCAGCGCATTCAGCCAACGGGCCGATCCTGCTGCATTTTCCACGAGCGTGCTTGCCCCACCGCTTGACACGACTGCCTGGTCGGGTTGATTGCGCATTCCGGCAGGAAAAGACAAGGGGTGCGCACGTATGAGCGCGAAAACGGACACGCCATCGCGCCGCGCGCGCCTGATCGAGATCGTAAAGGCACGCTCCTTCCAGGCCGGCCCCGAAATGAAGCTCGCATCGGGCCGCACCTCGACGTTCTATTTCAATATGAAGCCGACCATGCTGAACGCCGAAGGCGCCCGGCTCATCGGCGAACTCATCTGCGATCAACTCGAAGGCGTCGATGCGGATCTTGTCGGCGGCCTCGAAATGGGGGCCGTCCCGATTGCGGCCGCAACGGCGGCCATCGCTCACACACGGGGGCGCGATCTTTCGGCATTTTTCGTGCGCAAGCAGGCCAAGGAGCACGGCACGCGCAGCCTGATCGAAGGCTTGGCGCGCGATGAAACGATGGCGGGCAAGAAAATCGTGATCGTCGAAGACGTCACGACCACCGGCGGTTCTTCGATCAAGGCGGCGCAGGCTATCCGCGCCGCAGGCGGCGAGATCGTTCGCGTCGTCACCGTCGTCGATCGCCAGGAGGGCGCTGCAGAAGCATTTGCCGCAGCCGGCCTCGACCTTCGCCCTCTGCTCACGATGCGCGATTTCAGCACTTGATCTGTGCCTCGAAGACCCGGCGCGCGAGACGGAATTTCGTCTTCATCGCAACAAACGGTCTTTGGTCCTTGACAGAATTGACCGCTCGGATGGTGCCGCGGGCACCTTGCACGTCTTCACGCGCGCGCCCATGCGCGTCCCAATGCGCTCCCTTTTGAGCCCGGTCAGCCAAAGCTAGGATACGCCTCCGAACGCGTGTGGAACCCGCGCGCGCGCATAAATGTTATGCACGCAATTCCATCTCGACGGCGCTGGTTTTTGTGGCGCCGTCATCGAAAAAGCGCAAAGCTGGATGAAACTTTATAGATGTAGGTCGTTTGTCATTTCCAGTGGGTTGCGCAGCATGATCGGCTCCAGGCCACATGAAAACCGCGGTGTCGTATCGAGGATCGGCGAGGCCAAGATGAGGATCGGCGAGGCCAAGATCAAGCCCGTGTCCCGGCGGCCGTCGCAAACCCCTGGTTTTCTGCATTACGCGCACCCCCCGGTAAAGGTTCGGCCATTACCCTTGCGCCCGGTTCTCTCCTACGCGCGCATCGGCGACTCCAGTCCCCTCAAATCGCAAGATCGTCGCGCGGGCGAGATCGGTTTAAAGAGCGATCCGCTCCGCGACGGTCGAACCGCGAGTTCGGCCGGCCCGGCGACGGGCAACGTGTCGGCTGCGCGCGAGACGGTTGAACGGCTGAGCGTGCGGCCCACCGATGGCGCCCTTGTCTCGGCCATCCACGTTGCAGACCGTGCGAGCCGGCTTCTACTCGACGCGGTTTTGATTCTGGTGTTTTCGCCGGTCATCGCTGCGTGGTGGCTTGTCGAACGGCGACACCGGAAAAATCGCATATAATCCAGCGCATTGTGCTTTGAGCACGACCGAGGTGCTCCTTCAACGCGATGTGGGCGCGGCGTGCGGGAACAACTTCCCATTCCTGACGTTGTCCTAACCAAGCGGTCGCCGAGACCGCGCGGTTCGACCGCGGTTTCTTAGAAGCGCGAGCAGCATATCTGGTCGCGAAAAATTCCGAGGATCTATGGTCATGCGTAAATGTGTTCCCTCAGCAAAAATCGTACAGTCGTTGAAGCGGGACGATGACGGAGAACACGCATTTCGCGTTTTTCTCGTTGTCAGCCTTGCCTCGCTCATCGTTCTTACGTTCATTGCCGGCATTGTCGTCACCCATTGATGTGACGTCCCCGGGGCGATTTCGAGCCCGCCCCACTTTGCAAGCGGCGCACGACGCAAACAGTGCGCTACTTCTTTCGATCACGCACCCACATTTGAGACACGCATCTCCTGGCAAGATGCCCGTATCTTTGCAGGCTTGGTCTTTGCGGGCGTGGCTCACGCCGGCGGCCCGGCGTTCGACGGGACGCGCGCGAGGAACTTGCGCGCTCAAGCTGCGTCAGCCGCCGGCGTCGCCGATTGCATCAGGGCTTGATCACGACTTGCGCCTTGAAGAAATCCGCAAGCAGCGTGGCGGTCTCCTCGGGAAATTGATCAGGGAAAAAGTGGCCGCCCGGGAGCGTGGCGGTCGCCATGTTCCCAAGTCGCTTTCTCCACACTGCTTCCATGCCGAAAAGTCTTGCCATCAGTCCGTTGACGCCCCACACGACAAGGGCGGGCGCCTGGATCTTCGTGGCGATATCCGCGCCGTCGTGCTCCAGATCGATGGTCGCGGCCGCCCGGTAATCCGAGCAGGAGCCGTGGATCATGGCGGGGTCGCGCCAGCAGCGGCGATACTCGGCGATCTGCTCGGCGTTGAAATCGGCTATCGTCGTCTTACCCCATCCGACAAGGCAGGTCTCATAGAAGAAGTCGGGATCGAGCGCGATCATGTGCTCGGGGAACGGCTCGGGTTGGGACAGGAAGTACCAGTGCCAATAGCCGCCCGCCACGTGGCGGTTGGTATCCATGAACATCGCATACGTGGGCACGATATCGAGCACGGCCAGACTTGCGACCGCCCGGCTGTGATCGAGCGCCATCCGATGCGCCGTCCGCCCGCCGCGGTCGTGACCGGCCACGTGGAAGCGCTCGTATCCCAGCGCACGCATGACATTGACCTGATCTTGCGCCATCGCGCGGAACGAATAGTTGGCATTGCCCGGCTCGCACCTGGGCTTCGCGCTATCGCCATAGCCGCGCAGATCGGTGGCGACGACGGTGAAGTCCCTGGCCAGCAGGGGCGCTATCACGCCCCACATGGCGTGGGTTTGCGGATACCCGTGCAAGAGCAGAAGCGCCGGCCCGGAGCCTCCGGTTACCGTGTTGATGGACACTCCATCCGCCTCGATCCGGCGGCGCTCAAACCCTTCGAACATGGCGATCGTCCTCCAACTGACTTGCGAATTTGCGGCATCGGGACAAGGCGGGCAATTGGCTGCTGGATGGTTGCGGGCAGGCGGACGAGCGAAGCAAAAAAGGCCGCCCGGAAAGCGGCCTTTCCCATGATTTGCAACTGCGTTGCAGATGCTTATTCGGCGGCCACCTTCCGGCTGGCCGAAGGGCCCGCACGCAACACATCGGCGTCCACATAAGCTTCGAACTTGGCGAAGTTCTTCGTAAACATGTCGGCGAGCTTGGCTGCGGTCGCATCATAAGCGGCAGGGTCCGCCCAGGTATCGCGCGGCGTCATCAGCTTTGGATCGACCCCCGTCATCATGACCGGCACCTTGAAGCCGAATACGGGATCGACGCGCATCGTCTGGTTTTTTAGCTCGCCCGACAGCGCAGCGTTGAGCAGCGCGCGGGTCACCTTGATCGGCATGCGCGAGCCCTCGCCATACTTGCCGCCGGTCCAACCCGTATTGACGAGCCAGCAATCGACGTTGTGGCGGGCGATGAGATCGCGCAGCAGGTTGCCGTAAACCGAAGGATGCCGCGGCATGAACGGGGCGCCAAAACACGTCGAGAACGTCGGCTTGGGCTCGTTGCCCATGCCCTTCTCGGTGCCGGCTACCTTGGCGGTGAAGCCCGACAGGAAGTGATACATCGCCTGGCTGGGCGACAGCTTGGCGATGGGCGGCAGGACGCCGAACGCATCGGCCGTCAGCATCACGATATTCTTGGGATGGCCGGCGCGACCCGCGCTGGACGCATTCCCGATCGCCTCCAACGGATAGGCCGAGCGCGAGTTCTCCGCCAGCTTATTGTCGTCGAAATCCGGCGTACGGCAGCCGGTCTTCAACACCACGTTCTCAAGCACGGTGCCGAAACGGTTGGAGGCTTCCCAGATCTCGGGCTCTGCCGACTTGGACAAGCGGATCGTCTTGGCATAGCAGCCGCCTTCGAAATTGAAGATGCCGCTTTCGCTCCAGCCATGCTCGTCGTCGCCCAGCAGTTCGCGCGTTGGGTCGGCCGAAAGCGTCGTCTTGCCGGTGCCCGACAGACCAAAGAACACGGCCGAATCCCCGTCCTTGCCGACGTTGGCCGAGCAGTGCATGGGCATGACGCCCTTGGCGGGCAGCAGGTAGTTGAGGAACGAGAAGACGCTCTTCTTGATTTCGCCCGCATAACTCGTGCCGCCGATCAGAACGATACGGCGTGAGAAGTTGCAGGCGATGACCGTTTCCGTGCGGGTGCCGTGATAGAGCGGGGCGGCGCGGAAGCTCGGCAGATCGACGACGGTGAACTCCGGCACGAAGCCCTCGAGTTCGCAAGTCTCCGGGCGGCGCAGCAGATGACGGATGAAGAGCGAGTGCCAAGCATACTCGCTGACGATGCGCGTGTTCAGCCGATGCTTGGGATCGGCGCCAGCATACAGATCCTGAACGAAGAGTTCCTTGTGCTTGGCAAAGGAGATGAAATCCGCAAGCAGCCTATCGAACTGCTCTTGCGTCATGGGCTTGGAGTTGTCCCACCAGATCGTGTTCTCGGTTTCAGCGTCGCGCACGATGTACTTGTCTTCGGCTGAACGGCCGGTGTGCTGCCCCGTTTCCACGGTGAATGCACCGCTCGAGGCGAGGCGGCCCTCCCCGCGGCGCAAAGCGATTTCCACAAGTTCCGGCGGCAGCAGATTGCGACGAATCTTTTGCGACGCTTCGAGGGGGAAAAGCTGGATTGTCATATAGGGCCTTCTTCCGCCATTAGTTTCGCGCGGGTGAATCTGAGTGCGTTAGTGCGCAGTTGCGTGACTATGGAGCCCGCGCGCCTGCTCCTTGTAGCCCACTCTACCGCCCGTCGCGAATATGGCATGGCGGCTCACATTGACTTAAGTCAGGCCACTCGTGGCGCTCGGAACACCCTTCGACTAAGCGAGCCTCCGGAGTGCCTCAAGATGTCCCTTCGTCGACATACGAAAGTCGCAACCCCGCCCGCCAAGCGCAAGATATGGCTCAATTTTCCAAATGACAGCTTGTCGATGGCGGAATGCGGGCAAAAAACCACGCTGCAGACCTCAGAATAGTGGATAAATACGTCGCGCAACGGGGGCACGGCGCTCGCGAATGCTTGCCGCTGGGCGCGCCGATCGCCTATTCAGGTGGCATTCAGGGTCGAGGATAGAGTTTCGGCGCTGCCACAATTGGTTCATCATGGGGCCATACAGCGCCCGTCGCCGGGTCTCAAGCCCCGGGCACGAGAGGAAACAATGAAAGAGAAAAGCACGATCGCCCTGGTCGACGACGAACGCAACATCCTGACGTCCCTGCGGCTGGCGCTGGAGGCGGAGGGCTACAAGGTGCGCACCTACAGCGATGGCGTGTCGGCGCTCGAAGCCTTGACGGAGGAGCCTGCCGACCTTGGCATCTTCGATATCAAGATGCCCCGGATGGACGGCATGGAGCTGCTGCGCCGGGTGCGTCAGCAATCGACCATGCCGGTGATCTTCCTCACCTCCAAGGACGAGGAGATCGACGAGCTTTTCGGCCTGAAAATGGGCGCCGACGACTATATCGCCAAGCCTTTCTCCCAGCGCCTCATTGTGGAGCGCGTCAAGGCCGTGCTGCGCCGCGTCGCCCCCAAGGATGGAGGCGCGGTCGAAGAAGAATCCAAGCGCGTTCTGGAACGCGGCAAGCTGAAGCTCGACCCGGAGCGCCACACCTGCCACTGGGACAACAAGGCCGTGACGCTCACCGTCACCGAATTCCTCATTCTACAGGCGCTGGCGACCAGACCCGGCGTCGTCAAGACCCGCGATGCCTTGATGGATGCGGCCTACGATGACCAAGTTTATGTCGATGATCGTACGATCGACAGCCACATCAAGCGTCTGCGCAAGAAATTCAAGCAGGTCGATGACGATTTCGACGTGATCGAGACGCTCTACGGCGTCGGCTACCGCTTCAAGGAATGATCAGGCGCGGCAGGGACTGCCGCCCGCGATTGAAGGTGCACGCCCGGCATGAATGACCTGTCCGAGACGGCACAGATCATGGAAGCAAGGACGTCAGCGTCCGCTGCGGCAGTTCTTGCCGGCGCGGATGCGGCCGTAGCGGACGCCGGCAGCAAGGCGCGCCGTGGCTGGAGCACGTCGGTCTCGAGCATCAAGGGCCCCTTGGCGCGATGGTGGGGCCGCCAGCCCCTCATCCGCTTCATTCGCGCGAGCCTCGGCCGGCGCATCCTGATGTCGAACATCATGGGGCTCATGGGACTGCTGCTCGGCATGCTCTACCTCAGCCTGTCCCACGCCTGGCTGCTGGACGCGAAAATCGAAGTCGTCCGCACGCTCTCGCGCATCACCGCCGAGGCTATCGCTTACCGGGCCGTCAACGAGAACCGCGGCGCCCTCTTCGATCCCAACCGTCTGCCCGAAGGCGCGCCCGCTGCGCGAGCCCGGCGGGACGACGCGTTTGCCGCCCTGGAGTTGCCGATCAGCCCGGAACGCGCGACCCCGATCCTGAAGAAACTCATTCAACCGACCGACCTGATCGCCCGCGTCTACTCGCCCAAGGGCACGCTCATCGTCGACAGCGACACGCTTTTTGGCAAGGCCGACCGCGACGCCAACCAGCCCAGCGACTCCGACTCCTTGCGGCTCAAGAACTTCTGGACCCGCTTCCACTACTGGCTGAACAACAAGGAGCTGAAGGTCTACCGCGAACTCGGCACCGCCAACGGGTTTCTATATCCGGAAGTGAAACGAGCCGCCGAGGACGGCGTCGAAACGCCGATCCTGCTGCTGGATGGCAAGGGCCAGCAGATCGTCTCCATCGCGGAGCCCGTCAAGCGCGGCAACAAGATCCTGGCGGTGCTGCTGCTCATGACCCGTCCGGGCGAGATCGACCAGACCTTGTGGGACGAGCGCTGGCTCATCATGCAGATCGCGGCCATCGCGCTGCTGGCGTCGATCGTTTCGTCGATCCTGCTAGTGCGCGCCATCGCCGGCCCCATGAGCCGATTGTCGGAAGCGGCCCACAACGTCAGCAACAACATCACCGCCAAGGCCGAGCTGCCCGACCTTGCAGACCGCAACGATGAAGTCGGGCAACTGGGCCGCGCGTTCCGGGCCATGACCAACGCGCTTTACCGCCGCATCGAAGCCAGCGAAAAGTTCGCCGCCGACGTCGCCCATGAGTTGAAAAACCCGCTCGCGGCGGCCCGCTCCACCGCGGAAGCGCTAGCGTATGCGCGCACGGACGAAGACCGCATGGCGCTGGTCAAGGAAGTGCAGGACGAGTTGAAGCGGCTCAACCGCTTGATCAATGACGTGTCGAACGCCTCGCGGCTGGACGCGGAGCTTGCCCGCCAGCAGATGACACGCACCAACGTGCGCACCGTCCTGGACAACGTTTGCGGCATTTTCCGCGATCTGCTGAGCGACGACACCCGCAAGATCCAGTTCGTCGTCGATCCCGTCGACAGCGAACAGCAACTGACCGTCAACGGCAACGACGGCAGATTGGGGCAGGTGTTCACCAATCTCATCGACAACGCGCTATCGTTCTCGCCCGAAGGCGCTACTGTTACGATCCGGGCCAGAAGCCGGGCCGGGCAGGCCGAGGTCTGGGTCGAGGACCACGGCCCGGGTATTCCCGAGGACCGCTTGGCGACCATCTTCGAGCGCTTCTACTCCGACCGCCCTGCCACCGACGCAAAACGGGGCAAGAACTCCGGGCTGGGCTTGTCTATTTCGCGCGAGATCATCCTCAGCCATAAAGGCGAGGTGTTCGCGGAAAACAGGCGCGGCGCGGACGGGAAGCCCGATGGCGCGCGATTCGTGGTCCGCCTCCCCCTCCTCGTGTCTTCCGGAGGAACGATTGGCCGCCCCGCATCCTGAGCGAAATCAGCCCGCGCCCGACCCTGTTACCGTCCACGCCACAACGATTGCCGCGGGCGGACGCGCGGCTTTGATTCGAGGCCCCTCGGGCGCAGGGAAATCGGATCTGGCACTGCGTTGCATTGCGCAGGCGCCGACGCCGCTCCTCCCGCACCGGGCCTGTCTCGTCAGCGACGATCAGACGATCATCGAACTGAAGGAAGGAGAGCTGTTTGCCTCCGCCCCGCCGCCTCTGCGCGGATTGCTGGAGGTCAGGGGAATCGGCGTCGTGCGCATTGACGATGCCGCCCGCGCCGCAAATACCCCTCTGGTGCTGGCGGTGGACCTGGTGACGGCGGCCGACCCCCTGGACAGGCTGCCCGATCCCTGGCCCCGGATATCGATTCTGGGCATCGATCTTCCGCTGCTCCGGCTCAGAAACGACGAGCCGTCGGCGCCGGTCAGACTTCTTCTCGCCCTTGCCAGCCACAGCCTTCCCGCAACAGGCTGAAGCGGCCACGCTTCGGAGTGCAAAATGGGCTTGCGATTTAGGCAAACCCTTGCCAACTTCCGCCCGGCGCATCGGCTTCCACCCGCCTGACGACGCGGCGGCGAAACAGGAAGGCCGGGACGGGACGCAACCATCGCCAGAGCTGCGGGACCCATTAGGAATGGCCAATTAGACATGATCGGACTTGTTATTGTGACGCACGGGGGGCTTGCAGCCGAGTTTCGCAGCGCGCTCGAGCATGTCGTCGGCCGCCAGACCAATCTGGAAACCGTTGCCATCGGCCCCGATGACGACATGGAGGCGCGCCGGCTCGAGATCCTCGATGCGGTCAAGACCGTCGATGGCGGAAATGGCGTCATCATCCTCACGGATATGTTCGGCGGCACGCCGTCCAACCTGGCTATTTCGGTCATGGACGAAACGCAAGCCGAGGTCATTGCCGGCATAAATCTGCCGATCCTCGTAAAGCTCGCCAGCATCCGCACCGAGATGCCGCTGGAGCAAGCGGTCTCGACGGCGCGCGATGCGGGCCGCAAATATATCAAGGTGGCGAGCCAGGAGCTGGCCGGCTCGCAATAGGATGCTGACACCATGCCCGAGCTCAAGGATTCAATGCGCCCCGAGGCGATCGTCATCATCCGCAACGTCAAGGGGTTGCACGCGCGCGCATCCGCTAAATTCGTGAAGTGCGCCGAAGGCTTCGACGCCCGCATCACCGTCACGCGTGACGGGCAATCGGTGGGCGGCACCTCGATCATGGGTTTGATGATGCTGGCGGCCGGACCCGGATCGTCTCTCCACATCGTCGCAGAGGGGCCGCAAGGTCCAGAAGCATTGCAGGCGGTGGTCGCGCTGGTTGAAGCAGGCTTTGGCGAGGAGTGCGTGACCGACGCCTAGCGCCACTGCCCGCGTTTCGTGCCGATCGTGCATGTTGCCGTAAAACCGGCTCCCTCTTTTTGCGACATAAGTCGCCCCTCCAGTAGCTCGCACGCGAGCACACAATAAAGGCCGGGGCGCCCGCAAGAGCCCCGGCCTTTTCCGTAGGGCGGAGTGGAGAAACCCTACTTGGATACGTACAGCTCGGTGAGTTTCACCGCGATATCCCGGAACGCCGCCTTGAGCTGCTCGCCGCTGTCGGCAAGATAGGCGTGGGCTGCATCGGTGGCGCAGGAGTTCAGCGTATTGATCGCCGTCCGGTTGCCGCCAAGATCAAAGCCGACCGTGTAGACCTCGATATTGTCGCTCTTCATCTTGGCGCAGATCTCGACCGCCTGTTGCGCCGACGTCTTGCCGTTTACAGAGGCTCCAGAACCCTTGTCGCCGACAACGATGCCCTTAGAGTCGCGCTCGAGGTTATACTCGCCGTCCGTCATCAGGATTGCGATCTTTTTGAGGCTTTCCGTACCGAACGCCGCCGGCTGCGACAAACTTGGGATAACGCTGTTCCAGGTTGGAGACAGCAGGTAGTAGGCCCATGCCGTGCCGACGTGACCTGCCGTGCCGCCGCCGGTTTGAAGCGCGTCGATCCGCGAGATCACCGCATCCTTGTCGAGCGTAAGCGGAAGAACGGCGTTGGAAGTGGAGATATCGCAAGACCCGTCACTGCTGTAGGCAGGCAAGAGGTATCCGCCCGTCAGCACCGAAGCGTTCGTGTACCGGTACGTGCCGGGACGCTCGCCCACGCAGGCGCTCTTGTAGTAGGTGGCGTACTTGGTCTTGTTGCTGCTCTTGTACGAGACGGTGACGGACTTCGGCGCCATCGAATCGGTCACCAGAGAGAACATCGTCTGCGGCGGGCGGACTTCGCTCGAGAAGGGGATGACGGCAAGGCGCGCCTTGTATTCGCTCGTCGAGTTGTTCTTCATCAGGATCCCGGCGAGATCCTTGGCAGCCGCCTTCATGTCGTCGCGCTTGGTGCACGGCGAGCACATGGATCCCGACACGTCGAGCATGAGCGAGACTTCGCGGTTGTAGCGCTCGTAGCGGTTCTGGGCCGTGGTCGCCTCGGGCGCCTCGTCGCTGCGGAACAGCGGCAGATGCTCGATATTCACGAAGCCGAGGAACGGCGTCTTGATCGAGACTGCGCCGACCGTGGCGATCGTCGCACCGTTATCCCTCACCGCGAAGTCGACGCTATCGGACAAGACCGCGATCCGTTTCTGGGTGTTGCTCGCATAGACCCGCTTTGCCAGTGCGATGGCTTCTGTTTCAGTCGCACCGGTCTGCAGCGCGCTTCCGGCGGCCAGTATTGCCGCGTCGATCGCTGCAAACGTCTGATCGCGTGCGTTGAGCCAGCGGCCCATGTCGACGGAGCCGCCGACGAGCAGGCACATGGTCATCAGCATCAAGCCGAACATCATGGCGACGTTGCCATGCTCGTCGCGCTTGAAGCTATACAGCAAGCCGGTCTGGCGTAGCGTGTCGATTGATCTGGCCGACCGCGCGTTTCCGGTCGGAGTGCTGACGTGAGTAGACATGGTTCGCTCCACTGCGAAGATCGTGCGTCAGTTATGGAGCGGAATTCCTTTATAGAACTTAACAGGCGACATCCGATTTCATCGTAGAGTTTATAATCACCTATCCAAAATCATCGGATTTCGTTTCAAATTAGCGCATTTATTTCCGCGCGAGATAAAGGGACGCTTTTGGTGCGACCAGCACGGAATGTGCCTTACTTGGCCAGACGCAGTTCCGTCGTGCGGATTGCAATATCGCGGAACGCAGCGCGCAGTTGCTCGCCCGTGGCGACCGTATATGCCTTTGACGGATCGGACGCGCATTTGTTCATCGTGTCGATGGCCGCTGCGTTGGGCAGGTCAAATCCTACCGTGAAGACATCGATGCCGCTCTTCTTCATCTGATCGCATATAGCGATAGCCTGCTCGGCGGAATTCACACCGTTGGCCGACGGTCCCGCGACCTTATCGGATGTGTCGATACCGTTTTGATCGTATTCGAGATTGTATTCGCCGTCCGTCATGAGCACGGCGATCTTCTTGAGCTTGGGCGTATTATAATTGCTCGCTTGGTTTGCGACGGGCAACAGCTCGTTCCAATTCGGGGACAGCATATAATAAGCCCACGCCGTGCCCACGTGGCCAGCCGTGCCGCCGCCCGTCAACAAGCCGTCGATCTTGGCCTTGATTGCCGTCTTGTCGAGGCTGAGCGGTGAGATCGCGGCGGCGCTGTCGATCGCACACAGGCCATCCTGGGTATACGTCGACATCACGTAGTTGTCGGGGCCCGGCGCCGCGTCGGTGTACATGTTGTCCCCGGTGCGCTCGCCAACGCAGCTCGTGCGCGAGTACTTCACGGTCTGCGTCTTGTTCTTCTTGCCGCGCGTCTCATACGTAAAGGAACGCTGCGAGGGCAAGGCAGGATCCGTCGCGGCTGCCAGGATGCCGGCGGGAGGACGCACATCGCCGGAGAAGGGAACGATGGCGATCTTCGACCAGTAGACGGTCTTGCCATTGTTGACCATCATGATGTCGACGAGATCCTTGGCGGCGGCTCGCATATCGTCGCGTTTCGTGCAGGGCGAACACATCGACCCGGAGACGTCCAGCATCAACGCGATTTCACGGTTGTAGTTCGCCGCCGAATTCTGGGCGGTCCAGGCTTCAGGCGCTTCCGAGGCCACGAACAGCGGCAGCTTTCCGACCGAAGCCAGACCCATGAATGGCGTCCGGATGTAGGCGCGCCCGGTTGCGGCGACCGTGGTCCCGTTGTCGCGGATCTCGAAGTTGACGCTGTCTTCGTCCACGGGGAAGCGCCCGGCGATGTTGCTCATGTAGACCTGACGCGCCAGTTCGGTAGCGGCTGCCTGGGTCGCGCCGGTCTGAAGCGCCCGGCCGGCTGCCAGCACCGCCGCGTCGATAGCGTCCATCGTCGTCGTGCGCGCGTTGATCCATCGCCCAAGATCGACCGCGGCGCCGATGAACATGAACAGCCCGAACGCCATCAGGCCAAACATCATGGCGACGTCGCCCGCTGCATCCTTGCGGAAACTTGTTGTTTGCGGGCGTGCAACACCCTCGAGGTGCTTCCTCAGACGGTTCGCGAACACAGACGCCCGAGCGCGCATGAAACACAACTCCCACAACAAGATAAACATGCAGGCAAAGCCGTTAATACAGTAAACGTATTAGAAATTAATTTCGCAATCCTGAATGCCACCATTAAAATTGTAATCATCCTTGGCATTTTGTAGGCGTTACTTAAATACATCTAAAATTTTACATGGTTTATCCTTCAAAACCTCCCAGCCACTTGAGCTTTTCCAATTTCCGCCGGGGGGCGGCCATGGCGCCGAGACATATAAAGACTTGCTTATATGTTGTTGCGGCTCGGGCGGCGCTCGGCTATAGGTCCGCCCGCGCGGGGGCTCGGCGAGGGGCCCCGGCCCGTCGTGCGCTGCCATCCGCGCCCGCGAGTGCGCAGGACCGCTGGCGTCCGTCGGTGGGCGATTTCCCTGGAGCGCTTCTCGGAGAAGTGGGCACCGGTTTTCCGGCGAGAGGCGCGACTAGACAATGTGTAGAGCCAATGTTCAAGGAGCCAAAATGAGCAGCCGCAAGGACGATTACATCGTTAAGGACCTTGGCCTCGCCGAATGGGGCCGCAAGGAAATCTCGATTGCCGAAACGGAGATGCCCGGCCTGATGGCGACACGCGCCGAATACGGCCCCAAGCAACCCCTCAAGGGCGCGCGCATCGCGGGTTCGCTGCACATGACGATCCAGACCGCCGTGTTGATCGAGACGCTGAAGGCTCTGGGCGCAGACATCCGGTGGGTGTCGTGCAATATCTACTCCACCCAGGACCACGCCGCTGCCGCCATCGCGGCCGCCGGCATTCCGGTCTTCGCCTGGAAGGGCGAGAGCCTCAAGGATTACTGGGATTACACCCGCAAGCTGTTCGAGTGGGGCGATGGCAGCATGCCTAACATGATCCTCGACGACGGAGGCGATGCCACCATGTTCGTGCACATGGGCGTGCGCGCCGAGGAGGGCGACACGGCGTTCCTCGGCAAGCCCGGATCGGAGGAAGAAGAAATCTTCTTTGCGCTCCTGAAGAAAACGCTGGACGAGAAGCCCAAGGGTTGGTTTTCAGCCCTCGCCAAGAACATCAAGGGCGTCTCGGAAGAGACGACGACAGGCGTTCATCGCCTCTATGAAATGCAAAAGAATGGGAAGCTTCTGTTCCCGGCGATCAACGTCAACGATTCCGTAACCAAGTCGAAGTTCGACAATCTTTACGGCTGCCGCGAAAGCCTCGTCGACGGAATCCGCCGCGGCACCGATGTGATGATGGCCGGCAAGATCGCCATGGTCGCTGGCTTCGGCGACGTCGGCAAGGGGTCGGCGGCCTCGTTGCGCAACGCTGGCTGCCGCGTCATGGTCGCCGAAATCGACCCGATCTGCGCACTGCAGGCCTCCATGGAAGGCTACGAGGTCACGACCATGGACGATGCGGCTACGCGCGCCGACATCTTTGTCACCGCGACCGGCAACAAGGACGTCGTCACGGTCGACCATATGCGCGCCATGAAGGACCGCGCCATCGTCTGCAACATCGGCCACTTCGACAACGAGATTCAGGTCGCGGGCCTGAAGAACTTCAAGTGGAACAACATCAAGCCGCAGGTCGACGAGATAGAGTTCCCTGACGGCAAACGCATCATTCTGCTGTCGGAAGGCCGCCTCGTGAACCTCGGCAACGCCATGGGCCATCCCTCGTTCGTCATGTCCGCGTCGTTCACCAACCAGACGCTGGCCCAGATCGAACTCTATTCGAACCCGGAGTGGTACGAAAAGAAGGTCTACACGTTGCCTAAGCATCTCGACGAGAAGGTCGCCATGCTGCACCTGCAGAAGATCGGCGCCAAGCTCACCAAGCTGCGGCCGGATCAGGCATCCTACATCGGCGTGCCCGTCGAGGGCCCCTTCAAGTCTGATCACTATCGATATTGAGGAGGCTCGAGGCGGTGGCGGCATATCCTGCCGCCACCCAGGTCTCGAAACATCCGGGCGCCGGGGGTCCCCCCGGCGCCCGTTGATTTGCATGGAGCGCGCGCGAACTGACGCGCGATTGCACGCGCGCAGAGAAAAGCACCTTTCCAAGCCTCTTTTCGAGGCCTTCCCGGGTTGGCAGGACGCGGCCCGCCCCCGCATAATCGCAGGTGATTCGCAAGGTGCGTCGCGCGCCTTGTCCCCTTGTATCTCCTCCGGCGTCGATTGTCGGCGCGTTCTCATGCCGGGCTCGTCCTTTTTTCCAAAACCCAGGCATCATGCGCGCGATCGCGAACAAGGCTCAGACAGCGACGACACGGCGGCAACTCGCAATGCTTGCGATTGCGGCGACGGCCTGCGTCACCATGCTTCTGGGCGCAGTCATCGCGGGAGACAAGGGCCAGCCCGGCGCGCTGGACATGCGCCACATCACGCTCATCGCGCTTGTGGCAGGCGCGGGTTTCATCGCCGGTCTCCTCATCTGGCATATGGCCAGCATAGCGCGGCGCGAGGCGCGCGAGGCCAAAGCCGAAGCACTGCAACTGCGCCGCAATCTCGCCTCCGCCGACGCCATCATCCGGGCCGAACCCCAGGTCCTGATCTTCTGGGAACAAGGACAGGCCGTACGCATCGTCGCCCATACCCTGAGCGGCATTCCCGGCCTTCCCGAGCATCAGGGCGAAATCCTGCGTTTCGGACATTGGCTGGAACCTGTCGCCTCGCAGACGCTCAAGAACGCGCTCGACCAGTTGTTCGCACACGGACGGGCCTTCAATGTCATCCTGCGCACAATGGCAGGCGGCCAGGTCGAGGCCGAGGGACGGGCTGCGGGCGGGCGCGCCGTGCTTCGCTTCAAGGACATCTCCGGCTACAAGCTCGAGCTATCGCGCGTCCTGGAGTCCCATCAGGTCCTGGCGCGTGACATCCGCTCAAGCCGCGCCCTGCTCAACACACTACCCATGCCCGCATGGCTGCGTGGCGCCGACGGCCGCATCACCTGGGTCAACAGCGCCTACGCCGCGGCCGTCGAGGCCAGCAGCGAAGCCGAGGTTCTGGAGCATCAGATCGAACTTCTCGACAGCCGCGAGCGCCGCGCCGTCGCGAAAGCCCTTTCGCAGGGGTGCTACTACCGCGACCGGGTGCATATCGTCGCCGGCGGCGAGCGTAAGCCTCACGACATCGTCGTCCTGCCCGTCGAAGACATTTCCGCGGGCGCGGCCATCGACGCCACGGCGATCGAGACCGTTCAGGGCGAACTGGAACGCCAGATCGCGGCCTACGACCGCACACTCGACCAGGTCTCGACCGGAGTCGTCATCTTCAATCGCGACCAGCAGCTCGTATTCTTCAACGAGGCCTACTGCAATCTCTGGCAGATCGATCCGGGCTGGCTCAAGGAGCGCCCCACCGACGGCGTAATCCTCGACCGCCTACGCGCTCAGGGCAAGCTGCCCTCGGTCGTCGATTATCGCACCTGGAAGAAAGACATCCTCGACTGCTACCAGTCGGACAAGGGCTTCGAAACGCGCTGGCACCTTACCGACGGGCGCGTTCTCCACGTCATTGCCGAACGGCGCCAGGATGGCGGCGTCACCTATCTCTTCTCGGATGAAACAAAGGCCCTTGCGCTCGAAAGCCGCTACAAGACCCTCATCGACGTGCAGAGTGAGACGCTGGACAGCCTCAAGGAGGGCGTCGCGGTATTCGGCACCGACGGGCGCCTCAAGATCTTCAACCCGGCGTTTGCAACGATCTGGGGCATACCGGCGCGCACGCTCGCAGAACTGCCTCACATCGAAGACGTCATCCGCCTCGCCTCGCGTCTCCATGACGACGTGGGCATCTGGCGGCGCATCGTGCAGGCGGCTACGGCGTTCCTGGACGAGCGCACGCCGTTCGAAGGCCAGATGCAGCGCGCCGACAACAGCTTCATCGATTATGCGCTGAGCCCGCTGCCGGACGGCGCCACGCTACTCACCTTCGCCGACGTCACCGACGCCAAGCGCGCCGAGCGCGCCCTCGTGGAGCGCAACGAAGCCCTCGTCGCCGCGGACCGTCTCAAAACCCAGTTCATCGGCCACATTTCCTATGAGTTGCGCACGCCGCTCACGACCATCATCGGCTTTTCCGAGATGCTCGCCTCGCCCTTCATAGGCGACCTCAACGACAAGCAACGCGAGTACGTCGGCGATATCATGTCCTCGTCGAAGACGCTGCTCGCCATCATCGACGACATTCTCGACCTTGCCACCATCGAGGCCGGCAGCCTCGAATTGAAGCTGCAGCCCCTGGGCGTGCGCAGCATCATCGACAGCGCGATCCTGGGCATTCGCGAGCGCGCCGTGCGCGCGAAGCTGACGATCGAAATTGCTGTGTCCGATGAGGTGACCGAATTTATGGCGGACGAGGCGCGCATGCGTCAGGTGCTCTACAATCTGCTCTCGAACGCGGTGGGATTTTCCAGGCCGGGCAGCACCGTTGGCATCACCTGTTGGCGCGATCGCGGCTTCATCGTGTTCTGCGTCGAGGACCAGGGGGTGGGCATTCCGAAGGCCGAACTGGGACGCGTCTTCCAGCGCTTCGTCAGCGGCAGCCGCGGCGGCAAGCACCGCGGCGCGGGACTTGGCCTTTCGATCGTCAAGAACCTCGTCGAATTGCATGGCGGCACGATCGATATCGAATCTGAGGAAAACAGCGGCACGCGGGTCACAGTCCGTATTCCGGAGCGCCCAATTCCTGTCGAGGACAGCGGCTATCCGGCACTGGCGAGACCGGCCCGCACGGCGTAATCTCCCCGCCGCATGACGACAGCCAAGACATTTCCCAACCTCACCGAAGGCGCGCTGCGGCGGCTTGCCCAGGATGTCGCGTTCGCGCTCAAGCAGGGAGACCTGCTGACGCTCGAAGGCGATCTGGGCGCGGGCAAAACGACATTCGCGCGCGCGCTGATCGAGGCATTGGCGCAGACGCCAGGCGTAGAGATTCCCAGCCCCACATTCACGCTCGTTCAGAGCTACCAGTCACCGCGTTTCGAGATCGCCCATTTCGATCTCTATCGCCTCGGCGCGCCTGAAGAGATCCACGAACTTGGTCTTGATCACGCGGTGGAGCGCGGCATTGCAATCGTCGAATGGCCGGAGCGCGCGGCCGATCTGCTGCCGCAGGACCGGCTGAGTTTGCAGCTTTCGGAAACCGGCAATCCCGATACCCGCAACGCGACGCTGTCGGCCACGCCTGCGCTCGGCGCCCGCCTGAAGCGGCTCATTGAAATACGGGAATTTCTGGCGCGCGAGGCGTGGGGCGCATTGGACAGCCAGCTGAGCTATCTTCAGGGCGACGCCTCTGCGCGCCGCTATGCGCGCCTGGCAAAAGCCGACGGCAGCAAGGCGATCTTGATGGATTCACCTCGACAGCCGGATGGACCGCCCATACGCGGCGGCCTTCCCTACAGCCGGATCGCGTTGCTGGCGGAAGACGTTCGCCCCTTCGTGGCCGTTGCGGAGGGACTGCGCGCGGGCGGCTTCTCCGCGCCGCACATATTCGCCCACGATCTTGAGAACGGCCTGCTTGTCATCGAAGACTTGGGCGATGCCACCTTCGGGTGCGAAGTTTCCCGGGGCGCCGATCTTAAGGCGTTGTGGCGGCGCGCCACCGACACTCTGGCATCCCTGCGCGCCTATGCGCCCCCGCCGGCCCTGCCATTGCCCGACGGGAGCACGTATGCGTTGCCGCAAACGACACACGCGGCCTTGCGCATTGAGACCGAATTGCTGCTCGACTGGTACTGGCCCGCCGTCCACGGCTCGCAAATTCCAAGCAGCGTCCGCGATGCGTTCAACAGCCTTTGGGATGGGGTGTTCAGCCGCCTCGATGCCATGCCGAAAGGCTGGCTGCTGCGCGACTATCACTCGCCCAACCTCATAGCGCTCGATGATCGAATGCCGCCGCGCGATGTCGGGATCATCGACTTTCAAGATGCCCTGTCGGGTCCTCACGCCTACGATCTCGTCTCGCTGCTCCAAGACGCGCGGCTCGATGTTCCATCCTCAATCGAGGACGAGCTACTTGCACACTATGTCGCGCGCGTGAGCGCGCTGGAGCCAACCTTCGACGAGGCCGCTTTCCGCTACGCCTATGCCGCTCTGGGCGCCCAGCGGAACACCAAAATCCTCGGCATCTTCGCCCGCCTCGCCAAACGCGATTGCAAGCGCCAGTATCTGGCGCATATCCCCAGGATATGGGGATATTTGGCGCGCGATCTCGCTCATGGCGAATTGGCGCCGGTGGCGGCGTGGTATGAGTCGCATTTCCCGGCGGAGGGACGAACCCGGCCGCCCGAAATATAGACACGACCCGCGGGGGAGCGATCGTCATGATACAGATTGCGCGGCCGACGACGGCGTTCGTTCTCGCGGCTGGGTTGGGCACCCGGATGCGTCCGCTGACCGACACCACGCCAAAACCCCTGGTGCGGCTCGCCGGCAAGGCGCTCATCGACCACATTCTCGATCGGCTCGCCGCAACCGGAATCGTGCGCGCCGTCGTCAACGTGCATCACCACGCCGATCAGCTTCAAGCGCATCTTGCCCGCCGCACGACGCCCAAGATCGTCATCTCGAACGAGCAAGGCATGCTCTTGGAGACGGGCGGCGGCGTTCTTCACGCCCTGCCTTTGATCGGATCGGATCCCTTCATCATTGCCAACTCCGACAGCGTCTGGATCGAAGGCGCCGGCAGCAATCTCGGACGGTTGCTCGGGGCGTGGGATTCGGCGCGCATGGACGCCTTGCTGCTGCTCGCGCCTGTAGCGACGAGCCTTGGGTATGAGGGCCGTGGCGACTTTTTCATGGACGCCAGCGGCCGCCTGAAGCGACGCACAGGCGCGCTCGTCGCGCCCTTCGTTTTTGCCGGCGTCTCGATTGCCCATCCGCGCCTGTTCGATGGAGCGCCCTGCGGCAAGTTTTCGCTGAACGTTCCGTGGGACGCCGCAATCGAACGCGATCGCGTGTTCGGTGTGCGGCTCGAGGGCACGTGGATGCACGTCGGCGATCCGCAAGCCTTGAAAGATGCCGAGGCTCGGCTTCGTGAAGACGTGCCTTCCACCGGCCGTCCGGGGGCGCGCCCATGACTGCGATCTTCACTGTTCCCGCGGGCGAGCCGTTCTTGCCGCGCCTGGCCCACGCATTGATAAACGGGGATCTGCCGAGCCCGGGCGGCAAGCCCGCGGGCGTACTCAACCTGCCCGATGTCACGCTCCTTCTGCCGACGCGCCGCGCCGCCCGCGCCTTGCAGGACGCCTTTCTTTCCGTTACGGGCGCCCGCGCGTTGCTCATGCCGCGCATCCGCCCCATTTCGGAGGGCGAGGAGGATATCACGCTCTTGTCCGGGCTTGCCGGCTTGATGACGCTTGGCGCGGACACCCTCGATCTTCCGCCCGCCGTCTCGCCGCTGGAACGCACTCTGAGGCTGATGCAGCTTGTCCAGCGCTGGCGCAGCGTGCTGGCGGACGCGGATCCCGACGAACGCAGCGCTGGCTCCAATACGCCGGCGCAGGCCGCAGCGCTGGCCGCCGAACTCGCGCGTCTCATGGATCTCGTCGAAACCGAAGGCGTCGCATTCACGGATCTTGAGAAGCTGGTGCCGGACGGCTATGCCGCCCATTGGCAGCAGACGGTCGACTTCCTGCGCATCGTGACGCACGCATGGCCCGCGCACCTGCGGGAGCGCGGCTTCGTCTCCGCCGCGGGGCGGCGCAACGCGCTCATCCTGGCGCAAGCCGCCCGCATCGCCGCCGCGCCGCCGGGTGGACCTGTCGTGGTGGCCGGCGTTACCGGGTCCATTCCGGCCACCGTCACGCTGATGCGCGCCGTTGCCGCCGCGGCCAACGGCGCCATCGTACTGCCCGCGCTCGATCTCGATCTCGACGACGCGAGTTGGGAGGCCGTGAAGAATTCCCCCGAGCACCCCCAATTCGGCTTGCGCAAGCTGCTCGACCAGCTCGCAGTCGCGCGAGCCGACGTCGGGATCCTGCCCGGCCCGCGCGCGCCCGCAGCACGCGCACAACGCGCACGCCTCGTCAGCGAGGCGATGCGGCCCTCCGCCACCACCGAGCGCTGGCATCATTTCAGGCAGACCGTGCAGCCTGACGCGATAAAGAGCGCGCTGGCGGGCGTGTCGCTCATCGAAGCGCCAAGCGCGCCGGATGAAGCGGAGGCTGTCGCACTCATCTTGCGCGAGGCCGTCGAGGCGCCGGGGCGCACCGCCGCGCTCGTCTCCCCCGACCGCTTGCTGGCCCGCCGCGTCGCCATCCGCCTGCAGAGCTGGGGCATCCGCGTCGACGATAGCGCGGGCCGCCCATTCGCCAAGACGGTTCCTGGCACTTTCCTCAATCTCGTGATCGATGCCGCCGTCAGCGATTTTGCCCCCGCGCAACTGATGGCGCTGTTGAAGCATCCGCTTTGCCGCATCGGGCTCGAGCCGTTCGACATCAGGCGATTCGGCCGGGCGCTGGAACTGATGGCCTTCCGCGCGCCCTATCTCGGCCGTGGCCTTGTGGGCGTGAGGGCCGCACTGGATCATTGCGAACGGCTGGCGATGGAAGACGCCATGCAGCATCGCGCCGTCCGCAGGCTCTGGGATGAGGATCGCGCCGGCGCCCGCGATCTGCTGGCACGGCTGGAGGCGGCCTACGCGCCGCTGACCGGGCTCTACGCCGATGGCCGAACGAAGCATCCGCTCAGGGCATTTGCCACAGCCCACGTCATAGCAGCGGAAAACCTGGCGCAAGCTGCGCCTCAGCCCGGCGACCTGGCCGCTTCGCCTGTCAATCCGCTCTGGCAGAACGAAGCCGGCGAAGCCGCCAACGCCTTCTTTGTCGGCCTGCTCGACGAGACCATGCCATCGCCTGCAATCCATGCCGCCGACTATGCCGATCTTTATCGCGGCCTGCTGGCGCATGAGAACGTGCGCGAGCGAACGCCGGTCCATCCCCGCGTGTCGATCTGGGGGCCGTTCGAGGCGCGCTTGCAGCAGCCCGACATCATCGTGCTGGGCTCCCTCAACGAAGGCACATGGCCGCAGTCTGCCGATCCGGGCGCGTGGCTCAATCGCCCCATGCGCGCGCAGTTGGGGCTACCTTCACCCGAAGAGGACATCGGCCGCGCCGCTCATGACTTCATCTCGCTCTTGGGGGCCGAACGGGTGTACTTGACGCGCGCGCAAAAGATCAACGGCGTGCCGACGGTGCCCTCGCGCTGGCTGATGCGCGTCAACGCGTTACTCAAAGGCGCCGGCCTGAGCCAAGCTCTCGCCCCAGACAAGCCGTGGCTCAACTGGGCACGGGCGCGCGATGGACTGGCCGATGCGCCACGCATGCGCATCGGCGCGCCAGAACCTCGTCCCGCGCTCCACCTGCGTCCGCGCAAGATGAGCGTAACGCGCGTCGAGGAATGGATCCGGAACCCTTACGCCATCTTCGCGCGTCAGATTTTGGAATTGGAACCCTTGCCGGCGCTTGGCGAAGCACTCGATCAGAGCCTGCGCGGCGGCCTCATCCATGACGTGCTTGCACGATTCGCCAAGGGCCATTCAAGCGAGCTTCCCGGCAATCTCGCCGAGGAACTTCGGCGCATCGCGCGCGACGTTCTTCAGGATTACACCGGCCATCCGCGCGTGGCGGCCTTCTGGCTTCCCCGCCTGTCGCGGTTCCTCGACTGGTTCGCGCAAACCGAGCCCAAACGGCGTGAAAACGTGACTGCCATATCCGCGGAGATATCCGGCAGCCTTATCATCGGCGCGCCGGGCGGCCCCTTCCGCCTTACCGCGCGCGCCGACCGAATCGACGAGGGCGCCTGCGGTCTCATCATCACCGACTACAAGACCGGACAAGCCCCTACGCCGAAGGCCGTACAATCGACGCGCGCGCCGCAGTTGCCCCTGGAAGCGGCCATCGCGCTTGGCGAGTCCGGTTTTCCCGGCCTGATTGGAAAGCCGGTCTTGATGCTGCGCTACATCCGCGCCTCGGGCGGTGAGCCGCCCGGCGAGGAAAAGATCGTCTCGAACGGCGACGTTGCCGCACTCGCCGCCAGCGCCCGCGAAGGCTTGGAAAAGCTCGTCGCCCGCTACGACGATGACAAGACGCCCTATCGCGCCGTGCGGCGCGCCGGCTTTCGCTACGACTACGACGGCTACGCAACGCTGGCGCGCGTGGGAGAGTGGTCGGCGCACGTGGACGAGGAGGAGTGAGCCTCATGAACAAGCCGCTCGATTGCATGGACATCGAGGCCGCCCGCCGCGACACGGACCGGGCGCAGGGCCACGCCGCCGATCCATCGGGGTCGGCTTGGGTCAGCGCCAACGCGGGCACCGGCAAGACCCACGTATTGACCAACCGCGTCCTGCGGCTGCTGCTCGCAGGCACGCCGCCGGCCCGCATCCTGTGCCTCACCTATACCAAGGCAGCCGCAGCCGAGATGTCCAAGCGCGTCTTCGACAAGCTAGCGCAATGGGTGACGGCCGAAGAGCACGATCTTGCCGCCACGCTCGAGAAGCTGACGGGGCATGTGCCCGCATCCGGCGATCTGGCCCGTGCACGCACGCTCTTCACAGTCGCCATCGAAACACCCGGCGGCTTGAAAGTGCAGACCATCCACGCCTTCGCGGAGCGCCTTTTGCAACGCTTTCCGCTCGAAGCCAACGTGCCGCCGGGTTTCCGGATCCTCGACGACGCAAAGAAGCGCGAGATCGTCGCACGCGCCATCGACGCCATGATCGGCGAAGCGACGGCGAAAGCCGATAGTGCATTGGGTAAGGCGCTCAGCGTCGCGATCGGTTACGCCACTGACGCAAGCTTCGACGAACTGCTGACCAGCATGCTCGCCGAGCATCACTGGCTGGCGCAGGCAAGCCGCATCGAAGAGGGCCGCCGTGACGATCCGTTCACGGGTGTCGAGCGGCTTCTGCAGCGCCACTTCGGCGTGCGCCGGGGCGCGACGCGCGCAACGATCGACAAGGAACGGGCGCAGCTTCTGGACGAAGCGAGCCTGCGTACGTTGCGAGACCACCTCGCCGGCGGCCTGAAATCGGATATGGACCTTGCGCAGCCATTGTCCAATGCGCTTGTTGCAGCGGGCGACCGCGATCGTGCAAGGGCTGTGTGCGACTACCTGCTGACGAAATCACAAGAGGCGCGCGACCGGCTGATGACCAAGGCGCTCGCGGAAAGCCGGCCGGATCTGCTGACGCTGGCCCAGCGCGCGCAGACCCAAATGCTGGCGCTGACCGGGGAATTGAAGGCAGTTGCCGTTATCGAGGCGACACTTGCGCTCTACCGTCTGACCGATCGCGTGCTTCAACTCTACAAAGAGGCGAAGGCCGCGGCGGGCGCGCTCGACTTCGACGATCTCATCGAGCGCACGATTCATCTGCTTGCAACGTCGCACTCGGCCGATTGGGTGCTGTTCAAGTTGGACGGCGGCCTCGATCATATCCTGGTGGACGAGGCCCAGGACACCAGCCCCGAGCAGTGGGCCATCATCGAGGCTCTGGCGCGTGAGTTCTTTTCCGGCAGCGGTGCGCGCGAGGACGTAATCCGAACGCTGTTTGCAGTCGGGGATGAAAAGCAGTCGATCTACTCGTTCCAAGGCGCCCAGCCCGAGCGCTTCAAGCAGATGGGCGAGCAGTTTGCCCGGATGGCGCGGCAGGCCGAAGCGCTCTGGCGGGCGGTCCCGCTCAACCTGTCGTTCCGCACCGTGCAGCCGGTGCTGGACGCCGTGGATTGCGTCTTTGCCGACGAGAGCCGGACGCCGGGGCTCACCGCATCGCCCGGACACACCATCCGGCACATCGCGAGCCGCTACGGCTCGGCCGGCCTCGTCGAGTTGTGGGAGCCTGAGACGCACGGCGAGGATCGGGACGCCGACCCCTGGGATCCGCTGTCGGAAACGAGCGAGCGCGCTCCCGCCAACCGGCTTGCGGAGCGTATCGCCGCGACGATCGATGGCTGGTTGAAAAACGGCGAGGTCCTCCCCTCGACGGGCAAGCCGATTACCGCAGGCGATATTCTCATCCTGGTCCGCAAGCGCAATCCCTTCGCCGTGCCCATGGTGGCCGCACTCAAGGCGCGGGGCATTGCGGTTGCCGGTTCCGACCGGGTTGAACTCACCGAACAAGTCGCGGTCAAGGATCTCATCGCGCTCGGCGATTTCCTCACGCTGCCGGAAGACGATCTGGCGCTCGCCACCGTTCTCAAAAGTCCGCTCTTCAACTTAACCGACGAGGATCTGCTGGCGTTTGCGCCGCGGCGCAAGGGCGCCTTGTGGAAAGCGTTCCTTGCCCACGCCGGCGGCACCCCGCGTCACCGCCCCGCGGCTGAAACCTTGAAGCGCTGGCGCTCGAAGGCTGACTTCATTCCACCATTCGAATTCTATTGCGGCCTCCTCGATCGCGACGGCGGGCGCGCGTCGATGTTGAACCGGCTTGGGCTGGAATCCGCAGACTCCATCGACGAATTTCTCGAACTCGCGCTCAACTACGACGATGGTGCGCCGCCTTCGCTGACGGGCTTCCTCGCAAGCCTTCGCCAGGGCGGGCATGAGGTCAAACGCGACATGGAGCACGGCCGCAACGAGGTGCGCGTCATGACCGTGCATGGTGCAAAGGGCTTGGAAGCGCCGATCGTGTTTCTGCCCGACACCTGCACCACGGCAACAGGCGACAGCCCGGGGTTGCGCCTGCTCGCACTCGAATCGGCGGTCCGTCCGGCCGGCATCGCCGCGCCCATCGTCTGGGCGGTGAAGGGAACGTCCAGCCTGGACGGCCTTCGAGACGCCGCCCGAGCCAAGAACGCACGCGATACCCAAGAGCGCAACCGGCTGCTCTACGTGGCCATGACGCGTGCGCGCGACAGGCTCTATGTGGCGGGCTTTGAAGGCCGCAAGCGCCGCGCCGAGGGTTGCTGGTACGATCTCATCGCCGATGCCTTGGGACCGCTGCTGACAGCGTGCGATACGGGCGGCGTTGTCGTGCGCCGCATGGAGGCGCCGCAGGCCGCAGATGTCGAGGTGCAAAAAGAGACGGCGCTTGCCGATCACCCCGCCATCGCGCGGCCAGGCTTTGCGCTCAAGCGCGCCCCCGCCGAGCCGCAGCTTGCCATCCCCTTGGCGCCGTCGCGGCTCGAACCCTATGCGCCCGATGCCGAAGGCGAGCCCGCCTATCGCAGGCAGATGGCCCCCGGAGACAGCTTCGACCGGCCTTCACCTCTGCACCTTGCCCAAGAGGGGCGCTTCCTGCGGGGAACGCTCACGCACGCGTTGCTGGAACATCTTCCCCAAATTCCGCATGAGAAGCGCCAAACTGTGGCGCATGCCTTTGTGGAGCGCCGCGGGGCAGGGCTCTCCGACGCGGGGCGCGCCAGCATCGTGAAGGAAGCGCTGGCCGTGCTCGTCGACCCGGCCTTCGCCCCGATCTTCGGACCAGATAGCCGCGCGGAAGTCTCCATCGCTGCAACCCTGCCCCGGCCGACGGGCGCGGGCCCGGCGCTGAAGCTCAACGGTCAGATCGACCGGCTCGCCGTCCTGGAGCGCGAGGTTCTGGTTGTGGACTACAAGACCAACCGGCCGGCGCCCATACGCTTGGAAGGGGTGGCGCCTGCCTACCTCTTCCAGCTTGCCGCCTACGTTCTCGCCCTCGGCGAGATCTATCCCGGCAAAAAGGTCCGCGCGGGGTTGCTGTGGACGGACGGACCGCGCCTCATGGAGGTTCCGGGCGGTGTTATCCAAACCTACATCCGCCAGTTGTGGGACTTGGACCTTGCCAGTCTTGACGCCCCTTGAGCCAGTTCCTACCTATGCTGCGACCAGTTCAGGGGCCGGGCCCCATGTTCGGACTTCATACCCGGACCCATGTCCGACCCTATAGATAAAATGAATGAGATTAGAGGTGCTCATTTCGAGGCCTCGACCAGGAGAACCAGCATGGCAAACGCCGTTACCGATGCAAGCTTCGAACAAGAAGTCCTGAAAGCCAGCGAGCCCGTCCTCGTCGATTTTCATGCGCAGTGGTGCGGCCCGTGCAAGGCCATGGCTCCCGCGTTGGAGCAGGTTGCAGCCGAACTCAAGGGCAAGGTCAAGGTCGTCAAGGTCGACGTTGACGAGAACCCCAGGGTGACGGGCGCCTACGGCATCCGCGCCATGCCGACGCTGCTGCTGTTCAAGGGCGGCAAGGTCACCGCGCAGCACACCGGCGCCATCGTCCAGAAGAAGAAGCTGGAGGACTGGATTACGCAGAGCGTCATCGCCTGACGCCCCAGTTTCCCGAACTGAACGAATAAGGGCCCGTACGTCGAAGCGTACGGGCCCATTTGCATGTCACTTGGGGCCGGAGTCAGCGCCCGAGACCCGGGCCGCGAAGTGATCGCATACGTGAAGCTCGCCGATCGGCTTGGGTATGGTGGCGCGCGTTTCATATGCCAGCTTGCAGTAGCCGAATTCCGAATAGTCGTTGAACCAAGCGTGCTCGCAGCGCTTGCAGCACTTCATTTGGCTTACCGCTCGCAACAGTTGTTCGATATCAAACACCGTGACACACCACGGACTGCATCGGATAACAAAGCATACCGCACCCATGGTCGTTGGCAATCTCAACATCTGCGAAACAACGGAGCGGCGGTGGACCCGACGATCCTTCTTCTCCTGACTGCCACCGCCGCGGCCGCCGGTTTCATCGACGCGATAGCCGGGGGCGGCGGGCTATTGACGTTGCCTGCTCTGTTGATGGCGGGCGTGCCTGCAAACCAGGCCATCGCCACCAACAAGCTGCAAGGCGCCTTCGGCGTAGCGGCCGCCAGCTACAGCTTTCATCGTGCCAGCCAGATCGATTGGAAAACCCTGCGTCCGGCGATCGCCGGCACGGCGGCCGGCGCGGCCCTCGGCGCGGTCGCGATCGCCAACCTCGATGCCAGCTGGCTTCGACCGATCATCCCTTATGCGCTGGTGGCGGCGGCCCTTTATTTCGCGCTCGCGCCCTATCTACGCCCTCACGCGCCGCGCACCGCCCTGTCTGCTCCAGCCTTCGCCGTGGGACTGGCTGCACCGATCGGGTTCTACGACGGCGTGTTCGGTCCAGGCGCGGGCTCACTCTATATGCTGGCGTTTCTGGCTTTTGCCGGGATCGATCTGCTCGCCGCCACGGCGCGCACGAAGGTCTTGAACTTCACGTCCAACATTGTGTCGCTGGCGATCTTCACGCTGAGCGGCCATGTCAACTTCGCGATCGGCCTGCCCATGGCGTTGGGTCAGGCAGCGGGGGCATGGGCGGGATCGCACGTAGCACTGCGCCACGGCGGCTGGATCATCCGCCCGCTCCTCGTGCTGACGACGAGCGCGGCGGCGATCAGGCTATGGATGCAATCGTGAGCACGGCGGCCGCGCCCAATACAATTGCCAGGACAATGAGGAGAGCGGTTGGCGCGATTTGCACGAAACCCGCAGACCACTCTAGAGAACGGGAGGATGCTCCACCCCGCTGGGCGGAGGGCCCATGCGGTCCAGCACGTCGTACTCGGCATCCGTGAACACGCGCGAGCGCGTCAGGAAGCGCACGCCTTCCGGGCTCTCCACCGAAAAGCCAGAACCACGGCCAGGGACCACATCGATGATCAGCGCGGTGTGCTGCCAGTATTCGAATTGCGACTTGCCCATGTAGAAGGGCTGGCCGGCGACCTCACCCATGTAGACGTCCTGCGCACCGACCTTGAATTCGCCGCGCGGATAGCACATGGGCGCCGAGCCATCGCAACAACCGCCCGACTGATGAAACAGCAAAGGACCGTGAATGCCTACGAGCTTTGCAACCAGCTTATCCGTTTCCGGGGTCGAGCTGACGCGCTGAACGGTATTAGGGATCATCGCAACACCTGTTTGAAGGTTCGTGTGTGTCGTGCCCGGCCCTACGCATCGTAAACCGCTGGCCGGGCCCGGCGGCAATGGAAAAGCCTAAGGCAGGTCCCTGGGCTATATCCAGGATATAGGCGCTGGCCGCGCTGCGCAAAGCACCGTCACGGTCTTCCATCTCGTAAACGGGAACGCCCTCCACCTCCCCCAACAGATGATCGCGTGCGCCGATACGCAGCGCACCGGCCGGAAGGCAGACGGGAAACGACCGGCCGCCGACGCGCCCGCCGCTGGTGTGAAACATCAGCGGACCGTGGACCTCGAGCGCGAGGGCGATGGCGTGACGCGCCTGGGGCGTTGCGGTGATCCTTGCTAGCGGCATCTGCGGGTCTTCCTCCCATGCGAGCTTGTGGCCGACCTGGGGCCGCATCTGAGCCCAGCTTGGCGGCCCGGGTCGTCAGGTGGGTACCTTGCTCGCATCTGGAACCACGATCGCGAAAATATCCGCGAGCGCAGCAAGTGCGGACTCGTGCACTTCCCTGGCAGGCAGGTCACCCCCGACCGGGTTCGGCAGCGAGCGCGTCGCTGTGGCCGATGCGACAACGGTTGGCCGATACCCCAGGTTGAACGCAGCACGCGCCGTCGAGTTCACGCACACATGCGTCATGAAGCCTGCGATGACGAGGTCGGTCACGCCCAAGCGCTTCAGCTCGGCGTCGAGATCGGTCTTTTCGAAGGAACTCGGATAGGCCTTGGTGATGACCTTTTCGCCCGGCTTGGGCGCCACCATGTCGGCAATTTTGCCGATCGGCGCATTGGTATCGTAGGGGGATCCCGGGCCGGCATCGTGCTGTATGTGGATGACGGGCGAACCGGCATCGCGCGCGCGCGCCAGAAGCGCCGCACACTCCTGCAACGCGGGCTCGACGCCTTCCAGCTGCATGACGCCTTCGCGGTAGGTGGTCTGGCAGTCGATCAGGATGAGCGCCGACTTTGACAGAGGCTGTGGTTGGTCGGGAAGCTGGAGGAGCGATCGCAGTGTAGGCCGAGCCGGCATCGGTGGTCTCCGGGATGAATGTCAGACATTTCAGGGATAGTAAGCGAAAGGGGGCGACCCTTCTGCAGAGCCGCCCCCGGTTCGCTTATTCAGACGTCGCAGCTGCCAAGCATCAGAAGAAGCCGAGCGCCTTCGGGCTGTAGGAAACCAGCATGTTCTTGGTCTGCTGATAATGGTCGAGCATCATTTTGTGCGTCTCGCGGCCGATGCCCGACTGCTTGTAGCCACCGAATGCGGCGTGAGCCGGATACAGATGGTAGCAGTTGGTCCACACGCGGCCGGCCTGGATCTCACGGCCGAAGCGATAGGCGCGCGTGCCGTTGCGAGTCCACACGCCGGCGCCCAGGCCATAGAGCGTGTCGTTGGCGATTTGCAGAGCTTCCTCAGGCGTGTCGAACGTCGTGACCGCAAGCACCGGTCCGAAGATCTCTTCCTGGAAGACGCGCATCTTGTTGTTGCCTTCCAAAACGGTCGGCGTGACATAGAAGCCGCTCGTCAGTTCCCCGCCCAGGTTGGGGCGTGCGCCACCGGTCAGGACGCGAGCGCCCTCGTTCTTGCCGATGTCGATGTACGACAGGATCTTTTCCATCTGGTCGTTGGAAGCCTGCGCACCGATCATGGTGGACGCATCCATCGGATGGCCCTGCTTCACCTTCTGCACGCGAGCGATGGCGCGATCCATGAACTTCTCGTAGATCGATTTCTGAATGAGCGCACGCGACGGGCAGGTGCAAACCTCGCCCTGGTTGAGCGCGAACATGGTGAAGCCTTCGAGAGCCTTGTCGAAGAACTCGTCGTCGGCGTCCATGACGTCGGCGAAGAAGATGTTCGGGCTCTTGCCGCCGAGTTCCAGCGTGCAGGGGATGATGTTCTCAGATGCGTACTGCATGATGAGACGGCCGGTCGTCGTCTCGCCCGTGAACGCGATCTTGGAGATGCGCTTGTTCTGAGCCAGCGGCTTACCCGCCTCGATGCCAAAGCCGTTGACGACGTTGACGACGCCTTCGGGAATCAGGTCGCCGACGATGTCCATCAGAACCATGATGCTCATCGGGGTCTGTTCGGCCGGTTTCAGAACGATGCAGTTGCCGGCAGCCATGGCGGGCGCAAGCTTCCACACGGCCATCAGCAGCGGGAAGTTCCACGGGATGATCTGGCCGACGACGCCGAGCGGCTCATGGAAATGGTAGGCGACGGTGTCATGGTCGATCTCGGAGAGCGTGCCTTCCTGGGCGCGCACGCAGCCGGCAAAGTAGCGGAAGTGATCGATGGCAAGAGGCAGGTCGGCGTGGGTCGTCTCGCGGATCGGCTTGCCGTTGTCGATGGTCTCGACGAGCGCCAGGATGTCGAGGTTCTGCTCCATGCGATCGGCAATCTTGAGCAGGACCGCTGCGCGCTGAGCGGGTGAAGTACGGCCCCAGGCTTCGCGCGCCTTGTGGGCGGCGTCAAGGGCGAGTTCGATGTCCTCGGCAGTAGAGCGCGCGACCTCGCACACGTTCTGGCCGGTGATCGGGGTGATGTTTTGGAAATACTGGCCGCGAACAGGAGCCACCCACTTGCCGCCAATGTAGTTCTCATACCGCGGCTTGATGACCTGTTTGGCGTTAAGCTTGTCCATTGCAACGTGTTGCATGCGTTTCTCTCCTTGTACTGGGCCCTTAGAGCGGCCTCTTAGACGGGCCGAGATTGCCGTTAATGTCCCTTAAGGCATATCGTGATGGGTATTCGGGAAGTCATACTCCTTCCCGCTGCCTCCTGCCAGCCAAGCGAGCGCGGATCAGTCTGGTTCTTTAGTCGAAAGAATTACGCCGCATGCTGCAAAGGCGTGACGCCAAGACACTGCAACGACGCGTTTTTTAAGCGACATCAGTGTGTTCGGTGCGTCCCCCCGAGGCTCGTTTGAAGACCGCGAGCGTCACGGCAACGTGATCAGTTGGATTGCGCGGTCGTACCTTCCTGCATGGCGAGCACATGACCCGCGAGATAGAGCGAGCCGCAGATCAACACCCGCTTTTCGCCGTCATGAAGACCCGCAATCGTTGCCAGCGCCTCTTTCACTCCGGGCCGGTCGAGAGCGTTCAGTCCTGCCTTGCGCGCAATCTCCGCCAAGCCCTCTTGCGAGTGGGGCGCCTCGTGTGCCCCGGGAATTGGCACCGTGTAGACGGCGCGCACCAGCCCCCTGAAGGGCGCCAGAAAACCCAGCGCGTCTTTCTGGCCCATCATGCCGACGACCAGATAGGTCGGCTTGGGCGCCTTGTCTTCCAGGCTCGCGAGCGTCTCGGCGAGCATGTCGCCCGCCGCCGGATTATGCCCGCCATCGAGCCAAAGTTCGCCCTCCGCACCCAGAACATCGGGCAGCGGGCCCGCCGTCAGCCGCTGCATGCGTCCGGGCCATTCTACGTTCCGCAAGCCCTGCTCGATTGCAGCCTCGTCGATGGCGATCTCGGGCCGCTCGGCCGACAAGCTCAAGGCCGCAGCGACCGCTGTGCCCGCATTGGAGATCTGGTGGCGTCCCACCAGGGCCGGAAGCGGCAGATCCAGCAGGCGATCTTCGCGTTGAACGACCAGCCGCCCGTTCTGCTCGTAGGCATCGTAGTCGCGCCCGAAGGCGACGAGGCGTGCGCCGACAGCATTGGCCCGTACCTCGATGACTTTCATCACCTCGTCCTCCTGCGGCCCAAGCACGCCTGTGACCCCAGGCTTGAGAATGCCCGCCTTTTCACCCGCGATCTTGGCGAGCGTCGGCCCAAGCTTCTCGGCATGGTCCATCGAAATCGGCGTAATGACGGTGAGAGCGGGCGCCTTGACCACGTTGGATGCATCGAGCCGGCCGCCCAGGCCGACTTCGAGCAGCAGGACGTCGGATGGCGTTTGCGTGAACGCGAGGAAGGCGGCGGCGGTCGTGATCTCGAACTGGGTGATGTCGTCGCCGTCGTTGACGGCATTGACACGCATCAGGACGTCGACGAGCGCCTCTTCTGCGATGGGTACGCCCTTGCCGTCGGGGCCTGCCAGGCGAATGCGCTCGTGAAAGCGCACCAGATGGGGCGACGTGTAGACGTGGACCCGTTTACCCGCAGCCTCCAGCATTGCGCGAAGATACGCACACACCGAGCCCTTGCCGTTCGTGCCCGCCACGTGGATGACCGGCGGCAAGCGGTCTTCGGGATGCCCGAGCTTGCCAAGCAGACGCTCGACGCGGCCCAGCGACAGGTCAATGAGTTTGGGGTGAAAAAGCTTCATCTGCGCCAACAGCGCATCGCTCGTCGGCCGTTCGAGTTTGGTTGCCATCCGGACTTGCCCTTACCGCTCACGCGGCCGCTGGAGACGTCGCACGACCGTCATGCGCTCCTGGGCGCGTCCTTGGGCGCAAGATGCGGACCCGCGGCGTCCCCCTCGCGCTTGGTCTTTTCCGTGCGGGGCTCGAACCGCTGGCTCTGCGTCACCGGTTCGGGCTCGATCACGCCGCCCGTCTCGCGCGCGGCCGTCTCGATCAACTTGCTGTCGAGGGACGTGCCGTTCACGTAGTGATGGCCGTTGACGCGCTTGCCGGGATGCTTGCCGGCGTTGACGCCCGCCATGACGAGGCGGCATATGCGCGCCAGGGTTTCGCGCAGCTTATGGCGATGAACGACCATATCGACCATCCCATGAGCAAGCAGATACTCGGACCGCTGGAACCCGTCGGGCAGCTGCTCGCGGATCGTCTGCTGGATGACACGCGGTCCCGCAAAACAGATGAGCGCGCCGGGCTCGGCGATATGGATGTCGCCCAGCATCGCGTAGGACGCCGTCACGCCGCCGGTCGTAGGGTCTGTCAGCACGACAATGTAGGGAAGCCTGGCTTCGCGCAGCTTTTCTACCGCGATTGTCGTGCGCGGCATCTGCATGAGCGAGAGGATGCCCTCCTGCATGCGCGCGCCACCCGAGGCTGCAAACAGAATGAAAGGGGTTTTGAGTTCGGCCGCGCGCAACATGCCCGCAATCACGGCTTCACCCGCAGCCATGCCGAGCGAGCCTGCCATGAAGCGAAAATCCTGCGCAGCCGCAACAACCTGCTGGCCTTCGAGCAGCCCCTCGCCGACGAGAACGGCGTCTTCCAGTTCGGTCTCGGACTTCGCCCCCTTCAGGCGATCGGTGTACTTGCGCCCATCGCGGAATTTGAGCGGATCCTGGGGAACGCTGGGAACGGCCACCGGCGTAAAGTCGCCGCCGTCGAACAGGTGCTTCAGGCGCTGGTCGGCGCCCATGCGCATGTGGTAGTCGGACCCGGGCACGACGAACTCGTTGGCCTCCAGATCCTTATAGAAAACCATCTGCCCGCTCTCGGGGCACTTGACCCAGAGGTTATCGGGCACCTCGCGCTTCGTGGTCGACGACAACAGTCCGCGAATTTTGGGCCGGACTACGTTGTTGATCCAGTTCACTGCGATTGGCTCCTTGTCTGCGGGCCCTGCGCGCTAGCAATCTTCACGATTCCAAGACGCTGCCACTTACTCTCTTGCGGGCGGCGCGAGCCTCAACTCCTGCGCATTCTCAGGGCTATGCAATCCTAGCGCCTGTGGACCCGCTCTCAAAGGCTAGTTTGCGCCTATATGGCCTTTCGGCACGTTGCCTACCAGAGGTTTATGCCGATCAATAGGGGAAAACCCCTAATGCGCTCAAGAGCGCAGAGCCGACGACAAATCCTTGACGATGTCCAAAACCGCCTCGGCCGTCGTCGCGGTTGCCTTACCCCTTGAATCTAATGTCTTTTCAATAGTTTGAACCAACGCGGAGCCGACCACCACGCCATCGGCCCCTTCCGCGATGGCTTTCGCCTGCGGCCCGGTCCGCACGCCGAAGCCGACGACCACAGGCAAGGCGGTCTTAGTCTTGATGCGCTTCACCTCTTTATGAACATCGTTCACGACAGGCGCCGCCGCCCCCGTAATGCCCGTGATGGAGACGTAGTAGAGGAAGCCTGAGGTATTGTTGAGAACTGCCGGAAGGCGCTTTGCGTCGGTCGTCGGGGTGGCCAGCCGAATGAAGTTCAAGCCACGTTCGATGGCCGGCAGGCACAGTTCGTCGTCGGCCTCGGGCGGCACGTCCACCACGATCAGCCCGTCGACGCCCGCCGCCTTGGCATCGTCGAGGAAGCGCTCGTTGCCGTACACATAGATCGGGTTGTAATAGCCCATGAGCACCAGCGGGGTCTCGGCGTCCGACTTGCGGAAGCGGCGAACCATCTCGAGCGTCTTGATCATGTTCTGGCCGCCCTTCAGCGCGCGCTGAGAGGACATCTGAATGGCCGGACCGTCGGCCATCGGATCGGAGAACGGCATTCCCAGCTCAATGACGTCGGCGCCCGCTTGAGGCAGCCCATGCAGGATCTTTTCGCTCGTCGCGAGATCGGGGTCGCCGGCCGAAATGAACGTCACCAGCGCGGCGCGCTTTTGCGATTTCAGCACCGCGAAGCGGGCATCGATGCGGCTCGTGTTGTCGTTCTTCATGTCAGATCTTCATTCCCAGATGCTTGGCGACCGTGAACAGGTCCTTGTCGCCGCGTCCGCACAAATTCATCACGAGCAGGTTGTCCTTGGGCAGTCCGGGCGCGAGCTTCATGACCTGCGCGATGGCATGGCTGGGTTCGAGCGCCGGGATGATGCCTTCGAGCCGCGTGCAGAACTGCAGCGCCGCGAGAGCCTCCTTATCGGTGACCGCAGCGTAGGTCACGCGGCCCGTGTCCTTGAGCCAGGCATGCTCAGGGCCGACGCCGGGATAATCGAGGCCGGCCGATATCGAATGGCCTTCCAGAATTTGCCCGTCGCTATCCTGCAAAAGGTACGTGCGATTGCCGTGCAGCACACCGGGCGATCCGCCGTTCATGGACGCGGCATGGCCGTTCGGAACGTCCAGACCATGACCCGCAGCCTCGACGCCGTAGATCGCTATGCCCGTGTCGTCGAGGAAGGGATGGAAGAGGCCGATGGCGTTGGAGCCGCCGCCGATGCAGGCCACCAGCGTGTCAGGCAGACGGCCTTCGGCATCCATGATCTGCTCGCGCACCTCCTGGCCGATGATGGACTGGAAATCGCGCACCATGGCGGGATAGGGGTGCGGACCCGCTGCCGTTCCGATGAGGTAATAGGTATTGTGGACGTTGGTGACCCAATCGCGCAATGCTTCGTTCATGGCGTCCTTGAGCGTGCCCGCGCCCGCGGTGACGGGATTGAGCTTGGCCCCAAGCAGCATCATGCGCGCCACGTTCGGCGCCTGTCGCTCCACGTCGGTGGCGCCCATGTAGATCTCGCACGGTATGCCATACTTGGCGCACACGGTTGCGACCGCGACGCCATGCTGGCCCGCGCCCGTCTCGGCGATGATGCGCGTCTTGCCCATGCGGCGGGCCAGCAGGATCTGGCCCAGGCAATTGTTGATCTTGTGCGAACCTGTGTGGTTGAGTTCGTCGCGCTTGAAGTAAATCTTGGCGCCGCCCAGCTCGTTGGTCATCCGCTCGGCGAAATACAACGGGCTCGGCCGGCCGGAGTAGTGCTTGTGAAGGTGCGCCATCTCGGCGTGAAACGAGGAATCCGCCTTTGCCTCGTCGTAGGCGCGCTCCAGGTCGAGGATCAGAGGCATCAACGTCTCGGCGACGAAGCGCCCTCCGAACATGCCGAAGAAACCCCTATCGTCGGGGCCGGTGCGCATACTGTTGAGCTTTGCTTCAGACTTGCTGGTTTGGGTCGCCATCACATACCCTTCATGGAAGTCTGATGGGCGTTCGGCACGCCGCATCGGACAAATGAACTCTCAATCGTGCTTAGCCGTCTTTGCGGCTTTGAGGAAGCGTCTGATCAGATCGGGGTCCTTGACGCCCGGCTCGCGCTCGACACCCGACGAGACGTCAACGGCGGCCGCGTGCGTCACGGCAATGGCCTGCGCGACATTGTCCGCCGTCAACCCGCCCGACAGCATGAACTTCATACGGTCTTTCACATCGTCGAGCGCGCGCCAATCGAACGAACGTCCATTCCCGCCCGGTGCGGGCGCACCCGCGCGCGGATGAGCGTCGAACAAGATGAGATCGGCGGATTCGTTGTAGCGCATCGCGCGCGCCGCATCGACCGCTGTGCCGACCTTGATGGCCTTGATGACCGGCAGGTGCAGCCGGCTCCTGATCTCGCGAACGCGGGGTGCGCTTTCGTCGCCATGCAACTGGATCATGTCGGGTTGCACTTTCTCGACTATGCCATCGAGCGCCTTGTCATCGGGATCGACAAACAGGGCGACGATCTTTGCCTGCCCGCGCGCGCGGTCCGCAAGCTTCAGGGCGCTGGCTGCATCGACGTGGCGGGGACTGCGGGGAAAAAAGACAAGGCCGATGTAATCAGCGCCGCTATCGAGTGCAGCATCGAGGGCCTCGGGCGCCTTCACCCCGCAGATTTTGACTTCCGTTGCCATGGCAGGCTCGTTTGCTCTCCTGATCGACCGGACCCAACTATAGCCCGGCCCCGCGCTTTAGGCATAGCAACCCACGGCGTTGTTGGCGAAGAAGACGCAGGACCGCCGCACCGCGCTTGCGCCGGCCTTCGCCGCAAGCCGTGGGCCGCACTCGTTACAGGGCCAGCGGCCTACCTTGTAAACGCCGGCGGAAATGCCGGCTTTGCCAGCGCTTCAATGCGATGGCCGACCAGATCGCCTCGACGATCCCAAAAGGCCAAGCGCCCTGCAGAAACCCATAAGTCGATCCGGCAGCACACGCGACGGCAAAGCCCAGCACGTTCCAATGGCTCGCATCCTCGAATGCGTAGAATACGAGCATCGCCGAAACGGCCAGGAGACCGAAGGCGGTCAAGCCGTCGAAAATCGCAAACATTGCCTAGCGGCCCGCGACGGCGAGCTGCTTTGCGTGCACGACATTGGTCTCGCGCTCACGCGACAGCCTCTCCGCTTCGGCTTGGAAACGCTGCGCGCGCTGGCCTTGAGCGCGGGCTGTACGCCGCCAGCGGCTCTGGCCGAGCCACGTTGCCGTGCCTCCAAGGATGACGCCGACCACAAGGGCGCCCATCAGATACGCGTAGAAAGGAAGTTGGACGAGAAGCGCAGGCGCCTCGGGATTGAACGGGTCGAGTACCAGGCTGACCGGGTGACGGTTGGCTATGGCGATGGCCACCAGTACGATCCCGAGCGGAAAGGCGATAAGGAGCGAAACAAGACGCCTCAACACGGATGACTACTCCTCGATAAGGGATGCCGCACGTTCCCAGGGATCGACATATCGCACACAATTCAGTGCGGTGTCTTGCCCGTCTCCTTGTTATTCAGCCGGTCGCGCAATTCCTTGCCGGTCTTGAAGAACGGCACGAACTTTTCAGCGACCGACACCGTCGAGCCCGTACGCGGATTTCTTCCCTGACGTGCGGCGCGATGTTTCACCGTGAACGCTCCGAAGCCGCGAAGCTCGACGCGGTCGCCACGCGACAAGGCATCGACGATCTCGTCGAAGATCACATTGACGATGCGCTCGACATCTCGGTGATAGAGATGCGGATTGGCTGCCGCTATCCGCTGTACCAGTTCCGACTTGATCACGGTCCGCTCCCCAGCCTTCCGATTAATTCTTCTTATTTATCAGAAGGATGCCAAACGGAAACGAGACCGTCAAGGCCAAGCGTCGAAATTGACCGGTCACGCATCACGATTTGGGCAATGTCCCCGGCGGCCTCGCCGAGCAGCGCCCCCATCAGCCGGGACGCAAATCCGAAGGGCCCGAAAGCCGAGCTGGAGGAGGGTTTCCAATCCACGACCTTGGCCGATTTGTCGACTTTTTTCTCGTCCTGGAGCCACTTTACCGCCTCGTCTTCACCGCCGATCTCATCAACCAGCTTGGCCTCCAGTGCCTCCCGGCCGGAGAAGATCCGCCCGTCGACCAGTCCGGGAACGTCCGCCCCCTTGATCCCCCTGCGGCTCTCCACAAGGCCCAAGAACCATTTGAACCCATCCTTCACCATGGTCTCGGCGACCTTGCGGCCTTCCTCGGTCAACGGCTCGAAGGGTGAGGGCGCGGCCTTCAGCGGCCCGCTCCTCACTTCGTTCACTTTGACGCCGAGCTTGTCGAGCATCTGAGCCAGTTCGGGCCACTGCACGATGACGCCGACAGACCCGGTGATCGTGTTGCCGCGCGCCACGATATGATCCGTGCTCAACCCGACGATGTAACCGGCCGAGGCCGCGACCGTGCCGAACTGCGCCACAAGCGGCTTTTTCTCGGCGAGCTTGCGCAAGCCCTCATAAAGCGCCTCACCGCCCGTCGTCGTGCCGCCGGGACTGTTCACGTAAACGATAACGCCCTGTACATGGTCGGCCTCGGAAATCTCCTTCAGCATTTTCAGCTGATCGCGATTCTCGGTGATCGTGCCTTCGATGGAGATGCGCGCGATCTGCTTATGACCCGAGAGCGAAGAGAGCTTGTCGCCGCCAAACATCGCCAAACCAACCGCGAGGGTCAGTGCCGCGATGCCCGCGCCGCGCCAGAACGTGAGCGAGCGGCGCAACCGGCGGCGATCGAGTACGGTTTCGGTTTCGAGCATCGTGTCCTCGCGATCCTGAGTGGACGGCTTGATTGGCGTCATCCTGATGTGCTGGGGCGCGGCGCAACGCCCGGGCCAGGCCGGGCCGGCTAGCGGCCTGATTTGCATCAACGTTAGGCAAGGTTCGGGCGAGGCGCAACGGGCGCTGCGCATCATGGTCCAAATAAAGCAAACGCGCGAAGGTGACCCTCCGCGCGCCTGCCGTCATCTCGATCGACCGAACCCTGGCAGATGGCCGCTGGCGGCTTACTCGCCCGCGTCCTCGTCCGCTTCCGAGCTTTCACGCTTCTTGATGGCAGCCTTGAAGATGTCACCGAGCGAGGCACCCGAGTCCGAGGAGCCGTACTGAGCCACCGCCTGCTTCTCTTCGGCGATTTCAAGCGCCTTGATCGACACCGAGATGCGGCGCGCCGCCTTGTCGACGCTGAGCACGGAGGCGTCGACCTTGTCGCCGACGTTGAAGCGCTCAGGGCGTTGCTCGGAACGGTCACGCGACAGGTCCGAGCGCTTGATGAAGGACGTGAGGTCCGTATCGGCGACCTTCACCTCGACGCCGTTCTCCTGAACGCTCGTCACCGTGCAGGTGACCGCGTCGCCCTTCTTGAACTTACCCATGGCGTCGACGGGATCGCCGCTGAGCTGCTTGATGCCGAGCGAGATGCGCTCCTTGGCGCCGTCGACGTCGAGCACCACGGCCTTGACCACATCGCCCTTCTTGTAGTCCTTGATCGCCTCGTCGCCCGGCTTCGACCAGTCGAGATCGGACAGGTGCACCATGCCGTCGACTCCGTTGTCGAGGCCGATGAACAGGCCGAACTCGGTGATGTTGCGGATCGGCCCTTCGACGATCGAGCCCTTCGGATGCTGGGCGAGGAAGCTGTCCCAGGGATTCTCCTGGGTCTGCTTCAGGCCGAGCGAAATACGGCGCTTCTGGGGATCGACCTCGAGCACCTGGACGTCGACCTGCTGCGAGGTGGAGACGATCTTGCCGGGGTGCGTGTTCTTCTTGGTCCAGCTCATCTCCGAGACGTGGATCAAGCCTTCGACGCCGGGCTCCAGTTCGACGAACGCGCCATAATCGGCGATGTTCGTGACGGTACCCTTGATCTTCGCACCGACCGGATACTTCTCGGCGATCGCCGACCACGGATCGGCCTGGAGCTGCTTCATGCCCAGCGAGATACGCTGCGTCTCCGGGTTGATGCGAATGATCTGCACCTTCACCGTGTCGCCGACGTTCAAGATCTCGGAGGGATGGTTCACGCGGCGCCAAGCCATGTCGGTGACGTGCAACAGACCATCGATTCCGCCCAGGTCGATGAAGGCGCCGTAATCGGTGATGTTCTTGACCAGGCCGTCGATGACCTGCCCCTCTTCGAGGCGGGCCACGATGTCGGCGCGCTGCTCGGCGCGGGTCTCTTCCAGCACGGACCGGCGCGACACGACGATGTTGCCGCGGCGGCGATCCATCTTGAGGATCTGGAAGGGCTGGGGCTGGTGCATCAGCGGCCCGATATCGCGAACGGGACGGATATCGACCTGAGAACCGGGAAGGAATGCGACCGCGCCATCGAGGTCGACGGTGAAACCGCCCTTGACCTTGTTGAAGATGACGCCCGTGACCTTCTCGCCCTTCTCGTGCAGGCGCTCAAGGCGGGTCCAGCTCTCCTCGCGCCGCGCCTTGTCACGCGACAGGACGGCCTCGCCGAGCGCGTTCTCGACGCGCTCAAGGTAGACCTCGACCGTATCGCCGACCTTGAGATCGCCGGGCTTGCCGCCAATGCCGAATTCCTTCAGCGCGATGCGGCCTTCCATCTTCAGGCCGACGTCGATGACGGCCATGTCCTTCTCGATGCCGACGACCTTGCCCTTGACGACCGAGCCCTCGAACAGGTCGTCCTTGGCGAGACTCTCAGCAAGCATCGCTGCGAACTCGTCGTGCGTTGGGTTCAGTTCTTTTGACAATTGATCCGACATTCTTTCTCCAAACGGGTTGTTGTCCGCGCCGCGACCGGCAGGCGGAGGATTGACCAGGATGCTTTGCTGTTTGCCGGCGAACGCCAAAGACCGTGCGAGCGCACAGCCGGATGAGACGGAGTTTCACCGGGTTGTATGGGATGTCTCGAATGTTGCCGCGATGGGTGCGCAACCCTGCCGGATGAAGAATTTGGGCCCTGCTTTCAGGACCCGATCCGGCCGATCTCCTCGTGATCTATCCGGCGGCAACGCCGAATTGGGGGTGCATATAGGGGAAAAGGGCACAAAGGGCAAGCCGGACGCGCGTCCCGCTTACCAGCCATGTAGCCCTCTGGGGTCATTGCCGCGTTTGTTGAAACTCGCGCTATATTATCCCGGTGACATCCTCCCTGGGAGATTGCCCATGATCGTTCTCTACCGCAATGGCGAGCAGCGTGTGATCACCGGCTGGCGCGAATGGCTGATCTGGCTTGCGGCCGCCGTCATCCTCGTCGTGCTGGCCTGCCTAGCTCTCGGCATCGCGCTGACGCTCTTTACGATCGCCGTCTTCGCCTTGCCCATCGCCATCGTTCTCGTGCTGATCGCGAGCCTGGTGCAGCCGCGCCGTTAACCGCCCTCGATTTCCCCGCGCCGTCTCAATTCCGCTGCGACACCGGCCATGCCCTCGGCCAAGGAGATTTTCGGCTCGAAGCCCAAGACCTCGCGCGCCTTTTTTGTCGAGTAGCCGCCAGGCCGGCACAGAATGGCGATTGCCCCAGGACCCATCTCGGTTTTGGCGCCCATCGCGCGCGCCAGGCCGCCCCCCGCGGCCGCCAGCGCTTTGAGCGCACGCGCCGGGAGCGCGGGAGGCGAACCTTCGCGGCCAAGCCAGTTCCAATGGTAGGTGAAGAACTCGCGCGTGGTGACGCCGCCGTTGGCAAGAATGAAGACTTCGCCCGCGCCCTTGGGGCTCTCGCCGGCCAGGATCGCGCCCGCCACCAGATCATCGACATGGATTGGGCTGAAATGCCCCTTGCCCTCGTTGGGCAGCATGAACTGGCGCGCACGCATCATGGCGAGCGGCTCGCGGATCCATGCGGAGTCCACACCGTACACGTCGCTCGGGCGAATGATGGTCACGTCGATCTTGCCGCTCGCATGCGCGCAAAGCGCGGCGTGCTCGGCGGCAATCTTGGAGTCGGTGTACGTATTTCCATTGGGCATGAGAGGCCAGGTTTCGTCCGCCCCATCGTCGCTTTCGAAGCCCATGGCGGCGACCGACGACACGTGCACGAAACGCTTCACGCCCCGCTTTGCGGCTTCCTCGGCGAGCTGCTGGGTGCCCTTCACGTTGACAGCCCAGGCGACCTCCCGCTTCTCCACGAGCGAGACCACGGCTGCCGTATGATAGACGATATCGCAGCCGTCCAGATGACGAGCCCAGGACGCCGGCTCGCTCACGTCTCCGGCAACGACACCCAGCGCTGCATCCGGCCGTCTGGCAACTCCGACGGCCTCGATGCTGCGTGCGCGATAGGCGCGCAGGATCTCTTTGCCGATGAAGCCCGTGCCGCCGGTGACGAGGACCTTGCGAATCAGGTTGTCTTTGCCAGCCCCTGGACCGCCCCCCGGAAAGGATTCTTCGCTCGCCATTGCAGTCATTACCGGCTCCATGCGTTGCGTCCGCGGCCTCGATCCTAGAGGCATTTGCGCGTTTCGCGGAACCGCGCAAGCGGCTCTTTTCTGGTAACGCTCGTTGTTTTGCTACGCTTCAGTCGCGCCCACCGCGGGCGGAGGCCGCGCACCTGCAAGCCGGCTCTCGATAATATCGACGGCCGCCGCAAAGGCCTGTTCAATGTTCATATAGGTCGTGTCGAGCTGAAAGGCGTCCTTTGCGGGTAGCAGAGGCGCCACAGCACGGCCGGTGTCGCGCGCATCGCGGCGGTGGATGTCTTCCAGGACGTCTTGAAACCGGATGCCCTCGCCGCGATTCTCCAGTTCCGCGTAACGCCGGCGCGCGCGCTCCTGGGCGCTCGCCGTTACGTAGATTTTCACCGGTGCCTCGGGGCAAACCACGGTGCCGATGTCTCGCCCGTCGAGCACGGCGCCCATAGACGACTTTGCGAAGGTGCGCTGATAGTCGAGCAGCGCGGCGCGTACTTCCGGAATACGCGCGACAACGGAAGCAGCATCTCCCGCCGAGGCCCCCCGCAAGGCGGGGTCATCGAAGGTCGCCGGATCGAGCGCCTTGGCGCAGGCGACGGCTGCGGCGGCGTCGGCCAAGTCGTTGCCGGCGGCGAGCACGTCGCGGGCGACGGCGCGGTAGAGCAGGCCCGTGTCGAGACAAGGAACGCGGTAGTGCTCCGCGACCCGCTTGGCGAGCGTGCCTTTGCCCGACGCCGCAGGTCCGTCGATGGCGATCACGACACCGGGCAGTCCGAGCCGGGAGGCGGCGCCCGAAACCCGCGCGCCAAACCCGCCGAGGCCAAATCCCGCGGCCGCAGCGCCCGCCAGCCCGACGATCGCCAGCGCGCAGACCATCGCCTGCCAAAGAACCCGCAAGGACAATGCGCGCTCGGCGCCAGGCAGTACCTCGGGCGGCGCGTAAAGGAGAGCCGCCATCGCCACTGCGCAACTCGCCGCGACGGCAACGGCCGCCAGCGCCAGCTTGCCGAACGTGCCGCGCGCGGCGCGACCGTCACGAACCGCAGCCTTCCAACCGATGGGCGCAGAGAGGAGAATGGCAAGCGCCAGCGCACCCGCCCAGGCCGCAAGAACGGGCAGCGCCGTCAGGCAGGCAGCCGTAGGCTGTGCAAGGCAGCTCAAGACCCGATCGAAACTGGTCAGCATTCCCCTCGTGCCCCCGCACGCCGTTTTGCCACCGATGCCCTGCCCGGCGCCTTGGCTCCTTCCCGAGAGGCCGAGACCTCGAGGCGCGCAATCACGCTATACGCCCTGATAGCGCGCGCCAAGCCGCTCCATAAGCCCGCGAAACTCAGGAAAGCTCGTTGCAATCATCGTCGTATCGTCGACGGTGACGGGCAGTTCGCTGGCGAGGCTCATGGTGAGGAACGCCATGGCGATGCGGTGGTCGAGATGCGTTGCGACCGTGCCGCCGCCGGCAACCTTGCCTTCGCCGCTCACAATCAGCGTGTCGCCCTCGACGCGAGCTTCCACGCCGTTGGCGGCAAGCCCTGCCGCAGTCGCTGCCAGGCGATCGCTTTCCTTCACCTTCAGCTCGGCCAAACCGTCCATGCGCGTTTCGCCCCGCGCGAACGCCGCGACGCACGCCAATACCGGATATTCGTCGATCATGGAGGGAGCGCGCCCGGCGGGGACACGCACCCCGACGAGCCGCGACGAGCGTGCACGGATGTCGGCAATCGGCTCGCCGCCCTCTTCGCGCTCGTTCAGGAATTCCAAATCCGCGCCCATTTCCTTCAGCGTGGTATAAAGCCCCGTGCGCGTCTCGTTGACGAGAACACCCTCGACCGTGATGTCGGAACCCTCGCTCAGGAGCGCCGCGCACAGCAAAAAGGCGGCTGACGAAGGATCTCCCGGCACCGTCACGTCGCGCCCCCGCAACTCAGCGGGCCCCGTAACGGTGATGCGCGTCAGGCCGTCTCTTTCGACCGTACGCACATCGGCCCCGAAATAACGCAACATCCGCTCCGTGTGATCGCGCGTGGCCTCCTTCTCGACCACCGTCGTCTCGCCATGCGCCATCAGGCCGGCGATGAGGATAGCGCTCTTCACCTGGGCGGAAGGCACGGGCAACTCGTATTCGATGGGTAGCAGGTCGGCACGCCCGCGCAGCGTGAGCGGCAAAGTCTCCTTGCCCTCCTCGGCGATCTGCAGGCCCATCTGTTTGAGCGGACCCAGGACCCGGCGCATGGGCCGTTTCGACAAGGACGCATCGCCCGTCATCGTCACGCTGACCGGATGGCCCGCGACGACGCCCATCATCAGCCGTGCGCCGGTGCCCGAATTGCCGAAGTCGAGCGGCGCACGGGGTTGTGCGAGGCCGCCTACGCCGCGGCCTTTCACTTCCCAGGCATCGCCCGCCTTCGCAGCCGGCGCACCCATAGCGGTCACCGCCTTGGCGGTGTTGACGACGTCCTCGGATTCCAAAAGCCCCGTGATGCGCGTCACGCCGGTCGACAGCGCGCCAAAAATGAGGGCCCGGTGAGAGATCGATTTGTCCCCCGGAACCTTAACACGCCCCTTCAAAGCTGGGGCGCGAAGAGCAGCGAGGGGCTTGGGGCTTGAATTGTGCGACACGAGGAAATTTTCCGAGAAGTTGCTAGGCGTTCGGGCGGGAATAGCCCTGCCATGCAGCCAGATCAATCGCAATTACGCCCCGTTTCGCAAGGCGCCCCCAAACCCTATGCGCCGGGGCCGCCTGGCGGCCGCCTTGTCGCAGCCCCGAGCGGCCACAAGATTTGGTTTTGACAGCGGGCAAAGCGTATGGCAGATCGACCCCCTCAATCCAATCCATTGAGGCTGTTTTCTCTCATGGCGACCAAGCAACCGCGCGGGACCAAGCGCACCTGTCAGAGCTGCGACGAGCGCTTCTACGACCTGGCGCGCGCCCCGATCATTTGCCCGCATTGCGGCGCGGAATACGTGATTGCGTCGTCTCCGGCCGCCCTGGCGGCGCTTCAGGCAGAGGAAAAGGCTGCCAAGAAATCGCCCAAGAAGGCCGCCTATGCCGAAGACGCCGACGCGGGCGATTTGCCGGCCGTCGAGGGCGAGGAGGCGTTGGAAGACGTCGAAGCCGACGACGCTGTCAGCGGCGATGACGACGAAACCTTCCTTGAAGAGGAAGAAGAGGAGGGCGGCGACGTTTCGGGACTGATCGGCGACGTCGCCGAGGGCGAAGAGGAATCTTGATAACCCTCAAGTTCGTCCTTGCAGTTTTGGCCTGAACGACTTATCAGGCCGGTTCGGCCGGGTGCTTCGCGCTCCCGGCCCGTCCCAAGAAGGTTCGGGGCCGTAGCTCAGCTGGGAGAGCGCGTGAATGGCATTCACGAGGTCAGGGGTTCGATCCCCCTCGGCTCCACCAACCTTCCCTTTCTCCATGAAGTTCGTGATCGTTGCTTTGTCTCCGATCGTCCGCACGATCGATGTAGGTGAGTGCCGTGCAAGGGCGCGGACAAAGTCGTGCTTGCGAAGCAAATCGCGGCGCCCTCGAAACGTTTCGGGTTGGGTGTGGCGGAAGCCTGGGACGACAACGCTTCACGCCGTCGGCTTCAGCGGCCCTGGCGGGTTCGTCGGCTCATGGCGCAAGTACTTCAGCGTCAGGTAAGCGCCGATCCACGATCCGATGACCGCAAAGAAGACGTACACCCAGTTGTTGGTGTAGCTGATCACCGCGAACGAGGAGAGCATGTACCAGATGCCGCTCCAGTTCGCCGCCTGCATCGGACGCTTGGCCACGACGGCGGACGTGAACATCACGTAGGCGGCGTCCGTCGCGGCGGTTGCGATCAGGACGCCCAGTGCAATTCTCATGTCTATGCTCATGACGAGGCTCCGAATGTCGGGAGCCGCGATCCTAGAGCCGTTCTTTCAACTCTGCGAGAAAGCCCTCTCCACGATGTAGTACTCCACTACGACGCTCGGCCTTCATCGAGCCCGGCAACCGGCCGCAAAGACGCTCTCAGCGCACAAAATCTCAAAGCCCACGATCCTTTCGTATCCACCGGATCTCTGCAGGGTGAAATCAGGCGCTTCATCGGCTATGGTCGCGGGCAAAAGGCTTAAAATCGACAAAAGGCACTAGTTGGGGAACAAGCTCATGACGGACGTCAAAGCTTCGTTGGGATGGGTGGCGCTTGCCATCCTGGGGGCCATCTCGCTGGGAATCGTCGCCCTTTCGCGCGGCGAAACCATCAATGCCGTCTGGCTCGTTTCGGCCGCCGTCTGCGTGTACCTGATCGGCTACCGTTTCTATGGGCAGTTCATCGCCCACAAGGTGCTGCAGATCGATCCCGCCAGGCCGACACCGGCCATGCGCCACAACGACGGGCTCGATTACTGCCCCACCGACAAGAACGTGCTCTTTGGCCACCACTTCGCAGCGATCGCCGGGGCGGGTCCATTGGTCGGCCCCGTGCTCGCCGCGCAGATGGGCTACCTGCCCGGCACGCTGTGGCTTCTGGCCGGCGTCGTGTTCGCGGGCGCCGTACAGGACTTCATCGTGCTGTGGGCCTCCACACGCCGCGACGGCCGCTCGCTTGGCGACATGATCCGCGGCGAGATGGGCCCGGCCGCAGGAACCGTCGCCATGGTCGGCATCTTGATGATCATGATCATCCTGCTTGCGGTGCTGGCCCTGGTGGTCGTGAAGGCGCTGGCGCATTCGCCCTGGGGCACGTTCACGGTATTCGCCACGATTCCCATCGCCATACTGATGGGCATTTACGGCCGCTTCATCCGGCCTGGCCAGATCGGGGAAATGTCGCTGATCGGGTTCGTCCTGCTGATGGCGTCGATCTTCTTCGGCCAGACGGTTGCGCAAGAGCCGGCTTTGTCGGCCATGTTCACCTTCTCAGGCGAGCAGCTGTCGCTCATGCTCATAGCCTATGGCTTCGTCGCCTCCGTGCTGCCGGTCTGGTTCCTGCTAGCGCCGCGCGATTATCTCTCGACGTTCCTCAAGATCGGCACCATTTTCGGGCTCGCTCTCGGCATCCTGCTCGTGCAGCCCGACATCAAGATGCCGGCGGTCACGCGCTTCATCGACGGCTCGGGACCGGTTTTTACGGGCACGCTGTTTCCCTTCCTGTTCATAACCATCGCCTGCGGCGCGGTCTCGGGATTCCACGCGCTCGTCTCCTCGGGCACGACGCCCAAGATGCTGGACAGCGAGGCGCACGCTCCCTTCATCGGCTACGGAGCGATGCTGATGGAAAGCTTCGTTGCCGTCATGGCGCTGGTCGCCGCGACCGCTCTGGAGCCTGGCATCTACTTCGCCATGAACTCGCCGCCCGCCATCATTGGCGCGACGGCTGCGGATGCCGCAGCCAAGATCAGCACATGGGGCTTCGTCGTAACGCCCGAGATGCTGGAGCAGGCGGCAAGGGACGTCGGCGAGGCCACGGTCTTGTCGCGCACAGGCGGTGCGCCGACGCTGGCTGTCGGCATGGCCGAAATTCTGTCTGGCGCCATGGGCGGAAAGGCGCTGATGGCGTTCTGGTATCACTTCGCCATTCTGTTCGAGGCGCTATTCATCCTGACGACGATCGACGCGGGAACCCGCGTCGCGCGCTTCATGATCCAGGACCTGGTCGGCATGGTCGCGCCGGCCTTCAGGAACACCAAATCATGGGGCGCAAATATTGCGGCTACGACTCTCGCCGTCGCAGGATGGGGTTACTTCCTCTATGAAGGGGTCGTGGACCCGTTGGGCGGCATCAACACGCTGTGGCCTTTGTTCGGCATCGCAAACCAGATGCTGGCCTGCATCGCACTGGTCTTGTGCACGGTCATCCTGTTCAAGATGAAGCGCGAGCGCTACGCCTGGGTCACGGCGCTTCCGATGACGTGGCTCGCGATCTGCACGCTGACCGCAGGCTGGCAGAAGGTGTTCCATGAAGATCCGAAAATCGGCTTCCTCGCGCAGGCGCAGAAATACGGCGATGCGCTGGCCAGGGGCGAGATTCTGGCCCCAGCCAAGGACATCGGCCAGATGGGCCGCATCGTATTCAACAACTACATCGATGCCGCTATGGCAGGGATCTTCATTGCGCTTGTGGTCGCCATGCTCGGGTTCGGTTTGATGGCCGTCCGTGCGGCGCTTGCATCCCCGACGGTGACGGCGCGCGAAACATTCGTTCCCGCGGAGTGAGATTCATGGCGGTTCGACACCACACACATTCAATACCTGCAAGCCCAACAGTTGCAGACCCAGCCCGATCCCCGGCGCAGAGCGCCGGGGAGAAAGTGCGTGCCCTGTTCAAGAGCGCCGCCTCGACGGCGCGATTGATGGTCGGCGTGCCCGATTATGAGGCGTACGTGCGCCACCGCCAGGAGATGCACCCGGGCGAACCCGTGATGAGCTACGAGGAGTTCTTCAAGGAGCGCCAGAACAGCCGTTATGGGGTCAACGGCGGCAAGATCTCGCGCTGCTGCTGAAGCTCGAAGTTCCGGGCCCTGGCCATATGCCGCGCGTCGAGGGCCCGAGAAGCCTCGCGCCAAGCTGCCGGGCGTCCTTGCACGCCGCATATGTCCCCCTTGCCGCCAGCCACGCGGCGCACTACATCGGCGCGATGGCACCACCCCTTCTGACACTCAAGGACGTCTGGCTCACCTTCGGCGGCGCGCCGCTTCTGGAGGGCGCCGAGTTGACCGTGCTACCCGGCGACCGCATCTGTCTCGTCGGCCGGAATGGCTCGGGCAAATCAACCTTGCTCAAGATTGCCGCCGGCAGCGCAACGCCCGACAAGGGCGAGCGCTTCGCCCATCCAGGCGCCTCCATCCGGTATCTGGCCCAGGAGGCCAACTTCTCGGGCTTCGCCACGGCCCGAGCTTATGTCGAGGCCGGCCTTGGCCCGACAGACGATCCGTTCCAGGCGATTTATCTGTTGAACGAACTGGGGCTGACCGGAGAAGAAGACCCGATGCATCTGTCGGGCGGCGAAGCCCGGCGCGTCGCGCTGGCGCGCGTTCTGGCGTCGCGCCCCGACGTGCTCTTGCTCGACGAGCCGACCAACCACCTCGATCTTCCTGCCATCGAATGGCTCGAACAGACCTTGAAGCAGTCGCGAAGCGCCATCGTGCTCGTCAGCCACGACCGCCGGTTTCTTGAAAATCTGTCGAAGTCCACCGTCTGGCTCGACCGCGGCCGCTCGCGCCAGTTGCAGGAAGGCTTTTCCGCCTTCGAGGACTGGCGCGACAAGGTGCTCGAAGATGAGGAAATCGAGCGCCACAAACAAGACCGCAAGATCGTGCGCGAAGAACAATGGATGCACGGGGGCGTCACCGCACGGCGCAAGCGCAACATGCGCCGCGTGCGCGAACTCAGGGACATGCGCAAAGAAGTGCGCGAGCGCCGTTTCGTCCAGGGCAATGTCCGCCTCGATGCCGCCGAGGGCGGGCTGTCGGGCCGCCTCGTCGCCGAACTCACCAACGTATCCAAGAGCTATGGCGCCATGCCCGTCGTCACCGGCTTGTCGCTCCGTATCATGCGCGGCGACCGCCTCGGTCTGGTCGGCCCCAACGGCGCGGGCAAGACGACGATCCTCAAACTGCTGACAGGCGCGCTGGCACCCGACATCGGCGCGCTGCGTCTCGGCGTAAATCTGGAGCTCGTGGCGCTCGATCAGCGGCGCGACGAGTTGGATCCCAACTGGACCGTGCAGGATGCGCTGACAGGGGGGCGCGGCGATCAGGTCGTGATCAACGGCAAGGCGCGTCACGTCGCGAGCTACATGAAGGATTTTCTGTTCATTCCGGAGCAGCGGTTGACACCGGTGCGCGTCCTCTCGGGAGGAGAGCGCGCTCGCCTCATGCTCGCGCGTGCGCTGGCCAGGCCGTCCAACGTGCTCGTGCTCGACGAGCCGACCAACGATCTCGACCTGGAGACGCTCGACCTTCTGCAGGAGCTGCTTTCCGACTATCCCGGTACGGTTTTGCTCGTCAGCCACGACCGGGATTTTCTTGACCGAGTGGTCACCAGCGTGCTCGCGCCGGCCGGCGACGGCCGTTGGATCGAGTATGCGGGCGGCTACAGCGACATGCTCACGCAAAAAGCGCAGCAGATTTCTGTGCGTGGAGAAAAGCGCTCCCCCGCCCAGGGCGTCCGCGACGAGCGCACTCCCAAGCCGGCGGAGATTGCGGCAAGCGATCCCAAAAACGCGCGAAAGCTTTCTTTCAAAGAAAAACACTTGCTTGACACTCTGCCCGGCGCCATCGCCAGGCTCGAAACCGAAATCGAAGAATTGTCGAAAAAGCTGGAAGACAGCGCATTTTTTGCGCGCGACCGCGAAGGCTTCGAGGCGGCGACGTCACGCCTGGCAACGGCACAGACGGCGCTCGATGACGCCGAGACCATGTGGCTTGAACTTGAGGAGCGGCGCGCACTCCTTGAAGGCGGGAATTGACGTCGATATTGTCAGTTGCCGTCACCTCGCAGTTTTGCGAGATTGCGGCAATCTGGAACTTTGATGTTCTTGTAATGTTAAGTCGGCGCGCGACAGTTCTTGCGCACTGGGGACGCGAGTTCCCAAAACAGGCTCAACTCCAAAACAGACACGTTACGTAGTTTTGAAATTGAAGGTTCACTGTCCGGAACCGGGGCCCTGATGTCCGTCGATATTGAAGCAAGACTTTCGCCACGCGAATTGCAGTGTCTGTCGCTGCTTGCCCATGGGCACTCCAACGATGGAATTGCCAAGGAGATTGGCATTCGCCCGCCAACAGTCGCCATGCACCTGGCGAACGCGCGATCAAAGCTGAAAGCTGTGACGCGCGAACATGCCGTGGCGCTTGCCGTCAGCAAGGGCCTGATCAAGGTCTGAGCCTTCGACGTGCGGGATTAAAGCCGGTGCGCCTTACCTGCGCGCCGACCATTCGTCTTTTACTTCGTCGCACTTGCTCTCAATGAAATCGTTAATGTCGTCGACGAGATAGCCGGAGAGCATGTTGACGGTATTATCCGCCGCGGTCGCGGTCCACATGGCGCCCTTGAGCAGCGTCGGCGCCTCGATCTTGCCCCAGTTCATTTTGGCGGTGACCGCTTTACCGTACTCGAAGTCGACCTTCGGCGAGAATTCGAACTTAATCTCTGTCGGTTTGTCGTTCTCCCTTTCGACTGTGCAGCTCACCGCGTGCTTATCGAGCGTCGTTGAATACTTGGGCTGCGAAACCGCTTTCACGAGGTCGTCGCGCTTGATCCTCACCGCCGACGTGCAGCGCACCGGACCATAGGGCCAGGTCACCTTCATCCGCGCGACCATCTTGACGAGCTGCTCCTTGCGCCAGCTCTTCAAGACGTCGCACGAGATGTCGCTCCCGGCCGCGCTTGGATTGCGGAAGGCGGCGCAGATGTCGATCTTGCACGCCTTGCGCGCCTCCTTCTCCGCCTTCTCCTCGGGGGTGAGAACGACTTCGGCCTCCTTATGCTGCGCGGTGGCCTCGCCGGCGGCGGTCTGCGCGACTTGGCTTGCACGCGCCGGCGCCACGCCAAGCTGCCCGGGCGTCTTCCCAGCGGCGGCGGCAAGCCCGCCCGTTACGGCCAACAAGACCGTGGTTAACGCCGCGAGGGGCATCCAGGTGCGAAAAAAATAGCTCTCGAGCCAAAACCGGATCATGGCGGGTCCTTGCAACTGCTGCCGGAATTATTGCGGGCGGGGAGGTTCCCGCCCGCGCGGTGCGCCGATCCTTGCCGGGTGAGTGGAGCAGGACTGTGGCAAGGCGCACGCTGCGGCCATGCAGGAAGGCTCTTTTGGGAGCGCAGCGGTGGCCGAACTGCTCTTGAAAGGCGGTCGCCTTCCCCCAATATTGCCCGTATTCGGCCGCGCCTTCGGGGCGGCTGGCGCAGAAAGGGGATGGCTTGACAGCATCCCGGAGTTGAAGGTCGCTTCGGCAAGACAAGGGCTTTCGGATGACACGCATGACCATGCTCTCGAACCCGTTGCTTCTGGGTTTCGAGGAGATAGAGCGGATGATCGATCGGGCAGGTAAGGGCTCGACCGACGGCTACCCCCCTTACAACATCGAGCGGATTGCCAAGGAAGACGGAAGAGCCGAGCTGCTGCGCATCACCCTTGCGGTCGCTGGCTTCAGCCGCGACCAGCTCGACATCACACTGGAAGACAATCAGCTCATCGTACGCGGCAAGCAGATCGACGATAAGTCGCGCGACTATCTTTATCGCGGCATCGCAGCCCGCCAATTCGCGCGCACGTTTGTTCTCGCGGACGGCATCGAGGTCAAATCCGCCGATCTGTCCAACGGCCTGCTCTCGATCGATCTGCACCGGCTCGAGCCCGAAAAGCTCGTCCGCAGGATAGAGATCGGCAGCAAGTCCGCGAATAAAGAGCAGCCATAGAGTCTTTCAAGACACAGCCAACCCGGTCGAATCGTCCGAGGATCGCGACGGTGGGAATATTCCTTTGGGCGCCCTCGAAATCGCCCCATCGGCATCCCATAGTTATAAATGACCGATCCTCGTTCCATGGAGGAACAGCGTCATGAACAAGAATGTACCCGGTAAGACCAAAGCGGCCGTCGATCCCCGCGCTGTACCGCTGATGAGCGAGCTTGAGCTTGCCAGACTTGGTGGCGGAGAGGTCGCCTACATCAAGACATTGTCGTCCGACGACGCCCAGCGGATGTTTCCGATGGTTGAAGGACTGCCAACCGGCATCAACCTCTTCTCGCTGCATGCTGCCGACGGCACACCGATTGCACTCACAGACACGCTGCAGGCGGCTATCGGGCACGCGCAGGAAGGCGACCTTGCAATCGCCTCGGTTCACTGAGACCAGCGGAGCGGCGAACGGCAGGGCGCAGTGCCGGCGTCGTGGTGATTGTTTATTGCTGAAATCGCGCGCAAGCGCCTGACGAAAAACCCCCGGCCTCGCGGCCGGGGTTTTTTTTCGCGCCGTGCAATTCTTAGCCACGCAGCTTTACAGCCAGAAACACCGACGTCATGCCAGCTTGAAAGGCATGTCCTTGCCGGCGAAGAATGCGTCGATATTATCGAGCGCTTCAAAGCCCATCTGGTTGCGCGCCTCGACGGCAGCCGAACCAAGATGCGGGAACAGGAACGTGTTGGGCAGATCGTAGTAGCCCTCGTTGATGTTCGGTTCGCCTGCAAACACGTCGAGACCGGCGTAGGCGAGGCGGCCCGACTTCAATGCCGCGATCATATCGGCATCGTTCACGAGATCACCACGCGCCGTGTTCACGACGATAGCGCCCTTTGGCAGCTTCTCGATGGTTGCCGTGTTGAAGAACCCGCGCGTCTCCGGTGTGGAAGGTGCATTGATCGAGAAGAACTCAGACACCTTCAACAGGCTGTCGAGGCTCTCGTGGTAGATAGCGTCATACTTCGCTTCGACCTCGGGCTTGGCCCGGTAGATATCGAAATAGTGGATCTCCATATCAAATCCGCGCGCGCGCTGTGCAAGCGCTTGGCCAATCTTTCCGAAGCCGTAAATCCCAAGCACCTTGTTGTCGAGGCGGCGGCCGACGAGTTGCAACGGCTGCCAGCCGGGCCATGCGCGCGCGCGGATCATGCGCTCGCCCTCCGATGCACGCCGGGCCGAGCCCAGCAGCAACAGCATGGCGATTTCGGCGGTCGCGACCGTCACGCCATGCGGCGCATTGCCAACCTTGATGCCACGGGCCTTGCACGCTTCCAGATCAATGTGGTCGAAGCCGATGGAGAACGTGGAGATGCACTTGATATTATCCGGGATCCGATCGATGACCGCCTTGGGGCACTTCTCGTTCAGTGTCAGCATAATGGCGTCAACGGACTTGGCAGTCTCCAGCATTTCGTCGATCGTGATCTTGGGATCGTCGCCATGGGCGATGACGTCGTAGGTCTCCCTTGCGCGGGCCATGACGGCCTCAGGCAGCGGCCACGTGATCAGAATCTTCTTCTTGTTCATTTTTGCTAGAACTCCCAGATGTCCGACTTTCGTATGGTAACGCTTCTGCCCCAGCAACATGGTCCTGACAAGGGCCAAGTCGGCGCCAAAAGCTCACACCGCAGTGCGGCAATTAAGGAACCGGTAACCAACCTGGCGGCACTCTCAACCACAACTGAACTCCAGACAGGCTTGCCGACGAACCTGGCCATCAACGCATGTCGCGCCCAACGCTTCGAATTGTCCTGATCCTCGCCGCGGCCATGGCCGGAGGAAAGGTGTGGTTGCAGGATCGCTATCATCGAGCGATCTACGACGAAGCCCTGATAGCCGCTTACCAGGGCAAGGCGACCGCGTCGTGCCAGCGGGAACTCGAAAGAGGTTGGGCAAAGCTTGGTCCTTTGACCCTTTCGACCTTGGGGGTGCGGATCGGCAATCCCGGGACGCCGGTCGCCATCTGGGACGTCAACAATGCGCTCTGGGACGTTCGCTACCGCCATCCTCATCTGCTCCTGGCAGCTGAACCACGAGGCGACGTGAGATGCTCGTTCGACATCTTCGCGGGGTTGGCGAACGTCGATGTTTCGACGACGCGGTAGCCCGCGCCTTGCCGCAGCGCACCTCAACGACGCACGCCTGCTATCGCGATCTGTGTCACGAACAGATGGTCGAAGCGGCCGCCGATCAAACGCGACAGCAACCGGGTGCGCTGGCTGAAGGGCGTTACCGGCCCCATCCAGGCAATGCGGAAGCCGGCGTCCTCGAACATCTGCGCAAAAGTTGTGGGCGTGAACCAGCGCAGATGAGTCCGGTCGAAGACGCCGCGATCGGTCAGATTGAAGCGGCCGAGCGCGATTTCCCGGACGACGCGCCAATGCGAGACGTTGGGCGAACTCGCCATCACGATGCCGCCCTGGCGGACATAACGCGACAAGTCCGTCAGCACGCGGCCGGGCTCCACCAGGTGTTCGAGAACCTCAGACAGGATCAGAGCGTCGAACGCTGCGGGCTGCCAGGGAAACTGTAGGCTTTCGACGTTGCCCGTGACGACCTCGCTCAGGACCTTGCGCGCTTCTTCAGCGGCGGATTCAAAAAGCTCCACGCCGACGTAACGACCGCAACGGCCTTGTGCGAGTGCAAGCGCGCCGGTCGCGCCCGTGCCGCAACCGATCTCCAGGATGCAAGCCGAAGGATCGTAAGGCAGCCGGCGAACGAAATCCGACCGAGCCCCTGAAAAATAGGATCTGGGCTTGTTCGCGTAGAACGCCCTGAAGTTGTCGGCCGTCCCTGCAGTCTCGATCGACACGCCATCCTCCACGGAATGCTGGCATACAATAGGGCCTGCTTAGCATCCAATTCTTGAAGAGCACGCTAACGAACGCGCCTGGCCAGAACCGATCGCCGATCCTCGCACCGCCCGGCAAGGCGATTGAGGAAGAACGGAGCCAAGTCTTAATTCGAAATTAACTTTCCCACGTCATTTCTTGTCGTTGGCTCCAACCGTCCGTTCGACTGGTTGGAGCGCGTATCATCCGTTGACGAGCCATTGTCTTGCGTAGCTTGCTCGCCCCGTTCCCGCGCACCATCGCCGCCGCCGCCTTGAGCGTCGCGCTGCTGGCGGGGGCCTGCGCGACACCCGACGTCATCAGTGGTCCTCAATTCGTCACTCGCGAGGGCAAGGCGGCTCTCCAGCGCGTTTACCGGCTGGGCATCGGCGACAAGCTGAAAATCACTGTCTACGGCGAAGACAACCTGAGCGGTCCGGCCGAGGTGAACGCCCTGGGCCAGGTCTCGCTGCCGCTCATCGGCGAAATGCCTGCCCAGGGGCTGGCGCTGCAGGAGTTCCGCGACAGCATCGCGCGCCGCCTCGCTGACGGCTACATCAAGAATCCCAAGGTCACCGTCGAGATGACCAACTATCGCCCGATCTACGTTCACGGCGAGGTCAAGAACGGTGGCGAGTTCCAGTTCAAAAACGGTGTTTCGATGCGCGATGCGGTCGCGATGGCTGGCGGCTACACCTACCGCGCCGATCAGAGCTACGTTTACATCGGCCGCGAGGGCGAACCTGAAGTCGCGGTCTCAATGCCCGCCGACGTTCCCGTCCTTCCCGGTGACAACATCCGCATTCCAGAAAGGTTTTTCTGATGCGGCGACCCGCACCCAGTTGAGGGCCGCATGGCGGGGCAGCACACCGGTCATGCCGCGAACCGGCCGCGCCTTTCCTGGGGCGTGTACGCAATGCTATGCGCGATGCTGCGCGCGCTGCCGCTACGGGCGTTTCTCATGCTTGCGGTCTCTGCCGGCGCACGCGCGGGGGACCTCGATCTTGACGACCGTGACGGCCTCAACACCACGACGATCGCCAAGAAAGAGCGCGACGCCGAATGGTATCCCGAAAAGCAACTGGGCGCTGAGGTGGTACGCGGGCAGAACCGCAATTTCGCCAAGCCCGAGGGTCTGCGGGCTGGCAATTACATCATTTTGCCCGAGGCCGGCGCCACAGTAACTTTCGACGACAATATCTTCAGCGCGGATGCCGAAAAAGCCAGCGACATTCGCACCGATCTGACGCCCTCGGTGCAATTCAGGTCGCAATTGCCGCGCCACGTCCTCGATTTCTCGCTCGATGGCAAGATCGTCAACTACCTCGAGCACACCGATCAGGATTACGCCAACGTCAAAGCGCGCCTGGAAGGCGCTCTGCATTTCGATCACGCCCACACGCTGTCAGCCACCGTCCTGTCATCGCTGGACCACGAGGAACGCAACAGTCCCTCCTATCCCTTCGCAGCGCGCGACCCCGTGCAAGTCTGGTACAACAAAGCGGCCATTGGCATCACGCGCGACGTCGGGCGGCTTTACGGCACGATCTCGGCTGCCGCCGAAAGCTGGGACTTTGCCGATAACGTTTCCCTCGACGGACGCCCGCTCGATCTCGATTACCGCGACACTCAAACCTACAGCGCGTCGCTGCGCATGGGATATCGCATATCCCCGGGCTACGACATCGTCGCCAAGGTTCGCGGCCTCAAGACACTCAACCGCGGCGATGCGGCAAGCGATCTGGACGCCTTGGGCTTCGAGGCCCTCGCGGGTCTCGCCTTCCAGACCAATCCTCTGCTGCGCTGGCGGATCATGGGCGGCTTTGGCGTGCGCGACTATGAGCGTGCCGGCCAGGAAAACCTGACGACCAGCCTGATGGAAGCCGAAGTCGAGTGGTTGCCCACGCAACGGTTGACGATCTACGGAACGCTGACACGCCGGCTCAACGACGTGGGCGGCCCGGACGGGTCAAGCCTGCTCCAGACGGGAGTGACCGTCCGTGCCGATTACGAAATCTATCACAACCTGCTACTGAACGTCGGGGCCAGCGTCCGGGAGGATGCCTCCCAGTCCTTGGGAACCTCGGAACTCGTCTACGCCGGGAGCATCGGGCTCGAATACTACCTTAATAAAAACTGGCTGTTCACCTTTACGTATCAACATGACGTCCGGGAGTCGGAGAGCGATTCGCGAGACATGCACCGCAACCGGTTCATGATCGGCGCGAAGCTGCGATTCTAGGACGAAGGATGGACGAGAGAGACGACGATCTCGAGGGCGAGAAGTCGGGCGGCGGGGCCATGAGCCTCGAACGCGCGATTTCGGCTGTCCGAAAGCGCCTCAAGATCGTCATCGCCGTCCCGGTTGTAATGGCCATCATGTCGGCGCTTATCGCGCTGGCGATACCCAACCGCTACGACGCCTCGGCGCTGGTCCAGATCGACCCACGCCAGAAACTCATCAGCAACCTCGATAGCGTCGTCACCGACCTCAAGGGCGACGTGCCCACAATCGAGAGCGAGGTCGAGGTGATCCGCTCGCGGCCGGTCATTCTCTCCGTCATCGAGGCTCTGGGTCTTAGAAACGATCCTGAATTCAAGCACCCCTCCAGGTTCAACAGGTTCTTGGCGTGGTTGGGTTTTGCCCAGGAGGACGCGCGCGCAAATCCGGAACGCGAAGCCCCCCTGGCGCGCGACCAGATCGCGGAGGTGCTCAACCCTCAAAAACCGGGCTCCGTCATGCCCGAGCGCGACGAGATCGCGGTCGCCTTTGCGGAGAGATTGAAGGTCGTACGTGTCCGCACGACCCTGCTCATCGACATCCGCTTTTCCGCTTCCGATGCGACCAAGGCGGCCCGCATCGCGAACACCGTCGCCGAGACCTATCTTCGCCAGCAGATTGAAACCAAGCGTCGCGCCAATGCCGCAGCGACGGAAATCCTGGAAGCCAAGATCGAGCAGATGCGCGGCAAGATGTCCGAAGCCGAGCGCAAGGTCGAACAGTGGAAGGCGCGCAACAACGTTTTCGATTCCGAAGGCCAGATCCTTTCCGAAAAGCAGCTTGCCCGCCTGATGGAGCAATCGGTCAACGCGCGTAATGCGACGACGGAAGCCAGGGCCAAGTACGAGCAGGCTCAGAAGCTCGCGCGCATGGGCGACAATGGGACCGCGCTGGCGGAAGTCCTCAAGAGCCCGACCGTTCAGCTACTCAAGGACCAGCTCGCGACAGCCACCCGCAAGGCCGCAGAGCTTGCGACGCGATACGGACCCAAGCATCCGGAGATGATGAAGGTCCGCGCCGAGGTTGCCGAGGCGCACGTCCAGCTCGACGCGGAGATCGCGCGCCTGGTGGCAAACCTGAAGAACGAATACGAAGTGGCCGATTCCCACGAGCGCCATCTCGCGCAGACGCTCGCGCAAATGAAGGAACAACAGGTCGATACGAAGGATGCCAGCTTCGAACTCAAGGAGCTCGAACGTGAAGCGGCGAGCTCCAAGCAGATGTTTGAAGCGCTGCTGGCGCGATACAAGCAGACGAGCGGCACGCAAGACTTCCAGCTGCCCGATGCGCATATCGTCGAGAAAGCCGATATTCCCCTCTATCCTGCTTCGCCCAAGCGCAAGCAGATCGTGATCCTCGCAGCCATCGCCGGGCTGGTTCTGGGGTTGGGCTTTGCTGTCTTGCTGGAACTCATGGCGCCCGGCGTGAGCCGCCCCGAAGACGTCAAGCGCGCGCTGGCTCTCGAGCATCTGTCCTCCATGCCGGCCATCGCTGGCGAGGGCGTTGAAAAAGTTGCGCCTGAAAAGGCGGTGCGGCTCATCGTGGCCGAACCCGCCGGCGTGTATGCCGAAGCCATTCGCAGCGCGCGGCGCGAACTCGACTTCCGCCGCAAGATGCCGGGTCCTCGCATCGTTCTCGTTGCATCCGCGCTGCCCAACGAGGGCGCGGAAACCATCGCATCCAATCTTGCACATCATTATGCGCTCACCGGGTCCAGGGTTTTGCTGGCCGATGTGGACGCGCGGCGGCAGCCGTTGACGCGCCAGCTCGCTCCGCAACGGACCGCGGGCTTTGCCGACCAACTCATCCTCAATCGTCCTGTCGAGGCGGCGGTTTTACGCGATGGATTGACAGGTCTGCATTTCCTTCCGGCTGCGGGAGATGCACCCCTTGGCCGTTCGATACCCGAAATCCTCGCGAGCCCGATGACCGCATCCGCGTTGGTGCGTCTGAAGACGCGCTTTGAGGTGATTGTTCTGTCCGCTCCGCCGTTGTTGCCGGTCAGCGACGCGCGGATCCTGGCCGACTACGCCGATCAGATCGTCTACGTGATGACTTGGCAGAAGACGCCCAAGGCATTGGCCAAAAAGGCCATCGAAATGCTGGGTGCGAACAGATCAAAGATGGCAGGCGCGATCTTGAGTGAAGTCTATGACGACGCCGACCGGCGCTATCTCGCGTCGCTGGCGCGCGCCACGGCAATGTCCCCACCATCATCGCGCCACGCGGCCTGACCAGCAGTGATTCATTGAGACTTGCCGCGTTCCGAAGGCCGCAAGGCCTTTGCCGCGCTTGCCCCGCCGCCGGCGTCAATAAATATCGGAAATACTCTTATTCGCTCTTCAGTCAAAATTTAGACAGTTGCGATTAGATGGGAGCCGCGCCGGAGCCGTGTGAGTTCCTTCGGTGCAAGTGTGTGCATGACAAGACGGGCAAGCGTATGAGCACCGAAGCCTCAGCCATGGCGGCCACCGCCGCCGCCAGCCAATCCCAGCCCAAGGATGTCGCGCGGCGGCGGCTTTCGCGCAACGTCGCGGCCGACATGGTGGCGATAGGTGATATCCTCGCGGTGGTTTTCGGCGGCCTGCTGCCCGCGCTGATCTACGCCATCGTAGGTCACATCAAGATCGATCAGGTGCTGGTCGTGCAGTCGGTGCTCGTCGCTGGCTTCATCACGCATCTGTGCCTGCGCTTCCGCGGCATGTACGACACTACGCGCATGGACATGTTCGCGCAGGATCCCTTCGAGCTGTTCATCGGCGTTGTTTGCGGCATGATCGGCGTTCTTGGCATCGGACTTCCGCTTGCACTGCGCAACATGCATATCGTCGTGTGGTATGCCGCCTGGCTGTCTGCAAGCTTCTCGCTGATCCTTTATAGCCGTATCCTCGCCCGCAAGATCCTCGCCAGGCTTGCCGCCGACGGCCGCTTCGACCAGCGCATCGCCGTGTACGGAGCAGGTCAGATAGCGCGCCGCGTTCACGATCACCTCAAGAATCCGGGCCTAGGCGTCCATTTCGCAGGCGTCTTTGACGATCGCGCCGGCGAGGATCGTCTCAATCCTGAAGGGTTGGAGGTCAACGGCAAACTCGAAGACCTCGTCAATACCTGCCGTGAGGGGAAGATCGACCGCATCATCGTAGCCCTTCCCCAATCCGCCGATCAGCGCATTTCCTCGATCGTCAAGAAATTTGCCACGCTCCCGGTTTCGACGCACATCGTAACGCATATCTCGTCCGACCTCGTCGACAGCGACATAGCCCACGATGTTTCCAGCCTCGGCCCGGTCGGACTTCTGGACGTAAAAAAAAAGGCTTGACCGGCTGGTCGCCGATCGTCAAGCGGATCGAAGACATTGCCCTCGCCAGCCTGATGCTCGTGATCACGCTGCCTCTGTGGCCGCTGATCGCGCTGGCGATCAAGCTTGAAAGCCCAGGTCCGATCGTTTTCAGCCAGCGCCGCCGCGGCCGTTTCCTGCGTGAATTTCGCATGTTGAAGTTCCGCACCATGCGCGTGACCGAGGATGGCGCGGCGGTTCGTCAGGCCGTGCCACGCGATCCCCGCGTCACCCACGCCGGCCGCCTCCTGCGCCGCACCAGCCTGGATGAGCTTCCTCAGCTGTTGAACGTGCTGAAAGGTGAAATGTCCCTCGTTGGGCCGCGTCCGCACGCGCTCGTGCATGACGAAGAGTTCACGCGCCTGCTCGAAATCTATCCCGATCGCCATCAGATGAAGCCCGGCCTCACGGGACTTGCGCAGGTAACGGGGCTCAGAGGCTCCACCGCCAAGCCCGGCTCGATCGAAGCGCGCGTGGAAGCCGATTTGGCCTACATCAAGAACTGGTCGGTGGGGCTCGACCTCAAAATCCTGACTCGCACCATCGCCGCGGTGATCGCGGGGACCAACGCGGACTAGCCGGGTGTTGCGGAAAGGTTTGAGTTCACCGTGATGAAGGCGAAGATCAAAAGAGCACCCTGGCCGGTCTTTCTACTGATCGCGTCGTTCCTGTGCCCAACGGAGCTGTCGCTCTACATCGCCGGACTGCGCTTTCCGCCGCACCGCGTTGCGCTCTTCATTCTATTTCCGATCGCAATCGTGCGGTTGCTGTCACAGCGCGGATTGAAGCTCCGCGGCTTCGACATCTTCTTTATTCTTTTCAACGTCTGGACCGTGGCCATCTACATGCACCACGAAGGCGGTCAGCCAGGGCTCGTGTACGGTGGGTCACAAGCCCTCGAAAGCCTCGGCGGATATCTCGTGGCGCGCACCTGGATCCGCAATGAGATGGAGTTGCGGGCAACGCTTAAGGCCCTCGGATGAGCCATTTTCGCTGCCGCGATAATCGCATTGCCCGAGACGCTCCTGGGCCAGATCTACACACATGACTTGTTGCGTCAGCTGACAGGCTATCATCACCCCATCGGCATCGAGCAGCGTCTGGGCCTCACACGCGCCTACGGCGTGTTCGATCACCCGATCCATTACGGCACCTTCTGCGCCACCATGGCGGCCATGTTCTGGTACGCGGAACGCAAGACGGCGGCCCGCTTCAAGAAGGCCGGCCTGCTCACCTCGGCGACGCTGCTCGGCCTGTCATCGGCGCCGCTGCTGTGTCTGGGCCTGCAAGGCGCAATGCTGGTGTGGGATCGCCTCACACGCGGATTCAAAGCGCGCGCCATGATCACGTTCCTCGTTATTCTTGGCCTTTACATCGGCGCGTCGCTCGTATCCACCCGCGGCCCCATTGCCATTATCGCGACCAGCATGACGCTCGATCCGTGGACCGGATTCTACCGTCTCCAGATCTGGGAGAACGGCATTAACAACGTTCGGATGTATCCCATTACGGGCCTCGGGCTTGCCGAATGGGAGCGCCCGGCCTGGATGTTCTCCTCCACCATCGACGCGTTCTGGCTCGTCATCATGATCCGCACAGGCGTCCCTGCGCTGCTCCTTCTCGTCACCGCGCTGTTCATGCTGATACGCGCCGTCAATAAGCGCGGGCTCAAGAACAAGAATGCTACGACGCGCAATCTGGCGCGCGGCTGGACGATGTCGTTGATGGCGTTGTCGATGGTGGCAACCACCGTGCACTTGTGGAACGTACCGTTCACGTTCTTTTTCTTCTTCGTGGGCACGGCCGGTTGGATCGCAGATCCGCTAAAGGTCCGCGCCAAGGCCAAGAAACCTGCGGCGACATCGCCGCAAGCCGCCTCGTCGCCGGACCCCGGTCCACGTCATCCGGCAATTCCCGCGGGGCCCAATCCCGCCTATCCCCTTCATCCGGCGCTGCCGCACCCCGTCTATGCGTGATGCCGCTAGGCCGCGGGGCGATGGCGCGCGCCGCCGGCGCCGTGCAGCTCGGCCACCAGATCCACCAGCGCCTCGCCCAGGTAGGCGGCCTTCGCATCCCAGCCTTCGCTGGCGATCCTTGCGCGCGACCGGTCTGCGTCGTAAGGCTCGTCGAGCGCAGCGCGAATGGCATCGGCGAAAGCCCGCGGTCCGTGCGCAATGCGCACCAGATCGCGATACTTCTGCAACGCGGGGAAATCCGTGGTCACGACCGGGCGTCCGACCGCGAGGTACTCCTTCAACTTTATCGGACTGCAGGCCTTGATCCATTCGCTGCCATTCCAGGGCATAATTAGGACATCCATGGCGGACATGTAGTTGGCGATCAGTTCATAAGGCTTACGGCCCAGCAGCTTGACGTTGGCCAGCGGGCACCAGCCCTCCGGCAGCGAACAGCCCCCGATCAATGCGAATTCGACATCGGGTAACTGACGCGCCACGCTGACGAAGAGCGGCGGGTCGAAGGTATGTGCGTCGATGCCGCCAATGAAGCCGGCACGCGGCCGCTTCATGATGGCGACGTCGGCCGGCCCTGGTGCTCGTGTGCAGCCGGCGGCAACGAACGTCTCCAGATCGACGCCATGGGTGATCAACAGCTGGCGTCGAACCTCCCCCTCCTCCTCGGCCATCAGCACCGGATTGCAATACACCACGAGATCGGCCTCGCGTTTCAGCCTTGCGATCTGCCGTTCTACGATCTCGGGGTCCGCCTCGGGAAAAGCTTCAAAGCGGTCCGTGCGCTGGAGCACGAGCCCGGCATGCGGAATGTCGTCGATCAGCGACGCCCCGGCCGGACAGTGGATCCACAACAGGGGTTTGCGGATACCGGCGCGATGTGCGGCCAGCTTGATCTGGGGGCCCAGCGCCCACCGGGTCAGCTTTTCGCCCGTTGGCCCCGGCGCGGAGACGGGCGAAAAGACCCAGAAGCCGCTCTCCACACGCACAAGGCCACGCGCCAGGCTCTTGAGCTTGCGTCCGATACGGGCGGCGAACTGGCTCTTCTCCCTGAAGGACGGCATACGCACGGCGATCGAGTTGACGAAGATAACCGGAAAGGTTTTCGCAAGCCGGCGCATGATTTGGAAATCGAAGTGGCCGCGGTTGTGATACCACCAGTCTTCACCCCCTATGCAGATGATGCCGTCGAAACCGGTCTCTTCCCCGCCTGCATTGCCTGCCCCGGCCTCCTTGCGCGCCCCAACCGCCATGTCCCGCTCCAGCCCTGATCTACGCGCGCTCCGGCGCGATTCGAAATCCCGCCGCGAGTCTGCGCCGATGGGCGTTAAGCTTGCGTTAGCATTTTCCGGGCTCGAGGCCATCGTTAAGCATGGGTTAGCACCGCCCGATTAGTGTGATGGAACCGCCGAAGCCGTTTCTCGTCCGCTTGCGAGTTGCATCATCATGTCCCGCGTCGTTCCCACCAGCAACGTCGATGTTTCGATCATCCTCGTCAGCTACAACACCCGCGCCCTGACGGACGCCGCGCTCACCTCGGTGCTGCTTGAGACGAACACGGTGCGTTACGAGGTGATTTGCGTCGACAATGCCTCAAGCGACGGCTCGGCGGAAATGATCGCCCGTCATCCGATCAACGCAGAACTCATCAGGCTCGACGAGAACATCGGCTTCGCACGGGCCAATACGCTGGCGGCGCGCCGCGCCAGGGGGCGCTACATTCTCCTGCTCAATCCCGACACCGTCGTTCTCGACGGCGCGATCGACAAGCTCGCCGCCTTTGCACGCACGCATCCCAACGCCCGCATCTGGGGCGGGCGCACATTATTCCCCGACGGCAAACTCAATCCTTCCTCCTGCTGGCGGCGCATGACGCCCTGGAACCTCTTCTGCCGCGCTATTGGCCTGACAGGCATTCTGCCGCGCTTTGAAACATTCAATGGCGAGTCCTACGGTCGTTGGCCGCGCCATCACGTTCGCGAGGTAGATATCGTGTCGGGTTGTTTCTTCCTCATCGAACGCGAGCTATGGGCAGGGCTTGGGGGCTTTGATCCCATCTTCTTCATGTACGCAGAAGAGGCCGATCTGTGCTTGCGTGCGCGGGCTTTCTCGGCGCGTCCCCTGGTCACGCCCGCCGCAACGATCATTCACTACGGCGGGGCATCGGAAACCGCGCGCGCCGACAAGATGGTGCGCCTGCTCGCCGCCAAGGCAACGCTCATCGATCGCCATTGGTCCCGCGCCATGGCTCCCGTTGGCCGCGCGCTGCTGGCAGCCTGGCCCGCCTCTCGCGCCCTCGCAACGTCGCTTGTGAGCCTCTTGAGCGGATCACCGTCCGCGAAGACATCCTCCGCCGCCTGGCGCGAGATCTGGTCCCGGCGTGCAGAATGGCGCAACGGCTATGAACCCTGCCCGGCAGGCGCCTGCAAGGCGGCCGCCCTGGCTCAATCGACTCCGCGAGGCCGGCCATGAGTGTGACGGACGTTGCCCGCGTGATGCGTCCGGAAGGATGGATGCATGCTGCCGCAGAGCCGCGCTATACAATTGCCACGCTCGTATCCGATCGCGCGCAGTACGACGCAATGCGCGCTTCGTTTCGGCCGGGGGGCTTTGCGGACGGCGATTGCGAATACCTCTTCATCGACAACACGGGCGCACGGCAGATCGACGCCTACCGGGGGCTGAACGCGCTGCTCAACGCCGCGCGCGCGCCCATCGTCATACTCTGCCACCAAGACGTGCGGCTGCTGAGCGACGGCCGCGACGCGCTCGATGCGCGCCTGTCCTCACTTTCGCAGAGCGATGCCGACTGGGCGGTCGCGGGCAACGCGGGCGGTGTCGCTCCCGGCCAACTGGCGTTGCGCATCTCCGATCCTCACGGCCGCGATGTCCGGGTCGGCGAGTTGCCCGCAAAGGTTACGACACTCGACGAGAACTTCCTCGTCGTGCGGCGGGACGCGCGAATCGGATTTTCCAACGATCTGTCCGGCTTCCATTTCTATGGCGCTGACATCTGCCTGCACGCCCGACAGATGGGCTATTCGGCTTATGTGATCGATTTTCACCTGGAGCATCTTTCGGCAGGCAAGAAGGGTGTGGACTTCGGCGTCATGGAGCAGGCTTTCCAGGCCAAGTGGGGGCGCGCGCTATCGGCGCGCTGGTTGCAGACCACCTGCGCGCTGATGCGACTGTCCGGGGCGCCGGGTGGCAATCTCATCAGCCGCATCGCCAGCAAACCTGTTTCCAGGATCGTCCGGCGCCTGCCATCCGCCCGCGGCTGGTCGCGCGCGGGCCAAAGCACTCCCTGACCGCGCCATGCATGCCCAATGAACCCCCAATGACCTCCCAATGACCCCCATGCCCGCACGTCCCGTGGCGCAATCCAACCATCAGGCTTCTGCGCCGTCATCGACGGGCACGCAGCCCAGCGCCGCCAGGATCGGTGCTCAGGGCATTCTGCTGTTTGCAGGCTTCGGCATGGCGCAGGCGCTGTCATTCGCGCGCAACGCCCTTCTCGGCCATGCCCTGTCGCCCCGGGACTTCGGAATCGCAGCCTCAATCACGCTCTTGTTGCAGATGCTGGAAATGCTCTCCGACCTGGGACATGACCGTCTGATCGTGCAAGCCGAGGATGGTCACAGCGACGACTTTCTGGCGACCACGCATACGATCCTGGTGGCGCGCGGCCTGACCCTGGCGATCCTTCTCTATGCGCTTGCGCCCTGCGCGGCGGCGTTCTTCTCGGTTCCGGACGCCCAAGGCGCGTTCGCAGCGATCGCGCTCGTGCCGCTGATCAAGGGCCTTACGCATATGGATTGCCGGCGCGCGCAGCGCAGGCTCGACAACCGCCCCCAGCTCATGGTCGAGGTCTTGCCTCAGGCCATCGCGTTGTCGGCTACGCTTCCGCTGCTTGAGATCTTTCCGGGCTATGAAGCCGTCGTCGCGCTGTCTCTCGTTCAAGCCCTTTCGGGCATCGCCATTGCACGCGCCCTTGCCGGAACCGCGTACCGCCTCGCATACCGGAAGGACGTCGCCCGGCAGCTCGTCCGTTTCGGCTGGCCGATCCTGCTCAGCGCCCTGCCGCTCATCGCGGTCTATCAGGGCGACCGCGCAATCGTGGGACGCCTTGCGGGCGTGGAGGCGCTGGCTGAGTATTCGGCCGCCTTCATGATTACGATGGTGCCGGGCCTGATCGCTGCGCGCGCGGGACATGCTTTGATGTTGCCCGTGTTCGCCGCCGTCGGGCGCCAGAAGGAGCCGCTCCAGCGCAGCTTCGCCACCATGGCGGAAGCGACGAGCATCCTCGCGGCCGTCTATGTCGGCGTGTTCATCGTAGCGGGCGGGAAACTGCTCGCGCTTGCGTTCGGTCCGGCTTACCGGGGACTCGATGGCGTGGTCGGCTGGCTCGCCGCCATGTGGGCGATGCGTATGATGCAGGCAGTGCCCGGCATGGCGCTGATGGCGGCTGGCGAGACCAAACCCTTCCTTATCGCCGGGTTGATCCGGGCCAGCGTGCTCCCGGTCGTCTTCCACCGCGCCGCGCATGGCGCGTCCTTGGAGGAAATCGCCGCCATCGGATGCGGCGGCGAGGCGCTCTCCCTGCTGTACGTAGCGCTGCGATTGCGGCGGGTTGAGCCCGGGCTATGCACCATTCTCCTGTCTCGAGCCTCGTTCGTTATCCCGGCCGCCTTGGCGGCATCATTGACCGTGGACGCGATTGGAGGCGGCGCACTGGTGTGGACAATGATCTGCGCAAGCGGCCTGGCTCTTGCCATGCTGGCTGCAGGTTGCGCCGTGATGCCGGCGATGCGGGCCCTTGCACGTCGCGCCATCGCGCCGGGCGATCCGCTTCCGCAGACCTGACAGCCCGGTTCCACGTCGTTGCCGATCACAGGCTGTCCAGCAAGTTCACGGCTGTCAGGAGACGCACAAAATCGCTATCCGGCCGGATGGGGCGCGGGCCGCTGCGCCGTCTTGCGCTTGTCGGAAAGCGCAAGATCGTAAGCGGCCAACAGCCGGGCACGCTCGTTCTCCCACTTCAGCAACTGGCGCGCGCGGATGGCGCCTTCCTCGCTCAACGCGCCGGCAAGGTCCTTGTCGTCGAACAGACGCGCCATCCGGGCGGCAAGCTCCTTGGGATCGTTGTTGCGCGCATAGAGCGCCGCATCGCCCGATGCTTTCCTGCCCTCGATGAGATCGAATGAAACGAACGGGATGCCGAGGCTCATGTACTCGAACACCTTGTTCATCGAGATCTTGTCGTTGTAGCTGTTCTTGGGGTCGGGAATGACGCCGATGTCGAAGGTCGAGAACGCTCTGAGCAGCGGCTCGCCCGACAGGAACCCGGTAAAGGTGATATAGTCCGCCAGCCCCTTGTCCTCGGTCATCTCTTGCAGCGCGCGCAGTTCCGTGCCAGATCCGACGATGGCGCACTGGATGTCCCGGCGGCCATGGTTGTGAACCAGATCGTCCATCGCCTCGACCAGGAGGTCGACCCCGTCCTGCGCACCCATGATGCCGACATAACCGGCCAGATGCCTGCGGCCGTTCTTGAGGTCGACGTTGGGCTCCCGCCGCTTGAAGCGCGTCAGATCGGGGACCGATCGCACGATGAAGACGCGGTCTGCCTCCATACCGCCGCGTTCGATCGCGATCTGCTTGAACGTCTCGTTGGTGGCGATCGACACGTCAGCCGTCTTGAACGTCAGCCGTTCGAGCCACAGCAGGAGCCTGTGGAACTTGCCCCGCCTGTTGAACTTGGCTTCGAACAGCTCTGGATTGATGTCGTGGTGATCGAAGACGAAGCGCTTGCCGAACAGGTATTTCCAGAAGCCGCCAATAAGAAACAGCAGATCGGGCGGATTGCACGCTTGCACGGCGTCGAACCCGACTTTCCAGTACGCCTTGACCGACAGCGCGAATTCCCAGGCCAACGCCCAGGAATATTCGAGCGCGTAGCCGAGCGCCCCGTCCGCCTCGATGGGCAACGGATGGCGGAAGATGTGGATGCCTTCCAGCATCTCGTAAGGCTGGGTGTACTTGCCCCCCTTGGGGCAGACGATGGAAACGCTGTAGCCCGCTTCATGCAGCGTGCGCGCCTCCTGCCACACGCGCCGGTCGAGGGGAACCGTCAAGTTCTCCACGATGATGAGAATGCCCGCTTTACGCGCCACAGACTTACGCTCCACCCACAAACGCAATAACCCCGGGTGTGAGTGTGCCGCCGAGAGGTAAACGAACCTTGCTGAATAAAGATCAACAATACCAACGATTTGTCTCAATTTGAGACGACGGCGCATCTTGCGCGGGCGGGCCGTTTCTGAGATAAGAAAAAGTATTGATAAAGTCTTAATCGTTTCGTTCGAGTTTGAGGTAATGCGTCCCGTGTTCAAGTTCTCAAGCCTTCTCCCGCAGCGGCCACACATCGACTTGGAGACGGTGCGCGAGACGCTGCTTTACATCGAGAGCGACTGCCGGGACTGCGCGGGCCTGGAGCGCGTTTCTGCGGCGATTGCCCAGGCTATCAGCGAGATCGACCGCGTCCATGAGGGGAGCGAACCCCGCGGACGCACCGACGTCATATCGGCAAGCTTCCTGCCGGCGGGGCTTTAGAGCGCTTCCTCCGAAAACTGGGAACCGCGGTTATCCGTTGGCGCGAAACGCGAAAACGGCTCGAAGCAACCTTTGGCGTTCGGGGAAGCCTGATAACGAAGAAGCGGCGGGCTGCGCACCCGCCGCTCTCGTTTTACCCTTACGTTTGCTTGCACTTGCGCACAGGTCGTCCTTAGAACCTCATCTTCACACCGCCGTAGATGGCGAACGGCAGAGATGGCGTGATGCTGCGCGGATCGCTGAACGTAAGCCCCTGCGGCTCGGCTGCCTCGGTCGCCTCCTCAGTATCGAAGAACGTTCCGTAGAGACCATAGCGGCGGTCGAAGACGTTCTTGATCAAACCATAGATCTGAACGTTCTCGCTGACGTCGTAGGACGTGTTCAGATCGACCCGGGTGTAGCCAGCAAGCTTGCGATTGATGTTGGCCTCGTCCCCGAAGAAGAATTGGCTGGAGGCCGCGACGAGATCGGTGCCCACCTTCCATTGCGGCGTCATCCAGTACTGGATTCCCGCCTTGAAGCGATGCTTCGGGATGCCGGGCATGCTGTCGCCTGCCGTCACGAAATTGCAGTTGACCTCGTCGGCGGGGTCGGTGTCCGGACACGCCTCCGCGCCTGGCGTATTCGGCGCCGGCAGAATGAGGTCATTCTCGAACGTGGCATCGACATAGGCGTACGATGCGTAGGTCGACAGCCGCTGCGTCTGATAACCGATAGACGCCTCGATGCCTTGGCGCAGCGTATCGCCCGCGTTCAGGAAATAACCGCGTCCCGTCGTCGTTGCTGCGACGTTCAGAATGTCATCGGTGTTGAGCGTGTGGAAGTAGCCCAAGCTCCATGCCAGCCGCTGGCCATCCCATGATTTGTGCTCGCCGCGGATGCCGCCTTCCCAACTCTTGGAGATCACCTGCTTCAAGGGCGGATCGTCCGTCAGGAAGCTTTCGATGAAGCAGGGGTTGTCGGGCTCGGCGCATCCAAGCTCAGCCGCGGTCGGTGCGCGGTTCGACTCCGCGTAGCTTCCATACAGAGACAACCCGTAACCCAGCTTGTAGGTCGCCCCCGCCATCGGGTTGAAGCGATCATACTTGTTGGTCTTGTCGAGCTCCGGGAAGTTGCCCGTCAGGTCGTCCATCTTGATGGTCGCGTGATTGTAGCGGCCGCCGACCGTCACCGCCAACGCGTCGGTTACGTCCAGCGTGTTGGTGAAATAGAGACCGTAGTAGGTATTCTCGGATGTCAGATGACGCGGCTCGAGATCGTCCGGTTCGACGACGATGATGCCGGAACCATCGACGACGAAACGGTCTCCAATGGTGCCCAGCTCCGAAGACGTATCATAGTGCACCTTGCCGTGGTCATAGCTGACGCCGACCAGGAACTGGTTGGGACGGCCGAACACGCGGGACTTCTCCACGGCCTGCAATGTGCCGCCCCAGCTCTCCGCATCCTGGTTGATGCGCTCGATAGAGCCCAGCGGGCCATCGAACAGGCTGGCGCTGACCGTATTGCCGAACTGATCCTCGACCGGCTCCTCAACGCCATCTTCAGTGAGGCAGAGCAGTCCATCGTTCGGCCCGCCATCGGCGCACTCATCGACTTCCGACAGGTTGCCGTCGACGACCTTCTGCTTGAACTTGCGGTAATAGGTCATGCCCGAGAAGGCCAGCGTATCGGTGACCTGTACGCTGCCGCGCAGCGACGGCATCAGCACCTCGAAATCGGTCTCCTGCGGGCTGGTGAACGTGCGGCTCCAATCCAAGTCGAGAAGCTCGACGGGTGACGCCGCCACGACACCCGCGTCGCTCTTTGCGCCGTTGAAGCTGAAGTGCAACTCGACCGTGTCGTTCTTGAAGCCGAGGTCGGTGTACATCCGCTTCACATCCGCGTCCGAGAAATCGCGGAAGCCGTCCTCGGCAAGATACTCACCGGCCGCGTAGGCTGAGAAGTTTCCGCTGCGGGCGCCGGCTTCTGTGGCGATCTGACGGCGGCCGAACGATCCGCCCATCACATCGATGGTGGCGCCCTGGAAGCCGAAACCGTCCTTCATGGTGATGGCGATCGCGCCACCGATGGCGTTCAAGCCGAACACCGGGTTCGAGCTGACCACCGCGATGTCGCTGATCGCGATGGCCGGGATTGCGTCTAGGTGGACCGTATCTCCGAAGGCTTCGTTGATACGGATACCGTCCATATAGACCGCGAGCGCCTGTGAGCGCCCGCCGATGGGCGAGGCGTCAAAGCCGCGATAGGAAATATCGGTGCGCAGGCCGCCGCCTGCCGTATCCGAAAGAATGATCCCAGGAACCTGCTGCTGGAGCGCGTTCTGAACCAGACCGGACCCTTCGCGTTCAACCTGGGCGGCGGAAACGGTTCCGACCGCACTGGGAACCTTATCGAGCGGGATCTCGCTGCCCGCCATGGGCGACATCTTGACCTGCGTATCGCCTGCCGGGGGACCGCCTGCCGAAGCGGGCAGAGCAACCGGCTGGGTCGCGGGCTCTTGCTCGGCGACAGGAGCGGGCGGCGGCGGTGGAGTGGCGGCGACTGGCGCCGGCTTTGGCTTCTTCTTCTTTGCGACCGTGGCCGGCTTGGCCTCGGGCGGGGGCGTTTCGGCCTTGGGCTGCGTCTGGATGATTTCGACTTCTGGCAGCTGCTGACCCTCGGACGTCGCGGCGCCCTGCGCCGCATCGCCAGCCGGAGGCGTCTCAGCGGCAGGCGCCGGCGCGGTCTCGGTGGCGGCAGGGGCATCCTGCGTGCTTTGCGCCAATACCGCCGGCGCGGCCGCCAGCAATGCAATCGTTGCGCCTGCGATCAGCCATCGCTCAGTACGTCCCACCATAATCTGCATACCCCCGATCTATTTTGGCCCGTCAGACTGCGATCCCCCCGGATCGCCGACGGTTACGAGTCGAACACGTTTCTGAAAATCAACTCAGCCCGCCGGCATTGACCCGGTCAAGCTGCCAACATTTCCCGACGGCGCGCCCGAAGGCTTTATTGCGTGCCCTTGTTGCCCCATTACAACTCATAGGGTCGCTTCAAGGAAACTGAACCATCGCCTTTCGGGAAAAAGTCTCGCTGCACCGCACTGCAGCATGCCGAAGCGCCCGCCGGCGCAGCAACTTGATTTGAACTGCAAAAAAGCCATCGACCGAGGCCGGTGGGGCTCGCTATAACATCACGCGGAATTGCTCGATTTTGTCCTGGCGGAGCCGCTTCAGAAACACTAAATCCTCGAATTCTGGGATGGTGTATCGCAGGACACATCGCAATCCCCCGGTCGACTGCAAGAATGCGCACGTCGGACAATCCCTGCCCGTAACAAACAGAATCCCTGCCCGTAACAAACAGAATCCCTGCCCGTAACAAACAGAACGAGAGTTTTCAGCGTGTCCAAAACAGCCTCAGTAATCCGTCGTGCCCTGTCCTGCGCAGTTCTCTCAACAGCACTCTCAACCGCCGCCGCATTGGCCGGTGGTGCAGCCGTCGCCGAACCGCCCGCCGCCGACGGCGCCATTGCGCTCGAACTCAATAAGCTGGAAGCGTATGATAAAGGTTGCCGAGCCTTCATCGTCGTCAACAATACCTCGGATGTGAACTACCAGAGCTTCAAGCTGGATGTCGTTCTCTTCCAGAGCGATGGCGTCATTGGGCGCCGGTTTGCACTGGACCTTGCTCCGTTGAAGCCGAAGAAGCGCACCGTGAAGCTGTTCGAACTGGACGGCCAGGATTGCGACAAGATCGGATCATTCCTGATCAACGACGTGATGGAATGTAAAACAGATAGCGGCGCGCAGGCCGACTGCCTGCAGAACGTGACCACCTCGTCGCTGACCAACGTCCAGATTTCGAAATAAGGAAACGCCCCTTGGAACAGAACGTTGCGGCTGCGGTTCACGATTTTTCGCTCTACGGCATGTACATGGGCGCCGACCCCATCGTGAAGGGGGTCATGATCGTCCTCGGGCTCGCATCCCTGATCTGCTGGGCGATCATCCTGGAAAAAACGATCAGAATGTTCATTCTGCGCCGCGATTTGCGCGCGATGGAGCGGTTTGCGGGCACTCCCACGAGCATCGCCCACACGCGAGGGCTGACACAGGTGCTCCTGACGGCGGCCGAAAGCGAGGCGGTCGAGGGCGCGTCGCGCGGCGAGGACCGCAGCGACGTTCGCGCCAGGCTTGAACGTGCCATGCGCGGCGCGCTCAAGACCCACCTCCAGCGCATCGAGGCGGGCCTTCCCTTCCTGGCGACCGTCGGATCGGCAGCCCCCTTCGTTGGCCTGTTCGGCACGGTTTGGGGCATCATGAATTCATTCACCGCCATCGCACACGCGCAAGATACGAGTCTTGCGACAGTCGCCCCCGGAATCGCCGAAGCGCTCTTTGCAACGGCCCTCGGCTTGGCTGCCGCCATTCCGGCCGTGATGGCCTATAACCACTATGCCGTAAAACTCGGCCGCGCCGCCGCGCGCGCGGGCGATGCGATCACGGATATCGCCCGGCAGATTTCACGGCCCGCCGATGCAGGATCAGGACACCTCAAGGCATCCGTCGAACCCCTGCGGGCAGGAAAGGCTCTTTGATGGGTATGTCAGCGCAGACGGCGCCGTCCGATGCCGAGGACGGCGGCTACCGGCCAATGGCTGAGATCAACATCACGCCGATGGTGGACGTGATGCTGGTTCTGCTCATCATCTTCATGGTCGCCGCGCCGCTGATGGTGTCTGGTGTTCCGGTTCAATTGCCCAAGACCTCTGCAGCCAAGGTCGCCCCGACGCGCAAGCCCATGGTGGTCACGATGACCGCCGACGGACGGCTCCAGATACGCAATGACTTTGTGGCGCGCGAAGAACTCATTCCGCGATTAGCATCGATCAAGGCCGCCGAAGGTGACGGCATCGTCTACGTGCGCGGCGACAGCAAGCTGCCCTACGGCGAGGTGATGAAGGTCCTGGGCGAGGTTGGCCAGGCCGGCTTCTCGCGCGTTTCGCTCTTGTCCAACCGCCTGCAAAGCCAGGCCGGACAAACCCCGCCTGCCGGACAGAACTGAAGGCACAACCGTTCATGAACGTCATTCGTGCCGCCGCTATCGTGATTTCGGCCCTGGCCCATGCGTCTTTGGGCTACGCCTTGGCGCGTCACGAACCCGAGCCGGCCGTGGTATCGTTCGAGAAGGGTGAAGGGCAGGATCTCCTCACGGTCGAGCAAGGCGTTGCGATCGAAGGTCTCGCAAAGCTTGGCGACGCCATGGAGACGATCGAGACCGCCGAGGCCACGCCCGTGCAGGCCGTCACGCCGCCCCCGCCCGTTCAAGCCGTCAAGCCGGTCGATGAGTTGGCCGACGCCATCACGTCTGAAGCCAGCCCGGTGGAGGACAACATCGTCCAGGCGGATGAGCCGCCACCGCCAGAGATCCCGGAGGAGAAGGTCGCGAAGCTGGACGAACCGCCTCCGCCGGACCTGCAAAAGGAAAAGCCGCCGGAAGAAGAAGTCCGGCCGCCCCAACAGGTTCAGCCGGTCGAGCAGCCGCACCAGATCGCAATTCTCACGGAGCAAAGCTCAGGCGAGGCCAAGGTGGCCGGCGACGCCACCGCCCGCGCGGAGTACCTGGGCAAGCTGCGCAACGTGCTCGAAGAAGCCAAGGTCAACCCACGCTCGCGGCTTGCCGGAACAGCCATTGTCAAATTCAAGATCGGCACCGACGGTCGGCTGATGTGGCGCGAAATCACGTCGAGTTCCGGCTCCAAGACGCTGGACGATGCAGCGTTGGCAGCGGTCGACCGGGCCGCACCCTTCCCCTCCATGCCGGCCGAAGTCGCCGGCGAGCCGCTCGTCGTCTCGGTGCCTTTCAAGTTCATCACCCGCTAAACGCTCGCATGGGGCAAGGGCCCGCCAGACGCTGACCCGGACGAGCATGGCGCGCATGTGGCGATTGGGTCACACTCTGTGCAATTCGTCCCTTTGTTGCAAAAAGTGTCTTTGCCAGCCGCGAGCCGGCGATGCGCCAGCCCGAATTCATTCGCAGGTTAACTACACATTAGGCGGCCGCCGATAGGCTCGGTTCAACCAAAATCCAGAACCAGCGCGGACGATCCATGCTCAACGGAGCCTTCGGGAACGCCAAATCGAACTCCCTGATGAGCGAGTATTCCTCACTTCTCGGTGACGCCGTGTTGCGCCACCGGGCGCGTATTGCCGAGCACTCGGCGCGCATCGAGGCGGAACTTGCCAGCAAGGTCAAAAGCGAGTTCATCGCCAATATGAGCCATGAGCTCAGGACCCCGCTGAACACCATCATCGGCTTTTCCAAGTTGCTGTCGGAGCACGACAGACGCGCGTTGCCGGCCAATGACATCGTCGAATATTCGACGCTCATTCACGACGCGGCCGGTCATCTGCTTTCGGTGATCAACGACATCCTCGACATCTCCAAGATTCAGAGCGGCCGCTACACGCTCGACAGCCGCGAAATCAACGTCGACGAAATCATCCAGGGTTCGCTCACCTCGTTCCGGCTGTTGGCAAGCGAAGCAGGCGTGTCGTTGATACCGGTCATTGCCGTCGACCTGCCGACCGTGCGCGGCGATGCGGTCAAACTACGCCAGATCTTCACCAACCTGTTCTCGAACGCGATCAAGTTCACGCCGCGCGGCGGCAGCGTCACCATCGAGGCTCTACGGATCAGCAACGGCGGCGTGGCTATCCTCATCCGCGACACTGGCGTGGGCATGACCCCGGAAGAAATATCGGTGGCGCTCACCCCCTTCGGTCAAGTCGACGGCAGCCGTTCCCGCTGGCGCGAGGGAACCGGGCTGGGGCTGCCCATCGCCAAGGCGCTCGTGGAACTTCACGGCGGCGCCATCGAGATCCGTTCCCGGAAGGGCGAGGGCACCGAAGTCGCCATCACTCTTCCTTCCCGGAACATGGTGTCGGCGGTCTGTGAAAATCACTTCCCGGCTCACCAACCTGTCTGATCCGGCAACCTCTGTCGTCCAAGGAACCAGCGGCAATGCAGATGTCTTCTCCATCCCCGGCGACTGGATCGCGGCCAGTGCGCGACACATCCATTGGACGCATCGTCTCGGTCACAGGCTCGAAGGCCATCGTTCTGCTCGACGGTCAGATGGGGCGCCCGCGCTCGCTCAACGACCGGCCTGAGATGGGCACCCTGCTCGCCATCGACACCGCCAACACGATCGTGTTCGCCATCGTCTCGGCCCTGAGCGTGCCCGTTCCCGCCCAGCGCGAAGGCGATGCGGAAATCTGGATCGCCGAACTGGGCCTCGTCGGCGAACTGTGGAAGAACCTCGAGAACAGCAAGACCAGCTTCAATCGCGGCGTAACCATCTATCCCGCGCTCGGCGACCGCGTTCGCGTCGCCTCCAAGGATGAACTCGAGATCGCCTTTTGCGGCAACACGGAACGCTCCGTCCGCGTCGGCTGCATCCGTCAGGATTCGTCGATCCCCGCCATGGTCAGCGTCGACGATCTGCTTGGCAAGCACTTCGCCATCCTGGGTACGACCGGTACCGGCAAGTCCTGCACCACCGCGCTGATCCTGCGCTCCATTCTGGAAAAGAATCCGGCGGCCCACATCGTGCTGCTCGACCCGCATAACGAATACGCGACCGCGTTCAGCGATTGGGCCGAGGTGATCTCTCCGCGCAACATGCAGCTGCCGTTCTGGCTGTTGAACTTCGAGGAAATCGTCGAGGTTCTCATCGGAGACACCGAGCGCAAGGCCGAGATCGAAATTCTCCAGGAGTTGATTCCGATTGCGAAAAGCCGTTACTCGTCGGGCCGCAACCAGGACAGCAACAAGATCCGCCGCGGCGTTCTCGACACCGGCCGCTACACGGTCGACACGCCCGTCCCCTACCGCATCTCCGATCTGACGGCCTTGATCGAAGAGCGCATGGGCAAGCTTGAAAACAAGCGTGACCTGACGCCCTACCGTCAACTGAAGTCCTGCATCGATACCATCTCGCAGGACGGCCGCTACGGCTTCATGTTCGGCTCTCTGACCGTCTACGACGGCATGACCCAGGTGCTGGGACGCATCTTCCGGGTGCCGGTCAACAGCAAGCCGATCACCATCCTGGAACTGACCGGCCTGCCGACCGAGGTCGTCAACGTCGTGGTGTCGGTGCTGTGCCGCATGACGTTCGACTTCGCGCTCTGGAGCGAGGGCCAGGTGCCGGTTACCCTGGTGTGCGAGGAGGCGCATCGCTACGTTCCCGTCAATTCGACGCTGGGCTTCGAGCCCTGCAAACGCGCCATCGCGAAGATCGCGAAGGAAGGCCGCAAATATGGCGCCTCGCTGTGCATCGTCACGCAGCGTCCCGCCGAGATCGATCCGACGATCCTGTCCCAGTGCAACACGGTTTTCGCGTTGCGCATGTCGAATGACAAAGATCAGGCCATCGTACAATCGGCCGTTGCCGACACGGGCTCGGGACTTTTGGAGTTTCTGCCCTCGCTCGGCCAGCGCGAGGCCATCGCGTTCGGAGATGGCATGTCGCTTCCGGTCCGCATCAAGTTCGATGAACTGCCCAAGAACGCGCTGCCACGTTCCTCAACGGCCCACTTCTCGGAAAAGTGGCAGAAGTCGCTTGGCGACGAAGGCTTCCTCGAGCAGGTCGTGGACCGCTGGCGCGCATCCGGCTTGGGCACCGGCGGAGATCTGAGCGCCCAGATGGCCCTGATGGTCGACGCCGTCGGCCTGGGCGGCCCGGAGGAAGTTGCCGAGCAACAGGCATACGGCCCGCAAGAAACACCGGCGTTTGCCGAAGCCGGGTTCATCCGCGCGGCGCCGGCCAGCCCGGGCGCCGCCCCGGGCTTTGTGCGGGCGTCCGGACTGAGTCGCAAGGAAGGCGGGATCAACCAGCTCAATCAAGGCACGAACCCTTACGCCAACCGTACCGGCGCGATTGCCGAGCGTAGGACCACATCGGCACAGCAGCCCGCCGACGTGCCGATGCCGGCGGGAAACACGGGTAATTCGCTGCGCTCGTTGCGCGACCGGCTGATGCGCAACCAAACGTGAGCCCAATCGCGTAACGGCTTGCTCGAAATCGGCAAATCGGCGCGAAGCGCGCGTGAGGTGATGATCCGCGCGCCTCGTTTGGCCAAACAGGGTGACAGGGAGACTCACGGGCACAGGCATTGCCACTGAGTTGTGGGACAAGAAGGCCGTTCACGACCTTTGCAATTGCCCGGAAATGGCCCGCACGCCAAACTGGAGTGCTGTTCGGAAAACTGGAAAACCGGTTTTCTGACAAAGAAACAAATGCGTAGAGCCGTTTGGGCGATTTGCACGAAACGCGGAAAGCGGCTCTAACGATCCATCTTCACACGGCAGGTTCAAAAAGGTCGGGGCAGCATGAGCACCATTTTTCCGGTCATTCTTTCGGGCGGTTCAGGCACCCGTTTGTGGCCTCTGTCGCGGGCCATGTACCCCAAGCAGTTCATCCGCTTCTTCGATGGCCAGAACGCCAGCTTTCTCGGCGCCACGCTGCAGCGCCTGAAGGCCGATGCAGGTTTTGCCCCGCCCATTTTGTTGTGCAACAACGATCACCGCTTCCTGGTGCAGGAGGAAGTCGAGCGCGCGGGGATCGAGCCGCGCGTCATCATCCTGGAACCGGTTGCGCGCAACACGGCTCCCGCCATCGCTGTGGCCGCCCTGGCCGCGCTGCGCGAGAACCCGGGTGCCGTCCTCGCGGTCATGCCTTCCGATCATGTCGTGCAGGATGAAGCGCGTTTCGTGGAAGGCATCCGCCGCGCCGCCAAGGTCGCCGCAACGGGGCGTCTCGTACTGTTCGGCATCAAGCCCAGCGAGGCGCACACCGGATACGGCTACATTCGCCAAGGCGCGCCGCTGGAGGGATTCAACGGCGGCGCTTACACGGTCGAGGCCTTCTACGAGAAGCCCGACAAGGAAACGGCGCAGCGCTATCTGGCGAGCGGCGATTATTATTGGAACAGCGGCATCTTCGTGCTCAACGCTCGCACGTACCTAGAGGAGATCGCGCGGCTTGAGCCCCAGATTCTCGAAGCCGCCCGCGGAGCTTTGGCCCGCGCTTCCGACGATCTGGGCTTCCTGCGCCTGGAGAAGGCGTCGTTTGCGGCTTCGCCCAACATCTCGATAGACTATGCCGTGATGGAGAAAACGACCTTAGCTGCGATGCTTCCGCTCGACGTGGGCTGGAACGACGTGGGTTCATGGTCCTCGTTGTGGGAGATCGCACCGCGCGACGAGAAGGGCAACTACATCCACGGCGACGCAGTGCTGGAAGATACGGCCGGCTGCTACGTGCATGCCGAAAAATCGATCGTTTCCACCATCGGCCTCAAGGATCTCGTCATCGTAGACACGCCCGACGCCCTGCTGGTCGCCGACAAAAACCGCACACAAGATGTCTCAAAGATCGTCCAGCGGCTCAAGAAGTCCAACCGCAAGGAGCAGGAACAGCACCTGCGCAACTACCGTCCCTGGGGATATTTCGAGACGCTCAATATCGGTCCGCGCTTCCAAGTGAAGCTGCTGCATGTGAAGCCGGGCGGCAAGCTGTCCATGCAGATGCACCACCATCGCTCGGAGCATTGGATCGTGGTGCAGGGCACCGCCAAGGTCGTGATCGGGGATATCGAGAAGCTCGTGCGCGAAAACGAGAGCGTCTACATTTTCGCCACCCAATGGCACCGGCTGGAAAATCCCGGCAAAGTACCCGTCGAGATCATCGAGGTGCAGATCGGATCCTACCTTGGCGAGGACGACATTCTGCGAACCGACGACATCTACCACCGCGCTCCCGAGGAGACGAAATAAACACGATGGGCGCGAGAGCCCCTCTATGGCGGGCCGGGAATCTGCCCGGCCGCTTTGCCTTGTGGCGTTGTGCGCCATATGACCGCGACGGCGTGCCAGAATCCTAACGCCGCGTTAACGCGAAGTTATCCTTTTTCAACCATGTTGCTGCCATCCGTCCGCGCGATGACCCGACGTAGCGGCCGGTTGTAGCTGTGTAAAATTGGGATCGCGTACCATGTCCGTCTTCGCTCGCTCCAGACGCCTTGCGAGTGCTTGCGCCGTTACGTCGGCGGCTCTCATCGCTATCCCAGCCCCCGTTGCGCCAGCCCGCGCCGATTACCTCGCCCCCATCTGGTCGGGCGTCTACGCAGGCGTTCATGGTGGCGCGAACTGGGCCGACGTCGATTTTTCCAACATTGGATCAGCCAGTAGTTCGGCCTTCAGGGGCGGCGGGCACGCGGGCATCAACTTGGCTTTCGGGCAGTTCATTGCCGGCGTGGAGGGCGACCTCGACTATGATGGTAGCTCGTTTGGCTACACGACGGGCGGCACCATCGGCAGCGTCGGCGTCAACTGGGCCGCGACCTTGCGCGGCCGCATCGGCATGAACGTCGGGCCAGCGCTGCTTTACGCCACCGCGGGTTTTGCGTGGAAGGATGTCAGCGTTGTCGAAACCTCGCTCGGAGGCCTTTCGGCCTCCAATAGCGAGGTTATGACGGGCGTCGTCTACGGCATCGGCGCGGAAACGTATGTGATGCCGAACCTGTCCCTCAGGCTGGAAGCTCTACGCTACGACTACGGCTCGGAGGGTCTGTCCGTGGGAGGAGCAGCCGCCGCGCTTCAGGAGATCGACCCGAGCGATACGGTCGTGCGTGCGGGCGTGACGTTCCACCTCAACTGACCGCGCCACCCGCCGGCCGTTCGTTTCGCCGCGCCCCTTGCCGGGAAACCGGTCTCTCGCCTTTCGAAAAAGCCCTTCAATCGCGCCCGGGGCGGCCTTCTGAAAATGTCACAGGAGTGGCGGGCGTCAGCTTGCGATCGCCCCATTCCACCCATCCATCCGTTCCTTCGGGAAACCAATAGAGCGTGCTGTAGCCCAGCAACGAGATGCGTTGCACGGCATTCCACGCCATCCAGCAGTCTGACTGGCAAAAGACGATGATGGCATGGGCCTTGTCTCCCTTTGTCAGCATTTCGAGGTTGCGCTCCAGATAATTCTCGAACGCCGGTGTGATGCGGCCGCGCCCGACGTCGGGCAGCCAGGTTGAGCCCGGAATCGAACTGTGGGGCCGCGACAGCCGCCATTCCCCCGTTGCCGGATCGGGACCGGCGCCCTCCGACGGCATCACATCCAGAAGGATGGCGCCTTCCTTGATCAACACGTCGACACGGTCGAGATCGACGCGCGTGCCGCCCGTCACCGTCTCGGGCACGGCGGCCCGGTAATGCGCGATCCGGTAACCCGTTACGGGATCGAACGAAGCGTCCTTCTCGTCGGCCTCTGCGCAAAAAGCACCCGCGGCGAGAATGGCGGCAAAGATGCCAGCGCGTCGAATGAGTCTAGCAAGGCGCGCAGCGCGCCCGTCCGCACGATGCGCTGCTTTTTTCACCTGCACGGCCAAGTCTCCTTGCACGCTCAAGTCTCCCACTGGTTAATGCTTGGAGGTCACCCGATCAGGCTACGCAGGCCTTTATCCCCTCGGCATTACACTATTTGGCAATTCCCGCACGCGCCCACCTCTACATAGACTTTCGGCCACGACGCGCCCGCAAAAGAGGCGCCCGTTCGAGGAAACATTTTCGAGGATTTTCACCCTAAATGCGCACCCGCTCGCCCTTCAGGGCTTTGCTTGCCGCTTCGCTCTTGGCGACGGCAGGCGCTGCCGATTTTGCCTTGGCCCACGGCGACGTCACGCCCCAGCCCATCGACGTCACCGGACTGACACCGCTCAAAGAGGGCGAATGGCTGACCCAGAACCCCTACAGCGGCGACCCGAAAGCCATCGAAATCGGTGCCTCGGGCTACAATCAAAATTGCGCCCGCTGTCATGGACTTCAGGTGATCTCCGGCGGCTTGGCCCCGGATCTGCGCTTTCTCGAGAAAGGCCAGACGGGCGATGAATGGTTCATCGAGCGCATCCGCCATGGCGCACACAAGCCGGATGGTTCGACGGTAATGCCGCCCTTCGAGGGCGTTTTCACACAAGAGGCGATGTGGGCCATCCGCTCCTACATCGAGTCCATGCACACCGACGAATAACGGAGCCGCCATGTCGATCATGTCTTTCGCACGCGCCAGCATCGCAGTGGCTCTGGCTGCTTGGGCCTTTCAAGCCGCCCACGCGCGGCCGCTCGACAAAGTCAAAGAAACCAACGAATTGTTTGTCGTTGCCTATGAGGACAACCGGCCCTTCTCGTGGACGTCCGAGGACGGCGCCGCCAAGGGCATCGACGTCGATCTGGCGCAGGCGCTTGCCCAGGAACTTGGCGTCAAGGCGACGGTGGAACTGCGGATGCAGGCGGAACGCGCCGATGGCGACGTGCGCGCCAACATCATTCGCGGCACCGTCGGCGGCGGCAGGCCCGCCGACCTCTTGATGAACGTGCCCTACGATCGTGACTTCGCCCGAAAGTTCGATGATGCGATCATCTCCAACCCCTACTTCCACCAGACGGTTGCCCTCGCCATCAATGCCCAGAAGATCCCGTCAGATGCGACGTTCGAAATCTTCCGCAAGGAAAAAGTCGGCGTGAAACTGGCCAGCGTGTCGGATTATTTCCTGATGGGCTACGCCGATGGCGCACTGGTCAACAACATCTCGCACTTCACCCGCGGACCTGTCGGGGCCAAGGAATTCATCGACGGTGAAACTTCCGCAATGCTGGGCGTACGATCTGAAATCGAGGGCACGCTAACCGAATTAGGCGCGAAAGCAACGTTCATCACACCCGATATGCCCGACATCATCCGCAAGAACTGGTCGATTGCGCTGGCGTCCCGCTCCGACAGCCAGGATCTTTCCGAGGCCGTCGGCGATGCCTTGACCCAATTGCGAAAATCCGGAAAGTTGCAAGAAATATTCGCCAAATACGGGGTGACTTATCTGGCGCCTCCGGAAGGGTGAATTTGAGGGTATTCGGTGTCAATTCAGCAGCTTAGCGGGCCAAGCACATAAGGCGCGACAATATGATCAGATATGCGATTGGAGTCGCTGCCTCCGTATTCTTTGCCATGGGCGCGATTGCAGGCGATCTTCCAGATGATCCGCTCAATTCACCCGTTTGGAAGGATATCGCCACCAAACACTTCGGAACCGCGCAAGTCGTGTTCGACGAGCGCGTCAAGGTCCTCGTGCCCGGCGTCGTGGAGAACCAGGCACAGGTTCCGGTCATTGCCGACGCCCGCGACCTCCCAAACGTCGACAAGATCGTCATCATTGCCGACCTCAACCCGATCCAGCACGTCCTCACCTACAGCCCCGAGCACGCCAAGGCGGTGCCCTATATTTCCTTTCGCATGAAGGTAGAGCAGGCCACGCCCGTGCGCGCCGCCGCGCTGACCTCAGATGGCGTGTGGCACGTAGGCGCGGTATTGCTCGAAGCCGCCGGAGGCGGCTGCTCTTCGCCGGCGCTGGCGCGCGAGGATGCGGACTGGGCTCAGACCGTCGGCAACGCGCAGGGGCGCGCGTGGCGCCGCGCAGACGGCAGCGCACGCATGCGCCTGCGAGTCAGGCATCCCATGGATACGGGACTGGCTAAGGACAACACGCCCGCTTTCTTCATTGAACGCATGGATGTGAAGGATAAGGATGGAGCGCCGCTTGCGACGCTCGAGATGTTCGAACCGGTCTCGGAGGACCCCACAGTGACGCTCGACGTCAAGATCCCGCCTTCGGACGGCTCGCTGACGATCGACGGACGGGACAACAACGGCAACATCTACCGCTCGACGATCCCCGTGCCCTTCGACGGCAGCGCACTTCCGCTACCGCAGCACAGTGCGCTGGCCGGCGGTTTCGCCCGCGGTTCGATCGCCAAGGGTCCACGAGCATGACCGACATTGATCGCAGACGGTTCCTGGGCGCGGCGGCTGCGGCTGCTGGAGTGCCGTTTTTGCCCATGTTTTCAGCACAGTCGGCGCCCCTGACGTACGAATTGAAGCCCATTGCGATCACGCAAGGCATGTGGATGCTGACCGGCGCTCCCCAGCCCATCACCTTCGAAAACGGAGGAGCGATCGCCAACATCACCATCCTCGACAGCTCGGATGGCGCGATCATCGTCGACACGGGACCATCCAGGCGTTTCGGCGAAGAGCTGGCAGCGCTTGCCCGTTCCCTGACGGGTAAGGATATCGCGCGCGTCTATATCACGCACTTCCATCCCGATCATGCGTTCGGCAACCAGGCGTTCGCAGCCGGCAGCATCGCCGCGCCTCAAGGGGTGATCGACGGCTTGCGCGACGCGGGCGCGTCGTTCTCGGACGCCATGTACTACATCGCGCGCGATTGGATGCGAGGTACCGACATCGTCCTGCCGGGGAAGGCCGTAACGAACGGCGTGGAGGAGATCGGCGGGCGGCGGCTGCATCTGTTCGCCCTTGCGGGGCATACGTCCTCCGACCTCGCCATCGTCGACGAGACGTCAGGAACGCTCATTGCGGGAGATCTTGCATTTCTTGATCGCGCACCCACGACGCCGCACGCCAACCTGGCCACGTGGCAACAGAGCCTTGCGGCACTCGCCGACCTGGACTTCAAGACCCTCGTTCCAGGTCACGGTCCGGCAGAGGCGGATAAGCGCGCCCTGAACCAGACGCACGATTGGCTGGCCGCCATTTCCGGCATCATCCAGCGCAGCTATGAACGCGGCCTCGACATACTGGAGGCCGCGCACCAGCCCCTGCCGGCCGGATTGGAAAAAATCGCTCTGGCGCGCTACGAATTCGAGCGGTCCGTCATGCACCTTTATCCAAAGCTGGAAGCCGAGCGCCTGCCCGAGGTGGGCGGAAGAAAAGAATAATGCTCATTGGAAAATAGTCCCAATAAGATTGAATACATGATGTAGGCTCTTTGTACTATTTGGCAATAAGAGCTGAATTGGCTCTGCGATAGCTTCTCGCGCAGTGCGACTTCCACATGAGGAGAGATCCAACTCTCCAATCGGGAGCGCCGGCAAAAAACGAGGAGACGCCCCAATGAAAGCTTTCAAGTGGTACGCCACTGCGAGCGCCTTTGCGCTTTCGCTTGGCTTGGCTGTGCCAGCCATCGCAGACGTCAGCATCGATGACATCCTCAACGACGCAAAAACGACGAATGACGTCGTAACCAACGGCCTTGGCACCCAGGGCCAGCGCTACAGCCCTCTCAACACGATCAACAAGGACAACGTCGAGAACCTCGTTCCGGCATGGACCATATCGCTCGGCGGCGAGAAGATGAAGGGTCAGGAGACCCAGCCGCTCGTCAAGGACGGCGTGATGTATTTCACGGGCTCTTACTCGCGCGCATGGGCTGTCGACACCAAGACCGGCCATGAGATCTGGCAGTACGATCACCGCCTGCCTGAGGGCATTCTGCCCTGCTGCGACGTCATCAATCGCGGCGGCGCACTGATCGGCGGCAAATTCATCTTTGGCACGCTCGACGCCAAGATGGTCGCGCTCGACGCCAAGACCGGCAAGGTGGTCTGGAGCAAGACCATCGACGACTTCAAGGCCGGTTATTCCTACACCGCCGCTCCGCTGATCGTCCCTTCGAAGGCGCACGGGCCGCTGGTCGTCACCGGCGTGTCAGGTGGTGAGTTCGGCATCGTCGGCCGCATCGAAGCGCGCAACCCCGAGACGGGCGACCTCGTGTGGTCGCGCCCGGTCATCGAGGGCCACGTCGGCACGCTCAACGGCAAGCCCTCCACGATGACGGGCACGAAGAACGAGTCCTGGCCGGGCGACCTGTGGAAGACGGGCGGCGGAGCGACTTGGCTCGGCGGCACGTATGACGCCGACACTCACCTCGTCTTCATCGGCACCGGCAACCCGGCTCCCTGGAACAGCCACATGCGTCCGGGCGACAACAAGTGGAGCTGCTCGCGCCTGGCCATCGATCCGGAGACGGGCGATATCAAGTGGGGCTTCCAGACGACGCCGAACGACGGCTGGGACTTCGACGGCGTGAACGAACTCATCCCCTTCGACATCGACGGCAAGAAGCTCGCCGCGACGGCTGACCGTAACGGCTTCTTCTACGTCCTAGACCGCACGAACGGCGCCTTCCAGGGCGCCTGGCCGTTCGTCGAGAAGATCACCTGGGCCAAGGAGATCGGCAAGGACGGCCGCCCGGTCTACAACTCTGACAACCGCCCCGGCGATCCCAAGGATTCCAAGGATGGCAAGAAGGGCAAACCGGTGTTCGCCATTCCGAGCTTCCTCGGCGGCAAGAATCAGATGCCGATGGCCTACAGCCCCGACACCAAGTTGTTCTACGTTCCCTCCAACGAGTGGGGCATGGACATTTGGAACGAACCCGTCGCCTACAAGAAGGGCGCGGCCTACCTTGGCGCTGGCTTCACCATCAAGCCGATCTTCGAGGATCACATCGGGTCGCTCAAGGCGGTCGACCCGACGACCGGCAAGATCGTGTGGCAGGTCAACAACCGCGCTCCGCTGTGGGGCGGCGTTCTGACCACGGCCGGCGGTCTGGTATTCTACGGAACGCCCGAAGGGCAGTTCAAGGCGCTCGACGCGACGACCGGCAAGGAACTCTACAGCTTCAACACCGGCTCGGGCGTCGTCGGTAACCCCATCACCTGGGAACAGGACGGCGAGCAGTACGTGTCCGTGATCTCCGGTTGGGGCGGTGCGGTTCCTCTGTGGGGTGGCGAGGTCGCCAAGACCATTGCGCATCTCAACCAGGGCGGCATGATGTGGACGTTCAAGCTGCCCAAGAAGATGGCCGCAAACTGATGCAACCAACTGCATAAGGCTGCACACGCCTGCATGAACTTGAGAAAGGGCGGTCCGCGGGCCGCCCTTTTTCGTAGCTACTTACTCTGGCCCAACTTTCGGCGCAAAATTTTTGGTAACCGTGACGGCGCACGCGCGCGGTCGACGCCACCTGATTTTCTTCCATCCGGCTTCGGCCTGAGATTGGGCGTCATGAGATTAGGGGTATGGTTAGTCCTTCGCGCGCATTGCGCTCGGCTTGGGACCTGTCGCAGGCTCGGCTCGCGTGCAATAATTCACCCTTGCGAGCAACGGATCGTCACTCCACGGGCGTTAACCCCGGGTGGGCGTTCATAATCGTATCAATAGCTTATTTGTTCCGATCCTGGCCCTTGCGCGCGTGCGATGGAGAATTTTCCCATGGGATCAAGACGAAGCCGGATCGCTCGAACGGCCGCAAGCCTGCTCCTCGGGGGCCTGGTGGCCGGTGCGGCGTGGCTGGCTTCCAGCAGCGGGGAAGCGCATCTGGCCGCACTCAACTTAGTCAATTCCATCAAAGATCGCTTGTCACCCAGCGATAGCACGCCCCGGCCCGGGCAAGCCGAGGGCAAACGCGTCCCCAGTCGTACGGTAACCGTGGAGGTCGCCGGTGCGCGCGCGGCCAAGTCGACGGCCGACATTCACGCCATCGGCTCATTACAGTCGGACGAATCCGTGGTGATCGCCAACGAGATCGCCGGCCGTATCACGGAAATCGCGTTCCAGGAGGGCCATGCCGTCGAAAAGGGGCAGGTTCTCGTCAGGCTCGACGGCGCGCTCGCCAAAGCCGAGGTCGCGGATGCAGAAGCGCGCCTTGCGCTCGCGGCCGCCAATAACAAGCGAACCCAGACGCTCTCCAAAACGGGCATCGTGACGGGCAAATCGCGCGACGAGGCCGAGACCAACTTTGAAACCGCCAAAGCCGCCCTCGAACTCGCCAAGACGCGGCTTTCCAAGCTCGATCTGCGCGCGCCCTTCGACGGTATCGCAGGTTTGCGCGGAGTGTCGGCCGGCGCATTCGTGAACGTCGGCGCCGCGATCGCCAATCTGGAAAAGATCGACACTCTGAAGGTCGATTTCAAAGTTCCCGAGACGCACCTGCGCGACATCTCGACGGGGCAGAAGATCGAGATCACCGTTGATGCCATGCCGGAGCGCACGTTCGCGGGTGAAATCTATGCCATAGACCCCCTGGTCGATGTGAACGGACGCGCGCTTCAGATTCGCGCGCGTTTGGAAAATACCGATCAGGTCTTGCGACCAGGCTTGTTCGCGCGCATCAAGGTGGTCGGCGCTGCACAACGCGATGTGGTGCTGATCCCCGAATCAGCGATCATTCCGCGCGGTGAAGAGACCTATGTCTTCAAGGTGAGCGACAACAAGGCGCTGGAGACGAAGGTTCAGCTGGGGCGCCGCGCCAATTCGCAAGTTGAAGTGCTCGATGGCCTTGCCGCGGGCGCCGCCGTGGTGACGGCGGGGCATCAGAAGTTGCGCAACGGCGAGACTGTCGAGATCGCGCCGTCCCTCACCGAGCAATCCCGCAACCGCTCCGACGGCACGATGCCGCAGACCAACGAGCTCGCCCCCGGCGCCCCGGTCAATCGGAGCGGCTGATGGGCGTGCTGGAATTCTGCATCCGGCGGCCGGTCTTCGCCACCGTTCTCAGTCTCATTCTCGTTCTTCTAGGAACGGTGTCGTTCTCGCGCCTTACGGTGCGCGAATTCCCCAATGTCGACGAGCCGATCATCTCGGTGCAGACCGAATACCCTGGCGCTTCGGCAAGCATCGTCGAAACACAGATTACGCAGATCCTCGAAGGGTCGATCGCCGGGATCGAGGGTATCGACGTGCTCGAATCCACAAGCCGCTCGGAATCGAGCCGCATCACGGTGCGCTTCCGTCCGCAAGTCAACCCGGATGTCGCCGCCAGCGATGTCCGAGATCGCGTGTCGCGCGTGCGCGGACGCCTGCCACGCGAGATCACCGAGCCCGTCATCGCCAAGATCGAGGCCGACGCCCAGGCGATCATGTTTCTGGTATTCACGAGTCCAACGCTATCGAGCCTGGAGATTACAGACTACATCGACCGCTATGTGACGGATCGCCTGAAAACGCTGACCGGCGTGGCGGATGTGCAGATTTATGGCGAGCGCCGCTACGCCATGCGCGTCTGGATAGACCGCGTGCGGCTCGCCGCCTTCAATCTCACCGTTCAGGACGTCGAGAACGCCTTGCGCATGCAGAACGCGGAGATCCCCGCCGGACGCATCGAGAGCTCGGAACGCGAGTTCCCCGTCCTGTCGCGCACCGGCCTTTCGACGCCCGAGCAGTTCCGCGAGATCGTGATCAAGATCTCGAACGGCTATCAGGTCAAGCTCGGCGAGGTGGCCCGCGTTCAGCTAGGCGCGGAGGACGAACGGCGCACCTCCACTTACGGCGGTACCCCTGCGATAGCGGTGGGCATCATCAAGCAGTCTACCGCCAATCCGCTCGACGTATCCAAGGCCGTCAACGGCGTGCTGCCGCAGATCAACGCCAGCATGCCGCAAGGGTTGAAGGCGGAAGTCGGCAACGACGATTCCGTCTTCATCGACCGCTCGATCAAGGCCGTCTACCACACAATCGCGGAAGCAGTGGGCTTCGTCGTTCTGGTCATCTTTTTCTTTCTGCGCTCATTGCGCGCGGCCTTCATTCCCATCGTCACCATACCGGTGTCGCTGATCGCCACGTTCACGATCATGCTGGCGCTCGGCTTCAGCGTGAACACGCTGACGCTGCTGGCCATGGTTCTGGCCATCGGCCTCGTGGTGGATGACGCCATCGTGGCGCTCGAAAACATTTATCGTCACATCGAAGACGGAATGAAACCGGCAGCGGCAGCGGCAAAGGGCATCCGCGAAATCGGCTTCGCCGTCGTCGCCATGACGCTGACGCTGGCGGCCGTCTATGCCCCCATCGCCTTTACTCCCGGAAAAACCGGCCGCCTGTTCCTGGAGTTCGCCCTCACCCTGGCGGGCGCGGTTCTCGTTTCGGGATTCGTTGCGTTGACGCTGACGCCCATGATGTGCGCGAAGATGCTGCGTCACAACCCTCAGCCCGGACGCCTCTTTCACATCATGGAGCGTGGGTTCGTCGGCCTGGAGAACGGCTACCGCTGGCTGCTGGGCGCGCTTTTGCACATGCGCCCGCTCGTGATTCTCGTTGCTCTAGGTGTCGCCGGCATGAGCGGCGTGCTGTTCACCACGCTCAAATCCGAGCTTGCGCCGGAGGAGGATCGCGGTCAGATCCGCGTGCGCGGCACCGCGCCCGAAGGCGCAACCGTCTCCTACACAGAGCGCTACGCGCGCCAAATCGACGACATTCTGGCGACCGTGCCCGAAGTTCGCGGGCGCCTCACCATCAGCGGGACGCCAGAGGTGTCGCGCGCACTTGTGGTCGCGCCGCTCATCGATTGGGACGAGCGCACACGGCTGCAAAAGCAGATCATCGAGGACATAAACCCCAAGCTGCGGCGCATCGCAGGCATTCAAGCCTATGCACAGACGCCCGGACCCTTCGGGCAACGCGGCTCGGGCCGTCCCATCGAATTCGTCATCCAGACATCCGGCACGTATGGGGATCTTCAGAAATATTCCGACACCTTGCTCGACAAGATCCGCACCTACCCGGGATTGGAAAGCATCGACACGGACTTGAAACTCAACACGCCGGAATTCCGCGTGGAGATCGACCGGGCGAAGGTTGCGGACCTCGGTCTTGATGTCGCGGTTGTGGGACGGACGCTGGAGACGCTTCTGGGCGGACGCAAGGTCACACGCTTTGAGCAGAACGGCGAGCAGTATGATGTCTATGTTCAGCTCTCTCCCGACGACCGCTCCACACCGCAAGCCCTCGACACAATATTCCTGCGCAACGTGCGCGGGGATTCCATTCAGCTCTCCAACATCGCCAGCGTGAAAGAGAACGTCGCACCCAAGGAGCTGAAACGCTTCAACCAGCTGCGTTCGGTGACGCTCCAGGCCAACCTGGCGCCCGGCTACACGGTGGGCGACGCCATCGGGGTTCTGGAAAAAGCCGCGCGCGAAGCCCTTCCGGCCACAGTGCAGACGACGCTGAGCGGGGCCAGCCGCGAATGGCGCGATTCCTCAAACAGTCTCGCCATGGTTTTCGCCCTCGCGATCGCGTTCATTTATCTCGTGCTGGCGGCACAGTTCGAAAGTTTCCGTGACCCACTCATCATCCTGTTGAGCGTCCCGTTGTCGATGACGGGCGCGCTTGGAGCGCTGTGGCTCACTGCAGGCACGCTCAACGTCTACTCCCAGATCGGCTTGGTGACCTTGGTAGGCCTGATCACCAAGCACGGTATTCTCATCGTCGAATTCGCCAACCAGCGCCAGCTTGCCGGGACCCAACGCAGGCAGGCCGTGCTCGATGCTGCGGTCCTGCGCCTGCGTCCCATCCTCATGACAACGGCTGCCATGGTGCTCGGCGCGCTGCCGCTTGCCATCGCAACCGGTGCAGGGGCCGAAAGCCGTCAGCAGATCGGCTGGGTGATCGTGGGCGGCATGTCGCTTGGCAGCATTCTGACGCTTTTCGTCATCCCGGCCGTCTACAGCTACATCGGACAACGCCATCACGCCGAAGGCGACGATAGCGCGCCCCATGCGGCCGAGGAGGCCGCAGCGGCCGGGACGCGCGCCGATAAGAGCGAAGACGCGCGCGCCGCATGAGCCTGCATCAGAGCGTTTGTCGGAAAAGTGAGAGCAGGGTTTCGGGCAAAAGCGCGACAGGACGAACGACTGGAGCCGTTTGCACGAAACGGGAAATGACCCTGGAGGCTCAGTCGAAGAGTTCGGCGGCTTGTGCCAGCTTGGGCTGCGTCTTGTCCTTGTTGGACAGGACCGCATGGCCAGCATGCGCTCCCCACTCGATGCCGATCGCCGGATCGTCCCAGGCAACGCCCTTGTCGTGGGCGGGCGAATAGTACTGCGTCACCTTGTAGAGCACTTCCGTGTCGGGCTTGAGCGTAATGTATCCATGGGCAAAGCCCTTGGGCACGAGCAATTGCCGCCAGTTCTCACCGGACAGAACCGCGCTTACGTATTTGCCGAAGGTCGGCGACGACCGGCGGATGTCCACGGCGACATCCAGAATCGCCCCCCGCGAGCAACGCACGAGTTTATCCTGCGCCATCGGCGGCAACTGAAAGTGTAGCCCGCGCACCGTCCCAGCCGGCTTCGAGTAGGCGTGATTGTCTTGCACGAAATCGAGATCGAGACCCGCCCCAGCAAGCGCACGCCCGTTCCAGACTTCCGAGAAGAAACCCCGGTCATCGCGGTAGATAGGCGGGGTGATCAGCACGACGTCGGAAATGGCCAGGCGTTCGAACTTCATGATGCGGGGATCAGTTCTTTCTTTTCTTGCGATACTCGTAACACTGCGTTCTCAACGCGGCGGCTCGCCCGGGCGAAGCGGGAAGACCCGCGCCGACCCTTGAGTCGGTGGCGTCTCTTCCGGCCCTGGAGAGGGTGGGGTGCGGGCCGCGCCCGGCGCAGGCACGGCCTGCTGATCGATTTCGCCCTGTTCCTGCGCCTTGGCCTGGAACCGCTTCCAGCTTATGGGAATCATCGCGAGATAGGCCAACGTCGAAACCGCCAGTGTTTCGTAAGGGTATGTAAACAGCATGGCGACATAGCCCGCCGCCACGATGAAAATCGGCAAAACCCACTCGCGCCCCACCCGTTCGCCCATCAGCTTGCCTGAATATGTCGGGATGGTGGAGACCATCATGAATGCGATGAAGAGGGTGTAGATCATCACGATCTTCAGCATCCAGGGCGATTTCAGCCAATCCAGTCCGAGATGATGCAGATAGACGGGCAGCATCACCGCGATGGCCGCCGCGGGCGTCGGCATGCCGACGAAATAGTTGGACTGCCATTTCGGCTTGTCGTCATCGAGCGCCGCGTTGAAGCGCGCCAGCCGAAGCGCGGAAGCCAATGCGAAAATCATCACGCAGATCCAGCCGGCGCTCTTGAGGTCCCCAAGTCCCCAGTTGAAGACCAGGAACGCAGGAGCCACGCCGAAATTGACGAAGTCGGCAAGGCTGTCGAGTTCGGCGCCAAACCTCGAGGATGCTTTCAGCGCGCGCGCAATGCGCCCGTCCACGCCGTCCAATGCGGCAGCAAACACGATGGCGGCCAATGCGAGATCGTACCGCCCCTCGATGCCCATTCGGATGGAGGTAAGGCCCGCGCACAACCCCAATAGCGTGACGAAGTTGGGCACCAGCATGCGCACGGGCACGTGGGCATGACGGAACATCGGACGCCTACGGCGCCGGTTCGTCTCCTGCTCGATGGTCGGCAGATCTGGGTCCATGTCGGCCTCCATGCTGATAATCGAATGCGTTCAAGATCCGTCTCGCGCTGTCGTCCCCTCAAGGACGCCGGATTCAGGCCATGCGGGCTTCCCGTTCCGGTTCGCCCGACTTGAGGTCAGCAAACACGGTTTCACCTGCAATAGCACGTTGCCCGACGCTCACCAGGGGATGGGCTCCGGGCGGAAGAAACACGTCGACGCGCGAACCGAAGCGGATAAGGCCGTAGCGTTGTCCCGCAGCCAAACTATCTCCCTCGCGCGAGAAGGTTACAATACGCCTTGCGACGAGGCCCGCGATCTGGACCACGCCGATTTCCCCGCCGCCTGGCATTTCGATCACGATGGCGCTGCGTTCGTTCTCTTCGCTTGCCTTGTCGAGGGCGGCATTGAGGAACGCGCCCGGAATGTAAACCGAGCGCACGATACGGCCCGACACCGGTGCGCGCTGGATATGGACGTCGAAGATCGACAGGAAGGTCGAAATGCGAACGCGCTCGTGCGGCCCCAGTCCAAGCTCCGGCGGCGGACGCACCTTGTCGATGGAGGAGATCCGCCCGTCGGCCGCGGAAATGACTAGGCCCTCGCGCATCGGCGTAACGCGTGCGGGATCCCGAAAGAAATAGACGATCCATGCCGTGACGCCGGCCAGGATCCATCCAAGCGGCGGCCACAGCACGAAGAACAGCAAGGCTGCGAGCGCGCCAACGGCGACGAACTTGTGGCCGTCGGGGTGGACGGGCGCGAGCGTGTCGAAAATGGTCTCGAGAATGCCGTGGCGTTCCGACACTGAGGTAAGCCTCCGAATACTTGTCACAGAAGAGACCGTTGACCCTGCTGGGCTCAGCGGCCTGTTGACGGCGTTGGTTGACGGTTTGCAGCGCGCGGCCGCGTGCTACTCCTGCTTGGCATCGAGCGGCACGGCAACGAAGCGAAGATCCCCCTTGCCATCTTCCACGCGCAACAATACCGCTTTGCGGCCGCTCTTTCTCACTTTGTCCACGCTTTTTATGACGTCGTCCGGATTCGTTACCGGGGTCTGCCCGGCTTCCACGATGACATCGCCCGGTTTCAGGCCCTTCTGGGCGGCGGGGCTGGCCGGGTCAAGGTCATCGATGACTGCACCCGTAACCTTTTCGTCGAGACCGTACTTCCGGCGCACCTCGCCGGTCAGCGGCACGAGCTTCAGGCCGATGATCTCCGACACGGCCGGAGGCTCGCCTTGGGGGCTGCCCTCGTCGGCATCCTCGGGCCTCGCCTCGGCCGCGTTTTCATCCGCAAGAAGCCCGACGGTGATCTGCAGGCTCTTGGTCGCACCCTTGCGCAGAACCTCGACATCGACAGTCCTGCCGATCTGGGTCTGCGCGACGATCTTCGGCAGGCCGCGCATGGTCGTGACTTCCTTGCCGTCGAACTTCATGATCACGTCGCCGGTCTCCAGCCCGCCCTTGGCGGCGGGGCTGCCGGGTGTGACGGCGGAAACCAGCGCGCCGCGACTCTCGGGCACGCCGAGCGTCTCCGCGATGTCGTCGGTGACGGTTTGAATTTTCACGCCGAGCCAACCGCGCCGTGTCTCGCCATACTGCTTCAACTGGTCCACGACGGCCACCACGGTATCGGAAGGCACGGCAAAGCCGATGCCGATCGAGCCGCCGGTCGGCGAGATGATGGCCGTATTCACGCCGACGACCTCGCCGTTCATGTTGAAGAGGGGGCCGCCCGAATTGCCCTTGTTGATGGCGGCGTCGGTCTGCAGGTAGTCGTCATAGGGACCTGAATTGATATCGCGGCTCTTGGCCGAGATGATGCCGACGGAGACCGAGCCGCCAAGACCGAACGGGTTGCCGATGGCGAGCACCCAATCGCCCACTTCGAGCGCGGTGGAGGAGCCGAACTTCACATCGGCGAGCGGCTTTTTCGGCTTGACCTTGAGCAGCGCGATGTCCGACTTCGTGTCCCTGCCGACGACCTTCTCCACCTTCAGCTTGCTGCCGTCATGAAAGTTGACGATGATTTCGTCGGCGCCGTCGATGACGTGGTTGTTGGTGACGATGAGGCCCTCGGCGCCGTCGACGACGAAGCCGGAGCCGAGCGAGGAAACCTTACGGTCCAAACGCGGCGCTCCCCCCTTCTTGTTGAAGAAGTCGTCGAAGAACTCCTCGAACGGCGAGCCCTTGGGCACCTTGGGCAGCGGCACCCCCTGAGGCCCCTTCACGGTCTGCGTGGTCGAAATATTGACGACGGCATCCGACAGCTTCTTTGCCAGTGGCGCCAGCGAAGCCGGTCCCTCCGCCATAGCCGGCGCGGCGACTACAAGAAGCGCTAGAACGGCAAGAACACGAACGGCTTGTCGCATACGATCTGGCTCCTGGCGGCGCCGCCGGACAGGCGGCTTTTGTCTGTCTGGCTTAGGGCGCGCGCGCGGTGAGCGTCAATGCCAAAACGGCGCGAGGGTCCCTCGGGCCACCGGGCCTGGCGCACGAGCGGTGTCATGTCCGGGCGCATCGAAATATGCCACGGTTGGCTTCGCAGACACCTGACGGCGCGGGGGCTCCAGCCGCACGCCGCTTCTAACCGCGCGCCAGCCAGACGAGAAACATGCCAAGCACGACCATCGCCCAGGCGATCGAGGCGAGCTGCCTTTCAGGCAGACTCGCCAGATCGCGCACGATCCGCCGCCCCACGTCCGGCAACAGCGCCCAAAGCAGCCCTTCCAGCACGATGGCCACCCCCAGGCCGGCAAGCAGGTCGTTCATTACTGGGGCACAACCGGCGAACGCGATTGAGCGCCTTTGCCCTGCGGGTCTTCGAAGTAGCGGAAGAACTCGCTGTCGGGCGACAGAAGCATCCGCGTGTCACCGGGCTTCAGGGCTTGCGTGTACGCCTGCATGGAACGATAGAAGCGGAAGAAATCCTGGTCCTGGCCGAACGCCTCCGCAAAAATCCGGTTGCGCTCAGCCTCGCCGTCGCCGCGGATCTGATCCGACTTGCGCGTGGCTTCGGCCTTGATGATGGTTACCTCGCGTTCCGCGTTCGCGCTGATGCGGTTCTTCTCGGCCTCACCCTGAGCGCGCAGCTCGGTGGCTTCACGGACACGGTCGGCTCGCATGCGGTCGAACACCTTGGTCAGGTTGTCCTTGGGCAGATCGGCGCGCTTGATGCGAACGTCGACCACCTGCAGGCCATAATCGCTCCCTTCAGCGTTCACCTTCGTCGCGATCTCCTTCATCAGACTTTCGCGCTTGGTCTTGACAATCTCAGGCAGCGTCGCGCCGCCCAGAACGCGGCGGATCTCCGACTCCACCAGCGGACCTACGATCTGACGCACACGCTCCTCGTAACGCACGTTCTGATAGAACTTGAGCGGATCGGTGATGCGGTAGCGGGCAAACGCGTCGACGATGATGCGCTGCTGGTCGGCCGCGTTGAGTTCCTGCGCGCTCGTGTCGAGATCGAGGATGCGCTTGTCGAAAATGTCGACCGTATCGACGAACGGCACCTTCCACTTCAGTCCAGGCGCGGTGATCACCTGCTTGGGTTCGCCAAAGCGCAGCACGAGCGCCTGCTCGTTCTGATGGACGATGAAGGCCGACGCGTAGAGGCCAATGGCGACGACGCCAACGAGGATGGCGAGAAATGCGAAAAATGCGCGCATTATTTTTGCCCTCCTGCGGCCGGGGCCTTCTGGTGCTGAAGCTGATCGAGCGGCAGGAACGGCACGACGCCAGAGCCTCCCTTGTTGTCCAGGATGATTTTGTCGGCGCCCGACAGCACGCGCTCCTGCATTTCCAGGAACAGCCGCTGGCGGGTAACCTCGGGCGCCTTCTTATATTCTTCATAGACCTTGAGGAAGCGTGCGGCCTGACCCGTCGCCTCGGCGATGGTCTGCTGCTTGAAGCCTTCCGCGTTGGCCAGAATACGATCGGCCTCACCCTTGGCCTGCGGAACGATCTGATCGGCGTAGGTCTGCGCTTCCTTGATCAGGCGTTCCTTGTCCTGTCCGGCTGCTGCCACATCGCGGAACGCCGCGATGACTTCGGCGGGCGGGTCGACCTCGCGCAATTGCACCTGATCGATCTTGATGCCCGCGCCGTAATCGTTGAGCATGCGCTGCATCAGCCCCTGCACCTCTTCCTGCGCTTTCTGGCGCCCGCTCGTCAGCAGGGGTTGGAGGTTTGACTGGCCGACGACCTCGCGCATGGCGCTTTCGGCCACTTCACGTACCGTGGTTTCGGGCTGGGCGATGTTGAACAGGTACTGCTCGACGCCTGTCTGCCCGGTCTTCTTGTCGGTCTCGGTGTTGATGCGCCAGAAGACGACGAAGCGCACATCCACGACGTTGCCGTCGCCCGTCAGCATCAGGCCGCTGTCGGGACCGTCCACCGAGCTGGCGCGCGAGCCTGCGCGGCCTGTTCCCACTTCGATGGTCCGCTGCTGCGTGACCTGCGGCGTGCGCACTTCCTCGATCGGATAGGGAAGGCGGAAGTGAAGGCCCGGTCCCTGCCAGCGGTCGAACTTGCCAAAACGCAGCACGATGCCCTGCTCGTCGGGATTGACGCGATAGAAGAACCCGTAGAATGCAAAGACCATGAGGGCCAATGCGGCGATCAGGAACAGGAACGGCTTGGGCACGCCGCCGTCGCCGCCTCCCCGGCCACCGCCGCCACGGATGACCTGCTTCACCTTGTCCTGGCCGCGCCGAAGGATCTCGTCGAGGTCCGGCGGCTGGCCGCCGCCGCCTCCGCCCTGGCCCCAGGGACCTTGTCCCCACGGCCCACCGCCGCTGCCGCCACCGCCTTTGCGGCCGCCTCCGCCTTGATTACTCCAGGGCATTCTTGCGCCTCATCCTGCATCAATAATAATGTTTCGCCGTGCCCCGCGCGAATTGGGGGCGCGCAGGCGAGCCGCTCCACGCGAAGCGGCTCTCATTTCCATTCCCGTTTCAGGGATTTCGCTTCAATCATCGGGCTCGCTTATAAGCCAGTGGGGTCCCCCCAGGCAAACGGCTGGTTCACGGACGCCGCTTTCCGGGCATAGAGGCTTAGAAATGGTGGCTTTTCCGGTCCGTTCAAGCACCCCGGCCAATCGCGGTTAAGAGGCCGCTCCTACCCGTTCGAAGACGATGAGGGTCGAGGGGTATTGATCTTTGGAGCCCTGCGGCAGGGCTTCCCGCGAAACCTCGCGCCATTCGGCTGGGTCCGGCGTGGGGAAGTGCTTATCCCCCTCAGGAGACGCGTGGACGCGGGTCAGATAGATGCGATCGGCCCGGGGCATCGTGCAGGCGTAGACTTCGGCCCCGCCGATCACCATGATCTCGCCGGCCCCGCGCGTGCCGGCCAGGACGCGGGCCAAGGTCAGGGCGTCGGCTACGGTTGCGGCCGTCGACACACCCTCATGGGCAAAATACGGATCGCGCGTCACCACGATATTGTCACGTCCGTCGAGCGGTTTGCCGATGGACTGGAACGTCCGCCGTCCCATGATCATGGGCTTGCCCATGGTGAGCCGGCGGAATGTCTTGAGATCCGAGGAAAGGCGCCACGGCAGTCCGCCGTCCCGGCCGATGACGCCATTCTCCGCGACGGCGACGATGAGGGAGATGATCATCAATCTGTCTGCTTACATCTTCATGTGAGACTCTGGCGCAACGGCGACCGGAGCCGGCGGCGGGGCTTTTTGAAACTGTATCCCGCAGTTCTTCTGAATTGAAACTTTTTCGACGGCCTCGAACTCGCCCTTCATGCGCGCAAGTTCGGCGGTAGTCTGATCATTGCCGCCGACGAGAAAGGCCGCCGGCCAGAAAATTATGACTGCCGCCGTGGTCGCGACAGCGTCGTTCGACCTCTTTTGGTCCTGCACTCCCGAAAGCTGCGCAACGTGCCGAAATTCTTTGTGCTTCTTCGCCAATTTGCTGGCAGCTATAGTTTTGAAATTGAAGGGGTGAAACGTAGCTTCCCGTAACAGTTTCAGAACTGGACGCACAAGCTGCCAACGCCGCCGCAATGCCCGCAGCCGCAATAGTCTCTTTCATAAGTTTCCCCGCCCGGACGTCTGAGTAGTTTGGTCCGAGAGGAGCCTATGTCGCGCGCGATTCGCGGTCGAGTTGCCAAATTGCACAGTCCACGGAAAAGCCGTGTACCCTAAACAGCCACGGGCGCAGCGATATGGGGATGGGGATAATACCCCTCGAGCGTGAAATCCTCATAGCGAAAGCCGAAAATCGACGTCGCATCCGGATTGATATGCATGACGGGTAGCGGCCGGGGCGAACGCGTCAATTGCAGATCCGCCTGCTGCAGATGATTGAGGTAAAGGTGCGCATCTCCGAAAGTGTGCACGAACTCGCCCGGCTTCAGGCCCGTCACATGCGCCGTCATCATGGTGAGGAGCGCATAGCTCGCAATGTTGAACGGTACACCGAGAAAGACGTCGGCGGAACGCTGATAGAGCTGGCAGGAGAGCCTGCCGTCAGCCACGTAGAACTGGAACAGGCAATGGCACGGCGCCAGGGCCATTTCAGGAATGTCGGCAGGGTTCCACGCCGAGACGATAATGCGGCGGCTGTCGGGATTGGTCTTGAGCGTGTGAACGGCCTCGCCGATCTGGTCGATGGCCCGCCCGTCGGGCGCTGCCCAGGACCGCCACTGCTTGCCATAGACGGGGCCGAGGTTGCCGTCTGAATCCGCCCACTCGTCCCAGATGCGCACGCCGTTGTCTTTCAGATATTTGATGTTGGTGTCGCCCGCCAGGAACCAGATCAACTCATGGATGATCGATTTGACGTGCAGCTTTTTCGTGGTGAGCAGCGGGAAGCCATCCGCAAGATCGAAGCGCATCTGATGGCCGAAAACGCTCAGGGTTCCGGTGCCCGTGCGGTCGGTCTTGTGGGTGCCCGTATTGCGCACGCGGGCAAGGAGGTCGAGATATTGCTTCATGAGGCCGTTCTTAAGCCGATTCCCCTGCCCACGGCGTTCTTCGCCGCACGCGGTGTTGAAATCCTTCGGGCGGTCTACCGCAAAGCCGTCTCGGGCGTAAATGCCAGGGCCAGAACGATAACGCCATTATACACCGCATGTCCCACAATGGATGGCCACAAGCTCTGCGTACGCTCGCGCAGCCATGCAAAGTAGAAACCAATGACGAAAAGAAGCGCGAGCGCATAGATCGAATAACTGGCGTGCAACGCTGTCCAGAATGCCGCACTGACGCCTGCGGCGCCGTAAAATCCGATAGGGGATGCGCGCAGGCCGCCAAACAGAAGGCCTCGAAACAGCATTTCTTCGGCCAGCGGCGCACCGATGCTGGCGGCCAGCATCAGCATCCACCAACTGTCCGAGCGCGCCATGTGCGCGAACGGGCGCAGATCGTGCACGAAGGTGGAGCGATCCAGGTGATAGATCAGCGTTCCAATGACCCCCGACACCGCGAGCAGCCCACCCACGCCCAGAAGGATCGCGGCAAGCCCGCCGCGCGGCCACACCAGCGGCAGGGCGCGGCTTCGCAGGGGCGGAACCAATCGGGCCGCCAGCAAGGTCAGCGCAACGATGCAGATTTGAAAGCTGGCAAAATATGCCCCGAGCCTCTCGGCCGCGAGCGTCTCGAAATGTCCGGGAGGATGGGCCCCTGGGGTACGGTAATCGGATGCGATGTCGAACAGCGCCGCGGCCTGCAACCCAGCCAGCATGGCAACCTGCATTATGGCCAACGCCAGTAGCAAGGCAGCAACAGCCGGTATCCAATCGCGCCAACCGCGTCCCCGCGCCGGCGGCTGGCTCACTGTTTTATGATCCACGCTCGCTCCTCTTGCTCCAAGGTCCCTCGCCTTGCCGGCGTGACGCTATGGCGCTCCCAAATGGTCGCGGAACCGCTTCTGCGTGCCACTTTATTGAATGTCGCGGCATCCAACGGCTTCTTTTTTCAGTTTGGGGCCCCTATATTCGCAGTGTCGGATTCGTCCGGCTATGGCGATAAACGCGACCGTAATAAGCCATTCGGACCCGGGGGCGGTACCCGGCGCCTCCACCATTATCAGCTATCCGCGCTTTGCGGCCGGCTCCCAGCAGGGCGGTCGTACAGCGCAACCGGAATGGGGGCGAACTAGGATCGACGAGGGTGTAAAGGGTTTAGCTTTTGCCCGGCATGATACCACCGTTATCGGGTCATTCAGAATAGTTGCCAATGACAACTATGCTGAGGCTGCTCTCGCTGCGTAATGCGGCGCGAAATGCCTAAACCAAAGCCCTTACCCCTAGCCGGGTAAGGCGCGGTCCGGAGGGCACCGGGCAACAGAAGCCCTCCACTTCTCGTGCGCGGCAAACTATGCTCTTTTGCACGGTATGACGTTCGTTATACGGGAAGGCCCGTCCCCGATCAGACATCACGTCGCAAAAGGGCGGGGCGTCACAAAAGGGCGGGCGTTGCGGCGAAACAGGCGAGAGAGCGGCTGAACCGATGGCAGGCGGGCCAATGATCGATTACGAGGCGCTCCAGCAGGACGCGTTGCGCGGTATTATCCGCGCCGCGCTTCAACAGATTGCCAAGACCGGCCTGCCCGGCGAGCATCACTTTTATATCTCTTTCCTCACCCAAGCGCCCGGCGTCGTCCTCTCGAAGCGTCTGAAGGAGAAATATCCGCACGAGATGACGATCGTGCTCCAGCACCGCTTTTGGGACCTGATCGTTTCGGATGATCGCTTCGAGGTCAAGCTGACGTTTGACGGCGTACCCGAGCGCCTCGTCGTGCCGTTGTCGGCAATCAAGGTTTTCATAGATCCTTCCGTGCATTTCGGTCTGCAGTTCGAGGATATGGGCGATAGGCCGCAAACCGCGGCGCGCCGCTCGATGACCATGGACGCTGCCTACGATGCGGTAAGCGATGTCCGCCCCGACAGCCCGCGAGCCACGCTCGCCAAGAAGCCGCGTTCCCCCAGGAAGACGCGGGCGGAAAAGGAAACCGCGCAGGAAGCGGCACGGGCGGGGGCCCATGATGAGCCTCCCCTGCCGCCCCAGCCCGAGCCGGCCTCGGCGGCGGCTGGCGGCGGCGTCAGTGGCGATACGGCAGCGGCGGCCGAGGCTCCCCAGGGCGGTGAGGACAAAGCCGGCGCAAAGGTCGTCAGCCTCGACGCCTTCCGCAAGAAGTAACCTCCCGCACCGTCATCAGCCCGTCGATCTGAAATTGCCGGTCTCACCGGGCTTGCGCTTCAACGCACGCGGATTGTAGTGCGGCATGAGCACGCCATCGACGACCTCGGTGCATTGGACGTTGGCGACGAACGGGTCGCTTGCCTCGATCTCGGCCGCGCTTCGGCATGCCTGCGCGTTTTCCATCGGCCTCACCTGCACGCCCGCATCGCCATTGGGCATGGCGAGTTGAACGATCATGACGATGATTTTCGAATCCATGGCGCGTGTTCACTCCGGGTTTGAGCACCGCCCTTGCCAGACCATGCTGCGAAAGGGCCACGCACACTTGGGATGGAGGCTTCCCGTATCACCCGCGGCAGATCCGGCAACAACGCAGATGGAACGCCCGCACGCTCCACGCCCGACACACCGGATCGACTCATTTACGTAAGCTTAACAACACAACGGGCCAAAAGCGGCAATATTCTGATGGAGGCTTGGGCTCCCAGCCGGCGTAACGAGGCAGGAGGCATTTGCCCGTTTCCTACAAGTCGCTGGGTGTTCGCGGTCGAGCCAAGCCGGTACGCATACGTTGCAGAACGCTCGTCCTTCAGGGCGCAACCTTAGTCGAATGGCCCGTTTTGTGCCTGGGCTGGTTTTGTACTTGGGCCGGTGTCGTGCTAAGCGGCATGCCGCATTGCAAACAGTCCATCCGCGAGCCAGCCCATGACCTCTCATCGCACCGAGACCGACACCTTCGGCCCTATCGAAGTTCCCTCCCAAAGCTATTGGGGCGCCCAGGCCCAGCGCTCGCTCGGCAACTTCAAGATCGGCTGGGAAAAGCAGCCCCAAGCGATCGTCCGCGCGCTCGGCATCGTCAAGCGCGCCGCCGCGGAAACCAACATGGCGCTCGGCAAGCTCGATCGCAGGATCGGCGAGATCATCGTGCAGGCGGCACAGGAAGTCATCGATGGCAAGCTCGACGCGCATTTCCCGCTCGTCGTCTGGCAGACGGGCTCGGGCACCCAGTCCAACATGAATGCCAACGAGGTCATCTCCAATCGCGCCATCGAGATGCTGGGCGGCGAGAAGGGCACGAAAAAGCCCGTCCATCCCAACGATCACGTCAACATGAGCCAGTCGTCCAACGACACGTTTCCGACGGCCATGCACATCGCGTGCGCCGAGGAGGTGGTGAACCGGCTGCTCCCCGCCTTGAAGCATCTGCACCGCGCACTGGACGACAAGGCCCTGGCCTGGAAGGACATCATCAAGATCGGGCGTACGCACACCCAGGATGCCACACCGCTAACATTGGGCCAGGAGTTTTCAGGCTACGCCAAGCAAATCGAAAACGGCATCAAACGCATCGAGGTCACGCTGCCCGCGCTCATGGAACTCGCCCAGGGCGGCACCGCCGTCGGCACTGGCCTCGCCTCGCCTGAAGGCTTCGCGGGCAAGGTCGCAGAGCGCATCGCAGCGATTACGAAGCTGCCCTTCACCACCGCGCCCAACAAATTCGAGGCGCTTGCCGCGCACGACGCCATGGTGATGACCCATGGCGCGATTCACACGGTCGCCATGAGCTGCTTCAAGATCGCCAACGACATCCGTTTCCTGGGCAGCGGGCCACGCGCGGGCCTGGGCGAACTGGCTCTGCCGGAGAACGAGCCGGGTTCCTCCATCATGCCTGGCAAGGTCAACCCGACCCAATGCGAAGCCATGACCCAGGTTTGCGCTCATATCCACGGCAACAACGCCGGTCTTGCCTTTGCCGGAAGCCAGGGTCACTTCGAACTGAACGTGTTCAACCCGATGATGGCATACAATTTCCTGCAATCGGTTCGCCTGCTCGCGGACGCCGCGGTGTCATTCACCGACAACTGCGTCGTGGGCATCGAGCCGCGCCTCGACAACATCGCGAAGGGCCTTGCCAACTCGCTCATGCTTGTGACGCCTTTGAAAGAGAAGTACGGCTACGACCGGGCCGCCAAGATCGCCAAGACCGCACACAAGAACGGTACGACCCTGCGCGAGGAGGCCGTCGCCGACGGCATCCCGGCGGAGGACTTCGACCGTATCGTAGTGCCAGCCAAGATGATCGGCCCCGACCCCGCGTGAACTCAAAGGCCGCGGGGCTCGGCATTGACAGGCCGTCGGGGCTGAAGTTGCATGGGCGGAAAGCCTTTTTCGGGCGTCCGGCGCAAGCCTCCAGGCTCTCTACTCAAACTCGCTCAGTGGAACCGATCACATGCCTGCCGACATCGTGAACCTCAACAAGGTCCGCAAGGCAAAAGAACGCATCGAGAAAAAAAGGCGCGCGGAGGAAAATCGCGCCAAGCATGGCCGCACCAAGGCCGAGCGCGTTCAGGACGGCGACGAGCGAAGACGCCGCGAGAAATTGCTCGATGAGGCCCAGCTCATAGCTCGCGCACCGCCGGCAGAGAGCGGCGCCGATCATGGCAGCGGCACAGGCGCATGAGCAGGCCCCTGAAGCGATCCTTTGCCATCAAGGGACATCGCACCTCGATCTCCTTGGAAAAACCCTTTTGGGACGCGCTGAAGGAGGCCGCCGCCGAGGACGGCGTCACACTTGCGGGGCTTGTCGCCGAGATCGACGCCAACCGCGGCACGTCCGGGTTGTCGAGTGGTGTGCGCATCTGGCTGCTCGAACATTACCGCGCCCGTGCGCGCAAGCCCTGACGCGGTCTCGCCGGCTCGCTGCCATGTTCCACAATTCGCATCCGCAAATTGCACATGCACGCATCGTCGCCAGAGCACCGCTCGCGAAAGCGGGAACCGGTTTTGCGACAGGACGCGCGACAGAACAAACGAGAAGCGCTGCTGGCGCGATTTGCACGACATGCAAAAATCGCTCTAAACTGCACTGGGGATGAAGAGGCCAGGGGCGGCCGCCCTCCTGCGCGTCAGGCCGCCAGTGACGAGGATCGTCGTGGAAAACTATGCGCGATACATTCTGGACCGCGTCTTCCTGCGCGTGCGCTCGCCCGACAAGATCCGTCAGGT